>NZ_CP014335.1:475000-1675000 GCF_001610955.1 Geobacillus thermoleovorans
AGACGGACAGGTCGAGCAGGGACGAAAGTCGGGCTTAGTGATCCGGTGGTTCCGCATGGAAGGGCCATCGCTCAACGGATAAAAGCTACCCCGGGGATAACAGGCTGATCTCCCCCAAGAGTCCACATCGACGGGGAGGTTTGGCACCTCGATGTCGGCTCATCGCATCCTGGGGCTGTAGTCGGTCCCAAGGGTTGGGCTGTTCGCCCATTAAAGCGGTACGCGAGCTGGGTTCAGAACGTCGTGAGACAGTTCGGTCCCTATCCGTCGCGGGCGGAGGAAATTTGAGAGGAGCTGTCCTTAGTACGAGAGGACCGGGATGGACGCACCGCTGGTGTACCAGTTGTCCCGCCAGGGGCACCGCTGGGTAGCTATGTGCGGACGGGATAAGCGCTGAAAGCATCTAAGCGTGAAGCCCCCCTCAAGATGAGATTTCCCACCGCGCAAAGCGGGTAAGATCCCTCGAAGATGACGAGGTCGATAGGTCCGAGGTGGAAGCGTGGCGACACGTGGAGCTGACGGATACTAATCGATCGAGGGCTTAACCAAGAAAAGCGCAGGCGAGCGGCTTCTTCCTGAGCACGGTTATCTAGTTTTGAGGGAATGAAAAAGTCTTGACAACAGGTCAACTTTCCTTATAATAAGACTTGTCCATTGTTGCCTAGTGGCTATGGCGGAGGGGAAACACCCGTTCCCATCCCGAACACGGAAGTTAAGCCCTCCAGCGCCGATGGTAGTTGGGGCCAGCGCCCCTGCAAGAGTAGGTCGCTGCTAGGCAATTTCGTGGAGGATTAGCTCAGCTGGGAGAGCACTTGCCTTACAAGCAAGGGGTCGGCGGTTCGATCCCGTCATCCTCCACCATCTTAATATAAAAGCTGACTTACTTTCTCATCATCGCGGGGTGGAGCAACGAGCCTTTGCTTCATCGAATTCGCTTCGAGTTGCCTCGACGCATCGAGCGTCTTTGAATCAGCTTGTAGAGGAAGAGGCAACGAACAACAACACTAAAAGCATTGTGAAAATCAACTTACTTTCTCATCATCGCGGGGTGGAGCAGTCCGGTAGCTCGTCGGGCTCATAACCCGAAGGTCGCAGGTTCAAATCCTGCCCCCGCAACCAAAGTTGGTCCCGTAGTGTAGTGGTTAACATGCCTGCCTGTCACGCAGGAGATCGCGGGTTCGAGTCCCGTCGGGACCGCCATTCTTTCAAAATTGTGAAAGATGAAAAATACGGCTCAGCAGCTCATTCGGTAGAGACGAGCATCCGCTTCATCGAATTCGCTTCGAGTTGCCTCGACGCATCGAGCGTCTTTGAATCAGCTTGTAGAGGAAGAGGCACAGAGCAATTCAGCGAGCGAGTTAAAAAATAATATATGGCTCGGTAGCTCAGTCGGTAGAGCAAAGGACTGAAAATCCTTGTGTCGGCGGTTCGATTCCGTCCCGAGCCACCATTTTTATCATAGTTCCGAAAGAAGGTTCCCGCTTCATGCAAAGCTAAGTGGGAGTAGTTCACAGACATGTCAGATGTTCAAACCACCCCGGCTTAGTTCAATGGGTAGCGACGAACATTCGCATCGTCGAGTCTGTTGCGAGTTGCCTCGACGCACTCAGCTTCCTCGAATCAGCTTGCAGAGGAAGAGGCACAACTAGGCAGACAACATGAGTCACTAACTAATTTTAAATGTGCCGGCTTAGCTCAATTGGTAGAGCAACTGACTTGTAATCAGTAGGTTGCGGGTTCAAGTCCTGCAGCCGGCATTCTTATTCCTTAATAACCCCTTAAGCCATTAAGGCGGCAACCGCGAGCCATTAGCTCAGTAACGAGCGCTACATCTTCGAGTTCGCTTCGAGTTGTCCCGACGCATCTGACATCTTCGAATATGCTAGTAGAGGAAGGGACATCGTTGTCTCGGAGTGTTATTGAACCCATGAGCCATTAGCTCAGTAACGAGCGCTGCATCTTCGAGTTTGCTTCGAGTTGCCTCGACGCACTTGGCATCTTTGAATCGGCTGGGAGAGGAAGAGGCAGGTAGAGTGAAACGAAGCTGTAGAGTGTTATCCTAACCATGAGCCATTAGCTCAGTAGGTAGAGCAACGAGCAAAGCATCTTCGGATTTGCTTCGAGTTGTCCCGACGCATCTGACATCTTCGAATATGCTAGTAGAGGAAGGGACATCGTTGTCTCGGAGTGTTATTGAACCCATGAGCCATTAGCTCAGTAGGTAGAGCATCTGACTTTTAATCAGAGGGTCGGAGGTTCGAGTCCTCCATGGCTCATCGTCTTGCGGAAGTAGTTCAGCGGTAGAACACCACCTTGCCAAGGTGGGGGTCGCGGGTTCGAGCCCCGTCTTCCGCTCCACTTCCGCCGGGGTGGCGGAATTGGCAGACGCACAGGACTTAAAATCCTGGGGTAGGTAACTACCGTGCCGGTTCGAGTCCGGCCCTCGGCACTTGTGCGCTCGTAGCTCAATTGGATAGAGCATCTGACTACGGATCAGAAGGTTAGGGGTTCGAATCCTCTCGAGCGCGTTTTGTCGGGAAGTAGCTCAGCTTGGTAGAGCACACGGTTCGGGTCCGTGAGGTCGCAGGTTCAAATCCTGTCTTCCCGATTTATCATGGGGCCTTAGCTCAGCTGGGAGAGCGCCTGCTTTGCAAGCAGGAGGTCATCGGTTCGATCCCGATAGGCTCCACCTTTTGACTTAAATTTGGCGGTGTAGCTCAGCTGGCTAGAGCGTACGGTTCATACCCGTGAGGTCGGGGGTTCGATCCCCTCCACCGCCACCATTATCGGACCTTTAGCTCAGCTGGTTAGAGCAGACGGCTCATAACCGTCCGGTCGTAGGTTCGAGTCCTACAAGGTCCACCATTATTATTGTTGCTTTTTTGGAGGAGTACCCAAGTGGTTGAAGGGGTCGGTCTTGAAAACCGAGAGGCGCCGCAAGGCGCGCGGGGGTTCGAATCCCTCCTCCTCCGCCATGCACTTTAAAATCGTGCCGGCTTAGCTCAATTGGTAGAGCAACTGACTTGTAATCAGTAGGTTGCGGGTTCAAGTCCTGCAGCCGGCACCAGAACGAGGCGACTATGGCGAAGTGGTTAACGCACCAGATTGTGGCTCTGGCATGCGTGGGTTCGATTCCCACTAGTCGCCCTTTTCATTAATATTCTATATTTGCGGGTGTAGTTTAGTGGTAAAACCTCAGCCACGAGCATCTGCATCATCGAATCTGCTTCGAGTTGCCCCGACGCATCTGGCTTCTATGAATCAGCTGGTAGAGGAAGGGGCATGGAAGCAGCGTGGCGGATGTTCAACTAAATGATATGCGGGTGTAGTTTAGTGGTAAAACCTCAGCCTTCCAAGCTGATGTCGTGGGTTCGATTCCCATCACCCGCTTTTTATGGGCCTATAGCTCAGCTGGTCAGAGCGCACGCCTGATAAGCGTGAGGTCGGTGGTTCAAGTCCACTTAGGCCCATTATTTTCCATTGAATATTTTTGGGTCATTCGCTATAATAATGGGCGAACAATGCCCCATCGTTCCACAGCAAAATCGGAGCGACGAGCTTCACATCTTCGAATTCGCTGCGAGTTGCCTCGACGCATCTCGCTTCCTTGAATTAGCTGGCAGAGGAAGAGGCAACGAGCACATTTGGAAGATGTGCATAACATATAGTTATTCATCATTCCGCAATAGCTCAGCGGTAGAGCAACCGGCTGTTAACCGGTAGGTCGTAGGTTCGAATCCTACTTGCGGAGCCATTTCTTTGGAGAAGTACCCAAGTGGCTGAAGGGGACGGTTTGCTAAACCGTTAGGTCGCAGTTTTGCGGCGCGCGGGTTCAAATCCCGCCTTCTCCGCCATAATGGCCCGTTGGTCAAGTGGTTAAGACACCGCCCTTTCACGGCGGTAACACGGGTTCGAATCCCGTACGGGTCACTGGTTGCTGGCACCAGAGATTCTGGTGCCCTTTTGTACAATTTCTTTTGTCGATTTTTGCGTTTTTTTCTTGCGATGCGTGTGGAAGTCTGTTATAATATCTCTCGTTAGCTTTAAAATTACGTTATGATTGTTGGGGACAACGCAGTGTTTCGTTTCGTTAAAGAACGAGGCATTGCGTTTTTTTCTTTATCACCCTAAACCGAGAAGACCCCCACTTCCACGCGTGAGCGTAGGTGGGAGAGAGTTCAAGTAGGGAGGGAGTCCCCCGTTTCCAACAGCAGGAAAGTGGGGGGGAAGATCAAATGAACAATTGGGCGTCGGCTTCGCCGCCATGAATTTGCACAAACATCGTTTGGATGGCTTGAAGCTGGCGCTTGGCGGTTTCTTCTGGCGTTGATGGGAGAAAGTAAACGATTTGCAAAGCGTTTTTCGTTTCTCTCGTCACGGCGGTCCGCTCCGAATCGACGATCGGACTGCCAAACGGCCCTCGTTCATCTTTGCTGACGAGTTTGTTGGCAAAGTTGACTGTGCGGCCGTTTAACGCGATGTATTCATCTTGTTCCGTGCCGATCGTGAGCGTCACTGTCCCGTTGATGCGGTCTAGATCATAGATGCCGAGCGGAATTTTATAATAGAGTGAAAAAAAGTTGTTTATGTCCGCCGCTGAATGGATAGGCGGAATGAAGCTTTTTTTCTGGATGCGTCGGTACAGGCTTTCACTTGACGGTCGATAGCGGCTTGGGTCCGTTCCGATTTGTTTGAAAGTACGGCGCCATTCGACCATCTCAGGGATGTCGGCAATCGACTTTTCCTGCAGCTCGATGTAAAGAGATTCTTGAAACAGCTCAAGCCTCCCCCTTAACATTTGCGGTGAATCGCTGACCTCGATATGATGATAGCGGATGACGCCGAATTTACCAGAAGGAAGGCGTTGCTTTAGTTGTTCTGATATCACGCATTTCATCTTGATCACCTCGGATTTCATTTTACCATATATGACGAAAGGAGGGAAAACGATGGATGTTGTGGCATTAAAGCAGGAAGTCATTGAGTACAGTCGGTCAATCGGCATTGATAAAATCGGATTTGCGAGCGCTGATCCGTTTGTTGAATTAAAGGAACGGCTGCGCCGCCAGCAGGAGCTCGGCTATCAGTCCGGTTTTGAGGAACCAGATATTGAGAAACGGACGAATCCTTCATTGCTTCTTCCGGAAGCAAAATCGATTATTGCCATTGCTCTTGCCTATCCGTCTAAAATGAAAAATGCGCCGCGGGGGACAAAGACGGAACGGCGCGGCGTTTTTTGCCGCGCTTCATGGGGAAAGGACTACCACGATGTGTTGCGGGAACGTTTGCAGCAGCTCGAGGAGTTTTTGCTGGCCAAAGTGCCCCATGCCCGCGTTCGCTCGATGGTGGATACCGGAGAGCTCGCTGATCGGGCGGTGGCGGAACGAGCAGGGATCGGTTGGAGCGGCAAGAACTGCTCTATTATTACACCGGAGTTTGGATCGTATGTGTATTTGGGAGAAATGATTACGAATATTCCATTTCCCCCTGATGAACCGGTTGAAAACCGATGCGGCACGTGCACGAAATGCATTGATGCCTGCCCGACCGGGGCGCTTGTGCAAGGGGGGCAACTGAACGCACAGCGGTGCCTTTCCTTTTTAACGCAAACGAAAGGCTTTTTAGCCGACGAGTTTCGGGAGAAAATCGGGAACCGGCTGTACGGCTGCGATACATGCCAGCAAGTCTGCCCGGAAAATAAGGGGAAAGACTTTCATTTGCATCCAGAATTCGAGCCGGATCCGGAAGCGGTAAAGCCGAAGCTCATCCCGCTGCTTCAGATGAGCAACCGTGAATTTAAAGAAACATTTGGGGCCATGGCGGGTTCATGGCGTGGGAAAAAGCCGATTCAGCGCAATGCCATTCTGGCGCTCGCCCATTACAAAGACCAAACCGCGGTGCCGCACTTACTGCGTTTGTTGAAAGAGGATAGCCGTCCCGTCATCCGCGGGACGGCGGCGTGGGCGCTCGGGAAAATCGGGGATCCAAGCGCTAAGCCTTACTTGGAGGCCGCGCGGCAAACGGAGGCGGATGCCGATGTGATCGCTGAGATTGAAAAAGGACTGAAACTGTTGGCTGAGGCAAAGGAATAGGGAAAAAAACGCAGCTTCCCCACATAAGGTAGTAACAAAAACGAAAGTGGTGGAAAGCAGCATGAAAAAACAGTTGCGCGCGTGGTTGGATGAGCGAGCCCGCTCGTTTGTGTCGGAAAGCAATATCCGAAGCGAAGAGGCGGCAAGAAAGCAACGGCTTTGCCAAAAGCGCGGTGCGGAGATCGTCCGTTGCACGATCCGGGGACAAATTGTCGGCAGGCAGACCATCGAGCGGGAAGCGAAAGTTATGTATATTGCCCACCATCAATTTTTAATTAAGCAAAGGGGTTCACTATATATAGAAGAACAGGTTGAGGAGCGATGCGCCTGTTTTGTTCGCGGTGAGCTTGTAACTGATGAACCGATCAACCGGTTGGGGAGGGATATGGAGGCGCCGCGCGTCGAACGAGAGCAATGGACGGGGGAGCGTCTTTCTTACCAGTATGACCGCGCCCGGGCGGTGCGGTATGCGGAAACGTGGTGGAATCGGCATAACCCGGTGTTTCCGTCGTTTCCGGTGGATTGCACGAATTTTGTCTCTCAATGCTTGTATGCAGGCGGGGCGCCGATGACGGGCTATCCGAACCGGGCGAGGGGATGGTGGTGTCAAAACGGAAGTTGGAGTTACAGCTGGGCTGTGGCCCATGCTTTTCGTTGGTATTTGAGCGGGTCGCGCATCGGCTTGCAGGCGGTGGAAGTGGCGGAGCCGGAGCAATTGATGGCAGGTGATGTCATCTGTTATGATTTTCAAGGGGACGGACGCTTCGACCACTCAACGATTGTGGTGGCGAAAGATCAGAACGGGATGCCGCTTGTGAACGCCCATACGACAAACAGCCGAATGCGCTATTGGTCGTATGAAGATTCAAGCGCCTATACGCCGAACATTCGCTATAAGTTTTTTCACATCATCGATCGCAAATAAACGTTGCTGAGGTGAAGGAAATGCCGCTTCATGTAGTGCTATACCAGCCAGAAATTCCAGCCAATACTGGAAACATCGCTCGTACGTGCGCAGCAACCGATACGTCGCTCCATTTGATCCGCCCGCTCGGTTTTTCTACGGATGATAAAATGTTAAAGCGCGCCGGGCTTGATTATTGGCCGTATGTCAATATTTCGTATTATGACTCGCTTGACGAACTATTCGCCCGCTTTCCGGAAGGGGAGTTTTATTTCATTACGAAATTCGGGCGCCGGTATTATGATTCGTTTGATTTCAGCGATACAGAAAAACATATTTTCTTTGTGTTCGGCCGTGAAACGACCGGACTGCCGAAGGAGCTGCTTGAGGCCAATATGGACCGTTGCCTTCGCATCCCGATGAATGACAAAGTGCGCTCGTTAAACTTGTCGAACACGGCGGCCATTTTAGTGTACGAAGCGTTGCGCCAACAACGGTTTTATGGGTTGTCATAAACAAAAAAACGACCTTCGCTCTGGAGGTCGTTTTTTTGGTCTTATTGTCTGACGCCTGGTTTGTCTTCATAGCCAGCGGTGAAAATGGCCGTCAAAAACGCAATGATAACCCCTAGCACAAGCAAAGTGCGCATCGTTTGTTCCTCCTTCATAATGAAAGTGGCAGGCGTTTCCCCTTTTATTATAGCGAATATGGCCAAGCATGTGAATGACCGCAGTTGGTTGTTAGGAGACAAAATTTTTTTTTGCGGCGAATGATACGGGACATCCTCGCATAAATTGTAATAATCTTGCTGTTAGACATCCAAGGGTGAGGAGGTCCTTTATGGATATTTTGCAAAAAATCGCCCGGTATCGGGAAGAAGAAGAAAAGTTGAAATGGGAAGGAACGTTTGCTGAGTATTTAAAGATTTTAAAAGAAAAGCCGTGGGTGGCCCAGTCGGCTCATTCGCGTGTTTATAATATGATCAAAGATGCTGGGGTCGAAGAGGTGAATGGGCGGAAACGATATAAGTTTTTCAGCCAGCACCTGTTCGGGCTTGAGGAGGCGCTTGAGCGGCTCGTTGAGGAATATTTCCACCCGGCGGCGAAGCGGCTTGATGTGCGGAAACGGATTTTGCTGCTGATGGGGCCAGTTGGCGGCGGGAAGTCGACGCTTGTGACTTTGCTAAAGCGTGGGCTTGAAGAGTATTCAAAAACAGAGCGCGGCGCGGTGTATGCCATTAAAGGGTGCCCGATGCATGAAGATCCGCTTCACCTCATTCCTCACCATTTGCGCGACGATTTTTACCGCGAATACGGCATTCGCATCGAAGGCGAGCTGTCGCCGCTCAATATGATGCGGCTTGAGAAAGAGTACGGCGGACGCATTGAAGACGTGCTAGTGGAGCGCATTTTCTTCTCGGAAAACCGCCGCGTCGGCATCGGGACGTTCAGTCCGTCTGATCCAAAATCGCAAGACATCGCCGATTTAACGGGAAGCATCGATTTTTCAACGATCGCGGAATACGGCTCCGAGTCCGACCCGCGCGCGTACCGGTTTGACGGCGAGCTGAACAAAGCCAACCGCGGGATTATGGAATTTCAAGAGATGTTAAAGTGCGATGAAAAATTTCTTTGGCATTTGCTGTCGCTGACGCAAGAAGGCAATTTCAAGGCTGGGCGGTTTGCTTTAATCAGCGCCGACGAATTGATTATCGCTCATACGAACGAAACGGAATATCGGTCGTTCATCGCCAACAAAAAGAACGAGGCGCTCCATTCGCGCATCATCGTCATGCCGATTCCATACAACTTGCGCGTCTCGGAAGAAGAGCGCATTTACGAAAAAATGATCCGCGAAAGCGATGTCGCCGACGTGCATATCGCTCCACATACGTTGCGGATTGCGGCCATGTTTACGATTTTGACGCGGTTGAAAGAATCGAAGCGGCCGGATGTGGATTTATTGAAGAAAATGCGCTTGTATGATGGCGAAATGATCGAAGGATTCAGCGAGGTCGATGTGGAGGAGCTGAAAAAGGAGCATCCGGACGAGGGGATGAGCGGCATCGACCCACGCTATGTCATCAACCGCATTTCTGCCTGCATCATTCGCAAAGGAGTGCCGTCGATCAATGCGCTTGACGTGCTTCGTTCGTTGAAAGAAGGGTTGGATCAGCATCCGTCGATCACGAAGGAAGACCGCGAGCGGTACTTGAACTTCATTTCGCTTGTGCGTAAAGAATATGACGAAATCGCCAAACAAGAAGTGCAAAAGGCGTTCGTCTATTCGTATGAAGAGTCGGCGAAAACGTTGATGGATAACTATTTGGACAACGTCGAGGCGTACTGCAACAAGACGAAACTGCGCGATCCGCTCACTGGCGAGGAAATGAATCCGGATGAAAAGCTGATGCGCTCGATCGAGGAACAAATCGGCATTTCCGAAAATGCGAAAAAAGCGTTTCGTGAAGAAATTTTAATCCGCATTTCCGCCTATGCGCGCAAAGGGCAGCGATTTGATTACAACTCGCATGAACGGCTGCGCGAGGCAATCCAGAAAAAACTGTTCGCTGATCTAAAAGATATTGTGAAAATTACAACGTCGACGAAAACACCGGATGAGCAGCAGTTGAAAAAAATTAACGAAGTCGTCGCCCGCCTCATTGATGAATACGGGTACAACTCCACGTCAGCCAACGAATTGCTCCGCTATGTCGGCAGCTTGTTGAACCGCTAGGCATGCCTCAAGCGCTGAGGCATGCTTTTTTTATCCTCCTCCTCTGTCTGACCGAGTTGCACAGGGAGGGTCGAGCAAAGACGACGCAGCGAGCTTCGCTAAAAGGAAGAGAACAAGAGGGCGCGAAGCTGATAATCGGGCTTGTCTACTTTTCTATTTTCCTCATTCATTGGTCAATTATTTTGAATTTTTGCATACGATAAAATAAACCAACTTGGCATAGTGATGGCCCGTTTTGATGACGCCAACATAAGTATATGCGGGAAAGCGAAAAGTGTGAAAATGATTTTTTCAAAGGAGGGGAAAACATGAAGGGGAATTTTGTTGTATCGAAGGAAGACTGGTCCCTCCACCGCAAAGGATATGATGATCAAAAGCGCCATCAAGAAAAAGTGAAGGAAGCGATCAAAAACAATTTGCCCGACTTAATTACGGAAGAAAGCATTATCATGTCCAACGGGCGCGATGTGATTAAAATTCCGATCCGCTCGCTCGATGAATACAAAATCCGCTACAATTATGAGAAAAACAAACACGTCGGCCAAGGAAATGGAGACAGCCAAGTCGGTGATGTGGTGGCCCGAGACGGAAGCGGGGAGGGGCAGGGGCCAGGAAAAGGCCAAGGTGCTGGCGATTTGCCGGGCCAAGATTATTACGAAGCTGAAGTGTCGCTGATGGAGATTGAGGAAGCGTTCTTTAGCCAATTGGAGCTGCCCAACTTGCAACGAAAAGAGCTGGATCAAAATGTAACCCAACATATCGAATTTAACGACATCCGCCGCACCGGGCTGATGGGGAATATCGATAAGAAGCGGACGATGCTCGCTGCCTTCAAGCGCAATGCCATGAACGGCAAACCAGGCTTTTATCCGATTTACCGTGAAGATTTGAAGTTTAAAACGTGGAACGAAGTCGTCAAACCAGAATCGAAGGCGGTCGTCTTGGCGATGATGGACACAAGCGGATCGATGGGCATGTGGGAAAAATATATGGCACGCAGCTTTTTCTTCTGGATGACCCGCTTTTTGCGCACGAAATACGAAACAGTGGACATCGCCTTTATCGCCCATCATACGGAAGCAAAAGTCGTCAGTGAGGAGGAGTTTTTCACGAAAGGGGAAAGCGGTGGAACGATTTGCTCATCAGCCTACCGCAAGGCGCTTGAACTCATTGAGACAAAATATCCACCGTCGCGCTACAACATTTATCCGTTCCACTTCTCGGACGGCGACAACCTGACATCGGACAATGCCCGCTGCGTGAAGCTTGTTCAGGAGCTGATGAAAGTATCGAACATGTTTGGGTATGGGGAAGTCAACCAGTACAATCGCCATTCCACGCTCATGTCGGCGTATCGCAATATTAAGGATGAAAAGTTCCGCTACTATATTTTGAAGCAAAAATCGGATGTGTTCCACGCGATGAAAACATTTTTCCGCAAAGAAGAGAGCAAGCAGCTTGTTTGATCCTCTTGTTGGCTGGAAGGGGGATTTCTTTTTTTTTGGAAGCGGGGAAGAGCGGTTTCCTTCCCCGTTGGATACGTTATTGCTTTTGTAATGTAGCAACCATGGCGAGCACGGCGCCAAGCACGTCTTCGCTGCTTGGAGCGTGTACGGTCAATAGCATCGGCGTCGGTTGGGCGCTGGCGATGACATGAACCGTGACGCCGTCTGTTTGGGCGGTGTACCAAACCGCATCAGTGAACGGCTTAGGCAACCCGTCCGTTTGTTGGCGGGCGGCGTTGGCGTCGACTGCTTGGGCATGTTCTTTCGCTAGTTGTTCATAGTTTGTTTCACCCGGAGAAAGCAAGCGGATGCGGGCGAATGCGTCGCCATGAAGCAGGACATCGGCACTCGGTTCTTCGGCGTCAAGCGTCCACCCTTCCAAAACATAGAGGGAAAAATGTTGATTGTCGCTCGTTTGCAGCGTCGCTGTTTCGGTGATGGTTTGGTTTCCTGTCCGATAGGACAAAGAAGTCGTTGGCTGCGAAGAGGCAGGTTGCTCTTCGTCAGCGGGCGGCTGCCCGGAGGTTTCTTCCTTTGCGGCTGCTTGTCTACTCGCCGCCGCATCCGATTGGCCGGAAGAAGCTTGCTTTTCGTTTGGCGGCTGCACATTGGCGGACGTTTCTCTTGAGGCGGCTGGCTGTTGTTCTTTCGCTGCTTTTGTTGCTGACTCCTGCGCTTTCATTCCGCAGCCAACCAGCAAGGCGGAGGCGACAGCGAGAGAGAACAACAGTTTCCAGTATCGAGTCATGTTCATTCCTCCTTATGTTCTCCATATACTCCCCATTATACCAATTGAAACGGTGGAAACAAACAGAATGGTTTCCCTATTTTTTCTGCTTGTTTGTTTTTGCACGTTGTTTGACGTGCAAGGCGATATGCGCCCCGCCCCAAACAGCGGCGACGAGCAGAACGAGTGAAGCAAATCCGTAAAGCATGTTGTCCCCCTCCTCATGTATACTAGATGGCAGGATCCACAATAATGTATGAAACGCGTTTCAAGGCAAGTCTTTTTTAGGGAGTGTGTGAATATGGCCAATATCCGTGACTTGGCGAAAGAGGCAGGCGTATCGGTGGCTGCTGTATCAAGGGTGTTGAACGGATATCCGTATGTGAGCGAGGAAAAGCGGAAGACGGTTGGGAAGCAGTGGAGAAGCTCAATTACACGAAAAATATTCAGGCCGTCCATTTGGCGAAAGGAAGGGCAGCGATTGTCGGCGTTATGCTTCCGTACATTCATCATCCTTATTTTTCTGCGATAATGGGAGGTATACCCAAAGAGGCGCTCCGTTATGGCTACCAACTGCTTTTGGTTCAGACGAATTATGACGTGGAGAGGGAACTCGAGGCGTTAGAGCGGCTGCGGATGAGGCAAATGGATGGGCTGATCGTGTGCTCCCGCGAAGTGGGCTGGGAGGCGTTTGCCGCTTATCAGGAAGACGGTCCCATCGTTTTTATGCGAACATGTCAGAGAGCACGATTTTCTTGCTGTTTACACCGTCGCTTTGCCACATTTTCAGCTGGGAGGGAAAGCGTTTCGCTTGATTCATCATTGGCTGGAGACAGGCAATGTGACGCGAAAGCAGGAAGAGCTGCCTGCCCGGTTGCTGGTGCGGGATACGGCATAATAGGGCCTGGCTTTCCGTCTCTGACAACCAGCTTGAAGCCGCTCGAAACGGCATCGTGTTATGTTGCTTTCAGATGGTACCGATTCACTGGGCGTCCGACGCCGCCGTATTGAACATCGAGCACGACTTTTCCCGTTTTCTCAAGGTACTCCAAATAGCGGCGGGCGGTGACGCGGGCGATGCCGACTCCTTCGGCCACTTCCTCGGCGGAAACGGGGAAGCGGTGTTGACGCAAATAGGCGATCACTTTTTCCAATGTTACCTCATTCAGTCCTTTCGGAAGCTCGGAGGACGGTCCGGCCGGTTGTTCAGTCGCCCGCCTTAGGGCATCGAGTTCCACCTGGGTGAGCGATTCCTTTTCCGCAAGCGACCGGCGGAAGGTCCGATAATTTTCCAACGCCTGTTTGAGCCGTTCAAATTTAAACGGTTTCACAATGTAATCGAAGGCGCCGT
The DNA here is from genome assembly GCF_001610955.1 of Geobacillus thermoleovorans. GTDB lineage: Bacteria > Bacillota > Bacilli > Bacillales > Anoxybacillaceae > Geobacillus > Geobacillus thermoleovorans. The sequence goes on from NZ_CP014335.1 coordinate 488,316, forward strand.
TTTGCAGGACGCGGCGCACCGTTTCAATGTCGCTCGCCGCGGTAATGGCGATGATATCAACTTCATGGCCGCGGGCGCGGATTTGTTTTAATGTTTCAAGGCCGTCCAGCTGCGGCATGTAAATATCAATCATCGCTAAATCCGGACGGAGCTCGTGAATGAGGTGGAGTCCTTCTTCACCGTTTCGAGCGAGGCCGATGACGGTGAAGCCGTCCACTTGTTCAATCATTTGCCGGTTCACTTCTTGCACCATCGGGTCATCCTCGATCAACAACACGCGATACATAGCCTTTTCCTCCTTCGTCTCGACGGGAGTGTCTTTCGCGGCCGCCGCTGCATGAATGGGTAGTCACATATCAAAGGTAACAGTAAACACCGTTCCTTTCCCTTCCTCCGACTGCACATCGATGCGCCCGTTTCCCTTTTCCACAATTTGCTTCACCAAATACAAGCCGATGCCGCGTCCGTTTTCCCCTTTGGTTGAAAAGCCTTCATCAAAAATGCGGTCAATATGCTCGCGAGCAATGCCTTGGCCGTTGTCTTCGACCGAGAGGGAACAAATTTCTTCATTTTGTTCAAGGCTGACGTAAATTTCTTTTTCCCGGTCGGTTACGCCGCGAAAGGCATCGAAGGCGTTTTCAATTAAATTGCCAAGGAGAACAACAAAATCATGGTGATCGAGATGCGGCGGAAAGCGGTGCAGCCGGCTGTGCCGGTCGATTGTCACGCGGATGCCGAGCTCCTTGCCGCGGCGGATTTTGCTTAAGAGCAATCCAGAAATGCTTTCGTCCTTGATGTTGCGGCTTAAAAACTGCGTCAGTTCTGCTTGTTCCTCTGTAACTTGGAACACGTACTCGAGCGCTTTTTCAATATGGCCGAGCTGAATAAGGCCGGCGATCGTATGAAGTTTGTTCATGTATTCATGATTTTGCACGCGCAAGGCGTGGACAAACGCCTTTACGCCCGTCAATTCTTCGGCCAGCCGTTTCACTTCCGTCCGGTCTTGGAAAATGGCGATGGCGCCGACCGTTTTTCCGTTGACTTTGATCGGGATGCGGTTGCTCCAAATCGTTAAATTGCCGATCTGCAACTCCTTATTGTAAATCGGCTTGTTTACTTCCAAGATTTCCGGAAGGTGTGTGTCCGGAATGATGGAACGGATCGATCGGCCGATGACATCCCCTTTGACGCCGAGCATTTGTTTTGCCCGGTCGTTGAAGATGGTAATTTTTTCATCGCTGTCAATGGCGATGACGCCTTCATGCATGGCGTTAAACGCTTCCGTCCGTTCGATCAGCAGCTTGGCGATCTCATGCGGTTCCAGCTCAAACATTTGCCGCTTGATATGGGAGGCGAGCAGCCATGCGCCAATTCCACCGACAACGAGCGACAAAACGACCGCTACAGCAGCTTCTTCTTTCAAAGAATCAATGGCTTCAAAAAACGTCGGCAACCGGTAGGCGGCGATGACGACGCCAATTTGTTCGTGATCGCTGTTCATAATGGGAACGAAGGCGCGAACCACTGTCCCGATTTCCCCGCGGGCTTTGGAAGTGTACGTATGTTCGGCAAACGCCGGCCCCTCATCAGCACCGCGGGAGATCGTGCCGATCATCGCAGGAAGCGGATGGGAGAGGCGCACTTTGTTCATATCGAGAACGACGATATAGTCGGCGCTGTGAATGACGCGCACCCGCTCGACGACCGGATTGATCAGCGCCCGGCTTTGTTTGTTTTCGACAATATGGCGTCTGACTTCGGGCATCTCGGAGACGGTGCGCGCGGTTAGCAAGGCGCGCTGGCTGAGTTCCTCCTCCTTTGTATGGAAAAAGTCGCTGATGATGAATACACCGCTCAGCAACATGGAAAAGCTGACGATGGCGAAAATCAAAATCGTAATTTTCCAGCGAATCGGCAGCCGGTTCATGGCGGAACTCCTTTTTGGCAATCATGATTGCTGTTGAACATGCCATATGAATCGGGAAAGGAATAAATCAACGTTTTTTTTCATTATACCAAATCTTCTTGAATGGAAAGAAACGAAAGGTGTAAAATGGCGGTGGGGAACAAATATTCTGCCCGCCAGCATAGAAGATGGGGCATACGTAAGGCGTGGCGATTGCTGCTTTCAAACCGAATCCGTGAGCTCCAGCCGCTTTTTTGCTTCAATGATTCGAGTCGGCGGGGAGCATTCCGTTGGAGTGCAATTTTAGCAATAGGATGGAAGAATGGTGTGAACAATGGGGAAAAAGTGGAGAGCATGGACAATCCTTTTGTTTGTCGGCCTCGGTCTGGTCGGCTGGGCAGCTAGCCGTCAACTGGGACGTGAACCACTTGTTTATGACGACGAGCAAAAGGGGTTGAAAAAGCAAATCATTATTTATTTCAGCCATGTCGTAGCAGAGAATACGCCAAAAGGGTTGGCGGCGCAAAAGTTTGCCGAGCTCGTCGAGCAAAAAACAAACGGCCGCGTCAAAGTCGAAGTGTTCCCGAACGGCTCGCTTTATTCGGATGGGGAAGAGCTTGATGCGCTGTTGCGCGGCGACGTGCAAATGATCGCGCCATCATTTTCAAAGGTGACAGAGCTTGTCCCCGAATGGCAAGTGCTCGATTTGCCGTTTTTGTTCCGCGATGAGGACGACGTGCGCCGCGTGTTTACTGGAAAAGTGGGCGCCGAGCTGCTTCGGATGCTGGAGGCAAAAGGAATTAAAGGACTGGCGTTTTGGAGCAATGGATTTAAGCAAATGATGAGCACAACCCGTCCGCTCATCGCCCCTGACGATTTTCGCGGCTTGCGTTTTCGCATTATGCCGAGCGAAGTGATTGAAAAGCAGTTTCGTTTGCTTGGCGGTGAACCGGTTGCTGTTTCATTTGACCGCGTTTATCAGGAGCTTGAACAGCATAAGTTTGATGGGCAGGAAAATACGATTTCTAATATTTATTCGAAAGGGTTTTACAAATTTCAACCGTATATTACAATCAGCAATCACGGGTATCTCGGGTACGCAGTCATGATGAATCAGTCATTTTGGGACAGTTTGCCGAAAGACATCCAGCAAAAAATAACTGAAGCGATGGCTGAAGCGACGCGTTGGAATTTAGAGCAGTCGAAAGAGCAAAACGAACGGGAGCTCAAGCAGCTCGAGCGGCGTGAAGATGTCTTCCTTTACCGGCTGTCGGAAGAGGAGAAACGGAAATGGGAGCAGAAGTTCGCCCCGCTGTACGACGAGTTTACGAGGCAGTTTGGTTCCAGGCTTTTGAATGAAATTAGAGGATCGTAATAGGCTTCCGCGGGCGGAAGCTTTTTTGTTTTTGAACAGCAAAAAAGGTCAAGACCAAAAAGACCAAAACGACCATTATCACCATAATATTTTGATTTCAACGATTTTTCTTTATGATAATGTTGAAAGCGTTGCCAATATATCGAAAGGAGTGGGAGAAATGCGGAGAAAACTGAAAAACTTGACGGTGCAAGTCATCATCGGCATTATTTTAGGGATCATTGTCGGATTTCTATTTCCAGAATTCGGAGCGAAGTTAAAAGTATTGGCAGACGGATTTATTAAGCTGATTAAAATGGTGATCGCCCCGATCATTTTCTTCACCGTCGTCATCGGAATCGGCAATATGGGCGACTTGAAAAAGGTCGGCCGCATCGGCGGCAAGGCGCTCATTTATTTTGAAATTGTCACGACGTTTGCGTTGGCGATCGGGATTGTCGTCGTCAACCTTGTCAAACCAGGGGTTGGGTTTCATACCGATGCAGTAAAAGGCGGCGACATTTCACAATACACGAAACAAGCGGAAGAAACAAGCCACGGTTTTGTTGACTTCATTTTAAGCATCATTCCCGACAACGTCGTTGCCGCGATGGCGAGCGGCCAACTGCTTCCGGTGCTCTTCTTCGCCGTGTTGTTCGGTTTAGCGGCTGCCGCGCTTGGGGAAAAAGCAAAACCAGTGATTTCCTTGTTTGAACGGCTGGCAGAAATTTTCTTCGGCGTCGTCAACATGGTTATGAAGGTGTCGCCGATCGCCGCGTTCGGCGCGATGGCGTACACGATCGGCACGTTCGGCCTCGGATCGCTCGTGTCGCTCGGTAAATTGATGGGTTCTGTTTACATTACGATGGCGCTCTTCATTTTCGTCGTGCTTGGCGGGATTGCCAAGTTTTATGGGTTTAACATCTTTAAGTTTCTCGCTTATATCAAAGAGGAACTGTTGCTTGTTTTGGGCACGTCTTCGTCTGAATCAGCGCTGCCGCGGCTAATGGAACGTTTGGAAAAATACGGGTGCTCGAAATCGGTTGTTGGTCTTGTCGTTCCGACAGGGTATTCGTTTAACCTAGACGGCACATCGATTTACCTGTCGATGGCAGCCATTTTCATCGCCCAAGCGTACGGCATTGATTTAACCATTTGGCAAGAGCTGACGTTGCTTGGCGTATTAATGCTCACCTCGAAAGGGGCAGCAGGGGTTACCGGTTCGGGATTCATTACGTTGGCAGCGACTTTGGCGGCGTTCCCGATGATCCCGGTCGAAGGCATCGCCTTGTTGCTTGGGGTTGACCGCTTCATGTCGGAAGCGCGGGCGATTACGAATATTATCGGCAATGCTGTAGCGACAGTGGTTGTTTCGAAAATGGAAAACGAGTTTCATCCGAACGAAGCTGAAGTGGAGCGCGCCTCGATGAGCGTGGCCAAATAAGAGTCAGGAGCCGATCTGCAAGTCCAATTGACAGCTTTTCCGTTCGCATGTTTCTGACTGCGTCGGGAAAGGAGCCGCACGCTGCAAATCGCCGAATGGATGAAAAAAGGAATGCAATGACAGCGCGAGGGGAACGTTTCCCCTCGTTTTTGCGTTGATTTTCCCCTAAAGAAAGAACAAGAGGGACGTGGGGAAGTGAGAAAGGAGAGCAAGCATATATTTTGATTTTCTTTCCCTCTTTTCCCATAATGAAACTATAATGACGCTCGAGGAGGAGAGGATATGAACGGCCTGCAAGATTGCGCCACTTTGCATAACGGGGTGAAAATGCCTTGGGTCGGCCTTGGCGTTTATAAAGTCAAAGAAGGGGAGGAAGTAAGAAGCGCGGTGCGCACCGCGCTCGAGATCGGCTACCGCCATGTCGATACAGCCGCTTTTTATGAAAACGAAGAAGGTGTCGGTCGAGCGATCCGCGAATCCGGCATTCCTCGCGAACAAGTGTTCGTGACAACGAAAGTATGGAACACCGATCAAGGGTATGAGACGACGCTGAAGGCGTTTGACAAAAGTTTGAAAAAACTCGGGTTCGATTATGTCGACTTGTATTTGGTCCACTGGCCGGTGAAAGGGAAGTATAAAGAGACGTACAAGGCGCTGGAAAAGTTGTATAAAGACGGTTATGTGCGCGCGATCGGCGTAAGCAATTTCCATATCCACCATTTGCAAGATGTACTGGCGGATTGTGAAATCAAGCCGATGGTCAACCAAGTCGAGTATCACCCGCGCCTGACGCAAAAAGAGTTGCTTACGTTTTGCCGGGAAAACGGCATCCAGCTTGAAGCATGGTCGCCGCTCATGCGCGGGGAAATTTTAAGCGAACCGACGATCATTGACATTGGGCGCAAGTACGGGAAAACGCCGGCGCAGGTGGTGTTGCGCTGGGATTTGCAACACGGCGTTGTGACGATCCCGAAGTCGGTGACGCCGGCGCGGATCAAGGAAAACGCTGATATTTTTGATTTCTCGCTGACCGACGAAGAAATGAAACAGATCGACGCGTTGAACTTGAACAAACGGGTCGGTCCTGACCCAGACAATTTCAATTTTTGATGTCCCCATCAGCCAAATAGCGCCTCGATGCAGGCGCTGTTTTTTTTTGAAACCGGAGCGGGCCGTTTGACGTATGAAAAGGTGAGCAAGTACAATAAATAATAGTATACACATTTGATGAACATTGAAAAACGGAGGGTGCTGTGATGCTATTCCATCCGATGGATATTTTCATTTTTATCGCCTTCCTGATATCGCTTTGGGCGCAATGGAAGGTATCAAGCAATTTCAATGCCTGGTCTGAAGTTCCAGCCTCATCGGGGTTGACGGGGGCGGAAGTGGCGCGCATGATTTTAGACCGCCACGGGCTGCACCATGTGCCGGTGGAGGTCGTGCCAGGGAGATTGTCCGACCATTATGATCCGATTTCCCGCACGGTCCGTTTGTCGGAGCCGGTCTTTTATGGGCGTTCAATCGCTTCCATTTCCGTTGCCGCCCACGAGGTTGGCCATGCCGTTCAACACCAGCAAGGCTACGCTGCGCTCGTCCTTCGCCACCGGATGTTTCCGATTGTGAACTTCGCTTCGGGCGTTGCGCCGTTGTTGTTGCTCGTTGGATTTGTGCTCCATCAATTTTCGCTGATTGGACTCGGCATTTTGTTTTTCTCGCTGGCGGTGGCCTTCCAAATCATTACCTTGCCGGTGGAGTTCAACGCGAGCGCACGGGCGAAGCGGTTTATGCTGGCTGAAGGGTTGATCGCCCCAAATGAAGCGCGCGGCGTAAACAAAGTGCTTGGCGCGGCGGCGCTGACATACGTCGCGGCAACGTTGATTGCCGTGTTTGAGCTGCTGAAATATGTGCTCATTTTCACCCAAGGGAACAATAATGAGGAATCGTAACATATTGGGCCGCCTAAGGCGGCCCAGCGGCATCATCGTCTATCAGCTGCAATGGAAACTTTTGTGTGCAGGAGGTGTAACCTGGGCGCTTCATCCGCGCTCGGAGACGAATTGGATATAGCCAGTTTGCTGTTGGTGGCGTTTCTCATCGCTTGCACCGCCTTTTTTGTCGCTTCTGAATTTGCGATCGTCAAGGTGCGCAGCTCGCGCATCGATCAGCTTGTCAATGAAGGGAATCGACGGGCGGTCGCGGCGAAAAAAGTGATTTCGAATTTGGACGGCTATTTATCGGCGAACCAGCTCGGCATTACGCTCACCTCGCTTGGCCTTGGCTGGCTTGGGGAGCCGACGGTGGCGCGGATGTTGCTGCCGCTGTTTGAACGCCTCCATTTATCGGAATCCGTCTCCCACTTTTTAGCGTTTATCATTTCGTTTTCGCTCATCACCTTTTTGCATGTCGTCGTCGGTGAATTAGCGCCGAAGACGTTTGCCATTCATAAGGCGGAAGCGATTACGCTGTTTACGGCTCAGCCGCTCATCTGGTTTTACAAAATCATGTATCCGTTCATTTGGACGCTCAACAACTCTGCGCGGCTCGTGACGCGCCTGTTTGGCCTCAGGCCGGTGGCGGAGCATGAAATCGCCCACTCTGAGGAGGAGTTGCGCCTCATTTTATCAGAAAGCTACAAAAGCGGGGAGATCAATCAGTCAGAGTACCGCTATGTCAATAACATTTTTCGTTTTGACGACCGCATAGCGAAAGAAATTATGGTGCCGCGCAAAGAAATTGTGGCGCTCGATATTAACAAAAGCGTCAAGGAAAACTTGGACATCATTCGCGAAGAAAAGTATACGCGCTATCCGGTCATTGACGGCGATAAAGACCATGTGCTTGGACTCATCAACGTGAAAGAGGTGTTTACGGACTTTATTGCCAATCCGTCCAACGAAAAGCAGATGAAAGACTATATCCGCCCGATCATTCAAGTGATTGAATCGATCGCCATTCACGATTTGTTGGTCAAAATGCAAAAAGAACGCATCCATATGGCGATTTTGGTCGATGAATACGGCGGCACGTCTGGACTGGTTACAGTCGAGGACATTTTGGAAGAAATCGTTGGCGAAATCCAAGATGAGTTTGATATTGATGAAACGCCGCTGATTCAAAAAATAGACGATCGATTGATCTTGGATGGCAAAGTGTTGATCAGCGAAGTGAATGATTTGCTTGGGCTGGACATTGACGATGATGACGTCGATACGATCGGCGGCTGGATTTTAACGAAGCATTATGATATCAAACCAGGCGAGAGTGTAGAAATCGATGGCTACTTGTTTACGGTGAAGGAAATGGATGGCCATCATGTGAAATCGCTGGAAGTGGCAAAAAAAGAGCCGAGCAAAGAGGAGGAGGCGGCAGGCGCCGAAGAGGAGGAGTTGCGTTTGTAAGGCAGACGGGGGCGTCTGCCTTTTCTCGTTTCGGCCGAGAAATCCCCTCCTCCATTGAAGGACAGCAGGGTAGATCAATGGTAAATGCGCGAAAGGTCGGTGGGAAAATCGCTTGTTGGCGCGAGACAAATGACCTCTTCGTTTGTAAACGGGTGGCGGAACGTTAGCTTAGCGGCATGAAGCGCATGGCGATGAAACACTGGTTTGCCGCCATAAAGCACATCGCCGACGAGCGGATGGCCGAGATGGGCCAAATGGACGCGGATTTGGTGCGTCCGTCCAGTCTCGAGAGAAAGCTCGACAAGCGATGTTGACGGGAATGTTTTGATGACGCGATAGTGTGTCACCGCTTTTGCCCCCGTCTTCGAGACGCGCCGGCGCGTTGGATGGTGGCGGTCGCGGCCGATTGGCGCGAAAATGGTTCCTGATTTCGGGGACAAACGACCGTGAACAAGGGCGACGTACGTCCGCTTGATGGCACGGTGGGCGAGCATCCGATCGAGCGTCGCACCGGCAAGCGGGTGTTTGGCAAATAAAATCGCTCCCGACGTGTCGCGGTCAAGTCGGTGAATGTGGCGCACTTTTGTTAAAATTGCCTGCGACTGCAAATAAAACGCGACCGCATTGGCGAGCGTGCCGGTTTGCCCCGGTTCGGACGGATGAATGTCGATGCCGGCTTCTTTGTTCAAGACGAGCAGATGGTCGTCCTCCCATAAAATCGAAAGCTCCCGATATTCTGGAACGATGAACGACGGCTCCGGCTCATATGCGTAAAGCTGGAGCCGGTCGCGTTCGTTGAGCACCGTCTTCCAGGGAACAGCCTGGCCGTTCAGTTTGACGCCGTGTTCCATCCGCCAACGGTGGGCGAGCTTTTTCGAGGCGGCCCATACGTCTTTCAGGAGCTGTTCAATCGTCAAACCGCTCCACCAGCTAGGGATGATGCATTCCAGCCAATCGCCTTTTCTTGTCCACAAAGGTTGTCACACTCCCAATTGTTTGTTAGCTGTGGAAACACTTTCTACCCCTATCCTTGCGCGAGATATGGTACACTCATAGTATCGTCTTAGTGATGGAAAACGCAAGCATTGCGGCGAGAAAAGGTGGTATGGACGTTGAAAATGATGTATGCAGCGACTCCGGAACAAGAGCATTACATGCAGTATTTGCTCAACTACTTTTATACCGATGTGTTCCCGTATTACTTCGATGATGAACAAATCCGTCAATTTGAGGAATGGGGCATTCTTTCGCTGGACCACGAACATGTGGCATATAATGGAACGATGAAAGAGGCTTTCCAAATCATTTCAGCGTTGCAATCGCTCATTACCGTCATCGAACATATCGGAGAGCATGGGGATTTGGAACAGTATGAATGGCTGTTTGTTCGCAATCAAAAGATTTTGGCCCGCCATGGCATTGCCTTTCCTTTTCATGCCAAGCAGTTCACTTGCAGGCGGCTTTGGCCGTGCAGCGTGTATGCGCCTCCGGCGAGCCAATGGGTGATTTGACAATCCGCACGCCTAAAGGTGTGGGATTCTTGGGTCGTTAACACCCTCATCCATTTCTGGTTCGGACAACGCCCAAGTTCGGGGGTGTGTCATCACCCCGTCCCATCGGGTTAGGATGTACCCCAATGGGCGGCGCACCTGCGACCGGTGCGCTAGGTTAGGCGGCGAAGCCCGAAATCGCTTTGGCGATGTTGATCGCGCCATTCAAGTCGGCGTGGAGGGTGTATCCGCACTTTTGGCATCGGAAGCGGATGCCGTTTCGGTTCGCTTTCTCTCGATGCCCGCATCGGCATGTTTGACTTGTGTAGGTCGGATTCACCCATCTTCACTTGTCACTGTGCAATGAGGAAAACCAGTTTCGGAACGTTTGTTCGTCATGATACCCTTCGATGCGTTTGATTTCTTTGCCGTTTTCGTAATGGACGATCGTCGGGGTGGCTTCAATATGGTACGCATCCCACCCGTCTTCGAATTCAAGCAAGTTGAACAGCTTTAAATCGATGCCAAGCTCCTTTGCGAGCGGCACGACGATCGGCGTTGTCCGCTGGCAGTGAGGGCATGTCGGGCTGTAAAAGTAAACGGTGAGCGTCTTGCCGTCAGCCAGCTGCTGTTTCAACTCCGCGGGCAAAATAATGTTGCGGTAGTTCGGGTCGTCAAGTTGGGCGATGGTGGCTGGGTTGAGCTCACTTTTATGGTAAGGATTGTTGCTTGCGGCTTCTTTTTGTTCGTACATCGTAATAAACGCGATCGCAGCGAACAGGACGACAATGATGCCGCCAAATGCGAGCAGTTTTTTCAACGTTCGCTCTCCTTTCTTTGCTGGCGCATGACGGTCCAACTTAACAACATAATGATCATAAAGGCAGTGAACGCCAAAAATGGAATGGTGATAAATCCAAGCCAGTTTATATATTGCCCTGTGCACGGAATGCGGCCGCAGCTGATGGCGTATTCTTGAAGCAGCGGAATTTTTTGCAATCCATAATGATACAGAGAAATACCCCCGCCAATCAATGACAGTGTGAAGCTATAGCGAGCTGCCGCAGCGTCTTTGCGCACAATGGCGATTCCTAAAATCACGACTTGCGGGTACATAAAAATGCGTTGAAACCAGCAAAGATCACAAGGAATAAAGCCGAGCACTTCAGAAAAATAAAGGCTTCCGAGCGTGGCGATGAGCGCGGTCGCCCATGCGGCCAAAAGCAAGTTCTCCGCACGTTTTTCTCGTTCCATGTTCTCTCCTTCTTCCCATCATGTTCCCGATCTTGCCTCCGTTAGCTCCATTATAAGGGATGGAAAACGGCACGTCCATTCATAACCGGCAAAGGGCAGGAAAGAAAACAACATTTTCTATCTATATCGCTCGACAAACGAGCCATACTAATCGGTGAAAGGGGAGGATCACATTGACGAACAACAGCGGAAACAAAGTGCAGGACATTATGACGAAAAACGTCGCAACGATTTCGCCGAACCAAACGGTGCAAGAAGCAGCGCAAATCATGAGCCAAAAAAATATTGGGGCGCTTCCGGTTGTGGAAAACGGGCAAGTCAAAGGGATGATTACGGACCGCGATATTACGTTGCGTGTTTCGTCCCAAGGAAAAGACCCGTCGACCGTCAAAGTAGCGGAGGTCATGACGAACCAAGTCGTCACCGGTACGCCGAATATGAGCGTACAGGAAGCCGCGAATGTCATGGCCCAACATCAAGTTCGCCGTTTGCCGATCGTGGAAAACAACCAGCTTCAAGGCATTGTTGCGCTAGGCGATATTGCGACGAACAGCGCATCAAACGAAGCGGCTGAACAGGCGTTGACGAACATTTCGGAGCCGTCGCAGCCGCAAGGGTAATGGGGGAAAAAGGATGCCCACATTTTTTCCAGGGCATCCTTTTTCTTTTGGCAGGTATATTGTATGATGGGAGCGAATACATAAACAGGGAAAATGAAAATCAAGGGGGAACAGCGATGGAGTGGAGACAAAAATACGAACAATGGCTGCGTGAGCCGCAGCTCGATCCGGAATTGAAGCGGTTGTTGGAACAACGCCGCAATGATGAACGATGGCTGGAGGATTGCTTTTACAAAAATCTCGAATTCGGCACCGGCGGCATGCGCGGCGAGATTGGCCCGGGGACGAACCGAATGAACATGTATACGGTGCGAAAAGCGTCGGAAGGATTGGCGCGATACATACAATCGTTTGGGGATGAGGCGAAGCAACGCGGGGTCGTCATTGCCTATGACTCCCGGCATAAGTCGCCGGAATTTGCGATGGAGGCGGCGAAAACGTTGGCTACGAACGGCATTCAAACATACGTGTTTGATGAATTGCGTCCAACGCCGGAACTGTCGTTTGCTGTTCGCTATTTGCGGGCGTTTGCCGGCATTGTCATCACCGCTAGCCATAATCCGCCCGAATATAACGGCTATAAAGTGTATGGAGAGGACGGGGGACAGCTGCCGCCTGCTGTCGCCGACCAAGTGATCCGCTATGTCAATGAAGTCGAAAATGAGCTCGCCATTCATGTGGAAGATGAGGAAACGTTAAGAGAAAAAGGCCTTATTCGCATCATCGGAAGCGAAGTCGATGATGCTTATATCCATGCGGTCAAAACGATTTCCATCCATCCGGAGCTCGCTCGGGAAGCGGCGATCAATATCGTGTTTACGCCGCTTCACGGCACGTCAAACAAACCGGTGCGCCGCGCGCTCGCTGAGCTCGGCTACCAAAACGTCTTTGTCGTCAAAGAGCAGGAGCTGCCGGATCCGAATTTCTCGACGGTCGCCTCGCCCAATCCGGAAGAACACGCGGCTTTCGCTATGGCGATGGAGTTGGGCAAGCAAGTGAACGCCGATCTGTTGATCGCCACCGACCCGGATGCCGACCGGATGGGCGTGGCGGTTACAAATGACAAGGGAAACTATGTCGTGCTGACCGGCAATCAAACCGGCGGCTTGTTGCTCCACTATTTGCTGTCGCAACGAAAAGCTCAAGGCACTCTGCCGGAAAATGGTGTTGTCTTAAAAACGATCGTGACGTCTGAATTTGGTCGGGCGATCGCCCAATCGTTTGGTCTTGAGACGGTCGATACGTTGACCGGTTTCAAATTCATCGGCGAAAAAATGAAGGAATACGAACAAACAGGGCAATATGCGTTCCAGTTCGGATATGAGGAAAGCTATGGGTATCTGATCGGCGATTTTGTCCGCGACAAAGATGCCGTGCAGGCGGCTGTCCTCGCGGCGGAAGTGTGCGCGTTTTATAAAAAGCAAGGGCTATCGTTGTATGAGGCGCTCTTGCAATTGTTTGACCAGTACGGCTATTATCGCGAGGGGCAACGATCGCTCACGCTGAAAGGCAAAGAAGGAGCAGAGGCGATTGCCGCGATTTTAGCGTCGTTCCGCCAACAGCCGCCGGTGGAGGCCGCGGGGAAAAAGGTGACGGTGATTGAGGATTACAAAACGAAAGAGCGGACGAACACGTTGACCGGCGAAAAAACGGCCATTGATTTGCCGACATCCAATGTGCTCAAGTATATCTTGGAGGATGGCTCGTGGTTTTGTCTGCGTCCATCAGGGACGGAGCCGAAAATGAAGGCGTACTTCGGCGTCAAAGGGACGTCGCTGGAGGACAGCGAAGAAAGACTAGCCCGCTTAACAGAAGCCGTCATGCAGCGCGTAAAGGATGTGCTCAGCACCGTTTCTCCTTCTTATGCGCAATGATCAGCACAATCTGCGGGGAATTGGCATCGGCCAATTCCCCGTTCGTTTTACGAGTAAAACTGTGCGTACTGCTCGACTCCCATTTTTTGTTCGCTCACTTCAAGCGCATGGTCAATATAGCGAAGCAAGGCGTGCAACCGCTCCTGGATGACGGAGTAGTCATGTTCAAAATTATAAGCGTGGAGAAACTTTTCAATTTTTTTTGACAGAATATCATCAGGCGTACGCACCATTAAAATGAGCAAATTGTCCCATTCGGAGCGATGCGTGTAATAGAGCGCCTTATCATAGTCGACGGTGTTCAAGCGGCATGCCTCCTTTATCAAGAAGGAGTCATTGTTAGTGTATGACGGTGGGGCGTTTTGTTGCCCTGTAAATGTTGCGACAGAAGGCAAAATATAAATTATAACCGAAATGAAAACGAAAAAGGAAAAATAAATGTTGCAATTTTGTGACAAGGGTAGTATCCTCAAAATAAGGGGATGATGAGAATGAACAAACGGCACGAAGGGCAAGAAATGATCAACATGTGCAAATGGATGGCGTCAGTGGGATTGATTGTCGGAGTCGTACTGTTTTTGCTTAGTTTTATCGCAAGCGCTTACAACAAAGACTATTTCTTGACGATCATCAGTCTCGGCATTATCGGGGCCTCGATGTTTATGTTCGGATTCGGCCTGTTTATGGGATTGCTGACAGAAACGTACCATCGCGGCCCGCGCGAGAACGTATAGCGCGCATAGAGAATGAAAAACACCGGAGATTACCCCGGTGTTTTTCGCTTTTGCTGGATGTACCAATAGAAGATGGCGAAACCAAGAGCGACCAAAAAGACTGGAAATAAGAATGGACGGTAGGCATGGATGTACTGCTTGACGGCCATCCAGCGGCTTTCAAAATAGGCGCCGATCGTCAAAAAGACAGCGACCCACACCATCGCCCCGCTGTAGGCGAACAAGGCAAACTTTCTCCAACGGTAGGCGTTCATGCCGGCCCAAAAGGCGGCGAGATGCCGAACGCCGGGGATGAAATAGCAAATGAACAATACCGCTGGGCCGAGCTTCGAAAAAAGCGCTTTCGTTTGCTCGAGCCGTTTTTCTGTAAGATGGAGCTTGGGACCGAATTTATGCAAAAACGGCAGCCCGAGCGTAATCCCGAGCATATAGCTGAGCGAGATGCCAATGATGGCTCCAAGCCAGCAGGAAAGAAAAGCGAGCGGATACGAAAACGCCCCCGTTGAAACGCGGTAACCGGCATATGTCAACAGCAGCTCGTCGGGGATCGGCAGCCCAACAATGCCGAGCATCAGCGCAACCATAATGCCGATGTAGCCGAAGTGTTCGATAAGATAATGCAAATAGTGCTGCAAATGACCACCACGCTTTGCCGTGATGTTTTGTACCATCATTATAAATCATAGGACAAAAAAGGTAAACGGCCGTCCCCCAACAGAAAAACATCCGCCTATATTTACACTCGGTTGTTTTCGCTGCAGCGAGGAGAAATAGGGATGAGAAGTTTTACCTCCGTCCCTTTTCCTAACTCGCTGTCGATGTGAATTTCCCCCCGGTGTTGCCGGACGATATTTTGAGCGATGGATAACCCAAGCCCTGTTCCGCCTGTTTCCCTGCTTCTCGACTTGTCTACCCGATAAAAACGCTCAAAAACATGTTTGATGTCTTCCTTTGGGATCCCGATGCCGTAATCTTTTATTCGTATTATAACGTATTTTTCCCTCTGTTCTAGAAATACATCGATCGGATCTTGGCTGTACTTGATCGCGTTATCAAGCAGTATAATCATTACCTGCTTCATTTTTAATTCATCCACTTCAGCCATGATCGGATTTTGGGAGTAATGAAGTCGTATAGGTCTGGCATATACAGTTTGGAGTTGGCGCAAAATATGGCTGAGAGCCGAAATAAGATTGACCGGTTCCACTTCCAGTATAGATTCCTTTTCCGACGCCGCTAGGTCAAGCAAAGCTTCGGCCATCTTTTGCATCCTTGTTGCCTCCAAATAAATGGTTTCAATAGCTTCTTGGACCATTGCTTCATTTTGGACCCCTCGCCGCTTTAATAAATCAGCGTAACTTTTGATGACCGTAAGAGGCGTTTTTAATTCATGTGAGGCATCCGAAACGAACCGTTTTTGCTTTTCAAGATTTTCTTGCAGCCGTTCGATCATACGGTTAAATGTCATGGCCATTTTTTGGAGTTCATCAGGCATGTTGTTTTGAATGAGTATAGGTTTGAGAACACCACTCTGTTCGATTTCTTTCATTGAGGTGATCATGCTGGAAATGGGGTGCATAATTACGTTTGATAACCATTTTCCCCCGAGCAACGATAAGAAGACAGCGATCACCGAACAAACCGTTAAAATGGACAGTAGAATATCTTTTCGCATTTCAAGTCCCATGAGTCGCTCTCCAATTTCAAGGGTGCCTATGACATGGCGAGGCGACGAAATGGGGATACGGACAAGCAGAACTTGCTCCTCCCTCATTTTACGGAGTTGCGACTCGTTCTTTGTTACAAATTTTGCTTTTATCTTGGATAAATAACGGTCATTTGTTACCTCTATGATAACCTTAGCGTGAGGGTTGACAACCCTGATAAAAGAATGGTCCGTTAGGTAAGACTCTAAAAGATCACGAGGCAACGATATAGAATTAGGGGCTCGGTTTGCCTCGATGATCTCGTGCGCTTTTCGAAAGGCTGCCTCCTTTTCCATATCAACGGTTATTTTCATAAAAGAAAAAAAGACGAACACGTTGGTAACGAACAAAATACAAATCAGCCAAGCGGTCGTCAATAAATTGATTTTCGTGGTAGTCTTCATTTACTATTTCTCCCTTATAACGTATCCGACCCCCCAAACCGTATGGATTAGGGGAGAGCCAAAACCTTCGTCAAGCTTTTTTCTAAGGTGGGCAATGTGCACATCAATCATGTTTGTTTCTCCTTCATATTCGTAGCCCCATACATTGGTCAGAATATTTTCGCGTGTCATCACTTTATTTTTATTGATCAGTAAATACAGCAACAAATCATACTCTTTTGGGGTTAAGGCTATAGATTTTCCATTCCTTGTAACTTCCCTTGTATCAGTATTAACAACCAAATCTTTCACGATTAAGAGCGATTTTTCTTCGTTTGATTCTTCGATTAAGGATTTATAACGTATACAAGACCGAACTCGCGCTAATAATTCTTCCATTTCAAAAGGCTTCGTCACATAATCATTGGCCCCCTGGTCTAATCCCATTACTTTATCCAATGTGGTATTCCGGGCGGTTAAAAGGATGACGGGAGTATAATTTCCTGCTTTGCGCAATCTTCTCAATACTTCTATCCCACTTAGTTCAGGCAGCATGATATCCAACAAGATTAAATCGAATTTTTCTGTTAAAGCTGTTTTCAACCCTGATTTCCCGTCATGCCTAATCGTTGCTGTATATCCTTCGTATTCAAGTTCAATTTTTAATACTTTGGCTATTTGTGCTTCATCTTCAATAATTAAAATATGTTTTTGCATTCCTACTCCCTGCCTCTATTTTAGAGAATTCCTAGTATTGCATTGCATGGCGGCGATATTCCTGTCATGCAAAATGGTCTGTCAAGACAGATCTCGACAGATCAATTATATCACCTACTTTACCCAGTGTCTGTAAATTCGTTTTTCTCCTAGTTTATTTACGAGGATCCGAATCATCTCAAACAAAAAGAAGTTCGAAAAAATCCAAACTGCCCCGTAAACATAACCACCCACAATATCGCTTGGCAGAGAGGTTGTAAGCGCAACATCGGCAATAGAAAGGAACAACATAACTGCTACGATGAAAAAGGGACAAGCAATGTGCATGTATACGCTTGTTGTATGACGCAATAGCAAAAATATAGATACACCGTAGACGGCTATGGTAACCATTGCTTTCTCATCAGGAAAATTAGGGGAGATATGCAATTTTGGATTCCAGACTGAATGGATATATGAGAACACATATGCAATCAACCGGTGATACAAGTGTGTTCCTGACAAAACGACAGTTAATAACAGAAGCTCGAGCCACCTATTTTGGTTTTTTCGCCATACGATTACAGCAACTGCCATGATAAGAATGGAATACATAGCGATGGATTGTAAAACGAGTATTCGTCTTAGGATTTCTTTCGATTGTCCTTGAAAGTTGGTATGGATAATATAGGAAATGATTTGGTTAAATTGGGTGAATTCGTTATACAAATAATCTTGCGCCAACCCCATCATCCACACCACTAGGCTTAGCAATGCAATAGCGAGGCTGATGAGAAACACCTGAACTGCCTTGACTGTCCGGAAACGGGTGATAAGATATTGGATCAGTTTTAATAAACCGTTTTTCATCTGAGTTTTATACATTCTGTAAATTAGCAGTGTGCCTAAAAATGAGATAAGCACTAGAACAGCCATAATTAAATACTTGCCTGCTACCTTGTGGAATTCGTCCCATCGTGTCCCCAACGACTTTCCGAGTGTCACAAAACAAATTCCCCATAGGCTGATTCCAGTACAGGCTGGGATGATAAATGTTCTATATGGCATGTTGGAAATCCCAGATACGTATCCTGTGAAATGACGAATGCCCGGAATAAAATAGGCAAACACCAATAACTGGCTTCCCGATCGCTCTATCCAAGAGGATACTTTTGCGTATGTCTTATGGCTTAAATGGATATACCGTCCGTATTTTTCAATCAGTTTATAGCCACCTGATCTTCCAATCCAGTACGTTGCGGTAGCACCGACTCCTCCTGCAGTGATAATGGTTAAAATCGACAGGAAATAGTTCATTTTCCCCTGGAATACTAAGTATCCGGCGTATCCCATGAAAAATTCTCCGGAAATAGGCAGAGCGAGAAGCTCAGAAACAATGACGAGAAACAAAATAAGGTAACTATGCTGTTCAAATAGTGAAATCCAGTAGGCCATCTAACTCCCTCCCGACGTTAGTCATGCTCATTTCCCTAATTTGGAAAACTGGTCGTTTTTAGAAGTACTGTGTACCTCGCAAAGCCATATTACCATTAATACCGTGCCATTGCTCTTTCTTCATCAATTCTTAATATCTTGTTTAAAGTTTTTTTAGTGTTAGTTGGTATGCTGAAAATGTTGTTTTGGCCCAAGAGGCTAACTACAAGTCGACAACTGTAAAGGGAGGAAAACAAAATGAATGATGAAATATTTCAATTGATCAACAGATGGGCAGGACATTTTTCTTTCCTTGATACTATCATGGTAGTTGCTAGTAACAGTGTGCCATATATTTCTGTTTCCGTCGTCCTGTTCCTTTGGTTCTACCGAAAAGGGGAGAAAGGGGTGGAAAGACCATATACGGCTTTATATACTGCTCTGACAGCTTTGCTTGCATTGTCTGTGAATGTCGTCATTCACCTTGTGTATTATCATCCACGCCCGTTTGTTGTTCATCACGTTCATCAGTTACTACCTCATTCTTCTGATTCTTCTTTCGTTAGTGATCATGCCGTTTTAGCATTTTCCATCGCATGGATGTTGTTGTTTAGAAGGGATCGGTGGGGGTATCCGGCATTCGTTTGGGCTATAGTGGTGGGGATTTCTAGAGTTTTTGTCGGTGTTCATTATCCGGCTGATGTGGCAGGAAGTATGGTTCTTTCTGGTGTGATGGGGATATTTGTAATTTTATTATCCAAATCGAAAAGATTTGAACTTTTTGCTCAGTTTCTGTTTCGCTTAGATCACACTGTCATAAAGTATGTCCCTTTCTTGCAGGCATATTGCCATAAAGAGTTAGATAAAAAAGGGTGATAGAAAGGGGTTCGTTGACATCTTGACGATTGCGAACGTATCAAAATCCCTTTTTCCTCATACATTGTGATAAGAGGAAAAAGGGGGGAGATGGATGCGGCAGGACGAGCTGAAAGAGTTGGAACGGGCGATTGCGGAAATTACGGAAATCGCAGAAGGATTTGGGCTTGATTTTTACCCGATGCGCTATGAGATTTGCCCGGCGGACATTCTTTATACGTTTGGTGCCTATGGGATGCCGACGCGATTTTCCCACTGGAGCTTTGGGAAACAGTTTTACAAAATGAAGCTTCATTATGATTTAGGGTTAAGCAAAATTTACGAGCTCGTCATCAATTCGGACCCTTGCTACGCGTTTTTGCTCGATACGAATACGCTCATCCAAAATAAGCTGATCGTCGCCCATGTGTTGGCCCACAGCGACTTTTTCAAAAACAACGTCCGCTTCAGCAACACGAAGCGCGATATGGTGGAAAGCATGGCGGCGACAGCGGAGCGGATCAAGCATTATGAACATCAATACGGAAGATTGGAAGTGGAAAAATTTTTGGATGCCGTCTTGGCCATTCAGGAGCATATCGATCCCTCGCTCCTGCGGCCAAAGCTGTCATGGACGTGGGAAGATACGGAAGTGTACGAAGAGGAGGAGCCTCCGAAAACATCGACGCCGTACGACGATTTATGGTCGCTTGACGAGCGAGACAAACTGAAAACGCCGCCGCGAAAAAAACGGCGCAAGTTTCCGCCGCAACCGGAAAAAGATGTGCTATTGTTCATTGAAGAATACAGCCGCGAACTGGAGGATTGGCAACGCGACATTTTAACGATGATGCGCGAGGAAATGCTTTATTTTTGGCCGCAGCTGGAGACGAAAATCATGAACGAAGGATGAGCTTCGTTTTGCAAAGGAGCTTTAAATATGTAAATGAGGAATCACTTGTATACGGAAGTGATTTTTTTATTTGTTTGATGTTGCAATTTTTAATTATGGCTCATTTGATTAATGGTTTGCTGTATGGTTCGATAATGTTTAGTGATCATGCTAAAATAACGTTTGTAATACATTTTTGTCTTAGTGAATCATAAATTTCTTTGACAAATGGAAAATTGTATAATTTGTTAAATGTTAAAAGGATTGTTTCTTTTCGTTGTCAAATAATTTGTAGTAAATATTAGAAATTTAAAGGGGATATATGGCGGAATGGACGCGAAGGATTTGTTGCGTATTATAGACGATGGAGAAAATGCTGAATTGGAATGTAAAGCAGCCAAAGGCGGGTTACCGAAAGATGTTTGGGAAACGTATTCTGCTTTTGCGAATACAAATGGCGGTATTATTTTGCTTGGGGTCGAGCAAAAAGGACAAGAGTTTTTCCCAGTCGATGTTGATGCAAAAAAGTTAGTCAAAGACTTTTGGGATGGAATTAATAATCCACAAAGGATTAGTAAAAATATCTTAGTGGATCGAAATGTAGAAATTGTTGAAGTTGACGGAAAAGAAATCGTGAAAATTTATGTTCCAAGAGCTTCACGTGAGGACAAGCCAATTTATATTGGTCATAATCCTTTTACAGGTACATATCGCCGCAATTATGAAGGAGACTATAAATGTACAAAAGAAGAAGTACAGCGAATGATAGCGGACCAATCTCCAATTCCTCAAGACAGCAAAGTTCTTCCCAATTACGGTTTAAATGATTTGAATATGGAATCGGTGAGAAGTTATCGAAATCGCTTTTCTTCTTTGAAACCAGATCATCCTTGGAATGGTTTAGAACTGAAGGAATTTTTATATAAAATTGGAGCTTTGGGAAGGCTACGCGAAACCAACGAGGAAGGGCTAACATTAGCCGGGTTGCTCATGTTTGGGGAAGAGCGCAGCATTACAGAGTATTTACCGCAGTATTTCTTAGAATATCGGGAAAAGAGTTCGGATGTGCCGGGGGAGAGATGGACAGATCGGATTATTTCTTCCGACGGCACTTGGTCGGGGAATTTGTATGATTTTTATTTTAAAGTGATCCGCAGACTAACGGATGATTTAAACATTCCATTTCAAATGGAGGGGCTTTTTCGCAAGGATGATACAAGGGTGCACGCTGCTCTTCGTGAGGCTTTAGTCAATACGTTGGCTCATGCCGATTACTACGGGCAACGCGGAATTGTTATCGAAAAGGAAAAGATGTTATTTCGATTTTCCAATCCGGGTGTTCTTCGGATTCCTTTGCAACAAGCACTGAAAGGTGGAATAAGTGATCCGAGAAATCCCACGATTTTTAAAATGTTTATGTTAATCGGACTTGGTGAACGGGCAGGGTCGGGGATTGAGAATATTCATTTGGCGTGGAAAGAACAACATTGGACTGCCCCAGAATTAATTGAAGAATTTCAGCCGGATCGCACGATTCTTACGTTGCGAACAACTTCATTATTACCGCAGGAAAGCGTCGATTTTCTAAAAGCAGTTCTTGGGAAACATTATAAGTTTTTAACCAATGATGAAGTATTAATTTTAGTGACGGCACATCAAGAAAATTATGTGACTAATACGAGATTGCAAAGCCTGACAGATAAAAAGAGTGATGAAATAAGCAAATTATTATCCGGACTTGTGGAAAAAGGATATTTAGAACCAAATGGACAAGGAAGAGGTACAAAATATACGCTAACGGAAATGTTTCATCAAAAGTCTATAGGGAACTCCAGATATAATCGGATAAGCTCCGGACCTAATGTTAATAACTCCGGACCTAACGCTGCTAACTCCGGACCTAACGAAAACGAACAAACAAAAGATCATGAAAAAGTGCTATTGGATATTTCTGAATTAGCAAGGAAGAAAAAGAGATTAAATCCTTCCGAAATGGATGAGATCATTTTAAATCTTTGTGCAATTAAGCCGTTAACGCTCAAAGAATTAAGTCAATTACTGAATAGGCAGATGGATCCTCTTCGCAAAAAGTACATTTCACGATTGCTTAAGGAAGGGAAATTAGAACCGCTATATCCAGAGCAAATAAACCATCCGAAACAAGCATATATGACACGATCTCTTTTTATAAACCAGCATTAGGATACTGGATTCCTAATGCTGGTTTATTGTTATTAGACAAATTTCCCTTCTCATATAGTTTTACAAAATATGATGGGGAGGGGTACGAATGAAGCTTGATGGGATTTGGATGGAATCCATTGAATTAGATAAAATTGTCCCCATATACGTTGAAAATGTTTCAAAAAGGGCAGTGGAGAAAATGGTCAAAATATTAGAGAGCGGGGATCAGTTAAGCAGCCATGTTATTGTTGAAAAGGATAGAACCGAAGATAAATATTGGTTAGTCGCGGGTGTAAATTATCACTTTATTTCCGCACAAAAAAGACTCTTTTTTGCACATTCCTTCGGAATATCCCTCTCCCCCTTTCCGAAAGAATGTGCTAAATTTTTTGTGAATTATTTCGGAATGGGACATGGGTGATTTCCAGAGGGGGGACGAGGACGTGATTCGGTTTCATGACTTTCAGGTCGATGTCCAGACATATGCCCAGCGGGGAAAACAAAACGACTTTCCCCTTCTTAAGCGGTGCCCTCATTGCCAGGCAAAACGCCCTCTTTATCGCCATGGGTACTACGAACGAAATGCCGTGACGTCGCATCAGTCTTATCGCATTTGGATCGCTCGGTATCGCTGCCCGGAGTGCAGGAGGACGGTGGCCGTGTTGCCTTCATTTCTTCTCCCTTATTTTCAGTATACGTTGCCCACCATATGGAGAGTGGTGAAAGAACGGTTGGGCCTGACTCCGAAACGGGGGATGGAGGAGGCTCCACTCCTTCCTACGGATGAAGGGGTTTTATTTTATGTCCGACGTTTATTCCGAAATTTGAACCACCTTCATTGGTTTTTTGCGGAGCGCTGGAGAAAAATTGGTCCTGCCATCGCCCAAGCGAGAGAACGAGCCCTATGGTGGATCCAGACGATGGAGGAGATCGGCCTCTTTTTCGTCATCCAAGAGATATGGGAGCACCGATCGACGCATCTTTTTGCACGTACATTCAGTTCCTGATTTTACTTATATCCCCTTATATGGAATCATTTATAGATTCCACAAACCTTTCCTCTCGACGGTCGGGGGAATGATCCGATAGGATAGAGACAGGATGGACCGATAAGGTCCTAGAATGGGATGAACGAAGGAGGAGATCGAAATGAATGAGTCGATGAGACAGGAGATCGCTTTATTTCGGTATGGATTGATCGCTCCATTGGTGAATGGACAAGTCGATCCAAAAACGTACTTGAAGGAAGTAGCGGAACGGATCCATCAAGTTCCCCACCATGGAGAGAAACGCATCGCCGCCAAAACGATCCTCGACTGGTGCACGCAGTACAAAAAAGGGGGCTTTGAGGCGCTGAAGCCGAAACGACGGTCGGACCGTGGCCATTCCCGGAGGCTGTCACCTGAAGAAGAGGATCACATTTTAGCCCTGAGAAAAAAACACCCCCACATGCCCGTGACGGTGTTTTACCAACACCTTATCGAGCAGGGGGAAATCCAATCCATCTCTTATTTCACTATATACCGACTTTTAAAAAAATACAACCTCGTGGGGAAAGAAGAGTCAGTCAAGACTTTGTGGAGAACATTTTTTCGGTTCACTACGGGCGTTGTCAATCACTAGTTAGCGAACCATTTTCAGGAATTAATATCGTAAGCGCTTTCGGACTCTCGTCCCTCATCTTGAGGCGATGATACGATATTCCATTTTTTTACACCCAACCACCATCCCGGAGCGCCGACAACGCTTGATGGATCGGCGTCCCGGATGACCGCTGCAGACACGGTAGATTCTGACGCACCACATCTGCCCATAACCGTCCTGCCTTCCGTTTGGCCTGTTCAACCCGCTTGGACTTCGTCGAGGCCGAGGCTGCCGTTCGGGTCTCTTCTTCCTCCACCAACTGCCCATTTCTCCGCCAAATCCCGTCGATTCGGGCTGCCATCGCCCTCAGAAACGCCCGAAGCCCTTGGTCTTTCCAGCTGCGGCGGGATTTCACCCGATGCGCAAACCGGCTCATCACGCTCTCGGCGTGACCCATCGGACGCATGCCGGTCGTCTCCACCCCTTGCTCCGACAGCCACTCCCGATAGTCCCGGATGCATCCCGGCATCGACTCGATCCGGCGGATCATGGCAGCCATCTGCTTCTCTTTCGCTTCGTCCTCCAACGTGCCGACCGCGCTGTTCAGCTCCACCAGAAGCCCCTCCTCGTCTTGTTTCGCCAGCTTCTTCCGCACCTCCCGCCAACGCGGGTGGCCGGACAGACACTGACGCAGCTCCCGCGCCACATGAAATCGATCCAGCTGAAAGCACGCCCGCTTCCCAAAATACTCCCGGCAGGCCGTGATCCACGACGCCGCGTCGCCGTTGATGATCAACAGGTCCCGGCACGGATCATAGGCATATTCGTTCATCAGCCACTCTTCGAACCGTTCCCACACGTCTCCCTCCCCTTCATGGAGGTAGTGGCGCCGGTTCACGAGCTCAAGCTGCGAACCGTTTCGTTTCCATCCCTCGTGAACCGCCAGGATTTTCTCTTCTTTCGCCCGTTTCCCTTTCCCCTGGCGGGAAATAAACAGTCCATCCGCCTCCACAAACAGCACCCGGCCGTGCCGTTGGGAAACAGGGCGGTGCAGCGAGACAGGGGCCTCCAGCACCAGTTGGCGAATCGCCTCGTGGCTCATGACCGCATACCCCACGATCGACTCCAACGTACGGGCCGCTTTGCGGTAGGAAGAGCACTCTACGGCCAACTCGACCGCCGTTTCCTCGAGGCAAGGACTGATCGATCGGGCCCCATCAAAGCCTAATTCGGCATCCAGCAAGAAGGTATAGTTCCCCGTTTGCCGGTCATAGTAGTAGTTCCGTCGAAACGTCACTTCTCCAAACAGCGTTTGGATCGTAGTCGGCCGTTTGTCTTTCAGCTGATACCGGCGCTTGTCCCGCGCTTCCGCCAGTTGTTGATCAATCTCCTCCAAAAGGGCCGCCAACAAGACAGCGAACACCTTTTGAAGAGTTCTGACTAATTGTTCCTCCAACTCTTTTAATAGGGGCCATTCTGTGGTAAGATGTTTCATGGACTCTCTCCCTCCTGTTTTCGGTTGGTTTGCCAATCACCATCATAGCAGGGAGAGAGTCCTTTTTTCACGACATTTGCTTTTTCTACCGCGCTTCGCTTGGTGGCCCCGACGAGCGTCGCGAACAAAAGTTCGCAACCCTCGTCGGGGATCATTTCGGAATGTCACCCACAAATATTTTACTCACACGGGAAAGAAATTTTACCGATTCCTGAACGAAAACGATTCGCGTACGATCAGGTCAATGAGCTCTGGCAAGGTGATTTGTCCCATGGCCCGTTGATTCGCGTGAATGGCAAAACGCAAAAAACGTTTTTGATTGCCTATATCGATGACTGCTCGCGGGTCGTGCCGTACGCTCAGTTTTTCTCTTCCGAGAAATTTGACGGGTTGCGGATCGTAACCAAGGAAGCGCTGCTTCGATACGGAAAGCCGAAGCGAATTTACTCGGATAACGGCAAGATTTATCGGGCGGAACCCTTGCAGTACGCCTGCGCGGAGTTAGGGATCACCTTGATCCATACCCAGCCGTACGATCCGCAAAGCAAAGGGAAAATCGAACGATTTTTCCGCACCGTACAGACGCGGTTTTACCCGTTGCTCGAAATGAATTCACCGAAGTCGCTCGAAGAGCTAAACGAGCGATTTTGGAAGTGGTTGGAGGAAGATTACCATCGAAAACCGCATGCCTCGTTGAACGGGAAGACGCCACATGAAGTGTTTCAATCGCAAGTCCATTTGGTGTCGTTCGTCGACGATTCGGATTGGCTCGACTCGATCTTTTTGAAACGCGAATACCGTAAAGTGAAGGCCGATGGTACGGTCACGTTGAACAAGCAGCTGTATGAAGTTCCGCCCCGGTTCATCGGACAATCGATCGAACTCCGTTATGATGAACAAGGCGTGTATGTGTACGAAGACGGTCAACGGGTCGCCGAAGCGGTCCTTGTTCGCTTCGAGGACAATGCCTATGTGAAACGCCATCGGTCACCGTTTGCGGCGGTTCCGGTAGAGGGAGGCGAAAACGATGTATAAAACGTTTTATTCCCTTTCCCGAGAGCCGTTTTCGAAGGAGACGAATCCACCAGAGGCTTATCAAGGGGCCTCGTATCAAGAGGCCCTCGCCGCTTTGGACTACGTGAAACGAACAAGAGGGATCGGGCTATTGATCGGTGAACCAGGGGCCGGCAAGACATTCGCCCTTCGGGCGTTTAAGGAATCCCTGAATCCGTCACTGTATCACGTCGTTTATTTTCCATTGTCAACGGGAAGCGTGATGGACTTTTATCGCGGCCTTGCCTTCGGGCTCGGGGAAGAGCCGAAATACCGCAAGGTCGACTTGTTTTATCAAATCCAACAAGGGATCGAGCGCTTGTATCATGAACAACGGGTAACGTCAGTGTTCATCCTCGATGAAATGCATTTAGCGAAGGATGCCTTTCTGCAGGATATCGCGATCCTGTTCAACTTTCACATGGACTCAACAAATCCGTTTGTCTTGATTTTGGCGGGGCTGCCCCATTTACAGGCAAAACTACGGTTGAATCAACACCGTCCGCTTCACCAACGAATCATCATGCGATACCAGATGGGGCCTCTTGATAAGGAAGAAGTGGTAGGATATATCGAACACCGCCTGAAACAGGCGGGGGCGAAACACCCGATTTTTACCCCAGCTGCCTTAGAAGCGATCGCCCTGCAGTCGCAGGGGTGGCCGCGGATCATCAACAACCTCGCCACCACTTGCCTGTTATACGGCGCTCAATTAAAAAAACATATGATTGACGAAGACATTGTGCGTATGGCAGCCGAAGAAATGGGGTACTGACACAGCAGGGGCTGATCGGCCCCTGTTATGTTTCATCCCGATCCATCCTCATTCTAGTTAATCATCCGAAATAATGTGCAAATGTTCGGAAATAATCTGCAAAACCTGGAATAATTCGCAAAGATTTTGCACATTATTTCCGAATCCGTCCGAAATAATTTGAAAAAGGGATTCTGAAATAATGTGCTAATTTACAGCGGGGTTTCCAGAATACTTAGCATATAAAAAAATGAATGAAAAGCATAAAAGGTACACAAGAATATTTTGCGTTATTCAGCGATATTCGAATGAAACAGAACAACGAATTAAGTTGCTAAGGAGGATGTTCCATCATCAAACAACAAAGTGGTTAGACAAACATATGTTGATTGATCAAATGGTTAATAGCGGAGTAAAGGTTACCACGATAGCCCGAAAGCTGGGAGTTACTCAAGCTGAGATTGAAAATTATTTTGTCCATCCGGATATTCCTTTTGACATAATCAAAAAAGCCCGTAAAAATGAAGGAAGTTTGATAAACATAGAAAAAATTCGCAAGTTGCCAATCCATTCAATGCTTAAACACAAGTTATATCAGCGAGCAGTATTACCAAAAAAGCATCCTGACCGATTAACGACAGATAAGTTGCAAAAAATAAAGTGGTTACTGAAAAGGGATTACTTTAACGATTTAGGAAGAGAAGATCAATGGGAGATGTTGCAACAAGCTTTAGATTACAGGGGAACATTAGAAAATACATGGGATTTGGATATTGAAAGAAGATTAAAACGAATGTCTCAAGGGGAGTTAATATTAAAATTTACGTTCAATCCAGACTCCTATAACAATGACCTAAATTTTAGCGATCTTATCAATTAAATGGGATTTTAATAAGAGATGCTTGGCGCTTAAAGTCAAGCATTTTTTATTTTGTCTGTAGCAATTTATAATTTAATTTTTTTTTGGAGGATTTTGGCATAAAATGTAGAATTTTTTTGGTATTAGATTGTGGGGGGGTATGCAATGCGTATTAAGGAAATAGTAATAAGAAATTTTAAAAACATTGGTATCAAAAAAGAATGCATTATTAAAGTACCGGAAGTCGATGAAAATGGATCCTCAGATTTTGTAACTGTAATAGGTGAAAACAACATAGGAAAATCATCTATTTTGGAAGCTCTCAGGTTATTTCTTCCAGAAACAGATTTACCAAGCACTCCTTCAATTGATTTATTTCCTTTTAAAAAAGAACCGACAAATGAAGATGAATTTATGGAAGTGAAAATTACTTTTAATGGATTAAACGATTTAGATAAAAATCATCCTTACATAAAGCCGTATATTTATAATGATGAATTAATTATTAGGAGAATATGGAGTGGTCCTGATTTAAGGGATACAGATGTTCCTTTTGAAGTGTTTATTCCTAACAGACACATTACAGAGTTAAATGAAGAAGAAACATGGAATAGGAGTGCATTTGAAAATGTATCGCCTAGTCTAAAACAACTTTATACAAAATTTTGTGAGGATAAAAAATTAAACAATGGTACTATTCCCAAAAATAAAAAAGAAGAATTTGTAGAATTTGTTTATTTAAATGATAATACGCTTATTACGGAAGGCGAGCCAAAATGGTTTCCTAATCCGAACGGATTTGCTTCAAAAATAAGATCCATAATGCCAAGAGTGATTTATGTTCCAGCAGTTAAATTAATAAACGAGGAGGCTGATGCAAATAAAAATAGGTCAGCTGCCAATCTAATAGCGTCTGCTTTGTTTGAACAGCATCTTAGTTCCGCTGAAGAAATAGAAAATTTTAAAAATGCTTTAAACTCCTTGAAGCTAATTTTTAACGAAGATACAAAGCATAGAGAGGTTCGAAATCTTCAAGATAAGTTAAGTAAAAAACTTAAAAGGATAATGGAGGTTGAAGCACACGTTGATTTTGAAGTACCAGAAGTAATGGAGAAACTCCACTTAAACTCGTCCATTTCATTAAAGTACAACAATTTACTAACTAAACCTTCTGAACAGGGCAATGGGGTCCAAAGACTGCTTATCTTATCATTATTAGAATTAATGGCAGAACAACTAACAAGTTCTGATCTTGATAAGGAGTTAGACAATCGGGAATGGAGAAGAAGTTTTTTATTTTTGATTGAGGAACCAGAGATATATTTACATCCGCATTTACAGCGAAAAATGCGTGATGCATTAGTACAAATATCAAAGCATCCTTTAGCTCAAGTAATTTGTACATCACATTCGGAAAACTTCATCGACTTAGCTGACAGGCACCAAGGAATTGTGTTACTGAAAAAGAGAAGTGATGGAACTGCAGAAACAATACAGGTGCCTTATGATATTTATAGTGGTGATAATAAATCAGAAAAAAGAAAAAGAATGAGAATGTTGTTAAACTTCAATACTTCGACGTTGGAGGCTTTTTTCGCAAAAAGAGTTGTTTTGGTAGAAGGTGATTGTGAAGTAGCCAGCTTTTTAGCGATTAAACTGTTTATTGCAAAATAAAAATACAGAGTTCTGCAACGAAAAGTGCAGAGCTGAAGGCAAAGAAAAAAGGCTTGCCAGCCTCTAACATTTCCTCTACTGTGGAAGTTGTGAACACATAACCAAACAGTGGAGGAGCGAAAGGATGCTGGCAATGCCCGAAATTAATCGTATCAGAAAACTGCGTGAAAAGAAAGGGTTATCGATTGCGGAAATTTCCCGTGAAACGGGATATAACTGGAGAACGGTCAAGAAATACGCAGATGGAGACATTTCTGTCCAACCAACCATCAAACGCAAAAAGGGGATGATGGAGGAAGAAGGGTACGGGCAAATCATTGATGACTGGTTGGAGGAGGATGCCAAACTGCCGAGAAAACAACGGCGAACGAACAAGACGATGTTTGAAGCGCTTTGTCGTGACCATGGATTTCAAGGCTCGTATCGCACCGTTTGCGCGTACGTGCAAAAACGAAGACCGCAGCTCAAGCTCGAGAAAGAACAGCGCTATGAACGACTGGAGCACCCGCCAGGCGAGGCGCAGGTGGATTTCGGGAAGATGACGGTTGTGACGAAGGAGGGGAAGGAAGAAGAGCGATCGGTTTTGATCATGAGCTTTCCCTATAGCAACGCTGCGTTTGCTTATCCGCTGCCGGCGGAAAACAGTGAATGCTTCCTCCATGGGTTGACGCAGCTGTTTCGTCAGGCTGGGGGAGTGCCAAAGGCATTGCGCATTGACAATTTGTCCGCGGCCATTGTGTCGATTCGAAAAGGGGGAGAACGCCGATTCACCGAGGCTTTTGAGAAATTTCAACTCTACTATCGGTTTGATGTACAAGTGTGCAATCCATACAGTGGACATGAGAAAGGAAATGCGGAGCGAAAAGTCTATTACACTCGCAACCTTTGTTTCATCCCCGCTCCATTGATGGAGTCGGATCCGGAGCTGGTGGAGTGGCTGCATCGCAAGATGGTCGAGGACCGAAACCGTCCTCATTATGAAAAGGGGCGGTGGATCGAGGAACTATGGCAGGAAGAGCAACCGGAGCTGTTGGCGTTGCCGGAACAAGATCTTCCGATCTTCTCCCTCGATCACGCTTACGTGAATAAGTACGGAGAAGTGATGGTGGATGGGAAGGCGTTCGTCGTCCATGGCCTGTCCGTCCCCAACCGGGTGTTGGTGAAGAAAGAATGGAATCGTTTCGTTGTGTTCTCTTCCGATGGAGACGTCCATCTTGAAGCGCCCAGGCCGTATACGAACGTGAAACGCGAAATCCCTTGGAAAGAGATTTTCGCTGAGTGGGAGACCAAACCCCGGGTTGTCGGACATTCCCGCTACCGGACGTACTTGCCGGAGGCGATCCGAACGTATCTGGCTGGCCCCCCGCCCCAGGTGGTGGCCCGTTTGAAAGGACTGCGAGCGCTGTTGGATCGGCACACGCTTTACGAAATCGCCCAGTGGCTCGAGGAGAGTCAGCGATGGGACTTGGCTCCTCATGAAATCGGCGTGTTGATGGAAGCGAAGCACTCCTATTACCCGGACAAGTGGGAAGAATCATACACCCCTTCCGTTCTAATCGACTATGAAACGGATTTAACGGTGTATGATCAACGTCTTCATCCCGCTCGGGAAGGGGGTGTCCAGAGATGAGAGCAGAGGTGAAAGAGATTTGTAAAGCGCTGCATTTGGCCTATATCGCAGATCGATTCGAGGAGGTGAGATTCGAAACGAAAGAACAGTTTTTGCGGGATGTATTGGCGCTGGAACTGTCGTGCCGCCAAGAAGCGAAACAGGCTCGGCTGATCAAGAAAGCCAAGTTTCGGGAGTTGAAATGGCTGAAGGATTACGAATGGTCGGGTCATATCCATTGGCCAGCCACGACATCGAGGGAGGAACTGTGTGACCTTCGCTTTTTGGAGCGAAAGCAAAACGTTCTGCTTTTAGGTTCACCTGGAACGGGGAAAACCCATCTCGCCACAGCACTTGGCATTCAGGCGTGCCAACAAGGCCATGAGGTTCGGTTTTTCCGCGTCGCGGATCTTGTCGCCCAGCTGGAAGAGGCGTTGAAAAACGGCACGCTCGGACGGCTGAAACGAAGCCTCGACCCATGCGAACTGTTGATTTTGGATGAACTCGGCTATGTGCCGTTTCAAAAGCAAGGATCGGAACTGTTGTTTCATATTATCGCCGACTGTTACGAGCGAAAAAGCGTCATGGTGACATCGAATCTAGAATTTGGACAGTGGAATCGGGTGTTTGGGGACAACCGTTTGACGGCAGCGTTGGTGGATCGCTTGGTTCACCACGCCCACATCTTGGCCTTTACGGGAGAGAGCTATCGACTGCGGAACGCTCTCTCCGCGATCCAGCCGTCCTCTGCCTCCGGTCTGGAACCTTAAGTCTTGAGCTGGCAAGCCTATGTATTTTTTCTTGCACTTCTCTGCATTTTTTGCTTGCAAAAAACAATTAAACAAAAGCTCAAGGAAATTTTTCCGGAAAAAGCAGATGAAATTGAAAACACTGCTAAAGATATTTCTATAATACCTTGTAATGGTAAATTAACACAGATTGCATATTATGAGGTATTAAAGCATTTTGGAATCCAGGCATATTTAGTCCATGATTTAGATGGAGAAGGTGAAGATGAGGGAATTAATCGAAACATACTGGCTAGGATAGGTAAGGAGGAATATCGGCTAACACACCAGAAGAATTTTGAAGATCATATATTTGGTGAATCATGGAGCAACGATAAACCATGGAAAGCTATGGAAAAAATTCTAAATAATTTTGATGATTATAAAGAAAACCTTTTGAGATTTTATAAGTTTGTAATTGGGGAAGAAAGCTACAATGCTCTTGGGATTTACCAAAAAGAGTTATCAAAAAAGTGAGGCACAGAAATGTAGCCTCACTTTTTATACTTTATCGATGGACATTGCGATTGTGTCAACATTAATTAAACATGAAAAGACATCAGTTATGAGATTTTGGATATTAATTGAACTAATCATGTACACCACTTTAGCTCATCAAATTTTCCCGTTTATAATTTATTAACTGTATTCTAATTTTGTTAAATTCTCCATACCCTAAGTAAAAAAGATACTTCATTTAGAAAGGATGGGGAAA
Source organism: Geobacillus thermoleovorans (assembly GCF_001610955.1). Classification (GTDB taxonomy): domain Bacteria; phylum Bacillota; class Bacilli; order Bacillales; family Anoxybacillaceae; genus Geobacillus; species Geobacillus thermoleovorans. The sequence goes on from NZ_CP014335.1 coordinate 521,074, forward strand.
ATGATTGGAATATATGTGCGTTCAGCTAATAAAGATGATGGACAAATGAAGAAACAATTAAATGAGTGTTACAAACTTATAAAAAACGAACCAGTTAAAGAATATGTCGATATTGGAGAGAAGGGTTTCCAAAATAATTTTCCAGTTGCATTTCAAGAATTGAATGTGGATATAGGTAAGGGTCTGATCAAGAAAGTAATTTGTCACAGTCCGGATCGAATTTCAAGGAATAAAACAGACATACAAATGTTTGTATTGCATTGTCAAAGAAATGGTGTTGATCTTCAGTTTGTTGATGGTACAAATGTAATGATGTTGCTGTAGATTGGAAATAAATAATGGGTATTCGGATTTTGCTGTGGAAAGCCATTCTATAATTTTATTTTAGAATAAAAAAGTGACACAAATATTGTAACGGGTTCAGTTAAGAGGTGGAAAATTCGATTTGGCAGTCGTTTTGACAATCGAATTGGAAGTATTTGTCAATAAATAAAACAAGAAAAAGGATGTCATTTGACATCCTTTCAGCTTGTCGACAAAGTCGACAAGCTGAGCTATCCTATAAGGATAGCTCTTTTATGTTATCTTTTAAACGTAATTCGTTTTTTTCGTTGCCGACTTTTTACCGATGATACGCATGATATCATTTTTTAAAAAAAGATAGAGAGCAGGCAGATCAAAAACAACCATGAGAATCATTTCAGCAGCTTCTCCCTTGAGTTCAAAGAGCTTTAAGATCCCTTCCCCAAAAAGCTCACCGCCAATAAAGATAATCACTACGCCAAGTGCTTTAAAAATGAGTTGAATATTCAATTTGACTGCTGTTTTAAAGATTGCATAAGCAAGGACAATCGCTAACAGAACGCCAAGAATGCTCCCTATAGCTAGGTTCGTCGCTTTTTGATTAATTTGCGTCAGACTAAAGATTACCAATTCCATTCCTTCACGGAAAACAGACAACAAAGCCAAGGTAAACAACCCAAAACCACTAGAGTTGTTTTCCACACTTTTTTTAATGGTCGAATGGGAATGGTGATTGCGATGAAGCCAAAGGATGAAATACGCAATTAATCCAGAAGAAACTAACATCATGATGCTCTCAAACAATTTTTCAGACCCTTCGGCTGCTTCTTTTGCCTCCGAAAAACCTAAAAAGCCTCCAATCAAACTTCCGATAACGCCAACGATAACCCCGAGATAAACATATTTGGTCAAATCTTTGCGCTTGATTTTAACCAGATGAGTGAGAATAATTCCAATAATGAGTGCTGCTTCCAATCCTTCACGAAAGGATAAAAACAAATTAGATAACAAAAAACATCACCTCGAATTCGATAATGATTATCAATATCATACTAATATATTTAAACATTAACTGTCAACAACTAAATAAATTACATAGAAAATTAGACTCTTTGATAAAAAAATTTTTCTTTATTTTGTTTCTGTCAAGTTTCTTAGCCTTATAAATAAGTGTTATTCAACTTCTATTTTTCTAACTCAAGGGAAAAACGTTTCTCTAGACTCTTTAGCTTTTTACTGCTATTTTTATAACGTAAGTTCGAACCTAAAATTTGCGTATTATCAAGATGCTAAAAAGAAGGGATATTATCAAGGAAAAGATACAGACCTTGATTGAGATAGGAGCGGATTTAGTAACTGAGACTGTAATCGACGGAAAACTGGGACAACTTGTTTTAGGAGTGGTTGCGGCTAAACTTTCATACAAACAAAAAGGATTCGAAGAAAATGTAACAATCGCTTTAAATGGGCTAAAGAAAAGGGATGAAAGGGTTGAAAAAGCACTAAACGACGATAACTATCAGTTTGTGCAAAATATTCTTTTTCCGATAATGTTTGATTATGTTATAGACGAAAGTGAGAAAGAAGAAATCTCAATTATAATTAACGTTTTTGATAATGCAATGCAACCTAAATATAACAATGATGAACAGCTTATCAGGATATATTTTGACATTTTGAAAGAACTGAGAATAAATGAGTTAATGTTTTTTATTGAAAATTATGATCCTGATAAATATAAGAGAGAGCTGAAGTAAAACCACCGTTTTTACTGCTAACTGAAGAAGATAAGATTAAATACGCGCAAATTAAAGGATACAAATCCTACGTCGAGCATGACGAATATTTTGATTGTTATCTATGTCCCAATGATCAGGTTCTATCTTACTCTACTACGAATCGGGAAGGGTACCGGGAATACAAATCGGACCCGTCGGTGTGCCGAAGCTGTCCGTATCTTCATCAGTGCACGCAAAGCAAGAACTACACGAAAGTAGTCACTCGCCACGTATGGCAGGACTACTATGAAGAAGCAAAGCATTTGCGGTATGTTCCAGAATACTGGGAACTCTATGCCATCCGAAAAGAGACGATGGAACGGGATTTTGCCGATATGAAAGTGAAGCATGGTCTGCATTGGACACATTATCGGGGATTGGAAAAAATGAGGCGCAGGCGATGCTTGTTGGTGCTGCCATGAATTTAAAAAAACTGGCGAATTACCTATGGAAGATGAAGCACCGTCCTTCCTTTTCATTCATATGGCTTCTCCTTCTCTCCACTTTTCTTGAAAATACACTCTATTTATGGAATAAAATAGGTTTCAAACGTTCGTCTGAAACCCATTTTGTCAACAGTCTGAAATCCCCCTTGAAGGGGGATTAGTTGATACTCAACATTGCAGCTATATACGCAAAGAGAACGGAAAGAAATCCGCAAAGCATGGAGACAAAGGTAGATGTTTTTTTGTGAAACATTGTCACCACTAATAAAAGTGCTAATACAGCAGCAAGAGCGAAAGTGATACTTACCACATTTAAACCGAGAGTGATTGACATATTTTGTTCAATTTTCCCATCGTAAAAAGCCTCAAACAACCAGGACGGTTTTTCAAATTTTATAATGGCTGCAATATTTTCAGGGGTGCTTTGTTGTCCCATCACTGCCATAGCCGTAAAAACAAGCAAAGCCATAACACTTTCGGCTCTCACCCACGGAATCGGATTAAAGTTTGGATTTAGGTTTAGCTTTCTTTTTACAAGTACACCATTAATCCATGCAAAAGTCAGTAGCGGAATAATAAACAAATGTTTAATAAGCAAAGCTTGTCCGTACGAAACGATCCACGAATTTACATAATCAGGCACTAACAAATTCATTAAGAAGAAACCTGCGCTGATGGATGTAACTACACATATAAAAGCGATCGGACTAAACCATTTCAAGAATTTCAGCCAATTATCACTGTTTTTGGAAAACCACCCGACAACAAACAATACCCCAATCCAGACGGTTACAGACAGGAAATGGATCGCGTGAGGGACAAAGCCTTTTAATCCGTAACTTGCCGTACAATGGCTTGCCCAGCCAAAAGCCAATATTAAAGCAAAAGTCAAAACGGCTCCCATATATTCAAGGATTGGATCATTCGTTATTTTCTTCAAAATGCGCACAAGTAATAAAATAAGACATAAAAACAAAGTAACTAGCCAAGCGTGTCCAATATTGAAATCCATTAATATGCCTTTAAAAATGGTCCCAAAACCCACATTATACTCTTTTGTAAAGATGAGTGTAACCTTTAATACTGGCGAAAAGGATAATAAAGCTATTCCAATAATACAAAGATTGATTAACCAATTAGGAACAGCAACCGTTGGACGTTTATCAGCTGGAACAAACGCTAGCAGTTGATTTCCAACCACAATACAAAAGCAAACATACAGCAAAAGTTCGGATATATAAATCATTTTCCTCTCCTCAATAGCAACGTAGTAAGAATAAGCAGAACAACCAACGAAGCTCCGATGAACAAGTACGTCATAAAATTGTTTTTATCATTGTTCGTAGAATCAGGTTTGTTCGGCTTTATTTCTTGTTTATTATCTTTTGATGTTGGGGTTTTCTCGGCTGTTTCCGTTGGTGTAAGTTTCTTTTCTTCGGGTTCGGGTGCATTTACGGTAAATGTGAAACTGCGTTCTATGATATGTCCATCTTCCCCGACAATTTTCCAATTAACCGTATATTCTCCATTCGGTAATGGTTTCTTAAAAGTTCCCTTTAATACTTTGTCTTCAACCGCTATATGATCGACCTTTACCTTTTGTCCTTTCTTGTCTAAAAGGGTAAAGGTACTGAGATTTTCAATTGGTGTATTAAATTCCAGAACAATTTCTGTTAAAGGCTTTGTTACTGTTTCTTTATCGCTTGGCGTTGAACTTTTGAGCTCCGTGTGGGCTAATGCTGTTGTTGGCAACAACACCAACAAACAAGCAAATAAAATGATTCTTTTTAACATTTCGTTCCAACCTTTCTTTATTTATCAATTCTTTACTTATCGAGTCATATTATAACTGATCATATTATAGTTGACTAATATAATATGTTGATTTAGCTTTATAAATTGACAATATTTTGAACAATTTATTATTACGCTGAATATGTCCACCCCTTATGATATATTAGTCATGTCTAATGTTATAAGAGGTGACAAGGATGAAATATAAGGGAATGATTGTTTTACTTCTGCTCACTTTGATCATTTCGGCTTGCAGTTCCAATAAAGAACAATCACATCAAGAGCATTCTTCCAATGGGGATTTGCAAGAAAAAACTGCTTCTGCTGATGTTTTACCGACCTTTTTGAAAGGTCAAAGTGAAGAGGTCCGCTTGGTATATCAAGCTGCTGGCAAATCAACAGAGTTGTTACAATGGATTCCTTGTTATTGCGGTTGTGCTGAGAGTGCGGGACATAAGAGCAATATGAATTGCTTTGTCAAAAAAATCAATAAAGATGGTTCTGTTGTCTGGGATGACCACGGTACTCGTTGCGGCGTTTGCTTACAGATTGCAGCGGAATCCATTAAAATGAAACAAGAAGGCAAATCTATAAAGGAAATTCGCCATTACATTGATGAAAAGTACAAAGAAGGTTACGCAAAACCAACGAAAACCCCAATGCCTTTATAATATAATAAACAAACCTCACTTTTCCGAAAACGAAGGCTTTACAATCCTCCCACGTTGGAGGATTTTTTGTTTTCTTAAGGCATATTTTATGGGTTTGGTAGATATACAAAGTAAAGACAACTTAGTACAAGGAGGGATGATGGATGAACTCAATTTGGCTTTTAGGGTTTTCTGCTTCTGCTATCGGAATGTTATCTGGCGGAGCGATTGCTTGGTTGTTTCAAGGCTGGCAAAGAGGAATGCCGACCATTTTTTCAATATGTAGTGGAATGATATTGGGACTGGTCACAATGGAAATTTTGCCTGAAAGCATAGAAATTGGAGGTTGGTTTATTGCGATTGTCGGATTGATTTTCGGTTATTTTATTTACAAGCATCTAGAAAAGGCTTCTCATCATGTGATCATTATTACAAATGACGCTAAAAAAGACGTATTCGTACATTCTGGTCTATTTTTAACGTTCAGTATTTCCCTGCACAATTTTCCAACAGGCATCGCACTTGGAGCAAATACTCACGATTCATTGACTAAATCAATGATGACTGCGATCATGCTTCACAATATTCCAGAAGGTATTGCTGTTTTTACTCCCTTGCTGATGGCTGGGTTTGGAATTCTCAGCATCATACTTGGGGCAACCATAGCCTCCGCCCCCGTAGGAGTTGGAGCCTTCATAGGAAGCAATTATGGAATGGGGGTCCCTTGGCTAGTAGCAATGATTATCGCGTTGGCGATGGGGGTCATGCTTTCCGTGACGGGAAAAGAGATTTTCGGAACAGCTTTACGCACATCTACAAAAATATACTGCGTTATCATAGCTATAATCGGTTTTGTATTGGTTTCATTTTACTTATTTTTTCTGTAGGCTCTGTTAAAAGCATGGTTGTTTTCCATGGAAAGACGAATGAACTCCCATCATCTGTGGTGAAGCTCGCTCTAAGGATGACTAACTGGCAATAATGTTCCATTATAGGTATAGTTTTTTTGGGGTAAAGATTTTCGATAGAACCTTTCCCCCATTTATTTGATTAGTGCTGATATTCTCCTTGATTAGATAGATAAAACATTCGCTTTTTAAACATAAAGAACAAAAAGATGGCACGAACAAATAAATCTATAGCTATCGATAACCAAACACCAACTATACCCATTCCTAATTGAATTCCCAATATATAAACACCTACAACACGAATGATCCACATTCCTATAGCTGTACTGTACATTGGACTTTTGGTATCTCCTGCCCCCTGTAAAGCACCTGCTAAAACTAAGCCAACAGCCAACGCTGGTTGAGCAAATGCATCAATTCTTAATGCCGTAGTCACCATATCGATTGCGTTTTTATCTGTGGTAAACCAAGCTGCGAACCAAGGTGAAAAGAAAAACAATATAATTCCGACGAAGGACATAAACCCTACGGCAATTCCTGTGGTTAGCATTCCGTATTTATAAGCTTCTTTTTCAAGTTTAGCCCCAATGCTTTGCCCTACCAATGTCGTAGCAGCTACAGCTAAGCCATAACCCGGCATATAAGAAAAGGTTTCAATATTTCCTGCAATCGTATGAGCGGCATAGGTTTCGGTACCGATTCGGACAATCAATCCAAAATAGAGTACCTGACCCAAACGCATAATAAGCCTTTCTGCTGCTGCCGGTCCAGATAATTTGACAATTGGAGAAATAAATGATTTGTTTGACGTACCGCCAAAAATAGAGAAAGAAACTTTGGACTTTTTAATGTAATAATAAAGAGCGATTGTACCTAGAATACGAACAATTACCGTTGCCCAAGCTGCACCGGCAACCCCAAACCCATTAAACCCTAGTCCGAATATGAGGATGTAATCTAACGCAATATGAATAAAATTAATCCACCAACTAACTTTCATTGGTGTCTTCGTATCCCCAGCAGCTCTTAAAATACTTCCAAAAATAAACATAAGGGAAATGAAAATGGATGGTCCCGCAACAATACGAAAATAAACGGTTCCATCAGCCAAAACCGTGGGTTCCGCCCCCATTATTCGAAGTAGTGGTTCGGCAAACAATAAAGTAATAATACCGAATAATAAGCCTGCTATAGAAGAAATCAAAGTTGATTGTTTTGCTACAGTCTTTGCCTTTTCAAAATCCCCGGCTCCTATATAACGAGCAACAAGCGAGGACGTACCTACTCCGATTGCCATAAAAACCGCGATATATACGGCTAAGACAGCATTAGCCACACCAACTGCGGTGACTTCATTTAATCCGAGTTTAGAAACAAAAAGAGTATCGACAAAACCAACCACAGTTTGGAGAATATTTTCGATCATGGCTGGAACAGCCAAGGAAATGATCATGGAAATCTTTTGTTTGGTTGTTTGCTCCTGAATAATGCGTTCTGAAAGCATACCAATCACTTCCTAACGTATGAAATTATCTAAAGCTTTTTTTAAATCGTTTAATACTTGATCTTCATTGCCTTGGTGTACGGCATCAACAAGACAACTTTCCATATGGTCTGCAAAGATCACTTTTGCCGTGCTATCCAAAGCTTTTCTAACTGCTGCAATTTGCAAAAGAATATCTGGACAATCACGCCCTTCAGCAGCCATTTCCTTAATAGCTCTAACGTGTCCTTCGATTCTTGCTAATCGGTTAATAACTTGTTTTCGGTATTTATGTTCATGATTGTGTCGATGACTATGTTCACGATTTTTTTCACTCATACTAATCCCTCCTTAAATAATAATATCCCCCCATGGGGGATATGTCATTATAAAAAATCCCACCTAAAAAAGATGAATCTTTACATCATGAAGTCACCTATTGCACTAACGGGAATCGATAGTTCAAGATGGAAAAGAAAAAAGACCGACATAAAATAACGGGTTCAGTTAAGAGGTGGAAAGATTAAAATGACAAGCAAATTGGCGTTCAAACTTAAAACAGTTTTGGAACGTCTTTTTTCTTGTCATATCACAAGACATCGCTAAAAATATGAAAGCGGATGTGACACAACTAAAATGTGGGGATGATATGGTATACAGAACGTAACAAGGAGGATGCTAAAAATGAAACCCAAAACGAACAATAAAAAGCGGTCATTTTGAATCGATCGATAAACTGCATTCATACGGAGGTTTCTAATGAACAGGGATAAAGACAAGAAAGAAACAGAAAAAAAAGAGGAACAAATACAACAAACAAGTAATGAGGATAACGTCATACGGGAACTTGAAGAAGAATTTACAAAAGATGTGCTGATATTTTAAAGGACAGCTCACTGCTGTCCTTTTTATACCCTTAAATCGGCATGTTGCAAGTCCGATTTTTCCACTTGAATGGTTGTATGCAAGATGTGAAATTCTTCTTCAATCCGTTGGATAGACTGTTTCAAAATGTCCTGACTATCCTTGGTATCATCGACGAGCAAATGGCAACTGAGCGAATCCAACCCAGAGGTGATTGTCCAGACGTGTAAATCGTGAACATCTTTTACCCCCTCAATGGACTGAAGCGTTTGCTTTACTTTCTCCATATCAATGGTAATCGGCGTTCCTTCCATCAGGATGTGGAAGGAGCTGCTTACTACACCCCAAGCGCTTTTCAGGATTAATAGCGACACGACAACACTGATGATGGGGTCAGCCACATACCAGCCGAAGAAGTACATTACAATCCCTGCCACGATTGCCCCAACTGCACCTAATGCATCAGAGATAATATGCAAATAGGCACTTCGCACATTTACATTTTCTTTGGTATCACTCTTTTTTGTTAAAATAAATGCGCTAGTCATGTTTGCCAACAATCCAATGGTAGCAATGAGCATCATTGTACCGCTTGAGACTGTTGGAGGTTCAAAAAAACGTTTATAAGCTTCGTAAGAAATAAATCCCGCAATGACGAATAAGAGAAGTCCATTCAACAGAGCCGCTAGTATTTCAAATCGGTAAAAACCGTATGTTTTTCGTGGAGAAGGTGGTCTTGCGGCGAACCACATAGCGACTAAGCTCAAAGCTAGAGAGCCAATATCGCTTAACATATGCCCTGCGTCTGATAATAATGCTAGGCTATTCGTCAATAGTCCACCAAAGAACTCCAAAACCGTTATCCCCGAAGTAATAAGAAGAGCGATCATTAATCCCTTTTTGTTATCCGGTACATGGGAATGATTATGATGGTTTCCCATATCATCAGCCTCCTTCCATTCATTATGAGCTAAATCACCCATTTTCATTAAAAAACATTTCCTAAACTTGACAAAAAAATGAATGTAAAATATGATTCATACATATGAACATATGCTCATATATAATAAATAAAGTAAGGGAAATCATCATGAAGACAGAAGAACATTCTTTCTTAAAATCTGAAACCATTGAAAATGTATCGCAAATATTTAAGGTATTATCTGATCCAACAAGAATCAAAATTCTTTATTTGTTATCGCAAGAAGAGTGCAATGTAACTCACATTGCAGAAGTGTTGGAAATGTCTCAATCAGCGGTTTCCCATCAGCTTAGTATGTTACGAAATCTGAGACTGGTTAAATATCGCCGTGAAGGAAAAACACTGTTTTACTCCTGCGATGACGAACACGTTATTTCATTATTAAAACAAGCCATTGACCATGCTGAACATCATTAAGGAGGCAATTTTATCGTGCATCATCACCACCATCATTCTCACGACCACCATGGTCATCACCATCACCACGGACACCATCACCACGACCACGGCAGAGAAGGTAATAAAAAAGGGCTTACGATTGCCCTTCTCATTACCGCTGGAATTATGTTATTAGAGTTTTTTGGAGGTTTAATCACAAACAGCCTAGCCCTTCTTTCTGACTCTGGTCATATGCTTAGTGATGCCAGTTCACTTGTTCTTAGCTTAGTTGCAATTTGGTTTGCCACCAAACCAGCTTCCCCAAATAAAACGTATGGCTTTTATCGTTTTGAAATTTTAGCCGCTTTATTTAATGGAGTTATCTTGTTTGTTATCGCTGGGTTTATCGTATGGGAGGCTATTCAGCGTTTTTACAACCCACCAACCGTAGCTAGCGGCTCTATGATGCTGATTGCGTCCATTGGTCTTTTTGCCAATCTTTTAAGTGCCTGGGCGTTAATGAGAAAAGGGGATGTGAAAAATAATGTCAATCTTCGTAGTGCCTATCTTCATGTGATCGGTGATGCTTTGGGTTCCGTAGGCGCTATCATCGCTGGGCTTGTCATGTGGCTCTTTGGCTGGTATGTTGCAGACCCTATTATTTCCGTTTTGGTTGCTTTATTAATTTTGAAAGGTGCCCGGGGAGTGATTAAACATACGGTTCATATTTTGATGGAAGGGACGCCCATTACCATTGACCAAAATGAAGTGAAAAAAGCCTTAGAAAGTATTGAAGGAGTGATTAACGTTCACGACCTTCATATTTGGACCATTACTTCAGGATTGGATTCATTAAGCTGCCATATGCTCATTGAAGATCATCAAGACAGCCAAAAGGTTTTACAAGATGCCATTAACATGATTGAAGAAAAATTTAAGATTCTGCATACAACCATTCAAATTGAAACCTCTCAAATCCATCATGGGGAAATGAAAGTCTAATCCCTTTCGGAGCTGATTGAAATGCAACAAAACGTTGATGTTCTTGTTATCGGTGTGGGTCAAGCAGGATTAGCGATGGGATATTTATCTAAAACAAAATAATATATTGGGATATATGTACGTTCAGCTAATAAAGATGATGGACAAATTAGGAAACAGTTAAACGAGTGTTACAAACTTATAAAAAACGAACCAGTTAAAGAATATGTCGATATTGGAGCGACTGGTTTACAAAATAATTTTCCAGTGGCACTTCAAGAATTGAATGTGGATATAGGTAAGGGGCTGATCAAGAAAGTAGTTTGTCACAGTCCAGATTGAATTTCAAGGAACAAAACAGACATACAAATGTTTGTCTTGCATTGTCAAAGAAATGATGTTGATCTTCAGTTTATTGATGGTACAAATATAATGATGTTGCTGTAGATTGGTATTAAGATTAAATAGGAAATGGAACGTCTGGCTTCTCAAGCTGGACGTTTTTATTTTCCTAAGATTACCTAGGTAATGTCATAGGTATAACATTACTCACATATTTTTCTTTGTAAATAATTTTGATTGGGGGAGAAGGGGATGGAAGTATATAATGTTCATCAAGCATTAAAAATCCTGAAAGAATATTACATCACTGATTCAATTCAAATGGTTACCCGGTGGATCAGAGAAGGAAAAATTAGAGCGGAACGTTCGGCAAACCGAAAGGAGGGTTGGCGAATTCATCACGATGATTTATTCGAGTTTATTGAAGAACACAGACCAGCGTTACCTGAGATAATGGGAGTTTATGAATGGTATGTAGAAAACTCTTTTTCAATGTTGGCGAGTGACCATCGTGAAAAACACAATAAATTGGATTCCGAAGAAGTTAAAGGTGATAGCACTCACTCGGAAGAATTAATGAAGCAGCTCATGGAGGAGAAGAATCAATTAGAAAATCAACTCATTAATATGCAGGATGAATTGAACTTGGTTTACGAGCAAATCACTGAATTAACGGTTAAAATTCAAAAACTGGAAGAAGAAAATGCTTTTTTAATCGATTTATATGAACAAATGGAGGAGATGTATCAAGAATTAAAAAAGGAGAATAAACAAGAAAGCAGCAATGAAATTTCAGAAACAATGGATCAACAAAAAAATACAAGTAAAACTTCAAAAATGATGGAACGAAAATTAAATAAAGCTATGTCCTTTGGAGATTTTAAAGATCTTTTTAAAAAGACAATCAAGGAACATGGGAGTGAAATAAAAGATCTCGTGCAGCAAGAAAATGAACTAATCAACGAAATATATACGTTGTTTTTCAATGAAGATGGAGAGTTAAAAAATGAGGTTATTGATGATGAAGAATATATTTGTCCATTGACTAAGAAGAAGTATAAAAAAAATTTAAGATCCATGCTCAAAAACGCGATCCGAACCAAATTAGAACAAATCCTGAATCCAGTTGATGGAGCAGACAGCTCGATTAGTTAGTCTTTTTCTTATCAAATGGATCTGTTAAATTACAATGTTGAATTTTAAAGAGAACAAAAAGACCGACATTCTCAGTCGGTTTTCTTGAACGAATGCACACGTTAGCCAACCATGCCGCATCTATGCGGCACCAACAAATGATGAAAATACTAAATTTCGGGATGGTTTAATCAAAATAGACGGGTTCTTGAGGATTATGCATTTGTTAAAATAACAAAGGCGATGCCCCTTATTTAAGCATCGCTCTCGTTAATTGAATAACAAACATACAAAAATAGTTCTCCAACTTCGCAAGAACAATTCTAATATATATTTTTGCAACCACGTTCTTCTTTTTATTACCTCACAGTAGTTTTATTCAGCTGCCATAGCATCGGCTTTTGTTACATGTACAGTACCATGTGGATGTTGTGGAGGTGCATATATCGAGTAAAGTTTTAGCGGGATATTACCTATATTGATTACATTATGCCATGTTCCAGCAGGTATCATAATGGCAGAGTCATCATAGACTTTTCTTTCAAAGTTTAAATTATCTTTACTCTTGCCCATTTGAACAATCCCTTGACCTTGTTCAATACGTAAGAATTGATCAACGTTAGGGTGAATTTCCAAACCGATATCTTCGTCCACATTGATACTCATCAATGTAACTTGCAAATGATTTCCTGTCCATAAAGCGGTACGATACGTATTGTTTTGCTTCGCAGCCTCGTTGATATTAACTACAAACGGTTCTGGTCCATAATCTTTTAACTCAATTTTATCTCTTCCCTTTGATGATTGTAAAAAACCCAATTGTTTAGCATGCCCTATCTCATTAGGAATAGTCCAGTAAACAGGCTGTCTTCCATAGTTATACATTGGTACGTTAACATAATAAGGATATGGATATGGATACATAAAAGGAACATAGTACATTTTTCTCACCCCTTCGCAGATTTATAAAATTATCCTATGCACTATGTTTAATTTTTTTTGCTCTGTTATCGTTTATTGTTGATTTTTGGACTAAAAAACCGCCCATGATAAGAGCGGTTAATTGAACTAATAGGTCCTATATAAAAAAGGTCAACCAGTAAAAACTGGTTAACCTTATAATACGATCGCACCCGTTACTTCAATAAGGAATTAATCTGGATAGTAAAATCAACCGATTCTTTTTTGATTTATTTGAAATCAACGATTTGTAACCGCCTGATAACTTTGAACACTTTTTGCTAAATAGGAGTGAACACTTTACTGGAAGTTAGTTCAGGCATTTTGTCACTTTACTTGGAGCCTCTGCGGGCAAGATTATGAGCCACGAAGCCAGATGTATCAAGGAATCTGGCTCAGCCGATGTAGGCTATCATGCCCGCCTCTCCAAATAAAGTGCACGTCTCTACTGGAAAAAAGTGTTCAGTATTATTCAGCATTTTTGGGGAAGAAAGTGTTCATTTCTACTTGGCGGTTACACGATTAGCCAATAGCTAAAGTACAAACCGTTTTTTAGAATCGGAATATACTGAATATGATATGAGAGAGTAAGGGGGTGAAACCATGAATCCTTGGTTCAACTCTTCTTGTATTAGTGAACAGGAAGTTAGTTTAAAAAGTTCCATGCGTTTAGTTTGGGAACAACACGTATACTGGACAAGATTGACGATCATAAGCCTGGCTTTTAATTTACCTGATGTAGACTTTGTTACCGCACGTCTTCTCCGGAACGCTACAGATATGGGAAATTTACTAAAGCCTTACTATGGAACTCACATTTCGCACCCTCTCGACGAAAATCGGGAGGATTTTTTCGTTCCGATGTCGAATGAATCCTTGACACACAAGGAACGTAAAGGAGTTTTTCTCTTATGAACGTTCAAGTCAAAAAGGTCTATCGCAATTCTTATTTGAATATAATAAGTGCCCTATTCAAGAAACTGGGTCTGCCTCAATTGATTGACCATCTCGTGCCCGTCGATCCGCAGTGCCAAACGCGAGTCAGCGATGCCGTTCAGGCCATCCTCTACAATGTGTTTGACGGCCGGCAAGCCCTTGTTCACTTGGAACATTGGGCTCAGGAGGTCGATTGTGAGAAACTCATCCGTCCCGATCTCCATCCTTCCTGGTTGAACGACGATGCGTTGGCCCGTCATCTCGATCGCCTGTATGAGGCTGGCATTCACAACGTCATCAGCACTTGCTTGATTCATATTTATCGCAAAGAAGGCCTTTCCCTCCGAGCCTTCCACGCCGATACGACGGACAAGACCGTTTACGGCGCGTATGAATCGGCCTCGTTAGAGGCCTTACAAATCACACATGGCTACAACCGCCATCATCGTTGGCAAAAACAGATCGGTTTCGGACTGGTCGGCAACGAGGACGGCATCCCGTTTTACGGCGATGTGCACGATGGCAACCTGCCCGATAAAACATGGAATCCCGAGGTGCTGTCTCGTGTCCATGAACAGCTGAAGCAGGCCAAAATCGAAGACGAATGGATTTACGTGGCCGATTCCGCCGCGATGACGAAAGAGACCCTGGCGCAAACCAAAGCGGCCAACGCCTTTTTGATCACCAGAGGCCCTTCGTCGCTCCGGATCGTGAAAACCGCGCTGGCCGAAGCGGATGCTGAGGACACGACGTGGAGCGATCCCTTTACGTTGGCGGAGAGAAACGGCGCCACGTACCGGGTATGGGAAACGGCCTCGACGTATGAAGGCCACCCCGTTCGGCTGATCGTTGTTGAATCGAGCGCGCTCGACCAGCGAAAAGGAAAGACGCTTGAAAAAGAACGAACCAAAGAAGCGGAGCTTCTTCGCGAGGAACAAGCCCGTTGGGAGCGTCACCCCTTCTCCTGCCGGGAAGATGCCGAACAAGCCTTGGCGTCCCTCAAGACGTCCCTTCGCCCCCGGTTTCATCGGGTTGAGGCCGCGGTCGAAGAGATCGTACGCCTGAAAAAACGGCGCGGACGGCCGAAAAAAGGGGCGGAACCCGAGGTGGAGACGCTGTATTTCTTGCACCTTGACGTCGAATTCGACCAAGACGCGTGGGAACAGGCGAGACGGAAAGCGTCCCGGTTTGTCCTTGTCACGACCGTTCCGAAGGAATGGAAGGGCCAACCCATGGATGCCCAAGAGATCTTGAAGCTGTATAAAGGGCAGATCTCGGTGGAAATGAACTTCGCTTTTTTGAAAGATCCGTTTTTCACGGATGAGATTTACGTCAAAAAACCAGAACGGGTCGCAGTATTAGGCTATTTGTTTCTGTTGGCCTTGGCGATTTACCGCGTTTTTCAGCGCCGAGTGCGTCAGTTTATTACTCCAGAACACCCGTTGAAGGGTCCTGGAGGCCGCAAGCTGACCCGGCCGACGGGACAGGCGATTTTTCAGCTGTTTCAATATGTGAACATCGTCCTGTTCAAGCTGCCGGATGGGCGCATCCAACGCTCACTGGATCGCTCCCTTACCCCTGATCAGCGAAGGATTCTGCAGGGATTGGGCATGGATGAGAGCATCTACGTGTAACGTGATACGGAACGACCAGCGATGGTAAAAAAAGGATTGCCATCGCTCGTTGTGTTGGCCAAAAAGTTATTCTGAAAAACTAAATAAAAAATCCTTTGTTTTGACCTTGTTAGGGTGCGAAATGTGAGATGGAAATAAAATAGCCGCAAAGTTCAGCAACTTAATAAGGGAGCACTTGGTAATTGCTGTGGAGCTTGTCAAAGCTGCAAAAGCAGGCAATCAAAAAGCTGTAGCAGCTGCAGAGAGAAGATGGTACGCAAATGGAGAAGAAATTGCCGAATTCCTAAGTACAATAAATCCCTATATATCAAAAAATAAATTTAAAGAAATGTTTTTCGAGCATCTGGCACTTACTACATCGGAAGCAGTATTTATACTCCAAAAAGATTATAAATCAAGTATTGCTGTGTTTGATAAAATTGAGGCGGAAGCTTTACAAATGGCGGACACAATAACGGTTGGAATTGTGAAACAATTCCCCAAAAAGTTTCAAATATAAGAGTTACTGATTGCAGAATAAGATAATAAATGGCACTAATTTCAGTGCCTTTTTTTATTAGTTTTTGTGATTTCAAATTGAACTAAACTGCCACGATCGTATTATAAGGTCAGCCAGATATTTCTGGTTGACCATTTTAGCCACCCATGCCGCATTTCGCGGCACCACAGATGATGAAAATGAACTGAATCCGTCCATACTGTTACTACGGTTGGGAGAGGAAGATCGTTTCAAGTTGGTGCCATGAGCCCATCCGTTAGTCTGACTCCAACGACCACGGTGCACCACGGATTGTCGCTCCCTTACGGGAAGCACGCATGGGAGATTTAATTCAACAAACAGAACGTTTCTACCACTATTTTGAACAACAAGAAAAAAGGGTGCATCAAACGCCAGAATCAGTTGAAGCAGTTAGAAAACTGAATGAAGACAGTATCCAGTTGGTGTATGGATTTAGAAATTTCAAAAGAAACCTTCTCATTATGATTATAAATTGTAAAGTTCAGGGGTTTAATTTTTCTCTTCTGGTTGATCATATTGCTCGTGAAGCAGAATATTTTATGAATAGCCTGCAAAAATTTAACAATGGCATATTAGAGCCTATTCAAGACGCCATTATCCATGAGAATGTTTTTTGGCTGCGTATTATGATGGAACATTCCCGTTTTATCACTTCATTACTGGATCAATCTGAAAGAAATTTGGTCATTACTGCACGAAAATTTGGTGACGATTTTAAAACCCTGTTGAACCAAGCTAGAGACGTGGAATCGATGCTTTATCATAAGAAACCGACCTATCCGATCATCGGAAAGATGAATAAGGATAGTGAAAGTGCAACGGAGGAATTAAGAAACTTCAAGAAAGCGGGACTTGAGCTAATTAAAAATTGCCAGATTCGAAACGTTATTAATCCTTTACTAGTTGATCACGTTGTTCGCGAAGCGGAACACTTTTTATTCATGATTCGTGTTCTTGAAGAACGGTTAAAACAAAAACAGAAAGAGGCAAACATATAAAATAAAAGCCTTCTTTTATAAGAGAGCCTTCAGCTTGTCGACAAAGTCGACAAGCTGAACAACTTTTTTCCGATATTCCACCGGAGAAAGATTGTATAGACATTCTGTCTACTTGACAGAGATAAGACCGGTCCTTGTTTCTTTATCTTTTTAGGCGTTCTATAAGCTCTAACAAATTTGTAAATGTATAGTTAGGAGTAACATCAAGAAAGTCCATTACGTTGTTTGTGCGATTGATCCATGCGGTTTGAAAACCAAATTTGCTCGCTCCGGCAATATCCCAAGTATTCGAGGATAAAAACAATACTTCCTCCCGATTTACGTTCAGTCGGCTTACCGCATGTTGATAAGCGGATGGTGAAGGCTTGTATTGTTTTACTTCATCAACACTAATGATGTAATCAAAATACTTTGCCAGCCCTGTATTGTCCAACAAAGGAAGCAGCATATCAGGAGAACCGTTGGAAAAGACGACGAGCGTTTCGTCTTTTAACGCTTGCAACACTTCTTCTACCTCTGGATAAGGCGATAAGAAATGATAAGCGTTTAATAAATCTTCCGCTATTTCATTGGTTAAAGAAACTTGTAACGATTCACACGCAAATTGCAGCGCCTGTTTCGTAATTTCATGAAACGGAATATACGCGCCCATCAGTTGCCGCAAGAAACAATATTCCAATTGCTTTTGCCGCCATAATCGGCTTATTTGATCCCCGCTGTCTGCAAAATATTTAGAGCATGCCTTCGAAACGGAGTAAACATCAAATAATGTACCATAAACGTCAAATATATATGCCTTATACTTCATTTCAACATCCCTCCGTTATCTGATTTGTCAACTAAATTACTCCCTCTAAAGAATCATAACAGTGAAAATGCTAACAGCGAAAAAGATTTATAGTGAAATTAGGATAAAATGATAAAATATTACCTAACTTTAGCATTTAGATGAATAGTCATAGCCACTCTTTCAGGGGAAAATTAAGGAAACATGTTGATTTACGCACAACGTTATTATAGAAAGCTCGCTTGGAAAATATTCACCAAAATTTTATAAGCAAATTTAGTAATAAAAGCTCGCTGGTCATTATACAGCGAGCTCTTATGATGCTTTTGTCCAATTGACTTCTAATTCAATTCCAGCAGCTTTTAAGGTTGTAAATACCGGACAACGTTGATCCGTGATCTTTTGCAACTCATTTACTCGTTCTTGTGTTTCCGATGTTTTTACTTTCGCATGAATGATCACTTTTTCAAAATATGGTTTCACATTCGGATCTCCCATAAATCCTCTCGGATCAAGAATTCCAGTAATATCAAATTCAATTCCTTGAAGATCAAAATTGATTTCTTTTGCGACGAGGTTGGCAATCACATTCTCACATCCAGCCAATGCAGAAAGGAGAGTGGATAATGGGTCCGCTCCTTCATCTTTACCGCCCATATTTACTGGTTCATCAACGATGACCGTATGTTTTCCCGCTTTTGCCACTGTTTGTATTCCGTTTGTTTCAGCCGTAATATGAATTTTCATTTTATTTTCCATTTTTATCCCTCCTTATTTTATTTACGCTGTTAGTATACTTAATTTATGGATGTGTTTCTGTAATCTATCTTACATATTCCACTAACATGGAAACTGTAATGTTTCTTACAGAATGACCGTTATATGCCACCTTTATAAAATGGGTGAACTTGATTTATTCAGCAAAACAGTATTGATCTTATTTGCTGATTCATTTCTTACTCGACATGTCTGATCATGAAGAAGAAAGTTCAACGATCTCGTTCTATATTTTATCCCCTCCGTTATCTTTTTGCATTTTGATTGCTTTTTACTCGATTACCTTCTCCTCTTTTTTGTTGCTGATAAAATTTTATCCCCAACCAAAACATCCTCGCCGGCAATTAACACTGGTGCAACGATGTTCTGGATCTTTTCTTTTAGCTCTTTCGCAGCGATATGATTTTTTAATATGTTGATTTCTTGAAAGGGAATTTGTTCTTTTATTAAATGTGTGCGTGCTTGATGGCATTTATGACATCCATCTATAACGTAAAGAATGTAATTCATTCATAAAACCTCCTAACGATTACTAACATACAGCTTTTTTCATTTCCATTCAGTAAGATGGATTACAGGAATAGAACAAAGAATGCCTATAATGTATAGAGGAAAGGTTGCTTTTAGGAGGTGTGCTCGATTGGATAAGTTATCTTTATTATCGCAAATTAATTTATTGGATGAATTGCCGATGGAAGACTTGCAAGTTATTGATCGAATGAGTGAAATGAAGCCTGTAAAAAAGGGGACAATCATATTATCTCCAGATAAACCGATTGAAGCATTGTTTTTACTAAAAAAAGGGCAAGTGCGTTTATATCGAATGAACAAAAACGGAAAACAATTTACAGTCGACATTTTAGTGGATGGAAATATTTTTGGTGAAACATCTACGTTATCATTAACGGACGATCAAATTTACGCCGAAGCGATGACAGATTCGTATTTATGCATTTTAGGTAAATCTGAATTTGAAAAGTTCATTGAAAAAAATCCGAAAATCGCATTAAAATTTATCAATATTTTATCAACACGGTTAAAAGAACTTTACAGCTTAAGCGAGAAAATCGCGCTTGGTGATGTGAAATACCGAATTTTATACTTGTTATTAAAGCTCAGCGAAAAGACAGGTAGACGAAAAAATGAGTGGCAAACAATTGATATGAAGCTCACACATCAAGATATCGCCAGCATGATCGGATCAACACGCGAAACAGTAAGTGCCATCATCAGCCAGCTAAAGAAAGAAGGATTCATTAAAAAAGGGGAACAATTCGCTATAAATGTTGAAAAAGCAAGTGAAGTGATTTAAAATATTTGGTTCATCACCAAATTTTGTGATTTAGTGACAAAAAAGAGAAAGCACTGACGAGATCCTGGCAATAATGTTAGCGGTGAAATCAACATTAAGGAGGTCTCGTAAGTGCTTTCGATACCACTAGGATTGCCAGAATTTAAAGTGATTAAACAAGAACTTCTTTCCTATGGTTATGCGATTCATGTAGAGAAAACAGAGACACAGGAACGCTGCCCTCATTGTGGGTTTGCCACTTCCTCTGTCCACGACAGACGGACAAGAAAAGTACGGGATTTGGCGATTTTCCATCAACCGGTGTACTTGTTCGTAAAGGTAAAGCGCTATCGGTGCTGGAATTGTTCCCAAGTGTTTTCCGCCTCTTTGGAATCGATTCAACCCAATCAACACTACACCAATCGATTTTGTGAGTACTTGTATGAACTTTGTGAAGGCTCCACCATTCAAGAGGTTAGCCGAAAGCACCGCATCCCATATACGACATTGGAGCGCATCTATTACTTCATTGCATCGAAAAAAGCAAAAGAGCGTCAAACAGCGATAGAAGCATCTTCTCAAGAAGAGATGGTGCTTAGCTTAGATGAAATCGCGGTAAAAAAGGGACATCAGTATGAAACCGTATTGATGGATGCCAAAGCCGGATCGGTCATGGGAATGCATGCCGATCGCCAATGTGACTCCGCCCTCCACTTGTTGAGCCAAAATGTCCTGTCGAAAGAAAGGGTCCAAACGGTGATTCTTGACATGTGGGAACCTTATCATAAGGCGGTTCGCGCCCTGTTTCCATCTGCTTCGATTGTCATCGATAAGTACCATGTGATTCAAAAAGTGACACAAGCCTTGGATCAAGCAAGAAAGGAATTTCCTCCATTGAAAAAGGCTCGATATCTTCTCTTAAAAGGCTGTGAAAAGCTTCGTAAGGACCAACGGCTTCGATTGGACGATATCTTGGAGGAGTATCCGGTACTTTCCATTGCTTATTATCTGAAAGAGTTGTTTCGGGATTTTTACCGAACCGATGGATATAACGAAGCAAAGGAACGCTTGGAAGAATGGATTCAGTTAGCCAAACAGAGCCCTTTTGCTTCTTTTCAGGAAGCAGCCAACACGCTTGAAAGGTGGAAGGAGCCGATTCTTTCCTACTTTTTGTGCCCATATACCAATGCCCGAATCGAGGGGACGAATCACAAGATCAAAAACATCAAACGCCGGGCATATGGCTATCGAAATCGAGAACGGTTTCGTTTGCGTGTATTTCTGGAGTGTACAGGGAACACTACAGGTAGTCAGGCTGCTTAAGCGCTCTCTTCTTCCGCTATCGGTATGATAGTTGGTAGAATGGAACCCGTCAAGGAAAGCACTTGACTGTTTCCATTCTACCAACTTCGTGGTCTGTATGCGGAAGAAGGATCCTGACTGATGAACCGATTTCATCCAGCTAACATATTTCTGGGGTTGAGTGGAAATCACAGAAAATGGTGAAGACCCAAATATTTAATCCCTCCCCACAGTTCTAAAACAGTGGGACGTATATAAATAAGTATCTAGGAAAAAGTAAGGGCTGATCCAAACTGGATCAGCCCTCAGCTTGTCGACAAAATGGACAAGCTGAAAAGAACCCACTATAAGCTCTTTAAAGATGATGGTGATTAAAACATCCATTAATCATTTATTCAGTTTGCGAATCGAGGGAAATGGGTTCAAATGATGAATCAAAGATTTTTCGTTTTTGTCTTTTAGAAAATGCGCCGTCTTCTGAATCTTAAAAGAAAAAGAGCAGCGATTAAGAAGAATGGGATAAATCTTCTTCTTCCAAAGCCGGTGCGAATAAACATTCCTCCTGGTGGTGGATCTCCGTCTATCACTCCTCGATAAATTCTTCCATCACGACCCATAATCTCAACCGGCTCTCCTTGATATCTTCGAACTAAATTTTGCACTTTTTATCCCTCCTTTCCGAAACAGGAGATTTTGGAATAGGAGGTTCATGAACAAGTCTCATTCATTTTTTGTGAATAAGGTATCTTATAGGAGCCGCAGATACAGTGATTTTACGTTAATCGGTATACTTAGACGATAAGGCTTACTTCCCATAATGTTTGTCCCAATAGATATTTTAAAAAAGGACAGATCATTAACCATCTGCCCTTTTCCTTTGCCATACACGAACCCACCTATTCCGATTCAAATGAGGAATTGAAGAGGATGTTTAATGTCAACTTGTGAGGAATTAATAACCGCCTAGTCCCATACACGAACATCCTACAATGATAAGCAAGACGAATAGGACAACAATTAAGGCAAAAGAGCTCATCTATAACACCTCCTATTCTGAATGAAGGGATTGCTAAATATTCAATCCCTACTTTTAAGGTATGTTCTTAAAAAGGGTTAGTTTGGATAAATTCATCAACTGATAAGAAAATTTCACATTTATCTAATAGATATATAGATACTATTTAATTGCATTTCTAATCATCCTAGTTTATGTAAATGGTATATTACATTAAAAGAGCTCAGATCTGGTTTAGATCTGAGCCAAGCTTGTCGACTTTGTAGAAAGCTGGGAGCCTTGGCTTTTTCCAAGGCTCTTTTGTTATTCGATGAAACGAAGATCATGAATTAAAAAATCTTTTTTCATCGGACAGTTAGGAGTGTAAAGAAATTCAGCTAACGATTGTTGTTGGAGTTCGTTTGCCATTGCCCCTTTAAAGAAGGCGATTGCTTCTTTATCATTTGTTGTTAATTTTAAATGTTCCTTGTTTTTCCCGAATGCTTGAATTTGTTTGACTGCCAACGGTGAGCAGTAAAATAACGGCTTTGGAAATGATATTCCGAACGGTTCTAAAGCGCTTAAGTCATCAAAAATATGCATAGGGAACTGATGTAAGGGAATTGTACTAATATATTTTAATTTTGGATTTAGTGGCGGTTCGTCTAAGGCTGCTAGTTGAATCGCTTCTTTAAAAGCATGGATATGGTCGAAATCGAGTGGCATCGAAAAACCAGCAGCGGCTCGGTGACCACCGTATTTGGTTAGGAAATGTGAGCATTTCTTAATCACATTAATGATAGAAAAATCTGTACTATTTACACTTCTGGCAGAACCGGCTCCTGTCAAGGAAATCACAATCGCTGGCTTTTTGAATTTATTTGCTATTTTTGCGGCAATGAGACCAATAATTCCGCTGTGAAAATCATCGCAAACAACAATAACATTTTGTTTGTACCATTGGTTTTGAATAATTTGTTCCTCAATACGTTGGAATTGTTCTTTTGTCATTTGTTGCCGCTTTTTATTTAAAGTAATTAATGAATAAAGATCGGCTTTTGCACATAAAGGGTTGACTAGGATATCGACAGCTTGGTTTGGATCACCAATTCGTCCCGACGAGTTAAAAATCGGTCCAATTTGAAAGCTAATGGTGGAACTATCGACATATTTAATTCGTAACATCTCAAAGAGTTTTTTTAATACAGGGATTGGTGTATAATTCATTTTCTGCAATCCAAGTTTGCAAATAATACGATTTTCTCCTTTAAGAGGCATTAGATCCGCAATCGTACCTAACGTGGCAAACTCAATAAATTCGTAAACATGTTTATCCCAAGGAATTTTTCCTGCCATAAATAGTGCCTGTACGACTTTTAAAGCGACTCCCGCACCTGCCAGATGCGGGAAAGGATAAGTGTTGTCATGACGCTTTGGATTAATAAACGCATAACAATCGGGATGCGGACCTAAAACTTCGTGATGATCCGTAACAATGACATCCATGCCTCTTCTTTTTGCCACTTCCATGGCAGGGTGGGCGCTTGATCCATTGTCTACTGTAATAATTAAAGTGGTGTCTTCCTGAACTTTTTCCATTGCTTTCGGTGATAAACCGTAACCTTCGCTGCGAAGCGGCAATCGATAATGGACATCTGCTTTAAATTTCTTTAAAGCCTTATACAGGATAGCCGTTGCTGTCATTCCATCTACATCATAATCACCATAAATCAGAATTTTTTCTTTTTGTATCAAAGCTTTAATAATGCGTATAATCGCTTTTTTCATGTCATTCATGAGAAATGGATCATGAAAATCATCGATGGATGGAAATAAGAATCGTGATACTTTTTCGAAATTGTTGATGCCGTGAATAAACAAGTAGTGCATCAGTACAGGTTCGATATCAAACTGTCTTGCCATATAGGTGATCAAAGCTTTATTTGGATGTTTTTCTAGTGGTGTATCAAACGGTACCCAATCCATACTTACCGTCCTCTCGTGAGTTGTAAAACCAAGCATATTTTTTGGCTTGAAAAACGTTTAATGTTTGAAAAAATCGGTCGGATGGGATGTTTTTTGTTCCGTAGTATTCTTGGTAAAAACGTACAAGGTACTCTGGAGGACGGTTATATGTTAAATACTCTCTGTAAAGATCGATTGGTATTGGGAATGCGTTTTCGTATTCAATTCCTCCTTTTGACAACACAAAATACAACTCAAATGGCGTGTCGATTTCAAGCGAACTCATTACTTCTTTATAAAAAATGACACCAGAATTTTTGTAAGAGATCAGTTCTTTTTTTAGATGAAGCAGATTCTGAAATTGATTAGTATCGAGCAATTGGCGTAAGGTGATCGGTTTCATGCTGTCAACTCCATTTACTGAATGTTTAATACGATTTCAATATCCCTTTCATCAAGTAAAATCACTTTTTCAACAATCGTTTTAATGAATGATTTTGCTTCCGGGACTGGTAAAACATCGATTGCATCGATCACATTGTTTATTTTTTCTTTCACCATTGCTTCAAGCTTTTTTACATCCATGGAAGAAGCAGTTTCCGTTTTTTGAGCTTCTGCAATGATTTGTTCCATCCGCTTTTTTTCTTCATTTAAATCCTCTAATTCAATGAGTCCTGCCGTGTATGCTTCCACTTTTCGTTTATAACGATTTTTGGCAGAACGAATTTTTTGCTCGATTGTGCTCTCTTCATTTTCAGCAGCCTTTTGAATAAGATGAGGAATCATTTGGGAGTTAATGGAATCGGCTAACTTTAATAACCCATGTTTAAACCATGATTCCACATCGTCAGCACGATACTGTTTGCTTGTACACGTTCCTTTGTTTTTGTTAGCAGAACAACGATAAACGCGATAGCGATTTTTCGCTGAACCTGACCAACCAATGCTCATTCCTGAACCACATCTGCCGCATTTTAATAGTCCACCAAGCAAATGCGGACTTGTCTGTGCTCGAGGTGCCATTTGTTTTTTATTTACTCTTTTTTGTACTTGTTCCCATGTAGCTTGATCAATAATAGCTGGACAAGCATCTTCAAGGACAACCCAATCAGTGTCATCTTTTTTTACCCGCTTCGATTTGCTGGAGTCGATACGGTTCCAAACTAAAGTTCCTTTATATACGGGATTCGTAAGCATTCGTTTAATAGCCCGAATTGACCATTCCTTTTTTTGACGGGAAGGTATTCCTTCTTCATTTAGCTTTTTAGCAATCGCATAGTAGCCAAGCCCTTGATTGAGATACCAATCATAAACGTTTCGAACGATTTGTGCTTCCGGTTCATAAATAACTAATTCTTTATTCTGTAACCGATAACCGTAAGGGCTTTGTGTTAACCATTTTCCTTGTCTGGCTGCGTGTAGCATGTTTTCAAAAACACGTTCCCGAATTCGTTCCCGCTCAAATTCAGCAACTGCACCTAAAACCTGTAAGGTGAGACGACCGGATGGAGTATTCGTGTCAAATGATTCACTAATCGAAATAAATGAAACGTTATATTCTTGGAACATATCAATTAATTTTAAAAGATCCAATAGCCGTCTGCTCAAACGGTCCAATTTCGTGACTAATATTTTGGAAATCGTCCCCTTTTTTACTTCCTTTAATAAACGATTTAACTCCGGACGATCAAGATTTTTAGCGGAATAACCGTCATCGATAAAAAGTAGAGGTTCTTCACTCCATCCCATGGCTCGACAGTATGCTTTTAGCCGTTCTTGTTGTTCATCGAGCGAAACCCCTTCACGGGCTTGTTCATCGGTTGAAACGCGACAATATAAAGCAATCGATCTTTCTTGAAAAGTGTCTTTCATACAGATTGCCTCCAACTCTGTTTGTCCCATATCCCATATATATGTTTGGATGAACCAAACAATGAGTTTGACCAATTAACAGGGTTGTCCTATCCCATTCTTCGCATATGTATGAGCAAAGGGGGAATACCGATGGAAGATGTGAAAGTTCGCTTCTCCGTAAATAGCAGTTTAGGAAAATTTTCATTTGACGACATCCACGATCTTCACAGCCACCCCGTTGCTCAAATGATCCAAGAAAAAATGGTTGCATGGGAACGTGAGTTCAAAGGAATCGCAATTCATCACCTATTGCATAAAGAAATAGGTCAGGAACAAGCAAAACAGATTCAAGTTGCCTTCCAACAAAAAGAGAGCCAACCGGTTGATGGTTAGGCTCTCCTTTTTTGTTAATTTTATTCATTATTATGAACATGTGTTTATTATGATGAATAAAATTACCAAAATTTGTTCATCATAAAATTAGCGAGTGGAGTTTTCATTCAAAAACAGACGAACTCCTCGCTCCAGTGTGGAAAGGAGGTAATCAGCGATTTCTGGGTGTTTTTGTTCCAATTCCTTTAGTTGTTGCATGACATGTTGGATCCGAATATCGAATTCACTGTCACTGGAATGCGTTGTTTCAACAGGAAGGAGTGAGAGTTCTTCTTGAAGTTTTTCGAGAAGTGAAAGCTGAATGGTATCTGTTTTACCGGTTTCTAGGTTGCTGAGATAAGCGGGAGAAACATTTAGTTTTTCGGCAAAAGCGTTTAAACTGATTCCTTTCTGTTTTCGTAATGTGCGAATACGTTGACCAATATGCTCAAGCATCAAAAGTACCTCCCAGGTTCTTTTCATTTTGGGTACCAGCTTCATGGATAAGGTGTACAAGAAATTCTTCCTTACTAAATTCCATGAACGGAATGAAGATTCCTTTTTAAAATTTTAATCGATGCATGAAAGGATGATGACAAATGAAAAAGAAAAAATGCCAAGTAGTTTCTGTCCAATATATCCATGATCCAGAAGCAGCAAATAAATGGATGGAACTCTACATGGAAATGGTAAAGAAAAGCATACTGAACGGAAGAAATTCTAAAAGTTAATTTTTTCTCATAAGAATGTCCTAGAAAGAAGTGATAAGGAGGTAACTCGATGAGAACAGTGGCATATTATCGGAGTTCCACTTCTCTTCAAGAAGGATCCGTTACAACTCAACGACAACAAATTCGAGAATATGCATTAAAGAACCATATTTTGATCGATGAAGAGTACGAAGATGAATTTGTTTCAGCTAGGAAAAATTCAATCAAAGAACGTCCCGGACTTCAACGGATGCTAACGGATATTCGGAAGGGGTTGATAAACCACATATTGGTTTATAAACGTGATCGTTTAGCAAGGAAGTTAGAAGAACATATTGAGCTTTATCAGTTATTTAAAAAACACAATGTACAAGTGACATTTGTCGCAGAAAATGAACCTTCGATGAGATTTGACGTAATGGGAGAATTATTTGAATTATTCATTGGCGTCATGAATCAAAGAGAGGGACAACAAATTAATGAACGGCTAAGGGATACAAAAATAGCGAATTTTAAATCTGGAAAATCGATCGGACGTTTACCTTATGGATATAAGACAGATTCGAAAAAGACACAAATTATTCGAATCGAGGAAGAGCTTAATATTGTAAAAATGATCTTTTCTGAATGGCTCACAGAAAAATATAAAAATACAAATGAATTGCTGAAGTATCTCAAAAGCCAAGGAATAAAAAAACGTGGGAAGGATTGGACTGCTCAAGAGATTGAAAAAACTCTTACGCAGCCGATGTATATGGGGTTACGGATTAAAAAGTTTGATGACATTAAAGTTTCCCGTTCTGTAAAAGATTTAGCGGTTATCACTCCGGAACAATTCGATAAAGCACAGGAGCTATTGGAAAAATCAAAAACTCCAAAAGCAGAGCCAAAAAAGTTTGATTATCTTCTAACAGGATTCATCTTTTGTAACAAGTGCGGTTCCCCTTTAGTGGAGAAGGTACGGCAAAAAGATGGTGTTCCGTATGCAACGTACGAATGTAAAGAACATAAGGAAATTATCGAACAAATCGATGTTGAAAATAAGGTTATTTTAAAAACGATTGAATTTTTTAATGCATTGTTAAAATCAAATTTCAAGGATTTATATACAAGATATGCAAAAAGAAACATTCAACAACTAAATCTTCTTATAAAAGAACTTGATCGTGAATTAAAGTCACTGGAAGACAAACTGATTCAGGAAACCAATAGATATCTTATGCAAGAGACAAAAAAGAAGGAAGAAACCATTATCATGTTGCAGCAACAGATTAACGACTGCAAAAACAGAAAATTAGAGGCTGAATTACAAAAAACTCAGTATCAAAAAATAAATGAGGATTCAAATATGTTAAAAATGCAATTGCGAAAAGAAGTATTTGAAAAACTTGATTTTACTGAAAAACAAGTGCTACTGAAAGAGTTAATTCGTGAAATCCTTGCTGACGCACAAGTGATAAAAATTGTTTTTAAGCATCCATTTTTAGAAATTAGCGAGGTGGAAGTTTGAATCTACAAGAATTTTTGAAAAAGCCAGGGCTTAAAGCCGCGTTTTATGGGCGTTATTCAAGTGAAGATCAGGATATTGAAACGCAAAGAGCAGTATGTCAGGAATTTGCTAAGGAGTACGGAATCAAAATTGTTCGTGAATATTTAGATGAAAGCATTTCTGCATTTAAAAAAACAATGGATAAACGTAAAAATTTGAATCTTATGAGAGAAGATGCAAAAAAGGGGCATTTTGATTGCGTTTTAGTTTATAAAGGGGATCGTTTGGCAAGACGGATTGATCAACATTTAAAAATATGGAGTGAGTTTCGCCAGCTGAATGTCCCCATTATACTCACTCATTCTCGAGATCTTTACACAAAGGACGACATACAAACGTTAGTCGTTGAGATGGGCATGAGTTCATTCGAATCAGAAAATAACAGTATTCGTACCCGGGATTATTATATTACACATACCAAAATGGGTAAATGGCTTGGCGGTACACTACCATACGGCTATCGTTACGAGGATGGAGAAGATGGAGAAAAGAAAATTGTTCAAAATGCTTTAGAAATTGAAAAGGTAAAGCAAATTTTTCACTTGTATATCAAGGGATATGGGTTTGAAAGCATAGCCAAGCAGCTGGATAAACAATATCCTGAAGATCGGTGGATTAAAGAAAAGATAAAATCGATTATTACGAATCCGTTTTACGCTGGATTTACAACCAGTCAGCGGATAAAAACAGGATCGGGAAATTCATTGCGACCGAGAAAAGAATGGGTGATGGGAAAATGCAAAAAAATTCCTCCTGCCATAACGGAAGAACTGTGGAACTTGTGTATGGATTTGTATGAACGTAAAAAAGAAGGGATATACGACTCCAAAAAATTTACTACTTGTTTTTTGTTTCGGGACGTTCTGTTTTGTAAGACTTGTGACGTACCGTTGAAAGGAAAAAATTATACATCCGGAAAGAAGAGAAAAGATGGAACAAGATATGGGGACAGGAAATATATATGTCCAAACTGCAAATATAAATGGAGTGAGAAGGAAATTGATGAATTTTTAATCCAAGATATTCTTGCGGGATTACATTATAAAAATTTTGCCTATAAAAAAGAAGATGTTCATCGGAATGAAGTTTTAACAAGAATTGAGAAGGATATTGCGAAAATAAAAAACACGATTAGCAATTACGAAAAGGAACTTCAAAAATTCCATGAACAATTAAATTTGGTTGATGCAAAGCAAAAACAACTGATGGAGGAAAATAATGAGCCGACTGAATTGCAGAGAGCGTTGGTTCAGTATCGAATCAGCATTCGAAATAGAATGACGGAATTGGAAAAAGAAATTGAAAAGAAACAAAAAGAAATAAATACAATGGAAAAGACATACGCTGATTTCGAAAATTGGAAAGACAAGATAACGGAGTTATTTTCATTCGAGTATGATTTTAATCAAACAGAGTTCCGCCGTCTCATACTGTTATTGTTTCAGAAAATCGAGGTGGATCAGGAGTATCAATTTAACTATATCGCAAGGGTTGATTTAAATGAACGCGGTACGATTCAATTGGGATTTTAAATCTTTGAACAAGGGGATTTCGTTGGGAACCCCTTGTTTTTTATTTTGTCGCTAAAGTGATTGAAGTAAAGTCACATGGTTAATTTTATGATTGTAAATTTACCTTGATCAAAGAGTAGATTAGTTGGTTCGTAATAGACAAGCGTAATGGTTCGGTTTTGTGGTAGTACCAGAAAAAGTCGAAGGATTTTTGGTTCGGTGAGGAGGTAGTTAAGGGATCCCTCAACTATCCCTTTGCCGAACTAAGTTGGACAAAAAGAAGGCTTGTCTTCTTTGATATCAAGGGATTTCGAACTTTTTGTAATTCCGTGAATTCACGTTTGCGATCGGAAATTCGGTGTCGGGGTAGTAATAGAAGTAAAGGAGTTCGGCGATGACGTGCTTACTCTAGTAAATTTATGTTTGTAATATTAAGTAATACTAATGGCTTGTCCAAACAAAAATATAGATCCTCCTATTTTAGGTTATTTTAAATTATGAATGAAATTACATGTTGTGATTAACAGGTTATAATTATGATGAAATTTTACAAAAGCTTCCTAAATCGATAATGGTATAATGATTTTTCTTCCTATTATAAATTGCCTCTAATCGATCGATGATTTCGAATCCTTTTTCACGAAATAAACCGTAAATGTCTAAAAGGTCGCGGTCACCGTCAGTTAGAAGCATTCTTTCGATATATTCCCCTTCTATAAAATCCATTATAATGAAATTCGGCTCTTCATGGGTTTCGGAAAAATAAAACTGCGGAACGTATTCGATTAATTCTTTATGCTTTTGAATTTCCTCATAAATTTCAATATCCCTTGAAATAGAATAAGTTAACACCCCTTTTTTAGAAAAAACCTCATTAAATAATTCGTCTTGTTCTTTTGGAAGTTTAGGTTTTTGTTCATTTGGCTTAAGGTCACTTAAAGCTTTCACTAACTGTGATTTTACACAAAGTGATTTTAATTCCTGTGCCTTAGGTCTTAAGATCACTCCGTTGTTCCCAAATATCAAATCAAACTTAGACTTAAATTCTCCTGTTCTTATTGCCTCTTTAAACAGTTCTTTTACTTTATTTATTTCCTTTGTTGTTACCATTTTTACTCCTCCTATTCGATAGATAAATTTAATATAGCATAATTCACCATTTAAGAGGAATTTTACAATGGTTAAATAATGGAAAAGTATAGGGGTGATTTTTATGATTCGTGTTTTATTGGCTGATGATAGCTCATATTTTCGAAACGAATTAAAAAATATTTTGCATAAATTGAACATAAACGAAATTATTGAATTTGAAAATGGAATGGATTTAGTTAATCATTACAAAACTTTATACAATCAAAAGGAATACAAGGATATCATTATGGTTGATTTAGCCATGCCAATGTTAGATGGTTTTGGTGCTTTAAAAGAAATCCTTAAAATTAATCCGGATGCTAATGTGATTATTTTATGTGGCAAAAATCGTGGATTGGTCATTGAAGGAATTCAATTAGGTGCAAAATGGTTTATTTGGAAACCGTTTGATGAAGAAAACATTAAAGAGGCGATCAATCGATTTATTTGATGTTTGCATACAAAGATCACTTTTATTCATTATCTTTGCCAGAAATGGATAGAAAATGATCAGGATTAACTCCAATCACCGATATTGATATGAAATGACTAAAGTTACATCACTAATGTTATTATCATAAATTTACCTTGATTCAAAAGTAGCCAGATCAACAAGTAAAATTGTTTGGTTTTGTGGTATTCCCAAAGAAAATCGAAGGATTTTCAGTTTGGCAAGTGGATAGGGATAAAAAGAATAAAGGAATTTTAGAAAAAAATCCGCATAAAAAAGAAAGTAAGGGGTATAAGAAGGGGGAGGAGGAGCGTTTATGAGATATTTCATCTCTTCATTTTGTTCCAATCGACAATGTAAGAACCGTTCCGTTACTCGTGTGTTAGAAGCAATTTCTTTATCAGCTGCTAAAGAAGCAGTATATGAACTAAACATTAACACCAAAAGAGAAACATGTCCTTGCTGTCATAAAGAGCTAAGTTATTACTTGGACTTTCAGCGAGAGAACGACGATTTGGAACATGAACAAAGCCTCCCTTTGTAAAAAAAGGAGGCTTTTGTCTGTGCTCGATTCCCGAGCTTGGAGGTATGTAATATTCTTTTTGTCAGGATTCCCCCGACGTGAAGGTTGTTTCTATAAATATAATAGCTTGTTTTGGTAAAATGTGCAACACATTTCAATAAAATTATTTTTAAATGACCGTTTTTAGCATTTGTTGGTAGATCTCGTTTCTGGCAGTTACCCGATCTTTTGTTTCAGTATCTATGACATTGGCAAGACTTAGAATCATTTCATTCCTTTGGTCTTTTGTCAATGATGTTTTTACCCAGGTTATTTTATACTCCGTAGGATCATTATAAAGCGTATAGGTTAAAACTTTTTTGTTATAATCTTTTGATGCCAAGGGTCTTAACAAGTGAGATAACTGTTGAGTTGGATTCGAAAATTCTGGAACGAATTTAACATTATTTTTCAGTAGATGCTCTAACAAGGACTCTTCTTTTAACAGCATTACGCGAAAACCTTCTTTAATTCTCTGTTCTTGGTCTGGAGAGATATAAACAGGAATATTTTGCTTGGTAAACTCAGTTTGGACAATCCTTTTACGGCTTATACATGTCATTTGTTCTAAACAAACGACTGTTTCTAATACTAACGGACGAATCTTTCCGATGCTGAATCGATGTTTGGTTTCTTTGGTTTTATTTTTCATACTCTCCGTAGGAATAACCTGTACAGAATCTCTGTTAGGAATCACATCCCAAACGATAGCATAATGTTCTTTATCCAGTTCGCTTCCCACTGCCGTAAACTTCGCTTTAATTAATTGCCCTTTTTCTAATGGTGGTACAAATCGAGTCGGCTTTTTAGGTCGACCCTGGTTATCCGTGTCGTCCACTTCATCGGCTTTCTTGGAACATTGGATAAATCTCTCTGTTCGATCCAATATTGTACTTCGAGAGATAACCTGTCCATTAAGCGGACGGATGTCGTCTGAAACACTAACCAATTCTTGTAACAATCTGGTCAACTGCTCATCAGTACCAACCGCAAGGAATAAATCCTTTAAATGAGGTTTTCTGGTTATCAAGTCTATAAGGTCTTGGTGTTCGCTTCGCATTTGTTCCGTGTTCTCCTTTCTAATCCATCTTTTTTTATTAAAGCATATTTTTCCTAAATTTGAACTAATTTTTTAAATCAAAATAATTTAGAAACAGTTATACGAAATGAAACCTACATTTCAAATAGAATGGCTTCTAAATAGGTAATAAACAGGAGTAGGTTACTTCTAATTAAATATTGAACGTAAAACAAAGTAATATCATGTAATCAAAAAACATCTTTACGAAACGAAGGTTGGGCGACGTATTGGCATCAGCGCATTTTGCGCGAGATGGATTTGACGAGCGATGAGGCGATTGAATTTGCGAAACTGAACGCCAACGTCGTGCAACCGTCGCGCACTGGCATCAATCCGTATTATTTAGGACTGAAAATTTTTGAAGACATTGAAGAGCGGTGGAACAACCCGACTGAGGAGATGAAAAAATACGGCGTCAAGCCGGGGTCGGGGAGGGCGAAAATTTTTGAAGTGCGCGAACTCGAATCCGACATTTCGTTTTTGCGCAACTATTTAACGAAAGAGCTCGTCATGCGCGAAGATATGTATTTGTTCCAAAAACAGGGGAAAGAATATAAAATCGTCGACAAAAACTGGGAGCATATCCGCGACCAACTCGTCAGCATGCGGGTAAACGGCGGATTCCCGTATATCACGGTCAATGACGGCGATTATATGCGCAACGGAGAGTTGTATTTGAAGCATTGGTATGAAGGAATCGAACTCGATCTGAAGTATTTAGAAAAAGTGCTCCCATACATTTATCAGTTGTGGGGCCGTCCGGTCCATATGGAGACGGTCGTCGAGGAAAAGCCGATGTTGTTTACGTATGACGGGAAAACGGTGCATCGGAAATATTTATAACATAAGGGCAGGGATCTCCTGCTTTTTTTGTTTGTCACGATGAATATGTGAAAAATGACACAAATTATTCGAAATCATGCCGGATAGCGTCCCCGATTTTATGAAATAATATGAAGTGGATAATTTGTGATGGTTGTCACAAATTCTTCACCACTGTTTGTTCGCCCGGGGGGATGGATATGTGGAAGCGGCATGAAAAAACGCTTGTGTTCGTTAGCTTTGCTGTTGCGGCTGTTGTCTTGCTTTCCTTGATTGGCCGCTTGTTTTCATAAGGGGGGATGAATCGTGAACGGTTACGATCCGGTGCTGCTTAGCCGTATTTTGACGGGATTGACGCTGACGGTCCACATCATTTATGCCACGATCGGCGTCGGGATTCCACTGATGATCGCCATTGCCCAGTGGGTTGGGATTCGCAAAAATGATATGCATTACATCTTACTCGCTCGCCGCTGGACGCGCGGTTTTGTCATCACCGTAGCGGTCGGCGTGGTGACAGGAACAGCGATCGGCTTGCAGCTGTCGCTTTTATGGCCGAACTTTATGCAGCTGGCTGGCCAAGTGATCAGCTTGCCGCTGTTCATGGAGACGTTCGCCTTCTTTTTTGAAGCCATTTTCCTTGGCATTTATTTGTATACATGGGATCGGTTCGAAAATCAGAAAAAACATTTGCTTTTGCTTATCCCGGTGGCAATTGGGTCTTCAGCATCAGCCATGTTTATTACGATGGTGAACGCGTTTATGAATACGCCGCAAGGGTTTGAATTTAAAAACGGCGAGCTTGTCAACATCGATCCAATCGCGGCTATGTTCAACCCAGCGATGCCGACGAAAGTCGCCCATGTGCTGGCGACTTCGTATATGACGTCAGCATTCGTGCTTGCTTCGATCGCCGCTTGGCATTTATGGAAAGGCAATCGTCACATTTATCATCGCAAGGCACTTCATTTAATGATGAAAACAGCTTTTATTTTTTCGGTAGCCAGTGCATTGATTGGCGACTTATCGGGCAAATTTTTAGCCGAATACCAGCCAGAAAAGCTGGCGGCTGCTGAATGGCATTTTGAAACGAGCTCCCATGCACCGTTGATCCTGTTCGGCGCGCTCCAAGAAGACGGGGAAGTGAAATATGCCTTGGAAATTCCATATGCCCTTAGCATTTTGGCCCATAACCATCCCGCTGCGGTTGTGACCGGACTGAACGAAGTTCCGGAAGATGAACGCCCACCACTGTACATTCATTACTTATTCGATGTGATGGTCACGATCGGGGTGTTTTTAATGGTTGTCGCAGCCGCGTATTGGCTCGGATCGATTTTCCGCTGGAAGTGGACGGCGAAAAAGTGGTTTTTTGGACTGCTGGTGGCGGGAGGGCCGCTGGCGATGGCTGCGATTGAGGCGGGATGGTACTTAGCGGAAGTCGGGCGGCAGCCGTGGATTTTGCGCGGCTATATGAAAACGGCGGAAGGAGCGACATCGTCGGCGCATGTGGATACGATGCTTGTGTTGTTTTGCCTTTTGTATATGGTGTTAGTAATTGCGAGCGCAACAGTGCTCATCCGTATGTTCCGCCGCAACCCGGTTGAACGGGAGCTGGCAGAGCGGGCCAATAACGGGGAGGTGGCGCCATGACGCTCGAAGTCATTGGCATTTCGGTGTTATGGCTGTTTTTGTTCGGGTACATTATCGTTGCCTCGATTGATTTCGGGGCTGGGTTTTTCAGCGCCTATAGCCATTGGGCAAACAAACAGCATATTTTGCACCGCATCATTCAGCGCTATCTTTCCCCTGTATGGGAAGTGACGAACGTCTTTCTTGTCTTTTTCTTTGTCGGCATTGTCGGCTTTTTTCCGAAAACGGCGTATTATTACGGTTCTATTTTGCTTGTCCCGGCGAGCATCTCCATCATTTTGTTAGCTATTCGCGGCTCGTACTATGCGTTTCATACGTATGGGGGGACGGAACGGAACTGGTATTTAATCGCTTATGGATTGACGGGGTTGTTTATTCCGGCCTCCCTGTCCATCGTGTTGACGATTTCCGAAGGCGGGTTTGTGGAGGCAGGCGCCTCAGGCGTTGCGCTGGATTATGGGAAGCTGTTTGCAAGCCCATTGTCATGGAGCATTGTGCTGCTCAGTGTGACGAGCGTTCTTTACATTTCTGCCGTTTTCTTAACGTACTATGCGGACGAGGCCAAGGATGAACGGGCGCGGGCGCTGTTGCGCCGCTACGCTCTTCTTTGGAGCGGGCCGACGATGTTGTCAGCGCTGCTCATTATTTACCAGCTCCGCTACCATAATCCCGAGCATTACGCCAACCTATGGAATGTGGCGTGGATGCTGGTCATTTCCTTTTTGTTTTTTGTCATTACCGTTTGGCTGCTTTGGCGGCAGCGGCGGTTCGGCTGGGCGTTTATTGCGCTGTTGTTTCAATATGCGTTCGCCTTTTACGCCTATGGCATTTCACATTATCCGTATTTGTTGTACCCGTATTTGACGATTTATGACGGGTTTACGAATGAGACGATGGCTATGGCGTTGATCGTCGCGTTTATTGCCGGCCTCCTGTTATTAATTCCGTCACTTTATTTGCTTATGCGCCTCTTTTTGTTTAACAAGGCGTACGTTAAAGGAAAATGGGAAGGGGGAAAAGGATAATGCAAACATTTTTGATCATGTATGCGCCGATGATCATCGTCGCCCTGTCGATCATCGCCGCGTTTTGGGCTGGTTTGAAAGATGTGCACGTAAATGAGTAAACACAATTTCAGCGTCTTGGTAATGCATAGTTTGCCGCCAATCGCCCACACTAGCGGATGACAACGAATAGAGAAAGGATGGGCGATCATGAAAGAAATATTGGAGCGTGTGAAAGAGCAGCTGGAACAATCGTTTGACGAACCGCGCTCGACGAGTCTTGATGGGGCGATTCATGAGCTTGAACGGTTAAAAGCGAGCGCCAGGGATAAACGGCAAATGATCGAAGATGTCATCCGTGCGGTGACTCACGCGCGCAATGCGCGAATGGAGCTGGCCGAGGCGGGAGATGAATCGGCGACAAACGCTTTCGCTGAGGCCTACCGGGCGCTCGATCAAGCGATTGAATCGTACAGTGGCGTCGATAACGACCCGGTGTAAGACGGATGGGGGCCCCCTTGGCCTTCATCTGTCGGAAATACGCGGAAGGCGGATGGATTGCAAGCGTTTGGCTGACGTGTTATACTGATTGGCAGCCAAGTAAATACAGGGAATGTTTTCTAGGGTTCCGCGGCTGCTTTGCGGCCGGCCTGCGACCGAGAGAAAACGCGCGGCATCGCTGCGTGCACGGAGGGACAAAAGCCCGGGAGGAGCATCGTTTCGATCGTTCTCGCGGCTTTTTTATTTTCGCTAAAAAGGGAGGACGGGGCATGGCGTGGGTTTATTTAATAGTTGCTGGTTTGTTCGAAGTTGTATGGGCGATCGCGCTGAAATATACGAACGGGTTTGCCCGCTTTTGGCCTTCTGTTGTGACGATTGCGGGGATGGCGGCGAGCTTTTACTTTTTATCACTGGCGATAAAAACGTTGCCGATCGGCACCGCCTATGCGGTGTGGACGGGAATCGGAGCGCTCGGCGCGGCCTTGGTCGGCATGTTGTTTTTAAACGAGCCAGTCAACGCGCCGCGTGTGGCGTTTTTGCTTTGCATTCTTGTCGGAGTCATTGGGTTGAAGTTTACGGCGGGGCAATAAATTGGATTCATTTCTTGTCAAGAAAAAGAGTTGACAACAGGTATAAATATTGAATATCATGAAAATATAAAAACGAATATAGTTTCTTTTGTTAAAGGGGAGTAGCTTTAACAGCAAAGTCGTCAGTTCAGGGCGCATGCCCTCGGCTTTGTTGGCAACGGCGACGTTGTTAGCGAGACCTTTACCGATGTTGGTAAAGGTCTATTTTATTTATGGAGGCCTTTACCAAAGATGGTAAGGGCCTTCTTTCATTTCATGAAACAAAAGGGGGGAAGATAATCGTAAAGGAAGATAGGTTCGGTTTCAAAAGAACAAAAAGTGGAGGGGATGGCATGCGTAAATGGTGGAAACGGCTTCGCTTCATCGTCCATGTCCGGCGTTTTCTACCGTTTTTGTTTGAATTTTTCGTTTCTCATGAAGTGCCAATGCGAAAAAAATTGTTTTCCGTCGGTTTGCTGCTTTTGTATATAGCGCTGCCGCTTGACCTCATTCCGGATTGGCTTGCGTTGTTTGGTTTGATCGATGATTTGGCCGTCTTCCTATTTATTTTGCAACAAGTCATTAAGATGGCTCCGGTTTCATTAAAAGAAAAATATAACCTGTAAAGGGGGATTCTTCCATGGATCTGTTGTCAGTAGAGTTTTGGACGGCGTTGCTGTCGATCGTCATTATTGATCTTTTGCTGGCAGGGGATAACGCCATTGTGATTGGATTGGCGGCCCGCAACTTGCCCAAATACCAGCAAAAAAAGGCCGTTGTCTGGGGGACGGTAGGCGCTGTCGTCATCCGGGCGTTGGCGACGATCTTCGTCGTCTGGCTGCTGAAAATCCCAGGGCTTTTGCTTGTCGGCGGCGTGCTGCTTGTCTGGATCGCCTATAAGCTGCTTGTTGAGGGGAAGGGCCACGACGATGTTGAAGCCGGGGGAAATTTATGGGAGGCGATTCGCACGATCATTATTGCCGATGCGTTGATGGGGCTTGACAACGTATTGGCGGTCGCCGGCGCCGCGCACGGAAACTTTCTCCTCGTCGTTCTTGGGTTGCTCATTTCCGTTCCGATCATGGTGTGGGGCAGCACGCTTATTTTAAAATGGATCGAGCGCTTCCCAATCATTATTACGATCGGCGCCGGTGTCCTCGCCTGGACGGCGGCGAAAATGATCGTCGATGAGCCGTTTTTAAAGGCGTATTTTGCCAATCCTGCCGTGAAGTATGGATTTGAGTTGCTTGTTGTTGCCGCTGTCATTGTGGCGGGAACGATGAAAAAACGAAAAAGCGCCAAAGAGCCGCAACCGAAAGCCGCCAATGAATAATTGGCGGCTTTTGTGGCTGGGCAATCACCAAGCGGATGGCTATTTCCATTTCAGCAGCAGAAATTGCAGCAGCCATCCAATGGAGAGCCCGGGGATGACAGATAAGATCGGCAGCCAAATCGGTCCAAAAAACACGCCGCCGATCGTCACGTGCGACGAGTACATCAAGCCGACCGTCACAAAGTAGACGGAGACGACAAACGGCAAAAACGAGTACGGCGTTTGCCCGCCGCCAGCGTCTTTAAACGCATCCCACATGGCAAAAAAGTATAAACATGGATAAAACATCAGCCATCCGATATCGACAATGCGGGCGGCCTCATCCGTACGTCCCAAAAAGCTGAGGCGGATGGCTTCATTGAAATGGGATTGGGTGTTAATCACAAATTCCAACGCAATAAACAAAATTCCTTTTATATACTTTTTGTTCAACAGTTGCCCGAATCCAGGCAAAGCAATGCTCCATAACAATGCTTCGATCGCTTTCACCTTCTCGAACCCTTTACTGAGATAATATTAGTTGATCGTTGCTTTGTCCGTTGCACCGTCAGATGGAGCTGGAGACAATCGATGGGTGCTTCATGGTCAGTTGCTGGTTAAGCCGATGGGTGCAATTACATTTTTTGCGCCAAAGACTTGTTTTATACTTTTTTGCAATAGGAATGCAGGAAAACTTTCCTATAGAACCAAACGATATGTTAGCTGAAGATAAAAAAATACTTTAAATTTTTCAGAATAATGAATATAATAGTTACGTAAAGGATTTTGACAAATAAATAAAGGGGGAAGCCGTGTGAAGGGGCTAAAATCGATTTTGTTATGGGGCCTGATTTCCGTCCTTGGGGCCGCAGCGTTTGCCATTTTGGCTTTAAGCCGCGGCGAATCGGTCAACGCCATGTGGCTTATCGTCGCCGCCGTCTGCACGTATGCGGTCGCTTATCGGTTTTACAGCCGGTTTATCGCCCGCAAAGTGTTTGGTCTTGATGATAACCGGAAAACGCCAGCGGAAGTGTTCAATGACGGGAAGGACTATGTTCCGACGAACAAATGGGTGCTATTTGGTCATCACTTTGCCGCTATTGCGGGTGCGGGACCGCTTGTCGGACCGATTTTGGCCGCGCAGATGGGCTATCTGCCTGGGACGCTTTGGATTGTGATCGGCGTTGTGCTCGGCGGAGCGGTGCAAGACTTTGTCATTTTGTTCGCTTCGATGCGCCGCAACGGGAAGTCGCTCGGCGAAATGATTAAGGAAGAAATGGGTCCGGTGACGGGCTTTATCGCAGCGCTTGGCATTTTGGGCATTATGATTATTTTATTGGCCGTATTGGCGCTCGTTGTCGTGAAAGCGCTTGTCGGAAGCCCGTGGGGGATGTTTACGATCGCCGCGACGATTCCGATTGCGATTTTGATGGGCATTTACATGCGCTTCATCCGTCCAGGGCGCGTTGCTGAAGCGTCGCTTGGGGGATTTGTGCTGTTGATTTTGTCGATCGTGGTCGGGCAATATGTCGCGGAGCACCCGACACTCTCGGCGATGTTTACGCTAAAAGGGGAAACGATCGCCATCTTAATGATCATTTATGGCTTTGTCGCTTCGGCGTTGCCGGTATGGCTGTTGTTGGCGCCGCGCGACTATTTGAGCACGTTCTTGAAAATCGGCACGATTGTCGGATTGGCGCTCGGCATTTTCGTCGTCATGCCGGACTTGCAAATGCCGGCAGTGACGAAATTTATCGATGGCACCGGGCCGGTGTTTGCAGGCAACTTGTTCCCGTTCTTGTTCATTACGATCGCTTGCGGCGCGGTGTCTGGATTCCACGCGCTCGTTTCATCCGGCACAACGCCGAAGATGATTGAGCTTGAAAGCCATGCGCGGCCGATCGGCTACGGTGCGATGCTGATGGAGTCGTTCGTCGCTGTCATGGCGATGGTGGCGGCTTGCGTCTTGACGCCAGGGGCGTATTTTGCCATCAACAGCCCGGCTGCTGTCATCGGAACCGATGTGGCGCAGGCGGCAAAAGTGGTATCGTCATGGGGCTTCACCGTCACGCCGGATATGCTTGCGCAGTTGGCGAAAGACGTCGGCGAACAAACGGTGTTGTCACGCACGGGCGGGGCGCCGACGTTGGCGATCGGGATGGCGCACATTTTATCGAGCGTCATC
The DNA here is from genome assembly GCF_001610955.1 of Geobacillus thermoleovorans. Classification (GTDB taxonomy): domain Bacteria; phylum Bacillota; class Bacilli; order Bacillales; family Anoxybacillaceae; genus Geobacillus; species Geobacillus thermoleovorans. The sequence goes on from NZ_CP014335.1 coordinate 562,551, forward strand.
GGCGGCAAGGCGCTTATGGCGTTCTGGTATCACTTTGCCATCCTGTTTGAAGCGCTGTTCATCTTGACGACGATTGACGCCGGCACGCGCGTCGGCCGTTTCATGATCCAAGACATTATGGGCACGTTTTACAAACCGCTCGGCAAAACGGATTCGCTTGCCTCGAACTTGATCGCTACGACCCTTTGCGTACTGGCGTGGGGTTACTTCCTGTACCAAGGCGTCGTCGACCCGCTCGGCGGCATCAACACGCTATGGCCGCTGTTTGGCATCGCCAATCAAATGTTGGCTGGCATCGCCTTGTTGTTTGCGACGACGGTTCTATTTAAAATGGGCAAAAAGGCATATGTTTGGGTCACGCTCGTGCCGACAACATGGCTTTTGGTCGTCACGCTGACAGCCGGGTATCAAAAACTGTTCCACGAAAATGTCAAAATTGGTTTCTTGTCGCATGCGAAAATGTTCCAAGACAGCTTGAGCCAAGGCAAAATTTTGGCGCCGGCAACGAATGAGGCGCAAATGCGGCAAATTATTATGAACGATTACATTGATGCGACATTGTGCGCGATTTTCATGCTCGTTGTGATCGCGATGCTGATCTCGGCGTTGAACATTTGGATCAAAGTATTGCAAAACAAACATGTGCCGCTCAAGGAAGCGCCGTACGTGCCGCGCGATGGAGAAGGAGCGAAGCACTATGCCTAAATGGCTGCAAAACGTTTTGGCTTATCGCCGGCAGTTTCTTGACTTGCTTGTCGGTGTGCCGAGCTATGAAAAATATGTCGAGCATATGAAAACCCATCATCCTGGCGAGCCGATTAAGTCGCGGAAAGAGTTTTTCTGCGAGGCGCAAGAGGCACGCTACAATGCTAAAGGCGGCAAAGTGTCGCGTTGCTGCTAGCAAACGGGAAGGAAGGAGGGGCGCGTTCCCTTCTTCCTTTTTTCTTCTTGTTCATCATCGCTGAGAAAATGTTCGATTGGCGGCATGGTTTTTGTGAAAGACGTTGGGAGCGTTGGATCAACCCTCAGTGGAGAAAGGAGCTGTACATATGATGCGCATTCTGTTTGTCGGAGCAGGAGCGGTCGGCGGGTATTTCGGCGGCCGTCTGCTTGAAAAAGGGGTGGACGTAACGTTTCTTGTTCGCGAGCGCAGAAAACAGGAACTGGAGAAATATGGGCTTGTCATCCACAGTGTCCATGGCGATGTGGGATTGGCGCCGAAATTGCTTGTTGCCGGCGAATCGGCCGAGCCATTTGATCTTGTCGTGTTCTCAAGCAAAGCGTACCATTTAGACGGCGCCATCGCCGACGCGAAACCGTATGTTGGAGAGGCGACGATGATTTTGCCGTTGTTAAATGGCATGGCCCATATGGATGCGTTATGGAAGGCGTTCGGCCGCGAGAATGTCTTAGGCGGGCTTTGCTTTATCGAAACGACGTTAAACGAGAGAGGGGAGATCATCCAAACGAGCCCGGCGCATGAGATGCGTTTCGGTGAATGGCCAAACGGGCGGAGCGAGCGAACGGAGGTGCTTGCATCGTTGTTTGCCGGCGCTAACGCCTGCTTTCGCCTAAGCGAACAAATTGCAGCTGATATGTGGAACAAATATTTGTTTATCGCGACGATGTCGGGCGTGACAACGCTGTTCCGCGCCCCGATCGGGCCGATCCGTTCCGGGGAGTACGGGAGCGTCATCATCGATCGGCTGTTTCGGGAAATCAAAACGATCATTCAGGCGCATGGGGCGCCGCTGACCGATGAAATGGCCGAGCGGCAGCGCACCCAGCTCGAGCAGATCGCCCCAACGATGAAATCGTCCATGCAGCGCGATATGGAAAAAGGACAGCTCATTGAAGCCGATCATTTGCAAGGGTATTTGCTAGCATTGGCGAAGCGGCATGGCATCCATGCTCCGATGCTCGAGGTGGTATATCACAATTTAAAAATTTACGAAGCGAGCCGCGCAACCGGTGAGTGACCAGTTGTTCAACCCAGCCGTTTGGCAGGAGCGTGCAGCCCCGCCAAACGGCTGTTTTTTGAGAAAAAGAGAAGTTGTTTACCGCACCAATATAGTGTACAGTTAATAGTGAAAACGTGTGCACAAGGAGGAGGCAGCCTTGAAAAAAACATGGTGGAAAGAAGGCGTTGCGTATCAAATTTATCCTCGCAGCTTTATGGATGCCAACGGCGACGGCATCGGTGATCTTCGCGGCATCATCGAAAAGCTGGATTATTTGGTGGAGCTTGGAGTCGACATCGTTTGGATTTGTCCGATTTACCGGTCGCCGAACGCCGATAACGGATATGACATCAGCGATTATTATGCCATTATGGATGAGTTTGGAACGATGGATGACTTCGATGAATTGCTTGCCCAAGCCCATCGGCGCGGGTTGAAAATCATTTTGGATTTGGTCATCAATCATACGAGTGATGAGCATCCGTGGTTTATCGAATCGCGGTCATCGCGAGACAATCCGAAGCGCGACTGGTACATTTGGCGCGACGGCAAAGATGGGCGCGAACCGAACAACTGGGAAAGCATTTTCGGCGGCTCGGCATGGCAGTATGACGAGCGGACGGGTCAGTATTACTTGCATATTTTTGACGTCAAACAGCCCGACTTGAATTGGGAAAACGACGAAGTGCGGCGGGCGCTTTATGCGATGATCAACTGGTGGCTGGATAAAGGCATCGACGGCTTTCGCATCGACGCGATTTCCCACATTAAGAAAAAGCCGGGTCTTCCCGATTTGCCAAATCCGAAGGGGCTGAAGTACGTGCCGTCATTTGCTGCGCACATGAACCAGCCAGGGATTATGGAGTATTTGCGAGAGTTGAAAGAGCAAACGTTTGCACGATATGACATTATGACGGTCGGCGAGGCGAACGGAGTAACGGTTGATGAGGCCGAACAATGGGTCGGGGAAGAAAACGGCGTGTTTCATATGATTTTTCAGTTTGAGCATTTAGGGCTTTGGAAAAGGAAAGCCGATGGTTCGATCGATGTCCGCCGGCTGAAGCGGACGTTGACGAAATGGCAAAAAGGATTGGAAAACCGTGGGTGGAACGCGCTCTTTTTGGAAAACCACGACTTGCCTCGATCAGTGTCGACATGGGGAAATGACGGCGAGTATTGGGCGGAGAGCGCGAAGGCGCTTGGCGCGCTCTACTTTTTCATGCAAGGGACGCCGTTCATTTACCAAGGGCAAGAGATCGGGATGACGAACGTGCAATTCTCCGACATTCGCGACTACCGCGATGTCGCTGCCTTGCGTCTGTATGAACTCGAACGGGCGAACGGCCGGACACATGAGGAAGTGATGAAGATCATTTGGCAAACCGGGCGCGACAACTCGCGCACCCCGATGCAATGGTCTGGTGCCCCAAACGCTGGATTCACGACAGGTACGCCATGGATCAAGGTGAACGAAAACTATCGTACGATCAATGTCGAGGCCGAGCGGCGCGACCCGAACTCGGTATGGTCGTTTTATCGACAAATGATTCAGCTTCGGAAAGCGAACGAGCTGTTTGTTTATGGAACGTACGATCTGCTTTTGGAAAACAACCCATCCATTTACGCGTACACAAGAACGCTTGGCCGCGATCGGGCGCTTATCATTGTCAACGTATCCGATCGTCCTTCACTTTACCGCTATGACGGCTTCCGCCTTCAGTCAAGCGATTTGGCGCTTTCGAACTACCCGGTCCGTCCGCATAAAAATGCGACGCGTTTTAAGCTGAAGCCGTACGAGGCGCGCGTATACATCTGGAAAGAATAAGAAGGAATTTGCCTTTCCGTGTGGAATAAATGCATACGGAAGGGAGATGATCAACATGGCAACGGTCGATCCGATTCGCTACCCGATCGGAACGTTTCAAGCGCCGCAGCAGTTTGAGGCTGGGGAGGTGCAAGAGTGGATTGCTGCCATCCGCGGGCTGCCGAGCGACTTAAGAACCGCTGTTTCCGGCTTGAACGATGAGCAGCTGAACACGCCGTACCGCGAAGGCGGCTGGACGGTTGCCCAAGTCGTCCATCATTTGGCTGATGCAAGCATGAATGCGTTTTTGCGCACGAAATGGGGAGTGACGGAAGACGGCCCAACGGTGAAGCCGTTTGCGGAAAGCGAATGGGCGAAAACGGCCGATGCTTGCTTGTTGCCCATTGAACCGTCGCTTTTATTGCTTGACGGGCTGCATGCGCGATGGGCGGCGTTGCTTGAATCGATGACGGAGGCAGATTTTCACCGAACCGTTCGGCCGGAAGGGGCAGCGGGGGAGATGCCGCTGTATGTATTGACCGCGTTGTATGCATGGCATGGGAAGCATCATACCGCGCAAGTTGCGTCGTTGCGCAAACGAAAAGGATGGTAAAGGCTGCCGATTCTTCGGCGGCTTTTTTCTTCATGCATCATAGAAGGATGGTGCTGCGCAAACAACACCCGGGAACCGCCGGCTGGGCGGGGCTTTTTTGTCGTCATCCTGCCGGGAGAACGGTGAAATAGCATTTTGCTTAAACGGCGGCATAGGATTATGTTATACTAACAAATATTAAGGGACACGAAATACATAGTTCGCAAGGGGGATCGGTATGGGAGCGGAGCAGCAGCCGCTTATTGCAGAACAAAAAGAAAAAATATGGACGAAAGATTTTGTTTTGATTTGTTTGGCCAATTTTTTTGTGTTTCTTGGGTTTCAAATGACGTTGCCGACCCTTCCGCTGTTTGTCGAGCATTTGGGCGGCAATGATCAGCTGATTGGCGTTGTCGTCGGTGTGTTTACGTTTTCGGCGCTCATCGTCCGTCCGTTCGCCGGCCATGCGCTTGAGACGAAAGGGCGCCGGTTTGTGTTTTTATTGGGGCTTCTCATTTTTGTCATTTCTGTCGGTTCCTACAGCTTGGTCTCAAGCATTTTCCTTCTCTTTTTGATGCGGGTCGTCCAAGGAATCGGCTGGGGGTTTTCGACAACCGCTTCCGGAACGGTGGCGACGGACATCATTCCAGCGAGTCGCCGCGGGGAAGGAATGGGCTATTACGGGCTGTCTGGGAATATCGCCTTGGCGTTTGGTCCGTCGCTTGGACTTGTGCTTGCCGCTATGATTCCGTTTAGCCATCTGTTTGCCATTTGTGCGGCGCTTGGAGTCGCTTCGGTGCTGTTTGCCGCCGCAATCACGTATAAAAAAGCGGAAGCCGTGCATGGCAAAGGGGCGAACAGATGGGATTTGTATGAAAAAAGCGCTTTGACCCCGTCGTTGCTGTTGTTTTTCTTGACGGTGACGTTCGGCGGCATCGCCTCATTCTTGCCTCTATATACGGCGCAAAAACAGATCGGCGGCCTGCAGCTGTACTTTTTGCTTTACGCGCTTGCCTTGATGGTGACGCGAACGTTCGCTGGCCAGTTGTATGACCGAAAAGGGCATCGGGCCGTCTTTCTCCCTGGTGCGGGGCTTATTTTGCTGGCGATGCTTCTTCTCGCTTGGCTGCCGGGAGAATGGGCGTTGCTTTTGGCGGCGGTGCTGTACGGTTTCGGCTTTGGCATGGTGCAACCGGGGCTGCAGGCGTGGTCCGTCGAGCGGGCGCCTGCCCACCGCAAGGGAATGGCGAACGCGACATTTTTCTCGTTTTTTGATTTAGGGGTCGGCGTCGGGGCGATAGTGTTTGGCCAAATCAGCCATTGGTTCGGCTATCCGAGCATTTATTTAGCTGCTAGCGGTTCGGTGTTCCTTTCGATGCTTGTCTATCTGTCGGTCTTGCATAAAGAACAATCGCTTCGCCCCCGGGAACGAAAAAACGCTTAGGGATAACCCCTAGGCGTTTTTTCTGCCCAGCGGCGCATCGAAACGGCCTTTGAGGGCGGCTCGTCACCGCCGGGAATGCACTTCGTAAATGGCGAATTTTAAGTAGTCGCCTTCTTCCGCGGCAAGGAGTTTCGGGTGGTCGTAGCCGGCGCCGTTCCAATATACTTGGCGCAGCACTTTTTTTGCGTCAAATGCCGCATCAGCGATCATTTCTTGAAATAGGTGCGGGCGGACGTGGTACGAGCAGCTTGATGTGACGAAAAAGCCGCCGTCTTTGACAAGCTTCAATCCGTTTAAGTTAATGTCTTTATAGCCGCGCAGCGCCTTCGGGACGGCATGGGCCGATTTCGCGAATGCCGGCGGGTCGATGATGACGACATCCCACTGTTTGCCGGCGCGCACTGATTCGCGCAAATAGTCGAAGGCGTTGGCGACGACAAATTCAACGTTCGTGAATCCGTTTAACGCGGCGTTCCGTTTCGCCGTTTCGATGGCATGTTCGGAAATATCGACGGCAGTAGCATGTTTTGCCCCATACAGACAAGCGTTTAGCATAAACGAGCCGGTATGGGTGAAGCAGTCGAGCACGGTTGTCTCCGGACCGATGAGCGGACGAAGAGCGGCGCGGTTTTGCCGTTGGTCGAAGAAAAAGCCGGTTTTTTGTCCGTTTTCAATATCGACGATGTATTTCACGCCGTTTTCCTCGATTTCGATTTCCGTTTCCGCTTCCCCGTACCAAAAGCCTTTTTCTTGTTTGAGACCCTCAAGCTCCCGAACGGACACATCGTTGCGCAAATAAATGGCCCTTGGGGCAAACACGTCAAGCAAGCCGCGCAAAATCCAGTCTTTCCGCCTTTCCATGCCGAGCGCCAAAATTTGCACAACAAGCACATCTTCATATTTGTCGACGATCAATCCGGGCAAAAAGTCGGCTTCGCCATAGACGGCGCGGCAGGAGCGAACGCCGGGAATCATCCGTTCACGGTACGCCCACGCCTGACGGATGCGGTCGATGAAAAAGCGCTCATCGAGTTCATCGTTTGGGTTTTGCGTCAAGACGCGGACGATGATTTGCGAAGCGGGGTTGATATATCCTTTCGCCAGCCAATACCCTTGATGATTGTAAACGTCAACGAAGTCGCCCGGCGCAGCATCGCCTTCGATGCGGTCGACTTCACTTTGAAAAATCCATGGATGCCCTTGCTCAAGCCGTTTTTTCCGTTCTCTTTTCAGGATGACCTTCGCCATCGTTTCCACTCCCATTCCGTCGTCAATTGCTGCGTTTCCATCATAGCGGATTGCAACGCATAGCGCAACGTCGGAGAAAAAAAGATTGACAATCGTTCGTGCCATGGTATGATTAAGTGTAAAGAAAACTGAAAATTGCACCATCATCCACTAGGGGGGCCTTTAGAAAGGCTGAGATCAAAGTGTGCCTTTGAGACCCTTAGCACCTGATCTGGGTAATGCCAGCGTAGGGAAGTGGAGGAGCAGCACAGCAAGGCTAGGCTTTGCCTTGCCAACGTCGCATGCCCACGCCGCTTTCTTTACGCCAATCGGCAAAGGAAGCGGCGTTTTTATTTTGCCAAAAAGGGGGAAAACGAATGTCATTTGCCAAACAATTGCGCCAAGCGGCCGATCCGATCTGGCAGGCGAGTTTCCGCCATCCGTTTGTTCAGGAGCTTGGCCAAGGGACGCTTGCGCGCGAGAAGTTTCGCTATTACGTGATGCAAGATGCCTATTATTTGCGCCATTTTGCCCGCGTGCAGGCGATCGGGGCGGCGAAATCGCCGGATTTGGCGACGACAGCCCGGTTGGCGCACCATGCACAAAGCACGTGCGAAGCCGAGCTGTCTCTGCATGAAACGTTCGCCGAGCTCTTGGGCATTACAGAAGAGGAAAGGGCGGCGTTCATTCCGGCGCCGACGGCGTACGCCTATACGTCGCACATGTACCGCGCGGCGTACGAAGGGCATCTCGGTGATGTTATCGCCGCCATTTTGCCGTGCTACTGGCTGTATTACGAAATTGGCGAGCGCTTGAAAACGTGCCGCCCGAACGATCCGATTTATGAAAAATGGATCGGCACCTACAGTTCGGACTGGTTCCGCTCGCTTGTGGAAGAGCAAATCGCGCGGCTTGACGACATCGCTGACGAGGTCACCGAAGAGGATCGCCATCGGATGAAGCGGCATTTCCTCATCAGCAGCGAATATGAGTACGAGTTTTGGGAGATGGCGTATCGGCTTGAGCAGTGGCCGTCGGCTGAATTGGCGGCGAGCCGTTGACGTGAGACAAGGAGGAGAACAGGATGGAAGTGAAGACAAAAGGGTTAAGATTGGTGGATATTTTAACGACGATCGTCATTGCGATTGTGTTTGGCGTTATTTACAAATTATGGGGACCGCTATATAGCGCGGTGGGAGCAGTAGGGTTTCATCTCGATCAATTCATTTACGGCATGTGGTTTATCGCCTCCTCGCTCGCTTATTTGCTCATTCGCAAGCCAGGGGTGGCGTTGCTCGCGGAGATTGCGGCTTCGTCCGGCGAGCTGATCATGGGATCGCAATGGGGGCTTGAAGTGCTCATTTACGGGGTCGTTCAAGGGCTGTTGGCCGAGCTCGTCTTTGCCGCCTTCCGCTATCGGCGCTTTGATACGTTCGTTGTATCGCTCGGCGCGGTCGGGGCGACGATTGGCTCGCTCATCATGGACTTTTACAAAGGCTATATTGAGGCGCTCGCCCCATGGAATATGGCGCTCTTTTTGCTGGCGCGTTTTATCGGCGCCATCCTCATCTCCGGCGTGCTTGCTGTTTCATTGGCGAAAGCGCTCGAAAAAACCGGAGTGACGCAAATGTGGCGGCCGGCCTCGAAAGACGATTACGATGCATTGAACCGGTAAGGCGGCGAATGGCGATGAAACAAGCAATTGCGATTGATCGGCTGCGCCTGAAATTTCCCGGGAGCGACGGGCTGCTGTTTCGCGACTTGTCGCTTTCGATTGCCGAGGGGGAGAAAGTGCTCCTCCTTGGTCCGTCCGGATGCGGCAAGTCGACATTATTGCAAGTGATGGCTGGCATCATTCCCCGCTCGATCGATGTGCCGATGAAAGCGGAGCGCCTTAAGCGGCCGGAACGGTGGGGCTATGTTTTCCAAGATCCTGATGCGCAATTTTGCATGCCGTATGCGGACGAGGAAATCGCTTTTGCCCTCGAAAATCGAAGCGTGCCGCGCCACGAGATGCCCGTCCGCATCCGTGCCCTGCTGAACCAAGTCGGTTTGGAGATCGCTCCGCATACGGATATTCATACGCTTTCCGGTGGAATGAAGCAGCGATTGGCTCTTGCTTCGGTGCTGGCGCTTGAGCCGGATGTCTTGTTTTTGGATGAGCCGACGGCGCTGCTTGATGAAGAAGGGACGAAGGCGGTATGGCAAACGGTGAAGCAGGTGGGCCGCGGCAAAACGGTCATCATCGTCGAGCATAAAATTGACCATGTGCTCGACTTTGTGGATCGCATTGTCTTGTTCGGCCGCGATGGGCGCATCATCGCCGACGGCGAGGCGAAGGCGGTGTTTTCCGACTATAAAGACGTCATTGCCGCTGAAGGGATTTGGTATCCAGGCGTCTGGGATGACTATGACCGGACGGCAAGGCGGCGAAATCGCCATCGAGGCGAGGAGCTTCTTCGCCTCGCCCGTTTTCGCGGGTTCCGCGGCCGGGAGGCGAAAATCTATGTTCCTGAAGCAACGGTGCACGCCGGCGAATGGATTGCCGTCACCGGAAAAAACGGCGCCGGTAAAAGCACGTTGCTGCACGCGCTTATGCAACTCATCCGCACGGACGGAGAGTATATGCTGCTAGGCGCCGACATCAAGCGGCAACACCCGCTTTACCGCCATATTGCGTTTGTTTTCCAAAATCCGGAATGGCAATTTGTCGCCCATTCCGTTCGCGAAGAGCTCGCCTACTCGCTTCGGCTTGAGGGGCGGCCGAAAGAGGAAATTGAGGGAATCGTCGACCGTCTGTTGCGTGAATTTGACCTTGTTGAGCAGCAAGACCAGCACCCGTACCAACTGTCGGTCGGACAAAAGCGGCGGTTGAGCGTCGCCGCTTCGATCGTCGCCGGCCAGCGCCTCTTTTTGCTTGATGAGCCGACATTTGGGCAAGATGCAAAAAATACGTTCGCGTTGCTCGAAATGCTTGAAGCATACCGTGAACAAGGGGCGGCGATCATGATGGTTACACATGACGAACAAATCGTCCGCCGCTTTGCGACGAGACAGTGGGTGATTGAAGATGGGGCGCTCGTTCGGGACGAACGGCTTGACATCCGAGAGCCGGTGTTGGCGGAAGGTGGGGCAGGGTGATGAAATGGGAGGTTCGCTGCCGCGAGACATGGCTTCATGAGACGAACCCGAGTTTGAAGCTCATTGTGCTTGTCGTGCTCTTTTTCGCTGTCTTGTTCATTCATAACCCGAACGTGCTGATTAACGTTTCGCTCGCTCTCTTCGTTTTGTTTTGCTTTGGCACCGGCTATCCGGCGAATGTGTTGTTTTGGCTGTTTTTGCCGTTTTTCCTCGTGTTTGTTTCGACGGCTTCATCGATGATGATGTTTGGCGAGGGAACGACGACATGGGTTCGCTGGGGGCTCATCCATGTTACAGCGGAAAGTTTTTGGCGCGGGGTGCACATCGGGTTTCGCGCTTTGGCGCTTGGGCTTCTCGGATTGATTTTTTCGCTGACGACCCGGCCGGTTCCGTTGTTTTATTCGCTCATGCAGCAGTTGAGACTGAAGCCAAAGTATGCGTACAGTTTTTTGGCGGCCGTTCGCCTATTGCCGATTATGCTTGAAGAGTTTCAGGCGATCCGCTATGCGTTAACAGTGCGCGGCGTGCCGAATAAGGGCGTCCTCAGCAAAGTGAAGCGCTACGCCATTCCGCTGTTGTCGCAAAGCATCCGCCGCGCCCAGCGCATCGCCGTGGCGATGGAAGCGAAACAATTTTCCGGCAGCGGGCGGCGCACGTTTTATTATGAAATCGGGTTCGGCAAATATGATATTTGGCTTGTCGCCTTGTTTGCCGCTTTGATGTTCGCCGCCTACTATGTCGGTGTTCATTATCCGTATATTTCTATAAGCGATGTACGGTAGAAAGAAAGGGATGGCGATGGGGGTTCTCCATTTCGTTTCCACCGGGCGTCAGACGGTTGACGAATTTGCCGCGATTTGTGCGCACACCCATCCGTATGCCGACCTGATTCATATTCGCGAAAAAGGGAAGACGGCGCGTGAAGTGGCGGCGTTTGTCGCGGCACTGCTTCGCGTCGGGGTGCCGCTGCAAAAAATCATCGTCAATGACCGGGTTGATGTCGCCGCTGTCTACGGTGTCAAAGGTGTGCAGCTTGCTTATCACAGCCTGCCGGTGCGCGCCGTCCGCCGCTCGTTTCCGGACTTGACGGTTGGTTGCTCGGTGCACGGGTCGGAGGAGGCGAAACAGGCCGAACAGGATGGCGCTCACTTTTGTTTGTATGGCCATATTTTTCCGACGGACAGCAAGCCCGGTTTGCCGCCGCGCGGTCTGGACTCGCTTGCGGAAATCGCGGCCGCCGTGTCCATTCCAGTCATCGCCATTGGCGGCATTCACGCCGGCAACGCTCGTCGGGTGCTGGAAGCGGGCGCAGCCGGGGTGGCAGTATTGTCGGCTGTTTTTTTCGCTGCTGACCCCGTTGCTGAGGCTAAACGGCTGGCAGACATCGTGAAAGGGAGGGGATAGGGGATGACGCATCGGTATGACGTCGCCATCGTCGGCGGCGGGGTGATTGGGGCGGCCATCGGTTTTGAGCTCGCCAAGCGGCGGCATCGCGTCGCCATTTTTGAAAAAGGAACGATGGGAAGCGGGGCGTCAAGCGCGGCAGCCGGCATGCTTGGGGCGCAATCCGAGTTTTCGACGTCAAGCCCGCTTGTGCCGCTTGCCTTGCAAAGCCGAGCTCTCATGCCGGCCTTGGCTGAAGAGCTGAGGGAGAGGACCGGCATCGATATCGGCCTTGTCGAAAAAGGATTGATCAAACTAGCGACAACGGAAGAGGAAGCAGACGATCTCTATCGCCATTATACATTTTGGCGGGGCATAGGCGAACCGGTGCAGTGGCTCACGAAAGGGGAGGCGCTTGAAATGGAGCCGCGTCTTGCGGCGGAAGCGCTTGCCGGCGCGATGTACATCCCTGGCGATGGGCAAGTGAGCGCTCCGGATTTGGCCGCCGCTCTTGCCTATGCCGCCGCCTCCGCCGGCGCTTGTCTGTACGAGTATACGGAAGTGTTCGACATCCGTTCCGACAGCAGTGGGCATGTGTTAGACACAACAGGCGGGACGTTTGCCGCCGAGGCGGTCGTCATCGCTTCCGGCGCTTGGGCGGCGCGGCTCGGCGCGCGGGTCGGGCTTTCGCTTTCCGTTTATCCGGTCAAAGGAGAATGCGTCATGGTGCGCGCCCCGGTTCCGTTGTTGCAAACGACTGTATTTGCGAAAAACGGCTACTACATCGTTCCGAAATCAGGAAACCGGCTGCTCATCGGAGCGACGTCCACGCCCGGCACGTTCGATCGACGTGTATCGGCCGGTGGGGTGATGAACTTGCTTCACCGCGCCGCCCACCTTGTTCCGGACATCGAACAGGCGGAATGGGTGGCATCATGGAGCGGCATTCGGCCGCAGACCGAAGACGGCTTGCCTTATCTAGGCGAGCATCCGGAGCGGCGCGGCTTATTCGTCGCTGCCGGCCATTACCGGAACGGCATTTTGCTCAGCCCATTGACCGGTCTGCTTGTCGCCGACTTAGTGGAGCGGAAAGAGACGGCGTTTGATCTTGCGCCATTTTCGTTGACACGCCATATCGGAAAGGTGGGGGTGGAATGACGTTAGTGATTAACGGGGAGACGGTCGCCGTGCCCGACGAGGTGAAAACGGTGGGCGATTTGCTTGCCCATTTCCGGCTTGAGAACAAGCTTTGCATCGTCGAAGTCAATGTCCGCATCATCCAAAAACATGAGTATGGGACGACGGTGCTATGCGATGGTGATCGCGTGGAAATCGTTCATTTTGTAGGAGGCGGTTGATGATGTTGAAAATTGGCCCATATGAATTTTCTTCGCGGCTGTTGCTCGGCACGGGCAAATATCCGAGCTTGGACGTGCAAAAAGAAGCGGTGGAAGCATCAGGGGCGGAAATTTTAACGTTCGCCGTCCGGCGGATGAACATCTTTTCCCCGGAGCAGCCGAACTTTTTAGAGCAGCTCGATTTAAGCAAATATAAGCTTTTGCCGAACACCGCCGGGGCGAAAACGGCCGAAGAAGCGGTGCGCATCGCCCGACTCGCCAAGGCATCCGGATTGTGTGATATGATAAAAGTAGAAGTGATCGGCTGCGACAAAACGCTCCTCCCAGACCCGATCGAGACGTTGAAAGCGGCGGAAATGCTGCTTGAGGAAGGGTTTATCGTGTTGCCGTACACATCCGATGATGTCGTGCTGGCGAAGCGGCTAGAGGAGCTTGGCTGCCATGCGATCATGCCGGGCGCCTCGCCGATCGGGTCCGGGCAAGGCATCATCAATCCGCTCAATTTGAGCTTTATCATTGAGCAGGCGAACGTGCCGGTCATTGTCGACGCCGGCATCGGTGGACCGGCGGACGCGGCGCTGGCGATGGAGCTTGGCGCGGATGGGGTGCTCTTGAACACCGCTGTTTCCGGCGCGGCCGATCCAGTGAAAATGGCGAAAGCGATGAAGCTGGCGGTGGAAGCGGGCCGGCTCGGCTATGAAGCCGGACGCATCCCGAAAAAACGGTACGCGTCAGCGAGCAGTCCAACGGAAGGAATGAGTGTTGTTTGAACGAACGGTATTCCCGGCAGCAACTATTTGCACCGATTGGCGAGGAAGGGCAAAAGAAAATACGGGGAAAGCATGTCGTGTTAGTCGGCGCCGGAGCGCTCGGCACAGGCAACGCCGAAGCGCTCGTTCGCGCCGGCATCGGCAAATTGACAATCATTGACCGCGATTACGTCGAATGGAGCAATTTGCAACGCCAGCAACTGTACAGCGAAGCGGATGCGAAGGAGCGGCTGCCAAAGACGATCGCCGCCAAACGGCGCCTTGAACAAATCAACAGCGAGGTTGAGATCGAGGCCATTGTCGGCGACGCCGGCCCAGAAGAATTGGAAACGATCGCCCTCAAGCAACGCCCTGACTTATGGATCGATGCGACAGATAATTTTGATACGCGCCTTGTCATCAATGACGTTGCCTACAAGTACAACATTCCGTGGATTTATGGCGCTTGTGTCGGCAGTTACGGTTTAAGCTGCGCCTTCATTCCGAACCGCACGCCTTGTTTGTATTGCTTGCTTGAAACGGTGCCGCAAGGGGGATTGACGTGCGATACGGCCGGCATTATCAGCCCAGCGGTGCAAATGGTTGTCAGCTATCAGATGGCTGAGGCGTTAAAAATTTTAGTGGAGGACTGGTCGGCGCTCCGCGGCAAGCTCGTTTCGTTTGACCTTTGGACGAACGAATACGCCTCCATTCGCATTGACGGGGTGAAAAAGGACGGTTGCCCGACGTGCGGACGTCATCCATCTTATCCGTTTCTTTCCTATGAACAACGGACGAAGACTGCCGTCTTGTGCGGGCGCGATTCTGTGCAAATCCGTCCGCCTGCCCCGCGCCAGTACGACTTGAATGAATTGGCGGAGCTGTTTCGCCGCCAAGGGCTTCAAGCGGAAGCGAACCCGTATCTTGTCTCCGTTTCGCTCGGCGACAAGCGATTGGTTGTCTTTCGCGACGGCCGTGCGCTTGTGCACGGCACGAAAGACGTGCAGGAGGCAAAGGCGATCTATTACCGCTATTTAGGTTGAAACGAGAGAAAATGAAATAAGGGTGTCCATTGATGGGAGGACGCCCTTGTTTTGTTCATCAAACTGTCAAAAAGACACCCTTCTCCTCCCTGCTTTTCCCGCCGGCAATATGGTACGATGAAAGAGGGGAAGAAAAGGGAGGGGAAGACGAATGGCCGAGTGGTCGGTGACATTCAACATTGCCTCATTGCTTGTTCTTGTGTATTTGATTGGTTCCTGTTGGCTTGAATCATGATGCGCCTCGGTTCATCCGGCGCATTTTTCTTTTTGGTTGTCTGGATTTATATGGAAGGATAACTCGCCAGCTATAGTCAGTTGGCGAAAAATTTGTTATATTTAAGATAGGAAGAGCGAAAACGGCTGCTGCCGGTCGCATCGCTTTGTTTCCGCTTAGCGCGGCAAGTGTGGCTTTTACAAGCATGATTCGGCGGAAAAATGGATATGAATAACATAGTCACCATCCATAGGAGTGTGAAGATTCATTGGAAGAGTGGCCGTTAAGGTTGTTCGGGTGGTTTTTCCTCTCCCTGCTCGCCAATGCACTGTTCGCTTCAGCAGAAGCCGCGTTTTCTTCGGCAAGCAAGGCACGGTTGCGGCATTATGCGGAAGAGCATCTGCACAATAAGCGTCTCCAAGCGGTGATCGGTCAGCTTGACCGCGTGTTGTTGGCGCTTGCTGTGGCCAACCGCCTCACCAGCGTCGTGACGGTCGTGCTCTTTACGGACATTGCCGTTTCGTTGCTTGGGGAACAGATGGGCTTGTTTGCCACGCTGGCGGTGATGACAGTATTATTTGTCGTCTTCGGTGAAATTTTGCCAAAATCGATGGCGAAAGAGCATGCGGAGCAGCTCGCCATCCGATACGCCGGCCTTGCCTATGGGCTGATGAAGTTGATGACGCCGGTTACGGCGTCGCTCCAAGCCTTAAAAGATCGAATCGCCAAGAGGTTCGCCAATGGGGTGGCTGTGCCGGCTGTTACGGAGGAAGATATTAAAGTGATGGTTGAGCTGAGTGAAGAAGAAGGGGTCATCGACAACAAAGAAAAAGAATTGATCCAACGTTCGCTCGATTTTGATGAAATTTTGGTCGGAGAAATTTTCACGCCGCGTGCTGATATGGTGGCGGTGGAAGTGAACCAGCCGATTGAAGAGATTCGCGACGTGTTTTTGGAAGAGAAATATTCCCGCATCCCGGTCTATGAAGGGGATATTGACAACGTGATCGGCATTTTGTCGGAAAGCGACTTTTTCAGCGAGCTTGTGCAAAAGCGGGAGGTGCGCATCCGCGATTTGTTG
Source organism: Geobacillus thermoleovorans (assembly GCF_001610955.1). GTDB lineage: Bacteria > Bacillota > Bacilli > Bacillales > Anoxybacillaceae > Geobacillus > Geobacillus thermoleovorans. The sequence goes on from NZ_CP014335.1 coordinate 578,548, forward strand.
CGCCAGCCGTTGTTCGTTGTCGAGTCCATGAAAGTGTCGGATCTTCTGCCGGAGCTGCAAAAAAGCAAAGTGCATATGGCGATCGTCGTCGACGAGTTTGGCGGCACCGCTGGACTCATTACGCTCGAAGATATTCTCGAGCAAATTGTCGGCGAAATATGGGATGAGCATGATGAAGCGGTGAAAACGGTGCGCCAAATCGACGAGCACAGCTTCGAGTTCAGCGCCGAACTGCCGCTGGATGAATTTTGCGAAGTGATGAACATCGACGTGCCAAGGAGCGAATCGCATACGTTGGGTGGTTGGATTTTTGAGATGTTTGAGCGTATTCCAGCAGTCGGCGAAACGTTGCAATATGGATCGCTGACGTTCACCGTCCGCCAAGTCGACAATCGGCGCATTCGCAAAGTGCTTGTCTCATTGAGCCAACCGCTTGCCGAGCAGGCGGGAGGCGCCTGATTCGCTCCCCGTTCCCATATGAAAGCGCCCCGGGCTGACTGCCCGGGGCGTTTGCCATCTATATGAAGTTGTTCGTTAAGGCGGTTATTGAATGTTTCCGAATTGGCCCCCAAGTTGTTGCTGAGCCATGGCGACAAGACGTTTCGTAATTTCGCCGCCGACCGAACCGTTCGCGCGAGAAGTCGTGTCAGCGCCGAGGTTCACACCAAATTCTTGGGCGATTTCGTACTTCATTTGATCAATGGCTTGTTGAGCACCAGCGACTAACAGTTGGTTGTTGTTATTGTTGCGTGCCATCGTTGATCATCTCCTCTTAAAAATTTTTGATGGTTGGGGTGGTTGGATTTGCACCAACACTTCACGCTGCAAGGCGTGTGCCAAGCTTGGCTGAACCCACCGGCCCACCCGCCTTTGGCTTCGCCAGCGTCCCTGTTGCAACGGATGGGTGATTTCGCTGGCGGTACTCATAGTTTGGGACGTTTTTTGCCTGTTATGCATGGTGAGAATATGGGAATTTTTAACGTTTTACCGCCGTCACCATTAGGGAATATGTAAAGATAAGGAACATCTTAGAGGAGGAAGCAGCATGAATGTATGCCCGCTGTGCAACGGGTTGCGCCGGGTGACGGTGTATTGCAGCTACTGCCGGCAACCAATGGAAGATCATGGGAAAGTTACAGATTATTTCGATGACTACAGCCCGTACATGGATGCGGACGTCATGAAGCTTGTCGACGGCTATTTGCGCACGTATACGAATCATGAATGTGTTCATTTGTTTTACTGTCCGACTTGCCATGAGGAGGAAGTGCGTTTTATCAAGGAATAAGGCTGTTGATGGAGTGGAAAGGAAAGGCGTTCCGTTTTTTCGGAACGCCTTCGAATGAATCTATATGAACAACAATGGGGGGTTACTTTTCATCCGCCGCCCGGATGCGCCGTTCCGTTTCAACGTCAAAGAAATGCGCTTTGTTCATATCAAGCGCCAGGTCAATCCGGTGGCCCGGCTTGATTTCCGTGCGGGCGTCGATGCGAGCGACCAATTCTTGGTTGTCGATGCTAAAATAGATCATCGATTCAGCGCCAAGCAGCTCGGCGACTTCGACGAGAGCGGTAACTTTCGTCGCCGGAGATGCTTCAAGGAAGAGCGGTTCGTCGTGAATGTCTTCCGGACGAATGCCTAAAATCACTTCCTTGCCGACATACCCTTGCTCACGCAACACTTTCATTTTTCCTTCCGGAATGCCAAACGATGTTTGGCCGACGACAAACTTGCCGTCTTGCAGCGTTCCACGAAGGAAGTTCATGGCCGGTGAACCGATAAAGCCGCCGACAAAAATGTTTTCCGGTTTTTCGTATACCTCGCGCGGCGTCCCGACTTGCTGGATGACGCCGTCTTTCATGACGACAAGACGGGTGGCCATTGTCATGGCTTCCGTTTGGTCGTGGGTGACGTAAATGGTCGTCGTTTCCAAGCGCTGATGGAGCTTCGCGATCTCTGAGCGCATTTGCACCCGCAGTTTCGCATCCAAGTTCGAGAGCGGCTCGTCCATTAAAAACACTTTTGCATCGCGGACGATGGCCCGTCCCAATGCCACGCGCTGCCGCTGCCCGCCGGAGAGCGCTTTCGGTTTGCGGTCCAAATATTGCTCGAGCCCAAGAATGCGCGCCGCCTCGCGGACGCGTTTGTCAATTTCCGCTTTCGGGAATTTGCGCAGTTTTAAACCGAACGCCATGTTGTCATAGACGCTCATATGTGGATACAGAGCGTAGTTTTGGAACACCATGGCGATGTCGCGGTCTTTCGGCGGCACATCGTTCATTCGTTTGCCGTCGATGTAAAGATCGCCTTTGGAAATTTCCTCAAGGCCGGCGATCATCCGCAACGTGGTGGATTTGCCGCAGCCGGACGGGCCGACAAATACGATAAACTCTTTGTCTTGAATATGTAAATTGAAGTCTTTGACGGCGACCACATTGTTGTCGTAAATTTTGTAAATATGATCAAGAATGAGTTCTGCCATAACCATCCTCCTCATCGCCGAAATCGTTTTCTTGCCATTAGTGTATAGAAAAATAGGAACATTCGTAAATGGACGAGGTGCACAAAAAATGCCGCCGATTTTCGGCGACATGACAAAAAAGCGGGGGATTACGAACGGCGCCGGTGCAAGATAGCCAAATAGACGGCTGCCGCCCCTTTGAACCGTTTGATGTCAACACCAGTTTGCTCCGTCCATTTATCGATTCGATATTGCAAACTATTGCGGTGCATATACAGCTTTTTCGCTGCCATCGAGACGTTTAAGTTGCATTGCAAAAACGTCTCCATCGCCCGCACTTCCTCCTCGTCGAATCCGTCAAGAAACGAGAGGGTCCGGCGGGCTTTCTCACTGACTGCTCCTTCTTCAAAGAGCGGAAGCGGAATGACGTCTTCCCATTCGTACACCGTTCGTTTCGGCCAAAAGCGCCGAGCGGCGGAAAAACACTCTTTTTCAAGGAGAAACGATTCATATAGCCGTTCATCGACGGAGCGGATTGGGCCGATCAATAAATGAATGGCAGTATAAAAATCAGCGGCGAGCGCCTCAGCCATGTCCGCTAACGAAGGCGGCTCCGTCGTCCGCTTTTGTTTCGCTTCGACGATCAGCCCGCGCCGATCTTGTTCCCAGACGATGGCAACCGGGGAGGAAAATAAGCCGCGAACAGCGTCAGCAAACTCCTCTTTGTTGGCGATCGGCCGGCTGGCTGTAAAATGAATGAACCGGCAATACGGAGCAGCGAGCCGAGCGAGCGCGGCTGGGTCGCCGGTTGCCATCCATCGTTTCCATGCCCGCTCCTCTTCGCTTTCCGGTTCGCGTCGGCGCTCGGCGGGGGTGAAAAAAAGCGCCAGCAATCGCCGCTCCTGCTCTGTCAATCGATGCTTGGCGATGCCGATCTCATCGCCATCGGCGGTATAAAACCATTCGTAATCTTCGGGGTGTTCCGGCTGACCGTTGATGACGATGTCCCCTTCATAAAGCGATTCGAGCTCTTTTAGCATCGCGGCGCACCACTTTCCGTCAAGGATGATGTCACGCCGAAGAGGAATCGGCGTTGTTTTCATTATACCAAATCTCCGCGAATGGAAAGAAAGACAATGGATGAAAGCGGGAAAGCCGCAGGATGAACGGGCGGCTTGGCCAACAGCGGTCGTTTCGAACGATCCCTGCCTAACGCATTAGCGGAGAGGCTTCATAAAACAAAAGGCCGACTTTCCCGAGGCGGGAAAATCGGCTCCGTTTACTGGCCGGCTTCGTACGGCGGCTCTTCTTTGACAAGATCGCGCGCTTCCTCAATGTTGACGTCATCGCCGTGGCCGTACACAGCACCTCCGGCCATCCCTTCGTTGATCATGCGGTCGATGTCCATATAGTATTCATCGCGTCCTTCGTACAATGAATCCCGGCGCTCGGCTTCATTTCGTTCCATCATCTCGCTCCTTCCTCTCATCGTTTTTCCTAAAGTTTGTCCAAAAGAGGCATACGCTATCCATGCCATTCATATGGATGAAAGAGGACAAGCGGGAAGAAAGGGGCGGCACGCGATGATCATGCTGATCAAAAAATTGCTCGAAACAACCGCCGCGGCGGAAGAAAAAGCCCGGCAGCTCGCTGAGATGGAAACGGATGAGGCATGGGCGGTCTATTTGGCTGAAGCCGAGCGGCAGCGTAAACTTTGGCAATACGTGCATTATTTAGTTGCTGGGGCTAACGCCGACGGTCGAGCGGAAAGAGAGCAAAGCAAAGCAGGCGCACCTCGTTGTGATCTCTTGCAAGCCATGGCGGCGGCTGAGTGGGAAAAAGCGATGTTATGCCAGAACGTCTGCCAAAGCTTAAATGGAGCCGCCAAACAAGCGGTTGATGCTGTGTTCCGCCAGGCGCTTCGCTACAGCGGCCAGTTTCTAGCTATGGCGTACGATGAGCGAGCTCGGCAAACAGCTGATTGAGCCTCTCAAGCCGCCGTGCCTCAATCTCCGGCTCATCAAACACCATCGGCTTGGCGTTGATTTCATAAATGTAAAGCTGCTGTTCGCTTCCGACGCCGATGTCGGCGGAAAACTCGCCGACAAAGCCAAACCGTTCGCCAAGGCGTGCGCCGCTCAAGGCAATAAGCCGCTCGAGCGCCGCTTCATCGATGCGTTCCTTGACTTCTTTGTACGGGAGGATGGTTCCGCCATGAAACACATGGGTCGTCACTGACTCGACGTCGGCCGAACGAACACCGATGCCGGTGATCGTATGGCGGCCGTTGTGCCAATGGGCGAGCACGCGCAAATCGTAGCGGCGTCCATTCCACTCGTCCGTTTCAGCCAATGCTTGGGCGATGTAGCGGCCGGACTGAATGAGTGATGCGAGCGCATCGAGCGAGCAGAACCGTTTTTGGCCGCCCGGATATTCGCAAATGGCTTCCGTCTCTGACAAGGCGGTGAGACGAAACAGCCCCATTCCTCTGGCGCCGTCATCCCGCTTCAAGTAAATGCAGCTGTATTGGCGGAGCCAAGCGCGAAGATCGGTCGCTGTTTGGACAGGCGCCGTCGGCAATAGATGCGTCCAGAGCCGGCGGTCGGACCGCAGCGCGTCATAAACGTCCGATTTGCGGAAAAAAGAGCGGTTGACAAGTGGAACGCCATGGGCGCTCAACTGGGCAGCCGCCGTTTGAAACGGCTCGCTTTCTTCTTCTTCGCGGCTTTTTACTCGATTGTAGACGACATCGGGCAGTGGAGCGGCCGCTTCGATGAAACGATGAAGCGTCGGAACGAATAGATATCCGGAGACCGTTTTCTCTCCGATGCCGGCGGCCGCACTGACGACGGAGATGCCGCCGGCTTTGTGGATGGAGCGGATGACGGTTTCAAGCCACGGCTTTTTCCCAGCCAGCAAAGCGGAAAGGGACGAGGCGCTGATCAGCACGCCGACGAGCGGTCCCACCCGTCCATCTTGCTCGCGGACGGGAAAGACGAGATCGGGAAGGACAGCGGCGGGAGCAACCCAGCCGCTGCCGAATCGATAAGGGCCGCCCGGACTGTTGCACACCCACTCGCCGGTGTCAGGACGGTAGCCGATCGTCAGCATGGCCAAAGCGCCTCGGGTTCGGTGATGGCTGTTTTGCTGAGGTGGACGGCGTAAGCGAGCGGCAACCGCGCTGTTCGTTCGTCTGCGTCCTTTAATTTTGGATGCTTAAAAATCGACCGTCCGGGTTTGGAATTGGCTTCAAACATCCAAATCCTTCCTTGTTGGTCAACACCAAGGTCAAAACCGATTTCGCCGATCAACGTTTCTGATGCTTCATCAAGGCAACGGCTGAGCGTAAGGGCGGCGTCAGAAAGACGGGCGAGCATGATTTCGCGCTCGGCGGCATCCGGGAAAATTTCTTCCAGCGTTTTGACGATGCCTCCGCTGTTCATATGGGTCGTGATGCTTTGTTTTCCAGCGATTTTGGCGGCGATGGCGCTCACTTGCCATATGCCGTGTTCGTTTTTGTTAACGTGAACGCGGAAATCAGCCGGTCGGCCGTTGACGGCAAGAAGCGGAACCGCTTGTTGGATGACATAGCGGTGAAGCGGCGCATGGGCGAGCAAATGATGCCACACCGCCATGGCGGTGGGAAACAGCACTGTTTGTATTTCTCCGCTTTCATCGCGGAACCGGCATTCATAGGCGTTTTTTTTCGCTAAATGATAAATGCCGCGGCCGAGGCTGCCGTCGGCCGGCTTGATGTACGCTTCACGGTAGCGGGCAAGAAACTGCTCAATGGTGTGCTGCGTCACGTGGGCGGACGTCGCCGGCAAATACGGCTGCGCCTTCGGATGGGCAGCGAGCCGGCGGTAAATGTCCCATTTGTTGAAAAAACACCCGTTAAAGATCGGGATGCCGTAGGTGGTTTGCAGCGTCTTCGTCATCGTTTGAAACGTTTCCTCCTTTTCGACGCGCCGGTTTGGCAGCCGGTTGTAAACGACATTCGGCAACGGCACCGTATGGCGTTCCCAGCCGCGCTCTGTGTAAAAATAGCCGTTCGTCATGCCGTTTTCCCAGTCAATATGGGGCGCGCCAAACAAAAAGGCAAATCCGCCGACTTGCTTTTCTTGCGCCAGCAACTTGGCAAAAAAGAAGCTCCGGCTGCCGACCGGGCGGTGGAGCGACTTTGTGAATCCGGCGGTCAAAATGCCGACAAGCGGCCCGAAGTGAACAGCTTCATCGGTCAAAAAGACATGAACGTCAGCGGCAAATGGGATCGACAAGCATCGGGCAACGTCATGCGCCACAATCACACGGTCGACAAGACGGGGGGAAGAAATGACCCGGCATGGGGTGACAAGGCTGCCGAACGCGGCTGATGTTTGCCTAGATGCTTGGAGCGTGGCGGGAAGAATCACCGTATTTGTTTGTTGTTCGTCAATGATCAACGTGTAGGTCATTGGCTTTTCCTCCTCTGGCCAAAAACAAGCAATACCGAAGCGGCGCTTCGTACAGTTCGTTTTGTTGCTCCGGGGGCAGAAGATGCGCCACTTTTCTCCCCGGCTTGGAATTGACATCCAAAATCCACACCGCCCCGTTGTCGGTTGCACCAAGATCCAAGCCGATTTCAAACAAAGGACCGAACGTGTGATCCATATAAACTGGCAGCGTGCGGATGATCGTCTCAACGCCATCGAGCACGAAGAGACGTTTTGAAGAGGAAAGGCGGTCGAGCCACTCGGAAAACGGACGAATGTCCGCGCCGGCGCGGACGTTGGCCACCCATGCCCCCGGTCGGCCGACTCGCACGGCCCGCACCCGCTCCACCCAGCGTCCGTTTTCATCCTTTTGCAAAAGAATGCGGAGGTCAAACGGTTCACCCTCCGGGGTCGATAGCTGAAGCAATGGCTGCAGGACATACTCGCCGCGGCGGCTCCAAGAGGCGAGGAGCTGTTCCAGCTCGCTTCGGCGGGCAATGACGGCCTGTTCTTGACCGTGACTGTCTTGGACGGACAGCGCCTTCCCTTTCTTTTGAAAGATGCAAATACCGCGTCCTCCGGAGCCGTGCACCGGCTTGGCGATGGCGGCTTGTTCGCGGCGGAGAAGCGCAAGCACATCATCGGCGCGCTCAAGCCGGACAGTCGGAGGCACGTATGCGGACAAGAGCGGGTGAGAGGAGAGCGCTTCATATACGTCCCATTTGCCCGGCAGGCCATAGCCTAAAAACGTGAGGTCAGGCCGCTGCTTCAACCAGTTCATAATCGGTTTTGCTTTTTTGGACCGCTCATCATTGCCGTAAAAGCAGCGGTCATATAAAAATGGCGGAATGGCAAAGACGGCGTTTGTCCATTCGTTCGTTTCCTCTTGAAAGAGAAAGCCGCGGACGTTTTCCGTCTGCGGATCGATGCCAAGCGGCGAAAAGCGGCAGACGGAAATGCCGTAGCGTCTGGCGCATTTCGCCACCTCAGTGCAATACGTGTGGTCTTGCTGTTCGTCAAGGGTGACAAAACCGAGTGAAAGCAAAACGGTTCACTCCTTTTCCTCCATCAATGTCAAACTATAGTCGATGATCGCCTTCGCCGACGGGCGGACCGATTGGTAGGAAGCGGCCATATCCGTCTGTTTCGACGGCTTCGTATTCACCTCGATGATCCACGGCTGGCCATGGATGTCAATGGCAAGATCAACGCCAAACTCTCCATACAGTCCCTCCGCTTCCGAGGCGAGAACGGCGGCGGATTCCAGTGCGATTTCTTTCAGAAGCTGTTTTTGCTGGAACGCGTCAGCTCTCGTATACCACTTCCGCAAGACATCATTGACCGCCATCAGTTCTCCGCCGCGGGCAAGGTTAGCGACAAACTGATCGGGCGGCGCTACGCGGGCGACGGCGGAAGTGACGCGCCAATCATTGTGGCGGGCGCGATGACAAAGCAGGCGAAAATCGACCGGGCGGCCGTCGAGGGTGCGAAGCTCAAGCCCTTGTTGGATGATCATCGGCGTTCGGATTTGTTGCCGCAAAGCGGAAGCTAAAGCGTCCATCGAACGATATACGGCCGTTGAAGCGGAAGTGGAATGGCGAAGACAAATTCCGTCGTCCGAATGTTGGAGGCAGAAAATCCCTCGCCCTTGGCTGCCATAGATCGGCTTGAGAAAGACGGATGGGAAAGCGTCAAGGAACGCCTCAAGCGTATGTTGACCGCTCCAGAGCGCCGTTTTCGGCAAGTGCGGGTGCAAGTACTCGTGCCGCTCAAAATGGCAGTGCACTTCCCATTTATGCAAAAAGCGATGGTTGAACATCATCCCGTTTTCTTCGGCAAGCCGAGCGAGCAGCTCGGCAAACAAAGGGGAGCGTTCGAGCTTGCGCGAGTGAAGGCGATTGTAAACGACATCGGCTGGAGGCACGTCCCGCTTGCCCCATCCGCTTTCGGTCCACTGATAGCCGCCTCCCTCTAAGTAAAGCGCCGGCGAGGACACGTAAAAAAAGAGACCACGCTTTCTAGCATATGCCGCCAATTCCTCGCAAAAATGATGGATGGATCCAAAGGCAGCCCGTTCACTTGTTTCATTGATTTCCGTCAGCACAGCCATCGTTCGTTGTTTGCTCATCGCAGTCCCTCATTTGCGCATTCGTCAGGCAAGCTCTATAATGAACAATTAGGCAAACGTTTATATCGCCATCGTATGATGACGGACGCCGTTTGGTGACAGCGGCGGGGACGGAAGGAGAAGAGGATGGAAACGTTCGTTTATTTGCTGTTTATGGTGGCGGTCGGGGCGCTCATTGGCGGGGTAACGAATTTTATCGCCATCGTGATGCTGTTTCGCCCACATGAGCCGATGTACGTGTTTGGAAAACGGCTGCCGTTTACGCCGGGATTGATTCCAAAGCGGCGGCGGGAGCTGGCCGAACAGCTCGGGAAAACGGTCGTGGAGCATTTGGTGACGCCGGAAGGATTGCGGCGCAAACTCATGGATCCGTCCTTTACGGCCGAGATGGCCGAGTGGGGGCGGGAATGGCTTCGAAAGTGGCTTGCGCGCAAAGAAACGCCGGCTGAGTTGCTTGAACGCCTCGGTATTCGCTCTCCCGCCGAGCGGCTCGAAGCGATGGCGGCCGAGCAAGCTGAGCGAGCGTATGAACGGTGGAGCGAAACGTGGCGTCTGCGGCCGATACGCGATGTATTGCCAGCGGAGTTGAAGCAGACGATGGAAGCGCGCGTCGAAAGTCTAGCGGGTTATTTGGCCGACAGGACGCTTGACTACTTTCGCAGCGAGGAGGGAAAGCAGCAGATTTCCAGCATGATCGAGCGTTTTTTCCAAGAGCGCGGGATGGTTGGAAATATGCTGCAGATGTTGCTTGGCAATGTCAATTTCGTCGATAAGGTGCAGGCGGAGCTCGGTAAATTTTTGCGCCATGCTGGCACAAGAGAGGTGCTCTCCCGCCTTCTTTGGACGGAGTGGAACAAATGGTTGGACTATCCGCTCGCAACCGTGGAAGAGATGATCGGCCGCCGGCGCATCGATGAAGCGGTGCGGTCGGCTGCCCGCCGCTTGGTGCAAAGCGGCGGCTGGCTGCATCGCCCGCTTGATGAGCTGATCGCTCCGTACGAGCAACCATTGTTTGACCGCCTCATCCCGCAGGCGGCGGCAACGGTCAGCTGCCTGTTAAGCGACAAAATCGAGGCGATTGTTGCACAGCTTGGGTTGGCGGATATTGTCCGCGACCAAGTGGAGTCGTTTTCATTACGACGATTGGAAGCGATCATTTTATCGATCGCCCGCCGTGAACTAAAGATGATTACGTATTTGGGCGCTTTGCTTGGCGGGCTGATCGGCGCCGTTCAAGGCGTCATTGGCTTATGGCTGTAGGCTGTGGCATATCGCCGCCAGATGGCGCATACGTTAGAACGTGAACGATATTCGTATAGGAGGCTCTTTTTATGTCTGAACCCCTTCATGCGCTCGCTAGACAGCTTGAGCAGGCGATTCGGGCGAGCGAGCCGTTTCAGCAGCTGAAACGGGCATACGAAGATGTCCGCCGAGATGAAACCGCCTATCGAATGTTCGCGAATGTCCGCGACATCCAGCTTCAGCTCCATGAAAAACAGATGCGCGGGGCGGCCATTTTGCCTGATGAAATCGAACAGGCGCAAAAGGCGATGGCGCTCGCCCAGCAAAACGAGAAACTCGCCCGCCTGATGGCGCTCGAGCAGCAAATGAGCATGACCATTGCCGAGGTTCAGCAAATCGCCATGAAGCCGCTTGAGGAGTTGCACCGTTCATTCATGGAAGGAAGATAGGAAAAACACCCGGTCGGGTGTTCTTTTTTTGTCCGTTTCGTCATAGTCATGAAAATGATAAGGAATGCAAAGCGGCCGCCAGCTTGCTGGCGGCGGCAAGAGAGGTTGAGACGGACAAAAGGGGGAGACAGCCGTGTATAAGCTGTTGGCGCTCAACATTGACGGAACGATTTTAAAAAACAACGGCCGCCTGCCGCGCGAAACAAAAGAGGCGGTCGACTATGTGAAGAAAAAAGGAGTTTATGTTACGTTAATCACGAGCCGCAATTTGCTTTCCGCCCGCAAAGTGGCGAAAGCGCTGCGGCTTGATGGGATGCTCATTGCATTCCAAGGAGCGATGATTGCCAGAACGCTTGATGATAGGCTGTTTGACGCCGTGATCCCTGAGGAGCGGACGTTTAATATCGTGCAAATTTTGGAAAACTTCAACTGCAACATCCGCCTCATGCATGAGCGGTATTCGCTCGGCAATCGGAAGAAAGTGAAGAAAAACCTTGTCGTGCAAACGGTTCTCTCCTCAAGCGACCCGTTTTTCTATCCGACTCAATTTGTCGATTCACTTGGCGATGTGCTGATCGACGAACCGATCGCTGTGCCGAAAATTGATGTATATTTTGCTACAGACGAAGAGAGGGATGCAGCGGCCGCTTTATTGACGAAATCGATTCCGTCCATTGATATGATTATGCAGCCAAACGGAAAAATGGAAATTGTCCCGCAAGGAGTGTCTAAACTCGCGGGGTTGCGCCGGCTGGCTCAACATATCGGCGTATCGTTGAAAGAAACGGTGATGATCGGTGACGGCCTTGACGATTTGCCGGCGATTGAAGCGGCTGGGCTCGGCGTCGCCATGGGGAACGCACCGCTTGAGGTGAAGCGGGCGGCCGACTGGGTGACGCGTTCGAACGAACAGCTCGGCGTCGCCTACATGGTGAAAGAACATTTCCGCAAACAGCAACGGATCGAGTTTTTGCAAAAACTCAAAACGAAACAGTAAGCAGCTTGAGCGGGGAGCGAACCGTGAGCGGACAACTGGCGCTTGCCGTTTTCACGAAAATCATAAAAATGAGGCCGGAGCGAATGTCCGGCTTTTTTAATCTAGTTGGCCGGGCGAGAGTCATTTCCATAAAGTCGGCGGCAAAGGTGCATTCTTCCGCTTGACGAAGGAAACAGCCGTTCAGTACACTGAAAGAAGTTTGAAAGAAAAGGTGATGAACGTGCGGATCGAAATTCAAGGACTGCCTCATCCGGAACGGTTTCAGCGCCCGCTCGAAGTGATGACCGAGCTGTTCTTCGAAGCGCCGGAGCTGTCGCTCGCGCCGCTTCCCGAGGCCGATATGGCCGTTATGTTTTCCGTCAAGAAAGACGGGTGCATCGCTGTTTCTGGGACGCTTCTCGACAAGACGTCCGGGCGCGTTGAGGAAGCGAGTCATGAATGCAGCACGCCGGCGGATGCTGACGGGAAAACGTACGAAAAACAGCTGAAAAACGCCGTTTTGCATGTCTATTTGACGTTGCTTGAGCGTTCTACCGGCCTCATTCAGCCGTGGGGCGTGCTGACCGGCGTTCGTCCGGTCAAGCTGCTTCATCAGCTTTTGCGCTCAGGCCTTTCGAAAGAAGAGGCGCACCGGAAGCTGGCTGAAGAGTATTTAGTGACAAACGAAAAAATCGAATTAATGCAAGCGATCGTGGATCGTCAGCTCACGGTCGTTCCGGATTTATACGATTTGGCCCACGAAGTGAGCATCTATATCGGCATTCCATTTTGCCCAACGAAATGCGCCTATTGCACATTTCCGGCGTACGCCATCAACGGCCGCCAAGGGTCGGTCGACGCCTTTTTGGCCGGCCTTCATTACGAAATGGAGGCGGTCGGCCGCTTTTTGCGCGAGCGCGGCATCCGCATCACAACGATTTACTATGGCGGCGGGACGCCGACGAGCATTACGGCCGACGAGATGGACCGGCTGTACGCTCATATGTATGACGTATTTCCAGACGTCGACCGCGTCCGCGAAATCACGGTCGAAGCCGGGCGTCCGGATACGATTACGCCGGAGAAGCTCGAAGTGTTGAAAAAGTGGCGGATCGACCGCATCAGCATTAACCCGCAATCCTACATTCAGGAGACGTTAAAAGCGATCGGGCGCCATCATACGGTCGAAGAGACGATCCACAAGTTTCATTTAGCAAGGCAAATGGGTATGAACAACATTAATATGGATTTAATCATCGGACTGCCCGGCGAGGGTCTGGCGGAATTTACGCATACGCTCGCCGAGACGGAGCGGCTCATGCCGGAATCGCTCACCATCCACACGCTGTCATTTAAACGGGCGTCGGAAATGACAAAGAACAAACAAAAGTACAAAGTCGCCAGCCGCGAGGAAGTGCAGGCGATGATGAAGGCTGCCCAAGAATGGACAAAGGAACACGGTTATGTCCCTTACTATTTGTATCGACAAAAAAACATTCTCGGCAACCTTGAAAACGTCGGCTACGCGCTGCCAGGTCAAGAGAGCATATACAACATTATGATCATGGAAGAGCAGCAGTCGATCATCGGCCTTGGCTGCGGGGCATCAAGCAAGTTTGTCGATCCGAAAACGCGGAAAATCACCCGCCAGGCGAACCCCAAAGAGCCGAAAGTGTACAACGAGCATTTCGCCGAATATACGGAAGAGAAAATCAATATATTAAAGGAAATATTTGGATAAATAACAACACCCCGGGAACAACCCCGGGGTGTTTTGATTAGCGGTGAAATAAAATGAGCTTGCCGCTGGCATTGACGCAACGGTGTGTTTTGTCCCAACAGCCGCGCTCGCGCAGCTTTTGTTCACCGATTTTTTTCGCTTCTTCATCATTGGCTGCTTCAAACGTTTCATCGAGCAATTTTTCTCCGTCGCGCTCAAAAGCGGTCAACGTATACATCGGCATGTCACCATCTCCTTTCGCTGAATCATCATTCATTTCTCTTTCATTTAGAGGTTTGATAGGCAAATTCCTGCTTCTGTCTGAAACTTTTTTTGAGACTGCACGTTTTAATAATGTGGATGGAAAATTTGTTTTACGTTGGGGGAATGTGGATGAGTTTAGAGATCATTGAGGTGACGAAACGGTTTGGTCAGGCGACGGCCGTCGACCATTTGACGTTGACGGTTCCAGAAGGGGAGATGTTCGGATTGCTTGGGGCGAACGGAGCGGGAAAAACGACGACCTTTCGCATGATTTTAGGCCTTCTGCTCCCGACGGAAGGGGTGATCCGTTGGCAAGGCGAACCGATTGATTACTCGAAAGGCCATCTGATCGGCTATTTGCCGGAAGAGCGCGGGTTGTACCCGAAGCTGAAAGTGCAAGAGCAGCTTTTGTATTTAGGGCGGTTGCGTGGAATGAAGAAGACGGATATTCTTCCGGAAATCGACCGCTGGCTTGAGCGCTTCCATATCCGCGATTATGCCAACAAGCGGGTGGAGGAGCTGTCGAAAGGCAACCAACAAAAAATCCAGTTTATCGCTGCTGTGCTTCATCGACCGAAGCTATTAATCTTGGATGAGCCATTCAGCGGTCTTGATCCGGTGAACGTTGAACTGTTGAAAGAAGCGGTGCTTGATTTAAAACGGAACGGCACGACCATTGTCTTCTCGAGTCATCGGATGGAACATGTGGAAGAGCTGTGCGAACATGTCTGCATTTTGCGCCGCGGCCGCGCGGTGGTGGCTGGAGCGCTGCGTGAACTGAAACGTTCGTTTGGCAAACAAATCCTTGTTATTCAAGGGGACGGGCCGTTTGAAGAATTGGCGCGGTTTCCTGGCGTTTTGCAGTGGAAGAGGACGGCGGAAGGGGTGCGGCTGCAAATCGCCAATGAGGAGACGGCACAAGCGATACTCGGCCATATAGCAGGAAAAGTCGCGGTTCGTCTGTTTGCCTTGGAAGAACCGTCTCTGAATGATATCTTTATTGAAAAAGTAGGTGCGGCGTATGAATAAGTTTTTCCTTGTGGCGGGGCATACGTATGGAACGAAGCTGAGGGCGAAAGCATTTCTTGTGACAACCGCCATCACTTGCCTGTTGATCATCGGGGTGGCCAACATTCAGCCGATCATCGAGTTTTTCACCGGTGATGAAAAGACTCATGTCGCGGTCATTGACCGCACGGGATCTTTGTACGGTCCGCTTGAGAAGCAGGTAAGCCATGACCAAATCGCGTTGACGAAAATTACGGATATGGAAAACGAAGCGAAAGAAGCAGTCAAAGAAGGCAAATGGGACGGATTGCTCGTATTGTCCATGGATGCGGAAGGATTGCCGGAAGCGGTGTATTATGCCAATACGATTGTGGACAATCAGACGCCTGAGGAACTCAAACGAGCGCTAAGCCAGCTGAAAACAGCGCTTTCAGCCGCTAAGCTCGGCCTGACGGATGAACAAATGGCAGAGCTTTACAAACCGGTTCCGTTCCAAAAGGTGGCATTGGAAAAAAACGCGAAGACGGAAGAGGAGTTGAACCAAGCGCGCGCTCTTGTTTATGTCCTTCTTTTCGCGATGTATATGTTTGTTTTGATGTATGGAGGAATGATTGCGACGGAGGTGGCGACGGAAAAATCGTCGCGCGTGATGGAAATTTTAGTGTCAAGCGTCCCGCCGGTCCAACAGCTGTTTGGCAAAATCATCGGCGTTGCTCTTGTGAGCTTGACGCAATTTTTCGTTTTTTTCGCCGTCGCTTTCGCCGCGTTAAAAACGAGCGGGCAGGAAGTGTGGCGTTTCCTCGGATTTGACCACCTGCCGGCATCGATATTTGTGTATGCACTCGTTTTTTTCTTGCTCGGTTACCTCTTGTATGCGGTGCTATTTGCCGTGCTCGGTTCGCTCGTCAGCCGGGTCGAAGATGTGCAGCCGGCGATTACGCCGGTCATGATGTTGGTTGTCGCTGCATTTATGATCGCGATGTTTGGCTTGAATGCGCCAGAGTCGGCGTTCGTGACCGGCGCCTCGTTTGTTCCCTTTTTCGCTCCGATGCTCATGTTTTTGCGCATCGGCCTCGTTTCCGTGCCGGGGTGGGAAGTGGCGCTTTGCCTTGTGCTTTTAGCGGCGACGATTGCCTTGCTGATCTATTTTGGCGCCAAAGTGTATCGAGGCGGTGTGCTGATGTATGGGCGAATGAACATTTTCAAGGATATAAAACGGGCCATTCAGCTAACAAAAAAATAAACAGCGTGACGGGGCGTTTGGGCCAATGTTTCCTTGCCGTTTCGGCAAGGCTTTCTTTTTGCCCTCTAACCGTTATGATATACTAGAAAGTACGTACAGAGAAACGGAGGAGAACGAAGTGGCGAAAGGCATCATCCATTATGAGGTTGGGGAACAAGTTGATCTCTTTTTGCTCATCAAATCAGCAACGAAAGGCATCGCCAGCAACGGCAAGCCGTTCTTAACTTTGATTTTGCAAGATAAAAGCGGCGACATTGAAGCCAAACTGTGGGATGTCTCGCCGGATGACGAAGAGCGGTATGTGCCGGAGTGCATCGTCAAAGTGGCGGGAGACATCCATAACTACCGCGGCAAATTGCAGCTGCGCATCCGTTCGATCCGTCCTGCTCATCCGGGCGATGCCGTGCGCATCGATGACTTTTTGGAGAAGGCTCCGCTCGGCCGCGAGGAAATGAAGGCGAAAGTCATGGAATACATATTTGCGATGGAAAATCCAAACATCCAGCGCATTACCCGCTATTTGTTGAAAAAATACGAAAAGGCGTTTTTTGAGTATCCAGCGGCGACGAAAAACCATCATGAATTTATCTCCGGACTGGCGTACCACGTCGTGTCGATGCTCGAGCTCGCCAAGGCGCTCATCCATCTCTATCCGTCGCTCAATAAAGATTTGCTTTATGCCGGCGTCATTTTGCATGACCTTGGCAAAGTGATTGAACTATCCGGTCCGGTATCGGCGGCGTATACGCTTGAAGGAAATTTGCTCGGACACATTTCGATCATGGTGAGCGAGATCAGCAAGGCGGCGGAACAGCTCGGCATTCAAGGTGAAGAAGTTGTCATTTTGCAACATCTTGTGCTCGCGCATCATGGCAAGGCGGAGTGGGGCAGCCCGAAGCCGCCGCTCGTCAAAGAAGCTGAGGTGCTTCATTACATTGACAATTTGGATGCGAAAATTACGATGATCGACCGCGCGCTCGAGAAGGTGAAGCCGGGCGAGTTTACGGAACGCGTTTTTGCCCTTGACAACCGCTCGTTTTACAAACCAGCGTTTTTGTCTGTTTCAAAGCCAAAAAATCCGGGTAGTAAAGAGTAGGGGCGGAAAAAGGGGGGATGATCATGATCGAACCGATCATTGAAATCGTCCCGACGACTCAGTATGAACAGGCGAAAGAAGAGTTGAACGAGCTGCGCCGACAGTGGAAGAAAGCGAAGAAGAAAACAAAGAAGAAGCGAAACGAAGCATAAGCGTTGTCCCTAAGAAAGAGGCGGCTTTCCCGCCTCTTTCTCCATGCATACTGCTCCCTTGTTGCGCGTATAGTGTACTAAGTACAAGACAAGCATACAAGGGGGAATGGCGATGCTCAGTTTGCCTTGGTGGGTGTATTTGGTTGTTGCCGGCATTATTTTCAGCGGCTATATGACCGTAAAAACGGCGGCGCGTGAGCGGGAAATCGACGAAGCATTCATTGAAAAAGAAGGGGAGATTTACATGGAGCGCATCCGAAAGGAGCGCGAGCGGCGGAAACAAGCGAAGTCCTTGCAATAGCAGGGGCTTTCTTTTTTTGGAAGATTTCGTTTGAAAGCGTTTTTTTCGAAAAATTCTCTTTCTTTTTTTGCGAATCGTGCTAGGATAATAATATCAATGGACTACCAGGAGGCAAAGTGAGGGATGACAATGAAACGCGCGTACAACTTCAACGCCGGCCCGTCAGCGCTGCCGCTTCCGGTGCTTGAACGGGCGCAAAAAGAGCTGCTTAATTTTCAAAACACCGGCATGTCGGTTATGGAATTAAGCCACCGAAGCAAGGAATACGAGGCTGTCCATCATGCGGCGAAAGAGCGGCTCAAGCGGCTTCTAAATGTGCCGGACGGATATGACATTTTATTTTTGCAAGGCGGGGCGAGCCTGCAGTTTTCAATGGTGCCGATGAACCTCCTCACGGAAGGGAAAATCGGCTGTTATGTGCTGACCGGGGCATGGTCGGAGAAAGCGCTGAAAGAAGCGCAAAAAATCGGTTTGACAACGGTCGTCGCTTCGAGCAAAGAAGCGAACTACACATACATTCCGCCGCTTGATGACGTCCAATGGCCGAAAAACGCCGCCTATGTCCATATTACGTCAAACAACACGATCTTCGGCACTCAATGGAAGGAATTTCCGAACACGCCGGTTGACTTGGTCGCGGATATGTCGAGCGATATTTTAAGCCGTCCGTTCGATGTCAGTCAATTTGCCCTCATTTACGCCGGGGCGCAGAAAAATCTCGGCCCGTCAGGAGTCACGGTTGTCATTCTCCGCAACGATTTGCTTGAGCGCATTCCGGACGGGCTGCCGACGATGCTTGATTACCGGACGCACCAGAAGAGCAATTCGCTGTACAACACGCCGCCGACGTTTGCGATTTACATGCTGTCGCTCGTGCTCGAATGGGTCGAAGAGCAAGGCGGTGTGGCGGCGATGGAAGAGCGCAACCAGCAAAAGGCGGCCGTGCTGTATGAGGCGATTGATGAAAGCGGCGGCTTTTACAAACCGCACGCCGAAAAGGGAAGCCGTTCGCTCATGAACGTCACCTTTACGCTTCCAAATGAGGAGCTGACGAAAACGTTCCTCGCCGAGGCGAAAGAACGCGGGTTTGTCGGGCTCGGCGGGCACCGATCGGTTGGCGGCTGCCGGGCGTCGATTTACAACGCGGTGCCTCTTGAGGCGTGCGAAGCGCTTGCGTCGTTTATGAACGAGTTCCGCCGCCGTTTTGCCTGAAAATTTCTTCTTCACTTTTACACTGCAAAGTGATATAATGATAGAAAAATTCTCGAGCAAAAGATATAGACGAGGAGAGATGAGGAGAGATGAGCATGAATGTGAGAGCATTAGTATCGATGGCGCTGTTAGTCGGAATCGGAGCCGTGTTGCACGCGGTCATTCCGGGGTTGTTTTTCGGAATGAAGCCGGATATGATGCTGGCGATGATGTTTTTGGCGATTTTGCTTTTTCCAAACGTCAAAGCGGTCGGCCTTGTCGGCGTCGTCACTGGCTTGATCTCAGCCATGACGACGACGTTCCCGGGCGGACAGCTGCCGAATATGATCGATAAGATCATCACCGCCTTTGTCGTGTTTGCCCTAGCGACTTTGATGAAAGCATACAGCCAAACGGTCATTGGGGCTTCAGTGCTGGCGGCAGTCGGCACGGTCATTTCCGGCGGGGTGTTTTTGGCTGCGGCGCTCTTGCTTGTCGGGTTGCCGGGCGGAGCGACGTTTTCGGCGCTGTTTGTCACCATCGTGCTGCCGACAGCGGCGTTGAACGCAGTGGCGATGGCCATCATCTATCCGATCGCATCGTCGATTTTCCGACGGATGAACGTTACAGCGCACGTGTAGACGGCGAAAAACCCGATCATTGCTGGTCGGGTTTTTTGCTATCAAAGAGAGAGTAGGAAAAAAATACTTATGCTCCATTTGTTTTTAACGCGTATTAGACATAGCTGAGAAGCCAAGCGGTGAGCAAGCAAATGAACGCTATTCCAATATAGCGCAAAGTCCGTTCTTTCAGCAATGCTTTCGGCGGGTACGCCCGCGCTTTCCATAAGGCGAAAAATGCGTTTATAAAAAGACAGAAAAATAAGAATCCGACAGCGATAAGCAGCCATTGTATATACACCATGGCATTCTCCTCCTGTATGCGCCAAGCGCCTTATGCTTACTACTATGAATATGCAAAAAAAATCATAAAAATAAATACTTTTGTCTTTATTCCTTTTTGTTTTATTGATATAATGGAAAGTAAAAAATACGGTGAGGGAAGAGTGGGTGGAACGATGAAAGCGACAGAACAGCATTATTCCATCAAAGAGGCGATGTTATTCAGCCAACGAATTGCCCAGCTGAGCAAAGCGCTATGGAAATCGATTGAAAAAGATTGGCAGCGGTGGATCAAGCCGTTTGACTTGAACATTAACGAACATCACATTTTATGGATCGCCTACCACTTCAAAGGAGCCTCGATTTCGGAAATCGCCAAGTTCGGTGTGATGCATGTGTCGACGGCGTTCAACTTCTCAAAGAAATTAGAAGAAAAAGGATTGCTTTCGTTTTCCAAAAAACAGGATGACAAGCGCAATACGTACATTGAGTTGACGGAAAAAGGAGAAGAAGTGTTGATGAAGCTGATGGAGACGTATGACCCGACGAAAAATGCCGTTTTCAATGGGGCGTTGCCGTTGCGCGAGTTGTACGGAAAGTTTCCAGAAATTTTAGAAATGATGTGCATCGTCCGCAACATTTATGGCGATGATTTCATGGAAATTTTTGAGCGGTCGTTTGAAAACATTAAAGAAGATTTTATCGAGCAGGACGGCAAACTTGTCAAGCGAAAGCCGAAAACGGAAGAGCACGAGAAAGAATTGGCCAGCCAGGCTAACTGATGGTGCGAATGAGCGTTTTCAGCTCGGTCATCAGCGGGACAAACATTTGTTGGGCCAAAAGGGCGTCAACTGTCTGTTCCAGCGGAAGGTTCGGATGAAGCATCCCAGCAAACTGCACGAGCAGGGGAGTGAAAATTGTCAACCCTTCCGCTTTTTGCTGTTCGTATTGGTCGGCAAGCTCTTGGCAAAACGCCAAGAAGGCGTCGACTTCTTCTTTGGTCAAATCCGCGCGGATGATGAGGGAATAAAATGGTTTTTTCGTTTCGTCGATCATTTCCATCAGCAGAGACTGGTGAAATTCCAGCTTGGCCACTCGCTTTTCCAACGATTCCATATATCGTGCTCCTTTTGGTGACGAAAATGTGACCGTTTTTACGTATATTTTACCGAATTTGTGCGCATTCACCAATAGAAAAATCGGTTTGTGTCCGGAAAAAGAAAAATGATTGATTTCCAGCCATGAACGATGTAAAGTTAAAGCCATGGGCGGCGTTTGGTGAAGATCAAAGAGGAGGGGAACAGTTTTGGTGCTTTATTTCATCCTCCTGGCGGTTACGGTCTTATTTTTTATCAACCAGCTCACACACTCGCTTTGCGCGCAGCGTGACATCCCGGAGGAGCAGCAGCCGGCGGTTTTTCGCACGATTAATGTCCTTATTACGATTTTATTAATCTCTTCTTACTTTGAAGTGTTGTTTACATGACTTTTCCCTGCTCTGACGGTTGATGCGGGGATTGTTATGTTTTTCTTTTGATGGAGTGAGTTCCATTGTCGTTGCCTCTCCCTTCGTTTCAAGGAAGGCGGCAAAAAAGGGTGCTCCTTTTGCGGGAGCACCCTCTTTCGTTTAGTAGATGACGCAGGCGCAGCCGACAATGATTAGCAAAATAAACAGCACAACAATCAACGCAAAGCCTCCGGAATAAGGTGCGCTCATCGTAACACCCCCTTTCGGCAAGAAGAAGCCTGTCGAGCGCTTCATCCTCATCATATGTATGGCAAGCGTGCATGTTATGGGCGGATGACTAAAGCGGAAAGAGGTTTTTTTTTCATTGGAAATATGGTATAGTTATTGTCGTGGCTGAAGAGGCGAGCATGTTGTTTCTTGGGCGCGCTTGGGCGCCATTCGATCTGCGCCGCTTGAAAGCGTGGGAACATTCAATCGAAAAAAGATGTAGGAGTTGTGAAGCGAATGAAAAAATGGATGATGGCCGCTGCCGTCGTTTCGCTCATGGCTTTGTCGGCCTGCAGCAACGACGGTTCGGAAGCGATTGTGGAAACGAAAAACGGCAATATTACGAAAGACGAATTTTATAATGAGATGAAAGAGCGCGTCGGCAAATCCGTCCTTCGTGATTTGATTGACGAAAAAGTGTTGAGCAAAAAATACAAGGTAACCGATGAAGAGATCGACCGCGAAATCGAACGAATCAAGGAAGCGTATGGAACGCAATATGATTTGGCCGTGCAGCAGAACGGAGAAAAAGTGATCCGCGAAATGGTCAAGCTCGATTTGCTGCGGACGAAAGCGGCCGTTGAAGACATAAAAGTGACGGAGAAAGAGCTGAAGGAGTATTATGACAACTACAAGCCGAAAATTCGCGCCAGCCATATTTTGGTCAAAGATGAAAAAACAGCAAAAGAAGTAAAGGCGAAGCTTGATAAAGGCGAGGATTTCGCCAAGTTGGCCAAAGAATACTCCCAAGATCCAGGCTCGGCGTCCAACGGCGGCGATTTAGGCTGGTTTGGCCCAGGGAAAATGGTCAAGGAGTTTGAAGAAGCCGCCTATAAGCTGAAAGTCGGCGAAGTGAGCGATCCGGTGAAAACGGATTACGGCTACCATATCATTAAAGTGACGGACAAAGAAAAGAAAAAGTCGTTCAACGAAATGAAAGACGAAATTGCGTTTGAAGTCAAACGGAACAAGCTTGATCCTGCGACGATGCAGTCAAAAGTGGACAAATTGGTGAAAGATGCCGGTGTTGAGATCAAAGACAAAGATTTGCAAGATGTGATCGAGCAGCAAGGAAAA
This sequence comes from Geobacillus thermoleovorans, assembly GCF_001610955.1. Taxonomy (GTDB): domain Bacteria; phylum Bacillota; class Bacilli; order Bacillales; family Anoxybacillaceae; genus Geobacillus; species Geobacillus thermoleovorans. The sequence continues at coordinate 600,966 of NZ_CP014335.1, forward strand.
CAGTAAAAAAACGGAAGCAGAACATCCCTGCTTCCGTTTTTTTATTTGTGGGCTTGACCTTTCTGCTGTTCAACAACGGGAGATCAGCCGAGCTGCTCGCGAATGGCGGCCGCGATCGCCTGCAGGTCAGCGGGCGTATAGTCGCTTGCATGCGACTTCCAGACCGCGCCAAACCCATCCCCTTTGCCGTAGCGTGGAATGAGGTGAAGATGGTAATGGAACACCGTCTGCCCCGCTTGCTCGCCATTGTTGTTCAATAAGTTGAGCCCGACCGGGGAAAATGCTCGCCTGAGTGCATTGGCAATCGTCGGCACTGCGCGAAACAGTTGGCCGGCCGCCTCCGACGTGAGGGTGAAAATGTTTTCCGTATGTACTTTCGGGATGACAAGCGTATGCCCTTTTGTCACTTGGCTGATGTCCAAAAACGCGAGCACATGGTCGTCTTCGTACACTTTCGCCGCGGGCAATTCGCCGTTAATGATTTTGCAAAAAATGCAATCGCTCACTGTGGTCACCCTTTCCTTCCTATTTTCTTCATTTTACCATAAAAAAACCGGGATGTAATCCCGCAACGCAGGTTACATCCCGGTTGGTGAAAAGGGGAGAGGATGATTCAAGCAAATGTGCGTTTGATGAACACCCCATTTGCAGCAAAAATTGGTTCGGCGTGAGCGCTTCCTTTGTTCAACGTGACCATCCCCTTTGGACAGGCTCGTTGCTTCCCAGCAACGAATGCGATGGTCGCTTCCTAGGAACGTTTACAACGTTTTGCGGCTCACAACGGTGTCTTTGACGAACACCCCATTTCGGATGGATCGTTCATCAACTTTTTGATTCCTCATCCCCTCTTCGCTATTTATCATGCCCGGCTTGAGTGAGTTTATGCAAAAGAACGGTGTGATCTTTTTTGGTAAGCGAGGCTATAGTTTGGTACAATGGGGACAAAGGCCAGAACGGAAAGGGAGCGGACGATGACGCTTTTAGAAGTGAAGGATCTATCCGGAGGCTACACGGCGCAAAACGTGCTTGAAGACGTGACGTTTGTGGTCGACCGCGGCGAAATGGTCGCCTTGATCGGCCTAAATGGAGCCGGCAAAAGCACGACGATCAAACATATTATCGGCTTGATGGAACCGCGCCGCGGCGCGATTTCCATTAACGGCTATCGGCTTGCGGACGGGCCGGAAACGTATCGAAGGCAGTTTGCTTATATCCCGGAAACGCCGGTGTTGTATGAAGAATTGACGCTTGAGGAACATTTGCGTCTAGCAGCGATGGCGTACGGGTTGAGCGAAGCAGAGTATGAACGCCGCCTTCCGCCGCTGCTTCGCGAGTTTCGATTGGAGCGGCGGCTTTCCTCGTTTCCGGCTCATTTTTCGAAAGGAATGAAGCAAAAAGTCATGATTGTATGCGCCTTTTTGCTTGAACCGCCGCTTTATATCATCGATGAGCCGTTTCTCGGCCTCGATCCGCTTGCCATTCACGCCCTGCTTGAGCGAATGAATGAACAGAAAGCGAAGGGGGCGGGCATTTTGCTGTCGACGCACATTTTAGCGACGGCAGAGCGGTATTGCGACTCATTCGTTATTTTGCACAACGGCCGCGTCAAGGCCAAAGGGACGCTCGATGACATTCGCCGCCAGTTCGGGCTGCGGGGGGCGTCGCTTGATGAACTGTACGTCGAATTGACAAAGGACGATGCGCCATGATTGACGCCCGCCGTCTTTGGAAGCAGCGTTTCCAATTGGAATGGCGAAAACGGATCCGCTACTTGCGCTATATGTTCAACGACCATTTGCTCGTCGGTTTGATCATTGTGCTTGGCGGCATAGCGGTGATGTACGAGCGCTGGGCGGCGGCGCTTCCTGACTCGTTTCCGTATCCGGCTATTGCGGCGGTCGTGTTCGGCTGGGCGGCGGCCGCTGGATCGGTGCGCACCTTGTTCCGCGAGGCGGATACGGTGTTTTTATTGCCGGCGGAAGAACGGCTCGGTCCGTATATTCAGCGGGCGTTTTTCGTCTCATGGTTATGGCAGGCGTACGGCCTTTCTTTGCTTTTGCTGTTGGCGGGTCCACTGCATGCTCGCTTTTCCCCGGTGTCATGGCCGCTTTTTTTGTTCGGTCTTTTCTGCTTCAAAGGATGGAGCTTATGGGCCAGTTGGCAAGGAAGCTACATCGCCGATCCGTCTTTTCATCGCTTTGGCGCATTTACGCGTTTCATCCTAGCGGCGGTGTTCGTTTATTTGGTGCTGGTTGCGGCCCCATGGCCATTTTTTGTCGTTTTGGTCGGTTTGATGGCCGTTCTGTCCATCTGTTTGTCACGGTTGACGAGAGGGAAAACATGGAAATGGGAACGGATCATCGTGGAAGAACAGCGAGCGGCCACGGCGTTTTACCGGCTGGCCAACTTGTTTACCGACGTTCCGGAATGGAGGGAGGCGGCAAAGCGGCGGCGCTGGCTTGATTCGCTGCTCGCTTTGATTCCGTACGACAAGCGGCATGTGTTTTTTCATTTGTATGCCCGCACGTTTTTGCGCGCCGGCGGGTATGCTGGTCTGTATGTCCGTCTCACTGCGATTGGAGGCTTCATGTTGGCTGTGATCGATCACCAATACGGGCGGGCGGCCATCGCATTTTTGTTTCTTTACGCGACCGCTGTTCAATTGGCCGCGCTGCCTTCCCATCATCGCTATTCGCTATGGCCGCGGCTGTACCCGTTGCCGCAGGCGCAACCGGATGCTGCGGCGGTTCGGTTGCTTTCCATTCTGCTGATTGGGCAAAATACGGTATTCCATCTCGTACTGTTGGCTGTTTCCCCGCGCCTTCTTTGGCTCGCCACTTGGCTTGGCGGAAACATATGGGGGCTTTGGATGGCAGGGCGGTACGTGCGCCTGCAACGTGGGCAGAAAGCCGGACGCTAGTGCTGTTTGTGCTGGCGCCGGCGTTTTTCATTTTCAATGGATGGCCGAAGCTTTCACACCTTTTTTCCCGCTTCATATGCTGTAGTACACCGGCCTGGGCGCATGTCCAGCGGGTCGGGCTGGAAGTTGGGAAGAAAGGGGAATGATTCATGGGTGTAGAGCTTGTAGCGCTGCACTGGATTTACTTGCTGTTCATCGTGCTCATTATTGGGTTTATGGTCGCCCGCAAAGATACATCGCTCATTTGCATTGCCGGCATCTTTTTATTGGCGGCGGTCGCTACCCATTCGTTGAGCGCGGCGGTCAGCGGAGTGTTTAACAGCTTTATTTACGCGATTACGGAGCTATTGCCGACGATTTTAGTCATCTCTATTATTGTGGCGATGAGCAAAGTGTTGTCGGCCACCGGCATCAATGATGTCATGGTTTCGCCGTTTGTCCGTTTCATCCGTACGCCGGCTTGGGCGTATTGGACGATCGGAATTTTGATGATGATCATTTCTTGGTTTTTCTGGCCGTCTCCGGCTGTTGCTCTCATGGGGGCAGTTCTGTTGCCGGCAGCGGTCCGAGTGGGCTTGCCGGCGTTGGGAGTGGCGATGGCGATGAACTTGTTCGGGCATGGCATCGCGCTTTCCGGCGATTTTATCATCCAAGGGGCGCCGAAATTAACGGCCGATGCCGCCGGGCTGCCGGTCGGCGATGTCATCGCTGCCAGTGTGCCGCTTGTTTTTGTAATGGGGGCCGTCACAACGGTCACGGCGTTTTACTTGCTGCGCCGTGACATGAAGCGAGGGCGACTGGCAAGCGGGGAGGAGGAAATGGCTGCAACGGTCGATTCGACGCTGGAGAAAACAAGTCATTTACTGACGGGACAAACGAAAAAATGGCTTGCGCTGTTGATTCCGATTTTGTTCGCCCTTGATGTCATCGCGATGTTTTATTTGCGGTTGCAAGGCGGGGAAGCGACCGCCTTGGTTGGTGGGACAGCGATTTTCATTTTGATTCTCATCTCCGTTCTCGCCCATCGGCAAGAAAGTTTTGCGGAAGTGACAAATTACTTTATTGAAGGGTTTCAGTTCGGGTTTAAAGTGTTCGGCCCTGTTATTCCGATCGCCGCGTTTTTCTATCTTGGCGATGCGGGGTTTGTGAAAATCATCGGCGACTATTTGCCACAGGCATCGCAAGGCATCGTCAACGATTTAGGGGTTGCCTTGGCTCATGCGGTGCCGCTGAACAATGAGGTGGGGGCGGTTACGCTCACGATCGTCGGGGCGATTACTGGTCTTGACGGCTCCGGGTTTTCCGGCATCTCGCTCGCCGGTTCGATCGCTCATTTGTTTTCTGTAGCGATCGGCGGCGGAACGGCAACGTTGACGGCGCTCGGCCAAATCGCCGCCATTTGGGTCGGCGGCGGCACGCTCGTTCCGTGGGCGCTCATTCCAGCCGCAGCGATCTGCGGGGTTGACCCGTTTGAGCTGGCGCGCCGCAACCTCATTCCTGTTGCTGTCGGCTTGGTGGTTACGACCGTTGTCGCCATGTTTCTCATCTGAACAGAAAGCTGTCCCGTGCGGCCGGGGCAGCTTTTTTGCTATAATGGGCATGGACTTAAAAATCGGTCGATTTTTTGACAGTTCGCCTTCTTCTCTATACATTGGGTACGGAAAGCTGTATAGTGAAAAGGAGATAGGCAATGTTTGAAGGCAAGAAAAGGCGAAACCATTGACGGGATTGTGAGGAAAGAAAGGCGGATGGAGATGGCTAGACAGATCAATGATACATTTTTGCGCGCCTGCCGCGGCGAACAAACATCGTACGTGCCGGTTTGGTATATGCGGCAAGCCGGACGGTCGCAGCCGGAGTATCGGGCGCTGAAAGAAAAATATTCGCTGTTTGAAATTACGCATCAACCGGAGCTTTGCGCGTACGTCACCAGACTTCCCGTTGAGCAATATGGCGTCGATGCCGCCATTTTATATAAAGACATTATGACACCGCTGCCGGCCATTGGCGTGAACGTCGAGATTCAGGGCGGCATCGGGCCGGTGATCGCAAATCCGATTCGCTCGCTTCAAGACGTCGAGCGGCTTGGGGAGATTGATCCAGAACATGATGTGCCGTATGTGTTTGAAACGATTCGGCTCCTTGTCAACGAACAGTTGGATGTGCCGCTCATCGGGTTTGCCGGGGCGCCGTTTACGTTGGCGAGCTACATGATTGAAGGCGGTCCGTCAAAAAATTATCATAAGACGAAAGCGTTCATGTATGCTGAACCGAAAGCGTGGTTCGCCTTAATGGACAAGCTCGCTGAGATGACGATCCGTTATGTGCGGGCGCAAATTCGGGCAGGGGCAAGCGCTGTGCAAATTTTTGATTCTTGGGTTGGCGCCGTTAGTGCTGACGATTACCGGACGTTTATCAAGCCGGCGATGGCGCGCATTTTTGCCGCTTTGCGGGAAGAAGGGGCTCCGCTCATTATGTTTGGCGTCGGCGCCAGCCACTTAGTGCATGAGTGGAACGATTTGCCGCTTGATGTCATCGGCCTTGACTGGCGGCTGTCGATTCGCGAAGCGCGCCGCCAAGGCATTGCGAAAGCGATTCAAGGCAACTTGGATCCGGCGGTGCTTCTTGCGCCGTGGGACGTGATCGAAGAACGGGTGAAGCGCATTTTGGACGAAGGGATGGAACGGCCGGGCTACATCTTCAACTTAGGCCACGGCATTTTTCCGGATGTTCAGCCGGCGACACTGAAGCGTCTGACCGCTTTTATCCACGAATATACGTCAACGAACTAAACGAGGGGGTGGCACAATGGTGAAAAAAACAGCGGGGCTGCTCGTGATGGCGTACGGAACGCCGTACCGGGAAGATGATATTGAACGGTATTATACGCACATTCGCCATGGGCGCAAGCCGCCGCAAGAACAAATCGAGGATTTAAAAGCGCGCTACCGGGCGATCGGCGGGTTGTCGCCGCTTGCGAAAATTACGGAAGAGCAGGCGAAACGGCTCGAGGAGCGGCTGAACGAAGTGCAAGATGAAGTCGAGTTTCGCATGTATTTAGGGCTCAAACATATTGAGCCGTTCATTGAGGATGCCGTCGAGCGCATGCATGATGACGGCATCAAAGAAGCGGTTGGGATCGTCCTAGCCCCTCATTATTCCACATTCAGCATTCGCTCGTACAATGAGCGGGCGAAAGCGGCAGCAAAAAAACTCGGCGGACCGACCATTTACACGATTGATCAATGGTATGACGAGCCGAAGTTTTTGCAATATTGGGCAGAACAAGTGCGGGCGATTTTTGCCGCCATGCCGGAACGTGAGCGGGAGCGAGCTGTGCTGATCGTATCCGCACATAGTTTGCCGGAAAAAATTATTCAAGCCGGTGACCCGTATCCAACGCAGCTCGAAGATACAGCGAAACGAATTGCTGATCAAGCCGGCGTCGCCCACTATGCCGTCGGCTGGCAAAGCGCCGGTCAGACGCCGGAACCATGGCTTGGGCCGGACGTGCAAGACTTGACGCGCCAGCTTTACGAAGAGCGCGGCTATACGTCGTTCGTTTACGCGCCGGTCGGTTTTGTCGCCGACCATTTGGAAGTGTTGTATGACAACGACATTGAGTGCAAACAGGTGACGGAAGAGATCGGCGCCCGCTATTACCGACCGGAGATGCCCAACACGAATCCATTGTTTATTGATGCATTGGCGTCGGTTGTGTTAAAGCGGTGGGCGGAAGAAGGCGATCGACATGAATGAAGGGCAACGGACGGTCGTCATCATTGGCGGCGGCATTACCGGCTTGACGGCTGCTTACTACTTGCAAAAAGCGATTCGAGAGCAACGCCTCCCACTTGCATGCAAACTTGTCGAGGCGACGCACCGGCTCGGCGGAAAAGTGCAGACGGTCGTCCGCGACGGTTTTGTCATTGAACGCGGTCCAGACTCGTTTTTGGCGCGGAAAACGAGCGCGTTTCGCCTTGTGAAGGAAGTCGGCCTTGAACATGAGATCGTTCATAACGCGACCGGAACATCGTACATTTTGGTCAACGGCAAACTCTATCCAATTCCGGGCGGAGCGGTGATGGGCATTCCGACGCGCATCGCCCCGTTTTTAACGACCGGACTGTTTTCCCCGGCCGGCAAGCTGCGGGCGGCGCTTGACTTTGTGCTGCCGCCGGTGAAAGTCGATGGTGATATGCCGCTTGGCCGCTTCTTCCGCCGCCGCCTCGGCGATGAGGTGGTGGACAATCTCATTGAACCGCTGCTTTCCGGCATTTACGCCGGCGACATTGATGAGATGAGCCTAATGGCGACGTTTCCACAGTTTTTTCAGCTTGAGCAAAAATACGGAAGCCTTGTCCGTGGAGCGAGACGAACGACGCCGAAAGAGCAAAAAGAGCGGAAAGGGGCGTTCCAGACGTTAAAAACGGGCTTGCAGTCGCTCGTTGATGAAGTGGAAAAACGGCTTGAGCCGGGCAGCGTTATCAAAGGGGTGCGTGTCGAGCGGATCGTTCGCACCGATTCGGCGTATCGGCTGCAACTGAGCACAGGAGAGGTGTGGGGGGCAGACGGCATCATCGTGACAACGCCGCATCATGTTGTGCCCGACATGTTCGCTGACTATCCGTTTTTCGCCCCGTTCCGTTCAGTGCCGCTGACGTCGGTGGCGACGGTGGCGCTCGCATTTCCGGAGGAGGCGATCCGCCAAGACATTGACGGCACCGGGTTTGTCGTTTCGCGCCGCAGCGATTACACGATGACAGCGTGCACATGGACGCATAAAAAATGGCCGCACACCGCGCCGCCTGGCAAGGCGCTCTTGCGCTGCTACGTCGGGCGCCCGGGCGATGAGGAGATCGTCGACCAACCTGATGATGAGATCGTCCGCGTTGTATTGGATGATTTAAATAAAGTGATGAATATTGCCGGCCAACCGGAGTTCGCCGTCATCTCGCGCTGGAAGCGGGCCATGCCGCAATACACGGTCGGGCACCGCGAGCGGCTGGCGCACATTAAACGGCAGATGGGCGATGCGCTGCCGGGGGTGTTTTTGGCCGGCAGCTCATACGAAGGGCTCGGATTGCCGGATTGCATTGACCAAGGCGAAAAAGCGGTGCGTGACGTGCTTCTGTATTTGCAGCAAGCGCCAGTTCAACAGACGTCCGATCTGTACAGCAGCGTCCGTTAATCGACGGTTTTCCAACGCCCTGGTCCGTTCGCCGCTCACATTTGGACGTCGGTGCGGCCGCCAGCCGGTTGAAGCGAAAAGAAGCGGATGGCTGTTTGTCTCTTTTGGCTCGTGGAAGTGGTTTCCGCTGCAAAAGGGATGTGAAAAGAACGTGGGAGAAGCTTCAACGGCGCTTCTACCCATTTGCTTGGAAAGGATGAGGGAGCAGGAAGAAATTCCGTCCCCAATGCGACGGCCCTTTACATCCATGTTGTTTGATAGTATAATGGATACGGGTTGACCAAATTGTTCATTTAGTCAATTTGAAGGATGAGGAGTATGGCAAGCGACCGCAAACGGCAAATCATCGAAGCGGCGGCCCAATCGTTTGCTGCCTTTGGCTACAAGGCGACGACGATGGAGCAGATCGCCAAGCTCGCCAACGTCGGCAAGGGGACGATCTATACGTTTTTTAAAAGCAAAGAGGAACTGCTTGATGAAATCGTCTCCGGATTGATTATGGAAATCAAGGCGGAAGCGGAGCTGGCGATGGACTCGTCACTGCCGTTTTCCGAAAACGTCCACCGCGCCTTGTACCGCATTTTGGAATTTCGCCAGCGCCATCAGCTGACGGCGAAGCTGCTTCAAGAAGTGCGCAATATCGGTACGGCGGCGGTGCAAGAAGTGCTTGCCAAACTGGACCGGGCAATGGTCGAGTTCATTCGGCAAAAAATTGATGCGGCGGTGGAAAAAGGGGAGATTCGTCCGTGCAATTCGGAAATTACGGCATTTTTGATGCTCAAGACGTACATCGCCTTGATCGTCGATTGGGAAAAAGATCATGAACCGTTGACAAAAGAACAAATTGCTGAATTGTTTACGCTCTATTTTTTGCAAGGATTGTCGAGATAGATGATCCTCTTTTTTTGTTGGAAATTGACCATGCGGACAATTTGGTCATCTGTACAAAGGAGGGAGCGCCATATGCTGCGAAAAGAGCTGCGGGCCATCGTGCTCCGCCCGAATTTGCTTGGCATTTGTTCACTTGGATCATCAGCATAACGTTTATGATGATTGTTCAATTCCTTGTCACCGTGTTTGACAACCCAGGCCGGTTTCTTGCCATTTTGCTATTGATTGCCCAGCTAGTTGGAAGCGCCGGCACGTATCCGATTGAGCTCGTTCCGGGTGCGTTGCAGTCGCTTCATCCGTGGCTGCCGATGACCCATGCGATCCGTGGGTTGCGAGCAGTCATTTCAAGCGGCGATTTCTTGGTCATGTGGAAGGAAGCTGCGATATTGCTTGCGACAGCCGCGGTCTTTGCCTTGGCGACGCTCGTGTATTTTCTCCTTCGGTATCGCCGCCGTTATGCGGTATGGACGGAAACAGCGGCTCAAACGTGATGATTGAACCATGCCGTCTCGAAGGCGTCCTAAAAAGATTGGGACGCCTTTTTGCATTGGCCAATATCGGAATCAAACAACAGATGGAATTAAAACCATTTTCTAGGACGAGGGATTGCTTTTTGCGGATGGGCCGCCATTAGAACGTTGTGTGTGATGGCGCCCCTGAGATTGGCAAAAAAAAATGCCTCTTAGCTGGAGGCAGTCAAGAGAAAAGGCAGGCTGCATTGGGGAACAGCCAAACGCCGGCGGGGCAGCCGGCGAACGTGACGCAAGGGCAGCGTCCGCTCACCTATTGGCGGTAAGCGGCGCCAAGGCAATCAGAGCACGTGTTGCCGTAGCATTCATGCTGCTCGTCAATCTCTTTGCCGCAGTGCAGACATTTTTTTGGCGGTAAGTTTCTGAAAAATTCCAACACTTTCATCAACATTCCGATCCCCTCCGTTGTCTTGGTAATTTTATTGTATTATAACACACAACAAAATGTCAATAGGTGTTTTAAAACAAAAATCAACAAAGATGAAAAAATAGGCGCGGTTGTGTATGATGAAGACAAAACGAATGGAAGGAGAGAACCGAAAATGAAAGTGACGGTCATCGGCTATTGGGGAGGATTCCCTGCCGCCAATGAAGCGACATCGGCGTATTTGTTCGAGCATGATGGATTTTGCCTGCTCGTTGATTGCGGCAGCGGGGCGCTTGCCAAGCTGCAAAACTATACGGCTGTGGAAAACTTAGATGCGGTCATCATCTCCCATTATCATTACGACCATATCGCCGACATCGGCCCGCTCCAATACGCGCGTCTCATTCATAAAAATTTGGGAGCTGACCTTCCCGTCTTGCCGATTTACGGCCATGTGGAAGACGAGGCGGCGTTTTCCCGCTTGACGCACAGCGGCATTACGGAAGGAATTGCCTATGACCCGAATGGGACGCTGGCTGTCGGGCCGTTTTCGATCACATTTATGAAAACAGTCCATCCGGTGCCATGCTACGCGATGCGCATTACTGCCGGCGGCAAGACGGTTGTTTATACGGCCGATTCAAGCTATATACCGGAGTTTCTTCCGTTTGCCAAAGGAGCCGACTTGCTCATTTGCGAGTGCAACTTTTACGCTGGGCAAAACGCGGCGCCGGCTGGGCATATGACGAGCGAGGAGGCGGCGGCCATCGCGGAGGGAGCACGTGTCGGAGAATTATGGTTGACGCATTTGCCACACGTTGGCCGGCACGAGCAGCTGGTTGAGGAGGCTGGCCGGACGTTTTGCGGTGTCATCCGCCTCGCCCACACCGGCCTAATATGGGCGCAATAGGCCAAAATAAGAGAGAACAGCAAAGGAAACGCTTTCCCTTGCCCTTTGCTGTTCTTTTTTTTATAATAAATATAGTTCGAATTTTTTTACTTATAAAATGAATGGTCATTCATTCATTTTGGGGGAGGAGCGTATATGAACGTAACGACGCGGTTGGCGCAAATCGCTAAGCAGTTGCCGGACAAGGAAGCGTATGTGTTCATGAAAGAGCGGTGCACGTATCAACAATTGGACGAAGCCATTTCCCGATTTGCCGACGGGTTGGCGCGGCTTGGCGTTCGCCGAGGCGACCATATCGCCTTGTTGCTTGGCAACTCGCCGCAGTTTGTCATCGGCTTGTACGGGGCGTTGCGGCTTGGGGCGACCGTCATTCCGATCAATCCCATTTACACGCCCGAGGAAATTTCTTATATTTTGCACAACGGCGACGTCAAGGCGGTGATCGGCCTCGACTTGCTCGCTCCGTTGTTTGTGGAGGCGAAGAAGCGGCTTCCGCTGCTCGAGCATGCGATCGTTTGTGAAACGCCGGAAGGGAAGGAGAAAGGTGTTTCGCTGTCGGAAGGGATGAAATCGTTTGCAGAAGTGTTGGCGGACGGCAGCCCGGACTTTACCGGACCTGAACTGGGTGATGACGATGTCGCCGTCATTTTGTACACATCGGGGACGACCGGCAAGCCGAAAGGGGCGATGCTCACTCATAAAAACATATACAGCAATGCGCAAGATACGGCTGATTATTTAGGCATCAATGAAAACGATCGCGTCATCGCCGCGTTGCCGATGTTTCATGTCTTTTGCTTGACCGTGGCGCTCAATGCCCCGCTGATGAACGGCGGAACGGTGCTCATCATGCCAAAGTTCAGCCCAGCAAAGTTGTTTCAGCTAGCCCGAGAGGAAAAAGCGACGATTTTTGCCGGCGTGCCGACGATGTACAATTTCCTTTATCAGTACGAAGGTGGAAGCGCGGACGATTTGCGGACGCTCCGCCTTTGCATCTCAGGAGGCGCTTCAATGCCGGTCGCTTTGCTTGAAAACTTTGAGAAAAAGTTCAACGTCATCATTTCGGAAGGATATGGGCTTTCGGAGGCGTCCCCTGTCACCTGCTTTAATCCGCTCGATCGGCCGCGCAAGCCTGGTTCGATTGGAACGAACATTAAAAACGTTGAAAATAAGGTCGTCAACGAATACGGAGAAGAAGTGCCCGTCGGCGAAGTTGGCGAGCTTGTCGTTCGCGGGCCGAACGTCATGAAAGGGTACTACAAAATGCCTGAAGAGACCTCGGCCGCCTTGCGCGACGGCTGGCTGCACACCGGTGATTTGGCGCGCATGGACGAGGACGGCTATTTCTACATCGTCGACCGAAAGAAAGAGATGATTATCGTCGGCGGCTACAACGTGTATCCACGCGAAGTCGAAGAAGTGCTGTACAGCCATCCGGATGTCGTTGAAGCCGCGGTGATCGGCGTGCCGGACCCGGATTACGGAGAGGCGGTGCGGGCGTATGTCGTCGCGAAAAATCCGGAGTTGACGGAAGCAGAGCTCATTGCTTACTGCCGTGAGCGGTTGGCAAAATATAAAGTGCCGAGCGCGATTGACTTTTTGGACGAGCTGCCGAAAAATGCGACAGGAAAAATTTTGCGAAGAGCGTTAAAAGAGCGGCTCGCGTCTTCCCATGCTTGATGGTGCTGAATTTTCAGCACCTTTTCTTTTTTTTGAATAGTATATTGAAAACAAGTAGATAAATTTATATAATTTAACACATAAAAGTTTAAAAGGACTAAACTTCTCTACATAGGGGGATGGGATCATGGGCCAATCGATTCGGCGGTTCGCCGCGGTGTGTGCAGCCGGCTTTTTGTTGCTTGGCGGCTGCGGCGGCGCGAAAGAGACGGGAAGCAGCCAGGGAAGCGGCGGGAAGAGCGGGAAAGAAAAGACGTACAAAATCGGCGTGACGCAAATTGTCGAGCATCCATCGCTCGATGCGGCGCGCAAGGGATTCCGGCAGGCGTTAAAAGACAAAGGGCTGTCCGTTGAGTATGACGTGCAAATCGCCCAAGGCGACCAAAGCAACAACCAAACGATCGCCAATAATTTTGTTTCGGACGGCGTCGACTTGATTTTTGCCAACTCAACGCCAAGCGCGCAGGCGGCGCTCAATGCGACAAAAGACATTCCAATCGTGTTCACTTCGGTGACTGACCCAGTCGGCGCACAGCTTGTCCAATCAATGGAAAAACCGGGCGGCAATGTGACGGGAACGACCGATACGCACCCGGAGGCCATTCCGAAAACGGTGCAGTTTATTGACAAATATATCAAAGGCAACCGTGTCGGCATGGTATATAACGCCGGCGAACAAAACTCAGTCGCTCAAATCGAACAGGTGAAAAAGGCGATGCAAGGAACGGACTTGCAAATCGTTCCTGCATCAGTATCGACATCAGCAGAGGTGAAGCAGGCGACCGAGTCGCTCGTCGGCAAAGTCGATTGTCTGTACATCATCACCGACAACACGGTCGTCTCGGCGCTCGAGTCGGTGATCCAGGTGGCGAATGAACACGACATTCCGCTTTTTGTTGGTGAACTGGATTCCGTCAAGCGCGGCGGTTTTGCGGCGTACGGGTTCGACTATTATGACATCGGCTACGAAGCGGGGGAAATGGCGGCGCAAATTTTGCAAGACGGCAAAAAGCCAGCCGATTTGCCGGTGCAATATCCACAAAAATTGAAGCTTGTCATCAACAAAAAAGCAGCGCAAGAAATGGGCATCAAGCTCAATCCGGAATGGGATTCCATTGCGGAATATATTGAATAAGCGGCCGTCCCTCCTTCGATGAAGGAGGGGGGCCAAAAAAGTAGGGAAAAGTGCGTTTTGGCACTCAACGTGTCACATGCGCCTTTGGTGTGTTTCCGAAAAGGTAGGTGAAAAGTTGTGTGGACAGCGATGTTCAGTTCCGTCGAAGCCGGCTTGATTTACGCCGTGATGGCGCTCGGCGTCTATTTATCGTTTCGCATTTTGGATTTTCCCGATCTGACGGTTGACGGCAGCTTCGTCACCGGCGCGTCCGTCGCCGCCGTGCTGATTGTCAATGGAGCCAATCCGTTTGCCGCCTCAGCCGCGGCGCTTTTGGCCGGCTTTGCCGCCGGGGTGTTGACTGGGCTTTTGCATACGAAAGGGAAAATCAATCCACTGTTATCCGGCATTTTAATGATGATCGCTTTGTATTCGGTCAATTTGCGCATTATGGGCAAATCGAACGTTCCGCTGTTGCAGCAGGAAACGGTCATCACAAAAATCACAGCCGCCTGGCGGCAAGCCGGATTGGATGCGGCGCTCAACCGACTCGTTTCCTTCACCGGTTTTGCGCCGCGGACATGGGCGGTGCTTGTGTCAATGGCGATTGTCGCGCTAATGGTCAAAGGGCTGTTGGATTGGCTGCTGAAAACAGAAGTGGGGATCGCCTTGCGGGCAACTGGAGACAACAAGCCGATGGTGGCGAGCTTTTCCGCCAACACCGATTGGTTGATCGTGTTTGGCCTTGGGCTGTCGAACGCGCTCGTGGCGCTTTCCGGAGCGCTCGTCGCCCAGTATGGCGGATTCAGCGACGTCGGGATGGGAATCGGGATGATCGTCATTGGGCTCGCTTCCGTCATCATCGGGGAGGCGTTGTTTGGCGCCCGTTCGGTCGCACGCGCGACGTGGGCGGTCATCGGCGGCGCCATCGTCTACCGTCTTATTTTGGCGCTCGCTTTGCGCGTCGAGTTTTTGGAGACGGGCGATGTGAAATTGATTACCGCGCTCATTGTCATGCTGGCGCTCGTCGTGCCCAACACGTTGGCGGCGCAAAAAGAACGGCAGCGGAAAAAGCGGAGGGTGCGGCAGTTGGAGAGGGGGGAAACCGTTGCTGGAGCTGAAACGAATTACAAAAGTGTTTAACGAAGGAACGGCTGACGAGAAAATCGCTTTGCGCGGCATTGATCTGACGCTTGCCCCCGGCGATTTCGTCACCGTCATCGGCAGCAACGGCGCCGGCAAGTCTACGCTCATGAACATCATTTCCGGACGGCTGTCTCCTGATACCGGCGAAGTGTGGATCAACGGCTGCGATGTAACCGCGCTCAAGGAGCATGCGCGCGCCCGCTACATCGGCCGCGTCTTTCAAGACCCGATGGCCGGCACCGCCCCGCATATGACGATTGAGGAAAATTTGGCGCTCGCCTACAACCGGACGAAGCGGCGCACGTTAAGTCTTGGCGTCACGAAGCAAAAGCGCGAGTGGTTTCGGGAAACGTTGCGAACGCTTCATTTAGGGCTTGAAGACCGGCTCGCCGCCAAAGTCGGACTTCTTTCCGGCGGGGAGCGGCAGGCGCTTTCCTTGTTGATGGCGACGTTTACAAAACCGGATGTGCTGTTGCTCGATGAACATACCGCCGCCCTTGATCCGGCGCGGGCGGAGTTGGTCACGGAGTTGACGAAGCAAATTGTTGAGCAGCACCGCCTGACGACGCTCATGGTGACGCACAACATGGAGCAGGCGATTCGCCTTGGCAACCGGTTGATCATGATGGATGGCGGGCAAATCATTTTTGCCGCAGAAGGAAAGGAGAAAGAGGAGCTGACGGTCGAGCGGCTGCTTGAGGCATTCCAACGCATCCGCGGCAGCCAGTTTGCGAGCGACCGCGCCGTGCTCAGCTCATAAACGAAATGAGGTGTCCTTCTTTGGCTAGGGGACACCTCTTCTGTTCGGCCGGCCGGTCAGATATTTTGGGTTTCTCGCTGCGTCGCTTGTCGGTAGGCGGCTTGCAGCGCCTTCGTCACCGCCCCTGGCGCGCCGCTTCGGATCACCGTTTCGTCGACTTGAATAATCGGGATAATCGCTGACGTCGTGCTCGTTAAAAACAGTTCGTCCGCCTCCGCAAGGTCGTTGGTGGAAAACGCTTCTTCGACAAATGGAATGCCAAGCTCAGCGCAAAACTGCTTCACTTTCGTGCGGACGATGCCGTTTAAAATCCGTGCGGTGGCCGGATGGGTGTACACCGTTTCATTTTTGACAAGGAAAATGTTTGACGAGCTGCCTTCGGTTACGACGCCGTCGCGATGCAAAATCGCTTCAAACGCTCCGCGCTCAACCGCTTCTTGTTTAGCCAATACGTTGGGCAATAAGTTCAAGCTTTTAATGTAACAGTATTCCCAGCGGACATCTTTCGTCAAAATCGTGCGCACCCCATGTGTCATTTCCTCGGTTTTCCGCGCCATCGGCTGGATGTAGGCGTACAAGTTCGGCCGGTTTTCCGCCGGAAACGCATGGTTGCGCGGGAAGCTGCCGCGCGTCATTTGCAAATACAAAATCGCATCTTCCTGCACATCGTTGAGGCGGCGAAGCTCCTCAAGCTGTTCGATGAGCTCTTCGCAGCCAAACGGAACGGATAGGCGAATGGCGGCCGCTGAACGGTACAGCCGGTCAAGATGCTCGCGAAGCCAAACGTATATCCCGTTATATAAGCGGACGACTTCGTAGACGCCATCACCGAATTGCAAGCCGCGCTCTTCCATCGGGTACGTGACTTGTTCATAACGGAAAATGCCGCGGTCGGTTAATACATACGGTTTCACTGACATGGACGTGCACTCCTTTTCTGTTGCCATCAATCATGAATCAGTTTGATTATATCATAGATTGGTCTCTCTCTGCGTTTGTCTCGTGTTTGGCGTGAGCAGAAACAATGGATGGACGTTCGGGTTGCGAAACGAAAGGAATTTTTAGATAATAAAGTTATCAATCTAGTCAAATGGAGGGGATGAATGGATGGAAACGACATGGGCAGCCGGCAAGATGGCGCCGTTTCGCCAAGGAGTGCAAGCGGGGGTGGCGATCGCCATCGGCTATATGCCGATCGCGCTGGCGTTTGGGCTGCTCGCCAAAACAACCGGACTGACGTTCGCCGAGACTGTGCTCATGAGCATCGTCGTCTTCGCCGGCGCCTCGCAATATATCGCGTTAAGTCTGCTTACCGCTGGCACTGGGGTGTTTGAAATCGTGTTGACGACATTCATATTAAACATTCGCCATTTTTTAATGTCGGCGTCCCTTAATGAAAAGGCTGAGCCGGACGCGCTTTGGAAAAAAGCGTTGTACGCCTTTGGCATTACAGATGAAACGTTTTCGGTGGCGGCGATGAAAGAAGGAACGATCAACGCCTCGTATATGTTTGGGCTCATTGCCATGGCGTATGGCAGTTGGGTCGTCAACTCGGGCATTGGTTATGCCGCTGGGGCCGGTTTGCCGGAAAGTTTGCAAGAAAGTATGTCCATTGCCTTGTATGCCATGTTTATCGGCCTGCTCGTTCCAGCGTTGAAAAAGCAGCGGAAAATCGTCTGGCTGGCGGGGCTGTCGGCTTTATTCAACTCGATCGGCACGTTTGCTCTTCACTTGTCGAAAGGCTGGTCGATCGTTTTGGCTACATTGTTGTCGGCCATCATCGTTCAATGGCTGACGAAGGAAGGGGGAAACGGCGGTGAATAGCACAATCGTATGGATGATCATCGGCATGGGGGTCGTGACGTATTTGCCGCGCCTGTTGCCGTTTGTGTTGCTCGGCGGCGTCGAGCTGCCGTCGTTTTGGCAAGGAGTGCTGAAAAATGTGCCGTATGCGGTGCTCGGGGCGCTCATTATTCCTGACGTTTTTTTCATCCAAGATGATTTTTGGTTCGGTGTCATCGGTTTTGCGGCGGCCGTCATCACAGCTTGGCTTGGGGCCAACGTCATGATCGTCGTGCTTGCGGCGGTTGCAGCGCTCAGCCTGTATTCGTTATTTGTTTAAAAAGGGAAGCGGACATTGCTTCCTCTTTTCCTTTTGCGACAGGTATGCAAACTTGCTGCATGGTTATGACAATTCCTCCATAATCGCCTCGTATACCTCATCGACATGAAATCGAGATGTCCCCATGCCGATTTGTTTGACGACACGACCGTTGCGGCCAAGCAAGTAGGCGAGCGTCGTGTGTACGATCATGCCGTTGCCCGGGTCGCGGTATTGAAAGTGGAAGGCGTCCGCTACTTTTTTCGTGTCCGCTTCACTGCCGCGCAAAAACACCCAACCTTGTCCGTCGCTCATGACTCCAAACGCATTGGCATATGTCTGCAGCTTTTCATTCGTATCGCGCGCCGGGTCGATCGTGATCGTGATGAATTCCACCTTGCTTCCAAATACCCCGGCTTGTTTTAGGCGATCGCGCAGTTTTGCCATTTGCGCTGTCGTATTCGGACAAACATCCGGACAGTTTGTATAAATAAACTCGACAAGCCTCACTTTCGGCGGAAGGTCGCCAAACTCGTATGATTTTCCCCATGCTGTTTCCATCGTCACGTCATTTGGAAGCCGCATCGTTGATGGCTGGTAGACAGCAAAGTACAGGATGCCGACGCTGATGCCGATGATGACAAGAGAGGCAGCTAACGTATACCATTTTTTCACCATTCATCACTCCTCAATATGATCATATCAAAAAAATTAGCGAAAAAATCGCGATGTTTATGAACAATATGCGACTATTTTCCTAATTAAAAAAAGTTTCAAAAAAAGGCTTGCACTTTCGTTTTTCTGTTATATAATAAAAACGTAAATAAAAACAATGTAATATAACAAAGAGAGATGGGGGAAGGAAAAATGGCGTCATTTGCTGAACGTGTCCGGCAATTAGAAGAAAGTTGGAAAAATGAGGAGCGCTGGAAAGGGATCGTTCGTCCGTACAGCGCTGAGGATGTCATTAAACTGCGCGGCTCGCTTGACATCGAGTATACGCTCGCTCGACGCGGGGCGGAAAAATTATGGAAGCTGCTTCATACAGAGGATTACGTCGCGGCCCTTGGCGCGCTGACCGGAAATCAGGCGGTGCAGCAAGTGAAAGCAGGCTTGAAGGCGATTTATTTAAGCGGCTGGCAAGTGGCGGCCGACGCCAACCTCGCCGGACAGATGTATCCGGACCAAAGCCTGTATCCGTCCAACAGCGTTCCGCATGTCGTCAAGCGAATCAATCAAGCGTTGCAGCGCGCGGATCAAATTCAATACTTAGAAGGCAGCGGGGACGTGGACTACTTTGTGCCGATCGTCGCTGACGCTGAGGCGGGGTTCGGAGGCCAACTGAACGTCTTTGAGCTCATGAAGGCAATGATTGAAGCCGGAGCGGCTGGCGTCCATTTTGAAGACCAGCTGTCATCGGAGAAAAAATGCGGCCATTTAGGCGGCAAAGTGCTTTTGCCGACGCAAACGGCGATTCGCAACTTGATTGCGGCGCGGTTGGCCGCCGATGTCATGGGGGTTCCGACGGTGCTCATCGCACGCACCGACGCGAACGCTGCTGACTTGATCACAAGCGACATCGACCCGCGCGATCAAGCGTTTATCACTGGAGAACGGACACCGGAAGGCTTCTATCGCACAAGAGCCGGTTTGGATCAAGCGATCGCCCGCGGGCTTGCCTATGCGCCGTATGCCGACCTCATTTGGTGTGAGACGAGCGAGCCGAATTTGGATGAGGCGCGCCGGTTTGCCGAAGCGATCCATGAGAAATTCCCCGGCAAGCTGCTGGCGTACAACTGCTCGCCGTCGTTCAACTGGAAGAAAAAATTGGACGATGAAACGATCGCCAAATTCCAGCAAGAGCTCGGCAAAATGGGATACAAGTTCCAATTTGTCACTTTGGCTGGCTTCCATGCGCTCAATTACAGCATGTTCGAACTGGCGCGCGGCTACAAAGAACGCGGCATGGCGGCGTACGCCGAGCTGCAGCAAGCGGAATTTGCCGCCGAGAAGTACGGATACACGGCGACGCGCCATCAGCGCGAAGTCGGCACGGGCTATTTCGACGAAGTCGCCCAAGTGATCTCCGGCGGCCAATCGTCAACAGTCGCTTTGAAAGGATCGACCGAAGAAGAACAGTTTACAGCCATCTAATGCCGATCACCAGCAAAGAGACGCCCGGCTTGGCCGGGCGTTTTTTGTTTGAGACGAAGAGCCTCCTTGCTTCCATCGCATAATAAGGAAAAAAATGACGCATCCTATGGAGTACAAGGAGGCGATGTAATGGAAAAGAATCAAGGCGATCTGCCGGAGCTGATGCCTGCCGAGTTTCGCGTCAGTACGGATCTTCATGTTGAGCAATGGTCGATGAATGAAGAGACGTATGCTGGCGACTCGGTCGGCGAGCATACCGCGTTGGAACAGGCGAATGAATATTTAGCGTCCAAAGAAATCGGCCAAACGTTCGAAAACTCCTAGAACACCCATGACGATTGTCATGGGTTTTTTTATTAGATTTTTTGCAAAATATAGAAAAAAATAACTACTGATGGTATGATAGGAGTAGTGAGCGAGTTGATTAAGGGAGGAGACGAACGGATGAAAGTCAATGAATTCATTGTATTGGAACAATTCATCGTAAGCCGTTATACGATGGCGGTTCTCCCATACTTTTTAAACAGCGATGTGTATGCGAAAGTCATTGAAGAGGACGGCGAATATATCATCAAACAAACGCCGATTGACATTATTAAACATAGTTGCGATTACTACGGAAGCAGCTTTCAAGGAAGGAAAGAAGGAACGAAAGCCGTCATTGGCATCACTCATAAAGCGCCGATCGCCATTGAACCGTCCAATGAAATTTACGTATTTCCAACCGCCTCTCCGCGTGACTCCCGCTGCGTTTGGCTCTCGCACATGCACGTCTATCGGTATGAGCCTGCCAAATATGAGCGGACCATCGTTTATTTCCGCAACGGAAAAAGCATATCCCTCGATGTTTCCTGCAAATCGTTCATCAACCAGTTATACCGAACGGCTCAACTTCGAACGAAATTATCCGAGCGGATGGAAGCGAGGGAGCGCAAACTCCAATACATATTTCGCATGCAGCAAGAAAAACAGAGTTAGCTGAACAAATTGATAAAAATGGTTTTTCCTAAAGATGAGTTCAAATTAGGCGCCTGGACGTGTAAAATAAAGATATAAACGGCATTTGAATGGGGAATAGACATGGATATGGAAACAATCAAACAATGGTTCACGCTCGACAGCATCCTTTCCCTGCTCGAACAATACCGCTCTTTCGGCGTGCTTCCCGGCATCGCAGCGACGTTGCTTGAGTCGTTTTTTCCCATTTTGCCCATGTTCGTCTTCGTGATGGCGAACGCAGCGGCGTTTGGACTATGGAAAGGGTTTCTGATCTCTTGGCTAGGCGCTTCACTTGGCTCGCTCATCGTGTTTTGGCTGACGCGGAAAGTGGGGCAGAAGCGTTTTTTTCACTTTGTCCGCCGCCACCCGAAAGTGCGGCAGTTTATGCATTGGATTGAGCGACACGGATTTGGTCCGCTGTTTTTGTTGTATTGCTTTCCGTTCACCCCATCGGCGCTTGTCAATATTGTTGCCGGACTGTCGCGCATCAGCCGCCAGCAGTTTGTATTGGCGGTGCTGCTAGGAAAGATGATCATGGTGTTTACCATCAGTTTTATCGGCTATGACTTGAAGGCGCTCATCCGTCAGCCGCTGCGCACGGCGATGATCGCCGCAGTCGTTCTGTTGCTTTGGTACGCCGGAAAACGGGTGGAAGCGCGATTTTCGTTGACGGAAGAACAAGGCGGCGAGGAGGGCGGGGAGTGACGAAGCAAAAAGAAAAACGAGGCCGCCGATGGCCATGGTTTGTTGCCGTTTGCGTTGTCGCCACGCTTCGGTTGTTCGTGTTCAGCAATTACGTGGTGGAAGGAAAATCGATGATGCCGACGCTAGAGAGCGGCAATTTGTTGATCGTCAATAAGCTTTCCTACGACATCGGGCCTATTCGCCGGTTCGACATTATCGTTTTTCACGCCAACAAAAAGGAAGATTACGTCAAGCGGGTTATCGGCCTGCCTGGCGATCGGATCGCGTACAAAAATGACATCTTGTATGTCAACGGAAAAAAAGTTGACGAACCGTATTTGCGCCCGTATAAACAAAAGCTGCTTGACGGCAGGCTGACCGGGGATTTTACGCTTGAGGAGGTGACCGGGAAAACACGGGTGCCTCCCGGCTGCATTTTCGTTCTTGGCGACAACCGGCTTAGCAGCTGGGACAGCCGCCATTTTGGATTTGTCAAAATCAACCAAATTGTCGGCAAGGTGGACTTTCGCTACTGGCCGTTTAAACAGTTCGCCTTTCAGTTTTAACCTTAATCTCGAAAGGAGTCTTCCGCTTCTATAACGAAGTGAAGCGAGGTTGTTCAGTCGTCCGACAGTCGCTGACATGTCGGCTGGCTCTACAAAAAGAAACAAACGTTAACGTTTCAGATTGCCTCTATATAACCCGCAGCCGAAGGGCGTTTTTTCTTCCCAAAAGCGAACATACGTGCTAAAATAAAACAAATAAAGGAAACGAATGGTGGTGGATACAATGTCGCTGCGGTTTTTGCTCGGACGGTCAGGAAGTGGGAAAACGGCTGTCTGCCTCGAAGAAATTCGCCGCCAGTTGCAAGAGGATCCAAAAGGAAGGGCGATCGTCTATCTCGTTCCGGAGCAAATGACATTTCAATGCGAATACGCGTTGATACATACCGAGGGAGTGGGCGGGATGATTCGCGCCCAAGTGTTCAGCTTCACCCGTCTCGCTTGGCGCGTGTTGCAGGAAACAGGCGGCATGACCCGGTACCATATTCATGATGTTGGTGTGCAGATGATGATCCGCAAAATTATTGAGCAACGCAAACAAGAGCTGAAACTGTTTGGCCGCGCGGCGGACAAACATGGGTTTATCGAGCAGCTGAACGAAATGATCACCGAATGCAAACGGTATTGCCTGACGCCGGGCGAACTCCGCCGACATGCCAAGGCGTTCGAGGATGGGCCAAGCCAGCCGGGCCGCCGCTTGCTCGCTGACAAGTTGAGCGATGTCGCGCTTGTGTATGAGGAACTTGAGCGGAGTCTTATCGGCCACTATCTTGATTCGGAAGATTATTTGCGCTTGCTCGCTGAGCATATTCCGCGCTCAAGTTATTTGCGGGATGCCGATATTTACATCGACGGCTTTCATCATTTCGCGCCGCAAGAATATATGATCATCGAACAGCTTCTTCGCCATTGCCGGCGCGTCACCGTTTGTTTGACGATCGACCGCCCGTATGACGACGGAATGCCGGACGAACTTCATCTCTTTTATTTGCCGGCGCAAACGTACCGCCAGCTGAGGGAGTTGGCGCTAAGCAATGACATTGCGATCGAAGAGCCGATCGTGCTTTCGGCCAACCGACGCCATGAAGACAGGGCGCTCGTTCATCTTGAGGCGCAATTTCACCGACGCCCGTTGCTTCCATATGGTGCAAAGACCGATGCCGTCCATCTTTATGAGGCGTCCAATCGCCGAGCGGAAATCGAAGCGGTCGCACGCGAAATCATCCGCCTTGTCCGCGATGAAGGGGCGCGCTATCGCGACATTGCGCTGATCATCCGCCAGACGGAGGCGTACCGCGATCTGGTGAAAACGGTGTTTTTTGATTTTGGGATCCCGTATTTTATGGATGAAAAAGAACCGATGCACCACCACCCGCTCATTGAACTCGTGCGCGCTGCCTTAGAGACGGTCGTGACGCGTTGGCGATATGAAGCGGTGTTTCGGGCGGTGAAAACGGATTTGCTTTTTCCAACGGACGGCGATCTGCACATGTGGCGCGAGGCGGCCGACAAGCTCGAAAACTATGTGCTTGCTTACGGAATCAAAGGGGATAAGTGGACAAACAATGAGCGCTGGGCGTATCGGCGCTATCAGGCGCTTGACGGTTTGAACGTACCACAAACGGACGAAGAGCGGCAGTTTGAGGACATGCTCAATGAATGGCGCGAGGCGTTGGCCGCTCCGCTTCGCCGGTTGGAGCGCCGTCTGCGCCGGGCGGAGGACGGACGCGGGTTTTGTATGGCATTATATCTGTTTTTGGAAGAATTGCAGATTCCAAAAAAACTAGAGAAAATGAGCGCACAAGCGGAAGCGGACGGCCGCCTCGTTGAAGCGCGCCAGCATGAACAGGCGTGGAACGC
Source organism: Geobacillus thermoleovorans (assembly GCF_001610955.1). Lineage (GTDB taxonomy): Bacteria > Bacillota > Bacilli > Bacillales > Anoxybacillaceae > Geobacillus > Geobacillus thermoleovorans. Next base: position 624,836 of record NZ_CP014335.1, read on the forward strand.
CGTCGTCGATTTGCTTGACCAATATGTAGAAATGCTCGGGACAGAATCACTGCCGCTCGCTGAGTTTGTCAAGATTATCGAGGCTGGGCTCGATCGGTTGGAGTTCTCCCTTGTGCCGCCGGCGATGGACCAGGTGATCGTCGCTCAGCTTGATCGCTCTCGTTTAATTGACATCAAGTATGCGTTCGTCATCGGCGCCAACGATGGCGTTATTCCAGCAAAAGTGAAGGAAGACGGGCTGATGGCGGAAGTGGAGCGCGAGCAGCTGCGTGAGTTGGGGGTGGCGCTCGCCCCAGGGGGGCGGGAGCAGCTGTTTTATGACCCGTTTTTTGTCTACTTGGCACTTGTTTGTCCGAGCCGGCGGCTGTATGTTACATATCCGCTTGCTGATGGGGAAGGGAAAGCGTTGATGCCGTCGCCGCTCATCAAGCAGCTTACGGAACTGTTTCCGCATGCGCCGGTGCATCTGTGCGGCAACGACCCGTTCGACGCCCCGGCAGAAAAAGCAGAGGCGTTCGTGACCGCGCCGCGGGCGACGCAAACGTATTTGATCAGCCAGCTCCGAGCGTGGAAGCGCAACTACGGCATCGATCCGCTTTGGTGGGATGTGTATAACACGTTCATCGGCCATCGGGACTGGAAGGAGCAGGTGCGGCATGCCGTCTCCGCGCTCTTTTATACAAACGGAGCGACGCCGCTCAAAAAACAGTGGAGCCAGCGGCTGTACGGCAAAAAAATTCAGGCGAGCGTCTCGCGCATGGAGCAGTTTCAAAAATGCCCGTACGCCCATTTCGCATCGCACGGGCTGCGGTTGAAAGAGCGCAACGTTTTCCGACTTGAGGCGCCGGATGTTGGGCAATTGTTCCATGCCGCCATCAAGCAAATCGCCGACCGGCTGCGCGAACAGCATCTTGATTGGCGCGAACTGTCAAGACCAGACTGTGAACGGCTGTCGGCCGAAGCGGTCGAGCGAATCGCCCCGCTCATCCAGCAGCAAGTGCTCTCAAGCTCTCATCGCTATGAATATATGAAACGAAAATTGAAACACGTCGTTGCCCGTACAACCCATGTGTTAAGTGAGCATGCGCGGGCGAGCGGTTTCGTTCCGATCGGACTTGAGCTGTCATTCGGCCCCAATGGCGACCTGCCGCCGCTTCGGTTTCGACTGCCCGACGGAACAGTGATGGAGCTTGTTGGGCGGATCGACCGCGTCGATAAGGCGGAAAGCAGCCAAGGAGTGCTTCTTCGCATTATCGATTACAAATCGAGCGCGAAAACGCTCGATTTGACGGAAGTATATTACGGCTTGGCGCTGCAAATGCTCACCTACCTGGACATCGTGCTGACGTATGCCGAACAGCTCGTCGGACAGCCGGCCTTGCCAGCCGGGGTGCTTTATTTTCACATCCACAATCCGATCGTTCAAGCGAAGCAATGGGTGGATGATGAGGTGGAAATGGCGAAAAAGTTGCTTGAACCGTTTCGGATGCGCGGGCTGTTGCTCGCTGACGTCGAGGCGATCCGGTTGATGGACGGCCGAACGGAAGACGGACAATGGTCGCTGATTGTGCCCGCTCAGCTTACGAAAAGCGGGTCGATCCATTCGCGTTCGTCGGTGGCGAGTCCATCCGACTTTGCCGCGCTCCGCCAGCATGTCCGCCGTTTGTTCATCGACATCGGCGGGCAAATCGCCGACGGCGTCGTGTCGATCGCCCCGTACAAGTTGAAAGATAAAACAGCGTGCGAGTTTTGCGTTTTCAAACCGGTCTGCCAATTTGATGAGGCACTCTCCGGCAACGAATACCGGAAGCTTGCCCCGCAAACGAAGGAAGCGGTCATCGAAAAACTAGCGGAAGGGAAGGAAGGATAAATGAACGCCACGATTCGCCCGAAGCCGGCTGGGAGCCGATGGACGGATGAACAATGGAAGGCGATCGCCGCGGGCGGCCGAGACATTCTTGTCGCCGCGGCGGCCGGATCCGGGAAAACGGCCGTTCTTGTCGAGCGGATCATTCAAAAAGTGACGGCGGAAGAAGGAGCGGTCGATATCGATCGGCTGCTTGTCGTTACCTTTACCAATGCGGCAGCCGCGGAGATGAAAGCAAGAATCGGCGAGGCGCTCGAGCGGGAATTGGCCAAGCGTCCGCATTCGCTCCATTTGCGACGTCAACTCAGCCTGCTTCCCCGCGCCGCGATCTCGACGCTCCATTCCTTTTGCTTGGATGTCATTCGCAAATATTACTATTTGCTTGATTTGGATCCGTCGTTTCGCATCGCGGATGAAACGGAAATCGAGCTGTTGAAAGAGGATGTCCTTGAAGAGCTGCTTGAGGAGGAATATGGAAAGCCGGACAACGAGCGGTTTTTCGCTGTCGTGGATGCCTATACGGGCGACCGGAGCGATGCGGAGCTGCAGGAGATGATTGTCGCCCTTTATGAATTTTCCCGCTCCCATCCGGAACCAGATGAATGGTTGGCCGGTTTGACCTCGATGTATGATGTCGATGAACGAACAGATATAAAGACGCTGCCAGCAGCCCGCTATATCGCGCAACATGCTGCGATGGAGCTGGCGGCGGCCAGACGGCTGATCCGAAGGGCGCTTGAGCTTGCTGAAGAGCCGGGCGGACCGCGTCCGTACGCGGATCGGCTGCGCGAAGATCGAGATATGATCGCTGATTTGGAAACGCGTCTTTCTGGACCGTGGGCCGAGCTGCATCGCGCGCTAAAGGCGCTGTCGTTTGGGCGGCTGCCGGCCTGCCGCGGCAAGGACTATGACGAGCGGCTGATCGACGAAGCCAAATCGTTGCGTGATCAGGCGAAAAAGAAAGTGGAGGCGCTGCGCGACAATGTGTTTTCGCTCGATCCATCCGTTTGGCTCCGCCATATGCGGGAAATGAAGCCGATCGTTGAAACGATCGCTAACCTTGTCCGCCGTTTTGCCGTCATGTTCCAAGCGGCGAAACGGGAAAAAGGAATCGTTGATTTTTCTGACTTGGAACATTATTGTTTGCATATTTTGCGGCGGCGCGATCCGGAAACGGGCGAATGGCAGCCTTCCCCCGCCGCCTTGGAATACCAGGCGCAGTTTGATGAAGTGCTTGTTGACGAGTATCAAGATACGAACCTCGTTCAAGAAGCGATTTTGCAGCTGGTGAAAAAAGGGAGCGAACGAACAGGCAATTTGTTTATGGTCGGCGACGTGAAACAGTCGATTTACCGATTCCGCCTTGCCGAGCCGATGCTGTTTCTGGACAAATACAAACGATTCACCGCAGACGGAGAAGAAGGGGGGATGAAAATCGATCTTGCGAGCAACTTCCGCAGCCGCCGCGAAGTGCTTGACGGGACGAATTTTCTGTTTGCGCAACTCATGGGGGAAACCGTCGGCGAAATGGTTTACGACGAAGCGGCGCAGTTGAAATACGGCGCTGATTACCCGGAAGGGGAGGATGCGGCGCCGGAAGTCATGATCATCAACCGGCAGCGTGCGGCGGAAGAGGACGAAGAGGAAGCGGCTGAATGGGAAGCGGCGGAGCTCGAGGCGCGGCTGATGGCGAAAAAAATCAAAGAGATCGTTTCCGCTCCGTTTTATGTATACGATCGTCCGAGCGGGCAGCCGCGGCGCGCCATGTACCGTGACATCGTCATCCTTGTCCGCTCGATGACGCATGCGCCGCAGATGATCGAGCAGCTGCAGGCGCAAGGCATCCCGGCGGCCGCGGATTTGTCATCCGGCTATTTTCAGGCGACGGAAATTTCGATCATGCTCTCACTGTTAAAAGTGATCGACAACCCGTACCAAGACATTCCGCTCGCCGCGGTGCTCCGGTCGCCGCTCTTTCGTTTTGACGAGAATGAGCTCGCCATGATTCGCCTCGCCGATCCAAAAGGCACGTTTTATGAAGCGCTCTGTTCGTTTCGGCAAAAGCCGGCGGAAACAAAAGAGGAGGCCAACGCCCAAAGGAAAGCGGCGGCGTTCTTAGAGCGGCTCGAGGGCTGGCGTACGATGGCGCGCCGCCGCTCATTAGCTGATCTCATTTGGCTGCTGTACCGCGATACGCAATTTTACGATTTTGTCGGCGCACTGCCGGGCGGCAGGCAACGGCAGGCGAACTTGCGCGCTTTGTACGACCGCGCGCGGCAGTACGAGTCGACGTCGTTTCGCGGCTTGTTTCGCTTTCTTCGCTTCATCGAGCGGCTGCAAGAGCGCGGCGACGATTTAGGGGCGGCCCGGCCGCTCGGCGAGCAGGAAGACGTCGTGCGCATCATGACGATTCACAGCAGCAAAGGATTGGAATTTCCGATCGTGTTTCTCGCCGGGCTTGCGCGTTCGTTTCATACGCGCGATTTGCATCACCCGTATTTGCTTGATAAAGAGCTGGGTTTTGCCGCCCGCTTTGTCCACCCGCGGCTGCGCATCAGTTATCCCACGCTGCCGCTGTTGGCCATCCAAACGAAAAAGCGGCTTGAACTGCTCGCTGAGGAGATGCGCATTTTGTATGTCGCGCTCACAAGGGCAAAAGAGAAGCTGTATTTGTTGGCGTCGGTCAACGATGCGGCCAAGGAGATTGAAAAATGGAAAAGCGCTGCTTCGGAACGCGGCTGGCTTCTCCCCGACGATGTGCGGGCTTCGGCCCGCTCCTACTTGGATTGGATCGGCCGGGCGCTCATCCGTCATCGTGATGGGGGGGCGCTTGCGGGAATGAAGGCGCCTGAAGAGGTCGCCTCCCACCCGTCTGTATGGCGTGTCTCCATCGTGCCGGCCGCCGATTTGCGCGGCGCAGAGGCTGCGAGGGAGGAGATGGATGGCGGCGTGCTTTTTGCCCTCGAACAAGGACGACCCGTTCCCGTAGAAGGAGGGTGGCGGAAGGAGGTCAAACGCCGCTTGTTGTGGCGGTATTCGTATGAGAAAGAAACGGCCGTGCGCGCCAAGCAATCGGTGTCAGAACTGAAAGAACATCGCGTGCTCTTTGGCGAGCAAGCGGACGAATGGCGGCCGCGACAAGGGACGGCTCCGGTGTTTTCTCGACCGCGTTTCATGCAGGAGAAAACATTGACGCCGGCCGAAAAAGGGACGGCGCTCCATATCGTCATGCGCCATCTTGATTTGCAGGCGCCGCTTGATGAATCGTCGATCCGCAGTCAGATCGTCCGCCTTGTCGAAAAAGAGCTGCTGTCGGCAGAACAAGCAGAGGTGGTCGATCCAGCGGCCATCGCTGCCTTTTTCACTGCAGATCTTGGCCGCCGCCTTTGCGCCGCCCGCGAAGTGCACCGTGAAGTGCCGTTCAGCTTGGGGCTTAAAGCGGCTGAACTGTACGGCGGAGAAGGGACGGAAAGCGGCCGGCGCGTCCTCGTGCAAGGGGTGATCGACTGCGTGTTTGTCGACGAATGCGGCTATGTGATGATTGACTATAAAACGGATGAAGTCGTCCACCGTTTTGCTGGGCAAAAGGAAGAAGCGGCTCGTTTTCTGCTCGGCCGCTACGGGACGCAAATGCGCTTGTACCGGCGGGCCATCGAGCAAATTTGGCGTGCGCCGGTGGCGGAATGCTATTTGTATTCGTTTGACGGCGGGTTTGTTGTGGCTGTTGAGTGATGCAAGGGGGGAAAGAGAGAATGCGGATTTTGCATACCGCGGACTGGCATTTTGGGAGAACGCTCGAGGGGCGGAGTCGGATGGCCGAGCAAGAGGCATTTGTTGATGAGCTTGTGGAGATTGTCAAGAAAGAACAAATCGACATCATCCTTGTGGCCGGCGACGTATTCGACTCCGTCAATCCGCCGGCGGCTGCGGAACAACTGTTTTATGAAAGCCTCGCCCGCCTGTCCGACAAAGGACGCCGCCCGGTGGCAGTCATCAGCGGCAACCACGACCACCCCGACCGGATCAGCGCTGCCCGGACGTTGATGTGTGCGCACAACATTTTTCTTTTCGGCCGCCCGCAAGCGGCTGTTTGCCGGATTGACGTTCCATCGTGCGGCGAAACGATGATGCTTGCTCCGTTGGCCTATCCGTCCGAATCGCGCCTCGCCGAGCTGTTGTCATCCGACTGTAAGGAGACGACGATGCGCGATCGGTACGATGACCGCATCCGCGCCCTATTAGCGGCGATGGCCGCCTCGTTCACGGCGGAGACCGTCAATATCGCGATGAGCCATCTTTACGTTGCTGGCGGACGTACGTCCGATTCCGAGCGGCCGATTGAAGTCGGCGGCGCTTATACGGTGGCGGCTGAGAGCTTGCCGAAAGCCGCGCAATATGTGGCGCTTGGCCATCTGCACCGGCCGCAGGATGTCAAGCAGGCAAAGACGGCCGCGCGCTATTCCGGCTCGCCGTTGGCGTACAGCTTTTCCGAAGCCGGTCAAACCAAATCGGTCACGGTCGTTGACGTGCATCCAGGCGGGGCGGCCAAGGTGGCGGAGATACCGCTCGCTGCCGGCAAACCGCTCATCCGTTGGAAGGCGACAGAGGGGCTCGCTCAAGTATACCGCTGGTGTGAGGAAGGAAGAGACCGATCAAGCTGGATCGATTTGGAGATCCATGTGACCGAGTCGTTGACAATGGAAGAAATTGATCGGCTGCGTAAGCTTCATCCCGGATTTGTCCACATTCGCCCGGTGCTTCCCAATCGGGTGGAAGAGATGATGGAAATGAGCCGCGAGCCGCTTTCACTTGAAGAAATGTTTCACCGCTTTTACGAACGTCAGACTGGGGGACAAACGCCGGATGAAGAGCTTGTCCGCCTCTTTTTGGAGCTGGCGGCGGAAGAAGAGAAGGAAGGGGAGGGAGAATGAAGCCGATCTCGCTGACGATCGCCGGGCTTCATAGCTTTCGTGAAAAGCAGACGATTGATTTCACCGCACTGTGTGAGGGCGGTGTGTTCGGCATTTTCGGGCCGACTGGAAGCGGCAAATCAACGATTTTAGACGCCATGACGCTCGCCTTGTTCGGCAGCGTCGAGCGGGCGGCCAACCGCACGCAGGCGATCATCAACCACGCGGAGCAAGAGTTGTTTGTCTCATTTACGTTTGAGCTGGAAAATGCGGCAGGAGCGAAACGATATACAGTCGAACGAAGCTTAAAAAAAGTGGACGAATGGCGGACGCGCAGCGCCGTTTGCCGCCTGATCGAGCATCGGTCCGAGCCGGTCGTGCTCGCCGATAAACTATCGGAGGTGGACAAGGCGATCGAGCAATTGCTCGGCTTGACGATGGAGGATTTCACCCGGGCGGTCGTCTTGCCGCAAGGAAAATTTGCCGAGTTTTTATCGCTCAAAGGGTCGGAGCGGCGGCAAATGCTGCAGCGCCTCTTCCATCTTGAGCGGTATGGCGATCAGTTGAATAAAAAGTTGAAAGACCGGCTTGCCGCCGCTCGGCAAGAATGGGAAAAAATCGAAGCGGAAAAAGCGGGGCTCGGCGATGCTTCAAAAGCAGCGCTCGAGCAGGCAGAGGCGGATGTGCGGGAGCTCGCGGGGCTGTTTGCCAAGCGAAAAAAAGAGCTTGAGGAAGTCGAAGCAGATGTGGAACGAACAAAACAACGATGGGCGTGGCAGCAAGAAAAAGAAGCGGTCGAACAAGAGCTCGCCGCGCTGCGCCAACATGAATCCGTCATCCGCGAGCTTGAGGCGAAAAAGGAGCGCGCCGAGCAAGCAGAGCGCATATGGCCGTATTGGGAGCAGTGCGAGCAGGCATGTCGCTTGCGGGCAGAGGCGTTTCGTCGGTATGAAGGACTGGCGCGTCGGTTAGAGGAAGCCCAATTGAGCTATGAAGAAGCGGCGCGGCGTTATGAACGGGCGCGCCAAGAAAAGGCGCAGCGCGAACCGGAATTGCTCGTCCAGATGGAACGGCTGCGGCAGGCGGCGCAGCTTGAGCAGCAAATGGAAGTGCTTGGACAGGAGCTCGCAGCTCTTAGTGAAGAGAGGAAGCGACTCATTGCCCAGGAGAAGGCAGCTGCACGCCGGTTTGAAGAGGCGTCGGTCTGGTATGAGCGCGGCGCGAAGCGGCAGCGGGAGTTGAAAGAAGAACTGAAACAGCATGAAGAGGCGCTGGATGGAAAAGATGAGGCAGAGCGGGCGTACAGGCAGAAGCAGCATATTGAGCAAGCGGCGTCAGCCATCGCTCGCGTCGATGCCCAACTTCAGCAAAAGGAGGCCGTTTGGCGTCGGGCGAAAGAGGAAAAGTTGGAGCGGGAACGCCGATCAGCCGCTGTCGGCTCCCGGCTTCAAGAGCTGTTCCGGCGTGTGGAGCGGACGTATCGTTTCGTCTGCTGGCGGCAGCAGGATGCTGAAAAACAATTGTATACTTTGCAGAAAACCATGGAGGCGGAGCGACAGCGAGCCGAAGAAGCGCGGACGGCGCAACTCGCCTCCGCCTTGGCTGAGCGGCTCCGTCCCGGCGAGCCGTGTCCAGTGTGCGGATCGCGCGAGCATCCGCATCCGGCCGCCGCACCGCACGATGTCCAACTTGAGCGTCTGTCCGAGCTTGAGGCAGAGCGGCAGCGGTATGAACAAGATTGGCAAACGATCATTTCGTTCAAGGCGCAGCTCGAGCAGCTTGCCGAGCTGGCGGTAGGCCATGAAGCGCCGCCTGTGTTTGCCGAAAGCCGCTCGGTGGAGGAGGCCGTCGACCTCACTGTGGAAGTGCGGGCGCTTGCGCAAGATGTCATTGAATTGAAAGAAGCGGTCTACCGGGTGCTTGCCCAATGGAATGAAGCCGAGTCAGCGCGGCGCGAAGCGGAGAAAGCGTGCCAATGGATAGCGGCGGACATCGAAGCGCTGCAAGTTGAAAAGCAGCGGCTGGAGGAAGAGCGGCGGCAACTTGAACAGCAATGGCGGCAGATGTATCCTTTCCTTTCGCTTGAGACGATCGATGCGGTGTATGAACAGCTGTGTGAACGGGAAAACGTGCGGCGCGACGTGCAAAAGCGGCTGGAGGACAGCGTGCTGTTTTTAGAGGAAAAACAGCGGGCGAAAGAGGAAGCGGCCAAAGAGCGGAGCCGGCTTGAGACGGAGCGGGTGCGTCTTGACTCGCTGATTAGCGCCAAACAGCAGCAATGGAACGAATATGAGCGGCAACGGGGCGAGAAGGCGGGGGAAGGTCCTGCGGCCGTGCAGCTTCAGAAGGCGGAGGACGAATGGCGCCAGCTGCAAAACGGCGAGCAACAGGCGTATGAGGCTTGGCAGCGAGCCCAGCGGGAATATCAAATGCTTGAAAGCGAAACAAAAGCAGCCAAGCAGGCGTGGGAAGAAGGCGTCCGCCGCGAAGAAGAGGCGCTCGCTCGCTGGCGCGGCGCGCTTTTGGACACCATGTTTGCCGATGCCGAACAAGTCAAGCAAGCGAAGGCGGAAAAAGCGCAGCGAGATGAATGGGATGAGGCAATCCGCCGCTATTGGCGCCAAATCGAGCAAGCCGAACATCGCCTCGCCCAGCTGGCCGCCGCCATCGGGGGGGCGGCGGTGAGCGCTGAACAATGGGAGACGATGCAGCGTGTATACGCCGAGTTGAAGGAGCAAGTGGAGGCGATGACGCAGCAGCTTGGGGCAGCTCAAGCGAAGGTAGAAGAGTTGAGAAAAAAACATAGCCGCTTTGTTGAACTGGAGGAGAAGCAGGCGGAGCTCAGCCGGCGCATCGAGCGGTATAAACAGCTGCAGGCGCTGCTTCGCGGCAACAGCTTTGTCGAATTTATGGCTGAAGAGCAGCTCGAGCAAGTAACCGCCATGGCTTCGGAACGGCTGCAGCGGCTGACACGGCACCGGTATTCGCTCGAATTGGATTCGCAAGGCGGGTTTCTGATCCGCGATGATGCCAATGGCGGCGTCAGACGGCCGGTATCGACGCTCTCGGGTGGGGAGACATTTTTGACGTCACTGTCGTTGGCGTTGGCGTTATCGGCGCAAATTCAGCTGCGCGGCGAGTATCCGCTCCGCTTTTTCTTCTTGGACGAAGGGTTTGGCACCCTCGACGCTGAGCTGCTTGAGACGGTCATTTCCGCCTTGGAAAAGCTACATACCGAGCAACTAGCGGTCGGCGTCATCAGTCATGTTCAAGAAATTCGCAACCGTCTGCCGCGACGGCTCATCGTCGAACCGGCTGAACCGTCCGGACGTGGCACGCGCGTCTGGCTGGAAATGATTTGACACTCCGCACGCCTAAACTGGCTGGAAATGATTTGACACTCCGCACGCCTAAAGGCGTGGGATTCTTGGGTCGCTCACGTCCTCATCCATTTCTGGTTCGGACAACGCCCAAGTTCAGGGGTGTGTCATCACCCCATCCCATCGGGTTAGGATGTACCCCCATGGGCGGCGCACCTGTGACCAGTGCGCTAGGTTAGACGGCGAAGCCCGAAATCGCTTTGGCGATGTTGATGGCGCCATTCAAGTCGGCGTGGAGAGTGTATCCACACCTTTGGCATCGAAAGCGGATGCCGTTTCGGTTCGCTTTCTCTCGATAACCACATTTACACGTTTGGCTCGTGTAGGTTGGATTCACCCACTCAACGCGAATGCCCGCCATTTCCGCCTTATAGGCAATCATCGTTTGCAGTTGATGAAACGCCCAAGCATGAAGGCTTCGCCCCGCTTCTTTGGCCGATGTTGCCCGCTTGCGAATCCCCGTCAACTCTTCCATCCGAATCACGCCAACACCGTTGGCGAGCGCAAAATTCACGATTTGACGGCTGATTTTGTGATTTTGATCCTTCATCCAGCGGGACTCTTTACGGCCGATTTTGCGAATCATATGGAGCTTCTTGGCTTTTCCTAATCTCCTTCGCAAAGCCGCATATCGTCGGCGTACAAAGGCGCATTGGTTCCCTTTGAAAAACCACGATTTCGTTCCCACGCTGGCCACAGCGATATAGCGAAGCCCAACGTCAACGCCCATCACCTTTGTTTCGTGCCGCGGCTCCACTTCAAATGTGATCGCAACAGCCAAGTACCATTTCTTTCTCTTTTTGTAGAGCTTGGCTGCTCCTTGTTTGGCGGTTCCATGAAGCAGCCGATTCAGCCATGCTTCTTGATAGGGACGCGTGACCACCGGCACACCGACTCGCTTCTCTAATGTTGGGAATGAAACGGTGTAGAACTCTCCTTTCTTTTCCACCTTCACGTTTTGATTGTTAAAGCAACACCATAATGTTCGAAACTTCTTTGTTTTCTGGTTTTTCTTTTGGGACTTCACTTCTCGAATCGTCTGATTCACGACAGCGGAAGGAAACCGCTGCGACGAAAACTCTTTAAATAGTTTGCTCGTCGCTTGATTCAGCTCGGGATGATTCAACAGCCAATTGGCAAACGCGGTATTCACTTCTGTCATCCGTTCATACATGCCCTGTTTCACTTTCGTTGGGTTGTGCAGCTCCAGCCTTAGTGTGATGGTCGGCATGGATTCACCTCCTTGCGACGATTACATGATACCGCTTTTTTCATCATCATTCAATAATATGAAGAAAACGGCTCGCTTTCATCCCACCCCTCAAGGAGCGGGCTTTCTCGCTCGCTGATCTGTAAATGGATAGCTCGTTGAGCTGAACGGGCTTTAGGGGAATAATGGAGAGATGCGGTCGCAAAAGGTTGGTTTCCTTTCGATCAAGCACAATGTATGGTTTTTTAGATATAGAGGTAAATAAGCAAAGGTGTCCGGATCCTTTTGGGACACCTTCTCTTTTTGGTTTCGGCAGCGTTCGGCTGATAAGGTTGATGTTGGCAAGTGAAAGGTGAGGGGATTCGTTTTCTGCAACGTTCAGTTGTTGGCGGCCACGTTTTGGTCGGATACATCTGGATCAAACGCGTTTGTAAAGCTGATCGCGTTGTTCGTCATCACAAAATCGCCGGTGTTGAACCCGCCGGATCCGGCTTGCGTTTTCGTGGCGACTTTCGGCGCGATGTACAGACAGTCGCCCATTTGGACGACAGCTCCGCTGCTGACGTTGTTGATTTTAATCGGGCCGACAAACGAAGGCATTATAAATCCCTCCCTCTTGTTGGCGCGCTCGACTCAGAGCCGGCCAGCTGGCGGATATGTTTAATTCTTGCCTCTGCCTCCGCTGTCGAGGTCGAGCCGATATGGACGATGGCGGACGAAGAAATGGCGAGCACGCGCACAGACTGAACGGAAATGACCGGGGACTCATGGAGCGTTTGGCGTGCGGCTGCCGGCGGTGGAGAAATCCAGCGCGGGATCGGCTTCGCAAAAACAGGGAATATTTGTTCTCCTTCTGGGCCAAAAAACAGTTCATATTGCCGCTGAACGGCAAAGGAGCGCGTGCGGGCGGAAATTCGCTCTGAGTCGCCGATTTGCAGTACGGAGCCAATGATCAGCGTTTCCGCATGAAATGCCTGCACTACTGACGTTCGTTTCACGGCGTATCCCCTCGGGCCGGCACAAGCGGGACGAACGGGCCGATGATAAGTGATTCAGGCGGTGTGTCAAACGCTGATGACAAGTGAATCGCATCGGCGTCGCCGATTAAAAACAGCGAGGCACTGGCGACGGCCACGAGGCGGATGTCGCCAACATGCAGATGACGATTGATCACTGTATAATTCACGTCTATCCCTCCTTTGAAGGCAAATGTTTCAAAAACGCATCGAGCGATTGTTCGATATCGGCTTTCACTTTTTGAAAAATTTCATTTTCGACTGCTTCATCGCGGTCGCCGGACGGAACGTAGCCATGGTTGGCTTTCTCTTGCAAATAGAAGCGGATGCGTTCGTCTGTTTGCCGGGCGATGTCTTGCAAAATGAACTGGCGGTACGTATCGTCGAGGCGGCGGCCGTATTGCTGCTCAAGGCGTTTTAACGTTTCCGACGCTTCCCCGTTGAGATAGGCGGCCACTTTTTCTTGAATCGGGCGCAACAGCACCGGTTCCGGCTTTGGAATTACGGTTTTGACCGGTTCGACGGCAAAGTCTTCAATTGTACCGCCGGCTCCGGGCGGAGCGATCCCGATGTTTAGCGTTCCTTCGAGCGTTTCCACTTTGAGCTGGTCAAATTTATATTCAATTCGTTCGATCGATGTGCGCGGCTGAGCCTCCATTTCCCGAAGCCGGGCTTCGAGTGCGTGGAGACGGCGTTCCAGATCCCGTATTTTTTTTGTTTGCCATAATAAATAGCGGTGCAGCTTGACGAAATACTCGTAAATGCTCATTGTGCACCATCATCCTCTCCAAAGAGCCCTCTTACTTCAATATATGGACGGCCTTTCGCTCTCATCACTTTTTTCGCTGAATTTAGCGGGTGGCTGAATGGAGAGGAACGAGAGGAGCGGATGCACCGGGCGGCACGGTCGCCTGTGGGGCCGGACCGGTGAATCCGCCGGTGTTGGCAAGCGTTGAGAGCGCTTGAATGCTTCCGGCGCTGCCGATTTGCAAAACAGATGAATTGGTGACCGAGCCGATCCGCAACTGGTGGATGCAGATGCTTTGGCTGATGTAAACGTGCACCCTCCTTCTCCTCCTTCAAACGTTTCCGACGACATTTTCATCGGCGACATCGGCGTCATTCGTATTGGTATTGCTGTAATAGTTATAGATATGAAGCCCGTCGCCGGTGTTAAACGAACCGGCGCCAGCGAACGTTTTCGTCACGCTTTGCGGGGAAATCGCAAACACATCGCCAATATGGAACACGCCGCTGCTTCCGATGCTGTTCAGTTTGACGACTCCGACAAAAGCCGGCATGTGGGCATGCTCCCTTCCTTGTTTTCTTCGTTGATACTAGTGTATGGGCGCAAGCTGCGAAACGTTCGCTTTAATTGTTGGCGGCATTATTTGAGTCGAACACATCCGGATCGCCGGTGTTTGTAAAGCTGACGAACGTATTCGTCTGCAGGAAGTCCCCGTTGTTGCCGCCGCCTGAGCCGGTATTGGATTTCAACGTGCTCTTTGGTGTGATTTGCAAGACGTCGCCGAAATTCACCGTGCCGTCGCCGCTGACATGGGTGATTTTAATTGGACCGCTGATAAATGAAGGCATGAAGAGCCCCCTCCTTTTTCGTCGTGTCGCTATCGTTATTGTATGAAAACGGAGAAAAAACGGTTCAATGCGGGGTGAGAGTCCAATTGAGGAAAGCAACTCCCGCGTATGATAAAGAAAGGGAACGGGCAGAAAGGAAGGGGAAAGGGGATGCCAGCAATCGTCATTGGTGGGATCAAAGTGACGAACGTAAGCGGCAATGGCACTGTCAACATGGGCGATGTGCTGCAAATCGCTCCGAAAAGCACCACGAAGTCAAACTCAGGTGCCGGCGGCGGCAATACTGGCGATTTCTTGCAAACGAATACGTTTTGCAGCGTCACGAATACGGTCGATCCGGATGTCTTGGACGCCGGGGTGAAAGGAAATAACTAGCTATTGTCGAGACGACTCCCCTAGCGTTCGTTTTTGGAAAAAAGAAGAAACCAGGTTCTTTTTTGGCGCAATGGAGTGGACTATCCAAGAAAGAGGGCTGACTTCAAAAGTCATTTTACGACTTTTGGGACGGCCCTCTTTTTCTTTATTACACCGCCAACGGGGCAACGCAAATCGGTTTGCGTAAAGTCGATCCGAAAGTCATTTTTGATCTTGTCAAGGAACATCAGGTGACGGTTATGCATATGGCTCCGACTGTGCTCAATATGTTGCTGCAATATTATGAGCAATATCAACCAGATGTCCCGGAAGGCGTGCGGGTCGTCATCGCCGGTTCTGCGCCGCCGCCGGCGTTTGTCGCACGCGTTGAGGAAAAGCTCGGCTGGGAGTTTATCCAGGTGTACGGCATGACCGAATCGTCTCCGCTCAGCACGATTTCGCTCATTCGTCCACAGCTTGACGGACTGCCTGCCGAACAAAAGCAGCGGCTGAAAGCGAAAGCCGGCTATCCGATGATCGGCTGCGAGGTGAAAGTCGTCGACGAGAATGGAGAGGAAGTGCCGAAGAATGGACGGGCGATCGGTGAGGTGATTGTCCGCAGCCATGGCGTCATGAAAGGATATTGGAAAAACGAAGAAGCGACCGCCGCAACGATCCGCGACGGCTGGCTGTATACCGGCGATATGGCGACCGTCGATGAATACGGGCATATTGATATCGTCGACCGGAAAAAGGATATTATTATTAGCGGAGGGGAAAATATTTCGTCGATTGAAGTCGAAGGAGCGCTTTATGAGCATCCGGCTGTGCTTGAAGCGGCCGTCATCGCCGTGCCGCATGAAAAATGGGGGGAAACGCCGCATGCGTTCGTCGTCGTTCGACCCGGGCATACGGTGAGCGAAGAGGAGCTGATCGCCTTTTCGCGGGAAAAATTGGCCCACTTCAAAGCGATCACGGGTGTAACGTTTGTGGATGAGCTGCCGAAAACAGCCTCCGGAAAAATTCAGAAAGTACACTTGCGCCGCCAATATTGGGATGCAATTGGAAAATCGGGCCGCTATGTCAACTGATGATACAGGCATGCGCCTTCAGACGGGCAGAGGAGAGCGCATCGAATGAAATGGATAAGGCGGCGGGCGTGCCGGCAAGGTCGTAAGGCGTCGCCGATTGCGCAGACGGCTAGGCGGTAGAAAGAAGGGAGAAAGCGATGATCAGATCGACCGAGCGAATCGCCGCAGCGGATGTGTTGCGTGGATTCGCCTTGCTCGGCATTTTGCTTGTCAACATGCGTTATTTTTCCTCGCCGGCGTTATACGACGACGGCGTCAAGGGCAGTGATTTTGACCGAGTTTTCGTTGCCGTCGTGGATGTGTTGTTTGAAGCGAGCGCCTATCCGTTGTTTGCGTTTTTATTCGGGTTCGGGGCGATGACCATGTTCCGCCGGATCAGCAGCCGCGGAAAGCGGCCGATTCCGATTCTGTTGCGCCGCTTCTTTCTTTTGCTTGGGATCGGCATGGCTCATGCGTTTGGCCTTTGGTTTGGCGATATTTTAATCCCCTATGCGGTCGCCGGATTCATCATGTTTTTCTTGTTCGCCGCCCCGCCGCATTGGTGGCGGACGGCGGCTGTCGCTGTCTTTCTTCTTTTTCACGGCCTTATGGTGCTGCTAATGGCCCTCAGCATGTGGACAGGAGGAACGAAACCAGTTGGCGGCCACGAGGCTGAGGCGGCCGCAGCGGTTCGTCATTATCAAAGCGGAACGTTTGGTGATGTGTTTTGGCAACGTTGGCATGACTGGGCCTATGTCAACAGCGATGGCGGGCTGCTGTTTACGGTGTTGACCGTATTGCCCTTTTGTTTCCTCGGCGGCTATGCCTCTTGCAAACGTTGGCTTGAACCCGACCGTCACTCGCCTGCGAAGCTGCGCCGCCTGATGAGGTGGGCGCTATGTTTTGGTTTAGCACTGAAAACAATTCCGTATTGGGCTGCGGCCAACGACTTGACAATGTACATCCAAGACAGCTTCGGAGGCGCCGCTTTGGCGGTGTTCTACGCGGCGGCAGCCGTGTTTATCTGCGGGAAACCAAGTTGGCAGCGCGCTTGGCGGTGGTGGCAAGACGTCGGGAAAATGTCGCTCACCCATTACCTCGCGCAATCGCTCGTTTGCACGTCGCTGTTTTACGGTTATGGGCTTGGGTGGTACGGACGCACAAGCGCATGGCAGGAGATGTTGATTGCGTTTGCCTTGTATGCAACTCAAGTGTGGATAAGCCGCTTTTGGTTTGCGCGTTTTCATTATGGCCCGGTTGAGTGGATGTGGAGGTGGGGGACATACGGAACGCGGCCGCCGTTTCGCCGCCGGCCGGGGCAATAAAAACCCCCGCTTACTGAACGGACGGGGAAGGCGATTCAAAAATCCTCGTTTGCTGCAAATATTGGTTGATCAATTGGTCAAGCTCTTGGCTGCATTCGATCGTCTCTTTGGCCGTGAACCCATACGTGAGCGCCAATTCAATCATTTGTTGTCGTTTTTCTTCAATTTGCAACAGAACCATTTCCTTCACCATCAATCGTTTGAAATGTTGGTTGAGGCATGCCGCGTCGATGCAAGACGTTTGTTGCATGACGAAAGTCGCAATCGACGCCCTAGTGGAAACTAAACATTATTATACATATCCCGACGAAAAAAGGAAGCGATTCGGGAAAATAAGTGATAAATTTCCTAATTTAGACAAAATTCTACAAAAGCAGGACTTTTTCGCCTCGATGGCGAATATCATCCTCAACGCGCCAAAATGACGAAGACGGGTGGAAGAGAAGAGTTCACGAAGCGTCCGCTACATAACAAAGAAAGGGAGAGAGGCACGATGAAACTGATCACCGCACTTTTCGATGGAGAAACATTTGTTGGAGCCGTGCCGCAAGGAGACGACCGGGCGGTTCATTTGCGCCGCGCCGAACGGGCGATGGATGGAACGGAGACGATGCCGACGACGATGGTTGAAGCGATTGCCCAAGGGGAGGAGTTTCTCGTACGGGCGCAAAAAGTGATTGACTGGGCGCTAGGCCATCCGACGCGGGAGTACGTTTATCGCCTCAACGATGTCCGTCTTTTGGCCCCGATCCCACGGCCGGCGAAAAACATTTTTTGCATCGGCAAAAACTATGTTGATCACGCGCTGGAGCTCGGCGGCGCCGATGTGCCGGAGCATTTGATCGTCTTCACGAAAGCGCCGACAACGGTCATCGGTCATGAGGAAACGATTTTGCGCCATGCCGATGTCACTGATGAAATGGACTATGAAGGGGAGCTGGCGGTGGTCATCGGCAAACAAGGGCGGGCGATCCGCCGCGAAGACGCGCTTGATTACGTATTTGGATACACGATCATCAACGATGTGACAGCAAGAGATTTGCAGGAGCGGCACCAACAATATTTTCTCGGCAAAAGCTTGGATACATTTTGCCCGATGGGGCCATGGATCGTGCCAAGCAAATTTGTGCCAAATCCAAACGATTTGCGCATCGAGACACGGGTCAACGGCGAAGTGCGCCAGCAAGCCAACACGAAACAATTGATTTTTTCCATTGAATCGATCATCGAGACGATCTCAAAAGGCATTACGCTTGAGCCGGGCGACATCATCGCTACAGGAACGCCGGCTGGAGTCGGCAAAGGGATGAACCCGCCGCGTTTTTTGCAGACGGGTGATGTCATTGAGGTGACGGTGGAAGGCATCGGCATGTTGCGCAACAAAGTGGGAGAGTAAACGGCGAAAGTGAGGAAGCCCCCATTGATGTTCGAAAGGCGTCCTCTTGAAAGAAAGGGCGTCTTTCGTTTTCGTGAAGTTTGTCAACCGTCCGCCCGCCGTGCTATGATGGGAAGGAACAAGGAATGGTTGGAGGGATGGATGTTGACGCATGCCCATATTACGAGCTGGCTCATCACGATTGTTTTGTTTTTCCTTGCGGTGTCGATGGAGCGGCAAGGGGCGGGCAAAGCCAAGATCGTGCAAATGGTGTTGCGGCTGTTTTACATTCTCACGATCGCGACGGGGGGGCTTTTGCTGCATAGCATTGCTTCGATATCCGCGCTTTATTGGCTAAAAGCGCTTGCCGGGCTGTGGGTGATCGGAGCGATGGAAATGGTTTTAGCAGCTGTAAAAAAAGGAAAAAGCGCGGCGGCAGGATGGACGCAATGGGTCATTGCCCTTGCGGTGACGCTGTTTCTTGGTTTGCTGCTGCCGCTTGGTTTTGACTTATTCTAAAGCGAAGCGGCAGCCTTCTATTGGTTGCCGCTTTTGTTGAAGATGAAAATATGGTATGGTAAAAGAAATATCATTTTTTGAATTTTCTGACCCGATTGGTCAGCGGAGGGGGGGCATGATCGTTTATGCGTTGGTTCTGCTGCCGCCGCGCCGAGGAGCTGGATCATTTGCTCAGGGAGCATAGTTCTTCCTTGGATGAGCCGTTGTTTGTCCAAATCGCGGGCAATGATGAGGCAGCAGTGCGCCATGCGGCCGCCGCGTTAGCCCGTCGTTGGCCGCACGCCCATATGGTTGGGATGGCAGGACCGCTGCCAATGGCCGGGGAGGCGAATCTCGCTGTTGGCGTCGCGTCGATGACGTCTTCAACCGTTTCGTCGTTGGCGCTGCCAGCTGATGAGTTTGACCGCCCGGATGGATTGGCGGCGTTGATCGCGGAGGCGGTCGTTCGTCACGATACGACGTTGCTTTTGTTGTTTACGAATCACCGCTCGGCTTTGCCGCCCTTGCTTCGCCATTTGCCGCTTGCAAACGAACGAATGGTTATCATCGGCTGCGCGCTTCCCGAGGGCAGCGTGTTATTTTCGCCCGACGGTCGGCTTGAGCGCGGAGGAATCGCCGTCTCTTTCAGTGGAACAGCGCTTCGCGGCCACTGTGCCGCACCGTTTTTATGGGAGCCGATTGGCTTGGCGTTTTCCATCACGAAAAGCCGCGATCAGCAGATTGACGAGCTAAACGGGCAAAAAGCGTCGAGCTATTTGGAACGGTATTTAGGAAAAGAGTTTATCGAACACCTTCCATTTTCTGGGATGGAATTTCCGTTTCTTATCGAACGGAACGGACGCGATGTCTGCCTGCCGATTGTCGCTGTCAACCAGGATGGCTCGGTTGCCGTAAGGGGCCATGTCCATAACGGAGAAAAGGTGCGATTTGCTTATATTCATGCCGCGTCCCTTTACTGGAGCGCGCGTGATGTGGCGATGCAAACAGCCAAGCAACCAGCAGAAGGAATGCTGCTTTACTACAGTGCGGCGCTGAGTGGGTATACGCGCCCGCTGTTTGACGGTGTGGCTGCGGTGTTTGGACAGGCAGCGCTGTTTCCGGCCGTCGAGGTGTTGGTGAAAGATGCGTATACGGCGGTGCGGCCGGCCGCATTTGCGGCCATTTCGCTGGCGGAAACAGCGGCCTCGGCGGAGAGCGGCCTACTGTCACCGTGGTCATCGCCGCCAGAAGGGATGATGACATTGGCGCAGCTCATGTCAACATCGTCCCGCGACATGGAGCGGCTGCACGTCCGCCTGCAAATGTCGGAGCAACGCTACAAATCGTTGTTTGAGCATAACACGGACATTGTCTATTCCACAGATTTGCACGGCCGTTTGACAAGCGTCAACCCTGCTTTTGAGCAAGTGCTCGGTTACAAGAAAGAAGAGATTTTGTATACGAATTCGCTCAAGTATATTCATCCGAATGATATTCCCCGCGTCACCCGCTATTTTTACCGAGCGCTGCGGGGGAATATCCAAACGTATAACTTGGAAATTCCGACGAAGTCGGGAGAACGGCTTTTGTTTCAAATGAAAAACATTCCCATCATTGTGGATGGCAAAAAGGTCGGCATTTACGGAATCGGACGCAACATTACCGAGCAAAAAAAGGCGGAAGAGAAAATCTCTTATTTAGCATATTACGACATCGATACGAACTTGCCCAACCGGACAAAGTGGATGGAATTGTTTTCCGAACAGCTGGACAAAGCCAAGCAGAAGCGACGAAAGATGGCAGTTGCTTTGATCGATTTGGACCGGTTTAAATGGATTAACGACAGCGTCGGCCATTACGCCGGAGATGACATTTTGCGCCAGCTTGTCGAGCGCATTCGCCGCGTCTTGCCGCCTAGTGCGGAGCTTGGCCGATTTCATGGCGACAAGTTTTGTTTGCTTTTTCCGCTCAAAACAGAGGTCCAGGCGGCGACGGAAGCGGCGCTCCGCATCGTGCGCGAAGTGGCGCGGCCGATTGTGTACGATGGAAAGGAATTTTTCGTTACAGCAAGCGTTGGTCTAGCGATGTTTCCAGATGACGGAGAGGACGAACATGCGCTCCTTAGGCACGCCGATATGGCTGTCAACATGGCTAAAAAAGGCGGCGGCAACCGAGTGGAGCGCTACTGCGCGCAAATGAACGAAGAAGCAATGCACCGATTGGAAATGGGCGGACATTTGCGCAGGGCGATCGAAGAGAATGAATTATTTCTTTGCTACCAACCAATTGTAGACGTACATACGGGTGCGGTGAAGGCGACGGAGGCGCTGATTCGCTGGCGCCACCCGAAGCTTGGGCTTGTGCGGCCGGATGAATTCATCCCTTTGGCGGAAGAGACCGGGTTGATTCATGAGATTGGGCGCTGGGTGCTGAAAACCGCCTGCAGACAGACGAAACAATGGCAGGAAATGACAGGAAATAACCGGCTTTCCATTTTTGTCAACGTCTCCCCTGTCCAGTTTCAACACGAGCGGTTTGTAGACAATGTAAAACAAGCGCTTAAGCAGTCACGTTTGTCTCCGTCCTGTTTGCATCTCGAATTGACCGAACATTCGATGCTCCGTTATCTGTCCAGCACGATGCGGACAATGGACGAGTTGAGGAAGCTTGGCGTCGGCATCGCCGTCGATGATTTCGGCAGCGGATATTCCTCGTTCCATTATTTAAAGCGGTTGCCAGCGACAATATTGAAAATTGACCGTGCCTTTATTGAACAATTGCATGCCAACGCTTCCGATGAGGCCATTGTCAAGGCGATGATTACGATGGGACACGGGTTGGGGCTTGAGACGATCGCCGAAGGGGTGGAAACGCCGGAACAGCTCAACCGGCTTCGCGATTTGCAATGCACGTATGCGCAAGGATACGTGTTTTGTCCGCCGCTTCTCGCTGAAGAAGTGATGCAGTATGTGACGGAAAAGCAAAAGTGATCCCCCGCCCGCGTCGGTTGACAGCTGTCGCCCGTCGGCACTCCGCCTGAAGCAAAACGGCTGCTAGGCTTCGCTTCGGGCGGAAGGATGGCCGTTAAAAAAACATTGACAGCTCGCCGTTGGACTTCGACGACGTGAGGATCAACAGGCGATTCAGCCGATTTGGGCGCAAATGGCTCGCTCACCGCTGTTTAATGTGATTTCAAAACGGTCGCTTGACGCCCGTCCGCGCTCGTAATAATGGTGGATGCTTCCAATTTGTTCGGTGTTGTCATAAATGATGAAATTCACGCCAGACGATTTGGCAAACAATAGGCCGTTGTAGCAATATAAGCAGTCATACAGCGAAAATCCGAGGCTGTTCAGCCATTGAACAAACTGGAAAAAGGTTGAATCAGGAAGCGCGGCGAGCCATTGTTGATAGGCATAAGTCAGCCGTTTGCGGAAACGGATGCGATCGCCGTTTTCGAGGGGAAAGACGCCAAGATCCGTGGCGACCGCGCCCTGATCCTGCCATTGCCCGGACAGCCAATGTCCGCAGTGAAACCATTCGATGCCTTGCTCGGCAATTTCTTCTACTAAAGAGGCTTCCTCTTCTTCTTCGTCGAAGAAGATCCATTCATCGTTGACGAACTCCACTGTTCCATACACATACGCCCGCGGCTGTTCCACAATGCATTGCAGCCGTTCCTCGATGTTCAATATCTCTCATCCTCCTTGTACTCCTCTATTTTTCCATTTTTTTGCTGATTTATTCATGCGGCGACCGACGTCGGACAATTCATCGAAATGACGGGGGGT
The DNA here is from genome assembly GCF_001610955.1 of Geobacillus thermoleovorans. Classification (GTDB taxonomy): domain Bacteria; phylum Bacillota; class Bacilli; order Bacillales; family Anoxybacillaceae; genus Geobacillus; species Geobacillus thermoleovorans. The sequence continues at coordinate 647,228 of NZ_CP014335.1, forward strand.
GCATAAAATGGAATCATGCCGACGTGGAGAACCATCGTGAATCAAAGGAGCGATCGCTGGAAACGATCGTGAAAAAAGAACGGACGAAATGATGGAAACGGGTGAGAACTTGCCATCTTTGATAAAAAGAAAGGATTGGTTTGTATGTGTGGCATTACTGGCTGGGTCCATTTCGGGCGCAATTTGCGCCGCGAGCGGACGGTCATTGACAGCATGACAGAGACGCTCGCCAAACGTGGACCGGATGATACAAATACGTGGCTGGACACTCATGTCGCCTTCGGCCATAAACGGCTTGTCGTCGTGGATCCGGCTGGCGGCAAACAACCGATGGTCCGGCAAAAAAACGGACATCGTTATACGATCGTCTATAACGGCGAGCTGTATAATACGGAAGACATTCGCAAGGAACTGTTGCGCCAAGGCTATCGATTTGATGGTCATTCCGATACAGAAGTGTTGCTTGCCGCATATATGGAATGGAAGGAGAAATGCGTCGATTGGCTCAACGGCATTTTTGCCTTCGCCGTTTGGGATGGGGAGCGCGAGCTGTTATTTATGGCGCGCGACCGTCTCGGAGTAAAACCTTTGTTTTATCGAGAAGATGGCGGGGGGCTGCTGTTCGGCTCGGAAGTGAAAGCCATTTTGGCCCATCCCGATGTAAAGGCAGAAGTCAATTATGAAGGACTCGCCGAAGTGTTCGGCCTCGGACCGTCGCGCACACCGGGGCACGGTGTGTTTGACGGCATTCGAGAGCTGCGCCCGGCACATGCGCTCACGTTCTCTCGCAGCGGGCTTCGCATTTGGCGGTATTGGAATGTCGAAAGCGACGTCCACCGCGATTCGTTCGAGGAAACGGTCGAAAAGCTGCGCTTTCTATTGACGGATGCGGTCACGCGCCAACTCGTTTCCGATGTGCCGGTCTGCACATTTCTATCCGGTGGAGTCGATTCAAGCGCCATTACAGGGATTGCCGCCAATGCTTTCGCGGCAGATGGAAAAGGGCCGCTGCACACCTACTCGATCGATTATGAAGGAAACGACCAGTATTTCAAAGCCAACGATTTTCAACCAAACACGGATGCGCCATTTATCGAACAGGTGTCAAACAAATTTCAAACGGTTCATCATCGCTGCGTGATCACGCAAGAAGAACTGTTCCGCCATTTGCATGAAGCCGTCATCGTCCGCGACGTTCCGGGCATGGCCGATGTCGATTCTTCGCTTCTTTGGTTTTGCAAACAAATTCGCAAACGGTTTGTCGTCAGCTTATCAGGGGAGTGCGCCGATGAAATTTTCGGCGGCTATCCATGGTTTCATCGGCCGGACGATTTGTCTCGGAAAGGATTTCCGTGGATGCGTTCGGTCGACGCGCGCATGGGTCTATTAAAAGATGAGTGGCGGCAAAAGCTTCGCCTTGACGACTATGTGCAAATGCGTTATGAACAAACGCTTGCTGAAGTGCCGCGTCTCGAGGGGGAAAGCGCCGAGGAGGCGAAGCGGCGTGAGCTGTTTTACTTAAATATGATTTGGTTTATGACGACACTGCTTGACCGGAAAGACCGGATGAGCATGGGAGCAAGCTTGGAAGTGCGTGTGCCGTTCGCTGACCATCGCATTGTCGAATACGTTTGGAACATTCCGTGGGATATGAAAATGTACGGCGGCCGAGAAAAAGGCCTTTTGCGAAAAGCGCTCGAGGGCTTGCTTCCCGAAGAGGTGCTCTACCGGAAAAAAAGCCCATATCCGAAAACGCACCATCCTCTATATACGAAACTTGTCAAGCAATGGCTTGAGCAGTTGCTCTATGACCGCTCTTCGGTTTTGCACGAGTTTTTCGACCGGGAAAAATTGCTGGCGCTCATTGAAACAGAAGGGAAGTCGTTCCAAGTGCCGTGGTTTGGGCAGCTCATGACCGGTCCGCAGTTGCTCGCTTACCTTGGCCAAGTGCACGTTTGGTTTGATCATTACGGCATTCGCATTAAAGAATAAGAGCTGCGCCTACGCGCAGCTCTTATTCGATTTGGTGGCGCTACGCCATTTTTGCTTGTGGCACCATCGTTTTTTTCATCCAGACGCCCGACCGCCAGCGCCAAAGCATCAACAGTCCGCGCAGCCATTCGTCGGCGATGAACGACAGCCAAATGCCGACGAGGCCAAATCCGAGGGTGATGCCAAATACGTAAGCAATGGTCACGCCGACGCCCCACATCGACAAAATGCCCATATAGACAGGGAATTGCACATCGCCAGCGGCACGAAGCGAGCTGATAATCACTAAATTAAATGAGCGCCCCGGTTCAAGGATGATCGTTAACAGCAACAGTTTGCGGCCAAGAACAATCATTGAGCGGTCATCGGTAAAGAGCGACAGCAACGGTTCGGCAAACCAATAGGCGGCTGCGGCCAGCAGCACTGAGATGACGATGGCGCTGTACAAACTTTTCAAGCAGCGGGCGTAGGCTTCCTCGTATCGCCCGGCCCCGACGAAGTGGCCGACGAGAATTTGCGTTCCTTGGCTGACGGCGATGCCGAATAAAAACACAAACATCATAATGTTTTGCGTGTATACACGGACGGTCAATGCCTCAGCGCCAAGCCATGTAATGAAATACGTAATGACCATTTGCGCCGTATTGTACGAAAGATGTTCCCCGGCTGCCGGAACACCGATTTTCAGCAGTGAGCGCAAATAGTGAAATGGAAGGCGGCGAAACGCCCTTGGTGCGAGCGGAATGTTTGTTCGTTTGCGCAACAAAGCAAGAAGTGCGAGAAAGGCCATGCCACGGCTGGCGGCGGTCGATATAGCAGCCCCTTGGATGCCGAGGGCGGGCAGGCCAAACAAGCCAAAAATGAGGGCCGCGTTGCTGATGACGTGCAAAACGTTCATGCCAACCGCCACATACATCGTGTCACGGGTGAAGCCATAGCTTTTCAAAATGGCACCGACCGTCATCATCAGGGCTTGGATGAACAAAAATCCACCGACAATCGCCAAATAATGGGTTCCTTCATAGAGCAGCTCGGCGGGCAAATCCATCATTCGCAAAATCGGCTCGCTGAATGTGGCGAGAATGGCGCTTAACAACAATCCGAACAACAAATTGGCCACGAGGGATACAAGCGATACGTCAACGGCTTCTTGCTCTCGGCGGGCGCCTAAATATTGAGCAACAAGCACTGCTGTCGCTAAAGCGACGAAGTTGAACAGCACGATCGTTAAAGCGATGATTTGGTTCGCCACCCCGACGGCAGCAACCGCGTGATCTGAATACTGGCTGAGCATCAGTGTATCGGCGTTGCCCATCACCATATAGAGCAGCGTTTCAATAAAAATTGGCCACGTCAAGGAAAACAGTGACCGCGTTTTGGCCTCACGGCTCATGTTGAGACAACTCCTTTTTCTTATTCCGACTTGAACGATATATTCAGTTTAGCTAGTTTGTTGCATAATGGAAAGAGAAAGAAGCGATTTTGCTTGCACATTTCCGACAAAAGAGGGGAGAGGCCGATGGATACGGTCACATTTTCCATGCCGCCGCTGCCGGTGTTCATCAAAGGGGCGGAAAGTGTGTTTTCAGCCGGAAAGCGACATGTTCGTCGAACGTTTTCGGTCTTCGATTTGCTTTATGTGAAACAAGGATGCTTATATATAACAGAAAACGGGCGCGAGTTTGCGGTTGGCAGTGGCCACTATTTGTTGTTGATCCCGGGGAGGGAGCATTACGGACACCGCCCATGCGAAGAACGGACGGAGCTGGTTTGGCTTCATTTTTTGCTGCCAGACTTTGCGGTCGTTTCCGATTGCGGTGTCAGCCGGCAGATAGTGATCGAAAAGGAGGCGACATACACCGAGCCGATCCAATACCGACTCTCCATCCGTCAATATGGCGAAGTAAAGCAGCGCGAGCGGGTGGAACAGCTGCTAAGTCAAATCGTGGAACAAAACATTCGGCGGGATATCGATCAGCCGCTCCGGCAGCTGCTGCTGTTCATCGAATTCCTTTGGCATTTGCAAAAACAAGAGCTTTCCGTCCCGAGCGCGTCTGAACAGATCAGCGCCGCGGTGGTTGCGTATATCGAGAAACATTTCAGCGAGCCCATTACACTGGACATGCTCGCGCAGGAGCTCCGATTCCACCCGGACTACATCACCCGCTGCATGCAAAAAACGATGGGCATGGGATTTAGCCGCTACTTGGCGCATTATCGGCTGTCAAAGGCAAAGCAATGGTTGGCGGAGACGAACGAGACGATCGAGGCGATCGCCAAGCGGGTTGGCATTGACGATGGCGCCTACTTTTCGCGCCTGTTTAAAAAGGTGGAAGGAATCACGCCGACCGAATATCGGCGCATGGCGCGGCGCACCTGACCTTCTGTGTCGTTGGTATAGGGATCGAGACGGCCGGCAAAAGATCAAACCGGTGCAGCTTGTCCGCTGCACCGGCAGCCGATATGATATGTTTGTCCGTAACCGCCCGTTCAGTCGCCTTACCAGCTTTCGACCGCGTAAAGCACAAACCCGTACGGCGGCAAGGAGACGCAAAGTGTTTCCGCCTCTGCAGCGAACCGCTCCCCTGTCAGAAGGTTGACCAGCCATTTTCCACGCGCATCGATCGGCATGGGAATTTCTGCTGCTTCGTTGCTCCGGTTGATGATGATCATGACCGTTTCATTGCCATCCGTTTTTGCATAAACAAGATGGTTCACTTCATCATCGGCGGTGAGAAAAGCGACATCGCCGCGTCGAAGCGCCCGATATTGCTTGCGAAGAGCGATCAGTTGCTTGACATGTTCATACAGTTCTTTGTTTTGCTTCTCTGGATCCCACACCATACATTTCCGGCATTCCGGATCGTTTCCACCCGTCATGCCGATCTCATCGCCATAGTAAATACACGGCGAACCAGTGAACGTGAGCTGGAACAAAAACAACAACTTCACTTTGCGGACGTCGCCGCCGCAAACAGTGAGCAGCCTTGGTGTATCATGGCTGCCAAGCAAGTTAAACGCCGCTTCGTTGACCTGTTTTGGATAGGAATGAAGCACATGCATCAATCGGTCGGCAAACTCGCTGGCGCTCATGTCTTCTTTGGCGAAAAAGCGGAGCGCCGCGTCCGCCAACGGGTAGTTCATGACGGCGTCAAACTGGTCGCCGCGCAGCCAAGGCATGGCATCATGCCAAATCTCGCCGAGAATGTACACATCGGGCTTTAGCGCCTTCACCGCCTGACGGAATTCGCGCCAAAATTGGTGATCGATTTCGTTTGCCACATCGAGCCGCCAGCCGTCAATATCAAACTCGCGAATCCAGTACGTCGCGACATCAAGCAAGTAGCGCTTCACTTCCGGATGGGCGGTGTTGAGCTTGGGCATTTGCGGCACGAACGCAAACGTGTCGTAATTCGGGCGCGGCTCCGTTTGGAGCGGAAACTCGCGAATATGGAACCAATCTTTATACCTAGACGCTGCGCCGTTTTTTAACACATCTTGAAACGGGCCAAACTCATAGCCGCAATGATTGAAGACCGCATCGAGCATGACGCGGATTCCTTTTTCATGGCAGCGTTTGACAAGTGTTTTCAATGTCTCTTTGTCCCCAAAGTGCGGGTCGATTTCAAAATAATCAGCGGTGTCGTATTTATGATTGGACGGTGCGCGGAAAATCGGCGTCAAGTAAATGCCGGTAATACCGAGATCAGCCAAATAGTCAAGGTGATCGATGATTCCTTGCAAGTCGCCGCCGAAAAAGCTCGTCGGCGTCGGGTCCTCGCTTCCCCACGGCCGCGCCCCTTTCGGACTGATGGCCGGGTTGCCGTTGGCGAACCGCTCGGGGAAAATTTGATACCATACTGTGTCTTTTACCCAGTCCGGCGCTTGGAATAGGTCGACCCGATGAAGAAAGGGGAAGCAAAAGTAGTAAGCGGTGTCGTCGCTCGGAGCTTCATGGTAAAATCCTTTTTCCGTATAGACCAGTTTCTCGCCCCCAGCTCGAAGCACAAACCCATAGCGCAGCCGTCGATATGGCGGTTTGACTTCGGCGAGCCAATAGTCAAACAACCCGTCGCTCCCCGTTTTCCGCATCGGCATCGTTTGAAACTGCCAGGCGCCATCGTGCCATTCGTACGGGTCGCCAAAAAGCAGCTCGACGTGGTCGACATCATTTTTCTTTGTTTGAAGCCGGAGATGGAGCGTCTCGCTGTCATAAGCGTAAGCGAAATTGTCGGTTGAGCGGTGGTGGATGGCTTCTTTCCTCATTCGCTTTTTCCTCCTTTGTTATCTGAAGCAATCGTTTGCATTAATGCTTCGCTATAATAAAAAGTACGTTAAGAGAAAAGAAAAGTCAAATTTTATAGAAAAAAGGCTTGTAAAATGAAAAATAGGCGTTATAATGGAGATGAGTGGTGCAATCGTTTTCATAGGAAGGATTAAAATTTATTTGTGCAAACGTTTGCCTTATGATTGTACCGCTAAGATTCCGTCATGATGACAGGAGGGGGATTATGAGAAAAGCGTTATCTTTATTTCTCATGGCCGTGTTGTTGATTGGCGTGCTGGGTGCCTGCGGTCCTAAGCGCGATGTCCAGCAGCCGAAAGGAAACGACCAAAAGACGGCAGAACAGGACAAAAAGCCAGAGAAACTCGTCGTATGGGTGAACGATGATGAAAAACAAAAACAAGCGTTAAAGGATATTTTTCAAAAGTACACAGAAAAAACGGGAATCAAAATCGAAATGGTAGCCGTCAGCATGCTCGACCAAACGAAAAAACTGGCACTCGACGGACCGGCTGGCAAAGGGCCGGACGTGTTCTATCAACCGCATGATCGCATCGGCGACATTGTGTTGCAGGGGCTGGCCGATCCGGTCGACCTTGGCGATGCAAAAGGTGAGTACAGCCCGACAGCCATCAACGCGGTAACATATGACGGGAAAACGTATGGCGTGCCGATGGTCGTCGAAACGTACGGCGTGTTCTACAATAAAAATTTAGTGCCGGAAGCGCCGAAAACGATGGATGACTTGATGAAGATCGCCAAGGAAAAAACGAATGCGGCGAAAGATCAATACGGCTTTTTAATGGAAGCGACGAACTTCTATTTCGTTTATCCGTTCTTTGCTGGCTACGGCGGCTATGTGTTTAAAAATGAAAACGGCAAATACGACACAAGCGACATCGGGCTGGCTAATGATGGAGCCGTCAAAGGAGCCGAGCTCGTCCAATCGTGGTTTAAAAACGGCTACATTCCGAAAGAAATCACCGGCGATATTATGAACGGGCTGTTTACAAAAGGGAATGTGGCGGTTGCCATCACCGGACCATGGAACATCGCGTCGTATAAAGAAGCGCTGGGCGACAAATTAGCGACCGCACCGCTGCCGGTCTTAGACAACGGCGAGCATCCGAAATCGTTCGTCGGCGTGAAAACATGGATGTTATCAGCCTATTCGCAAAACAAAGAATGGGCGGTCGATTTCATGAAATTTGTGACGAACGAAGAAAACTCGCTCCACTACTATGAAGTGGCCGGTGAAATGCCAGCAAACCAAAAAGCGTTGACGAACGAAAAAATCACGAACGACCCGCTGATCGCCGGCTTTGCCGAGCAAATCCAATACGGCGAGCCGATGCCGAACGTGCCGGAAATGTCGCAAGTGTGGGAGCCGATGGGCAATGCCTTGCAATTTATCGCGAAAGGCGACAACCCGAAAGCGGTGCTCGGTGAGGCAGTGAAAACGATTCAAGATAAAATCGCCGCCAGCGGCGCTGGAAAATAACGAGTGATGTCGTGGTGGATAGGATCAGCCCTATCCACTATTCTTATCCATACAATAGGGGGGAGTTCGGATGCCGGAAGCAAACGTCCGCCATCGGCCGGCGGTGGCGATGGCGCTGTCGCTGTTGTTTGCCGGCCTTGGGCAATTGTACAACCGCCGGTATGTCAAAGGAATTTTGTTTATCATCATTGAAGCAGCCTTTTTGATGACGTTTTATAACTTTTTGAACATCGGGCTGTGGGGACTCGTCACGCTTGGCGAAATCCCGATGCTTGATCATTCGATTTTTCTCTTGATTCAAGGATTGGTTTCGGTCATCATCATCGTGTTTGCGGCCGCCCTGCATATTGCGAACATCATTGATGCGCGCAACGACGCCCGCCGCCGGCAAAGGGGCGAACCGTTTCCGTCGCTGTGGGAATCGTGCCGCAACGCTTGGGATAAAGGATTTCCGTACATCTTTGTCACGCCCGGGCTTGTGATGCTGTTGTTTATCGTTGTGCTGCCGCTGTTGTTTATGGTGTCGCTCGCGTTCACCGATTACAACTTGTACCACTCGCCGCCGCGGCATTTATTGAATTGGGTCGGATTTGAAAACTTCAAAAACTTAGTCTCCATCCCGATTTGGAAAAGCACGTTTTTTAGCGTCCTCGCGTGGACAATCGTTTGGACAGTTGTCGCGACAACGATGCAAATCGCCCTTGGACTGTTTTTGGCGTTGCTTGTCAACGACCCGCGCATCAAGTTTAAGCGGTTCATCCGCACGGTGTTGATTTTGCCGTGGGCCGTGCCAGCGTTTGTCACGATTTTGGTGTTTGCGGCGATGTTCAACGACAAATTCGGCGCCATCAACCGCGAAGTGTTGAGTTTGTTTGGGGTGTCGGTCCCGTGGATGACCGATCCGTTTTGGACAAAAGTGGCGCTTATTTTGATTCAAACGTGGCTTGGCTTCCCGTTCGTATTTGCGTTATTTACCGGCGTTTTGCAAAGCATTTCCCGCGACTGGTACGAAGCGGCCGACATCGACGGAGCGACGCGCTGGCAAAAGTTTCGTTCGATCACGCTGCCGCACGTCTTGTATGCGACGGCGCCGCTGTTGATTATGCAATATGCCGGCAATTTCAACAACTTTAACATCATCTATTTGTTCAACGACGGCGGCCCGGCCGTGCGCGGACAAAACGCCGGTGGCACCGACATTTTGATTTCTTGGGTGTACGATTTGACGTTCACGACGAACAACTACAATATGGCGGCGGCGATCTCGCTCATCATCGGCTTGATCGTCAGCGGGTTTGCCATTTACCAGTTCCGGCGCACCCGTTCCTTTAAAGAGGAGGGGAATATTTGATGAACCGCAAATGGAAATCGCACGTGGAAGTAGCGCTTATTTATTTGTTTATCGCTTTCATGTTTATCGTCATCGCCTATCCGCTCCTTTGGGCAATCAGTATGTCGCTCAATCCAGGAACAAGCCTGTATTCGGCATCTCTCATCCCAGAGAAGTGGACGTTCGAGCATTATAAATGGTTATTTACCAGCCCGCAGAGCGATTATTTGCTTTGGTATAAAAACAGCTTGTTTGTCGCTGCGGCCAATGCGGTGTTATCTGTCTTTTTCACGGCGCTCATCGCCTATGCGTTTTCGCGCTACAAATTCGTCGGGCGGAAAACGGGGCTGTATTTGTTTTTAGTGTTGCAAATGTTTCCGTCGCTCATGGCGATGGTCGCGATCTATATTTTGCTCAATATGCTCCATTTGCTCGATTCGCTTTGGGGGCTCATTCTTATTTACGTCGGGGGGCAAATCCCGTTTAACGCGTGGCTGGTCAAAGGCTACTTTGATACGATTCCGCGCGAGCTGGATGAGGCGGCGCGCATCGACGGTGCCGGCCACTTCGGCGTCTTTTTCCGCATTATGCTGCCCTTAGCCAAGCCAATTTTAGCCGTTGTCGCCTTGTTTAACTTCATGGCGCCGTTCACCGACTTTTTGCTGCCGTCGATCGTCTTGCGCGATCCGGACAAATTTACGCTGGCGGTCGGGCTGTTCAACTTTATCAGCGACCGGTTCGCGAACAACTTCACCCGCTTTGCCGCCGGCTCGATTTTGATTGCCGCGCCGATCGCCGTCGTCTTTTTGTTCCTGCAACGGTATTTGATTTCTGGCTTAACGGCTGGTGGCACAAAAGGGTAAGAACCGCTATCATAGAATAGGGGGCTTACCCGTTTCCGAACGAGCAAATGAATCGGGAAGGGAGGAATGGAAATGGGGAACCGGCTCTTTATGCTGCTCGTCCTTCCGTTCCTTCTTTTTTATGCCATGCCGGCTGCGGCGGCGGAAAAAGAAGAACGGACGTGGCAAGATGAAGCCATTTATTTCATTATGGTCGACCGGTTTAACAATATGGATCCGACAAACGACCAGAACGTGAATGTGAACGATCCGAAAGGGTATTTCGGCGGCGACTTGAAAGGGGTGACGGCGAAACTCGATTACATCAAGGAGATGGGATTTACCGCCATTTGGCTGACGCCGATTTTTAAAAACATGCCGGGCGGTTATCATGGCTATTGGATTGAAGATTTTTATCAAGTCGATCCGCACTTTGGCACGCTGGGCGATTTGAAAACACTCGTCAAAGAAGCGCATAAGCGCGACATGAAAGTCATTTTGGATTTTGTCGCCAACCATGTCGGTTACAATCACCCATGGTTACATGACCCAACGAAAAAAGATTGGTTTCACCCGAAAAAAGAGATTTTCGACTGGAACGACCAAACACAGCTTGAAAACGGCTGGGTGTATGGGTTGCCTGATTTGGCGCAGGAAAATCCAGAGGTCAAAACGTATTTAATTGACGCTGCCAAATGGTGGATTAAAGAGGCCGACATTGACGGCTACCGGCTCGATACAGTGCGCCACGTGCCAAAATCGTTTTGGCAGGAGTTTGCGAAAGAAGTCAAATCGGTGAAAAAAGACTTTTTCCTTCTCGGTGAAGTGTGGAGCGACGATCCGCGCTATATTGCCGATTACGGGAAGTATGGCATCGACGGGTTTGTCGATTATCCGCTGTATGGCGCGGTGAAGCAGTCGCTTGCGAGGCGCGATGCCTCGCTCCGCCCGCTGTATGATGTCTGGGAATACAACAAAACGTTTTACGACCGACCGTATTTGCTCGGGTCGTTTTTGGACAACCATGATACCGTGCGGTTTACGAAGCTCGCGATTGACAACCGCAACAACCCGATTTCACGCATTAAACTGGCCATGACGTATTTGTTCACCGCCCCTGGCATCCCGATCATGTATTACGGGACCGAAATCGCCATGAACGGCGGCCAAGATCCGGACAACCGCCGTCTGATGGATTTCCGCGCTGATCCAGAAATCATCGATTACTTGAAAAAAATCGGCCCGCTTCGCCAAGAGCTGCCATCATTGCGGCGCGGCGATTTTACGCTGTTGTATGAAAAAGACGGCATGGCGGTGTTGAAACGGCAATATCAAGATGAAACGACGGTCATCGCCATCAACAATACGAGCGAAACGCAGCATGTCCATCTCACCAATGACCAGTTGCCAAAAAACAAAGAACTGCGCGGCTTTTTATTGGACGATCTCGTCCGCGGCGATGAGGACGGCTACGACCTTGTGCTCGACCGCGAAACGGCGGAAGTATACAAGCTACGGGAGAAAACAGGGATCAACATCCCGTTTATCGCCGCCATCGTATCGGTTTACGTGCTGTTTCTTTTGTTTTTATATTTGGTGAAAAAACGGGCAAAACGGATCAATGAATAAATGGAAAGGAGGGGGCTTATGACCGTTACGATTAAAGATGTGGCGAAAAGGGCCAATGTCGCGCCGTCGACCGTGTCGCGCGTCATTGCCGACAGCCCGCGCATCAGCGAGAAAACGAAGCAAAAAGTGCGCGCGGCGATGAAAGAGCTCGGCTATCATCCGAACTTTATCGCCCGCAGCCTCGCGAGCCAAGCGACGCAAGTAATCGGCATCGTCATGCCGAGCTCGGCCGACCAAGCGCTGCAAAACCCGTTTTTCCCGGAAGTCATCCGCGGCATCAGCAAAGCCGCCCATGAAAAGCGGTACGCCTTGCAAATGTCGACAGGGGAAAAAGAAAGCGATATTTACGAACGGGTGGTGGAGATGCTGCAAGGGCGGCGCGTGGACGGCGTCATTTTGCTTTATTCTCGTCAAAACGATAAACTGATGAAATACTTGCAAAAGCACGATTTCCCATTCGTCGTCATCGGCAAGCCGCACCAAAAGACGGAGCAAGTGACCCACGTTGACAACGACAACGTCCAGGCGGGCAAAGATGCGACGAACTACTTGATTGCCTACGGCCATGAGCGCATCGCGTTTGTCGGCGGCAATCCGCAATATTTGGTGACCGTCGACCGCCAAAATGGCTACGCCGCCGCCTTGAGTGAAGCCGGGCTGCCGTACCGCCCGGAATATGTCGTCCATGAAGAATTTTTGCAGGAAGGCGGCCAAGAGGCGATGAAAGAGCTTCTTTCTTTGCCTGAGCCGCCGACCGGGCTCGTGGTTGCCGACGATCTCATGGCGCTCGGGATGCTCAAAACGCTTGATGAAATGGGCCTCGGCGTCCCGGAAGATGTATCGATCATCAGCTTCAACAACACGCTGCTCGCCGAAATGTCGCGTCCGCCGCTCACCTCGATTGACATCGGAATTTTCCAACTCGGCTATGAAGCGGCGAAAAGTTTAATCGAAAAAGTCGAAAATCCAAATGAACCGATCAAGCGCATCATCATTCCCCACCGGCTTGTGGAGCGGGGGTCGTGTGCGAGGCGGTAGATGTTTCCAAGGCAGCCATCATGGCTGCTTTTTTCGGTTGTTATTTTTTATAAAGTTGAAAAAGGAAATCAATAAATTGAAGAGAAAAAGAAAAACAATGGCAAACACGGAGGTGAACACAAGATGATCGTGACCCGCGAACAGGTGAAATCCATGTGGGAAAAGTTCGTATTTCATAACGAGCTCGATCCCGATTTGCCGCCCATGATTCGAGACTCTTGGCTTCGGTCGAAAAAAGCGATGGTTGATCCGTTTCGGCCGTACGGGTGGATTAAAGAAATCGACAATGAAAAGTACCGCTCCTTGATCGATTGGTCATTGCCGTTAATGGAAGGATTGTATTCGATTGTCAAAGGATCTGGATTTTTGGTGATCCTGTGCAATGAAAACGGACAGTTGCTTTTGTCGATTGGCGATTGCGAGCCTTTAGCGAGGGCGGAAGAAATCGGATTTATCGCGGGGGCGGATTGGAGCGAGCAAGTGATGGGGACCAACGCCATTGGCACATCGATCGTCATTGATCGTCCTATTCAAGTGTTTGCTGAGGAACATTACACGAAAATATGCCAGTCATGGACGTGTTCCGCTGCCCCCATCCATGATCCCGACGGCCGAATCATTGGTGTATTGAATATGTCAGGACCCTATGAAAAAGTGCACTCTCATACGCTAGGAATGGTTGTATCAGCCGTAAAGGCGATTGAGTACCAACTAAAATTACATGAGAATGCTGAAAAAAACGTGATGATGCAACGGTTTTTGGAAGCGACAACGAACAATATGAAAGAAGGCATTTTAATCATCGATCGCGATGGGAAGATCGTAAAGGCGAACAACCAGTTAAAAAAGCTGTTCCATATACCACAACTGCAACTGGAAGAGAAAAAGCTCGACGATCTTTTCAATGATCCCTCTATCTGTTCGAACCACCCGCTTCATTTGCAAAATCAAGAGCTGCATCTAAGCGTCAAGCCTTCAAACGCGGTGCACCATGTGTTAGTTGACAAGATTCCAATTTACGAGAAAAAAGAACGAATCGGATCGATGATCATTGTAAAAGAAATTGAAAAGGTACGCCAGTTTGTCAACCACCTATCGGGAAACCAAGCGAAAATCACGTTTGCGGATATGATCGGGCAACACCCGTGTTTCATTGAGAAAATGAACGAAGCGAGGCTCGCCGCAGCGACAGATTCCAACGTGTTAATATTAGGGGAAAGCGGAACAGGAAAAGAGATGGTGGCTCAGGCGATTCATAATGAGAGCAAGCGGAGAAACAAACCGTTTATTGCCATTAACTGTGGAGGCATACCGCGTGATCTCCTTGGCAGTGAGTTGTTCGGATATGTGGACGGGGCATTCACAGGAGCGAAAAAAGGGGGAAGCGCCGGAAAGTTTGAGCTTGCCAATGGGGGAACGCTTTTTTTGGATGAGATTGGCGAAATGTCCTTGGAAATGCAAGTGTTGCTTTTGCGCGTTATTCAAGAAAAGGAAGTGATGAGAATTGGCGGGCACAAAGTGATCCCTGTTGATGTAAGAATCATCGCAGCGACCAACAAAGACCTTCGCCAGGAAGTGCAAAAAGGCAGCTTTCGCGAAGACTTGTTTTTCCGGTTGAATGTTATGCCGATTGTTCTCCCGCCGCTTCGGAAAAGAAAAGAAGATATTCCGCTTCTCGTCCGTCATTTTATTGAAAAACTGGCTCACAAACGAAATAAACCGTTTCCTGAGATACGGTCCGATTTCTTAGAGGCGCTTATGCAATACGATTGGCCAGGAAATATTCGCGAGTTGCAAAATATGATCGAACGGGTGCTGAATCAGTGCGCAAAACCGGTATTGACAGCGGCTGATCTGCCGGAAGAAATCTTTCGGCCTCTTCGCTTGCCTCAAGTTAGGGAGAACGTAGACATCTCCCGAAATGAGATAAAAAAGCAATCCATCATCGAGGCGTTAAAGCAGTGCAACGGCAACATTTCCAAAGCTGCCCGTTATTTAGGCATATCGAGAAGCACATTTTACCGGCAAATGGATAAATGGAATATTCGGTATTGACTGTCCCATTTTGTATCAAAGTGTAGCGACAAAGTGAAACAAAATGAAACACTTTGTCGCTGTTTTTGTTTAGGTTGGATCAAAAAGGCGGCTTTGGATAAACAATTTGGCGGACGAAGAAAAGGAAACAAGCGTTGGAACGATTTTTGCTTTATAGAAATGATGAAAGCGGTACCAATCAAGTGAAGGAGGAGAGAAAGTTGGCCATTTCCAAGGATCATCTTCTTTGGATGTACGAAACGATGTACAAAATTCGCTGCTATGAAGACAAAATGGCGGAGGCGTATGCCGAAGGGAAATCTCCTGTGTTTAATATCGGCGCGGGGCCGGTGCCAGGGGAAATGCATTTGGCCACTGGACAAGAACCGGCTGCGGCTGGGATGTGTGTTCACTTGAAAAAGGAAGATACGGTGACTGCCCCTCACCGTCCGCATCACCATGCGATTGCCAAAGGGGTGGATTTGAACCGGATGACAGCAGAGATTTTCGGAAAAGCCACTGGACTGGGAAAAGGAAAGGGCGGCCATATGCATTTGTTTGATCCTGACGTCAAATTTTCCTGCGGCGGGATCGTTGGGGCTGGGATTCCTCATGCCCTTGGCGCGGCGCTGGCGGCCAAGAAAAAGGGGACGGATTGGGTGGCGGTTGCGTTTATCGGCGAAGGAGCCGCCAATCAAGGGGCGTTTCATGAATCGTTAAATATGGCGGCATTATGGAAACTGCCATTCATTGTTGTCATTGAAAACAATCAATATGGAATTTCTGTGCCGAAAACGGCGTCTACAGCGGTTCCCTCGAATGATGTACGGGCTGCCGCCTATGGCATTAAAGGATATTATGTCAAAGACAACGACCCGATTGATATGTACAACGTATCGAAAGAAGCGGTTGAACGTGCAAGAACTGGACAAGGGCCGTCGATTATTGAGATTGAAACATACCGTTATTTAGGACATTTCCAAGGCGATCCGGAAGTATACCGGGATAAAAATGAAGTGACGTTGCTTCGCCAAAAAGACCCCATTATTCGCCTTCGCAACTATTTATTGAATGAATGTGGGGTAACAGAGGAGACGATTGCACAGCTGGAAAACAAAGCGACATTTGAGGTCGATCAGGCGTACGCGTTTGCGAGAGAAAGCGATTATCCCAAGCCGGAAGAGGCATTGGAAGATGTGTTTGTCTAATTTCATAGGAGAAAGGAGTTTTGCCATATGCAACAAACAAAACAGCGGCTGTTAACGGGAAATAAGGCGCTGGCTGAAGCGATTCGCCTTGAGATGGAGAGAGATCCGAACGTCTTTGTGATGGGAGAAGATGTCGGAGTATACGGTGGGATTTTTGGAGCGACAGAGGGATTGTTCCAAAAGTTTGGACCGGAACGGGTCATCGATACGCCGATTTCTGAGACCGCGTTCATCGGTGCTGCCATCGGCGCCGCTGCGGAAGGAATGCGGCCGATCGTGGAGCTGATGTTTGTCGACTTTTTTGGGGTTTGTATGGACCAAATTTACAACCATATGGCGAAAATTCCGTACATGTCCGGCGGCAGGGTGAAACTGCCAATGGTATTGATGACGGCGGTGGGAGGCGGTTACAGCGATGCCGCCCAGCACTCGCAAACGTTGTACGCCACCTTTGCCCATCTTCCTGGGATGAAAGTCGTCGCTCCGTCGACGCCATATGATTTAAAAGGGATGATGATTTCCGCTATTCGCGATGATAACCCTGTTGTCTTTATGTTCCATAAAACCTTGCAAGGGCTCGGCTGGATGGATCAGCTTGATGCTTCGGTTGGGCATGTACCGGAAGAGGCGTATACTGTGCCGCTTGGGAAAGCAAATATTGTGCGCGAGGGAACGGATATCACCATTGTCGGTATTCAAATGTCAGTGCATCAGGCGCTCGAAGCGGCCAAAAGACTTGAACAACAAGGCATTCAAGCGGAAGTGATCGATTTGCGCTCTCTTGTCCCATTGGACAAAGAGACGATCATTCAATCGGTTAAAAAGACACACCGCTTGCTTGTTGTTGATGAAGACTATCTGTCGTACGGGATGACGGCGGAAATTGCCGCGATTGCCGCTGAACATTGTTTGTATGATTTGGAGGCGCCGGTGAAGCGGATTGCGGTTCCGGATGTGCCAATTCCTTATAGCCGTCCGCTTGAACAATTTGTATTGCCAAATGCCGATAAAATTTTCCGTGAGGCGATCCAACTCGTCAATGAATAAGGAGAAGTTCGTTCCAAGGGAGGCAGCTTATGGTTGTCGAAGTGACATTGCCCAAACTATCCGATTCCCACGATGAAAGTTTCATTACGTTTTGGCACGTTTCCGAAGGAGATGCGGTGGAAAAAGGAGCCACGCTGGTGGAAGTGCAAACAGAAAAGGCCGTTTCAGAAATTCACGCTCCCGAGTCAGGAACAGTAAAAGAGATCAAAAAGAAACGAGGGGATACGGCCAAGGTCGGCGAAGTACTGGCCGTCATTGCCGTCGAAACGTTTGCTCCGGACGGCGGAGATCCGCAGACAGAGATCAAGATCACCCCACGCGTAAAAAAACTGGCCAAGGAGCTTGGCGTCGATTGGAGTACGGTCACACCGACGGGGGCGAACGGCAAAATCACGGAAGAGGATATTCGTCGTGCGGCGAGCGCGGGAAAACAAAGGACTCCTCAAAAAACATTCGTGGCTGCCCCGTCAGTGCGAAAGTTTGCCCGCGAGCAGAACGTGTCTTTAGAGGAAATCACTCCAAGCGGAAAGAACGGAAGAATATTGAAAAGCGATATTGAAGCAGCACTGTCGGTTCGGCAGCAAAAAGCAACCGATGAGGCTGCTGCTAGTGTTGAGATTGTCAAGAAGCAGGAAAGCCGGGAAAAAGTGCGCCGAGTGCCGCTGACAGGCATCCGCAAGGCTATCGCCCAAGCGATGGTGCGGTCAATGCGGACCATTCCGCAAGTCACCCATTTTGGCGAGGCCGATGCGACCCGTCTTTTTCAACATCGCCGACGGATCAAACCGCTAGCTGAGCAACAAGGGGTGAAACTGACCTATTTAGCCTATGTGGTAAAAGCACTGGCGGCGGTGTTGAAAAAGTATCCAATGCTCAACGCTTCGCTTGATGAGGAACGAGAAGAAATCGTCATTCACGAATTCATTCACATTGGGTTTGCGGTTGACACTGACCGTGGATTGCTCGTCCCGGTGATTCGTGATGCGGATCAAAAATCGTTGTTCCAAATTGCGAAAGAAATTGAAGAATTGACGGCGAAGGCGAGAGCGGGAACGATTCAAGCGGTGGAGATGAGCGGAGGGACATGCACGGTTTCGAACATCGGCTCGGCCAATGGTTCGTGGTTCACGCCGATTATTCATTATCCACAGTCTTGTCTTTTAGGAATCGGGAAAGTTGAGAAAAAACCGGTGGTCGTCGATGATTCGATTGAGATTGCTTCTGTGATGCCGCTGTCTCTTACTTACGATCACCGTCTTATTGATGGGATGATGGCTCAACACGCCTTAAATGAATGTCAAACGTACTTGTCTGAACCGGATTGGCTGCTTGTTATGTGACAAAAAACCCCGCCCCTATTCCGGGGTGGGGTGAGAGAAGAGGGGCACCTTGTAAAGAAGTAGAGGAACATCGTAGCTTTATCGTACTCATTTTTTTACAATCACGCCATATTTTTGTTAGAAAAGGTAACGTGATTTTATTAAAAAAGTTCGGCGCCAGCGGCTGCCGCGGTCAATCGCTGATGAACTTGCCGCCATTTACATGAAGCATTTGCCCGGTCATGTACGACGATTCGTCGCTCGCCAAAAAGACGTAGCACGGGGCGACTTCGCTCGGCTGGCCGGGCCGTTTCATCGGGGTGTTGGCGCCGAATGCGGCGACTTGCTCACTTTGAAAGGTGGAGGGGATGAGCGGCGTCCAAATCGGGCCTGGGGCGACGCCATTGACGCGGATGCCTTGCCCAACGAGCGCTTTGGCGAGCGAGCGGGTGAACGCGACGATTGCGCCTTTTGTCGCCGAGTAGTCGATGAGCTGTTCGTTTCCTTCGTAGGCGGTGACCGAAGCGGTGTTGATAATGGCGCTTCCGTTTTTTAAGTGCGGGAGCGCCGCTTTCGTTAGGAAAAAGTAGCCGAATACGTTCGTGCGAAACGTTTTTTCCAGCTGCGCGGCGGTGATGTTGAGAAAGTTCGGCTGTGGGTGCTGTTCAGCGGCGTTATTGACGACGATATCGAGCTTGCCGAACGCTTTGATTGTTTGTTTCACCGCCTCTTTGCAAAACGTTTCATCGCCGATGTCGCCGGCGATGGCCAAGCACCGTTTTCCTTCCTGTTCGACAAGCCGTTTTGTTTCCTCGGCGTCCTCGTGTTCGTTCAAATACAAAATGGCGACATCGGCCCCTTCTTTGGCGAAATGGACGGCGACCGCCCGGCCGATGCCGCTGTCGCCGCCGCTGATGATGGCGACTCTGTTTTCGAGCTTGCCGCTTCCTTTATAGGTGTCTTTGATGGTGATCGGCTGCGGGTTCATCTCCGTTTGCAGGCCCGGCTGGCGCGTCTGGTGTTGCGGCGGCAGCGTCGTTTGTTGCTTCGTGACCATATTTGCTCCTCCTTGGATATGTATTGTCATCATTAGTATGGGACGGAGGAGGGGAATTATGTGTCAGGTGGACATCTATGATGAAAAATATGGTGAGTCAAGAGGAGAACTCAGTTTCCTTGCCGTCCATTTAGCTCAAGATCGCAAATTTCGTGGGAATGACGGGCCTCAGCACCTTGTCAGTGAACTGAAACATGATGTTTTCCCTAAGTATGAAGGAGGGGATGATGAATGATCAAAAAGGAAGATCAGTTGATTTCGTTATTTGGGAGTATGCCTCCCAAAGGAGACCGTTCTCCGATGGATTGGAAGAGTATTCGTAGACAAGCGAAAGAAGAATGGCTGAAAAAGTTGGAGAATCGTGAACAAATAAAAACAAAAAAGTGACTGTATATCGTTCGGGTGGAGCATTCAAAGAAAAACGACAAACGAGCCGGCCGATTCGGCCAGCTCGTTTCCTGCTTATAACACATTGAAATAACGCGCTTCCGGATGGGCGAAGACGATCGCCGAAACCGATGCTTCGGGCTCCATCATATAGCCGTCGGTGAGGCGGATGCCGACATCTTCCGGATGAAGCAGGCGGAACAGTTTCTCTTGGTCTTCCAAGTTCGGACAGGCCGGGTAGCCGAACGAGTAGCGCTGGCCTTGGTATTTGGCGGCAAAGCGCTCTTCCATTGTGAAATCCGGGTCGTCCGGGAAGCCCCAACGGTCGCGCATAATTTGATGGATGCGCTCGGCGAATCCTTCGGCGATCTCGAGCGCCAACGCTTGGATGGCATGGCTTTTCAAAAATTCGCCTTCTTCCTTCCAGCGCTGGGCGAGTTCGCGGACGCCATGCCCGGCGGTGACGGCGAACAAGCCGACGTAATCCATTTCACCGCTTTCTTTCGATTTCAAATAATCGGCGAGGCAAAGATACGGCGCCCGCGGTTGGCGCGGAAAGTCGAACATCTCGAGCACTGTTTTGCCGTCAGTCGGATCGTAAATGTAAACCCGGTTGCCGTCGCTTTGCGCCGGGAAGAAGCGGTAGACGCCGGCGGGCTGAATCCAGCCATGCTCTTTCGCTTTGGCGACGAGTTCGTCGACGACCGCTTTTAACGCCAACGCTTTTTCGTCTTTCTCTTCAAGCAGCCGTTTCACTTTTCCTTTCAAGCCGAGGTGGTGGCCGAGCACCATTTGCCAGTTGACGTACGGCAACACGTGGTCAAGCGGCACATTTTTTAGCACGTGGCGCTCGAGATCGGCCGGGATGTAGACGGGAACGTCGGTCGAGACGGTCGATTTAACCGCTGTGACCACCGTCGTTTGCCGCGTTGGCTCGCTTTCGGCCGTTTCTTTTTTCTTGTAGTCAATCTCGCCCTGCTGGATTTGGTTGGCAAGGGCAAGCCCGTCCATGGCGTCTTTCGCGTACAAGACAACGCCGTCGTACTCGGGCGCGATTTTGTTTTCCGTAAATTTGCGCGTCAAGGCGGCGCCGCCGACTAAAATCGGGGTCGAGATGCCCGCTTGGCGCAAGTCTTGGGCGGTGACGACCATCTGTTGAGCCGATTTCACAAGCAAGCCCGACAACCCGATAATGTCCGGCTGATGTTCGCGCACCGCTTCAATGAGTTGTTGCGGGGCGACTTTAATGCCGAGGTCGATCACCTCGTAGCCGTTGTTGCTTAGAATGATGTCGACCAAGTTTTTGCCGATGTCATGCACATCGCCTTTGACGGTGGCGAGAATGACTTTTCCTTTTGTGCTTCCTTCTTTCTTTTCCATATACGGCTCTAAAAAGGCGACCGCTGCTTTCATCACTTCCGCGCTTTGCAATACTTCAGCGACGATGAGCTGGTTGTTGTTGAACAGCCGCCCGACTTCATCCATGCCGGCCATGAGCGGACCGTTGATGATGGACAGCGGATCGGAGTAGGTCTCAAGCGCCTTTTCCAAATCGGGAATGAGCCCGTCTTTCGACCCTTCAATAACGTAGCGGGCGAGCCGCTCTTCCAAGCTCAAGTTCGTCTGCGCCGGTTTGGCGGCGGTGATTTTGCTTCGGTAAAATTCGATAAAGGCGTTTAATGTTTCGTCGTTTGTGTCAAAAAGAAGCGCCTCGGCCATTCGCACTTCTTCTTCCGGAATCGAAGCGAACCGCTCGAGCTTCTCGGTGTTGACAATGGCGTAATCGAGCCCGGCTTGCGTGCAATGGTACAAAAAGACCGAGTTCAGCACTTCGCGCCCGGCCGGCGGCAAGCCGAACGAGACGTTGCTGATGCCGAGCATCGTTAAGCAATGAGGCAGCCGCTCTTTAATGAGGCGGATCCCTTCGATCGTTTCTTTCGCCGCACCGATGTATTGCTCATCGCCGGTGCCGACCGGGAAGACGAGCGGGTCGAAAATGATGTCGCGCTCAGGCACGCCGTAGCGGTTCACGAGCAAGTCATACGAACGCAAGGCGATCTCGAGCTTTCGTTCGGCGGTGACCGCCATCCCTTGTTCATCGATCGTCCCGACCACAACGGCGGCGCCGTAGCGGTGTAGCAGCGGCACGACATTGGCAAAGCGCTCCTCGCCGTCTTCCAAGTTGATCGAGTTAATGATCGCTTTTCCTTGCGAATAGGTGAGGGCGCGTTCAATGACGCGCTCGTCGGTTGAATCGATGACAAGCGGCACTTTCACTTTTTTCACGACTTCGCGGACGAACTGCTCCATGTCATGGAGTTCGTCGCGGTCTGGGTCGGCGAGGCAAATGTCGATGACATGGGCGCCGCTTTTCACTTGGGCGCGGGCGATTTCCGCCGCTTCTTCGTATTTCCCTTCGGCGATGAGGCGCTTGAATTTGCGCGAGCCGATCACGTTTGTCCGCTCGCCGACAAAGAGCGGACGCATCGTTTCATCATAGATGAGCGCCTCGATGCCGGAAACGGCGTGGACATCAAACGAAGACGGAATCGCCCGCGGCGGGAGATCACGCACCGCTTCGGCAATGGCGCGGATATGATCCGGCGTCGTGCCGCAACACCCGCCGACGATGTTGATCCATCCCTTTTCGGCAAAGCGGCGGATTTTCTCTGCCAGCATATTCGGCGTTTCATGATAGTGGCCTTCCTCATCCGGCAGACCGGCGTTCGGGTAGCAGCTGACCGCCGTGTCAGCGAGCGAGGCGAGCGTGCGCAAATGGTCGGTCATAAACTCCGGACCGGTTGCGCAGTTTAAGCCGACGGCGATCGGCTTCATATGGCGCACCGAGATGAAAAACGCATCGATCGCCTGCCCGGCGAGCGTCGTGCCCATCGGTTCGATCGTGCCGGAAATCATGAGCGGCACGCGGCGGCCGACCGCTTCAAACGCCTTCGAAATGCCGAGAAAACCGGCTTTGACATTCAGCGTATCTTGGCACGTCTCGAGTAGGAGAAGGTCGACGCCTCCTAAGAGCAGTCCGCGCGCTTGTTCTTCGTAGGCGGCGACGAGTTCTTCAAACGTTGCGCCGCCGGTCACCGACAACGTTTTCGTCGTCGGCCCCATCGAACCGGCGACAAAGCGCGGCCAGTCCGGGGTGGAGAACGACTCAGCCGTTTGTTTGGCGAGTTTGGCCGCTTCGATGTTCAGCTCAAGCGCCAAATGACCGAGGCCATATTCGTCAAGCACGATGCGTGTCGCTCCGAACGTGTTCGTTTCAATGATATCAGCACCGGCTTCTAGGTACGCTTCATGAATGCGGCGGATGACATGCGGGGCGGTGAGGGTCAAATATTCGTTGCACCCTTCATACGCCTCGCCGCCAAAGTCGGCGGCCGATAGGTTGGCGCTTTGGATCATCGTGCCCATGGCGCCATCGATGACAAGAATTTTTCTTTGCAGTTGCTGTTCTAAGGTGACGTTAGCCATGAACAACCTTCCTTTCTTTGGCGGCCGCTTCTTTTTCGTGAATGTAGCGGACAAGCTCGACCGTCATGTCGTAGCGCAAGAACGGCGTGATCAAATAAATGCCGTTAAACAAATCAAACGCAGCGTCAATGAGCGATTTGGCGATAGCGATGCCTTCCTTGGCTGCTTGCACCGGGTCGCCGCCGCACGCCGCCATGCGGGCGCGAATCTCGTCAGAGAGCGTAATGCCCGGCACTTCATGATGCAAAAAGTCGGCGTTGCGCGCGCTCACAAGTGGCATAATGCCGATGTAAATCGGCGTGTCAAGATGCTTGGTCGCTTCGTGCACTTCAACGATTTTCTCTTCCGAGTAAATCGGCTGGGTCAAGAAATAGTGGGCGCCGCATTGAATTTTTTTCTCCATTCGCTCAACTGCTTTATCCAAATGGCGGACGTTCGGGTTGAACGCAGCGCCGATCGAGAAGTTCGTTTTTTGCCCAAGCGGTTTGCCCGAGTACGACAGCCCTTCGTTAAACTGGCGGATCAAGCGGATCAAATCGAACGATGATAAATCATACACCGACGTTGCTCCTGGGAAGTCGCCGATTTTCGACGGGTCGCCGGTAATGGCGAGCACGTCGGTGATGCCGAGCGTATGCAAGCCCATCAAATGCGACTGCAAGCCGATCAAATTGCGATCGCGGCATGTAATATGCACAAGCGGGCGGATGCCGAGCTGCTCCTTGATGATCGTGGCGACAGCGGCGTTGCTGATGCGCGGCGTGGCGAGCGAGTTGTCGGCCAACGTCAGCGCATCGATGCCGGCGTCATGGAGCGCTTTCGCCCCAGCAAGAAACTTGTCAATCCCCAATTTTTTCGGCGGATCCAGCTCCACAATGACCGAGCGGCGCGTGCGGGCAAGCTCGGGAAGGGGAGATGGGGCGGGCCGATCCGCTTGCACTGATACAGACACCGCGCGCCGTTTCACCGTTTTTTCCGTCACCGGCGTTCGGTCGGAGAGCGCTTTTGCCATCGCTGCGATATGCTTCGGCGTCGTGCCGCAGCACCCGCCGATCAAGCGCACCCCTTGGTCGCGGAACGCTTTGGCTGTTTCCTCGAAATATTCAGCGTTCGTCTCATAGACAAGCCGGCCATCGCGGTAATCCGGGAGGCTCGCGTTCGGATACGCCGACAAAAATGCCTGCTTCGGCAGCGGCACTTCCTCGAGCGACCGAAGCATATGATATGGACCGAGACGACAGTTCAGTCCGACGACATCGGCCCCGAGCGCCTCTAGGCGGGCAAGGGCGTCCGCGAGCGGCGTGCCATCTTGCAAGACGCCGACTTCATGGAGCGAGACGTGAGCGATAATCGGCAAGTCGGTCTCTTTGCGGGCGATGGCAAGCACCGTCTCCAACTCTTCCAAATCGTAATACGTCTCGAGCAGCACGCCGTCGACTCCTTCAGCCAGCAGGACAAACAGCTGCTCGCGAAACGTCCGTTTCACTTCTTCGAGCGTGACGACGCTTTTGTTTAACGTGCGCAGCCCCCCGATCGTCCCGAGCACGTACGCCCGCCCGTTCGCCGCTTGCCTGGCGAGCCGCACCGCCGCGCGGTTGATGGCCGGCACCTCATCTTCAAGGCCGTAGCGGGCGAGTTTCACATAGTTGGCGCCGTATGTATTCGTCTGAATGACGTCGGCGCCCGCGGCGATATACGCTTCATGAATATGGACGATTTCATCTGGATTGGATAGATTCAATTCTTCAAAACAACGGTCAATGCCGTGCGAATATAAAAGCGTTCCCATCGCCCCGTCGGCGATGAGAATGCGCTCTTTCAACTTATCCAGCAATCCCACGTTCGATTCCCCCGTTTCTCCGTAGTAAAAGAAAAAAGCCTTCTATAAGAAGAAGACTTTTCATTCGCTTCTTCTTATCTTCCAGGCTTCCGCCTGTCTGGATTTAGCACCTTGGCCGCGGGCCAGGTTGCTGAGGGTTCACCGGGCCAGTCCCTCCCCCTCTCTTGATAAGAATGTCCGTATGCAATTGTGCGGCAGCGTTTTGATGATTACTATATAATTTAATGTATTTTTCGAAATTATTCAATACGGTGAAGCGAGGAAATTTCAAAAAAGAATTTCTCGGATCAACGGAGAAGCTCTTTTCCACATTGGGGGCAAAATTGGAAATTGTGCTGCACATGCCCGCCGCAATGAGGGCAATGCTTGTTTGGCTGTTTATGGCTTCCAAATCGGACGTTCAGCGGGTCGGGCTCTTCCTCGCTGTCGACAATGTCCAATAAGGACATGCGTTGTTTTCCCGTCGCATTTTTGTAATGGTAAAACGCTTGAAATACGCCGATGGCGATGACGACAAGGCCGAAAAACGGAAAAAAGCGGGCGGCGGGAAACGGCGAGTCCGCGGTGATGGAGAATGCCATCACCATCCAAAAGATGCCGAACAACACAGCGGCGATGCTGCCGAAGAGTCCTTGCATCGACGGACCGCGGCCGGGTTTGATGCTTTTCAATTTCATTCCTCCCTAACAGAATTCATAGATATATTATAATAGAAAAAATTGGTTTTTACCATGTTCACATAGAAACGTTTGAGCCGATAGAGGCAAAAATATTAGATTTTTAATTGGATTTATTTTTCAATACCTTGATTATGTCTTGTAAGAGAGGAAAACGGGCGGTATGTTGCCTTATCAATTGCATCATCGACCATTTTTCGCTTCTTAAGCATTGGCATGGGTGGGAAGACCGTTCAACGATCGTTTTGTCATTGCACTTTCATTGTCTCTATGTTCTAATTAGGAATGATGGAGATGAAGAAGACGGGGGGCTGGAAGTGAACGGGGAAGAGATCATCCGCTTCGAGCGAGTGACGAAGGAATACGACGGAACGGTCGTATTGGATGACGTCAGTTTTGCGATGGAGCGCGGGAAGTTTTATACGCTGCTTGGCCCGTCAGGGTGCGGGAAGACGACGATTTTGCGGCTGATTGCCGGGTTTATCGAACCGACGGAAGGAACGATTTATTTCCACGGGAAGCCGATTCAAAACGTCCCGCCGAACAAACGGCAAGTCAACACTGTCTTTCAAGACTATGCGTTGTTTCCTCACCTCGATGTGTTTGAAAACGTGGCATTTGGCTTGCGCGTGAAAAAGATGAAAGAAGCGGACATCCGCCAAAAAGTGAGCGAAGCGCTCCGGTTTGTCAACTTGGAAGGCTATGAGCGCCGCCGCATTCAAGAGATGTCCGGCGGCCAACGCCAGCGCGTCGCCATTGCCCGGGCGATTGTCAATGAACCTGAGGTGTTGCTCTTGGATGAACCGCTGTCAGCCTTGGATTTGAAATTGCGCACGGAAATGCAGTATGAATTGCGTGAGCTCCAACGTCGATTGGGCATTACGTTTATTTTTGTCACGCATGACCAAGAAGAAGCGCTGGCGATGTCCGATTACATTTTTGTTCTGAATAAAGGGAAAATTCAGCAGTTCGGGACGCCGAAAGACATTTACGACGAGCCCATCAACCGATTCGTCGCCGATTTCATCGGGGAATCGAACATTTTGTCGGGGCGCATGATCGACGATTTCCTCGTCGAATTTGCCGGCAAACAGTTTGCGTGTGTTGACCGCGGCTTCGCGCCAAACGAACCGGTCGATGTCGTCATCCGCCCGGAAGATTTGGAGCTCGCGGCGCCGGAAGACGGGCAGATCGTCATCCGCGTCGATTCGCTCTTATTCCGCGGTGTCCATTATGAAATTTGCGGCTATGACGAAAACGGCAACGAATGGCTTGTCCATTCGACGAAAAAGGCGGAAGTCGGGGAAACGGTCGGCCTCCGTTTTGAACCGGAAGCGATTCACGTCATGCGAGTCGAAAGGGAGGATGAGGGCGCATGACGGAACGGGCGTGGCGAAACTGGTATTTAATCCCTTATGGCATTTGGTTGGTGTTGTTTGTCATCGCTCCGATCGTCTTTTTATTATATGAATCGTTTTTGGATATAGACGGACATTGGACGGTGGCGAATTATGAAAACGTGTTGACGCCCATTTATTTAAAAATGATGGCGTATTCGTTTTGGTACGCGTTTTTGATTACTCTTGTGTCGCTGTTGATTGGCTATCCGACCGCCTATTGGCTGACAAAGACGAGGCACAAGCAGTTATGGCTGTTGTTGCTCATCTTGCCGATGTGGGTGAATTTGCTGCTGAAGGTGTATGCGTTTTTAGGGCTGCTCGGCACGTACGGGCTGGCCAACGCCCTGTTGCAGACGCTTGGCATTGGAGCGCGGCAGCTGTTGTTTACCGATTTCAGTTTTGTGTTTGTGTCGGTGTACATTTTTATTCCGTTTATGGTGCTGCCGATTTTCAACGCGCTGGAGGAGCTGCCGCCATCGCTTGTCGATGCCGCCCGCGATTTAGGCGCTTCAGCGTGGACGACGTTCCGCCGCGTCGTTTTCCCGCTCACGCTTAGTGGGGTGAAGGCCGGCTGCCAAGCGGTGTTCATCCCGTCGTTGTCGTTGTTTATGATTACGCGCCTTGTCGCTGGCAACCGCGTCATTACGCTCGGCACCGCCATTGAGCAGCATTTTCTTGTCACCCAAAACTGGGGAATGGGGGCGACGATCGCTGTTGTGTTAATGATCGCGATGGCGGTCATCGTCATCCTGACAGGAAGCGGAAGAAAAGAGGGAAGCCGATGAAACGGATGCAGGCATGGGGACGTGTGTACTTGTTAGTCGTGTTTGCCGTGATGTATATGCCGATTGTGTATTTGATGTATTATTCCTTCAACAGCGGCGGGGCGATGCACGATTTTCAATCGTTCACGCTCAAGTGGTACCGCGACGTGCTGTCCGACGACCGCTTGCTCATCATCGTTTTGAATACAATCGTCGTCGCGCTGCTGTCGGCGGCGGTTGCGACGATACTTGGGGTCATCGGGGCGCTCGCCGTTTACTATGTCAAGCGGCAACGGACGAAAAACGCTCTTCTCGCCCTCAACAACGTGCTGATCGTCAGCCCCGATGTCATCATCGGCGCTTCGTTTTTGCTGCTGTTTACAATCGCTGGCATCAAGCTCGGCTTTACGTCCGTGCTGTTGTCTCATATCGCGTTCAGCGTGCCGATTGTCGTGTTGATGGTGCTGCCGAAACTGGAAGAAATGAGCCCGACGCTGATTGATGCGGCTAGAGATTTAGGAGCCAGTCATTGGCAAGTGCTGTCCGGTGTGGTGCTGCCGTTTTTGGCTCCGAGCATATGGGCGGGCTTTTTCATGGCGCTCACGTATTCGCTCGATGACTTTGCCGTGACCTTTTTTGTCACGGGAAATGGGTTCTCGACGCTGTCCGTGGAAATTTATTCGCGGGCGCGCCAAGGCATTTCCTTGTCGATCAACGCATTGTCGACGCTTCTGTTTTTATTTACCATGCTGCTCGTCATCGGCTATTACGTGCTCAGCCAAAAAGGCGGCCGCTTGTACGGGATAGGGGGGCGAAAGTAGGTGAGACGGCTTGTCCAAGGATTTGCGGCCGTGTTCATCGCCGCGTTCGTCCTGATGTTTGTCACTCATCGGCTGAACGAAGCGGAAGGGTACGGCGGAGGCAAAACGGTGACGGTCTACAACTGGGGCGATTACATTGACCCCGCGCTCGTTCGCGAATTTGAAAAAGAGACAGGGTGGAAAGTGATTTACCAAACGTTTGATTCCAATGAGGCGATGATGGCGAAAATCGCCCAAGGCGGGGCGACGTTTGACGTCGCCGTTCCATCCGATTACGCCATCAGCAAAATGATCGAGGAAAACTTGCTGTTGCCGCTCGATCACGACAAGCTGCCGAATTTACAATATATCGAACCGCGGTTCCTCAACTTGCCGTTTGACCCGCACAACCGGTATTCAGTGCCGTATTTTTGGGGAACGGTCGGCATCGTCTACAACCGCGAGATGCTTGGCGGCAAGACCATCACAAGCTGGAACGACTTATGGGATCCGAACTTGCGCAATCAAATTTTGCTTGTCGACGGAGCGCGCGAAGTGATGGGGATGGCGTTAAACAGCCTCGGCTATTCGCTTAACGATACGAACAAAGCCCATTTGCAAGAAGCAAAGCGGAAACTCGATCGACTCATGCCGAATGTGAAGGCGATTGTCGGCGATGAAATCAAGCTGCTTCTCGCGAATGAAGAGGCGGCCATTGGCGTCGTTTGGTCGGGTGATGCGGCGGAAATCATCGCCGAAAACGACAAGCTCGACTATGTCGTGCCGAAAGAAGGATCCAACCTATGGTTTGACAACATGGTCATTCCGAAAACAGCGAAAAACATCGAAGGAGCGCACGCGTTTATCAATTTTATGCTCGACCCGAAACACGCGGCGCAAAACGCCGAGTATGTCGGCTATTCGACGCCGAATCGCGCGGCGCTTCGCTATTTGCCAAAAGACATCGCGGCCGATCGGCGCTTTTACCCCGATTTGGATTCAGCGAGGCATCTCGAAGTGTACGAAAACTTAGGAAAACACATGCTCGCCTACTACAACGAGCTGTTTTTGGAGTTTAAGATGCAGCAAAAATAAACAAACGAAGCAGCGTTCTATCGGCGAAGCGAGCGTACGCCTTCATTCACGAGGGTTGGCGCTCGCTTTCTCATTTCTCCTTCTCCTGCAGAAAATCAGGAGGATTTCTCATCCGGGATGTCGAATGAGTGCTTAAAACATAAGGTTGTTGAGCAATAAAATGCAGATGGCCAATAAGGGGGCACGAGGATGAACATTCATAAGTTCGTGATGCCCGAAGTGATTTTTGGTAACGGTTCCATTCATCAAGTAGGGGAAAGTTGTCTAAGGCTTGGTGCGACAAATGTGTTGATTGTCAGCGATCCAGGTGTTACGGAAGCTGGTTGGCTCGATGTTGTCATTAAGAGTTGCAGGCAAGTAGGATTAAAATACACGACATTTTGTGATGTAACAATAAATCCAAAGGACGAAGAAGTAAAAAAAGGCTGTGAAGCATATCTTGAGAATGAATGCGATGCTATCATTGGAATCGGTGGAGGCAGTTCTATTGATGCCGCAAAGGCTGTCGCCATTCTTGCTACAAACGGGGGACAAATTCATGAATATGAGGGAGTGGATAAAATTCAATTGCCCCTTCCTCCTCAAGTGATGGTTCCAACAACAGCAGGGTCAGGATCAGAAGTATCCCAATTTTCTGTTATTGTTAATACAAAAGAGAAAAAAAAGATGACGATCATTTCCCGATCTCTTATTCCTGATATTGCAATTATTGATCCAGAAACATTGTCGACAAAAAGCGCTCATTTAACTGCCTCAACAGGATTAGATGTTTTAACGCATGGCATTGAGGCGTATGTAAGTCTAGCAGCTACACCGCTTACAGACGTTCAAGCTCAAAACGCTATTTCTTTAGTAGGAAAATATTTGCGCCCTTCTGTCGCCTCTAAAATCAACCAAGAGGCAAAAACCAATATGGCAATGGCGAGTTTGCAGGCAGGATTGGCTTTTTCTAACGCGATTTTAGGCGCTGTTCATGCAATGTCCCATGCTGTCGGGGGAAGGTATCCTCTTCTTCATGGGGATATAAACTCTATATTGCTTCCGCATGTGATGGAGTTCAATCTGTTGGCGAATCCGAAAAAATTTGCTGATATTGCTTGTTTTCTCGGAATGGATACTCGTGGCATGTCTTATATGGAAGCGGGAAGAAAAACAATTGAATATGTAAAACAATTGGCAGAGGATATTGGGGTGCCACAGCGATTATCTGATATAGGAGTGAAACAAGAAGAAATACGGAAAATGAGTTTGGTTGCCTTTCATGACGCATGTATGATCACCAACCCTCGTGATATCACTGTAGAAGAAATTGAAGGAATATTCAGAAAGGCGTGGTAAACAAAATGAATGACCGGCAACAGCTCATTAGCCTTTTAACAGGAGTTCAATCTTCGAAAAAAAGTTATTACACAGAATTAAAAAAGATGGTGATAGAGTTAAAAAAGAAAAATATGCAGTTGGAGATTATTAACGATATTACCAAAAGTTTTAATATTGATATGTCAATGGATGAAATGTTAAAAAATAGTATAGATAAATTGAAAACAATTTTTCCAGTGGAACGAATCAGCTTATCGTTATGTGAAAATCATAAATTAGTGTTAACAAATGTATATCCCGCTCACTCTTTGTATTTTCCTACTGTAGATGAGCAAATTCACTGACATAAATTGACAACTAAACAAAAAAGGAGACATGAACCCGATTCCTTGGTTAGAATAGATGTACCACCAACTATCCACAAGGAGGTTCATGTCTCATGAATAGATTAGCACATCACCAAGGAATCCACAAGTTTTTCTTCACGCTGGGGTTGACGCTGCAGCTTTCCAAACCGGTCATCAAGCATCTCATTCATATTGTCGATGCCTTGACCACCAAGGGATTCTCGGGAACATTGACTGATATTCATTACTGGAGCTTTCATCCGAATCATCGAACGACGCTCAGTCACTTTTTCACGAAAAGCCCTTGGAACGAGGAAAGGCTGCTTGGGAAGCTTCAAGAGTGGATCCTTTCCCAGGTCGAACGACTGGCCAAACGGAAGAATCAACCCCTTTTTGTTTCGATTGATGATACGATTTGCCAAAAAACGAAGCCTTCGTCACGGGCTGCGCACGCCATTCAAGGGTGCGACTGGCACTACTCGCATAAAGATCATCAATCGGTCTGGGGGCATTCGCTCGTTTGGCTGATGGTGCACACCTTCACGCAGGCGTTCCCATTTGCGTTCCGCCTGTATGACAAGAAAGCGGGAAAAAGCAAGATCGACCTGGCGATCGAGATGCTTTCCTCGCTCAAGGTGAAGCGGGCTCAGCCGGTGTATGTGCTCATGGATTCGTGGTATCCGTCCAAAAAGCTCATTGAAGCCTGCTTGAAACAGGGATTCCATGTCATCGCGATGCTCAAGACGAACCGGATTCTCTACCCGAAAGGCATCGCCATCCAAGCCAAGCAGTTCGCCCGCTATATCGAGTCCAAAGACACCCGCCTCGTCACGGTGGGGCAGGAGCGTTATCGCGTGTATCGCTATGAGGGGGCCATCCATGGCCTCGATGACGCGGTGGTGCTGCTGGCTTGGAAGGCGGATCAGCCGATGGCGCCGGAACATCTTCATTGCATCTTGAGCACCGACCGGGAACTCGGGGACGAAGACATCTTGCGTTACTACGCCCAGCGCTGGACGATCGAGTGCTTTTTCCGGCAGGCGAAAGATCAACTGAAGCTGGATGGATACCGCGTTCGCCACATTCGGGCGGTGAAACGGTATTGGGCGGTGGTGCTGTTGGCCTGCGTGTACAGCATCGCCGAATCCCGACAAAACCTCTCCACCGGGCTGGAGCTTCTTCGGTCGCGGAAAGACCACAGCGTCGTCGAGTTCATTTATGACGCTGCAAAGCAAGATATTCCCATTGATGTGATCAAAAAACAGCTCCGTATCGCGTAAGGGGTACCCTGTTTGTCTCTCTAACCATGGAAATTATTGTAATGAAAAATGCTCATCTACAGTTCCTATTGGTTTTGTTTTGCCAAAAGAGCGATCGCTCTATTGGCAAGTCATACAATCGCTCGAAAAAATTTTTTATCAAATAGAAGAGGACGAAGATTTGTATGTCGAAGTAGCTGTATATAACGCCTTGGGAATTCGCAGTGTGTTATTGATCCCCCTTATTAGCAAAGGGAAGGTGATCGGGGTACTGAGTATAGGAAGCAAGGAAAAAGTGGTGTATGATGAAGATGATCTGTCCTTTTTTCAGCAATTTTGCGACCAACTGGCAGTTTGCATTGAAAATGCCCGTCTTTATAATGAAGTACTTACCAGTAAAAAAGAATGGGAAGAAACGTTCCGTGCTGTTTCAGAAATGATATTCCTCATCGACCTAGAAGGGAATGTTTTGCGATATAACGATGCAGCTAACGAATTTTTTCAAGGTGACTTGTATAAAAAGGATATATGTAAATTGTTATCAATCAATCCGAAGGAAAGCCCGATCGTGGAAATTTTAGAAACAAAAAAACCTGTTCATCGGCGTATTCACATCCAACAGCGGGTATGTGAATTGCGTTCTTATCCCGTCTTAAATGAAAAACAAAATATGTATGCTGTTATTATGTATCTCAATGACATTACTGAAAAATTGCAGATTGAAGCCCAACTTGTTCAATCAGGAAAGTTAGCTGCAATTGGGGAAATGGCTGCTGGAATTGCGCACGAATTGAATAACCCTCTCACCGCCATTCTTGGCAATGCCCAACTGTTGTTGAGGTCTTTTTCAAAAGATGATCGTATATATAAACTGCTATTTGATATTTATTCATGCGGGAAGCGTTGTAAAACTATTATTCAAAATTTATTAACATTTTCAAGGCAAGATGAATATAGATTCGAGGACTGTTCTATAAATGATGCCGTTGAACAAGTATTAGGGTTAATTGGTGATCAAATTTGTAAACAAAATATTATTATTCAAAAAAGATTAGACGTTTCCATTGAATTGATTGAGGGAAACGTACAACAGATAAGCCAAATAGTTTTAAATTTATTAATAAATGCTAAAGATGCGCTTGAAGAGATAGATATTCCAGAGAAAATCATTGTTATAGAAACAAAGTCGATCGTTGAAGCTGGAGAGCATTGGGTTGTTCTATCGGTTCGTGACAACGGAAAAGGAATAGAAGAACAATATTTACAGGAGATTTTTAATCCATTTTTTACAACGAAGAGGCCAGGGAAGGGAACCGGACTTGGGCTGTCTGTCAGTTTAGGGATTGCTGAGGCGCATGGTGGAACGATTGAGGTGGTCAGCGAACTTGGTAAAGGAAGTGAGTTTATATTAAAACTTCCAAAAAAGAAATAAGGGGGGAGATGAGTGGGGAATATTTTAGTTATTGATGATGAAAGGGAAGTTGGGACGTTTTTCCAACATTTATTAGAAGGAAGAGGGAACAAGGTTAAGCTTGGATTTAGTGGGGAAGATTTTTTTCAGTTGATTCAACAATACAAGTTTGATCTTGCTTTCATCGATGTGAAACTTCCAGATGCAAATGGTTTAAATTTATTAAAACAGTTAAAACGCTCATGTCCTTCTTGTAAAGCTGTTGTAATGACAGGCTATAGCACAGTAAAGACAGCGGTTGAAGCGATTAAACATGGAGCAAACGCCTATATTGAAAAGCCGTTTGACGATATTGAACAGTTAGAGCGATTAATCGATGAATTATTAAGTGATGGTCCTCTTTCATCCCAAGATGATATGTATAAGCTGGCTGAGACGCTCGGTTTCATTGTTGGAACAAATAAAGAGATGAATGATTTGCTTAAATTGGCTTATAAAATTGCGAAAAAAAATGTGAACGTGTTGATTGAAGGAGAGACGGGGACTGGAAAAGAAGTGCTCGCTCATTTTATCCACAACGCGAGCATGCGCTATGACCAGCCTTTTATTGGGGTGAATTGTGGCGCTGTTTCGGAAACACTGTTAGAAAGCGAATTGTTTGGACATGAAAAAGGAGCGTTCACAGGAGCGGTAAAGGAGAAAAAGGGGATTTTTGAAATTGCTAACCGTGGCACGTTATTTTTAGATGAAATTGGAGAAGCGTCTCTCGCGACGCAAGTAAAACTGTTAAGAGTGCTAGAAACAGGGGAGTATATTCGCGTCGGGGGTGAAACGATCCGCAAAACGAATACACGCATTATTGCTGCTTCGCATGTCAATCTGGCAAAAGCGGTCGAGGAGAAGACGTTTAGAGAGGATTTATTATATAGATTAGATGTTGTGAAACTTACCATTCCTCCGCTTCGAGAGCGGCTCGAAGATCTTCCAATTTTGATTGATTATTTTTTAAAAAAACTAAATACACCTCTATCGTTTTCAGAGGACTGTATTTCCCGTATGAAACAGTATCATTGGCCGGGGAATGTGAGAGAATTGTATAATGTTGTTAAAAGGGCGATAACTCTAGCGGAAGGAGAAACAGAGGTGATCACCGTTGATTATTTGCCGGAGAAGCTTAAGGTTCCGTTGCATTTAGGGCAAGTGTCGAATAACAAGCGAAGTACAAAAGATGAAGTAGAAGACTTAGAAGCTTATTTGCAAAAATGGATGAATGGTGTGCTAGCACTATGGAAAAACAGTGATCGATTAGATCTTGAACAAGTAATATCTTCAGTGAAAGAACTAGAAACTAAAATCGGCCGATCTTTTGTAATGAAAATGTTAAAAGAAACGTTAGGAAATCGTAAAGAAGCAGCAGAGCGATTAAATATCAGCGTACGAACATTGAGATATTTATTAAAAGAAAAAGGAGCTGATCCAAAAGCGTAAACGAC
Source organism: Geobacillus thermoleovorans (assembly GCF_001610955.1). Taxonomy (GTDB): domain Bacteria; phylum Bacillota; class Bacilli; order Bacillales; family Anoxybacillaceae; genus Geobacillus; species Geobacillus thermoleovorans. The sequence goes on from NZ_CP014335.1 coordinate 682,789, forward strand.
TTTCGGATCAGCTTTTTGTTGCTTGATTGATCAGAAAAATCCTAATGGTTTTGGATTGTAGCTAACGAGTAAATTTTTCGTTTGTTGATAGTGCGCTAACATCATATGATGGGTTTCACGGCCGATCCCAGATTGTTTATATCCTCCAAAAGCAGCATGGGCCGGATAAGCATGGTAGCAATTTGTCCAAACTCTTCCTGCCTGAATGCCTCTTCCGAAACGGTAAGCCAAGTTGATGTTTCTCGTCCATACCCCGGCACCAAGGCCGTACAACGTATCATTAGCGATCTCCAAAGCTTCCTGTTCATCTTTAAATGTTGTCACTGAGACTACTGGACCGAAAATTTCTTCTTGGAAAATACGCATTTTATTATGTCCTTTAAATACGGTTGGCTTGATATAATACCCGTTTTCGAATCCAGGGATTATGTTTTTTTCGCCGCCAATTAGGCATTCGGCGCCCTCTTGTTTTCCAATATCAATGTATGCAAGAATTTTTTCCATTTGTTCTGCTGAAGCTTGTGCTCCCATCATTGTGCTTGTATCAAGTGGATTTCCTGTTCGAATCTTTTTCACGCGTTCAAGAGCGCGCTCCATAAATTCGTCATAAATGGACTCATGGATGAGAGCACGAGAAGGGCACGTACAAACCTCGCCCTGGTTTAAAGCGAACATGACAAATCCTTCAATCGCTTTATCTAAAAAGTCATCGTCTTTTTCCATTACATCAGGAAAGAAGATGTTTGGGGATTTGCCGCCCAATTCCAGTGTAACAGGAATAATATTTTGTGAAGCGTACTGCATAATCAGCCGCCCTGTCGTTGTTTCACCGGTAAATGCGATTTTGGCGATACGTGGACTAGAAGCTAATGGTTTGCCAGCTTCTAATCCGAACCCGTTGACAACATTGAGCACTCCAGGCGGCAACAGATCACCAATCAACTCCATAAGCACCATAATCGATGCTGGAGTTTGTTCAGCTGGTTTTAGCACAATGCAGTTTCCGGCAGCAAGCGCAGGAGCAATTTTCCATGCTGCCATCAATAATGGAAAATTCCATGGGATAATTTGCCCGACAACGCCGAGTGGTTCATAAAAATGGTACGCGATCGTATCGTCGTCAATTTGGCTGATTGTTCCTTCTTGAGCGCGTATGGCTCCAGCGAAATAACGAAAATGATCGATGGCTAAAGGAAGGTCAGCGTTTAATGTTTCACGGATTGGTTTGCCGTTATCCCATGTTTCGGCAACCGCTAACATTTCTAAGTTTTCTTCCATTCGATCAGCGATTTTATTTAAAATCAACGCTCTGTCAGCCGGTGATGTTTTTCCCCAAGCTTCTTTTGCCGCGTGTGCTGCATCTAACGCCAATTCAATATCCTCAGCCTGCGAGCGTGCTACTTCACAAAATACTTCTCCTGTTATGGGTGTAATATTTTGGAAATATCGACCCGAAATAGGCAGTATCCATTCTCCGTTAATATAGTTATCGTATCTTGTTTTGAATTGAACTTTTGCATCTTTTTCGCCTGGTTTGCTGTAAATCATTTGCATTCTCCTTGTGTCATAAAGTTTCAGAAAGATGTTTAAATTAAGCTATTTTCCATTCAGATATACTCTTATGGCCATTGCGTCTTATAAAGTAGCTGCTCTTAGGGGAGGGGGAATCGTCCCCTAAGAGCTTGATATAATAGGCACCGTAATGTTTTCTAGAAAGCAGATGATAGGCGTTGTGGTGGAACAGGTCGATTTCTCAAAATGGGAAACCTTATGATATCAATCCACTCCTAAACCAAAAACAGACAATGCCGAAAAAATCGCTATTTTCCATCGTTCCTCTAGGAAATTTAGGGTTGTTCTTCTGCTGCTTTGTGTTACATTGTTAAAACAACGCGGCCATTGATTTGACCTTTTTCCATCCGTTCAAATACTTCGTTAATTTTTTCTAATGGTACCGCTTCCACAATAGGGCGAACTTTTCCGCGTGCGGCGAAATCTAGAGCTTCTTGCATATCTTTTCGTGTACCGACGATCGAACCTTTTATCGTAACGCCATTTAATACAGTGTCAAAAATAGGAATCGGCAGTTCATCGTGAGGCAGTCCAACTATGACAAGGCAGCCGCCGCGTCGCACGGATTGATAAGCTTGTTCGAACGCTTTTTTCGTTACAGCAACGCTAATAGCCGCTTGTACTCCGCCTACTTTTTCACGAATGGCTGCTACAGGGTCTTCTTGCAATCCATTGATCGTAATATCAGCACCCAACTTTGCCGCAAGTTCTGCCTTTTCATCACTGATATCAACAGCAACAACATTTAATCCCATTGCCTTGGCATATTGAAGAGCAATATGGCCCAATCCCCCGATTCCATAAATAGCGACCCATTCGCCAGGCTTGGCATTTGAAACTTTTAATGCTTTATACGTTGTGACCCCAGCACAAAGAATAGGAGCAACTTGTACGGGATCGAGGTTTTTAGGAATTCGTGCGACATAATTGGCCGGGGCTTTGCAATATTCTGCATAACTGCCATCGACAGAGTATCCACCGTTTAATTGATGTGGACAAAGTGTTTCTTGACCGCTTAAACAATATTCACATTCACCGCATGCTGAGTATAACCATGGAATGCCAACACGGTCGCCAATTTGGATTGATTTCACTCCCTCACCGATCTCAACAACAATTCCTACCCCTTCATGACCAGGAATAAGTGGAAGTTTCGGTTTTACCGGCCAATCCCCATGAGCCGCATGCAAATCGGTATGGCAGACGCCACAAGCTTCAATTTTCACAAGCACTTCGCCATATCCTAGTTTTGGTTTCTCCACTTCTTCAATTTGAAGTTTTTGCTTGAATTTGTGAACAACGGCGGCTTTCATTTCTCACCATCTCCTTATAAAGTTTTTTGGTTTCGCCTACTATGAAACGCAAAAATCGTGCCAAGTAATAATGGTGAAGAAGAGGGGGGGTGATAAAGTGAAAGAACATTTAAAACAAGCAAGTTCTCAATTTGAAAAGTCGACTTCCTCAGAATTTGCGAATAAACGGTTGGAAGAAATAAACATGCTTCAACAGCTCCTAAAGAGATTTGATAGGGGAAGCGTGCCAAGATTTCGTCCATTTTCTCCAAATGTTCGGCAATTTTGTTCGAAAATTCGAACTTATCAAATGAGTGTCCCAAAAGAGATAGGACACCTTTTCTTATTGCCGAATAACGCATGAACTCTCTGCTCGAAGATGATTGTGATGAGTGTTTGAATATTTGGAAAAAGGAAGAGGGGGAATGGAAAGAGAAGTATAAAATATTACCTCACCTTGATGAAAGGGGTCGAAAACATGCATAAACACTTGCCCATGGAAGAAGATGTGATGGATTTGCTCATTGGTGGTTTTTCCGGCGTGATGTTGGTCGCCATCATAACGGTTGTTTTTCTTTGGCGGAAGGACCGGCCGCGTCGTTCCGCATGGCATTGGATTTTTGCTCATTTTCTGCTGTTCTCTATTGCCGCCTACTTTGCATTGAGAGCAATCAAGTTTGATCTTACCCATGTGCAGTCATCTGAAGAAATCTCCCTCCTTCTTGGCAAGGCGGGGCTGGCGTGGGGAGTGGGGATGGTTTGTTTGTTGGTCGGCATTGTGAAACTTTCCAGACGATGACCACGATTTAGATCGGTATGATTGTAGAGAAACGCCAAGCTGCAAAAAAAAGCCATCCGCCTTTATCGACTGACGGTTCTGAGGGGCGGATGGCGTTTGCATGATCATTCGAATCAGAAGCTGCTTATGTTGTTTTTCGATTTCTTGGTATGGTCAGTGTTTTCCAGTTGTTTGCGTTCAGCTGTTTCGCGATATAGACGATTTGCCCGATATGATACGAATAATGGTACATTTGCCGCTCAATGGCTTCGATGACGGAATGGGGTTCGCCGCGGATCGTGACTGTCCGCAACAAATCCGTTTCTTGCAGTTCGTTCAGCGTCTGAAAGAAAGCAGACCACCCCTTTTCCCAGCAAGCCAGCACTTCTTTGCGCGTATGGAAGTCGTTGATAAACTCATCATCGCGGTTTCGGTCCGGTTTTTCCCCATCCGACGACAAAAAGTCTGTCCAGCGCGACACCATATTTCCGCTCATATGTTTGACAATGATGGCGATGCTGTTTGCCTCCTCATGAAAGCAATGGAACAGCTGTTCCTCCGAACATTGGTCCATAGCCCGTTCGGCGGTCTTTTTCATGTCAACAAAGCGTGCGCGCACCACTCGCAAATATTCTTGGCCGATGTTCATTCACACACCTCCGTCAAAGAAATGCCATCTCTTTTATTCGCCGTCGATGCTGTGATTTCTTTCTATGTGACGGCAAAAAGCAAAAAAAGCAACGCCTTGGGCGGACATGACTATGGGTCATGTTTTCGAAGCAGGCGAGTGAATAATCAGATCATAGCGGCACTCTTCGTTGCCTGTGTTCATAAATTGATGTTCGCAGGCGGCGTTGTAATAAAGAGAGTCCCCTTCGTGCAAGACGTCCGTGTTATGAAAACTCCTTTGCTTTCCCTGAGTGCGGAGGATTCATTCGGCATGGTCGCGAAAACATCCTCTCGATTTTCGCCGAAAGGGTGCGAAATGTGAGGGATAACGTCCGCTCTTTTATACGTAGCTTCCGATTTTTCCGTTTTTTCTCGCCCAATGCCATTGTTGCTTCAAGACCAATGAGCCCATGGCCAGCCATAATAGCGAGATGCCGAGAGCAGGAAAGAATACGGGCCATCCTTCATTCACTCCTTGCACGGCCCAAGAAAGGGGAGAAAAGTAGTTGAGAATATGAAACGCTGTCGGCAATAAATTTGAAGATAGAAAAAAACCTGAGAAGATTAATAAATAATAAAGCAGCACCTCGGTAACGGCTCCGACTTGTTTTAAGCGAAGGGACAGTCCTAAAATGAACACACCGATTCCCGTCATCCCGATTAGGCTTACGCCGCCAAATACGACGATCTCCGTTATCATGGATAATATTCCCGAGAGAATTTCGGAAAATCCAATCATCAAAGCCGCACAGATGAAAAAGAGCACTACCCACACGGATGATAATGCGATTTCCGCGATCACTACGCCCATTAAAACTTGCCATGGGGGAGTCTTGGTGGAAAGTACCTGCTCTGCCGTGCCGAGATACGCTTCCTCGATCACCGTGTTGCCGAGCTTTGAGATCAAATGAGCGCTTAAGTACCAAAGGCTGAAACCGAACAGTTTGAGCGTCGCTTCCTTTCCGGTTTGTATCGGGCTTGCGTACAGCGTACCGAGAAAAAAGACAAATTTAATGATAAGGCCAACGGTAAAATCGAACCAATACCGACGATACTCTGCCCTTTTTTTCAAAAAGGAAGCCAATACTACATTCAAGATTTGCAGGGGCAACCGACTCACCTCCTTAGACGGATAGGTTGGAACGAATAGCGGCCAAAAAATGAGTTTCAAGGTCGGCTGGAGTTGAAAAATGTTCTTTCGTGCCGCTCCAAACGATTTTTCCGCCTTGAATAAAGACAAACTTATTTCCAACGGCGTGGGCAAAAGGAATGTCGTGGGTGGTGATGAGAACGGCTTTCCACCATTGGTTTTCTTCCGTTAACATGGTTCGGATATGATGTTGCGACTCAACATCAAGGCCAAGAGTTGGCTCATCAAGGAACAAAAACGGCGCTCCTTTCATTAAGGCGATCGCAAATGCCAGTTTTTGTTTCATCCCACGTGAAAGGGTTTGGGTAAGACGCTCAGCGTATGGGGTTAGATTCAACACGGCCATCATTCGTTCGGCTCTTCGTTTTGCTTCAGCACGACTCCATTTGTTCAGCAAGCCGAAGTATAAGAGATTTTCCAAAACAGTTAAATAAGAATAGGAGTTGTCAGCTTCTTCAAATACGACCGCAATCGACTCGCGCGCTTCATCTGGATGGCGGACAACATCTACTCCATTGACATAGATGCTGCCGCTGTCTGGTGCAGTAAGCCCGATGATGCATCTTATTAAAGTAGTTTTTCCGGCTCCATTCGGCCCTAAAAGAATAAGTCGATCCCCTTCAACCAGTTCAAGGGAAACATTATGTAATACTTGGCGGTTTGGCGGATAGATTTTGTTTACGTCTTGCACGGCAATCATTTTTTTCTACCCTTTCCATTTAATAAGCTAGGGTGGTCTTGAAAAATCTTGAGGACCACCCGAAAGGATTATTACCAACTCGCTGGGACTTGAGACGGAGCATGTTTTAGTATGTCGTCACTTGTTGGAATAGGAGGGACCACAGTAAGAGAACCATGTCCTTCCAGTCGATAGAAAAGCTCTGTAGAAATACTGGTGGAAAGTTCAATAGCTATATCAATTTTGCACCACATATTAAATGGTCTATGATTTTTTCCACCCATATTCTCTTTCCCCTTTCTTTTTCAAACTTAAGTGTATTATACAAAAAAACAAAAAAATGTAAATATTTAAAATTAACGTGACATTAGAAACCGATCAAAAATACACGCCAAGACAGGGATTCCGTGAGCTTGTGTAAAAAGAGGGGCGTTTTCCGTGAAGTCGTCGTCAACACCATGCTTTTTTGAGCAGTTTTACTCCAAGCTCAATATCCTCGAGCGACAAGCCGCTAAAACCAAGCTTGATCATGGGTCGGTCTGGCCGTTGGTTCACAAAATAGCGCGAAGTGGGATACACTTTTACCCCACACGATAGGGCGCGTTGAAGTAGCTGTTCTTCTGAACAATCGGAATGAACTTTGATTAACACGTATAAACCGGACTGTTCGCCAATAATGGAGATCATATCCCCAAATGCTTTTCGCAGTAGTGATGTTAAATGCTCCATTTTTCGTTTGTACACGAGGCGCATGCGTTTAATATGGCGGCCCCATTCCCCCTCCTCCATAAATTTGGCCATCGCCAATTGGCTGAGGATGGACGCAGTGCTTTCGAAAAGGCGAAACTGCTGCTGATAACGGTACAAAAGCGACGGCGGCAACACCATGTAGCTTAAGCGAATCCCAGGCAGAAACGATTTTGAGAAATTGCCCAGATAAATGACTTTTGTGGAATCAATGGAAGCAAGAGCAGGAAACGGCTTTTGCGTGTAACGGAATTCGCTGTCGTAATCGTCCTCGATAATATAGCCATCGACGTTGTTCACCCATTGAATGAGCCTGTGCCGTTGCTGGATCGGCATGCTGACTCCCATCGGGCTTTGATGTGAAGGGGTGACATAGATGAGCCGCGATCGCCTGTTCTCGAGCGGTGAAAGATCGATGACGGTTTCGGAAACAGGCACCGTTTCCAGCTGAAAGCGGTGAAACAAAAACGCTTCTCTGGCGCCGTCATAACCAGGGTCTTCGACGATCACGCTGTTGAATTCATCTTTTAGAATATAGCCAAGGGAGAGAAGCATTTGCTGCGTGCTGCTTCCGATGATGATGGCGTTTGGCTCTGTGATCACCCCGCGGGATTCGAGAAGGTAGATGGCGATTTGCTTGCGCAAGCATAATTCCCCAAACGGATCCCCATAGCGGAAACATCCTTTGGCCGTCAATACTTGATTGGAAATTCTTCTCCATGCTTTAACGGGAAAATGATCGGCATCGACGGTATCGGCGCGAAAATCGACAACAACGGACGTTGCTGCTTCCCTTGCCGATTGGCGTGCAGAAATGCGGGCTTTTGGAATGAAAAGAGGTTCCACTTCATTGGCAAAATACCCTTTTCGTTTTTCCGCGCGAATATATCCTTCCGCTACCAGCTGTTCGTAAGCCATTAAAGTTGTGTTCCGGCTGACATTCAATGATTCGGCGAGTTGGCGAATGGAAGGTAGCGGCTCATTGGCTTGAATGTCGCCTTGTTCAATCAATGATTTCAATTTTTCGTAGATTTGCTTGTATTTAGGCGAGCCGTCCTTCAAGTCAAAAATGATCGTCTTCATGTTCATCCTCCTGACATGTTTATTTTTTTGTTATTGTCACTTTTTTTATGTCAGTTTTGATTATATTATACATTGTGAAGAATGGAATGCTGTAATTGAAAAGATGGGGGAGAGGACTGATGTATATTCCGAAGCATTTTGCCATCAACGATATGTCTGTCGTCTATGAGGTGATCGAGGAGAACAGTTTTGCCACCTTGGTGTCGATGCATCAAGGGGAGCTGTTTGCTACCCATTTGCCGCTGTTGCTCGATCGGGAGAAAACGTGTTTGTACGGCCATTTTGCCCGTTCTAATCCGCAATGGAACGACATTCAACGTCAGACGGTCTTGGCGATTTTCCACGGTCCGCATTGTTATATTTCTCCTTCCTGGTATGAAACGAACCAGGCGGTGCCAACATGGAATTATGTGAATGTCCATGTGTACGGGAACGTGGAGTTGATCGACGATGAAGAAGAAATCATGCAGTCGCTGCACGATATGGTAGAAAAATACGAAGCGCCGGGCAGCCGTTACCAGCTGTCAGAGGTCGATGCCGGGATGCTGTCCGGCATGAACAAAGGAATTCAAGCCTTCAAAATCATCATCAAGCGAATCGAGGGAAAAGCCAAGTTAAGCCAAAATCATCCTGCATACCGACAAGAACGGATCATCAAGCAACTCGAGCAAATGCCATTTGAAAACGAAAAGCGAATCGCTTCCCTGATGAAAAAGCAACAGCAGTGAAATAGAAAATGAAGGAGTGAGATGTGAGGATGGGGCTTTCGACGATCGGTGTGTTTATAGTGGCAGCCGCGGCACTGCTCATCGTCCCCGGACCGGCGGTATTGTACATTGTGTCTAGAAGCATCGGTCAAGGAACGAAAGCAGGAGTTGTAGCGGTGTTTGGCGTGGCATTGGGTGGCGCTGTCCATGTTGTCCTTGGAGCCGTGGGCGTTTCCGCGATTTTGATGACATCGGCGGCTGCCTTTACGATGATCAAATATTTAGGAGCCGTTTATCTTATCTATTTGGGAGGCAAAACGTTATTTTTTGCTTCCACCAAGGATGAGGAAATCCCGAACACGAAGGCCAAGGAGAAAACATTGGCGCAAGTGTTTTACGAATCTCTATTTGTCGAAGTGACCAATCCAAAAACAGCGCTCTTTTTTCTTGCCTTTTTTCCGCAATTTATTTCGCCTTCTGCTGGATTGGTGGCTGGTCAATTTTTGCTTTTAGGGGCGATATTTGTTGTTCTCGCCTTGCTAAATGACAGCTTGTACGCCATGTTGGCCGCGGGCATCCGCAAACGGCTGGCTGCCAAGAAAGGAAGCATGAAGGTGATGAACCGGGTGGCGGGCTGTTGCTATATCTTGTTAGGACTATTCTCCGCCTTGGCGAGCCCTTCAAAACCGTAAGAGAATGGAGGAGTGGATGATGACACGTTTTGTTGTTGAAGACGATGTTTGGGCCATATTTCCCCACGCCAAAATCGGTGTGGTCGTTGCCCAAGGGATTGACAACGGCATCAAGAATGCCAGCGTTTACGAACAAATGCTGCGAGAGGCGGAGAAAGAGGCGCGGAAATTCCTGGAGTTTGAAGAATTGAGCCGCAACCCCGTCATCGTTGTTTGGCGAGAGGCGTTTCGGCGATTCAAAACGAAAAAAGGGGCGCGTTGTTCGGTTGAAGCGCTGCTGAAACGAGTGAAAAACGGTCAGCACATCCGAACGATCAACCCGCTTGTGGATATTTATAATTCTGTTTCATTGCGTTACGGGCTTCCATGCGGAGGGGAGGATATCGACACGTTTGTCGGCGACATCCGGCTGGCGCTGGCGGATGGTCATGAACCGTTCATCCCGTTGGGAGGCGAGGAAAACGACCCGCCGTATGAAGGAGAAATCGTGTATAAAGATGACGTGGGCGCCATATGCCGCTGCTGGAATTGGCGGGAAGCCCAACGAACGATGCTCACCGAACAGACGAAGCACGCCTTCCTTTGCATCGAATCGATTGATGATACGAGGCATGAGGCGCTTCATCAAGCATTAGAGGAACTGGCTTATTCGGTACGGCACTATCTTGGCGGCACGGTGAAGATGCACATATTGGATGCCCATCATTCGGAAATATCGATAACAGATTAAGGATCCCTTCATCAGTCTTGCTTTGGTTGCTGCCGCGATCGGCCGCCTCGGCGGGGAAGGAGAAGCGATGCGCCTTGTCGAACCGATTGTCGGGGCGACATTGGTGATCATTGTTGCCGGTGTTCTGGTCGGAAGGGTGGTTGGCGTCTGATGATGGTTGCCTGTTTAAAGGTGTTCGCGGGCGGACGATGCCCGACGATTTAGAGAAAGGGGTGCATGGAGGGGAAGAAAAAAGAAGAGACCCCCTCTTTCCAAAAACGGCAATAAACTGTTGCCGAGCTTGTCCGCCCCAAGCTTGGCAGGGCGCGGCAGTAGCGGATTTCATCATAATAATATAGATGCAATCTAAAACTTTAACATTTATCGCTTTTGCTGGTCATTGCACCCGGCTGTCGGGTGGCCGAACAACGCCGCTTCCAGGTTGTTGTTCGGTCTTCCGTCAAAGATATGTGAAACGATTTCATTGCATCTATATATGCAACCACTCTTTCACAAAATCAGGAAGCGATTCGCGCCAACAGTCGCGCCACCATAATCGAAGTTTTTGCGTGCTCCATCCGGTTTCGGTCGTGCGGAGCGAATGAATGCGCCAATACATCGGCGGATGGGGGGATAGTTGAAATTTGGAAAAGCGTGAAAACCAGTCCTCTCTCTCGAAAGTGAAAGAACCGTCCTCGGCAAATGCATCTTCCTCCTCATCGTCTTTTTCCTTCGCATCGATGTGGTAGCTATGTGCTTGCTCGATGGCTTGGTCTTGATTTTTTGAAAGAATGGCTAAGGCGTTGGCCATCTGGTCGTTGCCGCCATCAAGCAGCGTCGCTCCGAGATGATCAGCGCGCACTTCCATCCACTGCACAAGCCATGAACGGAAAGCGGGATACAATAGAACGATGAGCGTCCAACCGATCAAAAACGTTGCGGCGCGATGTGTTTCCAACCAATGGGCGGCTGCTTCGTACACGCCGGCGATGATGGAGGAAATCACCATGATGAAGGCAAACTGCAACAGCTGCGCAGTTAAAACGTCCCGCTTTTTGACATGGACGGCTTCGTGGGCGATGACTCCTGCCAACGCATCGTGCGGAAGTTTCAACGTTTCCGATGTCAAGGCGATCAGCGATCGACCGATGTAAGGGCCTGCCGCAAAGCCGTTGTAGTCGCTTGACTCTGTTGTATAAACTGCAAGATGGGGCAAGCCGGCCCGTGCGCAAATGGTCCGAATGATGTGCTGGATAGGTGGATTCGTGACCGGTTTCATATCGAGAGCAATTTTCAAAACTCGATCAGAAATGAATAGGTTGATTGTCCAAAAAAAGAGAATGGCGGCGATCATGGTGATGGAATCGATTTTCCAATACGCCAGCAAGGCAAGAAGGGCGGCGTAAGCCCCCACCCCTTTGACGGCCGCGGAGAAATACGCTTTTCCAAGCAGCCGCTTCCAATTGCTTGGATGATAAAACGGCTGGATGTGAATCTCTCTCTGCGAAGACAACGGTTTTGGAAGGATGTTCATTGATGCCAGCGATCCAGGATTGAGATACACTCGTTCCCCGTCAAACGACAGCTTCCACGTTTTTCCCATGTTGACCGTATAGTCGGCATGAGGGGAGAACAAGTGAAACAGATGGAATAGCTGCAAAATATCGGGGGCTGTATGCACTTGGATGTCAACGCACTGATCCAATGGATATCGCTTCGCCTCAACGGAAGAGATGAGATAGAGCGCATGATCGTTTTGGTCATAAAACAGGTGGAGCGAACGAAAAAGCGCCATGCGTTTGAAAAGTCCCGCCGCCATCGATAAAAAGCCGTATAAGAGAAACAGCTCCACAACGGGAGATGGAGAGCCAATCCAAAAATAAGGAATGGCGATGCCGATGAATAAGGCGGAGAAGCCGATGTCAAGCAACGCTCGCTTTTTTTCGCGTGGAACAACAATTTCTTTTGCCCCTTTCGCTTGCAGTTCGGCAATGATGTCATATGTTGGCACGCGGTTTCGTTTCGGCAGCGGGATGACTTCGTAACTGAGCCAAAACGCGCCGAGCATCGAAACAGACTGCAGCAATCCGCCTTGAACAAAACCACACCATGCCCAAACAGCTCCAATCAATGCAGCGAATAGGCGGCCGTATAAGGCTGCGTTCCATTTTTCTAACTTTTTGGCTACCCATTGGAAGGAAAAACCGAGAAGAAACGAAACGATCATCCCCCAATCAGACACACTTGCTTCCTCCCCTATAAACATCACTCTTCTATTTATGAAAAAACAGGCAGCGCGCTTCTGCCTGTTTCAGCGGTAGTTCACAAACTGCACGTCAATCGGCAAATCGGCTTCGCGAATGGCGGCGATCACCTTTTGCAAGTCGTCTTTGCTTTTGCCGCTGACGCGAATTTGGTCATCTTGCACTTGGCTTTTCACTTTCAAGCCGGTGTTTTTGATGATCGTGGTGATTTTTTTCGCGTTTTCTTTGTCGATCCCTTGGACAAGCTTGGCGCGCTGGCGCACCGTGCCGCCTGATGCCGGCTCGATTTTGCCGTATTGGATGTTTTTCGTCGCCACCCCGCGCTTAATGAGCTTGCCGATGAGCACATCTTTCAGCTGCTCAAGCTTAAACTCGTCGTCGGAGATGAGAACGAGCTCGTCTTTCTCGAGCGAAATGTCGCTTTTGCTTCCTTTGAAGTCGTAGCGCGTCTTGATTTCTTTCATGGCGATGTTGATGGCGTTTGCCACTTCCGACAAATCGACTTTGGATACGATATCAAACGAACTTTCTTTGGACATAAGCAACCTCCCGGGCGTGTGATGTACTTTCATTATAGAAAAAGGTGGGTGGGAAGGCAACAATAAGCAAGGAAGAAGACAGGCCCCCTTCCCTTTCAGCAGAAGTTCGAAGCAGCGAGCGGTTTTACTTATGTGTCAGATGAGGCGGTATATCTGAGTTATGGTCTTTTTCGCTATAAAAATCAATGTAATAATTTTTCTCCTTGCTTAATAAATATGATGACAACAGAGCAAATAGGCTCAGCATTGGGCATGTCCTGTATACAGTCGACGAAAATGAAGGTGGTTAACGTTGAAACAGCAAATAGTGAAAAAAGAAACGTTGAAAAAGCAAGTGTATGAATATTTACGTGAGGAAATTATTACAGGAGGATTTGCCCCAGGGGAAAGACTCGTAGAGGAAAAAATAGCAAAACAAATTCAAGTAAGCCGAAGTCCTATTCGCGAAGCGATCCGCATGCTCGAAAAAGAAGGACTTGTCACCGTGAATAAGGGGGGAGGGGTTGCGGTATTCAGCCCTGACATTGAAAACTTCCAGTATCTTTATGAATGTAGGGTGGTGCTTGAACCACTTGCAGCCTATTATGCTGCACAGAGAATAACGAAAAACCAAATTGAAGATCTCAGGAGGCAGCTCATTAGCATAGATGCACAACCGTTGGGGCTAAAAGAAATTCTCGAGATGAATACAAAATTCCATGAGGGGATCGTAGAAGCTAGTCGAAATCCGTTTTTAATCAGGATGATCGAACAAATTCGCGGCATTAACAGTTTGTACAGAATTGCTATCTTAAAACAAAATATGTTGCGGATGAAATCAGCCATTCAAGAACATATTCAAATATTCGAAGCCATTAAAAGAGGAGATGCAGACAAAGCAAGGGAATGCATGGAGGAACATATTGAAAGCGATTACAAGTATTATATAAGCATTTACCAAGGGAGGAAGTGAAAAAAGGGTGTCCAAGACACTGCCTCTAGAAGGCATAACAGTATTGGAAATGGGGAATTTTGTAGCGGCGCCGTTTGCTGGGAAAATCATGGCTGAATTTGGCGCAGAAGTGATTAAAGTTGAAGAACCGGTATCGGGAGATCCCCTGAGAAGCTGGCGGATTATGTACGGCCACTCTTCGATTTGGTGGTATGTACAAGCCAGAAATAAAAAATCGATTACAGTAAATTTAAGGAAAACAGCAGGCCAACAGATCATTAGAGAGCTCATCCCGAAAGTTGATGTCGTGCTGGAAAACTTTAAACCGGGAACGCTCGAAAAATGGGGATTAGGTTATGAAGAGTTAAAGAAAATAAACCCATCTATCATTATGACAAGGATATCCGGGTATGGCCAAACCGGACCTTACCGGGATAAGGCTGGATTTGGAAGTGTGGCTGAAGCGATAGGAGGATTGCGATATTTGACGGGTTATCCAGACCGCCCCCCGGTAAGGGTGGGAATCGCCATAGGGGACCTCGTTGCAGGATTGTATGCCGTGATCGGAACGTTAATGGCGTTGCGTGTCAGACAAGAAGATAGCGAAAGAAAAGGGCAGTTGATTGACGTCGCTCTTTACGAATCAGTGTTCAGTCTATTGGAAGGGGCTTTGCCAGAGTATGTGTTAAGCGGTGTTGTAAGGGAGAGGACGGGCAGCACTCTCCCGGGTGTGGCGCCATCGAATACGTATGAATGCAAAGACGGAAAGCATGTTGTTATCGGGGGAAACAGCGATAATATATTCCAGCGTCTCATGAAAACAATTGGGCGTCGTGACCTTGCTGATCATCCTCAATACGCTAACAACCAAGGAAGAGCAGAACATGCTGAGTTGATTGATCAAGCAATAGAAGCATGGACGAAACAGCACACGTTGGAAGAAGTGCTAAACGCCCTCGATGAAGCATCCGTTCCGGCAGGACCTATTTATAGTATTCGAGATATTGTGAATGATATTCAGTATAAAGAGAGAGGCATGTTATTGCCGGTAAAACTAGAGGACGGGACGGAGTGCCTGTTCCCCGGCATTGTTCCAAAATTGTCTGACACTCCAGGGCAAATGAAGTGGGTCGGACCGAAGCTGGGAGAGCACAATGAAGAGGTGTATGTAAGGGTGCTCGGTTATTCTCATGACCAACTCACACAATTGAAAAAGGAAGGGGTGATTTAAATTTGGCGGACGTCCAGATTATTGATGTAGGTCCTAGGGACGGATTGCAAAACGAACCGGCTATCGTTCCCACTGAGAAAAAGAAAAGACTAATCGAAATGCTTGTTGACTCCAACGTGAAGAAAATTGAAGCCACCTCTTTTGTTCATCCTCGAAAAGTTCCGCAAATGGCCGATGCTGAGCAAGTCATGAAGCAATGTGCAACGTTTGGTGAAATCGAGTTTGTGGCGTTAATCCCAAACAAAAAAGGATTCGAGCGGGCGAAGCAAACAAATGTATCTGAGGTGAACTGGGTAACAGCCGCCACTGAAACATTCAATTACAAAAACATCGGAATGAGCATCGACGAAAATTTCGCGCAGTTCAAAACGATTGTTCAAGAAAGCAAGGCATTGAATATAAAAATCTGTTTTTCCATAGCGGTAAGTTTTGGTTGTCCTTATGAGGGAGAAGTAGCTCCAGCAAAAGTTATATCCTTGGTGGAACGCGCGGCGGAAGTCGGGGTTGATCGGATTGGGATCGCCGATACGATTGGAATCGCAACTCCTAAACAAGTCAAACAACTGCTCACTGAAGTGATGCAAGTGGCGCCATCCATTCCTATTGCGATTCATCTCCATGATACAAGGGGGCTGGGATTGGCCAATGCTTATGCGGCATTGGAAGCGGGTGTGAACATATTTGAAACGTCTGTCAGCGGCATAGGGGGATGTCCTTTCGCCCCAGGAGCGGCGGGCAATTTAGCAACCGAAGATTTGGTTTATATGCTTGAACGAATGGGGGTTAGAACAGACATTGATTTTGAAAAATTGCTGGCGGCGGCTGACTTCGCTGCTAGTCTTACATCCAATCAACCATTAGGGAGAATAAGACAAGTAGAAAAAAGGGGGAAGTGCAAGTGAGAAAACGAGCGTTGTTTGTGGGAGCTTTATTGACTGCTTCCATTCTGTTAAGCGCATGCGGCAAAAGTTCTTCCACAGCGGAACCACAACCGAATAAAGGTGAGGAAAATGGATATGAACCTGTCACCATCAGGCTGGCTTACAATCTTCCGCAAGATCATCATATTTCCATTGGCGTCGAAAATTTCGCCAAAACGGTGACAGAAAAATCAGGAGGCAAGGTGAAGATTCAAGTATATCCTGCTGGGCAATTGTTGAGTGATAAAGAGATGAATCAAGCCATACTAACCGGAGGGGTGGAGATGGGGGTCAACTCCTCAACACTGTGGGCTTCTACAGTTCCCGCAATGGGGATTTTTGATGTCCCATACGCTTTTCCTAACCATGAAACAGCTGGTAAAGCGCTGTCCGGAGAGTTGAGAGAAAAGTTGAACAAGGCGATGGAGGAAAAAGGGGTAAAAGTTCTCATGTATGCCGATTATGGCTATGCACAGTTTGCCAACAACGTCAGACCGCTTAAGTCACCTGAAGACTTTAAAGGATTGAAAATACGCAGCATTGGCGACATTCCATCCGAAATGATCAAGGCTTATGGGGCATCGCCGGTATTTTTGGGAGCAGGGGAAGTCTATACAGCGCTGCAAAGAAAAACAATTGATGGAGCGACATCAGGGACGACAGCGATGCTTCAACGGCATTACGATGAGGTCGCTAAGTATTTAACGATAAACAATTATTCCTACTTGGAGTTCATCCTTGCGGTCAATAAAAACTTTTGGGATCGGCTTCCTGAAAAAACAAAAAATCTCTTAACGGAGACTGCACAGCAAACGGAGCAATGGATTAGGGCGAAAGCGAAAGAGGAAGATGAACGAACGGCCAAAGAATTAGCAGAAAAAGGGATGGAAGTGTACGTTGTTCCCGAATCGGATCTTCCAAAATGGAAAAAGGCTGCCCAACCGGCAAGGGAAGTATATATTGAGCGAGCTGGGGATTTAGGCAAGGAGCTGCTTGATATGGTGGAAAACATCCAGTAAGTAGGAGGAGACGGGGGAGGGAAAGCTCCCTCCCTTATTGGTTAAGGAGGTCAAGGATGAGGAGGTTATATCATTTCTTAGATCGTTTGATCCAAGCAGGCGGGGCGATAGCGGGAATATTGATCATATTAACCACAGGCATGACAACGTTTGACGTTATCGCTAGGTCGGTGTTTAACCGTCCGACTACTTGGGCTACGGAATTATGCATATACGCCATTATTGGGAGCTGTTTTCTCGGTTCTGCCTATACGTTGAGAACATATTCCCATATTACAGTTGATTTACTAATCAATCTTGTGCCGAGCAAGGTGCAAAAAATATTGGCGTATGCCTCGAATGTATGTGGATTCATTTTCAGTCTTATTTTTACGATTTACAGTGTCGAACATGTTGTCAACACATATCAACTAGGGACAACTTCATCATCATTATTGAGGATTCCTATGTATCTTCCAGAAATGTTTCTCCCGATTGGCGGTTTACTTCTTTGTATTGCTTTTATATTGCAAATCGTAGACGGAGAAGCGCAAAAGGGGGATGGGCATTTATGAATGCGGCGTTTTTCCTTGGTGGAATGGCTGTACTGCTATTGATCGGACTGCCTGTCGCGTTTGCGCTCGGCTTATTGGCAGTTGGCGGCATGTATCTGTTCAATGGCGGGACGTTTTCTTTTTCACAAATTCCGATCATTTCTTACAAATCATTGGATGATTTTACATTGACCGCCTTGCCGATGTACGTTTTGATGAGCCAAGTTTTAGTAGTGAGCGGCGTTGGGCGCGATTTATATGAAATGGCAAGTAAATGGTTTCGGCATCTTCCTGGAGGACTAGCAATTGCCACATTGTTCTGCTGTGCTATTTTTGCGGCGATTTCCGGTTCGAGTGTTGCCACTGCTGTGACTGTTGGGGCGGTCGCGCTTCCGGAAATGACGAAGCGGGGATATGATAAAAGAACAGTTCTTGGCCTGTTGGCTGCCGGGGGAACATTAGGCATTCTCATTCCTCCAAGCGTGCCGATGATTATATACGGTTCCGTGACAGGAGAATCGATTGGGAAACTGTTTGTTGCCGGAATTATCCCAGGAATATTATTAACGATAATATTCATGATCTATGCTTCATGGAAGACGTGCCACATAAAGGAAAAGCCAGCGACATGGGTAGAGAGATTCGAAGCGTCGAAAAAGGCCATATGGGGACTTATACTGCCCATCATTGTCATAGGAGGAATCTATACAGGAATCTTTACCCCTACGGAAGCTGCTGCCATTGGGGCTATGGCCAGTATTTTGATTTCCATTTTCGTATATAAAAACTTCACGACTTCTAATATTAAAACAATTGTCTTATCAACTGTCAAAACGAATGCAATGATTTTAATGATTATTGTCGGAGCTATGCTTCTTGGGTACATCATGACTATATTGCAAATTCCGCAGACCATTACTCAATTTGCCACTTCACAACAAGTATCTCCTTGGGTCATTTTCGTTTTAGTGAATATTGTGTTGCTTATTTTAGGTTGTTTTCTCGAAACTATATCGATCCTTGTAATTACACTGCCTATTTTGTACCCCATTATAAAAGCTTTAGGGTTTGACCCCATTTGGTTTGCGGTTGTTATGGTCGTCAATATGGAGTTAGCTCTTATTACACCGCCGGTAGGGCTGAACTTGTTTGTTTTGAAAGGACTGGACAAGACGAATACGATTGACGAGATCGTGAAAGGCGTAGTGCCTTACGCTCTCATTATGATGCTGTTTATCGTTGTGCTGGCCGTTTTTCCGGAATTGACAACGATTCTTATAGACCGTGTGAAATAGGCAAAATAGCTGAAGCTGCCTACATTTAAAGATAGGCAGCTTTTGTTGTGATTTATAAATGATCCGTCTTCTTCGAATACGCGAACTTCCCGGCTTCGCGGTTTTTCTCGCGCATCATGTTTTTCTCATGGCGCTTCGCTTGGTTGTCGCGCGCTTTTTTGTCGTTGTCGCTCGTGTTTGGCATCGGTAGCCCTCCCTTGTTTCGATCGTCCATCATTAGTATGCGGTAAATGGAAATGAACTATATGGAAATAGGGGAAGGTAGTTTGTGGAAAGATAAATTGAGAATTTTTCTTAACAAATGGTTCGCTTCAGGGTATAATTAAGTACAAAAATAGAGATAAATGTTTGTAATAGGGTAAATATAGGTGTTTAACGATCATTTTTTATCTAAAATGTTCGTAAAGGGGAATGAAAAATGAAACGAAAACCGTTTGTCCCCTTCAAGCTTCCTCTTAGCGAAGATGTCGTGAATCAAATGCGTTTTCTTCGCGAATTGATCGAAGCGAATAAGGCGATGGTGGAGTATCAAACGATGCTGCGGCATTCAAAGCTGCATCCGCGATTTCTGCTCAGGCCGATCATGCTGAAGGAGGCGGTGCAGTCGACGAAAATTGAAGGGACACAAGTGACATTGGATGAAGTGATGGAGACTGAAGCACAAAGCAGAAAAGCGAACAGCGATGTGCGAGAAGCATTAAACTATTATGAAGCATTAGTGGCAGGGATGGATGCGCTGAAAGAGATCCCCATTTCGACTCGGTTGTTTAAGCAGTTGCATCGAATTTTGTTGTCAAACGATGTACGCGGATCCCATCGGTCGCCAGGGGAATTCCGAAGGGTGCAAAATTTCCTCGGTCCGGAAGGATGCACGATTGAAACCGCCACTTACATTCCTTCGGAGCCGCATCTTGTCAATGAGTATATGTCAAATTTAGAGAAATACATTCATGAACCGAACGATGATTATGATGAATTAGTGAGAGTAGCCATAATTCATGCGCAGTTCGAAACGATTCATCCGTTTCTTGACGGAAACGGTCGGATTGGAAGAATTTTGATTCCGCTCTATTTGTATAGTAAGGGTGTCATCGATTACCCGAACTTTTTTATCAGCGATGTGCTTGAACGGGATAAGCACAAGTATTACCGCTATTTGAATGATACCCGCTACAAAGGCGACTGGACGCAATGGATTCAGTTTTTCTTGCAATGCGTCCATTTACAAGCGAAACAAAATGTTCGATTGATTCAAAAAGTAAACGATTTGTATGAAGAAGATTTGGAAAAGGCAAGTGCGCTTGTGAACAGCCATAATATTCGAACCGTTGTCAATGTCATGTTCCAGCACCCGATTTTTACCGCGAACATGATGGCGGAGTTGACCGGTTTGCCGGAAGCAACGGTTCGGCGCTATTTGAATCGGTTTGAGGAACAGCAACTCATTTTCTCAGATGGCCGGATGCGGTCCAAAACGTACTACTACTACAACCTTCTTGATCAACTTCGGTGATGAGGACAGGCGCCTGTGTTGTGCAGGCGCCCGTGTTTCGTCCGGCGGGAAAGGCGTCAGATCTCAATATATTTGTTCAGAAAAAAGAGGGCAATCGTCCCCGGTCCGGCGTGTGCGCCGATGGCGCTGCCGATGTCGGAGAGGAAAAAGCGCGTGCAGCCGTGCGTTTCTTCGATCATTTGTTTCAGCTCCAAGGCGGTTTCTTCGTCATCGGCATGGCTGATGCCGATCGTTTGCTTTTGCAGATCGTCGCCGCGTTCACCCATCAACTCGACCATGCGTTTCAACACTTTTTTCCGCCCGCGCCATTTTTCAAGCGGGACAAGCGCTCCGTCCTCGACGTGGAGAAGCGGCTTGATGTTGAGCAAGCCCCCAAAGGCCGCGGCGGTTTTGCTGATGCGGCCGCCGCGCGCCAAGTAATCCAAGTTGTCAACGGTGAAAATGTGTTCCATATGGCGGCAATACGCCTCGATCGTTTCACAAAGCAAGTTGTACGGTGTGTTTTGTTTCGCCAGCTCGACTGCCTTCATGACGGCGAGCCCTTGGCCAAGAGAGGCGCATTTCGAGTCGATGATCGTCAGGCGAAATTCCGGATATTCACCAAGCAGTTCGCTGCGCACGGCCATCGCCGTTTGGTATGTACCGGATAATTTCGATGAAAAGGCGATGTAAAGGCATGGCCGGTTTTCTTTGGCGTATGGCAAAAACAGTTCCTTCATCGCCAGCGGGCTTGGCTGTGCCGTTTTCACCGTATGCCCTTGGCGCATGGCGTCATATACTTGCTTCGGCTCGATTGTGATGCCGTCTTCGTAATCTTGGCCGTTCCAATGAACGACAAGCGGCAAAAAGGCGATTTGATGCTCGCGAATGTACGACTGCGGCAAATCCGCTCCGCTGTCGGTGATGATTTGAATGGACATGGTTCGTCCCCCTTTTTGTGAACAAAAATGAATATAGTATAGCCGCATCGAATGAACGGACGATTTTGGCCGGTGAACAGCGATTCATTATCTTCTCTTAGTGTAGCGGTTTTTCGGACGGAATACAATGGAAAATCTCGAGCGGGCGAAAGAAACAGCTGCGGGAAACCGCAGCCGTTTAGTGGGTGAGCTCGTCCAGCTCGGCTTGAAATTGACGCAACTGCGCTTTTTCCGCCGTGTTGGAATGCGCATAGGCAGATGACAAGGCGTTTTTGGCGATGGCAATGGCGCGGTCGACGTTCATGTCGATTTCGCCATTGGCCGCTTGTTTCGCCTGCGCGACCGCTTTGCGCGCCTCTTGGAACAGGCGGTTGCCCATCGCTACGCTCCTCCAAGCGACGTTTCCATCGCTTTTTCCGCTTTGCGCGCTTCCGCCTCGGCGTACGTTAAATGATAAGGGATTCGCTTGTCATGCCGTTCAACCGCATCGACGCTTTGTTGGACGAAACGCTTCGATTTGTTTCGTTTGCCCATGACGGATTCCCCCTTTAAAATATGAAGACGCGCGTTGCGTCACGTATAGTGTAACCACACGGGGGGAACAGTAGTAAGGAAATTCGTTACAACACAAGTCGCTCTACAAAGCGGCAAGGCGGTTGGAGCAAGGCGAAAAGAGAAGCATCAGCCAGCGTTTAGATTGTAGGAAGCAGATAAGGCTGGTGATGGAACGCGGAAAACGCTCCAGCAAAGCGTTCGCCAACGGAGCAGCATCGAAACAGTTCTTTTTTCTGTTCATGAACATTTTGGAGAAACGCGCTTTTTCATCCATCTTAATGGACGGCGCCAAAAAAGGCGGCTCGGAAGCCGCCGCGATGGAAACTACAAACGAAGCAAATCCTGCAAATATACACCGACGCCGTCTTCTTCATTGGTTTTTGCCACATCGTCGGCAATGGTTTTCAACGGTTCGATGGCGTTGCCCATCGCAACACCGAGACCGGCCCAGTCGATCATCTCGAGGTCGTTGTCTTCATCGCCAAAAGCAATGACGCGCTCCCTTGGGATGCCAAAATAGTCGGCGACTTGTTTTAAGCCTGCAGCCTTATGGACGCCATGGCGGATGATTTCAATGACATGCCACGGTTCGCTCCAGCGCCGTTGGTGGATGACGTTGGCGTATACATTCGCTAAGTGTGATTGAATCCGCTCGATATGATCATCGTCCGTGTACACGAGCACGCTCGTCGGATCTTTGCCGAGCGAGCGGCGCAAATCACCGATTTCCACGGTCGGGTTGCCAAGGCGGACGATGTCAAGCAACACCTCGTCATGTTGGTGGAAATAGACATCGTCTAACACTTCGGCCATCATATTCTTGATTCCATAGGATTCGCTGATTTCAACAATGTCTTTGACGATCGCAAGCGGCAGCGGGTAATGGTGCATGCCCCACGACGGCTGGCGCGGATGGTGGACAAACGCGCCGTTGAAATTGACGATCGGCGTTGCAAGGCCAAGTTCTTCGTAGTACATGGAGCTTGCCCGGTACGGGCGGCCGGTGGCGATGACAACAAAATGGCCGGTGTCGATGGCGCGGCGGATGACGTCTTTGGTAAATGGAGAAATCGTTTTATCCCCTTTGAGCAACGTTCCATCCAAATCCAACGCGATTAAATACGGCTTCATGTCCGACTCCTTTGCCCTCGTTATTCTTTACACTACATAGTGTAACTCTTTTCCAAAATCGCTGTCCATATGGTAAACTATACAGCGATGGAAAAAGAAAAGGGGTTTGTGCAACCATGGTGATCATTGAACAGGAACAGTTGGCCGGCGTGCCGGTTCTTCACGTTGTCAAGCCGGAAAAGCGGGACGAACGGCTGCCGCTGATTTTCTTTATCCACGGCTTTACGAGCGCCAAAGAACATAATTTGCATTTCGGCTACTTGCTCGCCGAGGCGGGCTACCGCGCTGTGCTTCCCGACGCGCTGTTTCACGGTGAACGGGACGAAGGCTTGAGCGAACGGAAATTGCAGCTGTCGTTTTGGGACATTGTTGTGCGCACGATCACCGAAATCGAGGAGATGAAAAACGACCTTGTAAGCCGCGGGCTGGCTGACCGAGAACGGATTGGGCTCGCTGGGACATCGATGGGCGGAATCGTCACGTTCGGCGCGCTCGCCGTCTATCCGTGGGTGAGGGCGGCGGTGGCGCTCATGGGCTGCCCGAACTACAGCGCCTTTTTTGATGAGATGATTGAAGAAGGAAAGCGGCGCCAAATCGACATTCCACTGCCGCCGACGCTGCTTGCGCTCGAAAAAGAAAAGCTCGCCCGCTACGATTTATCCAAGCAGCCGGAAAAACTCGACGGCCGGCCGCTGTTCATCTGGCACGGGAAAGCCGACCAAGTCGTCCCGTATGCTTATACATATGAGTTTTACAAGCAAATTAAACCACTTTATGAAGGAAACGAAGACCGGCTGCAATTCATCGCTGACCCGCACGCCGGCCATAAAGTGACGCGTGAAGCGTTTTTGGAGACGGTGCGCTGGTTTCGCGAGCATGTGTAAGCAAAATCGGCAATGAGGAAACGAACATGTTTGTGGTCAGCTAAAGCGTGCTTCACAAGAGGGAATCCGCCTTTTAAAAACAAAAAAGGCGGATTTTTCGTTTGAGCACATTTTTTGTTCAAATGAATATTTGAATATAAGGGGGAGATATGCTATTCTATATTCAAACGAATATTTGAATATTGACAAGGAGCGAGAAGGAATGCACCGTCATGATGTGTGCGACGTTTACTGTTATGACGAAGAGAAGGTCGAGCGGGTTCAGAGGCGGCTTCGTGATGAAAACATTGCCGCGATCGTGCCGTTTTTCAAGGCGCTTGCCGACGAAAATCGGGCGAAGATCGTGTATGCGCTTTGCGGTGAAGAGGAGTTGTGCGTCTGTGACCTAGCGAACGTCATTGGTGCGACGGTGGCGACGACATCGCATCATTTGCGCATCTTGTACAAACAAGGCATCGTGAAATATCGGAAAGAGGGAAAACTCGCCTTTTATTCACTGGATGACGACCATATTCGCGAGCTGCTGCTTGTCGCGCTCGCCCATCGGAAAGAGGGGGACGGCCGTGGGGAATGAACAAACATTAGATCGGCTCGAGGCCAAAACATACCGCGTGCAAGGACTGACGTGCACAAACTGCGCAGCTAAGTTTGAGCAAAACGTGAAATCCTTGCCCGGCGTGAAAGAGGCGAAAGTGAATTTCGGCGCCGCCAAGCTCACCGTTTGGGGCGAGGCGACGATTGATGAGCTTGAACAAGCGGGAGCGTTTGAACGCCTGAAAATTCGTGAAGAACGCGAGCGCACCATCCGGCGGGAGCCGTTTTGGAAGAAGAAAGAGAACAGGAACGTCCTTGTCTCTGCTGTATTGCTTCTGATTGGCATTGCGGCCGATGCGGCGGACAAGGGGATGCTGGCGATTGCGATGTATTTGGCGGCGATCGTGATCGGCGGCTACTCCCTGTTCTGGACGGGGCTCCGGAATCTGGCCCGCTGGCAGTTTGATATGAAAACATTAATGACGATCGCTATTCTCGGTGCGGCGGCGATCGGCGAATGGCAAGAGGGAGCAGTCGTTGTCATTTTATTTGCCATCAGCGAAGCGCTCGAGAGCTACTCGATGGATCGAGCACGGCGGTCGATCGCCTCGTTGATGGAGATGGCGCCCGCTGCAGCGACGATTCGGCGCGGTGCGGAGGAGGTGACCGTTCCGGTCGAAGACGTTCGCGTCGGGGATGTCATGATCGTCAAGCCGGGTGGAAAAATCGCTTTGGACGGCATTGTCATAAGCGGCGCCTCCACAGTGAATGAAGCGGCGATCACCGGCGAAAGTCTGCCGGTGGAAAAAGCAGTGGGGGATGCAGTGTTTGCCGGGACGCTGAATGGAGAAGGATTCCTCGAAGTTGAAGTGACAAAGCGGGCGGATGAAACGACATTGGCGAAAATGATTGATCTTGTAGAAGAGGCGCAAGCGGAGCGGGCGCCGTCGCAAGCGTTCGTCGACCGGTTTGCTCGCTATTATACGCCGTTTATTATCGTGACCGCGCTTCTGATCGCCATCGTTCCGCCGCTCGTGATGGGCGGGGAGTGGCTTGATTGGATTTACCGCGGTCTTGCCGTTCTTGTCATCGGCTGCCCGTGCGCGCTCGTCATCTCCACCCCGGTGGCGATTGTGACGGCCATCGGAAACGCGGCTCGGCGCGGCGTGCTCATCAAAGGCGGCGTGCATCTCGAACAAATCGGCCGGCTGCGTGCCGTTGCCTTTGATAAAACCGGGACGTTGACGAAAGGGAAACCAGCCGTGACCGATGTCGTCGTGTATGAAGGAACACGTGAGCAGCTGTTGGCCATCGCCGCCGCCATCGAAAAACGGTCGCAGCACCCTTTGGCTTCTGCCATCGTCCGCAAAGCGGAAGAAGAGGGAGCACCGTTTCTTGATGTGGCCGTCGAGGAGTTTCAATCGCTCACCGGCCAAGGAGTGAAGGCGGTGATTGCGGGGAACACGTACTATATCGGCAGCCCCGCTTTGTTTACCAGTTGGATCGGGAAGTTGCCCGATGAAGCGGAAAAGCAAATCTCTGCCTTTCGGGACGAAGGAAAAACCGTGATGGCCGTCGGCACGGCCGATCGGCTGTTGGGGCTTGTCGCCGCGGCCGATCAACTGCGGCCGTCCGCCCCGGAAACGGTTGCCGCGCTGCGGCGCCTTGGGGTGGCGGAAGTGGTGATGGTGACGGGCGACCACGAGCAAACCGCACAGGCCATCGGCCGTCAAGCGGGCGTATCCGATATTCGCGCCGAGCTCCTTCCGGAACAGAAGCTGGCGGCGATCCGCGAGCTGAAAGAACGTTGCGGCATGACCGCCATGGTCGGCGACGGGGTGAATGACGCCCCTGCCTTGGCCGCGGCCGATATTGGTGTGGCGATGGGCGGGGCGGGGACGGATGCCGCCTTGGAAACAGCCGATGTTGTGCTCATGGCCGACGATTTGCGCCAGCTGCCGTACACCGTCCACCTTGGGCGCCGAACGCTTGCCGTCATCCGGCAAAACATCGCCGTCGCCTTAGGGCTTAAAGTGCTGGCACTCGTGGCCGCCGTCCCGGGCTGGCTCACCCTTTGGCTCGCGGTGTTCGCCGATATGGGCGCGACGCTGCTAGTGACACTCAACAGCATGCGCCTGCTGCGGGTGAAGGAATGAGACGGGGCTGCGGGCAGCGAGGAACAGACCGTTTCGATGCATCGTCCAACTTAGAAGGAGTGCATTTGCCCTCTCTCATGAAATAAGTGGAAAATATGGATGTCTTCTGACGATGGGAGATGGTATAATGAAGAGGAAAACATCACAGCTGATCAGGTTGAACATTTGGGGATAGCGGCTGTTGGATGGAAACATCGTTTTGGCCTGCTCATGAAAATCGTGGGGAAGAGGGGCGGCATGAAGGGCTCTCGAGAAGAAGAGAGGCATGAAACGCAACGGATAGAAGAGGTTCAACGGGTGGACGACCGGGTGTTTTCGCCGACCGAAGAGTTGGATCGGATCGCTGCGGGAGGGGCGATGAAGCGGGAAGCCCTCGATTGGCGAGGATTTCCCCGGTGGATTCGATATGTCGGATACATCGCCTTCGCCTTTTTTGTCATCGTTCCTTTGATGGCATGGTTGTGGAACGTGTTGCTTGAATAGCCGATCAAACGCCAACCGGAGGCGGGTCTCATGGAGGAGAAAAACAAACGACACGGAAATGCCCGTTGTTCCGTGTCGTTTTGTTTGCGCTCTGTTGTTAATCCTCCATCCCTAAAGCGTACAAGTAATGGCGCAAGCTTTCTTCGACACATGCGGCGATCAGTTGAATGAACGGAGTGACCTCACCTTTGACGCTCGCTTTTTCCAACGCTTCGTAATACTTCCGGCGCTGTTCCGGGTTTGCTTTCACAATAGCGGGCGGATAGCCATGCTGCATTAAAATGAAATTCATCATTAAGCGGGCGGTTCGTCCGTTTCCGTCAGCAAATGGATGAATGTATACGAGCTGAAAATGGAAACGAGCCGCCAGTTCGATTGGATGAAGAGCATGTTGATTCGTTTCATACCAAGAAAACAATTGATTCATTTCATCTTGTATATGCAAAAAGTGAGGGGGGGTGTACGAGCTGCCGGAAATGCGCACATTGTATGTTCGATATTTCCCGGCATTTTCATTGTCAATGCTCTTTAATACTAAATAATGGACCTGTTTCAACACGTGCTCAGTCAAATGTTCTTTGTTTGCGACTAACTCTTCAATAAAGTCAATCGCCTCCGCATGGTTAATAGCTTCCAAATGTTCCTTAAGCCGTTTCCCGCCAATGGTAATCCCTTCTTCTATGACTAGCTTTGTTTCCAGCAAGGTTAACGTATTGCCTTCGATGGCGTTCGAATGGTACGTCCATTCGATCCGAAATGATTCCCGCAAGTTTTTCACCAACCCTGGAGGCAAAGGGCGCAACGCATCCAACCGTTGTTTCAGCTCGTCGATTTTGGCAAACATCGCTCTCACCTCTTGGTATATGATTCGCGGCCTCGATTCGTTTTTCCTTTAAATAGCCAAGCGATGGCTCTCGTTTTTTCTATTATGATACAAAAATAAAGGGCGGGGAGTGTTCAGCAGTTGCAGAACAATGAAACAACCGCCCGCCCAACACGGGCGAACGGCGAAAAGGGGATGGAAAAAGTGGAGTGTTTCAAGAAAAATGCCCAAGCTGCCGGAGCGCTTCTTCGCTCATTCGCTCCGGCGTCCATGGCGGGTTCCATGTCACTTGGACGCGCACGTCACGGATGCCGTCAATGTGCTCAAGCGCCCGTTTGACGCCGCCGGCGATCGAGTCGTGAAGCGGGCAGCCGGGGGTCGTGAGCGTCATCAGGACATTGATATGCCCATCTTCGATTTTTAAGTCATAAATCAACCCTAAATCGACGACGTTAATGCCGAGCTCCGGATCAAGGACCGTTTTCAGCTGTTGAATGGCAAGTTCGCGGACATCCATCGTTCTTTTCCTCCTCATTCGCTTATTTTCGGAAGACCGTTAAAATCGTTCCGGCAAAGGCAACGCTTAATCCAGCCAACAGCACTTGAGTGATGGCGAACAGCGGCACGCTCGCGACAGCAAGCGCAACGGCCGCCAGCGCGAGGGCGATGAGCCATAGGCGGCATTGGACGGTGACGGCTCGCTCATTCATCATTTGTTTTAACGTCGGCACGTTTTGTTGGCCGACTTTTTCGCTGTAGCGATGCGTCCACCATAAAAACGGCACGATTTTGAACAAATAGCCGACGATGCTGAAGAGAATCCAGCCGACAATGAATAGATAAACAATGATGCCAAGCAGCCGTCCGCTGCCGACGACGATGGCGACAAAGGCGGCAACGTGCAGTCCAAGACCGATGACGATGGCCGAAAGCGAAAAGCGGAACGGGCGGTCAAGCGTTTTTTTCATCCGCTTTTGCAAAATGGCGCGGATATGCCAGGCGAAAACAATGAATCCGCTCATGAGCAAGGCTGCACCGGCTGCAAGCCATGCGTGGCTTCGCAAGAATAAGCTGGCGAACGCCACCGCAATCCCGCTGATGTACAGCGCATAGACGTAACGCGCCGGCCGCAGCGAAAAGCCGTGGGCGAGCGAGAACATCGGCGCCATTTTGTACGAAAAGCCTATGATGAGCAGTGTGAACCAGCCGCACAGCCCGAACAGCACATGCAAGCCGAACACCGTTTCATGACTGTTGGCGCCTGTGGCGGCGAAAAAGTGAAAGGCAAGCAGCCCTCCGGCGGCGCCCGTCAGCAGCAAAAACAACAAGGAAGTCGCGACAAACAGCGTCATGATCGTTTTGTTTTTTTGTTGTTTTAATGTCATCGCCATTTGCCAGACAAACAGCACGATGCCGAACAGCAGAAGCAAGCCAGGGAGAAACGCCTGGTTTGGCGTAAACGCTAAACTGGCGGCAAAGGCGACGATGCCGAGAGCGGTGATCGCAAACTGCCAAAAACCGAGCCGCTCGCTCCAAATCGGCGTCAAAAAGGCGACCGGAACGAGCTGGTACATCGCCCCCATGGCCGTCATCAATGCAAAGCCAAGCAACGCCAGGTGGGCCGCCGCCCACACGAACGGCAGCCGGAACGCGCCGCTGCTAAGTGAGGGAATCGCTCCAAGCAACATAAGCTGCGACGCGGCGAACGCCAACACGGCGAACATGATAAACGAGAACGGAAGACGGACGTCTGTTTCCGTCCCCGTGCGAGTAGGAAACACGTTGCTCATCCTTTCGTAATGCGGATTTCAAAACTGCCGTCTTCGCGTGCGACCGTCTCGTGCCGGTAGCCAAGCTCGTCAAGCTGCTCGTACAAAAACATCGGGCGGCGATCGTTAATGATCGTCAGCGTCTCCCCAGGATTCAGCTTAGCGAGGGCAGCGAGCGTCCGCATCATTGGCTGCGGCGGCTCGAGTCCGCGGTTATCGAGGATCATCGGTCATCCCCCCTGTTTGACAAACGTTACTCTCCAATGTTTTTTCTCGATTTGTTCGGCCTCGTACGTAAATCCTTTCGCTTTCATAATCGGAAACAACGGCAGCGGCTTGAACGGGGCGTGTAAAATGAACGTATCGCCCGGCTGCAGCGGCTTGATGGCGTTCATAATTTTTTCAAACGGCTCACGTTTCTGCCGCAAATCTTCGCGCACATCGAGTTCAATCGTCACACCCATGCGCTTTCCCTCCTTTTTGACTATCATGATAATCATTTTCACTGTGGAATGTTGTGATATAGCTCACATCTTTCGGCCGAAACATGACATATTCCACTTTGGAAAAAAGGTTTCGTTTTCGTTTGAAAGGGCGGAATAGCATGTTCCAGAAAGATGGGCTTGCCGAAATGTTTGAAAGGAAACCCCATCAGCTCCATTGCGCATCCCGACCGGTGCCGGACGATGGGGAAAAAGGAGTTAGAAAAAGATTTCTTGTTCGAGCCCTTCGCGGTCAATCAAATAAAAGCCGTGTTCGTCGACGTCAATCAGCCCTTTCCGTTTCAGTTGGCTCAACGTGCGGCTCACCGTTTCCCGGGCGGTGCCGATCATGTTGGCCAGCTCGCGGTTTGTCACATGGGCGGTGAGACGGTGCCACTTCCCTTGTTTGACGGCGTTCGTGCGCGTCAGCCGCAACAAAAGCAACACGATTTGTTCGTACGTATTATGGAGCACTTGCGCTTCGAGCCGGTTTTGCAAGTCGACGATTTTTTCGCCCATGACGCGAAACAGTTTTATGCAAAGTTCAGGGCTCGCCATCAGCACTTGTTCGAAATCGTGGATCGGGATCGCGATCAATGTCGCTTCCTCGACCACTTCGGCGTGGGCCGGATAGGTGCCTTTTAAGAAAAAGCCGGCATGCGGAAACATTTCTCCCGTCTGCAAAATCGAAACGATTTGTTCTTTCCCGCTGAAGTCCGTTTTATAAATTTTTACCGTGCCGGAATGAATGAAATAGACTCGCTCGAGCGGGTCGCCTTGCATAAAGACAAACGTCCGCGGCTTGTAAACGCGCACGTGGGAAATGGCAACCAGCGAATCAAGCTCGTAATCGGACAGTTCACGAAACAACGGAACAGCTTTTAAGCGGTCTTTCATCCAATGGTTCGCCATGGCGTTCTCTCCTTTGGAAATGTGACAAAAGTGTGGCGGCTGTCAACAGAGCATCGATGCTTTTCTCTTTTTGAACATCCGCGCCGTTTGGCCTTTTCTGCCTTCATTGTATACATTCTCACGCCATAAAGCTGTGATATAAATCATAACGGACATTTGCCCCGGCTCACAAACCGCCGAACGATCAGCGCGCTACAATGGGGGCGAACAAACGAGAAGGAGGTTGGCTCATATGGAAGTTCATCGATCCGTTCGCCCCAACATGCGGCCGGGGCGGCAAACGACCAACAGTTTTCTCAAATCGATTCTCATTTTCACTATTGTGATCAGCTTTACCGTCCTGCTTGTCGGCGGATATTGGATTTTTAAAGAAATGGCGCCGAGGCCGAAGGAAGTGCGCAGTGAAGACGGCCAAGTGTTGATGACGAAAGAAACGATCATCGGCGGGCAGGCCGTCTTCCAAAAATACGGGCTGATGGATTACGGAACCGTGCTTGGGCATGGGTCGTATATGGGGCCGGACTATACGGCGGAAGCGTTGAAAATTTATACGGAAGGCATGCAAGATTACAAAGCAAAAGAGCGGTATCACAAACCGTTTGCCGATTTAACCGCCGATGAGAAAACGATCATCCGCGAACAAGTCATCAAGGAAATGCGAAAAAATCGCTACAACCCGGTTACGGATGTTCTCGTCCTGACAGATGCGCAAGTATACGGGTTGGAAAAAGTGCGCGACTATTACCGCGACGTGTTCACCAATGGCGATGGTTGGGGATTGAAAAAAGGATTGATCAAAGAAAGCGACATGCCAAAATCAGGCCGTGCTTGGGTCGCGGACGGCGACCAAATCAAGCAAATTGCCGACTTTTTCTTCTGGACCGCTTGGCTGTCAAGCACGCCAAGACTTGGCGACCACATCACCTATACGAACAACTGGCCGTACTATGAGGACGCCGGCAATACGATGTCGTTTTCCGCGGTATGGTGGAGCGGCGCGAGCGTCACGATTTTGATTTTGTTCATCGGGATCATTTTGTATGTGTTCCACCGCTATCAGTTAAGCATGCAAGAAGCGTATGCAGAAGGGAAGTTTCCAGTCATCGATTTGCGGCGGCAGCCGCTGACTCCGTCGCAAGTGAAAGCGGGCAAATATTTCGTCGTTGTATCGGCGCTCTTTTTCGTCCAAACGATGTTCGGGGCGCTGCTCGCCCACTACTATACGGAACCGGACAGCTTCTTTGGCATCAAATGGATCCATGACCTATTGCCGTTTAACATCGCCAAAGGGTATCATTTGCAGCTGGCGATTTTTTGGATTGCCACCGCTTGGCTTGGTATGGGGATTTTCATCGCCCCGCTTGTCGGCGGGCAAGAGCCGAAAAAGCAAGGGCTGCTCGTCGATCTGCTCTTTTGGGCGCTTGTCGTCCTTGTCGCCGGCAGCATGATCGGCCAATGGCTCGGCGTCAACGGCTATTTAGGAAACGAATGGTTCCTGTTTGGCCACCAAGGTTGGGAATACATTGAGCTAGGCCGCGTTTGGCAAATCATTTTAGTCGTGGGCATGCTGCTTTGGCTGGTCATCGTCTTCCGCGGCGTCAAACGCGGGCTGAAGCAAGAAAGCGACAAAGGCGGGCTCATCCACTTGCTGTTTTATTCGGCCATCGCCGTTCCGTTCTTTTACATCTTCGCGTTCTTTATCGAGCCGGATACGAACTTTACGATGGCTGACTTCTGGCGCTGGTGGATCATCCAC
The DNA here is from genome assembly GCF_001610955.1 of Geobacillus thermoleovorans. Lineage (GTDB taxonomy): Bacteria > Bacillota > Bacilli > Bacillales > Anoxybacillaceae > Geobacillus > Geobacillus thermoleovorans. Next base: position 715,517 of record NZ_CP014335.1, read on the forward strand.
TTGTGGGTGGAAGGCATTTTTGAAGTGTTCGCCGTTGTTGTCATCGGGTTCTTGCTCGTTCAATTGCGGCTCGTAACGAAAAAATCGACGGTCCGGGCTCTCTATTTTCAATTTACGATTTTACTAGGGAGCGGTGTGATCGGCATCGGCCACCACTATTACTACAACGGTTCACCGGAAATTTGGATCGCCCTTGGCGCGGTGTTCTCGGCGCTCGAAGTGATTCCGCTCACGCTCCTTATTTTGGAAGCGTATGAGCAGTACAAAATGATGCGCGACGGCGGGGTCAACTTCCCGTACAAGGCCACATTCTGGTTCTTGATTTCAACCGCCATTTGGAATTTGGTCGGCGCTGGCGTGTTCGGTTTCCTCATCAACTTGCCGGCGGTCAGCTACTTTGAACACGGGCAGTTTTTAACGCCGACCCACGGCCATGCGGCGATGATGGGCGTGTATGGCATGTTTGCGATCGCCGTGCTCCTTTACTCGCTGCGCAACATTGTCAAACCAGAGGCGTGGAATGACAAATGGCTGAAGTTCTCATGCTGGATGTTAAACATTGGATTGGCCGGCATGATCGCCATCACGCTGCTTCCGGTCGGGATTTTGCAAATTAAGGAAGCGTTTGTCAATGGCTATTGGGCGTCGCGTTCACCTTCGTTCTTACAACAAGATATCGTCCAAAACTTGCTGCTTGTCCGCTTTGTTCCGGATACGATCTTTTTGATCGGCGTCGTCGCGTTGCTTGTTTTCGCCATCAAGGTGCTGTTCCATTTGCGCAAGCCAACGCACGGCGAAGGGGAAGAGCTGCCGGTGGCGAATTTGGCGGAGGAAGAATAACCAAAACGGGGCTGACCCAAAACGCGAATGCGTTTTGGGATTAGCCCGTTTTTACACGAAATATAGAAGAGAATCGTTCGTTTTCTGGCAGAATAGAGTCACCATAAACCACTATCACCGAAAAAGGAGCGATTCTTTTATGACACATCATCATATTTTTGAAGAGTGTACCGTGGATCACCTCACGTTGCCAAGCGATATCATTCCATTGGATCATATGGCTCATGTAGTTTACGAAATCGCCAAGCGCATTCCGATGGAGACGTTTCTTCCTTACTATAAAAGGCGGCCACACCTAAGAAAGGTAGGGAGGGATGCTCTCTCCTTGCTTATGGTGCCTTAATAAGACGAATGCTGGAAATTGCCGCTTCTTGTTCAATCGAACGCCTAGAAAGAAGATCTAAAATCCGTTCGTGCTTTTCCATGTTTTGTTCTATTTTCTTAACGATTTCATTTGTTTCAAGCACTGCTTGTTGGACGAAAACAAACTCTTGCTTCGTGACCATATTGGCTTTGACATGATCTAATTCTTTCATTAGGTTGTTCTTTACGTCCTCAAGCTCCTGTTTGGTAGCCATGTTGGCTTTGATGTCCTCAAGCTCCTGCTTGGTAGCCATGTTGGCTTTGATGTCCTCAAGCTCCTGCTTGGTAGCCATGTTGGCTTTGATGTCTTCAAGCTCCTGCTTGGTAGCCATGTTGGCTTTGATGTCTTCAAGCTCCTGCTTGGTAGCCATGTTGGCTTTGATGTCTTCAAGCTCCTGCTTGGTAGCCATGTTGGCTTTGATGTCCTCAAGCTCCTGTTTGGTAGCCATGTTGGCTTTGATGTCTTCAAGTTCTTGCTTGGTAGCCATGTTGGCTTTGATGTCTTCAAGTTCTTGCTTGGTAGCCATGTTGGCTTTAATGTCTTCGATCTCTTTTGTGAAACTATGCTTCACTTCTTCGAGTTCTTGTTTAGTGGCCATGTTGGTTCTAATATCTTCGAACTCTTTTGTGAAACTATGCTTCACTTCTTCAAGCTCTTGTTTCGTTGCCATGTTGGCTTTAATATCCTCAAGCTCTGTTGAGAAGTTTTGCTTCACTTCTTCGAGCTCCTGTTTCGTTGCCATGTTTGTTTTGACGTCGCTTACTTCATGTTCGATAATTTGGAGCTTGTCCAAAATTTGTTTCAATATCTCTTCCAAGGAAAATCCTCCCTTCTAATAAGATATATAGCAGCCCTGGAAAAGCGAGTGATGATGAATCGCTCCTTTCTTTTGAGGACTGGGGAAACGAGCGTGTAGAGTAAGTGGTTGAGGAAAGGGATGGGATTGTAGCGCAGAACAAATGAGGACAATCGTTCCCCATTCATATTATAAATGATTCGTAGAAATTTGAAAATAACGTTTTGTGTCATTGTCGCTTTGTATCCGTCCAGGAAAAGGAGTGCGTTTTAGCCCGTACGGTCATGTTAATCCCGGCAGCGACATTGTTTTTAAGAAAATCGAACTTCCTTTCTTTAATAATAAGGAGAAACAAGGGATTTAATCGGAATCGTTCATGATCAATGTACGATTTAAAAAAGAAAGAGCTGGCTCCAAAAGTCCACTTGTTAGTGGATTTTTGGGTCAGCCCCCCTTTCATTTGTGAACGTTTTCAATCACTTGTGGCATTTGTCCGGTGTGGTGTGTTCGGTTTCCTTTTGCTTGTCATGGCATGGAAAGCAGTACAACGTCTCTGTTTCTCGGCTGACGACGCCGTTTAAAAACCCATGCAGACAATGGATCGGCTTGCCGCATTGCGCGCAAAAGCCAACAAGCTCTTCCAACCGCCATTTCTCCTTTCATGGGGATTGAACATGTTCACCTTCGGGCTGTGACGCTCGTCACTACCCCCCAAGGTTCAAGCGGTTATGATAAAGTATATAATTCATTATACTACAAAGGAGGCCAATGTTATGAACCAATTTGCCGCCAAAATCCACGCCCCGGACTATCCGCCGCGCGACCGCCATCCGGCAATTTTTCGGCTGTTTGACAGTTTGAAGCCGGGGGAAGTGATGGAGCTGACGAATGACCATGACCCGCGTCCGCTGCAATACCAATTCATGATGGAGCGTCCGGATCAGTTTACATGGGAGTACTTAGAGGAAGGGCCGGACGTATGGCGGGTGGCCATCGGCAAAAAATAAATCATCCGCTCCATTGGGATTTCCGTCTGCAGGCGGAAATCTTTTTTTTTCGCCGGTTGGTATGGTACGGTAAAAACAAACGATGGATGTCCGGAAAGGGGAAGCATGATGAAACAAACGATTGCCGGAGCGGTGCTCGCCGGCGGCCAGTCGCGCCGGTTTGGGCGGCCGAAGGCGTTTGCGTTGCACGAAGGAGCTCCGTTTTTCACTTGGTCCGTCGCGGCGCTGCGATCCGTCGCCGATGAATTGTACATCGTCAGCCACCCGTCGCTTATCGATGAATTCCGCCGGCAAACGGACATCCCGGTGCTGCTCGATGTGGAGCGCTGCCGCGGCTGTGGGCCGCTGGCCGGCCTTTACACCGTCATGGAACAGAGCCGAGCCGACTGGGTGTTCGTCCTGCCGTGCGACATGCCGTACATGCGGCGGGAAGTGGCGGAGCGGCTTGCTTCCTATATCGATCCGACGTTTGACGCCATCGTTCCACTCCATGGCGGCCGCCCAGAGCCATTGGTCGCTCTATACCATCGTCGGCTTCGTTCCGTGATCGCCGAGCTGCTTGACGCCGGCGAACGGCGGATGATCTCGCTTATTGACGGCGCCCGCGTCCGCTATGTTGACGCCCAACAGCTTGCCGCGGATGAAACCGTATGGCGCAATGTCAATACGGAGGGAGAGTACCGGTGAAGGGGGAATTGTGGCCGAAGGAGACACAGCATATACTTTTTTTCAATCAGAAGAGCCATCCTTGACCACGAAATGGTTCTTTTTCCCGGCTTTTCACCATAAAATGCACTTGATGCAGGAAGACGCTCATGATACGCAAGTGAAAAATGATTTCGCCTGTACAATAACTGTCAATAAAAGGTCAAGTGCACCTTTTGATGATGACCTTGAATTTTATGAAACGGCAACAGTGCGAAAAAAAAGAACCGTACGGCCTCGGCTCTTTTGCGTCATTGGACTGGGGGTTGATTTTGGTCCATTTCCTTCGCCAGGTCCGCTACTTCGGCGACGGTCAGCCCCGTTCGTTTCGCGACTTCGTGAATAGGCAGAACGTCAAGCAAGTTTTTCGCGATTTCGATGGCTTTTTGTTTTTCGGCTTGTTTGACCGCCTTCTCTTTTTCCTGTTCTAGATCTTCTACGCGCAAACGAAAGACTTTATTCATTTTCATCCACTCCTTTACTTTTTGGGCGTATGGCGGGTCAATATATTATACCGCCTGTTCAGATGGCTGTCATCTTCGCCCATGGTACGATCGCCCTCTGTTGTGGCTTTGCTGTGGATGTGATCGATATCACATAACGCGCCTGAATGTTGCGGTACAATGGAGGCCAAGGAGGGAATTGGATGCACGATTTCAATAAAAACCCGTTTATCGTCATTTGGGAGTTGACACGGGCGTGCCAACTCAAGTGCCTTCATTGCCGCGCTGAAGCGCAATACCATCGCGATCCGCGCGAGTTGACGTTTGAGGAAGGGAAAAAACTGATCGATGAGATTTACGAGATGGATCAGCCGATGCTCGTCTTTACGGGCGGCGATCCGCTCATGCGTCCGGATGTGTACGATTTAGCGAAATATGCGATCGATAAAGGGCTGCGCGTGTCAATGACGCCAAGCGCGACGCCGAACGTGACGAAAGAGGCGATCCGCAAAGCAAAAGAGGTCGGCCTGTCGCGCTGGGCGTTCAGCCTTGACGGGCCGAACGCCGAGATTCACGACCATTTCCGCGGCGTGAGCGGCTCGTTTGATTTGACGATCCGTGCGATTCACTACTTGCATGAGCTCGATATCCCTGTGCAAATCAACACCGTCATTTCGCGATACAACGTTCATGTGCTTGACGAGATGGCGGCGCTGGTGGAGAAGCTGAAATGCGTCCTGTGGAGCGTCTTTTTCCTTGTGCCGACAGGCAGGGGGAAGGAGGAGGACATGATTTCCCCCGTCGAGCATGAGCGGGTGTTCCGCTGGCTGTATGAGACGAGCAAGCGCGTTCCGTTTGACATCAAAACGACGGCCGGCCAGCATTACCGCCGCGTCGTGCTGCAGGCGAAAATGCGTGAAGGAAAAACGGCAAAAGGCGGCATCCGTTACGAAGACGTGTTGAACAAAGGCTTAACCGGGCAAGTCGACGGGCTTGGCCGCGCGCCCAAAGGGGTAAATGACGGCAACGGCTTTGTTTTTATCTCCCATATCGGCCACGTCTACCCGAGCGGGCTGCTGCCGGTGAAGGCAGGGAACGTCCGGGAAACGCCGCTGGCGGACATTTACCGACACTCGCCGATTTTCCAAGACTTGCGCAATCCGGACAAATACAAAGGAAAATGCGGCGTCTGCGAGTTCCGATATGTGTGCGGCGGCTCACGCTCCCGGGCGTACGCGGTGACGGGAGACTATTTGGAAAGCGAGCCGTATTGTGTTTACATTCCAAAGGCGCTGCGGACAAAAGAGCAAAGCCAACGGTAAGAGGGCGGGGAAAAACGGCTGCTTAAAATGACGGCGCTGCGGCGTTCGTGAGACGGTTGTCCGGGCGCATGCGGCGGATGTTGGATGTGTGTTCAAAACACACGGGGAAGGAGCAGACGCCCTTCCCCGTTTTTATCATCCTGAACCGAGAAGATCCCCCACTTCCACGCGTGAGCGTAAGTGGGGAATGAATCGGGATTGGCCGTCATTCTTCCTCTTGCTTCCGCAGAACAGAAGGGGTAAAGACCCGTGGGACGCACGGGGATGGCTTGGTGAACAGCCTGCTGTGGGGCGGGTGTTCCCAAGAATCTCCCACCTCAAAGCTCAAGCGTAGGTGGGAGAGCGTTCAATGTTGAAGATCATTCATGCTCCAAATCGATAGTAAATGTCTCCGGCCCGGTCGGCGCCGCGCTTCCCCCTTTTGGTTCGAGGCTCGCTTTAATTTGCTTGAACTGTTTGACATCCTCGCCGGTGATCAAAATGCGCGCCGCTCCGTGGCGGATCGTCAACAGTTCCCCTTTGACCTCGTTGTTGGTGTAAATGATCCACAATTGATAATCGCGGGCCGCAAACGGCGGCAGCCCTTCAATTTCCATCAACATTTCCTTCGTATCGTCATTGAGCCAAATCGTGCCGTCCATCTGTTGAAAGAGCGCCGATGGCTCAATCGGAATTTGTTTCGTTTTGGGATTATGGATGATTCGCTCGATCGGAATGTCGGTATGTTGTTCGACAATCTGGTATCGATATGGCTCATCCGATCGGTCATGGGAAGCGGCTGGTCCGTCGCTGGGAGCGGAAAGGCGCAAGGTGAAAAGGAAAACGGCCAAAGCTGCACCGATCCACCCGCCTGCCATGCGGAGACCGCGCCGCATCCGCTTCGTTTGTTTTTGCGCTTCTGCTTGGGCCCAAATTCGCTCTTTATGAGAAAGGGGAGGTGCTTCATATTGAGCTTCCTCCTTAAGCCCGATGTTTTTCCACGCTTCAAGCAAGCGTTGGCATTCAAGGCACTGCTTTAGATGGTTGGACACGTCTTCTTTTTCTTGCTCTGGCAGCATGCCTAACAGCCAGTCCACGATTTTTGCTTCCGAAATATGGCTATGCTTCATGCTGTTCTTCACCTCTGCCAGCCCCCATCCAGTGGAACAGCTCTTTTTGTTTCCGCAAATTGCGCAAGCCGTAGCGGATGAGCGACTTGACGGAGCCTAACGGTTTGTTCATCGCGGCGGCGATTTCCCGCTGTGTTTCCCCATGAAAGTAAAAGTGAATGATGGCTTGCCGCTGCTCCTCGGGGAGATGGGTTAAAGCGTCTATGATGACTTGTTGTTCCAGTTGGCGGAGAAAATCAAATTCCGCCCCCTTTTCTGTTAAAGCTGCTTCCTCAAGGCGGCTCACTAAAAGGTCCCGTTTCTTGCGCAGGCGGTCGAGCGACCGGCTTTTCGTTTTCACGGCAAGAAAGGCTTGAACGCTTCCCCGTTTCGGGTCGAATTGATGCGGTTTTTGCAAGATTTCGAGAAACACATCGTGGCTGACATCTTCCGCCTCCACCTCGTCGCCGACGATCCGAAGAGCGATATGATAGACCATCGGAGCGTATTTTTCGTAAAAACGGTCAAAGGCGGCGCGCGAGCCTTCGGCGATCTTCTCGAGCAGTTCGAGGTCTTTCCGTCGGTCTTCCATCTTGCCCACCTCCCGACGCATGCTTGGAATGGTTGCTCTGCATCTATTCTACAACTGAATTTTTCTCCTGCAAAACAAATCCATTGATCCATTTCTGGCGTATACGAAGTGAAAACAGAAGGAGGGAGTGAATGTCGTGCAAAGCAGGATCATCATGATGTTCGCCATGATCTTGACTCTCTTTTCGCTTCTTCTTCCGATCCGCCCGGCATCGGCGGCAAGCGGTGTTGTTCTCTTCACGCCATACACCGGGCTTTCCGTGACGCCGGGGGAAACAATCGACTATACGGTCAATGTCATCAACAACGGTTCCAACATTGAAAACGTCACCTTCTCGTTTGACCACCTGCCGAAAGGATGGTCGACTTCGATTACCGCTGAGGGGAGAACGATTGAGCAGCTGTCCGTCCGAGGCGGAAAAGAAGAAGAGGTCACGTTGGAAGTGACCGTGCCGCTGGATGTCGACAAGGGGGATTACCGCTTTTGGCTCGTCGCGAAAGGGGACAGTGGTTCATCGAAATTGCCGCTGCTTGTCCGCGTGACGGAACAAGGATCGTTTAAAACGGAACTGACGTCGGAACAAACGAACCTCGAGGGGCACGCGGATTCGAGCTTCACGTATGATGTCACGCTGAAAAATCGAACTGCCAAGACGCAAAATTACGCGTTAAGTTCGGCGGCGGAAAAAGGTTGGCAAGTCACGTTCAAATCGGAAGGCAATTCCGTTACGTCGGTGAAGCTCGAGCCGAATGAATCAAGAGACATTACCGTAGAGGTTAAACCGCCGGAAAATGTGAAAGCGGGCACGTACAAAATCCCGATCAAAGCGCAAACGAGCGATACGTCGGCTGAGCTGACGTTAGAAGCGGTCATTACGGGCACGTATGCGCTCAAACTGACGACGCCGTCAGGAAACTTAAGCACCGATGTGACGGCGGGGCATGAACGGGTGATCGATCTTGTTGTCAAAAACACCGGAAGCGCTCCACTTTTGAACATCAATATGACGGCTGACGCTCCGCCTGATTGGGAAGTGGAATTCGATCAAAGCACGATCGCCCAGCTGAACCCGGGCGATTCCAAAACAGTCAAGGCGAAAGTGAAAGCGTCGGATGAAGCGATCGCTGGGGATTATGTTGTCAACTTCCAGGCGCAAACGGCGGAAACGTCGGCGGAGGCGGCGTTCCGCGTCTCGGTCAAAACGTCGACCGTTTGGGGAGTGGTGGCGGTGTTGATCATTCTCGGGGTGGCCGGAGGGCTGTACTATTTGATCAAAACATACGGGAGGAGGTAAGCATGGCAGCACCCGCTGTCATCGAGCTTGACAACTTGTGCAAAACGTATGGCGACCATCGGGCGGTTGACCATTTGTCGCTTTCCATTCAAAAAGGGGAAATTTTTGGGCTTCTTGGCCCGAACGGGGCCGGAAAGACGACGACGATTTTGATGATGCTCGGGCTCACCGAGCCGACGTCCGGCATGGTTAGGGTATGCGGGATCAATCCAGTGCGAAATCCCATTGACGTTAAACGGAAAGTCGGGTACTTGCCGGATGATGTCGGCTTTTACCATCACATGACAGGGTTGGAGAACTTGCTGTATACGGCGGCGTTAAACGGCATTCCTCGCGCCGAGGCGGAAAAGCGAGCGTGGGAGCTGCTCGAGAAGGTGAATTTGACCGATGCGGCCCATAAAAAAGCGGGGAAATACTCGCGGGGAATGAGGCAGCGGCTCGGCTTGGCCGATGTGTTGATGAAGCGCCCGGAAGTGATCATTTTGGATGAGCCGACGTTGGGCATCGACCCTGAGGGAGTGCGCGAGCTGCTTCGGCTGATCCGCGATTTGAGCCGCCATGAAGGCATCACGGTCCTGCTGTCCTCGCACCAATTGCACCATGTGCAGAAAATTTGCGACCGAGTCGGCTTGTTCGTGGGCGGCCGATTGTTGGCCGAAGGGAATATCGAACGCCTGGCGCAACAGCTGTTTTTGCAGGATGCCTATGTCATCCATGTGGTTGCTTCGCCGCTTGACGCTTCCTTACGGTCCAAAATCGAGGCGATTCCGGGCGTCAATAAAGTGGAGCAAACGGAAGATGGATGGGATGTGTATTGCCAAACGGATGTGAGCGCCGCCATCAGCCAGACGATCATCGAATCAGGATCTTCGCTGTTCCATCTCAGCCGGCGGGATTTTGGACTTGATGAGATTTATCACCGCTATTTTGAAGGGAGGGATGTACGTGAAGGCCAGTAAGGAAGAGCGATGGGCAAACGATGTTTTTTCATATGTGAAAAGATGGAGCGAACGGCTGAAGGTGGGTGCGCTTGATGAGAAGAAACGAGCAAGAGGGGCAAACAGCGCCTTTTCGGCCATTGTCAAAAAAGAACTGGCCGATTATTTGACGAGTTGGCGCATGATCATTTTAATCGCCCTCATCTTGCTTACTTGCTTCGGCTCGCTGTATACGGCGATGACGACAATCCGGGACGCGTTGGATTCCTCGGAAGAGGCCAAGGAAATCGCGAAAGGCGCCTACTTGTTTCTAAAATTATTCACCGTCTCGGACGGAACGTTGCCTTCGTTTCTGACGTTTGTCAGCTTTCTCGGGCCGCTGCTCGGCATCGCCCTTGGATTTGACGCCATCAATTCGGAGCGGAATCGGGGGACGTTAAGCCGGCTCATGGCCCAGCCGATTCCGCGCGATTATGTGATCAACGGCAAGTTTGTCGCTGCGCTGTTGTTGAATGCTGTTTTGTTTCTTTCGCTCGGCCTGCTCGTGATGGCGTTGGGCATTTTGGTCTTGGGGATTCCGCCTACTTTCGAAGAGTTTGCCCGCATGGTCTGCTTTTTGTTGTTATGTCTTGTGTATATCGCCTTTTGGCTGAATCTCGGCATTTTGTTTTCCGTCGTCTTCCGCCAGGCGGCGACATCCGCGTTGTCGTCGATGGCCGTTTGGCTGTTTTTCAATCTTTTCTACTCGATGATCGTGGAAGTATTTGCGAAATCGTTTTTGCAGTCTGACGCCATTACGTCCGTCGAGCAGGCGGTCGGCCGTCAAGAGTTGGTGCTTGGTCTCATGAGATTGTCGCCGAGCTACTTGTTCAATGAATCAACAACCGCTTTGCTTTCGCCGGACGTCCGAACGCTAGGGATCGTCACGGTGGAGCAAACGGCCGGCGCTGTTGCGGCCCCCTTGCCATTCTCGCAAAGTTTGCTGCTCATTTGGCCGCAGGCGACCGCGCTCATTGCCGCCACCCTCATCTGCTTTGCGATCGCGTATTGGTTGTTTATGAGGCAGGAGATACGGGCGAGTGGGTGAGAAAACAAGTTGTTTGCCGTAGACGGGGCGGAAGAGATGTGTGCGCCCAACAGCGTTTCTTATCGTTCGTATGTGAAAAACGTTCTGCCAAATCGTGTCCGTTCCTTTTGGGGACGGGCTTTTTCTTTTTTTGGATGTGACAAAACCGTGACAACGCTTGTGGCAAAATGGTGACAACAGGCAAGAATGTGATCAACCTCACAAATCCGTTTCCTTCTCCTGCGTATGATGGAAGTACAAACAACGTCACAAATTTTGAAAGTTTGGGAGGGGCTTTTCATGAATAAACAAAAGGCGCTGCTGCCGATTACGACGTTCGCCATGATGTTTTCATTCGCCGTGTGGGCCGTGTTTTCGCCGCTTGCGAGTACGTTTCAGCAAATGTACGGGCTGACATCGACGCAAAAAAGCATTTTGGTCGCCATTCCGGTGCTGCTTGGCTCGATCATGCGTTTGCCGCTTGGCATTTGGACGGACCGGATCGGCGGGCGCAGGCTGTTTTCGCTGCTGCTCTTGTTTCTTGTCATTCCGCTTGTTGGCGCAGGGTTTGCAGATTCGTATGCGATGCTTCTGTTTTGGGCGTTTTTCATCGGCATGGCCGGAACGTCGTTCGCCATTTCGGTGACGTTCGTTTCCCGCTTGACTCCGCCGGAAAAGCAAGGGACGGCGCTTGGGATTAACGCGATGGGCAACTTCGGCACGGCGGTTGCTGCGTTTTCCGTTCCATCGATTGCCGCAGCGTTTGGTGTGCCTTGGGCTTTTTGGGGGATGATCATTCCGGTTGTCGTCATGCTCGTTCTCGTTTGGTTTTTCACACCGGATATGCCGAAACCGAAACAACAAAAAACGGTGCGTGAATCGCTGTCGGTATTGAAATATAAACATACGTGGACGTTGTCGCTCTTTTACTTTGTTACGTTCGGGGCGTTTGTCGCTTTCGGCATTTACTTGCCGTCGCTGCTCGTTGACTTGTATGGGTTGACGCCAGTGGATGCTGGGATGCGCGCGGCTGGGTTTACTGTACTCGCTACGCTCGCGCGGCCAGTCGGCGGCTATCTTGGCGATAAAATCGGAGCTGAACGGGTGTTGACGTTCGTCTACGCTGGAATGACAATCGGCGCGTTGGTGATCGCGTTTGGAATGGAAAATATTTGGGTGATGACAGCGGCTTGTTTGTTTGTGGCCGTGATGTCTGGGCTGGGCAACGGTGCGGTGTTCAAACTCGTGCCGCAGCTGTTCCCAGCCGAAACGGGCGCCGTCACCGGCCTTGTCGGCGCCTGGGGCGGACTTGGCGGCTTTTTTCCGCCGATTGTCATGGGGATCATTAAAGATGCAACAGGTTCGTACGTGCTCGGTTTTCTGCTCCTTAGCTTGTTTACCCTTATTTGCTTCTTGCTGAACCGGCTCGTATTTGGCAAAAAAGCCGGCGAACCGGCGAACCGGTTCGCTTCTTGAATGGAATACCGTATAGAGAGGCTGAAAGCTTGTTTGCTTTTAGCCTCTTTTTTTATTTGGGCGTGTTTTTCTGTTATTCAATGTGAGTATGCGTTTCACTATTGTTACATGATTAAAATATATTGCTCATTATTTCACAAATCATTCAAACATGGCTGTCTGTTGGTGATACAAATCACCAGGGAAGAAGTGAAAATGCCGTACGTTAAAGGTGTAAATCAAATCATCTAAGGGGGGAGAACGATGAAACGAAGGATGTCTTCGTTATTGTCCGCCGCGTTAGCCGCTTCGCTTCTGGCCGCATGCAGCAACGGGGGAGGAGGAGAGGCAAAGGCGGAAAATAAAAACGGAACAGCGGCAACTACGCAACAGTCTGCTACGAACATGTCAGCGGCGCATAAAGGAGTGAACCAAGCACCGGTGCCGTTGAAAATGGAGCGGATCGGCCCGCATGATGTCCGCGTTGAAATGACGGCGCAAATCGGGAACATACCCGATCGTCACTCATCAGTTTAACCATGCACAAAAAGGAGCCGTCGCCATGCTGAAAGTGACCGAAACGGGCGAAGACGACGGCTCAGAAACAAGCGGACATTAATGTTTCCCCATTTCCCTAAACGGGAGATAGCCGCCTAAAGCCCTATAGCTCTTATTATACGGCGGTGAAAAGAAAAAGAAGTGATTCGCATCACAATCGAAAAAAAGAGAGCGTCCGGCAGGCCGCGAACAACGGTCGGTCGGGCGCTCTTCTAATCAGCGCGCCAAAATGGCTTGGTCGTTGCTGTGTATCGAAGGGGAACGATCAGACAGACTCCTAACTACGGTGCGCCGCTCACTCAATGCAACAAATATCCGGCGGACAGTCTTCGCATTGGATTTCCGCTTTCAAATAGTTTAAATCATGAACCGTAATTTTCCCCCGCCCCATCGAGATGATCCCTTTCTGTTTCAAGGCGTTGAGCATCCGATTAACGCTTTCGCGCGTTGTGCCGCAAAAGTTGGCTAAATCTTGGTTTTTCAATGCGACGTCGATCAAAATGCTTCCATCTTCAAGCGAGACGCCATAACTGTTGCAAAGGCGAATGAGCGTCGAATAGAGCGCCCCTTTTTTTCCGTTCATAATCAAATCGCGGAATTTCGTCTGTGTCCGCCGGGCATGCTTGCTCATCCAGCGCATATATTCAAAGGTAAGGGGCGGATTGATCAGCAGCTGCTGTTCCAGTTCCTCTTTGTTTATGACTGCCGCTTCGCCTGGCTCTATTACCTTGGCTGTCAACAAGTAGTGTGCATCGTTCGTAAACAGTGTCAATTCACCAACGATTTCCCCGCTTCCGCAAATGCGGAAGCACATTTCTTTTCCGTCCGGACAAATTTTGCTTACTTGCACTTTGCCAGAGAGGATCAAATACAATTCATTGGCCGGCATCCCTTCTTGGAACAAAAAGGAGTGCTTGCGCAACGGAATCACTTTTTTCGACGATTGCAGCCATGAGCGCAAGAGGGAAAAATCGCGTTTCTCCACTAGTTGGCTTTGCCGTTCCATGATTGACACCTCCATTTGTTCGGCTACTTCTATTGTAAAAAACATCACAGTAAGGACAGAGTGAAAAAAATCACCGTTTGTCACTTTTTTTGTGCAGGTTGTCACAAATTTTTCTAACCCGGATTTCCCCTCCCATATGATACAATCAATGTGAGCAGTGTCACAGCGTTTGCCTGCTCGTTTTCGTATAGTAGGATGGAGATGGAACAAAGAGAGGCTGACCTATGACATCGTTTTGGTCACCGGTTTGGTTATCGATCAAAGTATCGCTCCTCGCCGGCTTGATTGTCGCGGTCTTAGGGACAGCGGCGGCGAGGCGGATGGCGCGCCGCCGGTTTCGCGGCAAGACAGTGGTGGAGACGGTGTTTATGTTGCCGCTCGTGTTGCCGCCGTCGGTCGTCGGTTTTTTGCTCGTCGTCTTGTTTGGCCGACATAGCCCCATCGGCCAGTGGATCGAAACGTCATTTCATACGACCGTACTGTTTACGCCCGGTGCCGCGGTGATGGCCGCCGTGGTCGTGTCATTCCCGCTCATGTATCAGGCGGCCAAAACCGGGCTCGAAGCGGTCGATCCAACCATTGAAGGGGCGGCGCGCATCGATGGGGCGAATGAGCGCCAAGTGTTTTGGCATATTTCGCTGCCGCTTGCCAGACACGCGTTATTATCCGGGGCAGTGCTGTCGTTTGCCCGCAGCCTCGGGGAGTTTGGCGCAACACTCATGTTTGCCGGCAATATTCCAGGAAAAACGCAAACGATCCCGACCGCCGTCTATATGGCCATGGAATCGGGGCGAATGGAGTTAGCGTGGGCATGGGTGGCGGTCACGATCGGATTGTCATTCAGTTTATTGGTCTTTGCGACGAAACTCGGTCGTTTACGGGAATAAAAAAAGCCGCCTGGCAACATCATGAGGCGAACGAAACAGAAAGGAGGGAGCGCGATGAGCGAGCGCAACCGAACGAACGTCATGGACCGCCTGTCCCGCCCGCTTCGCGACTTGCGGTTATCAGTGATCGACCAATGCAATTTTCGCTGCGTCTATTGCATGCCGGCCGAAGTGTTCGGGCCGAATTTTCGCTTTTTGGCGGAAGGCGAGCTGTTGACGGTCGAGGAAATGGCGCTTCTATCGGAATGCTTTGTCGAGCTGGGCGTCGAAAAAATCCGCCTGACAGGGGGCGAGCCGCTCTTAAGGCGCGATTTGGACGCGCTTGTTGCGCGGCTGTCTGCGATTCCCGGCCTGCGCGATATCGGCTTGACGACCAATGGCGTCCATTTAGTGAAATGGGCGCAGCGGCTGAAAGAAGCCGGGTTGAAGCGCGTCAACGTCAGCTTGGATGCGTTGGATGATGACATTTTCCGAAAAATGAACGGCATCGGCGTCGGCGTCACCCCGGTGTTGAAAGGCATCGAAGCCGCCCGGGCGGCGGGGCTCGGCGTCAAGGTGAACATGGTCGTCAAAAAAGGGTGGAACGACTCGCAAATCGTGCCGATGGCGGCCTATTTCAAAGAACAAGGCATTCCGCTCCGCTTGATTGAATTTATGGATGTCGGCACCACGAACGGCTGGGATTACTCCCATGTCGTGACGAAAAAAGAGATGTATGAACAAATCAACGCCATGCACCCTCTTGAACCGGTTGAAAAAGCGTACTTCGGCGAAGTGGCGAGCCGCTACCGGTACGCGGGCACGAACGTAGAAGTCGGCTTTATCGCCTCGGTGACGGAAACGTTTTGCCGGAGCTGCACGAGGGCGCGCATTTCCGCCGATGGCAAGCTGTACACGTGTTTGTTTGCTTCTGAGGGCGTGTCGTTGAAAGACAAACTGCGCGCCGGCGCGGGGAAAGAAGAGCTGAAGGCGCTGATCGCCGCCATCTGGAGCGAGCGGACAGACCGCTATTCAGAAGAACGGACGGCAGAGACAGCGAAACAGCGCCCGAAAATTGAAATGTCGTATATTGGGGGATGAAGAAAAACGGGAGCGCTCTTTTCATAGAAGAAGCGATCCCGTTTTTGGTTTATGTTTTCGGAAGTGCGAATCGGCGTCTTTCTTCCTTTAAACCTTCACCGCCGCCAACACGCGCGGGAAGAGGATATTGTTTTCCAAATGGATGTGCGTAAATAAGTCGTCTTCAAGCGCCGCGAGCCGGCTGTAGACGAGCCGATACGTGCCGCACGCATCTTCCGGCGGGGTGAAGTCGTTGGTGATGTCGCGAATTTCTTTCATCAAATCGCCGGCTGCGTCATGTTCATTGACCAGTTCGCGGACGGCTCGCTCGACCGCTTCCCGGTTTTCCGGCGATGGGTTGTCGGCAAATTGCAAAATGAGCGGGAATGCGCCCGTTTCCTCTTTAATCAAGTGTTGCTCAAGCTCCGTTTTTAACTCATGGAACCGTTTATGCACTTGGGACAGATGTGGATGGTGCATGCCGTGCACGCGCAACACTTTCGTGACATATGGGCTGAGCTGCGGCAGTTCCTCGTTCAAATAGCGGTGATGCGTTCTTACAATATGATCGACGAGTTCGTCGAGCGGCGCTTCGTTCCAGTTTCCCGTCGGCTTGTTTTGCGCCTCCGCGTAAAGGGTGTTCAGCTCGCGAAGGAGCGCTTCGCCATCCAGTCCACGCTCTTCGATGGCCTCTTTTAACGGGCGCTGTCCGCCGCAGCAAAAATCGATGCGCCGCGCTTTAAACAAATCAGCTGCTTTCGGAAATTGAGTAACAATATCGCCAATCAATGATTGTTCAGTAAACCGCTGTTCCATTCATCCATCCCTCCATTGATCCAATCGTTACAGCTTCAGCATACCGTGTTTTCCGCGAAGGTGTTGTGACGGATCTCACATACGTAAAAAAAAGTGGACATCGATCCATGTGATAAACGTCACAACAGCACGTTTCTTCTTTATCGTACAATGAAAAAAAGCAGACTTCTGCTGACTCTTTGCAGAGGCGGTGTCTGCTTTCGTGGATGAGAACGGACATGTTCAGCAGATAACATACAACGTGTTGACAACAGAAGCCAATCAAGAGAAGGAAAAGGGGAGACGGATATGTGGGCGTTGGTGAAGGGAAGGCAGTGGGAGGAGGAAAAAACAGAACTGGAGCGGCAACTCGCTGAGATGAAAGAAGAGCTCACGAGACAAAAGGAAGCCATTCATGAGACGGTGGCAGGATTGCTCGGGGAGTTGCAGGAAATCGTTCACCAGCATGAGGTGGTCAACGGGCAACACCATGTATTAGGCCAGCTGGTTGACCGAACGAAAGAAAAGGTTGATAATGTCAGTACGCTCAGCAAGTCATCATATGCGATTTCCGACCGTTTATGCGAACAAGGGAACGCGTTGGTGGAGACGGCGGGTCAGATGGTCGCAGCCGCAAAAGAAGGTATCCGCATGTCGGAAGAAATGGAGCAGGCGATGGGGCGGCTCGGCAGTGAGATGGAAACGACATCGGCCGCGATGCATCGGTTGCGCGGCCGCTCGCAAGAAATTGAACAAATTGTGAAAGTGATCAAAGAAATCGCTGGCCAGACGAATTTGATCGCGTTAAACGCCTCGATCGAAGCCGCTCGCGCCGGGGAGCATGGCAAAGGGTTTTCCGTCGTCGCCGCTGAAGTGAGGAAATTGGCTGAGCATACGGCGGACAGCACGGAAACGATTCACCAGCTAACCGATGCCGTGCAGCAGGAAATCGAGCGGTCGCTAGAGCAAACGGAAGCCATTTCATCTTTGATCGAAACGGTTGTCCAAATGAGCATCCATACAGCTCGCAAATGGTCGGCGATGATGGAGCTGATCGATCAAGTCGAAAATCGAGCCCAAGACGTGCTAAACTATATTCAGGAACAATACCGCTATGCGGATAAAGTGAGGAAAGAGCTCGAACAGTCCGCCGCTTTGTTTGGCGAAACGCGGGAGATGATTTTGCGGCATATTGCCGATGCGAGCGTCGTTGATGAAAAGTTGGCAGAAGGCATAAAACAGCTGCAACAATGGCAACAACGTTGAAAGAACGATATGGTTGCCGCCAGCCGTATGATCGAAAGGAGAGAGAGAGATGGTCGAAAGACGAACCCCGATTCCTGTATCGGAAGCGATCGATCGGGTGATGCGTTATGCCGGAGTGGGAGAAGAGGAAACAGTGCCGCTTCGCCAGTCGTATGGCCGCTATTTGGCCGAAGATTTGCGTGCTGACCATGACGTGCCGCCGTTTGACCGCTCGCCGTATGACGGATTTGCCATTCGCGCCGCCGACTCGGAAGGAGCGGGACTTGACCATCCGGTCGAGTTTGAAGTCATTGAAACGATCGGCGCCGGGCAAGTGGCGAAGCAGCCCGTCGGCCCGTTTCAAGCGGTGCGCTTGATGACCGGGGCGCAAATTCCCCAAGGATGCGATGCGGTCGTCATGTTGGAGCTCGCCAAACAGTACGAGCGGGATGGAAAAACGTATATGGCCATTAAACGCCCGTTCCGCCCTGGCGACAACATTTCGTTTCAAGGGGAAGATGCGAAAAAAGGGCAGCCGCTTGTCGAAAAAGGAACGCGCATCAATCCCGGGGTGGCGGCGCTCTTGGCGACGTTCGGCTACGCCGAAGTGAAGGTGGCGAAAAAGCCGCGGATTGGCATTTTTGCGACTGGAAGCGAACTGCTCGACGTCTCTGAACCGCTTGTGCCGGGAAAAATCCGCAACAGCAACGCCTACATGATCGAGGCGCAGGTGTTCAAAAGCGGCGCCGAGCCGATTTATTTCGGCCAGCTGGCCGACGACCTCGACGCGTGCTTTCACGCCGTGCGCCAGGCGCTCGACCAAGTGGACATGCTCATTACGACCGGCGGCGTCTCGGTCGGGGATTTCGATTATTTGCCCGCCATTTACAAGCGGCTCGGAGCGAACGTGTTGTTTAACAAAATCGCCATGCGCCCGGGGAGCGTGACGACCGTCGCCGAGATTGATGGCAAGCTGCTGTTCGGTCTATCCGGAAACCCGTCGGCGTGCTACGTCGGCTATGAACTGTTTGTCCGCCCGGTCGTGCGCACGCGGCTGTTTTCGGCCAAGCCGTATTTGAAAAAAGCGAAAGCCACCCTTGGCGCCGATTTTCCGAAGCCGAACCCGTTCACCCGCTTCGTGCGCAGCCGGGTCGAGGCGGTTGACGGTCGGCTTGTCGTGAAGCCGGTCGGCATGGACAAGTCGAACATCGTCACCTCGCTTGCCTTTGCGAACGCCTTGATGGTGCTGCCGGGCGGAACGAGAGGGTTTGCGGTTGGCGATGAGGTGGAAGTGTGGCTTTTGGATGACGATGAGGGGTCAAGCGAATGAACGTCTGGCAAGTCGTCGGCTATAAACATAGCGGCAAAACGACGCTTATGGAAAAATGGGTGGCGGCCGCTGTCCGGGAAGGATGGCGCGTCGGGACGGTGAAGCACCACGGCCATGGCGGCGAGCCCGCGCGGCCGGAAGGCGTCGATTCCGTCCGCCATGAGCGGGCCGGGGCGGTGGCAACGGCGGTGGAAGGAGACGGGCTTTTGCAGCTTCATCTCCGCCGCCCGTTGTGGCGGTTGGATGATGTGTTGGCGCTTTATGCGCCGCTTCGGCTCGATCTCGTGTTGGTCGAAGGCTACAAACAAGAGCGGCACCCGAAAGTCGTGCTCGTCCGCACTTGGGAAGATTGGGCGTCGCTTCAGCACCTCGCCAACATCCGCGCCGTCATCGCCTGGGAGCCGCTCGAAGGGCCGCTAGCGCACCCGGTGTTTTCGCTGGCCGATGATGACGAATATATTCCATGGCTCATGAACGAGGTGAGAACACGAACATGACAGAACCGTTGTTTGCCATTACCGACCGGCCGATTTCGGTCGAGGATGTGATGAAAAAAGTGATGCGTCCGGAAGCGGGGGCGGTCGCTGTCTTTGCCGGCACGGTGCGCGAATGGACGAACGGCAAGAGGACGCTCTTTTTGCAATATGAGGCGTACGTGTCGATGGCCGAGAAAATGCTCGCGCAAATCGGGGCGGAAATTGCGGAGAAATGGCCAGGGGCGAAAACCGCCATCACCCACCGGATCGGGCGGCTTAAGATCGGCGACATCGCCGTCGTCATCGCGGTTTCCTCGCCGCACCGCGCCGAAGCGTATGAGGCGAACCGCTATGCCATTGAGCGGATCAAGCAAATCGTGCCGATTTGGAAAAAAGAGCAATGGGAGGACGGAAGCGCCTGGGTGGGCGACCAGTTGGAAACAACGGCGTATCCGTCCGGAAAACCGGAGGTGAAAGAGGAATGATCCGTCTATTGTTTTTCGCC
This sequence comes from Geobacillus thermoleovorans, assembly GCF_001610955.1. Lineage (GTDB taxonomy): Bacteria > Bacillota > Bacilli > Bacillales > Anoxybacillaceae > Geobacillus > Geobacillus thermoleovorans. The sequence goes on from NZ_CP014335.1 coordinate 735,288, forward strand.
CATTTGGGCGAGCAAATCGGCGAGCGGGAAGTGATGTGGCCGAATGTTCCGGAAACGGTGAAAAAACTGAAAGACGAAGTGGAAGAGCGCTATGGCGTCTCGCTCGGGCGCGTCATGACCGCGGTCAATGAGGAGTATGTCCGCGACGAAGCGCCGCTTCACGCCGGCGACACGGTCGCCTTTATTCCACCGGTAAGCGGAGGATGAGACGGATGGCGAACAAAAGCAAATGGGTGATGCCAAAACAACACGGCGCCTGGGCGATGCTCATCATCCCGTTTTGGCTCGGGGCGTACGCCGGTGGGCTTTCGTGGATTCACGCGCCGCTCTTTGTCGCCTGGCTTGCGCTCTATTTGGCGACGTATCCGCTCTTGATGGCGGTGAAAACGAAGCGGAAAGAGCCGTACGTGCCCGCCGCCGCCCGCTATGGTGCCATCGCCGCCGCGGCGCTTGCCGTCTCTCTTTGGCAACAGCCGGCGCTTTTCTACTTCGGGCTCGCCATGGTGCCGTTTTTCTTGGTGAACACGTACTACAGCAAGAAAAAGAACGATCGCGCCTTTTGGAATGATGTAGCCGCCATCGCAGCGTTTTGCATCGGCGGCCTCGCCGCCTTTTACGCCGGACGCGGGGCGTTGACGATCGAAGCGTTTGAACTCGCCCTGTTTTCCTTCCTCTTTTTCATCGGCAGCACGTTTTACGTAAAAACGATGATTCGCGAAAAGAAAAACGAGCGGTACAAATGGCTGTCATGGGGCTACCACGCCCTGTTGATCGTCGGCCTCATCGCCATCGGCGAGCCGTTCGCCGTCTTGGCCTACGCGCCGAGCGTCATCCGCGCCGTCTATTTATATGGCAAGTCGCTGCCGATCATGAAACTTGGCATGCTGGAAATCGCCAACGCGGCGTACTTTTTCATCGCGATGATCGTGCTCTACTCTTGAGCGAACCCCAAACGGGAGGCATCCATGACCGTTTGGGGTTTTTTCTTTTGGTTAGGCGGTATTGCTTTTTCATTGCACAAGCATGATGTGAAATGGGCATGAATTCCTTGTAACGGTTTTGCAAAGGGTCGTTTCAAAAGCCTACCTCTTCTTCTATGCTCGTTCTCAAATAAATAAAAAAGGGAAACATCTCAACATTCATTATTAGGATTATAGACGTTCCAGCCCAAAGCCATGTCGAACTTTGTCTGTCGAAAATGATGGATGGCAGGGAGCAGGAAAGATACAATTTGATTGTAAAAGTAATGGAAATCGGGAAGGAGAGCATATGAGAAACATTCGTTTGCGACGATGGTTGGTTTGGATGGTCGTATGGGCTTTAGTGATGTCAAGCGTCCCGACAAAGGGACTTGCCGAAACGATCCGATCAGGGGTTGACCGTGTAGAGCCAAAAGAGGAGCCGCCAAAGGTGCCGCAAGCCCCGAAACGTGATCTCAAGCCAGGGGAAATCATAGAAGAAAGAACTGAGAATACAAAGGTTTACTACAACGGCGATGGCACGTTTACCAAGAAGATTTACTTTGAGCCTATTCATGTGAAGAAAAAGGGACAAAAACTATTTGAGGAAGTATCTTCTAGCCTAACGGATAGCACCAATAATACGAATTACGTTGAAACAGAGAATACCATTTTGGAGACAAACTTTTATAAAAAGATGGTCGATGGAGAATACGCCAATTTCCATTACAATGGATATTCGATTTCCTATTCTATTTTAGAGGCAGCAGGCAATGACGTACAACCGATAAAGGCGAAGGATGTTGCTGCTACCTATAAGAAAAAAGACAACAAAATTCTTCACAAAAACATTTTTCCGAGCATAGACCTGCAAAATATTACATTTAACGAGTCAACGAAAGAAGATTTAGTTCTTCATTCTTTTACTGGCTATCATATTTTCAAATTCCGTCTGAAAACGAATTTACATGCAGACATTCAAGACGATGGCTCCATTTTATTTACAAATAAAGAAAATGAAAGGGTTTTTGAGCTGCCGAAGCCGTTTATGGTGGATTCGAATGTCGATGAACGCTCTGGCGAGGTGCAGCGCTCAGAGAATGTAACGTATGAATTACAACAGGATGATCAAGGATATATTTTAACGATCAAAGCCGACCCGGAGTGGCTGAAGGATCCTAAACGTGTATACCCTGTTTATATTGATCCGAGTACTTCCATTAATGTGTCTACCGATGCATTTGTAATGAGCGCCTATCCGACAACCAACTATAGTTCCTCATCAAGTAAGTGGGATTCGGCGCAGGGACAATACGTTTTAAAGGTGGGGTATTATGATGGAACAACAGGCACTTGCTATGGCTTTTTGCACCCGGATTTATCAAGCATCAAATATATGAATGTGACGAATGCCACGTTCCATGTCTATGTCACCCATTCGTATTATACGACAACACCAACAGGGCTATGGCTCGATGTGGTAGACAGCTCATGGTCCGCGAGCACGTTAACATGGAGTAATCAACCTTCCTCCACCAACATTGGCAAGGTCGATGTCGCAAGAGACCAATGGGCGCAATTTGATGTCACGAATACGGTAAAAGAATGGTAACTATTCAGCCACATCATAAAGTGAGCTGAATATTTTCTTCTTTCCTTGTCTATGATGTGAATATTGATAGACAAGGAGGTGAATCGCATGTTGACGGTACAACAAGCTGTATTTACAGTTGAGAGCTTAATCGGCAAAGTTCAACAACAAAAACAGCTCATTCATCAACTCATTCAAGAAAATGAACATTTGCGTCACGAAAACAAACAACTACGCAAAGAAAATGAACAACTGAAGTACCGTGTTCAAGAGCTGGAAGCACGCACGAAAAAAAACAGCTCCAATAGCCATTTGCCCCCATCTTCTGACCGTTTTGAGAAAAAGCGTTCCTCCCGCGAGCCGTCTGGCAAAAAGCCTGGTGGGCAAGAGGGACATGAGGGGAAGACGCTCCGTCAAGTGGAACATCCACATCATCGTGTCGTCCACCGTGTGCATACGTGTCAAGGATGTGGAGCTTCTTTGCGTGAAGTCAAACCGTTCAAAGTCGATATCCGTCAAGTGTTTGATGTCCCTCCTGTGGCGATCGAGGTGACACAACATGAACGTGAAGTGAAATCGTGTCCACATTGTCGATGCGTGCAACAAGCCGAATTCCCATCCCATGTCACGAATCATGTGCAATACGGTCCACGGCTCACGGCGCTCGTTGTTTATTTACATCATATCCAATTGATCCCGTACAAGCGTTTAAGTGATACAATCGAAGCGTTATATCAACACTCGATTAGTACAGGAACCCTTGCCAATATGGTGAAACGAGGACGCGAAGCGCTGGAATCAAATATGGACATCATCGAAGACGCCTTACTTGAATCCAACATCCTGCATGTCGATGAAACGAGTTTGCGCATCAATGGGAAACTCGCATGGGTGCATGTCGCGTGTACATCGAGATATACATACTTGGCTCCTCACGCTTCTCGTGGAAAAAAAGCGACCGATGATATCGGGATTCTTCCCCGATATGAAGGGACGATGATGCACGATGCGTTCGGTACGTATCCGAAATACACACATGCCACCCATGCCCTTTGTCATGCCCACCATTTGCGTGAGTTAAAAGGATTCATCGAACAGGGGCATACGTGGGCGATGCGCATGACCACGTTTCTGTTAGCCGCCAAGCAAGCCGTCGAAGCCCATCACGGTGCACTTTCCGAAGAAGAAGCGAGACGGTGGGAACGAGTGTATGATCGCATCCTAGAAAGAGCACAACACCGATTGGAAACGATGACGCCTCTTCCGAAAAAAGCACTCGCTTTTGTTCGACGCCTTCAAAAACGAAAGGAAGAAGCGCTGCGTTTCTTACGTGAAGTACATGTTCCCTTTGATAACAACCAAGCCGAACGCGATCTTCGCATGGTCAAAGTCAAAGAGAACATTTCGGGTACGTTTCGCGAAGAAACATTCGCGCAGTCGTTTTGCATCGCAAGAAGCATCGTTTCCACACTGACGAAACACGAAAAAAACGTGTGGGATTCGTTATGTCTTCTGTTGGCAGGCGAAACGATCGATCGAGTTCTTTCCGCTACCTAGGGCATTTTCTATGACCGAAATGCCCTATTTGTGCTGGGCTTTTTTATACACTAGCACTGGGGTGAATAGTTACAAAGAATGGGCATTCGGGACAAAGCCAAATTACGGATTGAAACTTCATACGAATGGCAATGGACAAACCTATTGGAAAAAAGTCGTTTCCACGACGAACAGCAGTTATAAACCATATTTGTCCGTTACGTATACGATACCCGTTCCCCATACGCCGACAGGAACGGCCTTCAGTAATGGGGATGGCACAGGATATATCAATTTATCATGGGATCCGGTTCCCGGCGCTGCGGGTTATAAAGTTTGGATTTATAACGGGAAATCATATGAAGCGTTTGATGTAGGCAATGTCACTTCCTGGAGTACAAAGGGGAAAAAAATCTGGCCGACCCCTTCTGAAATTAGCGCTGGAAGATACGACCTGCATCAAGATCAGTTAGGGACGGAGCTTGCTGTCGATCCTTCCCCGGTCTATCGAAATTCAGGCGAAAGCTATCCAAACAGCAAGAACTACTGGTTCCGAGTCAGTGCGATTTTTCCTCAAGGCGAAAGCGCCATGTCCGGTGCGTATATGCCGACCATTCCGGATTTGGCGAAACCATCTGCTCCGACGGGGGTAAGTTATACAAACGGAAACGGAACCGGATATATCGATTTCAAACGGAATCCTGTGAGTGGAGCGACGGGGTATAAAATTTGGATTTTTAACGGTTCCTACTATGAATCGTTAGATGTCGGGAACGTCACTTCTTGGACAACGAAAAACAAAAAGTATTGGCCAACCTCCACGGAAATTCATGCAGGTAGATATAAGTTGCATGTAAACGATGGTCTTGGCACGGAATTAGCTGTTGACCCGTCTCCGGTCTATGCCAATGCAGGAACCAAATACGCAACGGCTGCCAACTACTGGATTCGGGTCAGTGCCTATAACTCTCAAGGGGAAACCGTCTTTTCGGATGCGTATATGCCTCGTATTCCGGATTTGCGAGTGCCGCCAGCGCCTTCGGGGTTTGCTTACAGCAACCAATTAGGAAGCAACTCGGGTTATGTCATGTTAGACTGGGATAAGATTCCTGGAGCGACAGGGTATAAAGTGTGGATTTTCAATGGACTTTACTATGAAGCATTTGATGTAGGAGACGTGGATCATTGGACGACGCAAAACAAAGGAATTTGGCCAACGCCGGAGGAAATCCAACAAGGGGATTCCAGCACCTTAACGCTGCATCATGATGGACAAGGATTGGAACTTCCGAAAGATCCTTCCCCCATGTATGCGAAAATGGGGACCAAATACGCGACAAGCACCCATTACTACTTCCGACTCAGCGCCTACAATGCGGATGGGGAAACGGTATTTTCCAGCAATGCCTTGACGGTGAACATTCCGGAGGCGAATGAGTATTTAGGAAAGGAAGAGTACTGGTCCATCATTGATGTTCCGTATGGCAGCGTGAATGCCGCTACCGGCAATCTGATTATAGACGAAGACGATGTTTCGATTTCCGGAAGAGGACCGGGGCTTGAAATCACAAGAACTTACAATAGTTTATCCACATCGGTTGGATTGTTTGGAAAAGGATGGCATAGCGATGCGGAAATGAACATCGTGGCCCAAGGAAACGAAGCAAGATTGACGGATGAAGATGGCACGCTCCATATCTTCACAAAATTATCCGACGGCACGTATAAAGCTCCGACAGGTGTTTACTTGGAGTTAAGCGAAACAACCGATGAATATATCCTAACGACAAAAGATCAAACGAAAATTCATTTTCAAAAAAGTGATGGCAAGTTAACCAGAATCGTGGATGGACATGGGAATGCGACTACTTATAGTTATTCTAACGGAAAGCTCGTGTCGATTACGGATGCGTCGGGCAGAAAACTGAGCATCGAGTACACCGCAAGCGGAAGAATCCAGAAAATGACCGACCCAATGAACCGGACCATCACGTATGAGTATAACAACGACTTGTTAACAAAAGTAACCCAGACGGGCGGGGAAGTAACGAGATACCAATATAATGAACTTGGTCGGTTAGAGAAAGTATTGGAACCGACGCATACGGAAGAAAAACCGGTCGTTAATCAGTTCATTTATAATGGCGACAGGCTAAGCCAAGCGATTGATCCTGAAAACCGCATCTATACGATGAACTATGACCAAACAAAACGACAACTTGTCGTAACGCAACCGAATGGCCGTAAAATTCAGTATAAATTTAATGAAGCAGCGAACCCAATTCAAATTATCGAAGACGTAGATGGTTTAAACATTACGACAAGCTATGTTTATGAGGGAAATAATCTAGTAGAATCACGGGATCCGAATGATCAAAATGCAGCGAATCCTACTGAATCATATACGTATGACGCCAAGGGGAATGTGTTAACGGCGAAAGATAGTTATGGTACGGAAACATACGAGTATAACAAAAATAATGATGTCATCTCCATGACAGATACGGAAGGCGATACAACCACGATTGCCTATGATGGCTTAAATCCTGTATCCGAAACGGATCAATCCGGAAAAACGTCTTCTGTATCGAAGTATGATGCCTATGGGAATATCATTGAAGAAAGCGATACATTAGGCAGTGCCACGAATTTGCTCTCTAATAGCGGCTTTGAACAAGGAATCACAGCTTGGAATCTGCTCAGTCATTATGATACTGGGCAATTACAGGAAGACACGAATGTCTATAATGGATTGACAGGGAGAAAAACATTAAAAATCGTCGCCGACTCTACTTCTCCTAACACAGAACTTGGCTATGTAGCGGCTACCCAAGAAATCGCGGTGAAACCGAATACCACCTATACGTTAAGCGGGAAGATCAAAACGAATTTAACCAAAGCCAATGCCTTTTTCAATGTTCAATTCCTGAATAGTCAAAATCAAACGATTTCTTGGGCGGATCATCGTTATAGCCAACTTACAGGCACAAGACCTTGGACAGAGCGGCAAGTTACATTTACTACTCCTTCGAATGCAGCCAAAATTCGCGTCTATTTAGAGGTCGATCATAAGTCTCCAGATGCTTCCGGAGAAGCCTGGTTTGATAATGTTCAATTGGAAGAAGCGCAGGTTTCTTCCAGCTACAACCCAGTTGTAAATAGTAGTTTTGAAGGAACCACCACGAATTGGAGTGGAACAGGAGGAAGCGTAGATTCTACGCAATCATTTGATGGAGGGTACTCACTAAAAATATCTAGAACAAGCACCACGCAATCGGCAAGTGAGTATAAGCAGACCATCATCGTTGGCCAAACATCTGGTGATGCACCAATTAATCTTACGCTCACCGGTGTATCGAAAGCGCAGGATGTCAAAGCCAGTGGCACAGTGAGCCCAAGCGATTATTCCATTACGGCTAAAGTATACTTTGTGGATGGAACGACCCAAACGTATACTGCGGATTTCCCTGCTGGCAATCAAGATTGGAACCGTGCCGCCGTTTCGATTCAACCTTCCAAGCCAATTGATAAAATCGACATATCCGCTGTCTTCCGCGGCAATTACACGGGAACGGTATGGTTTGACGCGATCCGGCTCATGGAAGGAAACGTGGTGACGAAAAACAAGTACGATGCCAGCGGAAATTACGTCACGGAAGAAGTGGATGAAGAAGGCTATGTGGCGAAAAAGAATTATGATGCCGTTGGGAATCTATTAAGCGAGTACGATAAGAAAGGAAACAAAAAAGAGTACACGTATGATTTATCGGATCGCTTAAAACAGCTGTTGTTAGCGAACGGCACTTCCGTCAACTACGATTATGACTTAAATGGCAATATGACTTCAAAAGTCATTCGAACCAGCGACGGCCAGTCTCAAACATTTGCCTATTCTTATGATGCGGCCGGCAAACTCGTGAAAACCGTTGGTCCGCTCCATGATGTGACAACGAATGAATATGATGCCAATGGAAATAAAATCAAAACGGTTTTGCCGAAAGGAAACACGATTCAATGGACGTATGACGGAACGGAAAGGGTCAAAACGATTTCTTACAACAACGTTCCGTATTACGAATTTAGTTACGACAAAAACGGAAACGAACTTTCTGTACAATATGTAAAAGACGGTACGACCAAGACAAGAAAATTTGATTCCGCGAATCGTGTCATTGAACAATCCGACCGCGGAGGATTACAAAAGTGGACCTATCCGACGACATCGGATAAATTACAACAGTTTATGTTCTCCCATGGATCGTTTAGCCAAACAGTCACATACCAATACAATGCCTTGGATCAAAATACAGTCGTCCAAGACGGAACGTATACGTACCGCTTTGACTATGACGAGAGAGGAAACGTTCGCACCTTCACGACAGAAAATGGAGCCGGCTCGACCTTTAGGTATGATGACCGCGGCCTCGTGGAAAGTCTTTCGGTCGGTACGGCGGACGGAACAGAAATTGTATCGGAAACGTACCGTTACGATGAAAACGGCAACCGGACAAAAATTGAGTACCCAACGAGAGAGACGATCGTTTATCACTACGACGCGCTCGATCAACTAGTGGAAGAACAGCTGCCAGACGGAACGAAGATCGAGTATACGTATGACGGATTTGGCAACCGGACGAAAGTCGTGAAAACAAAGGATGGGCAGTCGACGACGACCAATGCCGATTATAACGCTGCCAATCAGCTCATTCGTTTTGGAAACGAATCGATCACATATGATGCCAACGGCAACCGATTGGAAGACGGTCAGTATCAATATGAATGGAACGAAGCGGATCAGCTCGTCTCCATCACAAGAAAAGGCGAAAGCACGCCGTTTGTGACGTACCAATACGATGAAGACGGCCGGCGCATTCAAAAGACTGTCAATGGCGTCGTTACGAACTATCATTACCAAGGCGACAGCCTAAACGTTCTGTACGAAACCGATGCGAGTGGAAATGTGGTAAGATCATATATATACGGAGAAAATGGGCAACTCCTTGCCATGAAAAAAGGCAACGCCACGTATTTTTACCACTATAACGCCCATGGCGACGTGATCGCCCTGACGGATGAACAAGGAAACATTGTTGCCCGCTATCAATACGATGCGTGGGGGAACATTCTTTCCCAATCCGGCGCATTGGCGGACGAAAATCCATACCGATATGCGGGGTACCAATATGACCAAGAAACGGGTCTGTACTATCTGATCGCCCGGTACTATCATCCAACGCATGGCGTGTTCTTGTCGCTCGACCCCGACCCAGGCGATGCGGATGACATCTTGACACAGAACGGCTATACGTACGCGAACAACAACCCAGTAATGTTGGTGGATCCGGATGGGCATTTCTTCTGGTTTGCGGTTAACGCTGGGTTTGCGTGTTTATTGCAAAATAAAAATACAGAGTTCTGCAACGAAAAGTGCAGAGCTGAAGGCAAAGAAAAAAGGCTTGCCAGCCTCTAACATTTCCTCTACTGTGGAAGTTGTGAACACATAACCAAACAGTGGAGGAGCGAAAGGATGCTGGCAATGCCCGAAATTAATCGTATCAGAAAACTGCGTGAAAAGAAAGGGTTATCGATTGCGGAAATTTCCCGTGAAACGGGATATAACTGGAGAACGGTCAAGAAATACGCAGATGGAGACATTTCTGTCCAACCAACCATCAAACGCAAAAAGGGGATGATGGAGGAAGAAGGGTACGGGCAAATCATTGATGACTGGTTGGAGGAGGATGCCAAACTGCCGAGAAAACAACGGCGAACGAACAAGACGATGTTTGAAGCGCTTTGTCGTGACCATGGATTTCAAGGCTCGTATCGCACCGTTTGCGCGTACGTGCAAAAACGAAGACCGCAGCTCAAGCTCGAGAAAGAACAGCGCTATGAACGACTGGAGCACCCGCCAGGCGAGGCGCAGGTGGATTTCGGGAAGATGACGGTTGTGACGAAGGAGGGGAAGGAAGAAGAGCGATCGGTTTTGATCATGAGCTTTCCCTATAGCAACGCTGCGTTTGCTTATCCGCTGCCGGCGGAAAACAGTGAATGCTTCCTCCATGGGTTGACGCAGCTGTTTCGTCAGGCTGGGGGAGTGCCAAAGGCATTGCGCATTGACAATTTGTCCGCGGCCATTGTGTCGATTCGAAAAGGGGGAGAACGCCGATTCACCGAGGCTTTTGAGAAATTTCAACTCTACTATCGGTTTGATGTACAAGTGTGCAATCCATACAGTGGACATGAGAAAGGAAATGCGGAGCGAAAAGTCTATTACACTCGCAACCTTTGTTTCATCCCCGCTCCATTGATGGAGTCGGATCCGGAGCTGGTGGAGTGGCTGCATCGCAAGATGGTCGAGGACCGAAACCGTCCTCATTATGAAAAGGGGCGGTGGATCGAGGAACTATGGCAGGAAGAGCAACCGGAGCTGTTGGCGTTGCCGGAACAAGATCTTCCGATCTTCTCCCTCGATCACGCTTACGTGAATAAGTACGGAGAAGTGATGGTGGATGGGAAGGCGTTCGTCGTCCATGGCCTGTCCGTCCCCAACCGGGTGTTGGTGAAGAAAGAATGGAATCGTTTCGTTGTGTTCTCTTCCGATGGAGACGTCCATCTTGAAGCGCCCAGGCCGTATACGAACGTGAAACGCGAAATCCCTTGGAAAGAGATTTTCGCTGAGTGGGAGACCAAACCCCGGGTTGTCGGACATTCCCGCTACCGGACGTACTTGCCGGAGGCGATCCGAACGTATCTGGCTGGCCCCCCGCCCCAGGTGGTGGCCCGTTTGAAAGGACTGCGAGCGCTGTTGGATCGGCACACGCTTTACGAAATCGCCCAGTGGCTCGAGGAGAGTCAGCGATGGGACTTGGCTCCTCATGAAATCGGCGTGTTGATGGAAGCGAAGCACTCCTATTACCCGGACAAGTGGGAAGAATCATACACCCCTTCCGTTCTAATCGACTATGAAACGGATTTAACGGTGTATGATCAACGTCTTCATCCCGCTCGGGAAGGGGGTGTCCAGAGATGAGAGCAGAGGTGAAAGAGATTTGTAAAGCGCTGCATTTGGCCTATATCGCAGATCGATTCGAGGAGGTGAGATTCGAAACGAAAGAACAGTTTTTGCGGGATGTATTGGCGCTGGAACTGTCGTGCCGCCAAGAAGCGAAACAGGCTCGGCTGATCAAGAAAGCCAAGTTTCGGGAGTTGAAATGGCTGAAGGATTACGAATGGTCGGGTCATATCCATTGGCCAGCCACGACATCGAGGGAGGAACTGTGTGACCTTCGCTTTTTGGAGCGAAAGCAAAACGTTCTGCTTTTAGGTTCACCTGGAACGGGGAAAACCCATCTCGCCACAGCACTTGGCATTCAGGCGTGCCAACAAGGCCATGAGGTTCGGTTTTTCCGCGTCGCGGATCTTGTCGCCCAGCTGGAAGAGGCGTTGAAAAACGGCACGCTCGGACGGCTGAAACGAAGCCTCGACCCATGCGAACTGTTGATTTTGGATGAACTCGGCTATGTGCCGTTTCAAAAGCAAGGATCGGAACTGTTGTTTCATATTATCGCCGACTGTTACGAGCGAAAAAGCGTCATGGTGACATCGAATCTAGAATTTGGACAGTGGAATCGGGTGTTTGGGGACAACCGTTTGACGGCAGCGTTGGTGGATCGCTTGGTTCACCACGCCCACATCTTGGCCTTTACGGGAGAGAGCTATCGACTGCGGAACGCTCTCTCCGCGATCCAGCCGTCCTCTGCCTCCGGTCTGGAACCTTAAGTCTTGAGCTGGCAAGCCTATGTATTTTTTCTTGCACTTCTCTGCATTTTTTGCTTGCAAAAAACACCTAGGGAAAGTCCACGTGTGAGTAAAATATTTGTGGGTGGCATTCCGGAATGATTCCCCGACGAGGGTTGCGAACTTTTGTTCGCGACGCTCGTCGGGGCCACCAAGCGAAGCGCGGTAGAAAAAGCAAATGTCATGCAAAAAGGACTCTCTCCCTGCTATGATGGTGATGACCAACATCCATAAAACAGGAGGGAGAGAGTCCATGAAACATCTTACCACAGAATGGCCTTTATTAAAAGAGCTGGAGGAGCAATTAGTCAGAACTCTTCAAAAGGTGTTCGCTGTCTTGTTGGCGGCCCTTTTGGAGGAGATCGATCAACAACTGGCGGAAGCGCGGGACAAGCGCCGGCATCAGCTGAAAGACAAACGGCCGACTACGATCCAAACGCTGTTTGGAGAAGTGACGTTTCGACGGAACTACTACTATGACCGGCAAACGGGGAACTATACCTTCTTGCTGGATGCCGAATTAGGCTTTGATGGGGCCCAATCGATCAGTCCTTGCCTCGAGGAAACGGCGGTCGAGTTGGCCGTAGAGTGCTCTTCCTACCGCAAAGCGGCTCGCACGCTGGAGTCGATCGTGGGGTATGCGGTCCTCAGCCACGAGGCGATTCGCCAACTGGTGCTGGAGGGCCCCTGTCTCGCTGCATCACCCTGTTTCCAAACGGCACGGCCGGGTGCTGTTTGTGGAGGCGGATGGACTGTTTATTTCCCGCCAGGGGAAAGGGAAACGGGCGAAAGAAGAGAAAATCCTGGCGGTTCACGAGGGATGGAGACGAAACGGGTCGCAGCTTGAGCTGGTGAACCGGCGCCACTACCTCCATGAAGGGACGGGGGACGTGTGGGAACGGTTTGAGGAGTGGCTGATGAAGGAATATGCCTATGATCCGTGCCGAGACCTGTTGGTCCTCAACGGCGACGCGGCGTCGTGGATCACGGCCTCCCGGGAGTATTTTGGGAAGCGGGCGTGCTTTCAGCTGGATCGATTTCATGTGGCGCGGGAGCTGCGTCAGTGTCTGTCCGGCCATCCGCGTTGGCGGGAGGTGCGGAAGAAGCTGGCGAAACAAGACGAAGAAGGGCTTCTCGTGGAGCTGAACAGCGCGGTCGGCACGTTGGAGGACGAAGCGAAAGAACAGCAGCTGGCTGCCATGATCCGCCGGATCGAGTCGATGCCGGGATGCATCCGGGACTATCGGGGGTGGCTGTCGGAGCAAGGGGTGGAGACGACCGGCATGCGTTCGATGGGCCATGCGGAGAGTGTGATGAGCCGATTTGCGCATCGGGTGAAATCCCGCCGCAGCTGGAAAGACCAAGGGCTTCGGGCGTTTCTGAGGGTGATGGCAGCCCGAATCGACGGGATCGGGTGGAGAAAGGGACGGTGGGAGGAGCAAGAGCCCCAGTCGGCCGTCTCGGCCTCAACAACGTCCAAGCGGATCGAACAGGCCAAACGGAAGGCAGGACGGTTGTGGACAGATGTGGTGCGTCAGAATATACCGTGTCTGCAACAGTCATCCGGGACGCCGATCCATCAAGCGTTGTCGGCGCTCCGGGATGGTGGTTGGGTGTAAAAAAATGGAATATCGTATCATCGTCTCAAGATAAGGGATGAGAGTCCGAAAGCGCTTACGATATTAATTCCTGAAAATGGTTCGATAACTAGTGATTGACAACGCCCGTAGTGAACCGAAAAAATGTTCTCCACAAAGTCTTGACTGACTCTTCTTTCCCGACAAGGTTGTGTTTTTTCAATAATCGGTATATATATAAGTTGAATTAAAGATTTACAACTGAACACACAAACGATCGATCGTTTGTTCTGGTTTCTGGTTGATTCGCTGAATAAAGGCTTGGACATTCTTTCTAATTTCTTGCACACTCGAATAGAACACGTTGTAAATCACGTCTGATTTCAGCCATTTCCATAGCCCTTCAATCAAGTTCAATTGCGGACTGTATGGTGGCAAAAAGACGAGCTCTAACCGATCTTCGTGTTCTTTTAAAAATGGCTGAATGAGTTTGGCATGGTGAATTCGAGCGTTATCTAAAATCATCACTATTTTGCCTGTGGGATAGCGTTCTAACACAAGTTGAAGAAATCGAAGAAATGTTTCCGCGTCATAGCGTTCTTCTTCGATGCAAAACACTTCCCCTGTTTCGTAGTTCAACGTGCCAATCAGCTTCAACCCTTGATGTTTTCCAAACGTCGGAATGATTCGTTGTTTTCCTTTGACAAACCATGTTTTTTGAATCGCTTGGTAATCACGAATCATCGACTCATCTTGAAAGAGGACATGGGCGATGTTCCCATCTACCAGTTTTTTTTACTTCAGGGAAGGTGATTTCGACGAATTCTTTTTGTTTCTCTTCATCGGCATTGGCTAGTGTATAGGTCGGTTTCGTATAGCTTAGCCCTAACCGATGCAGAATGTCACTTGTTCCGCGAAGCGTGTATGTTGGCCCCCACTTTTGTTGAATGAGTTCAGCGATTATCGCAAGCGTCCAATTATATTTTGCTTCGAATCCCACATCTACGGGGAGCTGATGTTCAATGATCAAAGCCAGCTCTTTTTCCTGCTCAGGGGTCAATCGACGTGGGGCGCCAGGTGAGTATTTCATCTCCAGTCCATCAAGACCGCGCTGGGCGTAGGCATGAATATAGTTATAAATAGTTTTCTTGGATCGACCAATAATCGTTGCGATTTCTCCTTTGGTATATCCCTGCAAATGAAGATAAATCGCTTGGTAGCGTTCATATGCTCGTTTACTTTTTGCTTCTTTCATGGCAGTGGACAACTTTTCGATCTCGTCTTTGTGATTTGGCATCATATTTTCTCTCCGTTCCCCTATTTTCTCTTTGTATTTATTCGCCGTGGAACGGGAGAAAACCTTTATTTCAATTTATATAGTAAAGTAAGAGGTATGGTTTTCTGGGATTTCCCCCTGCTCGATTAGGTGTTCGTAGAACACCGTCACGGGCATGGTGGGATGTTCTTTTCTTAGGGCTAAAATATGATCCTCATCATCGGGCGACAGACGCCTTGAGTGGCCGCGGTCCGAACGGCGCTTCGGCTTTAAGGCGTCAAAGCCCCCTTTTTTGTATCGGGTGCACCAATCGAGGATCGTCTTGGCTGCGATTCGCTTGTCGCCTTGGTGGGGAACATGATGCACTCGCTCGCTCACCTCTTTCAGATACGTCTTCGGTTCCACCTGCCCATTCACCAACGGAGCGATTAGCCCGTACCGAAACAGGGCAATGTTGTGTCTCATCGACTCATCCATTCGAATCTCCTCCTGGTCTCACTTGGAATCAGGACCGTTCCGGTCCTCCTGCCCTTATCGTACCGAATTGCTTTTTCTCCGTCGATAGGAAAGGTTTGTGGGAACCTCAATCATTTCCAATTTAGGATATGTATGTAGAATCAAGATCCCATTTAATTCGCAAAAGGGTGTCGGAATCCGTCCTCCCACATCTCTCTGATGACCGAATAGAGACCGTGTTCCTCCAACGTCCGGATCCACCAAGAAGCCCGTTCCTTTTCTTTTTTCACGATAGGGCCTATGATCCTCCACCGCCTCGCAAAAAAGCTATGAAGGTTTGATAGGTTTCGGTAGAACCGTCGGACATAAAAGATGATGCCGTCCTTTGTCGGGAGGAACGGAGCCTGGTTCGTCCCCTCGGTCAATCCCAACTGCTCTTTCACAACTTGCCATACGGCGGACAACGTATATTGAAAATACGGGAGGAGAAAGGAAGGCAGCACACTCACCGTCTTCAAGCATTCCCGACAGCGATACCGGACAATCCAAATGCGATCATCACCATGTGGGGTCAATGCGTTTCGCTCATCGTAACCGTGGCGGTGCAACGGGCGCTTGGCCCGGCAATGCGGACACTGTGTCAGAAGAGGGAAGTCGTTTTCTTTTCCACGCTCTGCATACGTTTGGACGTCAATGCCAAAGTCATGAAATTGAATCACGTCCTCCTCCCCTCCTCTGAACCGATGGATTTTCTCTTCCGAAATAATTCACAAAAAATTTAGCACATTCTTTCAGAAAAGGGGAGAGGGCTTTCTGAAAGAATGTGCAAAAAAATGGCTCTTTTGTTCCGAAATAAAGTGATAATTTACACCCGAGTTCGACAGTTTTGAGGCCATTTTAGGCAAATGAAAATGGCCAAAATGCTGTTATATCAAAGATTTCGCGATGCGGATCCTAGAAAAAAACACTGAATTTCATAGGCACACGACTTGTTTATTTTAACTTTTAAAACAGCTGAATATCGGTTATAATATAGGCATGTACATACGGCGAGTAACACGCAAAAACAAAGATGGAACGACCGTGGCGTATCTCCAGCTTGCTCACAACGAATGGGATCCGAAGGCCAAATATGCGAAAGCGAAGGTGATTTATTCGTTTGGGCGCGAAGACGAGGTGGATCGCGCTGTCTTGGAGCGTCTGGCCAAAAGCATTTCGCGATTCCTTTCTCCTGAGCAGGCTTGGGAAATCGAGACGTTGACAGGAGAAGTGTCGGATGACTTTCAGTTTCAATCAAGCAAACGCCTTGGTGGCGCTTGGCTTTTGGATCAGCTCTGGAGACAACTGGGATTGGGAGAGATTCTCCACTCCTTGTTTGCCTCCCGACATCATCAGATTCCGTTGGAACGGCTGATTTTTGCCATGGTGGCGAATCGTGCCCTTCATCCGTCAAGCAAGTTGGCGATGGAGGAGTGGGTGGAGAAAGACGTGCATATCCCTCATCTTCCCCAAGTCGCCAGCCACCAGTTGTACCGGGCGATGGATGAGCTGCTGGCTGTGCAGCCGGAATTGGAACGCCAAGTGTTCCATGCCGTGGCCGATTTATTGAACCTGGAAGTCGATTTGATTTACTTTGATACGACTTCGTCGTACTTCGAAGTGGATCCATCCGAAACACCAGAAGGAGAATCGCTTCGAAAGCAGGGGTTTTCCAAAGATAAGCGTCCCGATTTGGTCCAAATCGTCATTGGACTGGCCGTCACCCGGGAAGGAGTCCCCATTCGCGCTTGGGTATGGCCTGGCAATACGATGGATATGACGGTCATCAAACAGGTGAAACAAGACTTGATTGGCTGGAAGCTTGGGCGTGTGATCAGCGTGATGGACCGCGGATTTTCGTCTGAAGAGAATTTGCGAATCTTGCAACAGGCCGGGGGACACTACATTGTCGGCGAAAAAATGCGGTCCGGCAAAGCCGCCGTCGAAGAGGCCCTAAACCGTCGCGGGCGCTACCAACAAGTTCGCGAGAACTTGCATATCAAAGAAATCATCGTGGGCGACGGAGAAGCGCGTCAGCGCTATGTTCTCGTGTACAATCCCAGCGAAGCCGAACGCCAACGCAAGGAACGGGAAAAGCTGCTCGAATCGCTGAAAGAGGAGTTGGAGGGGCTTCGCCAACTCCCCAATGAAGCTCATCATAAGGCCACCTGCCGGCTGCGTTCCCATCCGTCCTACGGAAAATACTTGCGTCAATTGAAGGATGGAACGCTTCGCATCGACAAGCAAGCGGTTCGTGAAGCGGAAAAGTACGATGGCAAATATCTCATCCGAACCTCCGATGACACCTTGTCTGCCGAGGATGTCGCGCTCGGGTATAAGCAACTGGTGGATATCGAGCAGGCCTTTCGGACGTTGAAATCAACACTCGAGCTGCGCCCCATGTATCATCGCTTGGAAGACCGTATCCGGGCGCATGTGCTGCTCAGTTGGCTGGCTCTCTTGCTGGTTCGGATCGTGGAGATCCGAACTCATGAATCGTGGCCGAAAGTAAGAGACGAATGCGAGCGTCTCATGCTTGGACATTTTTCTTCAAAAAACGGCGACCTTTATCAACGAACCGAACTGACGGCCAAACAAGCGCTATTCCTTGCGGCTCTAGGGCTGGAACCTCCTCCAAAGATTCTAGGCATCCACCCTCGCACCTAGATACACGCCCGAAGTGTGCCCAAATGCCTCCGATCCCTTTTGTATCAAGGGGCGAGAGGCATTTTGTTTGCCTAGTGACTGTCGAACTCGGGTTACACTAGAAGAACAAATTGAAGAAATAATCGTGGATATACTTAACCAGTATCAGCAATTTTTTGTCCAAAATGGCTATATTTTAGATATTAAATTAGAACGAATTAATGAAGTTGATGCTTTGAAAGGTATTGAGGAGCATGGTATGGAAAAAGGTCAATGCTTTGAAACAAATTACTATTCTTTTGTTTGTTTAGCTATTAAAGATTCAAGTGGAAAATTAATTGGGGTTCATCACCAAATTTTGTGATTTAGTGACAAAAAAGAGAAAGCACTGACGAGATCCTGGCAATAATGTTAGCGGTGAAATCAACATTAAGGAGGTCTCGTAAGTGCTTTCGATACCACTAGGATTGCCAGAATTTAAAGTGATTAAACAAGAACTTCTTTCCTATGGTTATGCGATTCATGTAGAGAAAACAGAGACACAGGAACGCTGCCCTCATTGTGGGTTTGCCACTTCCTCTGTCCACGACAGACGGACAAGAAAAGTACGGGATTTGGCGATTTTCCATCAACCGGTGTACTTGTTCGTAAAGGTAAAGCGCTATCGGTGCTGGAATTGTTCCCAAGTGTTTTCCGCCTCTTTGGAATCGATTCAACCCAATCAACACTACACCAATCGATTTTGTGAGTACTTGTATGAACTTTGTGAAGGCTCCACCATTCAAGAGGTTAGCCGAAAGCACCGCATCCCATATACGACATTGGAGCGCATCTATTACTTCATTGCATCGAAAAAAGCAAAAGAGCGTCAAACAGCGATAGAAGCATCTTCTCAAGAAGAGATGGTGCTTAGCTTAGATGAAATCGCGGTAAAAAAGGGACATCAGTATGAAACCGTATTGATGGATGCCAAAGCCGGATCGGTCATGGGAATGCATGCCGATCGCCAATGTGACTCCGCCCTCCACTTGTTGAGCCAAAATGTCCTGTCGAAAGAAAGGGTCCAAACGGTGATTCTTGACATGTGGGAACCTTATCATAAGGCGGTTCGCGCCCTGTTTCCATCTGCTTCGATTGTCATCGATAAGTACCATGTGATTCAAAAAGTGACACAAGCCTTGGATCAAGCAAGAAAGGAATTTCCTCCATTGAAAAAGGCTCGATATCTTCTCTTAAAAGGCTGTGAAAAGCTTCGTAAGGACCAACGGCTTCGATTGGACGATATCTTGGAGGAGTATCCGGTACTTTCCATTGCTTATTATCTGAAAGAGTTGTTTCGGGATTTTTACCGAACCGATGGATATAACGAAGCAAAGGAACGCTTGGAAGAATGGATTCAGTTAGCCAAACAGAGCCCTTTTGCTTCTTTTCAGGAAGCAGCCAACACGCTTGAAAGGTGGAAGGAGCCGATTCTTTCCTACTTTTTGTGCCCATATACCAATGCCCGAATCGAGGGGACGAATCACAAGATCAAAAACATCAAACGCCGGGCATATGGCTATCGAAATCGAGAACGGTTTCGTTTGCGTGTATTTCTGGAGTGTACAGGGAACACTACAGGTAGTCAGGCTGCTTAAGCGCTCTCTTCTTCCGCTATCGGTATGATAGTTGGTAGAATGGAACCCGTCAAGGAAAGCACTTGACTGTTTCCATTCTACCAACTTCGTGGTCTGTATGCGGAAGAAGGATCCTGACTGATGAACCGATTTCATCCAGCTAACATATTTCTGGGGTTGAGTGGAAATCACAGAAAATGGTGAAGACCCGTTAAAGCTTATGCAGAAAGTGTATTGGATTTTTTAGAGGGGAAAGAAACTCAATTAAAAAGAAAAATTCGCAATTTATCTAAAAAAAGTGGCACGGATTTAATCGCAGATATAGCTATGATAGGAACAATTGGCGATTACAATGCTATAAGAGAATTAGACAAAATCAATACGGATAACAAAGAGGTGCTGGAACAAATCAAGGTAGCAAAATTACAAATAATATGTGGACTAGAAGAAATAATTAAGGAGTACAGAAAACCAGATTCCCGTTATTCTCATAAAGCATTAGCAGAGGCTATTTATCATTCATTTGATCATCCAGAAGCATCAAAAGTTATAATAGAAGATCTCTTTAGTGAGGAATTTGAGCGTGTTTTTAGTGCCGTTACTCTACTTGCTTTCGCGGAAAAATTTCCTAAGGACAAAGTTACTAGGGATGTAGTAAATAAGTTCTTTGACATTTTAACGGGTGATTTTAATACAACACTAAAGAATCATGCCATACTTGCAATAGGTAGATATGGAAATATTGATGATGCATCAAGACTTGAAAGAATTGTTGAGGAAAAAAAGTATTTAACAAAGGGGAAATTTTGGAAATGGCTAAGTGAAAGCGCACTGTTAGACGATATCAACATCACAATAAAGAAATTGAAACGAAAGAAATAGACGATTCACACTCTAAATGAGCAACAAGGAAACATTGCGGTTCACGGAGCTGAATACGTTCTTCGTGATGAAGCGAAATCTACAGGTGGGCCAACCGCTGACTATTATCCAAAGGGAAGTAAAAAATGACTTTAAAAATCAGGTTTAAAACAATAGGTGATCTTCGTGAATTTAGAAACATTGTTTGTGAGAGAAAAAAGAGAATTTTATCAGTTATACCGCACGGTGAACGATGTGTTTTTCTTAGAAAATCGATTGCCCAAACAGGTATTTCGTGAACCATTTCGTTATTTTTGGTTTGAAGAATTCGACTGGACAATGGATGGGGATTTTTGGACCGTAATTCAGCAATTGTCGAAAAAAATGAAAGATGAGTATATTCTTACTGCTGTACTAGATCCTCATCCTGTAGAATACTTTTATGAAGAATTTGGTTACTATAATTGGGTGAAACCCCCTGTTCATTTAACATCTGATCAATATGTAAATGTCCTGGAATTGGGGCCTAAGGAAAGTCCAGCTGATGCAATGTTATACAATTCGTATACAGTTATTTGGTTGCCTTCTTCCATGAAATGGGCTATATGGGGGGATAGAAATTACGGCATTTGTATTTTAGGACTTCGAGATGCGAACCATCGTGTGGATGCATGGCCGATTGTAAAAACTTGGCGTCCAATGGATCAAACGGTTCTATCATGGGTGGCGCTTAATTTTGCCAATCAACAGCTTCCGCAAGAGGTTGTCGATTCTCTTTTCTTGCATTATTCTAACGAAGCTAAGTAAAGAAGCCTCGCCTTGAACGCTAGGACAGAACAATAAGGATCCTTGATTGGCAACAAGCCTTTCAAGGTTCTTTTTTCGTGACCATTCAAGGAAGGGCAAGCACGAACGGCGATGTTATCTCCCTGACAGATGTGCAAGGAAACGTGGTGGTTCGCTACCAGTACGACACATGGGGCAAAATTCTTTCCCAATCCGGCGCCTTGGCGGAGGAAAACTCATACCGATATGCGGGGTATCAATATAACAACGAAACAGGTCTGTATTATCTGATCGCCTGGTACTATCATCCAACGCATGGCGTGTTCCTATCCCTAGATCCGGATCCGGGGGATGCGGACGATATCTTGACGCACAATGGATACACGTACGCAAATAACAATCTAGTGATGTTGATAGATCCGGATGGGCATTTCTTCTGGTTTGCCGTCAACGCGGGGGTTGCGGCGTATGGTGGATGCCAAGCCTTTAAAAAAAGGTGGTTGGAAAGCCGTGGCGATGGTTGCAGGTGCATCGTTGATAGGCAGTGTAGCTTTCAACAGCAGGGGAGTGTTTGCTTCAAAAAAGCAAAGGCCGCCCCTGAGCGCCGAGAACGGCCTTCCCTTTTATTTGCCGCACTTGCCCGTCAGTCAATGCGGCACAGCTCGGGCGGGCAGCCTTCGCAGGCGATTTCGTCGCGCAAGTATTGCAAGTTGTGGACGCAAATTTTTCCTTTTTCCACGGAGATGACGCCTTTTTTCCGCAAATCGCTGAGCATGCGGTTGACGACTTCGCGGGCGGTGCCGCAAAAGTTGGCGAGCTCTTGGTTCGTCAGCGGCACGTCGATCAAAATGCCGTCTTCTTTCATGACGCCGTAGCTGTTGCATAAACGGATGAGCGTTGAATAGAGCGCTCCTTTTTTGCCGTGTAAAATCAAGTCGCGGAACTTCGTCTGCGTTTTGCGGAAATGGAGGCTCATCCATTTCATAAACTCAATCGCCAGTTTCGGGTTGTTGGCCAGCTCTTTCTCGAGCGTTTCACGCCGAATGGCGGAAACGACGCCGTCTTCCAGCACTTTCGCCGTCAGCATGTAGCGGGCCCCAGGACAAAACAGCGTCAGCTCGCCGATCAAATCGCCTTGGCTGCAAATGCGCAGCGTGAGCTCCCGTCCGTCCATGTCCATTTTGCTGATTTGGATTTTCCCCGATTGGATATAGTAAATATCGTCTGCTTTTTCCCCTTCTTGAAACAAGTACGTTCCCTTCTCAAGGCGAAGATCGCGTCCGAGCGATGTAAGTCGCTTCAGCCATTCACGAGATTCCATCTCGTTCATCCGATCACAACCTTACGTAAAATGTATCGCTATCTAAAAGTGTACAGGAAAAAAGAGGGAAGTCAATATAAGGATAGTGAAAAGATTGAAAACTTGTTGAACATCGATGGAATCGTTTGTGAAAGTCTTTGCATCCCGTAGACATGAGGACAATGGAGTCAAGGATGCACCTTGGATGCGGGGACAAATCGGTATTCGTTTCCCATAGACGGAGGGAGGGGCAAGAAAAAAATCCTCAAAAATTATTAAATATACATTTGATTTTATTTTTATACAGTATTATAATGAGAACTACATGAGGCATACGGGTGAGGGGGAACGTCATGAAAGTGGCAATCATCGGGGCGACGGGATACAGCGGCGCGGAGCTGTTCCGCTTGCTATACGGGCATCCGCACGTGAGCCAGTGCGACGTGTTCTCGTCGTCGCAGGATGGAATTCATTTATCGGAAAGTTTCCCGCACGTCGGCGCGGTCGATGGTGCGGTGTTGCATAAACTTGAAATCGAGGCGCTTGCCAAGTATGACGCGGTCTTTTTCGCCACGCCGCCCGGGGTGTCGGGGGAGTGGGCGCCGGCGCTCGTGGATCGGGGAGTGAAAGTGATCGATTTATCGGGCGATTTCCGGTTGAAAGACGGCGCGGTGTACGCACAATGGTATGGGCGCGAGGCGGCGCCATCTGCGTATTTAGAGCGGGCGGTGTACGGATTGACCGAGTGGAACCGCGAGGCGGTGCGCGGAGCCGTGCTCCTATCCAATCCGGGCTGCTATCCGACAGCGACGCTGCTTGGCTTGGCGCCGCTTGTCAAAGAAGGATTAATTAAGGAAGACTCGATCATCGTGGACGCCAAATCGGGCGTATCGGGCGCGGGACGGAAAGCCGGGCTCGGGACACATTTTTCCGAAGTGAACGAAAACGTGAAAATTTATAAAGTGAACGCCCACCAGCACATTCCGGAAATTGAACAAGCGCTGCAGACGTGGAATGAAGCGGTGGCGCCGATCACGTTCAGCACTCATTTGATTCCGATGACAAGGGGCATTATGGCGACGATTTATGCGAAGGCGAAACAATCGATTTCGCCAAACGACTTGGTAGATTTGTATAAAACAAGTTATGAAGGTTCGCCGTTTGTCCGCATCCGTCAACTTGGACAGTTTCCAGCGACAAAAGACGTGTACGGCTCAAATTATTGCGACATCGGCCTCGCCTACGATGAGCGGACGGGACGGGTGACGGTCGTGTCGGTGATCGACAACTTGATGAAAGGTGCTGCCGGGCAGGCGGTGCAAAACTTCAACTTGATGATGGGTTGGGATGAGGCGGAGGGCCTCCGATCCTTGCCGATCTATCCGTGAGGGAAGGGGAAAAACGATGACGATCACAAAACAAACGGGGCAAGTGACGGCGGTCGCCGATGGAACAGTGGTTACGCCGAAAGGATTTCAAGCGGCCGGGGTGAATGCCGGGCTGCGCTATTCGAAAAACGATTTAGGGGTTATTCTATGCGACGTGCCCGCTTCGGCGGCGGCGGTGTATACGCAAAGCCATTTTCAGGCGGCGCCGCTCAAAGTGACGCAGGCGAGCCTCGCTGTAGAACAAAAATTGCAGGCGGTCATCGTCAACAGCGCGTGCGCGAACGCCTGCACCGGTGCGCAAGGGCTCAAGGACGCTTATGAAATGCGTGAGTTGTGCGCGAAACAGTTTGGCCTGGCGCTGCACCATGTGGCCGTCGCTTCAACGGGCGTAATCGGGGAATATTTGCCGATGGAAAAAATTCGCGCCGGCATCAAACAGCTTGTTCCAGGGGTGACGATGGCGGATGCGGAGGCGTTTCAAACGGCGATTTTAACGACCGATACGGTGATGAAGCGCGCTTGTTACCAAACAACGATCGACGGGAAAACGGTCACCGTCGGCGGAGCGGCGAAAGGGTCGGGGATGATCCATCCGAACATGGCGACGATGCTCGCATTCATCACGACGGATGCCAATGTTTCGTCGCCGGTGCTGCACGCGGCGCTGCGGTCGATTACGGACGTTTCGTTTAACCAAATTACGGTCGACGGCGATACGTCGACAAATGATATGGTCGTCGTGATGGCAAGCGGTCTTGCTGGAAATGATGAGTTGACGCCGGATCATCCGGACTGGGAAAACTTTTATGAGGCGCTGCGGAAAACGTGCGAAGATTTGGCGAAGCAAATCGCCAAAGACGGCGAGGGGGCGACGAAGCTCATTGAAGTGCGCGTGCGCGGCGCGAAAACGGATGAGGAAGCGAAAAAAATCGCCAAGCAAATCGTCGGCTCCAACTTAGTGAAAACGGCCGTTTACGGCGCGGACGCCAACTGGGGGCGGATCATCGGCGCGATCGGCTATTCGGATGCCGAAGTGAACCCGGACAACGTCGATGTCGCCATCGGGCCGATGGTGATGCTGAAAGGAAGCGAGCCGCAGCCGTTCTCGGAAGAAGAAGCGGCGGCGTATTTGCAACAAGAGACGGTCGTCATTGAGGTCGATTTGCATATAGGCGATGGTGTCGGCGTTGCGTGGGGCTGCGATTTGACATACGATTATGTGAAAATTAACGCCAGCTATCGGACGTAAGGAGAGAGAACGATGGGGAAAACGGTCGTCATCAAATGCGGCGGCAGCGTGCTTGATGAGCTGTCTCCCGCCTTTTTTGCCAGCGTGAACGCAATGCGAAAACAAGGGATGGAGGTCGTCATCGTCCACGGCGGCGGGCCGGAAATCGGACAGATGCTCAAAACGCTTCGCGTGCCGAGCGAGTTTGTCAACGGCTTGCGGAAGACGACGAAAGACGTGCTCGCGGTTGTGGAAATGGTGCTCTCCGGCAAAGTGAACAAACAGCTTGTCGCGATGCTCAGGCAGCACGGTTTGCCCGCGGTCGGTGTTTCCGGCGTGGACGGGGGGCTGCTTGAAGCAGAACCGATCGACTTGGCCAAACTCGGCTATGTCGGCCGTGTGAAAACCGTTCGTTCCCAGCTGTTGCGCACGCTGCTTGCGGCGGGCTACATCCCGGTCATTTCCCCGCTTGGCATCGACCAAAACGGGCAAACGTACAACATTAACGCCGACACGGCCGCCGGGGCGGTCGCAGCGGCCATCGGCGCCAGCCAGCTCGTGTTTGTGACGAACGTGCCCGGCATTTTGCGAGACGGCGCGCTCGTGGCCGAGGCGACGGCGGAAATGATTGAACGACTGATCGAAGACGGCGTCATCACGGGCGGGATGATCCCGAAAGTGCAAGCGGCGCTCTCCGCCCTATCCGATGCGCTGCCGGAAGTGATGATCGTCAGCGGCAAAACGACGTTTTATCAGAACGGAACATGGTATGGGACAACGATTCGGAAAGAAAACGAAGTGGGGGTCTACTAAATAATGAGCGCGCTATTTCCGACTTACAACCGTTGGAATATCGCCGTCCAGTCGGCCGAAGGGACGGTGGTGACCGATGTGAATGGAAAACAATATCTCGACTTTGTTTCCGGCATTGCCGTCTGCAATCTCGGCCATCGCCATCCGCATGTCCAAAAGGGCATTGAACAACAGCTGAATCAATATTGGCACGTCTCGAACTTGTTTACGATCCCGATTCAAGAAGAGGTCGCCTCCTTGCTTGTCGCCCACAGCGCCGGCGATTATGTTTTTTTCTGCAACAGCGGGGCGGAAGCGAACGAGGCGGCGCTGAAGCTGGCGCGCAAACATACCGGGAGACACAAAGTCATTACGTTCCGCCAGTCGTTTCACGGCCGCACGTTCGCGACGATGGCGGCGACCGGGCAGGAGAAAGTGCATAGCGGTTTTGGTCCGCTGCTTCCGGAATTCATTCACTTGCCGCTGAATGATGTCGACGCGCTCAAGCAGGCGATGAGCGAAGAAGTGGCGGCAGTCATGCTTGAAGTCGTCCAAGGGGAAGGCGGCGTCCGCCCGGTTGACCCGGCGTTTTTGCAGACAGCGTCGGAGCTGTGTCAACAGTACGGGGCGCTTTTGATCATCGACGAAGTGCAAACCGGCATCGGCCGGACCGGGAAGCCGTTTGCGTACCAGCACTTTGATGTGGAGCCGGACATCATCACCGCAGCGAAAGGGCTTGGCAGCGGCATTCCGGTTGGGGCGATGATCGGCAAAGCGTTTTTGAAAGAATCGTTTGGACCTGGGGTGCACGGGTCGACGTTTGGCGGCAACCCGATCGCGATGGCCGCCGCCAAGGCGACGCTTGAAGTTGTGTTTGATCCGGCGTTTTTGCAAGATGTGCAGGAGAAAGGCCGCTATTTGCTTGCACGCCTCCATGACGCGCTCGCTTCGCTTGACATCGTCAAGGACGTGCGCGGGCTCGGGTTGCTGGTCGGAATGGAGTGCCAAACGGACGTCGCGCCGCTGTTGCCATTGATTCATGAAAACGGCTTGCTTGTCCTCTCGGCGGGGCCGAAGGTGATCCGCCTGCTGCCGCCGCTTGTGGTGACGAAAGCGGAAATCGATGAAGCGGTGGACATTTTAACAAACGTGTTGAACAACGCCAACGCCTCAGCCGTCTTGTAAACGGACGGCCGACGGCTTAATTTTTATTCCTGTTCATGCATAAAAATTCTTGAACGGTTATAAAAACTCAAACGATGAGGTGGCGCCAATGAAAGCGTACTTGCATGTGGCGAGCGGAAAAACGTTCAGCGGGGAGCTCGCCGCTCCGCTTGAAGAAAAGGTGAGCGGGGAGATCGTTTTTTTCACCGGCATGACCGGGTATCAAGAAGTGTTGACCGACCCGTCGTATAAAAACCAAATCATCGTTTTTACGTACCCGCTCATCGGCAATTACGGCATCAACGAAGATGATTTTGAAAGCAAGCGGCCGCACGTCGAAGCGGTCGTCGTCTACGAAGCGAGCCGAGAAGGGTTTCATTACGGGGCGAAATACAGCTTGGCAGAATACTTGCAGCATTGGAACATTCCGCTTCTCACGCATGTGGACACGCGCGCCCTTGTGAAAGAAATCCGCACCGCTGGAACGATGATGGCGGAATTAAGTTTGTCGCCGATTTCAGCCGTTGGAGGCGAGGAAGCAGTATTTCCCGTGCGTGCGGTGTCAACGAAAACGATCGAAACATACGGCGAAGCCGGGCCGCATTTGGTGCTCATCGATTTCGGCTATAAAAAGTCGATTTTGCAGTCGCTCCTTGCACGCGGCTGCCGGGTGACGGTCGTGCCGCATGATACGGCGCCGGAAGCGATTGACGCGCTGAAACCGGACGGGCTTGTCCTCTCGAACGGCCCGGGCGATCCGAAACAGTTAAGCCATCAGCTTCCCGCTATCCGTCAGCTGATCGACCGGTATCCGACGCTTGCGATCTGCCTTGGCCATCAGCTTGTCGCCTTAGCGTACGGAGCGGATACGGAAAAACTCCGCTTCGGGCACCGCGGCGCCAATCAGCCGGTGTGGGACGCCGGGAAGCAAAAAGTGATGATGACATCGCAAAATCATAGTTACGTCGTCAAAGAGGAAAGCTTGGCGGGCAAGCCGTTTGACATCCGCTTCATCAACGTCAACGACGGCTCGGTCGAAGGCATCGTCCATCGCCATAAACCGATTTTGTCGGTGCAATACCATCCGGAGGCGCATCCGGGGCCGCAAGATACCGGCTATATTTTCGACGAATTTTTGCAAACCGTGTTCAAGGGAGAGAACGTGTATGCCTAAAGATTCTTCGCTTCAGTCGATTCTCCTGATCGGGTCGGGGCCGATTGTCATCGGCCAGGCCGCCGAGTTTGATTATTCCGGCACACAAGCGTGCATCGCCTTAAAGGAAGAAGGATACCGCGTCATTTTAGTGAACAACAATCCGGCGACGATCATGACCGATGAAGTTCATGCCGATGCCGTGTATTTTGAACCGCTCACCGTCGATGCGGTCGAAGCGATTATTGCCAAAGAACGCCCGGACGGGCTGCTCGCCACGTTCGGCGGCCAGACAGGGCTCAACTTGGCGTTTCAGCTGCATGAAGCCGGCGTGCTTGAAAAGTATGGGGTGAGACTGCTCGGAACACCGATTGAAGCGATCAAGCGCGGGGAAGACCGCGAAGCGTTCCGCACGTTAATGCATGAGCTTGGCGAACCGGTGCCGGAGAGCGAAATTGTCACAAGCGTTGAGGAAGCGGTCGCGTTTGCCGAACAAATCGGTTTTCCGATCATTATTCGTCCTGCGTATACGCTCGGCGGGACGGGCGGCGGCATTGCCGAAAACATGGAGCAGTTTCTCGCGCTCGTGGAGAAAGGGCTGGCCGAAAGCCCGATCCGCCAATGTTTGATCGAACGGAGCGTCGCCGGGTTTAAAGAAATTGAATACGAAGTGATGCGCGACCAGTCGAATACGTGCATCACGGTTTGCAATATGGAAAACGTCGATCCAGTCGGCATCCACACGGGCGATTCGATCGTCGTCGCACCGTCGCAGACGTTGACCGATGAGGAGTACCAAATGCTCCGTTCGTCGGCGGTGAAGATCATTTCCGCATTAGGGATCATCGGCGGCTGCAACATTCAGTTCGCCCTTGACCCGAACAGCAAACAATATTACTTAATCGAAGTCAACCCGCGCGTCAGCCGCTCGTCAGCGCTCGCCTCGAAAGCGACCGGCTACCCAATCGCCCGCATTGCGGCGAAGCTGGCGGTCGGCTATACGCTCGCGGAACTCGTCAATCCGGTGACGAAAACGACGTACGCCAGCTTCGAGCCGGCCTTGGACTACGTCGTCGTCAAGTTTCCGCGCTTGCCGTTTGACAAGTTCCCGCACGCGGACCGGAAGCTCGGTACGCAAATGAAAGCGACCGGGGAAGTGATGGCGATCGATCGCAATATGGAGCGGGCATTCCAAAAAGCGGTACAGTCGCTCGAAGGAAAAAACAACGGACTGTTTTTGCCGGAGCTTTCGACGAAAACGAATGACGAGCTGAAACAGCTGCTTGTCGACAAAGACGACCGCCGCTTTTTCGCCATTTTGGAACTGCTCCGCCGCGGGGTGGCGGTCGAAGCCATTCACGAATGGACGAAAATCGACCGCTTTTTCCTTGCTTCGTTCGAACGGCTCGTGGCGCTCGAAAAACAGGCGGCAGCCACCACGATCGATACGATCGATGAGCCGACGTTGCGCTTCTTGAAAGAAAAAGGGGCAAGCGACGCCTTTTTGGCCGAAACGTGGGGCGTGACGGAGCTTGATGTGCGCAACAAGCGGAAGGAACTTGGCATCGTGCCGTCATACAAAATGGTCGACACGTGCGCGGCCGAATTTCATTCGGAAACGGATTATTACTACTCGACCTATTTCGGCGAAGACGAGCGGAAGAAAGCGAGCGGCAAGGAGAAAGTGCTGATCATTGGAGCTGGACCCATTCGCATCGGCCAAGGCATTGAGTTTGACTACAGCTCCGTTCATAGCGTGTTCGCCTTGCAAAAAGAAGGCTATGAAACGGTGATGATCAACAACAATCCGGAAACCGTCAGCACGGACTTTGCCGTCGCCGACCGCCTTTACTTTGAGCCACTTACCTTAGAGAGCGTCTTGGATGTCATTGAAGCGGAACAAATCAAGCATGTCATCGTTCAGTTTGGCGGACAGACGGCAATCAATTTGGTCAAAGGACTCGAAGAAGCAGGTGTGCCGCTGTTGGGCGTCACGTACGATATGATTGACCAGCTTGAGGATCGCGATCGTTTTTACCAGTTGCTTGAGGAGCTTGACATCCCGCACGTACCGGGCTTGATGGCGAACAACGCAGAGGAGCTCGCCGCCAAAGCGGCCGAGATCGGCTGCCCGGTGCTGCTTCGCCCGTCGTATGTCATCGGCGGCCGCGGCATGTTTATCGTCCATAGCGAGGCGCAGCTCGCCGCTTTGATTGAGCAAGGCGAATTGACATATCCGATTTTGATCGATGCGTATTTGGACGGGAAAGAGGCGGAGGCCGACATCGCCACGGATGGGACGGACATTTTACTGCCGACGATTATCGAACATGTCGAAAAAGCCGGCGTCCACTCCGGCGACAGCTATGCTTGGCTGCCGGCGCAGACGCTCACAGACGAAGAAAAAGCGAAAATCATCGACTATGCGGGCCGGATTGCGAAAAAACTTGGCTTTAAAGGAATCATGAACATTCAATACGTCATTGCGGACGGCAATGTATACGTCCTTGAAGTGAACCCGCGCGCGAGCCGGACGGTGCCGATCGTCAGCAAAACGACCGGCGTGCCATTGGCGCAAATTGCGACAAAGTTATTGCTTGGGAAATCACTCGTCGACATCGTTGACGAAAAAGCTCGCGGATTGGAGGTCATGCCGTACGCCGTGTTAAAGTATCCGGTCTTTTCGACCCATAAGCTGCCGGGGGTTGACCCGATGGTTGGACCGGAGATGAAATCGACCGGTGAAGGCATCAGCATCGCCGCGACGAAGGAAGAAGCGGCGTACAAAGCGTTTTACGCGTACTTGCGAAAGAAAGCAAACGCCAATGAAATGTATGTGATTGGCGGCATCGATGAGACGCTGGCCGCGGAAATCGAAGCGAAACAGCTTGTGATCGTGTCAGATGTCCCGTTTGCCGATTGGGTGAAGCGCGACACGGCGCTCGCGGTGATCAACTTGGGCAAAGAGGAAGACGAGGCAAACAAACGAATGACTGCGTTGTCCCGACAATTGCTCGTCTTCACGGAACGTGAGACATTGAAGCTCTTCTTGCAGGCGCTCGATGTGGATCATCTTGATGTGCAGCCGATCCACGGCTGGTTGGAAAAGAAAAAACAGGCAGAACAGGCGGTGATCGCATGAATGCAGTGATGTCATTAAAAGGGAGAGATTTTTTAACGCTGCTCGATTTTTCAACAGACGAAATTATGGACTTGTTGGCGCTAGCAGCCGATTTAAAAGCGAAACAAAAAGCCGGCGTGCCGTATGCGCCGCTTTCCGGCAAAACAATGGCGATGATTTTTGAAAAGCCCTCAACGCGCACGCGCGTGTCGTTTGAAGTCGGCATGATCCAGCTTGGCGGCCAGGCGATGTATTTAAACGGCAACGATTTGCAGCTTGGCCGCGGTGAAACGATTGCGGATACGGCGCGCGTCTTGTCGCAATACGTCGATGTCATGATGATTCGGACGTTTGCCCATCAAAAAGTCGAGGAATTGGCCGAGTATGCGTCCGTTCCGGTCATCAACGGCTTGACGGACGATGATCATCCGTGCCAGGCGCTGGCGGATTTGCTGACGATTTACGAAGCGAAGAAAACGTTCCAAGGCGTCAAACTCGCCTATGTCGGCGACGGCAACAACGTCGCCAACGCCTTGCTTGCGGCCGCAGCCAAAGTGGGAATGGATATTTTCATTGCCTGTCCGCCAGGCTATGAGCCGAAGGAGGAATACGTCGAGGCAGCGCGCCAGATCGGCGAGAAAACCGGAGCAACAGTTGTTGTGACGCACGACCCGCTTGAGGCAGTGGCCGGAGCGGATGCGATTTATACGGACGTATGGACGAGCATGGGCCAAGAAAGCGAAAGCGCCGAGCGGCTTCAAGTGTTCCAGCCGTACCAAGTGAATGAAGAGCTCGCCAAAGCGGCCAAACCCGATTACCTCTTTTTGCATTGCCTGCCGGCCCATCGCGGCGAAGAAGTGACGGCCGGCGTCATGGACGGCCCGAACTCGGTCGTATTTGAGCAGGCCGGCAACCGGCTTCATGCCCAAAAAGCGATTTTAGTGTCGATCCTATAGGAAAAAGGAATTCCCGTTTCGGGAGTTCCTTTTTCGTTCTTTGCAAGGAAAAGGATTTTCATGAGAAAAAACGTTTTTATTGTGAAGGCTTGACGCTCCGTGTGCGGCGGCCCCATCATTTCCCTTCTTATGAACAGCGGCGAAACCGGGAATGCTAACAAATGCAATCGAAGCAAGGGGGATGAAACAAATGGGCCAACCGCGCCATTTCAAACCAGGGGATAAAGCGCCGAACAACGGCGTGTACATTGAAATCGGCGAAACGGGCGACAATGTAAAACACCCGAAAAAGCTGAAACTGAAAGCCGGCGATACGTTCCCGGAAACGTCGAACCATAATCGGCATTGGACGTATTTGCGCAAACCGTGAAGCACAACAAAAGCCATTCCAAGTATGGAGTGGCTTTTGATTTGCCGTGTGCTTCGCGATCCGCTATAATGATTTATGGTCAAAGAAGGTCAAATGGAGGGAACGGCATGGACGCAAGCCGTTTGACGGAAAAACTGCAAGAGGCGCTGATGGCGG
The DNA here is from genome assembly GCF_001610955.1 of Geobacillus thermoleovorans. GTDB lineage: Bacteria > Bacillota > Bacilli > Bacillales > Anoxybacillaceae > Geobacillus > Geobacillus thermoleovorans. Next base: position 768,059 of record NZ_CP014335.1, read on the forward strand.
CGCAGTCGCTCGCCAAAGAACGACATCATCAACAGCTTGATGTCGAGCATCTCCTGATTGCGCTGCTCGAACAAGAAGGCGGCCTGGCGCCGCGGCTCGTGGAGCTTTCCGGCGCCGACAAGGAAAAGGCCGCTGACTGGCTTCGCAGCCAGCTTCGCCAAAAGCCTGAAGTGCATGGGGCGGACGGGCAGCTGTATGTTGCGCCCGCCTTAGCGCGGCTGCTTGAGGAGGCGGAAAACGAAGCGAAGCGAATGCAAGACGAGTACATATCGGTCGAACATGTGCTGCTCGCGTTGCCTCATGGCGCCGAGCCGGTCGCTCGGCAGCTGGCGTCGTTTGGACTGACGAAGGAAGCACTATTAGCGGCAGTGAGAAACGTAAGGGGGAATCAACGCGTGACGAGTCCACATCCGGAAGCAACCTATGAAGCGTTGGCAAAATACGGGCGCGACCTTGTCGCGGAAGCGAAAGCGGGAAAAATCGACCCGGTCATCGGCCGCGACAGTGAAATTCGCCGCATCATCCGCATTTTGTCGCGGAAGACGAAAAACAACCCGGTGTTGATCGGCGAGCCGGGCGTCGGGAAGACCGCTATTGTCGAAGGGCTCGCTCAACGCATCGTGCGCAAAGATGTCCCGGAAGGGCTGAAAGACAAAACGATTTTCGCTCTTGATATGAGCGCGCTCGTCGCCGGAGCAAAGTTTCGCGGTGAATTTGAAGAACGGCTGAAAGCGGTGTTAAACGAAATCAAAAAAAGCGACGGCCGCATCATATTGTTCATTGACGAGCTGCATACGATCGTCGGCGCCGGCAGAGCGGAAGGGGCGATTGACGCCGGCAATATGCTCAAGCCGATGCTTGCCCGCGGCGAGTTGCGCTGCATCGGGGCGACGACGCTTGATGAGTACCGGCAATACATCGAAAAAGACCCGGCGCTCGAGCGCCGCTTCCAACAAGTGCTTGTCCAAGAGCCGAGTGTCGAGGACACGATTTCGATTTTGCGCGGATTGAAAGAACGGTATGAAGTGCACCATGGAGTGAAAATCCACGATCGCGCGCTCGTCGCGGCCGCCGTTTTGTCCGACCGTTACATCTCTGACCGCTTTTTGCCTGACAAAGCGATCGATTTGGTCGATGAAGCGTGCGCGACGATCCGGACGGAAATGGAATCGATGCCGTCGGAGCTGGACGAAGTGATGCGCCGCGTCATGCAGCTTGAAATTGAAGAGGCGGCCTTAAGCAAAGAAACGGATGAAGCGAGCCGCGAGCGGCTTGCGGCATTGCAAAAAGAACTTGCCGATTTGCGTGAAAAGGCGAACGCCATGAAAGCGCAATGGCAAAAAGAAAAAGAGGCGCTTGACCGCGTCCGCCGTTTGCGCGAGGCGCTCGAGCGGGCAAAACGCGAACTGGAAGAGGCGGAAAACGAGTATGATTTAAACAAGGCGGCGGAGCTTCGCCATGGCCGCATTCCGCAGTTGGAAAAGCAACTCAAACAGCTCGAGCAAGAAATCAGTGAGCAAAGTGAAGGGAAATTGCTGCGCGAGGAAGTGACGGAAGAAGAGATTGCCGAAATCGTGTCACGCTGGACTGGCATTCCGCTCACCCGCCTCGTCGAGGGAGAGAGGGAAAAGCTGCTTCGCCTTCATGAATTGCTGCATAGACGGGTCATCGGTCAAGACGAAGCGGTCGAGCTTGTCGCTGACGCCGTCTTGCGGGCGCGGGCCGGCATGAAAGACCCGAACCGCCCGATCGGATCGTTTTTGTTCCTCGGACCGACCGGCGTCGGCAAAACGGAACTGGCCAAAGCGCTCGCCGAGGCGCTGTTTGACAGTGAGGAGCAGCTCATCCGTCTTGACATGTCCGAGTATATGGAAAAACACGCCGTCTCCCGCTTGATCGGAGCGCCGCCCGGCTATGTCGGCTATGAGGAAGGCGGCCAGCTGACCGAGGCAGTGCGGCGCAAGCCGTATTCCGTTCTGTTGTTCGATGAAATCGAAAAAGCTCATCCGGAAGTGTTCAACATCCTGCTGCAGCTGCTGGATGACGGACGGCTCACCGATTCGCAAGGGCGGACGGTCGACTTTAAAAACACGGTCGTCATTATGACATCGAACATCGGATCGCCGCTGTTGTTAGAAAACAAACATGGCGACATCGATGAAGAAACGCGCAAACAAGTGTTTGACCAACTGCGCGCCCATTTCCGCCCAGAATTTTTAAACCGGATCGACGATATCGTCTTATTTAAGCCATTGTCGATGAATGAAGTGAAAGGCATCGTCGAAAAGTTCGCCCGCGAGCTGTCGGCCCGTTTGGCCGATCGGCATATCGAACTCGTGCTGACCGAAGCGGCGAAGCAATACATTGCCGAAGCGGGCTTCGACCCAGTATACGGCGCCCGCCCGCTCAAACGGTTTATGCAAAAGCAAATCGAAACGCCGCTTGCGAAAGAGCTGATCGCTGGGCGGGTGAAAGATTACAGCACCGTCACGGTCGATGTTGACAACGGGCAGATCGCCATTCGTCCGTCGGCGTAAACGAGCTGAAGGGGGCGCCGACGACGCGGAGAGACGTGCTTCTTGTCTGCCGGGGTTGGTCGCATTGTTTGAGCATGGGCGGAAAACACAAGCCCAGATCAATATGGATGGAATGCTCCTCCACTTACACCTATATAGATGCAACGAAAAAGTTTAACATATCCTTGATGGAAAAGTCGCTTGTCCATTTTTCGACTGTCGAAGGCAAGCCACAGGCTTGCCTCCGTCACGCCAAGGCGTGACGGAAGACCGAACAACCACCCGCTTCACAGACCCATACATGGGTCTGAAAGCGGCGTTGTTCGGTCGCCCGACAGTCGATCAAATGCTCGGTAAAAGCTACAAATGTTAAAGCTTCAAATTGCATCTATTATATAGGTATTGAAGTGGGAGGATTCTCGGTTAAAGATGACAAAAAACAACGCCTTGGGACTTTCACCCCAAGGCGTTGTCTTATGAAGCGAATGATCAATGATGGTGATCCCCGGCCGGCTCGTCCGGAATCAAGGCTGCAATCACGAAGACTAAGATCGTCACGATCACGCCAAGCAAGGCGCCGGTTGCGAAATCATAGCCGATCCCTTGCATCGAGCCCATGACGTACGTTGCCATTTGCACGAGCAAAAACGTCCAAAAAAACGTCCAAAACAAGCGCATCTTTGTTCCTCCCATCTTCTCGTCATTCCTTTTCTTATCTTATCACAATTTGTCGCGTAGGCATATACCCGGACGTTTTTTTTGGCCGCGCATATCGTATACTGTACCATTATGCATTGCCAAACAAGGGTGAATGGAAACGATGGCAGGACAACGGCGGTTTTTTCAACTCGATGAGCAATGGTGCATCGTTCACGTGCCGGAGCGCCCAAATGGGTTTGCCCTTTTTTTAATGGGCGACGGCGACCATTTTGTGAACGAACAGACGAGTTTTTGGCTCGAGCATCCGGGGCGGCGCCAATGGCTGGAAGATTGGTTGGAACGTGGGTATACGGTCTTTTCGTCCCATTTGTACGGCCGGCATTGGGGAAGTCCGAAAGCGGTCCGGCTGGCGCGCCAGCTCATTTACTCGGTGTTGAAAAGCGAAATTGTGAACCAGCGCATCTATATCGTTGCCGAAGGAATGGGCGCGCTCGTTGCCTTGCAACTGCTTGGCGCCATGCCAAGTCAAATCCGCGCCGTCGCCATGATCAACCCTTGCCTTGACGTACGCGCCCAGCTTGACTATGAACAGGAACATCCATTCGTGTACCGGCGGATGGTGAGGGAAATCGCGACTGCCTATGGCTTGAAAGAAGAGGAGGTGCTCGAGGCTGTTCCGTCCCTCTTTCTCAGTCCTCATGACGTTCCGGTGACGATTTGGCAGCTGGCCGGAGTGAGCCCGTATCCATCCGCCTTGCATAGCCGTAAATATGAACAATGGATGAAAACGACAAACAACCGGGTGCGCGTCGTTTACGAGCTGCCGGAGAAACGGCGCCAACTGGCTCGGCAAATCGGGCAATTTTTCTGCCAATACAATGAACTCCCGTAAACGACAAGGGCAGACGCATCGACCGGTGCGTCTGCTATTTTTTCAATAAGTCGACGAGCGAGGTGATCTTTTTCACGAGCGGTTTTAATTGTTGCAATGAGTCGGCTAGCGTATTGACGTTTTCAAACAGCTTCATGAAATCGATGTTCGGCAGTAAAGGCGGTTCTGCCACGCTCCCTTGATCTTCGCGCTCGCCGGTTGCGCGAGAAGGAAAAGATCCGAACATTAGGCGGGAAAAACGGTCTTGCCGTTCGCGATGTTGTTCTTGTGCTTCGCCGTTGGCCATGGGCGATCCTCCCTTTCATGCGATGGTCGCTCGTATTTGTATTGTATGGCAGAAAGGAAAAAGCGGTTTGGACAAATGCCTTAGGGGAACGGAAAGCGCTGGTTCAACTTTCGTTTTCTATTGCGCATCCACGCTCTTTCGGCTAAAATTAGTACCAAGTAATAATAATTGGTGATGTAGACTGATTGTACATTCAAGTTTGGTTGTCAGCGTGAGCGTTTTTTTGCCATTTTGGGAAAGAAAGAGGAGATGAATGATATGGGAGCAGGAATTATCGGGGTCGGCCGCTATGTGCCGGAAAAAGTGTTGACCAACTTTGATTTGGAAAAAATGATGGATACATCGGATGAATGGATCCGGACGCGCACCGGGATCGAGGAGCGCCGCATCGCTCCGGATGACATCGATACGTCCAATATGGCGTATTTTGCCGCAGAAAGGGCGCTTCAAGACGCTGGCATGGAGGCGAAGGATATTGATCTCATTTTAGTTGCCACCGTCACCCCGGACCGTCCGTTTCCGTCGGTCGCTTGCATGCTGCAAGAGCGGCTTGGCGCCGTCAACGCCGCTGCGCTTGATATCAGCGCTGCCTGTGCGGGGTTTATGTACGGGATGGTCACGGCCGCCCAATTTATTGACACAGGCGCCTACAAGTATATATTAGTAGTGGGGGCAGACAAACTATCGAAAATCACCGATTGGACCGACCGCAACACGGCGGTGCTGTTCGGCGACGGCGCCGGAGCGGTCGTCATGGGTCCGGTGTCGCCCGGGCGCGGGATTTTATCTTTCGAGTTGGGAGCTGACGGAACAGGAGGAAAACATTTATACAAAGACGAATATATCGTCATGAACGGCCGTGAAGTATTCAAGTTCGCCGTCCGGCAAATGGGAGAATTAAGCGTGCGTGTGCTTGAAAAAGCCGGGCTCACGAAAGACGATGTCGACTTTCTCATTCCGCATCAAGCGAACATTCGCATCGTCGAAGCGGCCAGACAGCGGCTCGAGCTGCCAGAAGAGAAAATATCGACAACCATCCGTCGATATGGCAACACGTCGGCCGCATCCATTCCGATTTCGCTTGTAGAAGAGTTGGAAGCGGGCAAAATCCATGACGATGATCTCATCATTATGGTCGGATTCGGCGGCGGGCTGACGTGGGGCGCGATCGCTTTGCGCTGGGGCCGTTAACGGCACGTATATTATCGAAATAAAAGGAGAGACGGAAACGATGGAAAAAAGACGAGTCGTCGTGACAGGCATAGGCGCCGTCACCCCGCTTGGGAATGACGCAGAAACGACGTGGAAAAACATTATCGCCGGCCAGTCCGGCATCGACATTGTCACCCGCGTCAATCCGGACGACTTTCCGGCGAAAGTGGCGGCGGAAGTGAAAGACTTCGATCCGTCGCTGTTTATCGACCGCCGCGAGGCGCGGAAGATGGACCGATTTACCCAATTCGCCGTCGCTGCGGCGCTCATGGCGGTCAAAGATGCCAATCTCGACATTAATGAAAGCAACGCTGAACGGGTCGGTGTTTGGATTGGTTCTGGCATCGGCGGCATGGAGACGTTTGAACAGCAGTTTGAGATTTTCCAGCAGCGCGGTTATCGCCGAGTGAGCCCGTTTTTCGTGCCAATGATGATCCCGGATATGGCCGCTGGGCAAGTATCGATCATCCTCGGAGCGAAAGGGATCAATTCGTGCACGGTGACCGCTTGCGCGACCGGGGCGAACTCGATCGGTGATGCGTTTAAAGTCATTCAGCGCGGCGACGCCGATGTCATGATCACCGGCGGGACGGAAGCGCCGATTACGAAAATGTCGTTCGCCGGTTTTTGCGCCAGTACGGCTCTTTCAACCAATCCAGATCCAAAAACGGCGAGCCGCCCATTTGACAAAAACCGCGACGGTTTCGTCATGGGTGAGGGAGCAGGCATCGTTGTTCTTGAGGAATTGGAGCACGCGTTGCGCCGCGGCGCGAAGATTTACGCCGAAATTGTCGGTTACGGTGCGACCGCCGATGCGTATCATATCACCGCACCGGCGCCGGGCGGCGAAGGCGGCGTGCGGGCGATGCGCCAAGCGCTTCATGACGCTGGCCTGAAGCCGGAGGAGATCGATTACATCAACGCCCACGGCACGAGCACCGATTACAATGATAAGTATGAGACGGCGGCGATCAAAGAAGTATTCGGCGATCATGCCTATAAGCTCGCCGTCAGCTCGACGAAGTCGATGACTGGGCATTTGCTCGGGGCGACCGGCGCGGTGGAAGCGATTTTCTCCGTGCTGGCGATCCGCGACGGCATCATTCCGCCGACGATCAACTACGAAACACCGGATCCGGAATGCGACCTCGACTATGTGCCGAATGAAGCGCGCAAGCAAGACGTGCGTGTGGTCTTAAGCAACTCATTTGGATTTGGCGGCCATAATGCGACATTGATTTTTAAAAAATATGTGTAATGGATGAAAAGGAGAGCCTTGGTTGAGCAGAGCTGAAAACGCGTGACTAACGGCGGGTTCGGTTCAGCGTCAGGCTCTCTTTTTTGTTTTGTTTCACCGTCTTTTCCCTGCCGACATAACGTAAGAGAAAAGGAGGGAAAAGCGATGGGATTGCTTCCGACCGATCGATGGCTTGAAGAGGATGAAGGCGATCCGCTCCGGTTGTGCGCACGGTTGGCGCCGCTTTTTGGCAAGATGCCGGCGCGTGAGATTTACAGCTATTTACGGCTGTATGGCATGTACCGAAGCACTCGGCAGGCCGAGCGGCTTTTGCCGGAGATGAAAGAGCGCCGTCTTTGGGAACGTCTTGGCCGTTTGTATGAACGGCAACGGGGGATATGGAAGGGACCGGACGTTCCGGTATTTTTGCTGCCGGCCGATGACGAAAACCGGAAGCTTGTGCGCGAATTCCAAGGAAAAGGCGGGGTGGCGTTTGCTGATAAATTGTTTTTCTTCTTGCTGCCGGATCATGGCGACGAGGAGATCGCCGCGTTGGTGGCGCATGAATACAACCATGTATGCCGTCTCAAGCAGTTGCCGAACGAAGGCGAAGATGCGACGTTGCTGGATGCAGTCGTTATGGAAGGATTGGCGGAGCATGCCGTCGCCGAGACAGTCGGCGTCAAGCAGTGTGCGGGATGGACGAAGTATTACACCGATCGGGAGATGGAACGGTTTTGGCGGCGTTATATTGTCCCGAACCAACATTTGCCCGTTTCGCATCCGCATACTTCCCGCATTTTGTACGGGCTTGGATGGCATCCGAAAATGGGGGGCTATGCCGTTGGGTATGCCATCATCCGTCGTTGCCTAGAAAGAGGCTATTCGCTCGCCCAATTGATGAAGATGGAAGCGAAAGACATCGCGGAGTTGGCGGGCTTTTCAGGCAAACAGCAAGGAGCGTCTTAGCTCGAAACCGCATGGCGACCGCCGCTGTCCGGTTATCACAAGAATCTTAGGGGCATCGGGCGCAAACAGGCATGTTGTCCATGGCGCCGACATATATGTAGAACAAGGACGTGGACAAGAAGGAAGGGAAAGCCCGGTGGTCCGCCTGTTTTTTTATTTGGTCGGTTTCGGTTTTTCAGTCGTCGGCGGCATGATGGTGATCGCCTATTTGAACATCATCACTCCAGAGCGCGGTTTTAGCGAATACTTATCTTATATTTCGACAAGGGTGGAATGTTATTTATTCCCTATTGGCCTTCTTTTGATGTGGGGGAGCTTGACGTTTCCAAGCCGCAGCCCCTAGAGGGGAAAAGAGGACGAAATGGAATAAAATTCTCCCCCTCTGCCTATACTGATGGACAAACACGTCTGGAAGTGAGGGGTCTCGCATGCTTTATCTGCACGACATTTGGGTCAACTGGTTTGAAGGAGAAGAGAACGGATACAACGTCTGCCATTTCCATGAATGGCGCAAGGACGATCAAATCGAGCTGCTCGACCAAGTGCCGCTGTTAAAAGTATCCCCGGCCCTGTTTCATTACATTGAAAACAGCTTGTCCGATCTTCCAAAACCGCTGCTAGACGATGTACATCAGAAGGCGTATGTCCGCAAAAACCATGAACGCATTCAGCTGGACTATTGTTTCGTTGTCACGGACGGCGCCGGCGTTTTGGCTGTCGATACAATCGGTTATCAAATCCCGATTCGCAAAAGCCGTCTCATTCCGCGTCAGGAACAACTCGTCTACGAAATGGCGGCCGAAGCGGAGGAACGGGACTATCCGCTGCCGAGGTATGAAAAAGAATACCACATTTTATCGCCGGCTCCGGAACTGATGTGCGGACTCACGCGCAAAGAGCGGCAGTTGAAACAGCTGTTGTTTATGGCGCTTGACCAGCTTTATTCGACAAAAAATACTGCCCAGATGCGCTATTGGTATACGGAATGGGCGCCGGAAAAATACGCCGCTATTCAAAAAATGTCTTTTGATGAAGCGTGGGAACAATTGTATAACGAGACGAAATACGGGTGGTCCGAACGGCATGAGCAGCTGTGCGAAAACTTGATCAAAGGGCAGCCATTTTTCGAAAAACTGTGGGAAATGGAGCAAGAACCAAAAGTCAATTAAAAAACGGGCCAAGGCGATAGGCGCCTGCCCGTTTTTGTATGGCTTCGCTGGATGCGGCTATTTACCGCCGCCGCCCGAGCCCCATGGCTTGCTCCATTTTGCGCACCATTTCCGATGCAACCCGATTTGCTTTTTCCGCCCCTTCATCCAACACGCGGTCAAGCTCCTCGCTTTCCATCCAATGGTGATACCGCTCTTGAATCGGTCGAAGCGTTTCGATGACGACTTGAGCGAGGTCTGCTTTGAAGACGCCGTATCCTTTTCCTTCGTATTGCCGCTCCAACTCCTCGATCGATTGACCGGATAGCGTCGAATAAATATTGAGCAAGTTCGAAATGCCTGGCTTCGCTTCTTTGTCGTAGCGAATCGTTCCTTCCGAGTCGGTGACCGCGCTTTTGATCTTCTTCTCGATCGTTTTCGCATCGTCAAGCAGTGTGATGTACGCTTTCGGGTTGGGGTCGGATTTGCTCATTTTTTTCGTCGGGTCGACAAGCGACATGATGCGGGCGCCGACTTTCGGAATGCGCGCCTCAGGGATCGTGAACAGCTCGCCATACCGTTTGTTGAAGCGCTCGGCCAGATCCCGCGTCAATTCGATATGCTGCTTTTGATCATCGCCGACCGGGACGATGTCGGTGTTATAAAGCAAAATGTCAGCGGCCATCAGCGGCGGGTACGTGAGCAGTCCGGCGCTGACCGCCTCTTTGCCGGCCGATTTTTCTTTAAATTGCGTCATCCGCTCAAGTTCGCCGATATAAACGATGCACTGCAGCATCCAAGCGGCTTGAGCGTGCGCCGGCACTTCTGACTGGATGAACAACGTCGCTTGCGTCGGGTCGATGCCGACTGCTAAATACAAAGCGGCGAGGCGGCGGATGTTTTGCCGCAGTTCGTGTGGGTCTTGCCAAACGGTAATGGCGTGTTGGTCAACGATGCAAAAATAGCAGTTGTATTCATGCTGCAGCTCGACAAACTGCCGCAGCGCCCCGATGTAGTTGCCAAGGGTGATGACGCCGCTTGGCTGAATGCCGGAAAAAATGGTTTTCATCGATCTTCACTCCCTCAAGCCAAAAATAAAAAAGGCCCTGCCAGCCCTCTGATAGGGACGGTAGGACCGCGGTGCCACCCTACTTATTGCGCCGACAAGCGCAATCGCTCAGCCCATGCTTAGCGCATGGCCCCCTGTAACGCGGGGAAACGTCCTCGCCTACTGCGTCGCCGGTTCGGCGGGAAGCTCGAAAGCCCATTCCATATGGCTAGCCGCTTGTTCGCACCGTCCACAAGCTCTCTGAAGGCATCGCCAATATGTACTCTTCTTTCTCATCGCTCGGTTGATCCTAGATTTGCCTTATATTATACGGAAAACATTCAGCTGTTGCAACCTTATTGCACGGCATATCCGGCGGCAATCATCGCCAGAAACAGAAGCAGACCAGAAAAGAGAAGCGGATACGTGATGGCGAAACGCCGCGGACCGAGCAGCTCATCCGATTCATGTTCTGCTGCCGCTTCCTCAAGATACCGCTCCACCTTCGTTCGATTCCTGCGCAATCGGCGAAACCCGTATGCGAATCCGCTGAAAAACCCGCGTTCATAAACAAACAAAAGCCCGCCAAGCGACAGAGGCAAAAGGGAGAGCAAAAACGAAACGTTAATAAAGGCCACCGTACTCCATGCTCCTTGCCCTATTACGATGAGTGCGCTTGCCGCCAGCATCGCGGCGACGAGCCATCCAGTCCGCACAGCCGTTTGTTTCATATCGTCTGTTCCCGCCTTTCCCTTCTCACTGCTTATTTTATCATAAATCATGTGGGCGGGAAGATTGTCAAAATTATTAACAAAATTATATTGAAAAATATAGAAGAAACCTGGAAGTTCAGGAGAGATTTGCTTCGAAGCTGAAAGGAAGGGCAAAAAAATTATATTGTAAGCGTTTTCTTTTTTCTGTAGGCAGAAATTTTTTGTTTACAATTGTGGCAAAAGTCGTTACAATGCAGGTGTAAATGCAATCCGATCCTCATCCCGTTTGTAAGTAGTTTGAAATTTTTTTATTTAAGAAAATAAAAAAATCCTTTTCAAATATACTAACACAGGATATAATAAGCGATGTAAGTACAATCTTCTGAAATCAAATGGTTCAGAAGATTTGTAATACGCTACATAAATTTTAAGGGGGGTTTTTTAGTGAAGAAGCGATTCTCTTTCTTCCTCGTCCTGCTTCTCGCGCTGTCGACGTTTTTAGCGGCGTGCGGCGGAGGCAAGGACAACAACAACGCTCAAGGCGGCCAGGGCGGCGAAAAGCCGGCGGAGAAGAAGGAGCAGGTGCTGAACTTGCTTGAAAGCCAAGAGATCCCGTCGCTTGATTCGGCGCTCGCCACCGACCAAGTATCGTTTATCGTGTTGAACAACGTCATGGAAGGTCTGTACCGTTTAGGCAAAGACAACAAGCCGGTGCCAGGGATCGCGGAAAGCTATGAAGTGAGCCAAGACGGCAAAACGTATACATTCAAGCTTCGCAAAGATGCGAAATGGTCCAACGGCGATCCGGTGACGGCGCACGATTTCGAATTCGCCTGGAAGCGCGTGCTTGATCCGAAGACGAAATCGGAATATGCGTACATCATGTACGACATTAAAAACGCGGAAGAAGCCAACACAGGCAAGGTGCCGCTTGACCAAGTCGGCGTCAAAGCCCTTGATGACTACACCCTTAAAGTCGAGCTGAAAAACCCAGTTCCGTATTTCGTCGGCTTGACAGCGTTTGGCACGTTTATGCCGCAAAACGAAAAATTTGTCAAAGCTCAAGGCGACAAATATGGATTGGAAGCGAATACAACATTGTACAACGGCCCGTTCGTGTTGAGCGAGTGGAAGCACGAACAAGGTTGGGTATATACGAAAAACCCGAACTACTGGGACAAAGACAACGTCAAGCTGGAAAAAGTCAATGTGAAAGTCGTGAAAGACACGGCGACAGCCGTCAACTTGTATGAAACAAAACAAGCGGACCGCGTCGGCTTGACGGCGGAGTTCGTGGATAAGTACAAAAACGACAAAAACTTCCATACGAAATTGGATCCGTCGCTCTATTGGCTGCGCATGAACACGAAAAAAGAACCGTTGAACAACGTCAACGCCCGCAAAGCGATTGCGATGGCCATCGACACGCAAGCGATGGTCGATACGCTCTTGAACAACGGTTCGATTCCGGCGAAGTTCACCGTTCCGAAAGACTTCGTCACCGGTCCGGATGGCAAAGACTTCCGCGATGTGAATGGCGATTTGGTCAATTACAATCCGGATGAAGCGAAAAAATTGTGGGAGCAAGCGAAAAAAGAGCTGGGCAAAGACAAATTTACGCTTGAACTGCTGAACTATGACACCGACAGCGCGAAGAAAATCGGCGAGTATGTGAAAGCGCAGCTTGAACAAAACTTGCCGGGCTTGACGATCAACATTAAGCAACAACCGTTTGCACAAAAACTGAAGCTCGAAAGCAACATGCAATATGATTTGTCGTTCTCCGGCTGGGGTCCGGACTATCAAGACCCAATGACGTTCCTGCAGCTTTGGACGTCGACAAGCCCGCACAACGAAACAGGCTGGTCGAATCCTGAGTACGACAAGCTGATCAAAGACGCGCAAACGACGCTTGCCAACGATCAGCAAGCTCGTTGGGATGCGATGCTGAAAGCAGAAAAAATCGTCTTTGAAGGAATGCCGATCGCTCCGCTGTACCAACGCGGCGCTGCCTATTTGCAACGCGAGTATGTCAAAGACTTCGTCACGCATACATTCGGCGCCGACTACAGCTTGAAATGGGCGTATGTCGAGTAATCCGTTGTTCTCTTGAAAATGCGGAGGAGAGTATATGCCTAGGCATATACTCTCCTTTTGCCTGCCAAGGCGAAAAATGTCGAAAAACAACGAAGATTGTAGAAAAGCAGAGGAGGTGCGGTCATGGCGCGGTATACGCTTCAGCGGTTCGTTTATATGATCATCACGTTGTTTATCATTGCGACGTTGACGTTCTTTTTAATGAAGCTGCTGCCTGGTTCGCCGCTGCAAAACCAAGAGAAATTAACGCCGGAACAGAAGGCGCTTATTTTAAAAGAGTACGGATTGGATAAGCCCGTGCCTGTTCAATACATTCAATATTTAGGGAATTTGTTGAAAGGAGACTTGGGGGTATCGTTCCAATATGACAACCGCCCAGTGACAGAGCTCATCAGCGATCGAATCGGCCCGTCGGCCCAGCTCGGGTTTCAGGCGATTGTTTTTGGGACGATCGTTGGGTTGATTCTCGGAATTGTCGCGGCGATTCGACATAATCATTGGGAAGATTACACAGCTACGGTCATTGCGGTGTTGGGCGCCTCGATCCCGTCGTTTGTGTTAGGGGGGTTTTTGCAATATTTTATCGCTGTGAAACTGCAATGGCTTCCGGTCGCCTTTTGGGAAGGCTTCAAATATACGATTCTCCCGACCTTGGCGCTGTCTGTCGGAGTCATCGCCAGCATCGCCCGCTTTATGCGCACGGAAATGCTTGAAGTGTTAAGCTCTGACTACATTTTGACGGCTCGGGCGAAAGGGATCAGCCAGGCGGGGGTTATCATCAAGCACGCCATCCGCAACTCGCTTATCCCCGTCATTACCATTTTAGGACCGATGACCGTCAATTTAATGACGGGAACGCTTGTCATTGAGAAACTGTTTGCTGTCCCTGGTCTTGGAGAGCAGTTTGTCCGTTCGATTGAACTGAACGATTACCCTGTTATTATGGGAACGACGTTGTTTTATTCCGCCTTGTTGATTTTGGCCGTCTTTATCGTTGATGTGTTGTACGGGGTTGTCGACCCACGCATCCGGTTAGCGGGAGGGAAAAAATGATGGCGAAACAACAATACGAACAACTTTCACCGGAATGGTTTCAGCCCGCCCCGCCGAACGTCGGTGAGCAGGAAAAAATCAATCGTCCGAGCTTGACGTTTTGGCAGGATGCTTGGCTTCGCCTTCGGGAAAACAAGGCAGCGATCGTGGGGCTCGTGATGATTATCATTTTGACGCTCATGGCGATCATCGCCCCGATGGCGAGCGACCGGACGTATAAAGATCAAAACTTGCGGCATGCGAAACTTCCGCCGAAAATCCCGGTGCTCGAGCATGTTCATTGGCTTCCGTTTGACGGCCGGGATGCGAACGGCGTTGATGTATATAAACAGCGCGGCGTGAAAGAGTACTATTGGTTTGGCACGGATGACTTAGGACGCGACTTGTGGGTGAGAACGTGGTATGGCACGCGCATCTCACTTTACATTGGTTTGCTCGCGGCGTTGATCGACTTATTGATCGGGATTGCGTACGGCGGCATTTCCGGCTACTATGGCGGCCGCGTCGACAATGTGATGCAGCGGATCATCGAAATTTTAAACGGCATTCCGTATTTAATTATGGTCATTTTGTTCATTTTGATTTTTGAGCCTGGAATCATTTCCATCACGTTGGCGATGGTCATTACCGGTTGGACGACGATGGCGCGGATCGTGCGCGGACAAGTGTTGAAATTAAAGAACATGGAATATGTGTTGGCGGCAAGGACGCTCGGAGCGCCGACATCACGGCTCATTTTCAAACATTTGATCCCGAACGTCATCGGCCCGATCATTATTACGACGATGTTCACAATTCCATCGGCCATCTTCACTGAGGCGTTTTTGAGCTTTATCGGCCTTGGCATCCGTCCGCCGGAAGCGTCGCTTGGCTCGCTTGTCAATGATGGATACAAATCGATCCAAACATATCCGCATTTGATGATTATTCCGGCCGTTGTCATCAGCTTGCTCATTTTAAGCTTCAACTTGGTGGCAGACGGAATCCGCGATGCGCTTGACCCGAAAATGCGCAAATAACCGACGGAAGGGGTGAAACCGATGGAGAAAATTTTGCAGGTGAACGATTTGCATATTTCCTTTGACATCCACGCCGGTGAAGTGCAGGCGGTTCGCGGCGTCACGTTCGACTTGTATAAGGGAGAAACGCTGGCAATCGTCGGCGAGTCAGGGTCTGGGAAATCAGTGACTTCAAAAGCGTTGATGCGCCTGTTGCCGACACCGCCGAGCCGGATTAAGCAAGGGGAAATTTTATTTGAAGGCAAAGACTTGACCAAGCTGTCGGAGAAAGAGATGCAATCGATCCGCGGTGCGGAAATTTCAATGATTTTCCAAGATCCGATGACGTCGCTCAATCCGACGATGACGATTGGGAAACAAATTATGGAAGCGATTTTAAAGCATCAAAAGCTGTCGAAAGATGAAGCGCGCAAACGGGCGATTGAACTATTGCAGCTGGTCGGCATTAAAAACGCCGAGCTGCGCATGAAGCAATACCCGCACCAATTTTCCGGCGGGATGCGCCAGCGTGTTGTCATCGCCATCGCCTTGGCGTGCAATCCGAAAATTTTGATCGCCGATGAACCGACGACAGCGCTTGATGTGACGATTCAGGCGCAAATTTTGGAGTTGATGAAAGACATTCAGAAAAAGCTCGGCATGTCGATTATTTTCATCACCCATGATTTAGGGGTCGTCGCCAACATGGCCGACCGAGTGGCCGTGATGTATGCCGGGAAAATCGTGGAGATCGGCACGGTGGATGAAATTTTTTACAATCCGAAACATCCGTACACGTGGGGATTGCTGGCCTCGATGCCGAGCCTTGATCATAAAGATACGGAGCTGTATTCGATTCCGGGTTCGCCGCCGGATTTGTTAAATCCGCCAAAAGGCGATGCGTTTGCGCCGCGCAATCCGTATGCGCTCAAAATTGACTATGAGCTCGAGCCGCCGATGTTCCAAGTGTCTGATACGCACTATGCGGCGACATGGCTGTTGCATGAAATGGCGCCGAAAGTGGAACCGCCGGCTATCGTGCGTGAACGGATGAAACGGTTTGCTGACATCGTCGCCCGGAAAGGAGGAAAACCGCGTGGCTAGACAAAAGCTGCTTGAGGTCAAAAATTTGAAACAGTATTTCCCAGCTGGACGCGGTCAGGTGGTGAAAGCAGTCGACGGCGTCACCTTTGACATTTATAAAGGTGAAACGTTCGGCCTTGTCGGCGAGTCGGGCTGCGGCAAGTCGACAACGGGGCGGACGATCATCCGGCTGTACGAAGCGACGGAAGGAGAAGTGCTGTTTAACGGCGTCAATGTGCACGGCAAAAAATCCAAAAAAGAGCTGAAAGAGTTAAATCGGAAAATGCAGATGATTTTCCAAGATCCGTATGCGTCGCTCAATCCGCGGATGACGGTCGCCGACATTATCGCTGAGGGCATTGACATCCACGGATTGGCGAAAACGAAAGAGGAGCGGATGCAGCGCGTCTATGAGCTGCTTGAGACGGTCGGGTTGAACCGCGAGCATGCGAGCCGCTATCCGCATGAGTTTTCCGGCGGGCAACGCCAGCGGATCGGCATCGCCCGGGCGCTCGCCGTCGAACCGGAATTCATCATCGCCGATGAGCCGATCTCGGCGCTTGACGTTTCCATTCAGGCGCAAGTCGTGAACTTATTGAAGCGCCTGCAGCGTGAAAAAGGGTTGACGTACTTGTTTATTGCCCATGACTTGTCGATGGTCAAATACATCAGCGACCGGATCGGCGTCATGTATTTCGGGAAAATGGTCGAGCTCGCTGAATCGGAAGAGCTGTACCGCAATCCGATCCATCCGTATACAAAGGCATTGCTCTCCGCTATTCCGCTTCCAGATCCGGAAACGGAGCGGACGCGCAAGCGGATCATGTACGACCCGGCGCAACATGGCTACAAAGATGGAGAGGAACTCGAATTCCGCGAAATTACGCCTGGCCATTTTGTGCTTTGTTCAGAGGAAGAATATAAGCGGTATCGGGCGATGTATGCCTAGCCGAATCGAAAAAAGCGCCGCTCTTTCACCGCCGCATGGTGCGAACGGCGAAAGAGGCGGCACCCACCTATGCGCCTGTTTTGGCGCGTTATTTTTTTCCCCCGACGACTTTCCATCCTTGTTGGATGCGGCGGGAGGCCTCGACATGCTTTCCACTTTTGTTTCGGCCGAACATCCGCTCTCCGATCGTGTTGCTGATGTTCCCCATCAATGCGGTGAGGACGACGATCAATGCCGAAGCAATGGCAAAGTCGATGAAATAGCCGGCCATCGGTTCTTCCTCCCTTTTCCTTTTCTACTTTGATTGTAGAGGATTTGCCTTTACTTTGGAAGAGGAAAGAAAGAAAATTGCATTTATCATCGAAAAACTATATCTTTCTTGGCCGATGTATTGTATAATATATCATGTTAAAGTCATTTCAATTTGCAAACGATTGGCAAAGCGGCTGATCGCCAGACTGGCGTCCAGGCCGTGTCGCTATGCTGTCAGACGTCAAACCGGCATAGCGGTGCACGTCTGTCGTCTGACGGACGAGGGAAGCAAGGGATTCCTTGTCAAAAGGAGTGATCGAAGTGGTCAAGCTATACACATCACCGAGCTGCACGTCATGCCGGAAGGCGAAGGCGTGGCTCGAGAAGCACAATATTCCTTATGTCGAGCGCAATATTTTCTCCGAACCGCTCACGGTCGAGGAGATTAAAGAAATTTTGCGGATGACGGAAACGGGGACGGATGAAATCATTTCGACCCGTTCAAAAGTGTTCCAAAAGCTGAACATCAACTTGGAAACGTTGCCGCTGCAAGATTTGTACGAACTCATTCAAAAAAACCCAGGCATTTTGCGCCGGCCGATCATCATTGATGAAAAGCGGCTTCAAGTCGGCTACAACGAAGATGAAATCCGCCGCTTTCTGCCGCGCAAAGTGCGGGCGTATCAGCTTCGTGAAGCGCAGCGGCTGGTGAACGGGTAATAAAAAAACTTCTACATGGTCTGCCATGTAGAAGTTTTTTATCATTTGCTTTATGCGGCGCGCGACCGGCGGTGGGCCGCCAAGCCGAGCAAAACGGCAAGAACGGCCGCCGCCATTGGAAACAGCGCCTCCCCATTCGGGGGGGAAAACGGGCGCAACCGCTCTTCGGCAGCGATCATCTTTCCAGCGGTGTACGCCAAGAGGGCGCCGCCGGCATAAATGAGAATCGGGAACCGTTCCATGGCATAAAGGATGATTTTGCTGCCTAAAATGATGATAGGAACGGAACAGAGAAAACCGAACACAACAAGTCCGATATGGCCTTGAGCCGCTCCAGCGATGGCGATGACGTTGTCAAGACCCATGGCGACATCGGCGGCGACGATCGTCTGGATGGCTTTCCAAAGCGACGGTTCGGCTTTGATCATAGTCGGTTTTTCGTCTTTTTGCCCGATCAGTTTCAAGGCGATCCAAAAGAGGACGACGCCTCCAGCGAGCTGCAAGAACGGAATCGTCAACAGCCAAACGACGGCCACCGTCAAGACAATGCGAACAGCGATCGCCAGCGCGGTGCCGACAATGATGGCCACATTCCGCTTTTGTTCCGGCAAGTTGCGGCTTGCCAGCGCAATGACAACCGCATTGTCCCCGCCAAGAATGACATCAATGCCGATAATCAGCAAGATGGAAACGATGTATTCATCCACCATAGGCGTCCCTCATTCCGTCCGTGTTCATCATCATTATAGTAGGGCATGGCCGGTTTCATAACCAATTTTTAAAAATGCGTTTTTTTATTTCCCTTCTTTCGCTTTTTATCATAAAATAAAAGTACAAGATCATAAGTTTTGATTTAAATAGTTTCAGGGGCACAATCCCTTCCTTTTTTATTTCTCTGTTTTAGAAGGGAGAGTTGAGAAATGGAAATCGAACGCATCAATGAACATACGGTGAAGTTCTACATTTCCTATGTTGATATAGAGGAGCGCGGCTTTGACCGCGAGGAAATTTGGTACAATCGGGAACGAAGCGAAGAATTATTTTGGGAAATGATGGATGAAGTTCACGGGGAAAGCGATTTTTCGCTCGATGGCCCGCTTTGGATCCAAGTGCAGGCGCTCGAAAAAGGGCTTGAAGTCGTCGTGACGAAAGCGCAGTTGTCCAAAGACGGAAGCAAGCTCGAGCTGCCGCTTCCAGAAGAGAAATGGCGCGAGTTTTCGCTGTCAGCTGGTGAAAAGGTGGAATCGCTGTTCGGCCACCATTTCCACTTTGGTCAAAACGGGGACGCCGAGGAGAGAGAAGAGCAAGATGTCCTTCAATTCATCCTTTCGTTCAAGGATATCGAGGATGTCATTTCCTTGGCCCATCGCGCTGACTTCTCTCGGTTGTCGAATCGCCTGTTCCAATTTGAAGGCCGCTATTACTTGTTCGTGGAGTTTGACGAGCGCTACACCGAGCAGGAAGTGGACAATATGCTCAGCCTTCTGTTGGAATACGGAAGCGATTCCCAGCTGACGATTTATCGACTTGAAGAATACGGGACTGAAATTATGGGCGACAATGCACTCGAAACGATCAAAACGTATTTTCCAGCCTTATAATGTTTCCATTCCGCCGATTTCGCCGCCAGAAATCGGCGTTTTCTACGTTAGCGGAAGAAAAACGGCCATCATGAAGAGCCGGGTGGAGGGGTTTTGTTGCGAAACACATCGAGAGTGGCGATTCTCGTCGTCATTGTCGGCGCGTTGCTGGCATTGACGAACGGGTTTTGGGAAGGGAAGCTGCTTGGTCTTTTCAGCGTATTGATGTCTTGTTCCGTCATCTTTATTGCGCTGGTCATTTCTCTTGAGAATCGAAAGCCGGCGCAGACGATCGCTTGGCTGGCGGTGCTGGGGAGCTTTCCGATTGTCGGCTTTTTGTTTTATTTATTGTTCGGACGCAACTATTGGCAACAACGGCGCTATAAAAAGAAAGCCGATTTTGATGAGGCGGTGCTGCTCAAGTTTCAAGAGCCGTCGCCGATTGCCGTCGAGCGGCTGCCGATGGCGCCCCATCAGCGTCCGCTTTTGCGCCTTGCTTATCGCATCGGCCAGCATCCGGTTTCACTTGCTTCGCAGACGGCGGTGTTGACGAACGGAGAGGAGACATTTTCTTCTATTTTTGCTGAACTGGAAAAAGCGGAACACCATATTCATTTAGAATATTATATCGTCCGTCATGATGAAATCGGCCAACAGTTGAAGCGCGTCTTGATGGAAAAAGCGCGTCAAGGTGTGCGCGTCCGTTTTTTGTACGACGCCGTTGGAAGTTGGAAGTTGTCAAACGCCTATATCGAGGAGCTGCGCGCGGCTGGAGTCGAGATGATCCCGTTTTCACCAGTGCGCCTCCCGTTTTTAAGCAACCAAATCAATTTCCGCAATCACCGAAAGATCATTGTCATCGATGGAGGCGTCGGCTTTGTCGGCGGGCTGAACATCGGAGATGAGTATTTAGGAAAAAACAAATATTTCGGATTTTGGCGCGATACGCACTTATTGATCCGCGGTGAAGCCGTCCGGACGCTCCAGCTCATTTTTTTGCAAGATTGGTATTACATGACGGGAGAACGCTTGTTGACGCCGGACTATTTGTCGCCGCCGCTCATCGTCGAGGAAGGGCAAGGCGGGGTGCAGCTCATTGCCGGCGGTCCGGACCAAAAGTGGGAAGTGATCAAACAGCTGTATTTTGCCATGATTACGTCGGCCAAACGGTCGATTTGGGTTGCCTCGCCGTACTTTGTGCCGGATGAAGACATTTTGACGGCGCTCAAAGTGGCGGCGTTAAGCGGCATCGATGTTCGCCTGCTGGCGCCAAAGCGTCCGGATAAAAAAATTGTCTTTTACGCTTCGCGCTCGTATTTTCCCGAGCTGCTCGAGGCTGGGGTGAAAATTTACGAGTATGAGAAAGGGTTTTTGCACAGCAAAGTCATCGTCGTCGATGGCGAGCTCGCCTCGATCGGCACGGCGAACATGGATATGCGCAGTTTCCATTTAAACTTTGAAGTGAACGCCTTTTTGTATTATACCGACAGCATTCATAAACTCGTCCGCGACTTTTTGGAAGATTTTCGCCACGCTTCCATGATCGACTACGAACAGTTTCAACAGCGCCCGTTCCGGGTGCGTATCGCTGAATCGGTCTCCCGGCTGTTGTCGCCTCTGTTGTAACCAACCGCTTGTAAACGCCAGTCCGCCGAATCGGCGGACTTTTTTCGACGCAGTTTGGCTTTGGGCAGGAAAACCGGCGATGGTCAACGAATAAAAGGGAAGAACCGAACGGTGAAGGGGGGCAGCAGAGAACAATTCCAGCTGTTCCCGCTCACGGACAACTATTTTTTACTGGAAAGGAAGTGATCATGTTGTTTGTCGCTCTCGCCGCTGATGGCAGGACGGTTTCGCTTGCCGGGGCGGAAAGATGGGAACGAGAGGGGCTGATGCGCCTGAAACGACAGGAACCGTTTTTTTGTCCCGCGTGCCGTCAAGAAGTGGTGCTCCGGTCGGGCCGCTACCGTTTGCCGCATTTCGCCCATCGAAAAGGGGCGGCCTGCCCGGTCGAGCACGAACCGGAGTCGGAGCGTCACTTAACTGGGAAGCGAGACTTGTTCGCGTGGCTCATTCGCCAAGGCATGGAGGCGAAGCTCGAGCCGTATTTGCCCGCCATCAAGCAGCGTCCTGACGTATTGTTCCGCCATGGCCCACACCTTTATGCCCTCGAATACCAATGTTCCACGATCGATGAATCGCTGTTTCGCGAACGCAATGACGGCTACCGTCTCCTTGGCATCCGCCCGTTGTGGGTGTTAGGAGCCCATCATTTGCGGCGTTCGCCAAAATATTCGGGGGAAGTGCAGCTCTCCCGGTTTCAATGGTTGTTTGCCCATCGCGCTCCACATTCAGTCGTTCCACATATATGGTACTACAGTCCAGAGACGAAACGCTTTATCCGTCTTTTTCGCCCGTTGCCGCTATCGGTGCAGCGAACATTGGCCGCGGTCGATTCGATTCCGCTTTCGTCGTTTTCGTTCCCCGATTGGATGGCCCCCTGCCCGCTGCCGCTTCCATCCGAGTTTTGGGAGCGATGGCTCGAACGAAAAAAACAATGGCGGCGGACGTTTCCACTTTATCCGAACCAAACCGTGCGCCGCATTTGTGCTGATTTTTACCAGGCGGGCATCGTTCCGTCACTGTTTCCGACCGAAGCAGGCTGGCCAGTGCCGCGGGGGTATTTATGGGAGACGGCGCCGTTCATTTGGCAAACGTATGTCCTTTTGTTTCTTCTTGGAAAGACCGGACGGCCGGCAACGGCAGTATCTTTATTTCAGTGGCTCGACGACAAAATCCGCACCGGCCGCCTCGTTCCGCGCCGGCTGCCGCTTGTCGGCCGGGATACGTATCGTGAGGCCGTCGGCGAGTATTTGCATTGGTTGAGCCTGCTCGGCTATCTCCGCCGCGAAGAGGGCGACCAGCTTCATTTGGTGAAGCCGCTGTCGTTTCCGTCGACCGTCGATCAGATGATTCATCAAGATGCTGCGCTTCTTGAGCAAATTCACCAAACGTCGGCGCTTAGCTGCTATTGGTCAACACTTGAGTTCGGGAGAGTGGAAAAAATGAGCAGAAAACAGGAAAAGATGAACGGAATGGTGAATAATAATTCGTGTATCGATTATTTGTATAAGGAGGAATGATGACGGTGGAGGAAAAGAAAGCGAAAAAGTCGCTGCCGCTGCGAAGCGAGATTCCTGTGGAAGAAACGTGGCGGCTTGAGGACATTTTTCCCACCGATGACGCCTGGGAAGAAGAATTCAAACAAGTGAAGGCAATGATTCCAAAGCTTGGCGAATACAAAGGGCGGCTTGGCGAATCGCCGGAAGTGCTGTATGAAGCATTGCAATGCCAAGATGACGTATCGATGCGCCTCGGCAAGCTGTATACATACGCCCATATGCGCTATGATCAAGATACGACCAACTCGTTTTACCAAGGGCTCGACGCCCGGGCGAAAAGCTTGTACAGCGAAGCATCGAGCGCGATGGCGTTTATCGTGCCGGAAATTTTGGCGATCGATGAAGCGGTGCTGCGCTCGTTTTTGGAACAATACGAGCCGCTTCGCTTGTATGCGCACGCGTTAGACGAAATTACGCGCCAGCGCCCGCACGTGCTGTCGGCAGAAGAGGAGGCGATCTTGGCGCAGGCAGCCGAGGTGATGCAGGCGACATCCGACACGTTCAGCGCGTTGAACAACGCTGATTTGACGTTTCCGACGATCATCGATGAAAACGGCGAGGAAGTCGAAGTCACGCACGGCCGGTTCATCCGCTTTTTAGAAAGCACGGACCGCCGCGTCCGCCGCGATGCGTTTTACGCCGTATACCATACGTATGAGAAGTTTCAAAATACGTTCGCCAATATGCTTGCCGGCACGGTGAAAAAAGACAACTTTTTCGCCCGCATCCGCCGCTACCGTTCGGCGCGAGAAGCGGCGTTGGATGCGAACAACATTCCGGAGAGCGTCTATGACAATCTAATCGCCGCGATTCACGAACATTTGCCGCTGTTGCATCGGTACGTGCGGCTGCGCAAACGAGTGCTTGGGCTTGATGAGCTGCATATGTACGATTTGTACACGCCGCTTGTGCAAGAAGTGAAAATGGAAGTGACGTACGAGGAAGCGAAGCAATATATGCTTGAAGGGCTCGCGCCGCTTGGCGAGGAATATGTGGCGATCGTGAAAGAAGGTCTTGACAACCGTTGGGTCGATGTGCGCGAAAACAAAGGAAAGCGAAGCGGCGCCTATTCGTCGGGAGCGTACGGCACCCATCCGTACATTTTGCTCAACTGGCAGGACAATGTGAACAATTTGTTTACACTTGTGCATGAGTTTGGCCATTCGGTGCACAGCTACTATACGCGCAAAACGCAGCCGTATCCATATGCGCATTATTCAATTTTCGTCGCCGAAGTGGCGTCGACGTGCAATGAGGCGCTGTTGAACGACTACTTGCTGAGAACGATCGATGATGAGAAAAAGCGGCTCTATTTGCTCAACCATTATCTTGAGGGGTTCCGCGGCACGGTTTTTCGCCAGACGATGTTCGCGGAGTTTGAGCATTTGATCCATTTGAAGGCGCAACAAGGCGAAGCGTTGACGGCCGAAACGTTGAGCGCCCTTTATTACGACTTAAATAAAACGTATTTTGGCGATGATATTGTCGTGGACAAAGAAATCGGCCTCGAGTGGGCGCGCATTCCGCATTTTTATTACAACTACTACGTGTACCAATACGCAACCGGCTTCAGCGCGGCGACTGCACTCAGTAAACAAATTTTGGAAGAAGGCGAACCGGCGGTGAGACGGTACATCGACTTTTTGAAAGCCGGCAGCTCTGATTACCCGATTGAAGTGTTGAAAAAAGCCGGCGTCGACATGACGAGCGCCGAGCCGATCCGCCAAGCGTGCCAAGTGTTTGCGGAGAAGCTTGATGAGATGGAACGGCTGCTTGAGAAATGAAACGAATGCGGCGCTACAGCCGCATTCGTTTGGACGGAAATCCACGAAACTGATGGCGGCGGTTCCATGTCGCTGCCAATCCAAGCAAGGAGAGAAACAAAAGCGGCATGGTCGCCCAAAGCGGAAGGAGCTGCATGAGGCCCAACAAGTTCAGAATAAAGGCGGCAGTGGATGCCGCCGCCCAAAGGGATAAGACGATGCGCTGCTTCATGGCGATGGCCACCTCTTCCCATTTGCTTTAGTTGATGGCTCTTCACCACAACATGTATTTGACAAGCAATACGGTTTCCTGCACAAAGATGTGCAAAAATCACTGATTTGTTGATTTTCCCTCACAAGCGTAAATAGGGTATGTTCAGAAAAAATCAAGTACAACTTTTGGTGAAGAGCCTAGTTGATTATATGCTGTTTGTCTGCCTGATCATGACGCAGGGCGAATTATGACAATAATGTGAACAAACGAGCAAACGGGTTGCCAATTTAGTTGGACGTTTGGTAAGATAAAAACGTGAACGGAAGACAAAACCTGATACCCCTTTGTTTGACCGTGAACAATTTCTCCCATCCCCTTTGTTGTCTTGGCAACAAGAAAAAGCCCGGCGTCAGCCGGGCTTTTTCTTGCGCCCATCCCTGCTGCTAGGGACGGGAATCATCGATATAGCGCCAAAATGTTCCGTGTTTGACGGGCACCCGCTCCACTTTTTGCTTTAGCTGCAGCTTTTTCATTTCCGTTTCCGCTTCTTGGATCGTCCAGTTGTACACAACGGCAACTTCCTTTGTGGCGACGAATTTAAAATGGCTTAAAAATGATTCCAGCGGAGGAGGAGAGGACGGTTCAGGATGGAAGCCGAGCATTTCAGCGATCAATTCGACGTAGATGTCGTACGGATAGCATCCGGAAATTTTAATGCCTTCGTCTTCAATGTTTTCATTAAACAACACAAGCGTCGGAATTTCGTCAACGTCCATTTCCGAGGTGATTTTTAAATCGCATTGGAACGCTTTCGCCGCTCCCGGCGAGTGCATGTCGCGCAAAAATTCATCGACATCCAAGCCCGCTTTGACGGCGCATTCGGCGAGCACCGACAAATCGGCGACATTTTGTTTTTCGAGAAAGAGCTGTTCTTGCAGCTTGCGCAAAAAGCGAAGGCCAGCCCGCTTTCCTTGCATTTCCGCCGCTTTAATGGCGAGCGATGGGGCGAACGGGCTCGAAATCGGGTTTTCGAGCCAAACGCTGCCGTCGCATGACATGCCGGTGCGGTTCGCCGCCCACTCCCACGCTTTGGCCATTGCCTCCGGCTTTGTTCCTTTGCGCGCGCTCCATGTCGCCCATGTTCCGCTCAATATGTGCCTTAAGGTAAAAAAACGGCCGTATTCGATCGTCAGTTTTTTGATGACTGGTTCAAGCCCCCAGCATTCCGGGCATAAAGGATCGATAAACAAATACAGCTCGAGCGGTTTGTTCGTGTTGCCTAGCGGCTGGGAAGGGTAGCAAGTTGATGTCGTCTTCCCAGCAAACTTCTCACTCAAGGGTATGCTCCTTTCTGTCCAGATGATCTGGGGTATTGACCATATGATGGGCGGTGAGTACGAGCCGGTGATAAAACTGTTCGCGCGCCGGCCCGGACAAGCCGATTTCGTCCATGGCTGCCCGCATGCAGGCAAGCCACGCTTCCGCCCGCTTCGGCGTGATTTCAAAGCGGAGATGGCGCGCCCTCAGCATGGGGTGTCCATGCTCTGCCGTGTAAAGAGGGGGGCCGCCTAAATATTGTGTTAAAAACTGTTTTTGCTTGCGGGCGGTTTCCGTCAAATCGTCAGGGAAAATGGGCCGCAAGTCCGGATGCGCGGCCACGCGACGGTAAAATGCTTCGACAAGTTTCGCAACCGTCTCCTCTCCGCCGATCGCCTCATAAAGAGTTTGCCATTGTTCACCCATCGCGGATGCTCCTTTTGTTTGAAAATCATTCGTTGTCGTTTGATTGCTATTTTATCAACAGCACGCATGGATCTCAAACAAAGTGACTCGAGCGCCGCTCGTTTATGTGCGGTAGCTTTTCAACACGCGTTCGACATACGCCCGCGTTTCGGCAAATGGCGGCACGCCCCCATAGCGGTCGACGTGCCCGGGCCCGGCGTTGTAGGCGGCTAAGGCGAGAGTGATATTGCCGCTGTACCGGTCAAGGAGCTGGCGCAAATATTTTACGCCGCCGTCGATGTTTTGCGCCGGATCAAGCGGGTTGTTGACGCCGAGCATTTTTGCCGTGCTTGGCATGAGCTGCATGAGTCCAAGCGCTCCAGCCGGGCTTTTCGCATCGGGACGGAAATTTGACTCATGGCGAATGACGGCGCGGATGAGCTGCGGGTCAACATCGTATTTTTCCGCTGCCGCCGCGATTAAAGCATCGATGGAAGAAGATGAGTTGGTTGCAGCACCCGCTTCATGTTCGAGCGGGGCGCTGCGATGGCCGGCGGGCGCCGGGGGCTGACCGCTTAGGGCAGCTTGAGGCGCCTCGGCAGAAGATTCCTCACCGCGGCTGAGAGATTCGGCAAGCAAGCTTGAAAACAAGGATGGCACCGGCGATGGCAACAGGCTGGAGCGTCCGGGTGAGAACGCATTGAGCGCCTGCCATTCGATGAGCAGCTTTAATGGCGAAACGGTCATCGTCTTTCCTCCATTTCTTTCATGCGGGCGTAAAAGCGGGCGATTTTGTTTGGCGCCGGGCGGCGCGGGATGCCGAGCGCCTCAAGCAGGCGCAAAAACCGCTTTTCACCCGCTTCCACGTGATCCACTTCATATTCAAGTTCGTAATCTTCGCTTTGCAAGTAACAGTTATGGTCAAGGCATAGCGTGCCGCCTTCATGCGGCCATTCGGCTCGGTCGGTGACAAGGGAGCCAAAGCAGCGCACCTCGTGTGGGTTGATGCCCAGTTCTGCAAGCAAATCGGCGATCGCCCCGCGCGGCGCCGCTATACCAGCAAGCAACGCTTCCGCTTCAGACAGCGAAAGCGGCTCATGGATTTCCAAAATGGTCCCGTCCGCCCGCGTTTGTTTCAGCGTCAAGGTCAGGCGTCCCTCTTTCGCCCGGATGCGCAGCGCTGCCGCTCGTTCTTTCAGGGCGAATGACGGGGTGTCAAAGTAATGGTTTTCCTGGCGGAAGAAAGCGCCATCATCAAGGCGGAAGGCGGCGCGGACGGCAGCAAACTCCGCTGCCGTTAACAAGTTTTTTAATTCGATTTCGATTTCTTGATGCATCGTGAATCCCCTTCAGACAGGATAGTCGTCTCCCTCTATTATCAGCTGTTTTCCGGCGAATATCAATTATTTCGCCTGTATAGGGTGAATATGGTAAAATAAAGGGCGGATGGTTGATGCGGAAGGAGAGAAAACATGAACGAAAAATGGATCGTCGAGCGGGTGGAGCGGGAAGGCGGCCGGCTTTGGCTGTATGTCAATGATGCTCCGGTTCCGCTTGCCCGCGTAACGCCGAAACGCCATATGCTTGTCGATTCGGATGCGTTGGCGTTTGCGTACATTTTGGAAACCGATGACCGCTTTCTATATGTCATGATTCCGAAGCCGTGGTGGCCTGAGCTAAAGGCGGCGCTTGACGCCAAGGAGCCGGTCTGGCTTCGATGTGGAGAGAGGACGCTTGAGCTTGAACAGTTTCACGATGAACTGTCTTATTTGCTTGAAAATATTCGCGGCAACGCCAACTATGGCGAGGCGCTTGAACAGGCGGTGCAAGACGTGTTTTTTGAGCAATAAGCCGGGGGTTTTCCCTTTCCGGCGCGTTCGAACAGGGAGCGGCCCGGTGAATTCGCATCGTGCAGCAAGAAAGAGGCGCGGTTGCGCCCTCTTGACGTAAGCCGCGGGAGATCGAAAACATGTAGGCAGGTGGTACGATGGTCAACCATTGGGATTTGTTTTTAGCCCCGTATAAGCAGGCGGTTGAGGAGCTGAAAGTGAAGCTAAGGGGCATTCGCGCCCAATTTGAGATGATTGAAGCGCACTCGCCGATTGAGTTTGTCACCGGACGGGTGAAGCCCGTCGCCAGCATTTTGGATAAGGCGCAAAAGAAAAACATCCCGCTCGACCGTCTTGAGGAAGAGATGCAAGATATTGCGGGGCTGCGCATCATGTGCCAGTTTGTCGATGACATTAAGACCGTCGTCGAGCTATTGCGCCAGCGCAACGATTTTACGATTGTTGAAGAACGCGATTACATCACGCAAAAAAAAGAGAGCGGCTACCGCTCGTACCATGTCGTCATCCGCTATCCAGTGCAGACGATCCGCGGTGAAAAAAACATTTTGGCGGAGATTCAAATTCGAACGTTGGCGATGAACTTTTGGGCGACGATTGAGCATTCGTTGAACTATAAGTACAGCGGGCGTTTCCCCGAAGATATCAAAGTTCGGCTGCAGCGCGCCGCGGAGGCGGCCTATCGCCTCGATGAGGAGATGTCGAAAATCCGCTTTGAAATTCAAGAAGCGCAGGCTGCTTTTTCTCGAAAACAAGAAGCAAAAGGAGAAGGGCAATGAAACGGACGGACGCGCCGCTCGTGTTCGCCATCACGTCCAAAGGCGACGACATATCAAACGCTCTGGCGCAAAAAATGAAAACGTATTTGCTTGACTTTGACTTGCGTTACGATGAAGAGGAACCTGATCTCGTCATTTCGGTTGGCGGTGATGGAACGCTGTTGTATGCGTTCCATCGCTATTGCCATCGGTTGGACAAGACGGCGTTTGTCGGAGTCCATACTGGCCATCTCGGCTTTTACGCGGACTGGGTGCCGGAGGAACTCGAAAAGCTCGTCATCGCCATCGCTAAGACGCCGTACCAAGTGGTCGAATACCCGCTCCTTGAGGTGACGATCCGCTATCTCAACGGCGGAAGCGAGGCAAAGTATTTAGCGCTCAATGAATGCACAGTCAAGTGCGTCAGCGGGACGCTCGTGATGGATGTCGAGATTCGCGGCGACTTGTTTGAGCGGTTCCGCGGCGACGGGTTGTGCATTTCGACGCCGACCGGCAGCACGGCTTACAATAAAGCGCTCGGCGGCGCGATTTTGCATCCTTCGCTTGAGGCGATTCAAGTGACCGAGATGGCGTCGATCAACAACCGCGTGTTTCGGACAATCGGTTCGCCGCTCGTGCTGCCGGCGCACCATACGTGTTTACTCAAGCCGGTCAACCACGTCGATTTTCAAATTACGATCGACCATTTGTCACTGTTGCATAAAGAAGTGAAGTCGATTCAATGCCGGGTGGCCGATGAAAAGGTGCGTTTCGCCCGCTTTCGGCCGTTTCCGTTTTGGCGGCGGGTGCGCGACTCGTTTATCGCCGACTGAGGGAAAACCCGCCTCCTTGGTTAGGCAACGCTTCCCGTTTGCGGCGAGGTGATGGTCTTTTGGCGCGGATGCCGATTCCGTTTTAGCGGCGCCAAAGGAAAGTGGATGGAACACGATGAGCAAGACGGAGATTTTTGATCAGAAAGGTGACGAACATTGCCGCCGTTTACCATGACCTTTTCCATCGATGAACAGCACGACGGAAAGCTGCTGCGCCAGTTTTTGCAAGAGAACGGCATTTCGCGGACGGCGCTTACCGATATTAAATTCCATGGCGGGGCGCTGTTGGTTGACGGTCGGCCCGTCACCGTCCGCCATGTGCTGCGCGCCGGCGAGACGCTGTCGGTTGTCTTTCCGCCGGAGCGGACAAGCGATTGGATGGACGCAGAAGCGATGCCGCTTGACATTCTGTATGAAGACGATTACGTCCTTGTTGTCAACAAACCAGCGGGATTGGCGACGATTCCGTCGCGCCACCATCCGGGCGGGACGCTCGCCAATGGCTTGCTTCACCATTATCGAAAGCAGCAGCTCGACTCGACCGTCCATATCGTCACCCGGCTTGACCGCGACACGTCCGGGCTCGTGCTCGTCGCCAAGCACCGCCACGTTCATCATTTGTTGTCGGCATTGCAGCAAAAAGGGCACGTTGTGCGCACGTATGAGGCCATTTGCCATGGCGTCATTGTCGAGGATGAAGGGACGATTGACGCCCCCATCGGCCGCCAAAGCGACAGCATCATTGCTCGCGAAGTGCGGGAAGACGGGAAGCCGGCTGTCACTCATTTTCGTGTACTTGAGCGGCTTTATGGCTATACATACGTTTCGCTCCGGCTGGAGACGGGGCGCACGCACCAAATTCGCGTCCATTTGGCTTATCTCGGCCACCCGCTCGCCGGCGATGAACTGTACGGCGGGAGCCGGGAGATGATCGGCCGCCAGGCGCTTCATAGCCGGCAGCTGTCGTTTTTTCATCCGTTTGCCGGGCGCTGGTATACATGTTCCGCCCCGCTTCCTGACGATATGGAGCTCCTCATCGAGGCAACGCGCAGAAGGTGCGCTGATTAGGAGAACGTGCGGAATTTTTCCGGAACGAACGGCATCGAGGAAGGAACGGAGACCGTTTCCATTTCCGGATAGCGCAAGGCGGTCAGCGCGCCGCCGAATACGCAGCCGGTGTCGATGTTGACCGTCCGCCCGACAAACCGCGGTTTTTCGACCGGCGTGTGGCCATATACAACCCATGCGCTGCCGTGATACCGTTTCGCCCAGTCGCGGCGCACCGGCGTCCCGTCCTGGTTCATTTCGCCGGTGATGTCCCCGTACAGGACGAACGTCTTGACTTTTTTGTCCGTCCGCCCGATATAGTCGTGACGGATGCCGGCGTGGGCGATGATAAGGCGCCCCTCATCGAGCACCGCATACAGCGGCGCCTGTTCATACAGGCGGATGAACTTGCGGCGGATCATCTCCTGTTCGCTTGGAGGCAAGGTGCGATATTCTGCGACCGTCGTCTCAAGCCCGTGGGCGATTTGCACGTTTCGTCCTAAAAAAAAGCGGTACAGCTTATTGCAATGGTTGCCTGGCACGTAGTAAGCCAAATTTCGCTCAACAAGGGCGCAGACGATCTCGATCATGTTCAGCGATTCAGGACCGCGGTCGGTCAAATCGCCGACGAAGCCGAGCTTTCGTCCGTCGGGATGAATCGGCACCCCTTCGTCCCAATGGTAGCCGAGTGTTTCCGTCAATGCGGCGAATTCACGGAAGCAGCCATGAATGTCGCCGATGATGTCCACTTGCATCGAATGTGCTCCTTTCTCGCCATAGTGGTTGTACTACCAGTATGTCCGTTCAGTCAGGAAAAGAAAAGATGCGGCGGTTTTGCCCGTCTCATCGCGGCTTTTGCGGGGGCAACGCCCAAACGGCGGAGCCCGCGGCCAGGAAACAAAGAAGTGGAGTTGAGCTTGATGGCGACAAAAAACGCCGCCTGCGGACACAGCAAGCGGCTTTATTCATCGCTTGCGAACATAAACTTCCGCGTTCGCGAATGAACGTTTAAGACGAGGCCGATCGCCAGCATATAAGTCGCCAGCGAGCTTCCTCCATAGCTGATGAACGGAAGCGGCAACCCCGTGATCGGCAAAAGTCCAATCGTCATGCCAATGTTTTGGAACACTTGGAACGTAATCATGCCCGCGACGCCGGCGCATAAATAGCTGCCATATAAATCGTTGCTCTCCAAGGCAATATGGATCATGCGATAAATGAGCAGGAAAAAGAGAGACACGACGATGCTTGAGCCGACAAATCCGAACTGTTCTGAGATGACGCCAAACACAAAGTCTGTGTGCGCCTCCGGCAAATAGACTTGTAAGTTGCCCAATCCTTTCCCATACAGTTCCCCTGACCCAATGGCCATAAGCGAACGGATGAGCTGGAAGCCTTGTTCGTTGGAATATTCATATGGAGCCAGCCAGCCGTAAAACCGGTTCAACTGGTAATCTTCTTTAATAATGTACTTATGGAAGAAATCAGGAAAATAAAAGAAAATGAACACAACGACTGCCACCATTGTTACACCGGAAAGGACAATGCCGAAAATGATGCGCCAGCGGATGCCGGAAACGAGCACCAAGGTGGCGGTGATGGCCATAAACACCATCGACATGCCCATGTCCGGCTGCTTGGCGAGCAAAATGAGCGGCGGCAAGACGGTCAAAGCGATTTTGCCAAGCAATTTAAAATCATCGCTGATCGTCGGTTCGGGATATTTTTCCCGATGGTTGACGATGATGCGACTTAGGACGATGATCATAAAAATTTTCATCAGCTCGGATGGTTGAAAGTTGCCTCCAGGTAGATGGTACCAGCTCGTCGCCCCCTTAATGGTTACTGATCCTGGGACGTTCAATTCCAGCCCAAGCAACAGCAACATCCCGAATCCATACAAATACCAAGCGATTTGAAACAGCCGATCATAGTCAATGATCATCGTCAAGGCGATCACGACAGCGCCGATGGCGTACCATTGCAGCTGTTTCGAAGCGAAGTTGACGTTTTGCAGTTTCTCCGGCAGCATCGGTTCTGCGCTATGGATGGCGATGGCGCTGACGACCGCCATCAAGAATAAAAGGAACAGCATATGGTAATCCAGCTTCGATTTGGAAAAACGATCATGATCCATGGAACGATCCTCTCCATTCAAATGTGCCATATACCATATTAGCGAATCGCGCCGGTTTTGCAAAGTGGGAAAAACCGCCGCCAGCATGAAGGAATCGGAAGGCAAAAGGGAAGCGTGCATTTACATCGGCCGCCGCATCGCCTATAATAGAATTAACACCTGGTGCTAAGAATAAATGATAATTGGGAGGATGAACGAATGGTCTTATCGTTGGAAGGACGTACATATGTCGTGATGGGGGTGGCGAACAAACGAAGCATCGCCTGGGGCATTGCTCGTTCGCTTCACGCTGCCGGCGCTCGGTTGGTGTTTACGTATGCCGGAGAGCGGTTTGAAAAAGAGGTGCGGGCGCTTGTGGATACGCTTGGGGACGAACGTTCGCTTCTGCTGCCATGCGATGTGGCAAAAGATGAAGACATCGTTCAATGTTTCGCGCAAATCAAAGAACAAGTCGGCGTCATCCACGGCGTCGCTCATTGCATCGCCTACGCCAATAAAGAAGACTTGAGCGGGGAATATATGAACGTCAGCCGCGAAGGCTTTTTGCTCGCCCACAATATCAGCGCATATTCGCTCACCGCGGTTGCGCGCGAGGCGAAAGAGCTGATGACGGAAGGCGGCAGCATCGTCACCCTCACGTACTTAGGCGGCGAGCGCGTCGTGCAAAACTACAACATTATGGGTGTGGCGAAAGCGTCGCTTGATGCGAGCGTGAAATATTTGGCGAACGATTTAGGCAAATACGGCATCCGCGTCAATGCCATTTCCGCTGGACCGATTCGCACACTGTCGGCCAAAGGGGTGAGCGATTTCAACTCGATTTTAAAGCAAATCGAAGAACGCGCTCCGCTCCGCCGGACGACGACCCAAGAAGAAGTCGGCGATGCGGCGCTGTTTTTGTTCAGCGACTTGTCGCGCGGCATCACCGGGGAAATTATTCACGTCGACTCGGGATACCACATTTTAGGATATTAAAAACGTGCGAGCAGCCGTTCCTGTTGATGGAGCGGCTGTTTTTTGCTTGACTTGGGCAATTATTGAGATCACGGGCATACATATATAAGGTAAGGCAAGCATGGAAAAGGGGGATCGACGTGCGGAAACAAAACGTTGTGGAGACGGAGCCGTTGCTTTACATTGTGCAGCCAAAAGCGATGCGGGCGGCGGCGCATATGCAAGAAACGTTTATGTGGACTAGCCGAACGCAACAGGAAGAGGAAGGAAATTCCAACGATGAACGAGGCGGCGAGGAGGAACCGACTGAATTTTTTGCCAAAAAAGAATTCCAAGCGATGGCGCTCGACGAGCGGCTGGCCTTTTTGGCGGAGCTGCCCGGCCATTTGCCGCCGCTGAAATGCCAATTTGTCATGAAGGATAAGAGCTATGAAGGCATATTAAAGAAGTGCACGGCGACCGAGTTGACGATCGCCGATGAACAGGGAAACGAAACGGTCATCGGGCGCGCGCAGCTTCTCGCGGTGACGATGATCGGGTTTGTGCAGTAACGCATTTCCTTGCGTTGAAACGCATCTTTGCCTGAATGCGTTGCGGCGCCAGGAAAGGATGATGAGGGTTTGTTTCCTTCATTTGCTGTGGGAGTGTATTCTCATTTTTATTTTGGATGTCCGTCATTTTCTTCTTGGCGATTTTCGATTCGTGTTAGTGTGAGCTTGCAATCGTAAAATGTTTGGTGTCATGTTTCGCTTGAGCCAATTTGCGGTTCAAATGCGTTTTAGGCGACGCGTCCAGCGTTTGTTGGTTGCCGCTTGCAATGGTAAAAGGTTTTATGTGGCGGCCGGTTTGGGGCTGTTTAGGAGCTGGGGCGCTTTTCGCGAGTTCAGTTCGCTCTGCCGCAGCTTCTTTTTGTTTGGCTGTTTGTTGATGGTCTTCCATTGATATGGCACGCTCTTTTTTGGTTTTTCCCTTTTTCGTTTTGTCGGATGACGCTGCCGCGTTCTTTTTCGAGTGGACTTTTTCTTTTGCATCCGCTTTAGGGGTTGGCCGGTTCAGTTGTTCTGTTGCATCTTCTTTCAGCGGTTCTATTGTCATGCCGGCTGCTTGTTCTTCACTCACTACAGCTTGTTCTGTTTTCTCCGCCTGCTCCCAAACTTCCAATAACTCGGAAGCGACTCGCTCCCAATGATAGATCGAAATCGCAAGCTGCCGGCCTTTTTCTCCCATTCTTCTCATCAATGATTGATCCGATAATATTTGGGCAATCTTGTTGGCAAAATCACTCGGGTCCTCCGGATTTTCTACGATAAGGCCGTTTTCATTGGCGAAAATGACTTCCGGATTGCCGCCTCTCGCGGTCGTTACGATCGGAAGGCCTGCTGCCATGGCCTCGTAGTGGACGCGCGCCAACGGTTCCTGCCATTGCGAGGTGCATACAAACAAATCAGCCGCCGCAAACCAATTTTGGATTTCATTCGGTGGGACAAAGCCTGTCGTGACAACGGGGACAGGCATTCGTTTCGCCAGTGCTCTTACATATGCGACATAATCAGTAATGTCATTTTCGCTAAACCAGTTGCTCCCGACAATCACCAGGGCTAAGTTTTTAAATTTTTTTGCCAGCTCCGGCAATGCTAGAATGAGTTTATCGACCCCTTTATTGCGCGACAGCCTTCCGGCGAACAAAATGACCGTTTTGTTTTCCAACCCATGTGCCCGCCGAATGTCGTTGCGTATTTTCTGCATTTTTGGATGATTTCCCGGCAAAAATCGTTCGCTGTCTACTCCAGAATAAATCGTGCGCAATTTTGGCGATGCCTGCGGATATAGACAGCGGATGACATTGCCAATATAATCGCTCACGGTTACGATGTAGGCCACTTCTGCGATGGCCGCCGTTGCTTCTTCTGGATCGATTTTTTCCGGTTGAAACATATCATTGTGCATACTTAACGTCATTTTGGCGTCGGGCGCTGCCTGCCGGATGGGCAGAACAAGGCGGGGGCGGTTAAAGATATGGATGAGATCGAACTTGTTCGCTTCCACATAACGAACAACGTTTTCCCGGTATATTTCAAATATTTTTCCCGGTACGCGCACGTAGTGAACGCCATGGATCGTTTCTTGCTCGGGAAGCGACGAATCGCTGATGCCTAAAACGGTAATATCATGGAATTGGCTTACATGTGGAAGAATGCCGGAAATATACGTTTGAATGGCCCCGCCTAATAAAGGGGGAACGGGGAGTTTTTCTGTACAAACCATCAAAATCCTCATATTTATCCCACTCCTTTCCAGTCATTTTCGATTTCTGCCAATACAGGCCACTTTGACTGGTCGGTTTCGACAATCGTTTGAATTAACTGTGCTGTTTGTTCATTGAGAAAAATTTCCGGTTCATAGACGACTTCTTTCATATTTTTATAAAATTCGTTTGGCATGGCCAAGTCAATCATCAAAAGCTCGTATAATTCAGGTGTGATTGGATTTGCTTCGTGGTACGCTAGAATCATTTCCCGCACCCATGTTGCATCCCATTTGTATAAATCCGCCATTGTGCCGCTAATGAGTTTTCGTAAATCACGAATCGGAAGGTCAAAGGCAACTCCGTCGAGATCAATAATCCACATTCCGTCCGCGCCCATTTGGCCGTTGGACCAACCGTAGTCTTGGTGAACCAACCCCCAATGAGCCGTTCCTTGCTTGACGAATTCAACATAGCTGGATTGCAGGAATCGTTCCCTGCCTTTTCGCGCCTGTTCTTCAAATCGGTCAACTACCTCTAATAATGGTGGGCTTGCCGGCATTTCAGGGTAGTATTTGGCAATGTTCCGAAACCAGCTCATTTTCGTAATCATTTTTTCATAGTTTTTTGGCCATTTGTGCAGCCGCGAAGCCATTTCCGCCTGTTTTGGGGGGACATACCCTTTGCTTAGCCGATGGAATTCACCAAGGGCATAACAAAGCTTTCTTGCTCCTTCCAAATCCTTTGTAACTGGCGTCAACGGTTCAATCCATTCCGCCACAAACCATAGTTTTCCTCCTGCCTCGACATAACTTTTTTCATCCTTTGTTTTTACAATTGGCGGCACTCTTGCCTTGCGCACTTCCACTAAATATTCTTGTGCTCCTAGGCTGAATAGGCTCCTTGTCGGCCTCCGGTGCAGCAGCTTCAAACTTTTCGGGCCTGATTTCGTTTCGAGCTTCCAAATCGCTCCTCCCTTGTCCGGTTTTGTCGTAACGATTTGCATGTTTTGAACGGATAAATCGTAGTTTTTCAGCACTTCCTCTGCCAGCTGGATGATATACTCAGGGATAAAAAATTCATGGGTCGTTTCATCGACGAGCCATGGTTCAATAACGATGTCTTTCATGCTATCCCTCCTGTCAGGTATTTGGGAATGGACGAAGTGAAATATGTGTGATTGCTACTAGGATATGTATGGAGAACGAAATTGGACTGGGTAAGCTCATTAAATAGAGGATATTTCCCGAAGCCTCTGCAGTTTGACGAACTGGGGGGCGGCGAAAGTGTGACGAGTGGGGATAGATGCACAAGGAGCGGCATGGTTGATTTCATCGGAGAAAGAGAAAAAGGCTGTCCCGAAAACATTTCTCTTAGACAGCCCTTATTGGTTTGGGGAAAGAGAGGAACATGCTTCGATATAAACCGTTTCAAACCGCTTGGCCACATGGTGGAATTGAAATTGCTGTTCAACGAGCGTTCTTGCCTTTTTCGCCATGGTTTCCGCTTCATGTTTGTTCACAAGCATGTAATCAATCGCTTCAAAAAAAGCGTGCGGGTTTTGGTAGTCATCGATGACAAAGCCGGTTTCGCCGTGGCGGACGATTTCGGTGTTGCCGCCGCGGTTGGTTGTCACGACCGGAATGCCGGCGGCCATCGCTTCGTAATGAACGCGGGCGAGCGGCTCGTGCCATTGCGAGCTGCATACAAACACATCGGCCATTAAGAGCAGTTTGGGGATATGACTGTGCGGAACGTAATTCGTAAACAGAACGCGATCGGACATCGGCGCCGCGAGCTCATGAAGCCAGTCGATGTATTCGCTTCGGCCGGTGTCGCCGAACCATTTTCCGCCGACGATGACAAGCGCTGCCTCGGGATGGCGGATCAAAAGGGATGGCAGGCATTGAATCAGCAAATGCGGTCCTTTTGTTTTGCTGAGTCGGCCGAGAAAGAGAACGACTTTTTTATCGGTGAGTCCGTACGCTTCGCGTTCCGCTTGGCGGATGCGCCTGCCTTCTTCCGTCCAGACGGGGATGTATTGGGAAGCATCGACTCCAGAATAAACGACTTTTACTTTCTGAGGATCGATTGGGTAACGGTTTGTCACCGTCCGTTTGATGTATTCACTGACGGCGGTCAGCAAGGTGCAGGCGTCTAGCGCCCGCTTCGCCTGTTCTGCTGTAATTTTCAGCGGGGAAAACATGTCGTTATGCAGGCTTAGCACAAAGGCGCTTTGCGGAGCCGCCGCTTGGTAATCGATGAGCGGAACAGGACGATTGAAGATGTGGACGACATCGAATTTGTGCGCGGCCAACGCACGTGCCACATCCGTTTCATACGTGGCTTTTGGAAAACGGATGTAGTGGATGTCTCCGTCTGTCTCTTCAGGCGGCAAAAGCGGATCAGCGATTGAAAAAATCGTCAGTTCGTGGCGTCGGGCGATCAATGGAGCAATCCCATCGATCATCATTTGAATGGCCCCGCCCCGCACTGCCGGGGCGGGCAGCTTTTCCGTGCAGACATAGGCGATTTTCATGAATGCTCACCCTCATACAGCGAACGGATGTATTCGATCTCTTTTTGTAGGCCGCCCTCAAGCGTTACAACCGGCTTGTACCCGAGCAGCCGCTCCGCTTTTGCCAAGTCGGCCCACGTTTGTTTCGGCTCTCCGCGGGCGGCGGGGGTATACTGAATGATCGCTTGTTTTCCCGTCAGCGTTTCCAGCAGACGGATCACCTCATTGACCGATGCTCGTTCTTTTCCGCCGATATTGATCGTTTCTCCAATGACGCCATCCCGCTCGAGCGCGG
Organism: Geobacillus thermoleovorans; assembly: GCF_001610955.1. GTDB lineage: Bacteria > Bacillota > Bacilli > Bacillales > Anoxybacillaceae > Geobacillus > Geobacillus thermoleovorans. The sequence continues at coordinate 806,987 of NZ_CP014335.1, forward strand.
CGATCGTTCCATCAACGCAGTCAGAAATGTAGGTGAAATCGCGCGATTGTGTTCCGTCGCCGAACACGGTGAGCGGTTGTCCAGCGAGCAGCTGGCGGATGAAGCGGTGAAACGACATGTCCGGGCGCTGGCGCGGGCCATAGACGGTGAAATAGCGCAAAATGACGATCGGTACGGCGAACTCGCGAAAATAGACGCGGCATAAATGTTCGCCGGTGAGCTTCGTAATGCCATATGGGGAGAGCGGGGCCGGTTCAAGCGTTTCCGACAATGGGCCGCTCCGCTCGCCGTAGACGGATGAGGTCGAAGCGTAGATGAACCGTTTGAGTGGCCGGTCTTTGCATGCCTCAAGCAACCGCTGGGTAGTGGAAATGTTGTGTGCAGCATAGGCGGCAAACTCCGTCCCCCAGCTCGTTCGCACACCGGGCATGCCGGCTAAGTGGTAGACCGCTTCGACGTTTTGCAGCAAGGACGGCAAATCGGCTGTCAACAAATCCAGCTCAAGAAAGGTAAACCGTGGATGAGACTGCAAATGGGCAATGTTCTTCGCTTTTAGCGGCGCCGGCGTCGGTCCGAGAAAGCCGTCGACGCCAATCACATGATGCTCGTCGTTTTCCAGCAGTTTTTCGCATAAATGGGAGCCGATAAATCCGGCCGCACCGGTGACGAGAATGTTCACGGGCGCCCCACCCCCATGTAGCGCAAACCGCTTTGTTCGACTGCATGGCGATCCAAACAGTTTCGACCGTCAAACACGAGCGTCCCATTCATCGCCGCTTTCACTTGCCCCCAGTCAAGCGTGCGGAATTCGTCCCAATCGGTGGCGATGACCAAGCCATCCGCCCCTTGGATCGCTTCGTGCACCGACTGGACTTGTGTGACGCGGGTGAGCGGCTCCGAGAGCGTTGCCTTCGGGTCGTAGGCGGCAACCGTACAGCCGTTTTCACTCAATCGGCGGATGAGCGCTTCAGCGGGGGAAAAACGCGTATCGTCTGTATTCGGCTTGAAGGAGATGCCAAGCACGGCGATCTTTTTGTCCGTCAATGGGGCAAGTTGCTCATTGAGTTTTTGGAAGCAAACGTCAAGCTGGGTGGCGTTGATGGTCTGCACCGCCTTCAGCAAATGCGGCTCCACTTGGCGCGAACGCGCCGCATGTTCGAGCGCTTTGATATCTTTTGGAAAGCAAGATCCTCCATAGCCGAGGCCGGCCCGCAAAAAGTGTGGGCCGATGCGCGGGTCGAGGCCGATCCCGCGGGCGATGTCATTGACATCGACGGCAAACGCGTCACAGATGCGCGCCATTTCGTTAATAAAGGAAATTTTGGTCGCCAAAAACGCGTTGGCGGCGTATTTGATCAGTTCCGCGCCGGTCAGGCTCGTTGTGAGGTAAGGGGCGTTGATGCCGGCATACACCGCCTGCATGACGGCAAGCGATTGGTCATCATCCGGTTCGAGTCCGACGACGATTTTGTCTGGGTGAAACATATCGTAGACAGCCGACCCTTCCCGCAAAAACTCTGGGTTGGATACGATTCGGAACAACTGCGGTTTCACTCCTTTGCGGATAAGCTCGGCACGCATCCATTCATTCGTCCCCGGCGGGACAGTGCTTTTCGTGACGATCGTTTTGTACGATTTGATCGTCGTTGCCAAGCGGTCGAGCACCGCTTCAATATAGCGCAAATCGGTGCCGCCGTCGGGCCGCGGCGGGGTGCCGACACAAATGACAACGACGGCCGCCCGTTTGATATCATCCCAGCGGCCGCTGAACGTCAAATAATTATCATTTTTGGCAATCAATTCTTCGAGCCCTGGCTCATAAAACGGAACTTCCCCGTTATTGAGCAGGCGGATTTTCCGTTCATCATGATCAATGCAATGCACTTCATGCCCAAGTTCAGCAAGGACGGCAGCGGTGGTTAGTCCGACGTAGCCAGCGCCAATGATGCAGATGTTCATGCTAATAGGCCTCCTTCGTGAAATCTCCGGCTTTTATAGCGTATTAACGGACAAGTGTGGTTTGCTACATGGCAAGCGCCTAAAACGCTGGAAATGGTGCGGCCTATTTTCGTCGGACAACCTTTCTACTGTTTGGAAAGGAAAGGGGAAGAATTGAGCATCAAAAAAAACCAGGTGACAGTTACCTGGTTTTTTTGATGAATTCATCATACAGCCGCTCCTGCACCTTGATTTGTTTCGTGATATCAAACCGCTGTTCAATCACTTTGCGCGCTTTTTTCGTGAAGGATGGAATTCGTTCCGGATGTTCCAGAAAAAAGCGAATGCCGTTCGCTAGCTCAAGATCGTCTCTTTCTGGTGCGAGATAGCCGGTGCGTTTGTGTTCGATCAATTCGGGGATGCCGGCGTGATTCGTTGAGACGACCGGCAGCCCGCTTGCCATCGCCTCTTTCAACACGTTGGGGATGCCTTCGATGTCTCCATCAGAAGCGGTCTCGCTCGCCAAGCAAAATAGATGGGCGCGTTCCATTTCGCGGGCGATTGAAGCGGCATCCATGGCACCCAGCAGGTCGACAAACGGATCGAGCTTCAGCTCGCTGACAAGCCGGCGGATGTTTTCTTCCTCTTTGCCGCTGCCGATGATGCGGAGGCGGCAGCGCGGATGAACTGCATGCACGCGCCAAAAGGCGCGCACGAGCGTTAAAAACCCTTTTTTCTCGACGAGCCGGCCGATCGAGAGAATGATGATGTCTCCGTTTGCAGGAATCGTCCGTTCCCGGTACGGAAATAAATCGAGCTCGATGCCGCCGTAGAGAACTTGAATTTTTTTCGGCGGAAAGCCTAGCGTGATCAGTTCATTGGCAAGGTAGCGGCAGACAGGAAGAAAGAGCGCCCCATGCTGTTTGAGCAAATTGTACCGTTTTTGATTGCGCCGCAAACTTTGATGCTTCGCCGATCCATCGCGGCCGCGGATGCTGACGACAAGCGGAATGCGATGGGCGATGCAAAGCGGAAGAATTTCGACGGCATGCTTTCCATGGTGAGCGTGAATGGCGACAATATTTTGTTCTTTGGCGAAGCGGCCGAAATCATCGATGTCGTTGAGGCGGTAATAGTTGATGAGAGGAAACGGATGGATGCCGTCATCAGCGAATGACCCGATCATGATCGGGCGGTATTTTTTTAAATGAACCATTTGGTTGTAAATAAAACGTTGATTGATTTTCATTTTTTCATGAAGAAAGTGGGCGATCGTTTGTTTCATTTTTCTCTATCCCTCGCTTTTGAAAAAATCGGACAAGAATGCGAATTTTTTTGTTTCCTGTTCGGCGAGGCGGGTGAGCAAGTCCAAGGACGATGGGCTGTGCAACGCTTGCTTTTGTTTTTCACGGCCGACCGCTTCGCTGTAAAACACGTGAGGAAACATAGCATCAGCGACATAGACGCTCTTGTACGGAGCGTACAGCGGGCAAATGGAGAAATAAAGGTCAAATAGCAGCTTCGTTCGCTTTACCGCATCGTTTTTCGGGTTTTTCATCAATGAAACAAGCAGAAAGCGAAAATCATCAAGCGGGAGGCCATAGTAGGCGCGGTCAAAGTCAATCATCATGACTTCGTGGTTTTCCGCCAATAAAAGGTTGTTGCTGTTGTAATCCCCGTGGCAAATGGCCTTTCGTTCTTTCGCTGTGCGGCAAAAATCAGCTAGATTGCTTTTTTCAAGCCATGCATAACTTTGATTAGCGATCCGGGCCATCTGTTCCATTATATGAGAAAGAGTGTCACCATGATCGATGGCCTTTGCCTGCTCCTCTAACTGTGCTGCTTTTTGCCGATGTGCGCTCAGCACGTCTTTTGGCTCCGGAAACGATGAAGGGCAGGGGCCGATCCAATCGGCAAACAGACTGTGAGCATGAAAGCGGGCGAGCCCTTCGATCCGTTGTTGGAAAGAGGGCTTCGTTCCGCTTGGGACGATGTAGTCCATCAAATAGTAGTAATGGCCTTTTCGGTGGATGTAATATTGGTCTGTTTTCGTTTGGAAGATTTTTGGGACATGAAATCCTTCTTGGTACAGCTTTGAATGAAGCAAAATCGGAAAATTCGTTTTGTCTTCGCTCAGCCGTTTCAGCACGTACCGTTCCCTCGTTTTTTTGTTTCGCACAAGCCATACTTTGTCGTTTTTCAGTTCCTTCATGATATCGACTTCAGTTCCAGTCAGGTCGTAACTGCTTAAAATGTCAAACAACAAGCGAGATCGTTTCGAAGCCAAGATCAGTTCCTCCTAGCATCTATTGTCGATTAGTAAAAGTGTATGTAATACGAGAAGCGAATGTATAGACAAGCGCACTAGTCAATGAGAAAACGGCGCCGCCAAAAAAATAAGCGCCGACCGCGCTGGTTGGCGTCAGCCGGCTGTGCCTTCTTTTCTAGCTATTCTTCCTCTTCATCTGTGTCGGCGGATGGAGCTGGCCTCATGGAGGCAGGGAGATCGATTGAGGTGATCGTGGCAGCATCGATCGTAAGCGAGCGCCCCCCCTCTTTATAAAAGCGGTCAACCAATAGCGAGACGCTGTTCGTCCGCGGCTCGAAGCCGAGAAAAAGCGCATTGTAATGCGTCTCGTTGGTGGTGTGCACGTTAACCTCAGTGTTGAGTGGAAGCGCGGCCAGCTGTTCGTAAAGAGCACGGGGAAGGCGGGGGCGGGTTGGGCGTCGGTTGAAAAAGACATGGTACATCGCGTCGCCTCCTTTCTAGTCTCTTGTGTTAAAAACCTATACTCCATCATATGATTGGCGTAGGAGAGCGTTTGGGTAAACGTCTGTACCAAAGAGAATTCGCTAGCTGCCAAATGGGAACGACAGAAGGCAATCGGTTTTTTGCGGTCATAATCATGGAAAGGGGAGGGGAGCATGGACGATCCGTTTTCATTTGTCCTTCTTTGTTTAGCCAGCTTTCGCCTGACACGGCTCATCGTATATGACGCGATCACCGCCTGGATTCGCCGTCCCTTTCACGAATGGACGGAGCAGGAGCTTCCGGACGGAAGCAAACAAGTGTTTCTTTCTTTCAAGGGAGGCGGGCTGCGTCGCTGGTTTGGCGAACTGCTGAGCTGCTACTGGTGCACGGGGATCTGGTGTGCGGCGTTTTGTTATATTGGCCTAATGCTTTGGCCGAATGTTTTTGAGCCGCTCATTATGCTTCTAGCGATTGCCGGCGGGGCGGCGATCATGGAGACGATCGTTAGTAAATGGTTGTCGTAAGGAGAAAGGCGGCTATTGAGGTCATGACACAGCCAATGAGGGATGCCGGCGGGCGTCGTTTTGGTCAAAAAATGGACAGCGAATCGCTGATGCTGGTTGGGCAACGTTCGCTGAAGGAATGGCCGGCGGTGTGGATGGAAGTCGTCGTCAGCCGGTGATGCAAAAACAGCCGCGCAGCTTGTCGGGATGACGTTGATGGAAGGAAACGTCCAACTCCTATTGTTTGAAATAGGAAATAGCGGAGCCGGCTCAAAACGGCCGGCCCAAACAGCAGGTGCGCCGCTGGTCGGCATGAAGGCGGAAAACGAGCGGGTCACCATTGAATGGCAATATGGTTGGCGGCAGGAACGCCCTTTGGCAGTTCTGCGCAATACACGAATCCATCAACCGTCAATGAGCGGGCATTGCTGGACGGGGGAACAGTGATTTCGAACTGGGAAAAGCGCCGCTCCTCGCTTGGTTCAAGCGGGGCGTCATAAAGCGGGGCAAGCCAGTATTCCCCGCTTTGCCGCACTTTTTCCCGCCAGTTTTCGTGGGTGAACGTCCAGCTTTCCGCGCTATTGGAGATCAGCGTTTCCTGCTCGGCCCGTCCGCTGTTTGGCAAAACAATTTTCCCGCTGAGCACCGCCGTTTTTGGAGGCGAAAGGCGGAGACAGACAATCAAATGGTGAAGCGGCGCTGTTCCGTGATTGCGAATGATGAAATCGCCGATGATGGTCAGCTCCTCCTCATCAAGATGCGTCGGAACGACGACAGAATAGTGAAACAACGCTGACACGGCAGCAGCTCGTTCAAACGCTGGTGTCTGTGTCTCTTTTGAGGTGTTATATCGCGTTTCTTCCAGTGCAATTTCACACAACAGAAGCTGGCGTTCCAAGGCGGCGATTTTTTTCTTGTACGTTTCAACGTTGGTTGTTTCTGCTTCACGCAGCTTCTCTTTCAAATAGGCGCTGCGCATTTTTTCCTTGGCCAACTCGGCCTCCAGTTGCTGCACTTGTTGCCGGCATGAGGCTGCTTCTGACCGGTAGTGGATGATTTGCTGCTGCAGACGGAGGTGTTGGTCGTTTTTGTTTTTCATACGGTTTCCACCCCTTCCATTCTCATCTTATGTATCCATTGCGGGTGCATGCCATATAAAAAAGGCTGTTGTTGGAACAACAGCCTGAACGGTGCAGGACGCTACATGGCCGGGAATACGTCCGGGCATTGCGGCGGGAATTTGGTTGTCGGGCAAAGCACGGCTTCGGCCAATTCTTCGCGCGGTTGGCAGAAACGAGCTTCGACTTCGATTTTGACATCAGCTTCCACTTGGACTTCAAGGCATAAGGTGATGGAAACATCAAGTTGTGCAAAGTTGTCTGTGCAGACTAGGCTCGTGTCGCATTCGAAGAACGAAATATGGCAGTTGAGCTGCGTGCCTTCTGGGGCGCACAAGATGAACGTTTGTGCTGTAGCGAACGGAATTGGTTTCGATTGGCAAATGACCGTGCCGGCTGGGCTGACAATTTGCACGACGACATGCCCTTTGATGAGCGCTTTGACTTTTTGCAGCGTCACCGTTTCCCCAGAAGGAAGGGTGACGTTTACGGACTGCCGGCCGTTTGGCTGCGTAATTTCCTGGCAAATCAATGCGTCCTGGTCAACGACCGAGTCGATCGGGTTTCCGTCGGCGTCTGTCAGGAAGCAACGGATCGTCAAGTGTTGCGGGTTTGTATGTTGCGCTCCCAAAAAATCGCAAATCGTTCCTTCCCGCTGGCAGTGGTCCATCGGGAAAATCGCTTCCAAATCCTCGCCGCTGAAGCTTCGCAATGGCACATCGACTTGGCGCGTCACCCAGTCGTAAATTTTGCGCGTTCTGATGCATACTCTTTCTGTATCGCGACGGTGATGATGACCCATTTTCTTCGTTCCTCCTATCGTTCAGTTGTTCCCCAACGCCTGGTGGTTTGGGACTACTGTATACTATGGAACGGCTTAGGTAAATGTGTTGGGACAGATGCGGATTTTTTGCTGGTGGGTGCAGACAACGATGAATCAAAGGAGGAGATGTCGAATGATGAAAGACAAACATGGGGCGATGAATGAAGAGAGAAGGGGGACAGGTGAACAGCGGCTTGCTGAGCGAATGGCTGAACTGGAGCGCCGGCTGAAAGAGGTGGAAGCCGAAAACATTGTGTTAAAGGAACTGGCTTACCAAAGCGCCAAGCGCTACGAGCAGCTCAAACAGCTGGCGAAGGAAAATGACGAGCTTCGCCGCCAGCTGCTGCAATCGCCATGGAGCGAAAAAACGGGCAAGGCAGATGAGGACGAACGGCCGGACAGCTGGTTTTTCCGCACACTGAGGCAAGAAAATGCCATCATGCCACACCCGGAGCGAAACGAAAAATGAGAGGCACCCTTGGCTCGCCAAGCCATACAATAGCAGTAGCCGCTCGCTTTTTCTCTCGCCGTTAGACATTGTTTGTTTTTATGCCGTTTCGATTAGAGACGAATCGTACGGAAATGGACTTGAACATAAATTGGTTGATCGGCGAGGGCTACACTTTTTCGGGATGGAGGGATGAGGAATGAAGAAGCCTACTCCGTCGAAACCGGTGACAAGGGTGCTTTCTTCGACAACGCAGCCTGTGCGGCGTCCGAGCGGATGCGGATGCGGTCGGCCAGCCGTCATCAAGAAGAAATAACGGAAATCTGTGAGAGATGCCTATACTTCGCTTCGCCTCCTTGCATAGTCTAACAGTGCAACTAGGCGAAAGGAAGGGGGGAAGGGCATGTCGGATCGGAAAAAAGCGAAAGTGATTCATGTCGATAAATTGATCATTCATGCCGATGACATCGTCATTATGCCGCGCGGCCGCATCCGCGATCCATGGTTGTTCCCGCACCGCGATGATACGGAAATGGAAGCCGTTGAAGATGTGCGGGACCGGGATAAGGAAGAACATGGTGAAGGAGGCCATGATCGAAACGAAGGAGAACGGAGACCGTTCTCGTGGATCTAGCCATAAAGCAAATGGGGGACGCAAACGGTGGAGCGTTTTAAAAATTACGGGCTTTGGCTGGCAATCGGATCGTTTGCCGTGATTGCGCTTGAGACATTCGGCGTCGACATTGATCTTGGCAAATATGAACAACTGTACCATGCCTTCTTAAGCATTTTGGTGATGGCCGGTATTTTAAACAACCCGTCGCTCGGCCGCGGTTATTCCGATAAAGTTGATAACAAGTCGTAAACCGTATGGGCGCCTGCAGAAGGCGCCCTTTTCGTGCCCGGAAAGGCTGGAAAGGCGGGAGAACGTTTTGCAGAAAATGACAATTATAATTTGGCGGCGAAAAACCATTCTAAACATTGTCACCACCAATCTTACACCATATAAGGAGGACATGAATCATGACGGTTGCAACACAAGTGAAACAAACATTGGCGGGGTTAAAATCGGCTCAAGCGAGCTTCGAAACGTTTGCTTTGCAAACCGAAAACCAAGCCGCGAAACAGCTTTACCAACAAGCTGCCCAACAAACGCAGGCGGTCATTGATTTGGTGAACTCGCGCATGCAAGAAATTCAAAACGAAGAGCCACAATATAAACAACAATAACCTTCGCAGAAGCGAATGGGATGGTTTAGGCGGAAAGGTTGGCACAGCACGCCAACCTTTCCCGACTTGGCGGAAATACATAAAAACGAATGGGTTGATGAAGATGAAAAAATGGTGGTTGGCGGCCGTCGTTGCGATGATCGCGGTCGGCGGCTGCGCCAAAGAAGAAACGGAACAAAAGCAATCGCTGCAAGGGGCAAACCTGCTGAGAACCCAAACGTCCGGGACGGCGAAACATGCGGAGCTGAACCAAGGTCCGGCCGAGCGGGCGGCCAGCTATTTGCGCGGGCGCGACGATGTTCGGGACGTGGTGGCGGTCAACAGCGGGGATCGGTTGCTCATTGCTTATCAAATTCCCCATATGAAGCGGTGGAGTCGAAAACAAATTGAGAAAGACATTGACCAAAAACTGCGCGACCTGTTTCCTGGCTATGACGTTGTTTCCTCGAGCGATTTGAAAATTTTTTGGAAGACGAAGGAATTAAAAGCTAACATGGACAATCGACGCTGGGATGAACGAAAAGTCAATCGGGAAGTCAGGCGCATTGAAAAGCTAAGCAAAGAGCAAACATAAGAGGTGTCATTATGGCGAATGAAAAACGGAAAAAGCTGACCCCGGTTCAGCAGGAATATCATTTATTCGAAAAAGAGCGGGAAACGAAGCGCCCTATCGTTCGCAACTGTGTTTGCGCGTTTCTCGTTGGCGGAATCATTTGCGTGATTGGACAGGCGATCTCTTATTTTTACATGTATTTTTTTGACTTTACCGAGCAAACGGCAGGCAATCCGACGGTGGCGACGATGGTCTTTTTGTCGATGATTTTAACTGGGCTTGGCGTTTATGACCGGATCGCCCAATTCGCTGGGGCGGGAAGCGCCGTGCCGGTGACAGGGTTTGGCAACGCCGTCATCTCGGCGGCGATTGAGCACCGGACGGAAGGATTTGTGTTAGGCGTCGGCTCGAACATGTTCAAGCTCGCCGGATCGGTCATCTTGTTCGGTACGTTTGCCGCCTTTGTTATCGCCCTTGTCAAAACGATTGCGACCCAGTGGGGGGGATTGTAATGCTGAAAGGGCACCGCACATGGGTGTTTGCGAACAAGCCGGCAATCATCGCAACAGCGGCGGTCGGCGGGCCGTTTGAGGCGAACGGCCGCCTCGCGGAAGACTTTGATCTTCTTCACGAAGATTTATGGCTCGGAGAGGAGTCGTACGAGAAGGCGCACCGCGTGCTCATGGAGGAAGCAGCGTTTCAGGCGATGGAAAAAGCCGGCCTAGAGAAAGAAAAAGTGCAATTTCTCATCGCCGGCGACTTGATCAACCAAATGACCCCGACAAGCTTTGCTGCCCGAACGCTCGGCATGCCGTATCTCGGTGTTTTTGGCGCCTGTTCCACTTCGATGGAAGGGCTGGCGCTAAGCGCTTTTATTACCAACTACGGCGGGGCAGATTATATATTAACCGGAGCCTCAAGCCACAACGCTGCCGTCGAAAAACAGTTTCGTTACCCGACGGAATACGGCGGGCAAAAGCCGCCGACGGCGCAGTGGACAGTAACGGGAGCTGGCGTGGCGATCGTCAGCCCGAAAGGGGACGGGCCGCGCGTGACCGCGGCGACGATCGGCCGCGTTGTGGATATGGGGCTTGCCGACCCGTTCAACATGGGTGGAGCGATGGCGCCGGCGGCGGTCGATACGATTGAGGCGCATTTGCGCGACATGCAAATCGATGCATCGTATTACGATTTGATCGTCACCGGCGATCTAGGGCGAATCGGACGCCAAGTCTCCCTTGACTTGCTGCGTCAGCACGGCATTGACATCGATGAAGAGCGCTACCAAGATTGCGGACTGCTCATTTACCGCGATGGGCAGCCGGTTTTGTCCGGCGCAAGTGGGGCGGCTTGTTCCGCCGTTGTCGTTTACGGGCATCTCATCAAACGGATGCGGCGCGGCGAGCTGAAGCGCATTTTGGCAGTCGCGACAGGAGCGCTATTGTCGCCGCTATCGTTCCAGCAAAACGAGACGATTCCATGCATCGCCCACGCGGTGGCGATCGAGTATGGAGGTGAGGCGTAGCGTGTTGGCTATGTTTTTTTGGGCGTTTGTCGTCGGCGGGCTGATTTGCGTGATCGGGCAAATTTTGATGGATGTGTTTAAACTGACACCTGCGCATACGTTGACGATTCTCGTCGTCGTCGGGGCGATTTTGGATGGATTCGGTTTGTATGAGCCACTCATTGATTTTGCCGGCGCCGGGGCGACGATTCCGATTACGAGCTTTGGAAACGCGCTCGTTCACGGCGCGATGCAAGAGGCGGAAAAACACGGCATTATCGGCGTATTGACCGGCATGTTTGAAGTGACGAGCGCCGGCATCTCCGCGGCGATCGTCTTTGGGTTTATCGGGGCGCTCTTGTTCCGCCCGAAAGGATAGGAGGGATCTTCCATGACCGTTGCTTCGCAGGTGAAACAAACGTTGGCGAGCTTAAAAGGCATTCACGCTGGGCTGCAACAGCTGGCGCTCACTTCCCAGGATGAAACGGCGCAACGGACGTTTCATGAAGCGATGCTTGCGACAGAGGAGATCATCGCGGACATCAAAGACCGGATCGGCCGGCTCGAGTTCGAAGAGCCGCAATACCACGGAAAGTAAGGAGCATGATCGATGCCTATATGGTTAGAAACCGCCATTCGTTCGATTTGCATTTTAATCGGGTTGTTTGTTATCACCCGCATTCTCGGCAAAAAGCAATTATCAAAATTGTCGTTTTTTGAATACATCGTCGGCATTACCGTCGGCGATATCGCTGGAACGATGTCGGTCGATTTAGGAATTTCGTTGCAAGAAGGCATCACCAGCATTTTGATTTGGTCGCTGTTTCCAGTGGCTGTCGCTCGTCTCTCGCTGCGCAACAAGAAATTTCGCGATTTTGTCGAGGGCAATTCCACGGTTTTTATTAAAAACGGCAAAATTTTAGAGGAAAACTTGAAACGGGAGAAATATACGGTTGACGAGCTGCTCGAACAGCTGCGCAAAAAAGATGTGTTCCGCGTCGCCGACGTCGAGTTTGCGGTGCTTGAGCCAAACGGCGACTTGAACGTGTTGCTGAAGCGGGAAAAGCAGCCGCTCACCGTCGGAGATGTGTTCCCAAACCCACCGCGGGAAAAAGAGCCGCAAACGGTCATTATGGACGGCATGATTTTGGATGAGCCACTCGCTACGATGGGGCTTGGCCGCGGCTGGCTGAAGGAACAGCTTGACAAACAAGGAGTGGCGATTGAAAATGTGTTTCTCGCCCAAGTCGATTCATACGGACAGCTGACGATCGATTTGTACGATGATAAGATCCAAATTGCCGAGCCGCAGGAGAAAAAGCTGCTCTTGGCCGCGATGAAAAAAGTGCAGGCTGATCTGGAGCTGTATGCGTTGCAGACGAATTCCGAAGAGGCGAAGGCGCTGTATGAACGAAACGCCGCAAAAATGGCAGAGCTTGTGCAAAAAGTCGAACCGCTCTTGCGAAACTGATGACACAGGAGGAAAAGACGATGGAAGACAAACGGATAAAAACGACGGATGAGGAAATTCAAGTCCAATTGAAACCAAACGACCGCTCCGAGCGGACGCGGACGACCGATGAGGAAATTTCGATTGAATTGATGTTTGACAGCCCGCAGCTGACGCGCCAGCCGAAAGACTACGACGAAATTGAATATTGACGGCTTCCGTTTCCACAATCGGCGATCCATAAGGAGCTGTCTGTTCATTCGCATGGCTGTCCGAGAAGGAAAGCTTCCTTCTCGGACAGCCTCTTTTTGTTGCCCTTCTTCTCTGGCGAGGCAAGGATGCCGCCCCGTCTTACTCCGGCAGGGACTGCAAAAAGGCGCGCACCTCTTCCGGCGTTTTGGCGTCAGCGCTGTGCAGATGAGCAATTTTTTTTCCGTTGCGGAAGACAAGCAGGCTCGGGATGCCAAGTACCTGGTATTTCTCGCCAAGTTCCGGAAACTGGTCACGGTCGATTTCAAACCAATCATATTGTCTATAGTCGCGAACGATGTCATCGATGAACATATTGAGGCGCACGCAGTCCGGACACCAAGTTGTGTAAAACTTGATGATCGTTGGTTTATCACCGGAAATGACCGCCTCGAATTGCTCCACTGTTTCAATGCGTTTCACATTCGTTTCCTCCCTTTCATGTTGACGTTCATCTTTACTTTATCATATGGCAAGGCAAAAAAAGAACGGGGATGCCTTCACCTCGGGCAGTCGTTTTTGCATACAACAGTAAGAAAGGGGGGGAAAGTGTGAGCAAAGAACTGGAAAAGGCGCTCGAAGGTTGGGTTGCGTCACGCAAAGAAGGGCATGAAACGTTCATCCGCCTGTTTGAACAATGGGGAAAGGACTTTAACAAACAGTTGCAAGAAATCGAAAAATTGAACAATGGATTTTTAAAAAGTGTGCAAGGCAACTTAGACTACATCGAGCAATGGTTTGCGAAAAAGGAGCGGGAATTTGCCGAGCTGTTCCGCCGATTTGGATGACAAAATGGCCTTTGCGCCCATACGCCCCGCTAAGCCGGTGAATACGATACAGTAAACGGAGAAGGAGGTGCACATTATGATGGGCTTCTGCGGTTATGGTTATCCTTACGGCTACGGCTATGGCGGTGGCTATGGCGGTGGCTTTGTGCTGATTGTCGTGTTGTTCATTTTGTTGATTATTGTCGGCGCGGCATTTGTCGCCTAACGGAAAAAGCGAAAGGGATACGGGCCGTTTCGGCGCCACGGAGCGGCTCGTATTTTTCTTTCCCTAATTTGATGCACGCCGAGGCGGGAGCATCATACGATATAGCAGGGAGAAGGAGGCGGAACGATGGATCAGCAATTTTTTAAAAACATCGAAAAGAAAACAGGTGTCAATATGAAAGACGTTTTTGAGCTCGCCAACTCGCTGCAAAACGCCAATTTCAGCGATGAAAAAACGGTGCGCCAAGTGGTGAAGCGGGTGGCGCAAATTGCCAACCGGAAAGTGCCAAAAGAACTTGAGGACCAAATCGTCAAGGCGATCGTCCATAACGGCAAGCAAATTGATTTCAATACGATCGCCAATATGCTGAACAACAAAAAATAAGCGAAAGGGAGCTTGCGTGCGCACAGCTCCCTTTTGCTCTGCTTGGCTCAGGAGAGCGAAACGATGTTCGATGATCCCAAGCCTTGGATCAGTGTAGACGAGGCTGTTCTATGGCCATCATTCGAGCGATTTCACCATCGTGACATGTGGGATGCCGGCGTCCATAAAGACGCCGGAGACGGTCGTATAGCCGAGCTTTTGGTAAAACGGTTCTGCGTGCGTCTGGGCGTTCAGTTTCGCCGTTTTCGCCCCTTTTGTTTTCGCCAGCTGTTCGATCGCTTCCATCACCATCCGTCCGGCGCCGCGGCCGCGGTAGGACGGCAGGACGCAAATGCGCTCGATTTTGCCGACGCCTTCGTCAATGAAACGGAGTCGCCCAGCACCCACCGGTGTTTGGCCATCATACAGGACGAGGTGGAACGAGTCGTCCTCGAATGCGTCGATTTCCTCGTCTTCCGGCACGTTTTGCTCCTCAATGAATACGAGCCGGCGGACGCGCAAGGCGTCTTCGTACAAAGCGCGATCTTGCGTTGTGCCAATCGCAATGTTCATCTCAGACCGTTTCCTTTCCTCCGACGATAAACGTTTCATAGACGGTCCACGAGCCGTTTTCCAGCTGATAGAGAAGATGGAAGCGGTCGACGGTCTCCTCGAAGTGCACATCTTGCAGCTTCAGCTGGCTGTAGACGTCCGCATATTCTGCGCCCGGCAAATCGCGGCCGATCGTAATGTGAGGCACGAACACAAACTCCGGCTTTCCGGCGAACAAGCCGCTGTGCAGTTGTTCATGAAGGCGCTCGAGCACGTCGTTTGGTTCCACCTTCAAATAAATGATGTTGCTTGTCGGGTAAAACGAGCTGAATTTCGTCACTTTGATCGGAATGGGAGGTGTTTCCGCCGCAATGCGGCGCAACTCTTTCGCCATTTTTTTTATTTGCTCCTCATCCGCTTCAAATGGGTATTTCAGCGTAATATGCGGCGGGATGAGGGCGTAATGGCTGTCGTACCGTTTCCGGTACGAGTTGGCGAAGTCCTGAATCCGTTTTGGCGGAAAGATCACAATGCCGTACTTCATTTTGTTTTCCCTCCTTGAACCAGTTCTTTTTCCATGCACAGGAAACGCACGGAATGGATGCGGCGGCTTCGACATCTTTGAAGTTGCTCCGTTTTGTCCTATAATGATAAAACAGCGGCTACGGCCCGGGGTACATCCGGCTGCCAATACGTCCACGCATGGCCGCCTTCGAACTCATGGTACGTATAAGCAAACCGTTTTTCCATAAACAAGTCCCGCGCCATTCGATTCGGGGTGATAAAATCGCGCACATGGCCATCCGTCGTTTTCACCGCTGTTTCCTCTGTGCCAACAGAATGGTAAAGCGCAAGGAGCGATGGATCGCGGAATGAGCGGATGCGCGCCAATACCGAGTCATCGATATAGGGGGACTGCATGGCGATTTTCCCAAATGTATGCGGATACAACAACCCGGCTAGAAGCGACACCGTTCCGCCGAGCGAATCGCCGATCAGCGCCCGGCCTTTGCCCATTTGGTATGTCGGCAGTTCGCGGTCCAAAAACGGGACGAGCTCATGGGCTAAAAAACGAAGGTATGCTTCGTGCTTTCGTCCTTCCGGGTGGTATTTCTCGTAGCGGTCGTTGACGTTCCGATACGGGATGCCGACGACGATCGTCCGGTCGATTGTTCCTTCTGCCATCAGCGTTTCGATGACGGTTTTCATTTTTCCATACATAAAATAATCTTTGCCGTCTTGCGCGATTAATAAAGAATATTTGTAAAGCGGCGAAAAATTGCTTGGCAAGTAGATGAGCAGTTCGATTTCTTCTTGCAGCTCTCTGCTGTACAACTTGCAGTCGCGCATCGTTCCTGTTGCTGTCGCCATGACCATCCTCCATGAAAGCGTAAGTTCATCTGTTATTGTAACATATTTGCGCCCAAAGATGTTAATGAAGGGCTCGAATTTTTCGCGAATTTGCCGAATCGCACCGCTGACAAAAAAATGGCTTGCAAAAACGTGGGGAATGCGTTACATTTTTATTAAATTTAAAAAAATTGAATACGCGTCCCATTCTTATCAAGAGAAGCGGAGGGAACTGGCCCAATGAAGCTTCAGCAACCAGCCGCCCGACGGCCAGGTGCTAAATCCAGCGAATTGAGCATTCAATTCGGCAGATAAGAAGAAGCATGACCCCATGTGTATGGAAAAGTCTTCTTCTTAGAAGACTTTTTTTATTTATTCAAGCGGCCGCTTCCATCAACCGCGAGGCGGTTTCGGACGAAGGCGCTTGGCCGCTGCCCAACGGACAGTGGTGCTTCGTTGGGCATTAAGTGGTCGGCCGTTGATCCATGATGGAATTTTCAGCAGAAGGAGAGAGATGAGATGGAGAAACTGGAGACGTTGTTAGCGCAAATTGGCAACCGGAGCGAAACGGTGACGGGGACGGTCAACCCGCCGGTTTATTTTTCCACCGCCTACCGCCATGCCGGCATCGGAGAGTCGACCGGGTTTGACTACATCCGCACCGGCAACCCCACGCGCAAAATCGTCGAAGAAGCGATCGCGAGACTGGAAGGCGGCGACCAAGGCTATGCGTTCAGCTCCGGCATGGCCGCCATTCAGACGGTGCTCGCCTTGTTTGAGAGCGGAGATGAGTTTCTCGTATCGGCCGACCTTTACGGCGGCACGTACCGCCTGTTTGAGCGCGGCTGGCGCAAGTATGGTCTTGGATTCCATTACGTCGATTTTGCTGATCTCGCTACGGTGGAAGCGTGTATCACCGAAAAAACGAAAGCGATTTTCCTGGAAACACCGACGAACCCGCTTATGCATGAGACCGATATCCGCGCCGTCTCCGAATTCGCCAAGCGGCATGGGCTTTTGTTGATCGTTGACAACACGTTTTATACACCGGTGCTTCAACGCCCGATCGAACAAGGCGCCGATATTGTCATCCACAGCGCCACGAAATATTTAGGCGGCCATAACGACGTGTTGGCTGGCCTTGTCGTCGCCAAGGGCGAGGAGCTCTGTCAACGCCTGGCCGAGTATCAGAACGCCATCGGCGCGGTTTTGTCGCCGTTTGATTCGTGGCTGTTGATTCGCGGGATGAAAACGCTGGCGCTAAGGATGCGCCAGCATGAAGAAAACGCCAAGCGCATCAGCGCCTTTTTGCGCGAACATGAAGATGTTACAGACGTCTTATATCCAGGAAGAGGCGGGATGCTGTCGTTCCGGATTGCCGATGAAAAGTGGGTGAACGGGTTTTTAAAAAGCTTGCGCCTCATTACGTTCGCGGAAAGCCTGGGCGGAGTCGAAAGCTTTATTACGTACCCAGCGACGCAGACGCATGCGGACATTCCTGAGGAAATCCGCATCCAAAACGGTATTTGCAACCGGCTGCTCCGTTTCTCGGTCGGCATTGAGCACGCTGACGATTTGATCGCCGACTTGGCGCAGGCATTGAAAAACATGAAAGAGGTGTAAGCGATGGAACAGGAATGGTCGTTTTCGACGAAACTGCTCCATAACGAATGGAAAGTCGACCGCGAAACGGGGGCGGTGAGCGTGCCGATCCAGCACGCCTCCACGTTCCATCAGTTCGATTTCGATTCATTCGGCAAATACGACTACAGCCGCTCCGGCAACCCGACGCGCGAGGCGCTTGAGGAAACGATCGCGGCGTTAGAAGGCGGAACGCGCGGGTTTGCGTTCGCTTCTGGCATGGCGGCTATTTCAACGGCGTTTTTGCTTCTCTCAAAAGGCGACCACGTGCTCGTGACCGAAGACGTCTACGGCGGCACGTACCGGATGATTACGGAGGTGCTCGGCCGCTTTGGCATTGAACATACGTTTGTCGATATGACCGATTTAAACGCAGTGGCGGAAAACATCCGGCCGAACACGAAAGTCATTTATATGGAAACGCCGTCCAATCCATTGTTAAAAGTGACCGATATTCAAGGCGTCGTCAAGTTGGCGAAGGCGCATGGCTGTTTGACATTCTTGGATAATACGTTCATGACGCCGGCGTTGCAGCGGCCGCTTGATCTTGGAGTCGATGTCGTCCTTCACAGCGCCACGAAATTTTTAGCCGGCCATAGCGACGTCGTCGCCGGGCTGGCGGTCGTGAAAGACGAGGAATTGGGAAAAGAATTGTACAAACTGCAAAACGCGTTTGGCGCCGTCCTTGGCGTCCAAGATGCGTGGCTTGTGCTGCGGGGATTAAAAACGCTCCACGTTCGGCTGAAGCAGTCGTCTGAATCAGCGGCCGCCATCGCCAAGTATTTGGCTTGTCATCCAAAGGTCGAAAAAGTGTATTATCCGGGGCTGGAGAACCACCCAGGCCATGACATCCAGCGCCATCAGGCGGCCGGGTTTGGCGCTGTGCTGTCGTTCCGTTTAGCCGATGAAGAAGCGGCTCGGACGTTCGTCCGAAACGTCCGCTTGCCGGTGTTTGCTGTCAGCCTTGGGGCGGTCGAGTCAATTTTATCGCACCCAGCGAAAATGTCGCATGCGGCGATGCCAAAAGAAGAGAGGCTCCGGCGCGGCATTACCGACGGCTTGTTGCGGCTGAGCGTCGGGCTTGAGGATGTCAACGATTTGATCGCCGATTTTGAGCAGGCGTTGTCGTTTGTCAATGAGCATCCATCGGTCGTTCCGACGCGGTAACGACAAAGGTATGCATCGTTTCGGCGGATGCATACCTTTGTTTTTTTCGTTACACTTCCCGAACAAAGTTGACGGCTGTCAGCGGAATGAGCACCGTGCGCGTTTCCCGCTCGTATCCGCCCGCTTCCGCCCTAAGCTCGATCGTTCCGTCCTCGACATCGGTGAGTCGTCCCTCTATTAAGTTGTTGTCCGTCGCGACTTGGATCGTTTCCCCGATGAGGCGGCGGAGCTGCTCTTCGAATGTGGTCGCAAAGTCCATTGTCTCCTCCCTCCTTTCAGTCTAAAAGGCCGGTGATTTAAGGAGAAATACTGCTCTCCAACAGTGTTTCTCAAATTGAAAAACCTTGCAACACCATCACTTCATTCCTTGTGATTTCTCATAAATCGAGCGAATCCATTGTTTTTCATCAGCCTTCTAAACGGGTGATGGCTTGAATGCTGGCAAACGGAATGTAAACGAAACGCCCGAGCGCATCCTCAAGCACGGCATAATCGTTTCGGACGGCGATGACTGTGCCGCTCACCGGGCCGAAATTGACCGTAATTTCTACTCTCTCCCCAATCAAGTCCTCGAGCTCGTCGCCAATATCTTCCGCGGGTGGCGCCCCTGTGCGCAACTCGGTCAAAATGGCTTGCAACAGTTCGCGCTCGTCCTCCAAAATGTCCCGCTGTTCTTGCTCCTCATCAAGAATGCGGCGCAAAATTCGTTCGGCATCTTCCCCGTGATCGGCGATGGCTTCTAATAGAGAGACAATTTGTTCGACGGCCGAATCATCCAAATCTAGTTTTTCAAGCCATTTGCGGATCTTTTTCAGCTCTTTCACTGCTTCGCGCAAATGTTTATGTCCCAACGCCTCTTCCTCCTTCCTTTTCTTCCATTCGTTAACTACGTTATGCACCGCTCTTTCATTCGACACGGGTGCGTATCCGAGGAAGAAAGAACGATTTTTTTAGCCACGGGCATGGGGAAAACGGTTGAACTTTGTCGGGGGAATGACAGGTAAATGATAGGACAATTCTACTGTTTTCCTAAAAAATCAACGATTGCCTCTCACCGTTAAGAGAAAAAATGGATATATAGTGGATGAGGTGATTGATGATGGTGCCAGAGCGAAAAAAAGACTTCATCAGCGTCGTCATTCCGTGTTATAACGCATCCCGTTATATTGAGGACTGCCTAAATGGGCTGTTCAATCAAACATATCGCCAGTTTGAAGCGATTATTGTCGATGACGGATCGGACGATGGGAGCGAAGAAGTCGTGAAGCGGTGGATGAACGACCATTCCCCGTTCTTCCCGGTCGTCTATATCAAACTCCCGCGCAACGTCGGTTTTGCCGGGGCGCTCAATGTCGGCTACTTTTTAAGCAAAGGTGAGTACATCGCTGTCCATGACGCCGACGATATTTCCCATCCGGAGCGGTTCGAAAAACAATGGAAATTTTTGAACGAGCACCCGCACATCGCTTTAATCGGCACGAATTACGCCGCCTTTCCCGACGGACACTTCGACCGAAAGACGCCCGCCAACTGGCTCGCTTACGGGCGCGACATCCGCCGCGTCTATGCGGAAGGGAAACATTGCATTTGCCACGGCACGATCATGTTCCGCGGCGCCGTGTTTGACCAACTCGGCGGGCCGACAAGGCGGATTCGCGGCGCCGAAGATTATGAGTTTATTGTCAAATGTTTAAACGCCAAGCTGGAAGTGGAAAATTTGCCTGACATTTTGTACTACTACCGCAGCCATCCGCAACAGCGCTCGCGCCAGTTTTATAAGAAAGGAGGGAGCTGATCATGCGCGTATTCATGGTGCTAGATGGCCTTGACTTTGGAGGAACGGAAACGCACGCCTTCAGCCTAGCGAAAGAAATGGCCGCCCGCGGCGTTCATGTGGCCGTCGCCGCCCGCGGCGGGTCACTGGCCGATCGTTTTAGGGAAGCCGGCTGTTCAATTTATTTCATCGATTTTCCAACAGCGATCGAGATAGACGAACAACGGAAAGAACAGCTCATTCAGCAGCTTGAGGCGGTGATGAAGAAGGAAAACATCTCGATCGTTCATGCCCACCAGACGCCATCCGGCATCCTCGCTGCCACCGCTGCGCGCCGCCGCGGCATCCCGGTCGTCTTTACCGCCCATGGCACGTACTATCCGCCAGCCGAGCTTGAAGAGATGCTCCGTCTTGCTTCTGCTGCGATTGCTGTCAGTCCGCCCGTCGAGCGGCATATTGTCCCGCTCATTTCCAAACGGGTTCTCATCCCGAACGGCATTGACACGAACGAGTTTGCCCCGCTCGGCCGCGGAGGGCGGCAGACGCTTGGCATCCCGGACGACGCCTTGGTCATCGTCTATAGCAGCCGCCTCGCCTGGGCGAAAGCTGGCATTTGTTTTATGTTTTTAAAAGCGTGCAAAGATGTCAAACGGCTGTTTCCGAACTTGCACGCCGTCGTTGTCGGAGACGGCCCGCGCTTTTCTGACGTGCAGAGCCTTGTCCGCCTCATTCACCAAACGTGCCGCGAGTCGTTTCTCCATCTCGTTGGCGAACAAAGCGATATGGCTGTGTATTACTCACTCGCTGACGTTGTTGTCGGCACCGGCCGTGTCGCTCTAGAAGCGATGGCATGCGGCAAACCGGTGCTCGCCGCTGGCAACCACGGCTACTTCGGCGTTGTCGAGCCAAGCGGTTATGCCGAAGCATGGGAGTGTTACTTTGGCGATCACGGCTCGCGCCAAGGGTGCAGCCGCTATCTTCTTTCCCAAGACTTAAAACGGCTGCTTGCCTCCCCCTCATACCGCGAACAACTAGGCACGGCCGGACGGGAGTGGGTGAGACAGCAGTTTCATATCAAAACGTGTGTCGACCAAGTGCTTGGCGTATATGCATCCTTGTTGAAAGGGGAATCGTCATGATGAAAAAGGTGTTGTATATCGGTTGGATCGGCTTTCAAAACGTAGGCGACGAGCTGTTATGGAATCTTTTTGCCTCCTATGCCCGCCAATACGCCCCGGACGTTCAAATCATCCCATCGACGCCCAAGGTCAACTGGAAAGATACGAGCCCGTACGACGCCGTCGTGCTCGGCGGCGGTTCGCTCTTGCTTCCAGGCTACATGGCCGTTTTGCAAGAGGCGCACGAAGCTGGAAAACCAATATGGATATGGGGAAGCGGCATTGACTGGATCGGTGAAGCTGAAACCGACGCCTTGTGTGCAGGCGCTAAGCCAGCGCTTCACCGCCACTTTTCCGCCAACGACGTCGAGCTGTTCCGCACCGTCCTCGCCTCGGCCGCCTTTGCCGGCATTCGCGGCCCGCTCAGCGAAGCGGTATTAAAAACGTTAGGCGCCTATCCTGCAAACGTCCGCGTCATCGGCGATCCAGGGCTGTTATTGCAGACTCCCGCCTCAGCCGAACCGCCAAACAAAGAAAAAACGATCGGCATCAACTGGGGGACGACATACAATCGCCTATTCGGCCAACACGAAACACTCGTCGAAGACACCCTCGCCCGCGCTGCCAAAATGTGGATCGCCTCCGGCTACCGGATTCACTTGTACATCGTCTGGCCGAACGACCGCTCCGCCTGCGAGCGGCTGTACAAAAAAATTAACTGCCCGGAGCGCGTCACCTTCGACCGCGCACTATATGACGAACGGCAGTTCATCGAGCGGCTTCAGCCTCTTGCCGCCACCGTCAACTTCAAACTCCACGCTAATTTGTTGTCCCTGGCCGCCGGCGTCCCGGCCGTCATGCTCGGCTACCGGTTTAAAGTGTTCGACTTCGCCGCCTTGCTCGGCCTTGACCGGTATGTCGTCTCGACCGCGAGCCCGCAGCTTGAAACAGATTTGATCGACACCGTCGCCCTCGCGGAACAACACCGCCGCCGGATCATGGAACAATACGAAACCGCCCGCCGCCAGTACATTCCGCTCTTGCTCGAGCCGTTTGAGCGCGGGTTGTTTCGATAAGGGGGAGGCGCGGGCTTTCCCTTTTTTCATGATGAACACTAATTTTTTTAAAAAAGTGTTTGACAAACGAGGAAGGCATATATATAATAAAAAATGTGTTTGAAAGCGATATGACCTGTTAGCTCAGTGGGAGAGCACTTCCTTGACAGGGAAGGGGTCGGGGGTTCAAGTCCCTCACAGGTCATCACAAAACACCTCGATCTCGATGGAGATCGAGGTGTTTTTTTATTGCCCCGCCGCCTATGCGAACACAAAGTGTGAGTAAAATATTTGTGGGTGAAATTCAGGAAGGATCCCCGACGAGCGTAGCGAATTTTTGTTCGCCACGCTCGTCGGGGCCACCAATCCAAAAACAAATCTCATGTAAAAAGGACTCTCTCCCTGCTATGATGGTGATGACCAACATCCATAAAACAGGAGGGAGGGAGTCCATGAAACATCTTACCACATAATGGCTCCTATTAAAAGAGTTGGAGGAGCAATTAGTAAGAACTCTTCAAAAGGTGTTCGCTGTCTTGTTGGCCGCCCTTTTGGAGGAGATTGATCAACAACTGGCGGAAGCGCGGGACAAGCGGCGGTATCAGCTGAAAGATAAACGGCCGACCACGATCCAAACGCTGTTTGGAGAAGTGACGTTCCGTCGGAACGACTACTATGATCGACAAACAGGGGCCTATACCTTCTTGCTGGATGCCGAACTGGGCTTTGATGGAGCGCAGTCGATCAGCCCTTGCCTCGAGGAAACGGCGGTCGAGTTGGCCGTGGAGTGCTCTTCCTACCGCAAAGCGGCTCGCACGCTGGAGTCGATCGTGGGGTATGCGGTCCTAAGCCACGAGGCGATTCGCCAACTGGTGCTGGAGGCCCCTGTCTCGCTGCATCGCCCTGTTTCTCAACGGCACGGCCGAGTGCTGTTTGTCGAGGCGGAAGGACTCTGTTTCCCGCCAGGGGAAAGGGAAACGAGCGAAAGAAGAGAAAATCTTGGCGGTTCACGAGGGATGGAAACGAAACGGGTCGCAGCTTGAGCTGGTGAACCGGCGCTGCTGCCCCCATGAAGGGACGGGGACGTGTGGAAACGGTTTGAAGAGTGGCTGATGAAGGAATATGCCTATGACCCGTGCCGGGACCTGTTGATCATCAACGGCGACGCGGCGCCATGGATCACGGCCTGCCGGGAGTATTTTGGAAAGCGAGCCTGCTTTCAGCTGGATCGATTTCATGTGGCGCGGGAGCTGCGCCAATGCCTCTTGGGCCATCCGCGTTGGCGGGAGGTGCGGAGGAAGCTGGCGAAACAAGACGAAGAAGGACTTTTGGTCGAGCTGAACAGCGCGGTCGGCACGTTGGAGGACGAAGCGAAAGAGAAG
The DNA here is from genome assembly GCF_001610955.1 of Geobacillus thermoleovorans. Lineage (GTDB taxonomy): Bacteria > Bacillota > Bacilli > Bacillales > Anoxybacillaceae > Geobacillus > Geobacillus thermoleovorans. The sequence goes on from NZ_CP014335.1 coordinate 830,950, forward strand.
CAGATGGCTGCCATGATCCGCCGGATCGAGTCGATGCCGGGATGCATCCGGGACTATCGGGAGTGGCTGTCGGAGCAAGGGGTGGAGACGACCGGCATGCGTCCGATGGGCCACGCCGAGAGCGTGATGAGCCGGTTTGCGCATCGGGTGAAATCCCGCCGCAGCTGGAAAGACCAAGGGCTTCGGGCGTTTCTGAGGGCGATGGCAGCCCGAATCGACGGGATTTGGCGGAGAAATGGGCAGTTGGTGGAGGAAGAAGAGACCCGAACGGCAGCCTCGGCCTCGACGAAGTCCAAGCGGGTTGAACAGGCCAAACGGAAGGCAGGACGGTTGTGGGCAGATGTGGTGCGTCAGAATCTACCGTGTCTGCAGCGGTCATCCGGGACGCCGATCCATCAAGCGTTGTCGGCGCTTCGGGATTTTGGTTGGGTGTAAAAAAATGGAACACAATATCATCACCTCAAGATGAGGGATGAGAGTCCGAAAGCGCTTACGATATCAATTCCTGAAAATGGTTCGCTAACTAGTGATTGACAACACCCGTAGTGAACCGAAAAAATGTTCTCCACAAAGTCTTGACTGACTCTGGCGGCATATTGCTTTTGAATCTTGGCTCGATCTGTAGTAAAATGAAAGTGCTCTTGCATGGGGATTCTCCTTTCGAATGGTAGGTCGCACTTTCATTCTACAGGAGATTCGCCAGCAAGGGCTATTTTTATGCTTGCTCAAGTTTATCTAGCACCACGGGTTTGAATAATAAAAGAAATGGGGTATAATATATTCAAACGGAAATTTGAATATGAAAGGGGGATAATGAATGAGTAAGAAAGATACATGTGAAATTTATTGTTATGACGAAGAAAAAGTCAATCGAATACAAGGGGAATTGCAAAAAGAAGATATATCCAGTGTTGTCCTGTTGTTTAAAGCACTGGCAGATGAAAATAGGGCAAAAACTGTCTATTCACTTTGCTAAGATAAAGAGTTATGTGTATGTGATATTGCCAATATCATTGGGGCTTCTGTTGCAACCACTTCCCATCATTTACGGACTCTTTATAAACAAGGGATTGTAAAGTATCGAAAAGAAGGAAAGCTAGCATTTTATTCGCTGGATGATGACCATATTAAGCAGTTAATCATGATTGCGTTAGTACATGAGAAAGAGGTGAAAGTCCGTGTCTGAACAACAAGCAAAATTATCTAAATCAGAAGCGAAAACCTACCGTGTTCAAGGATTTACTTGTGCAAACTGTGCGGCAAAGTTTGAAAATAATGTAAAATCATTGCCAGGTGTTCAAGATGCTAAAGTAAACTTTGGAGCATCTAAAATTACCGTTTGGGGTACAACAACCATCGAAGAATTAGAAAAAGCAGGAGCTTTTGAAAACTTAAAGGTTCGGGAAGATAAAGAAAAATCAGTCAAGCGTGAACCTTTTTGGAAGCAAAAAGAGAACATTAAAGTGTATATTTCCGCCGTTTTGCTTGTGATCAGTTGGTTTTTAGGGAAGCAATACGGAGAAGAGCATATCTTTGCGACAATTGGATATGCTGCAGCAATTTTAATCGGTGGATATTCGTTATTTATAAAAGGTTTCAAAAACCTAGTTCGATTGAATTTTGATATGAATACGCTGATGACAGTGGCGATTTTAGGAGCTGCAGCGATTGGTGAATGGGGAGAAGGTGCAACGGTTGTTATTCTATTCGCCATTAGCGAAGCCTTAGAGCGTTATTCCATGGATAAAGCTCGTCAATCCATTGAATCGTTGATGGATATTGCTCCAAAAGAAGCATTAATTCGTCGCGGAAATGAAGAAATGATGGTCCCTGTTGACGATATTCAAGTCGGAGATATTATGATCGTAAAGCCTGGTCAGAAATTAGCGATGGATGGAATCATCATCAAGGGTACATCTACATTAAATCAGGCTGCCATTACAGGGGAAAGTGTTCCCGTAGCGAAAACAGTTGGTGATGAAGTTTTTGCAGGAACATTGAATGAAGAAGGTTTATTGGAAGTAAAAGTGACAAAACGAGTGGAAGATACAACCCTTTCGAAAATCATCCATTTAGTGGAAGAAGCTCAAGCAGAACGAGCGCCTTCTCAAGCGTTTGTAGATCGTTTTGCCAAATACTATACACCAGCCATTATCATTTTTGCTCTTTTACTAGCCGTTATTCCGCCATTATTTATGGGTGCTGATTGGAGCGAATGGATTTATCGGGGTCTAGCTGTATTAGTGGTTGGTTGTCCGTGTGCGCTGGTCATTTCCACTCCTGTTGCGATTGTAACCGCCATTGGAAATGCAGCGAAAAACGGGGTGTTAATTAAAGGTGGCATCTATTTAGAAGAAGCAGGATCTCTAAAAGTCATCGCTTTTGATAAAACAGGAACATTAACAAAAGGTGTTCCTTCCGTCACCGATGTGGTCACTTATAATGGCGATGAAAATGAACTAATGACCATTACAGCAGCCATTGAAAAAGGCTCACAACATCCACTTGCTTCCGCCATTATAAGAAAAGCAGAAGAAGATGGATTGAATTTTAATGATTTATCTGTTGAAGAATTCCAATCCATTACAGGTAAAGGGGTCAAAGCCAAAGTAAATAACGCAATGTATTATGTCGGAAGTCCAGGTCTTTTTGAAGAACTTCTTCCAAATGGCATCCAATCAGAAATAAAAGAACAAATTACAACCCTTCAAACACAAGGGAAAACGGTCATGGCGTTAGGAACGGAAAAAGAAATTCTGGCGTTAATTGCCGTGGCAGACGAAATAAGAGAATCATCCAAAGAGGTTATTCGAAAACTTCATCAAGTCGGTATTGAAAAAACGGTAATGTTGACAGGGGATAACCAAAGAACAGCCGAAGCCATCGGAAAACAAGTCGGCGTTTCCGATATTAAAGCCGATTTACTTCCAGAAGATAAACTGAATTTCATCAAAGAGCTTCGTGACAAGCATCAAAGCGTGGCGATGGTTGGAGATGGTGTGAACGATGCACCAGCTCTTGCAGCTTCAACCGTTGGTGTGGCAATGGGTGGTGCTGGAACCGATACAGCCCTAGAAACAGCCGATATTGTCTTAATGTCTGATGATTTAAGCAAATTGCCATATACGATTAAATTGAGCCGCAAAGCTTTAGCGATTATTAAGCAAAACATTACTTTCTCTTTAGGGATTAAGGCATTGTCATTACTGTTAATTGTGCCTGGTTGGTTAACGCTATGGTTAGCGATATTTGCCGATATGGGAGCAACATTAATCGTAACATTAAACAGCATGCGATTGCTAAAAGTTAAAGAATAGGCTCTTCACCACAAGTTGTACTTGATCATTTAAGGTAGGTGTGCATAGAGGGTACAAAAAATGCGAATTTTCCTGTATGGTAAAGGTGACCAAACCAAACCATGGAGGGAAATTCGCATGTACTCTCAGTTTATCAAAGAACTCATCGATTGACCAGATGTTTTGATTCAAAAGGTGCGAAAAGAAGGGGAACGTTGGATTTTCGAACTTTCTCTACCCGAACAATGCCCGTTATGTCCTGTCTGCTTGAAGCGCACGATCAAAATGACAGACAAAAAGAAGCAATGGATGCATGGCTATGCTCAGCGAATCGGAATTTTTTGGATCGAACTTCCTGTCGAGCGCAGACGTTGTAGCACGTGTGGCGTGACGTTCAGCACGTCGTATCCAGCCATCTCTCCTCGAAGTGTGGCGACGGATGCTTTTCAGCGATGGGTCGCGCAATCTTGCATCGGAACATTCATTCAGGCGGTGGCTCGTATGCTCAAGCTTCCTTACACGACCGTTGAACGATGGTTTTATACCCATGCCCCTTCCTTCCTATCGAATGACGTCCAACCAAAGGCGGTTTGTGTCGATGAGTTTGCTTTTCGAAAAGGGCACGACTATGGAGTGGCGATCATGGATGCCGAAACGGGAGAAGTGTATGCCATGGAAGCAGGAAAGAACGAGGATGCATTGGCTCATGTATCTCGTTCCGTTCAGTATGTCGTGAGTGACTTGGCTCCAGCGATGAAAAAAGCGATTCAACGGGTTTGCCCAGAGGCGACACATGTCGTCGACTATTTCCATGTCATTCAGCTGTTTACCGATGCTTTAGAACGTTGTCGCAAATATTTGGGCAAAGGAGGCAAGAAACACGGAAATGTTCGTTACGTTTGCCGTTTATTGAGCCAATGCCCAGAGAAATTGACGGAGGAAGAACGTCAAATCATACGAGAATGGTGTAATGAAAGCGATTACTTAAAGTCTGTTTACCAATCGCTCCAACATGTTCGCTATGTGTTCAAAAGCAAAGATGAGCAACAGGCGAAACGACGCTTGAAGGCTTGGATTCATCGGTATTTGTTTTGTCCTTGTTCCGTTGTTCGTGCCATCGCAAAATCACTCGTCAAACGAACAGACGAAATGATATCGTGCATTTTATCCCATTATTCGAATGGGAAGATGGAGGGAACGAATAACAAGATCAAGCTGATGAAACGTCGGGGATACGGATACCGAAATATCCAGCGTTTTGCACTGCGGGTTCGGCTGGAAACAGCTAACATACTTTCATGACAGGTGCAAGTACATCTTTTGGAGATGAACCAATTATATCGAACTAAGTAACGAACTTTAAAAACCGGGCTGAGAAGAGCCCGGTTCCTTCATGTGTGAGCATGAATTTGGAGATGAAAGATTGCGCTCTGAGCCTTGCATAAGCGGAATCCATTGCGATCTCAAGGGTTATGGAATCACGCCGCCCTATGCAATCTGCGAATGACAAAACTTGCAAGCAAAATGAGGATAACGGAACCGATCAGCGCGGGGATGATGTCAAATCCGCCGATGGTCGGCCCCCAGTTGCCGAGCAGCGCTGTGCCAAGCCAAGCGCCGATGAACCCAGCGATGATGTTGCCGATGATTCCGCCGGGAATATCGCGGCCTGTTAGAAGACCTGCGAGCCAACCGATGACGCCCCCGACAATCAAGCTCCACAAAAATGACATGGATGATTCCTCCCTCAAATCATGAAAAGGATTCTTTCGTATTTATATTGTGCGTCAAAAGGAGCAGCAATTATGCACGCAAAAGCCCCATCATACTTTATCAGCACGCGTTCTCTGTTTTTGGCGTTTTGTCCGGGGGCAGAGTTTTGGCTGCGTATTGGAAACCATTGTGTTCATGATGACGGATAAATCGCCAGCTTCTCTTCCATCTTCGTGCGCGGCCGGGCAGGAGGGATTTGATCGGGATCGAAGAAGACGAGATGCAAAAATCAAAGCCGCGCTTGACTCGCAGTCAAACGCGGCTTTCCGATGAAGGAAAACTAGCGAAGGAATTCAAGTTGCTTGGCAAGATGGTGGAGTTTTTTCTCATGCTGGATGGTTTTGGACGCGAGGAAATGGACGGTTTCTTGCGTTTCTGTCAGCTCCACACGCAAGCCGGCGAATTTTTGCTCGAGTCGGTCAAACCGCTCGTTCACCTCGGCGCGAAATTGTTGCATTTCCGCTCTCAATTGGTTGGCTGTGTCTTGCATCTCCGCTCTCAATTGGTTAGCCATGTCTTGCATTTCTGCTCTCAGTTGGTTAGCTGTGTCTTGGATTTCTGCTCGTAGTTGGCTTCCCATTTCGTCAATTTGGGTGCGGATGTCGTGGGAAAACATTTTCAGCGCCTCGACTACTTCTTTCACGATGGTATCGCGTTCCATGCTTGTTCACCTCCTCTTTTTTGATTATACAACGTGGAGCAGGGAAAGAAAACTATGTTTTGAACAAGCTTTTTCTCCGTTTTCATTTGATTGATCGTTGGCTCGAGTTGCGGCGTCGTGGGTGAGGTTGGAAAGTTCATGTCAATGATCATGGCGGCGTTTTGAGGGAACGGGTGGATCTGCCTCTTCGTTAATCAAAATATTAGTTTCTCGTTTATCACTTTTAGGGATTTATAATAAGTGATTTCTTATTATAAAAATAATAAACTATTATTTTACTTATTGATGGAAGGGACATATGATAAAAACAGTTATGTGATACCAATAGGGGGGATTCGAGTGGAGAATCAAAATATGAATGCTTGGCAATATTCGACTGCCCATGAAAAAAGTAAACGTTTTTGGTTAGGAGGAGTGGCCTTTACGTTTTTGGTGGCCGCCGTTGGAATGGCATTGGCATCCATACCTGGACTGGATCATTTAGGTCCGCTCGCTTGTGCCATTTTGCTTGCTGTGATGTATCGGCAGCTGTTTGGTTATCCAGAAGCGATTCGACCGGGCATCCAATTTGTTTCAAAATATTTGTTGCGATTGGCCATTATGTTATTTGGTCTAAAGTTGAATATGGATGTTTTGATTCATCAAGGATGGGGGCTTGTCATTCGTGATGCGGCGGTCATTGTGTTTGCCATTCTAATGACTATTTGGGTTGGAAACGTGTTGAAAGCAAGTCCTTCTTTATCCTTATTGCTGGGCATTGGAACAGGGGTATGCGGGGCGGCCGCGATTGCCGCCGTTTCTCCCATTTTAAAATCGAACGACGACGAAACGGCTATCTCGGTTGGAATGATTGCACTTGTCGGCACGGTGTTCTCGATCGCGTATACACTGATTCGTCCTGTTTTGCCCATTTCATCTTTACATTACGGTATTTGGAGCGGGATGAGTTTGCATGAAATTGCCCACGTCGCGTTAGCGGGCGCTCCAGCTGGGCAGGATGCATTGGCTATGGCGTTGCTGGCAAAGTTAGGAAGAGTGCTTTGGCTTGTGCCGCTCAGTTTTGCCCTCATTTATTGGAGAAGAAAAAAAGACGATGGCCAGGAGGGGGGAGAAACGAAAGTAGAATTTCCTTGGTTTTTGCTTGGATTTATAATGATGAGTTTACTTGGTAGTTATGTGCTTGGAAACGCCATTCTTGTTTCTCAAAACGTCTTAAGCTATATCTCTTCCTTCACCTCATTTCTTTTGACGGCGGCGATGGTCGGCCTTGGATTGAATGTTGATTTGCGAAAATTGCGGACAAACGGATTGCGTCCTCTTCTTGCCATGTGTATTGTGTCTCTTTTATTGTCTTTTTTATCTTTTTTTATCGCTTAACGTTCAAGGAAAAAGACGGCCCGCAAACGCTGCCGGTCGTCTTTTTATTAGGGAGATGGTGGTTGTGGTGAATGGCTGATTGAAGGTTGGTGAGTACGTACTATGGTTAAAAACACTTCCATGGCTTTTGTATAAAACGGAGTTTTCGGTGTAACGAGAGAAAAGTGGCGAAAAAATGGTTCATCATTGATCGGGATGATTTTTAACGTACCAAATGAAAGTTCTTTTTTTATCGTCCAGAGAGAGAGAAAGGTCAGCCCCAAACCAGCTTCTACCGCTTCTTTAATGAGCTGTGTACTGCCGAATTCCATGATTGAAGACGGAAAGAAGTTGTGTTTGAGAAAAAATTCGTCCGTTGCTTTTCTTGTTCCAGATCCTGTTTCGCGAACAATCCATGTGGCGTTGCGGAGGTCTTCCATCTGCACCGTCTCTTTTTGGGCATACGGATGATGAGCAGAAGCAACGACAACCATTTGATCTTTGGCAAATGGTTCAATATATACATTTTTCGGTTCGATATCCATTTCGATAATCCCCACATCCAGCTGATGGTCGCGCACCATTTCAACAATTTCATTCGAGTTCCCGATCGTGATGGTTGGTTTGATGAGTGGATAGTGTTGATGCAATTTTGCGATCATCTGTGGAAGAACATACTCGCCATACGTGTAGCTGGCCCCAATCGACAGCTCCCCGCTGGCTCGATTCATTAAATCATCAAGCAGTTGATTCATGCGTGTATACAGTCCGAGTATTTCTTTCGCATAGTGATAAACAATTTCGCCGGCTTTATTCAATTTGACGTACTTGTTTGTCCTGTCCAGAAGTTTCGTATCGAATAATCGCTCTAGCGTTTGGATGTGCTGGCTGACAGCAGGCTGTGTCATATGCAGCTCCTCAGCTGCTTTCGTGAAGTTTCCTTTTTCCACTACTTTTACGAACACGTATAGCAACTGATCCAAGGTTGTCCCTCCAAACTTTGTTTGAATATACGCTTAGTTTATCATGCGTTTCGGTTAACGCCAATCGATTAGATGCGGCAACCATCGACTTTTTGGATCAAGTGATCGAACGGTTTGTGCAATGGATTCATACGCATCGCGAACGGTGAGCGCGCCGTTCGGTTTTTCTTTTCAGTGCAAGTGTTATATCTTTCGTAGTTTTGCTATTTTAAAACGCCTGATTGAATACTCGACTGCTGAAGTTCAATGATGTTTGTAGCGAAAGAGCAGTGCGCGAAAGCGACGAAGCATTTACGTTAGATGATCCGCGAGTTCTTCTAAATCATTGACAATGAAATCGGGACGGCTATCTAACTCATCAAACGTTTGATGAAAACGGTTGAGCCAGCAGACTTGAAATCCGAACACTTTCGCCCCTGCTGCATCCCATGAATTGGATGATACAAATAATGTCTCTTCTTTAGGAATGCCCAGTTTGGCCGGCGCCAGTTGATAAACTTCCATGGAAGGTTTAAATGTTTTTCGTTCGTCTACGCTAATCACATAGGAAAAACAATCGCTTAACTCGGCGTTTTGAATTACGGCATGTAACATGTTTGGTGAACCATTTGAAAGGATGGCTAACGTATAAGCACGGCTGAGTTGTTTTAATAAATCCGGAACTTCACGATACGGTTTTAAAGAGAGATACGTGTGGAGAATATCAGTGCGAACGTCCATGGTCGTCTCCAATCCGAGCTGCTTTAAGGCGAATGTTAAAGCGTCTTCAGTGACGCGCCAAAAATCTTCGTATCTTCCCATCAGTGAACGCAACCAAGTATATTCTAACTGTTTTTGCCGCCATATTTCGCTGATCATTCTTCCTTTCGTCGGGAAATACTTCTCGCATTTTTCCACGACTGTGTGTACATCAAACAACGTGCCGTAGGCATCAAATACAATGGCTTTAATCGCAGCCAAATTCGTTTCCCCCCTCTCATTTTGCCAGAAAATTGAAAAACAGGTGTCTGCGTCGAAATGTTTATTGTTCATTTTACTACGTTTTTGCTTTGCAGATCAACGTTGCGCGTTTCGAGTGTTTCACGAAAAGAGAAGAAAAAACGGCAGCGATGCCGTTTTTTCTTGAATGCTCATCTATTTCGCATAGCGGACTATCGTAAGCATGCCGCCCATTCCCTCCATTGCATGTGCGTTCGTTGTATGGTGAGGTTTATGACAGTGAAAGACCCAATTTCCCGGATTGTTGGCCAAAAATTCGATGTTCCATGTTTCTCCTGGCGCTACATTAATCGTGTTTCGTTTTAATCTTGCCATCATAGGAATCGGATTTCCGTCAACCGCGGTGACACTAAACTCATGCCCGTGAAAATGCATCGGATGAGAATCCATACTTAAATTGCCAAGGCGAATACGGACGCGCTCGCCATATCGGACAAATAAAGGAGCGGTATCAGGATAGGCTTTGCCGTTAATTGTGAAAAAATTAAACATCATTGACATTGGATCGATGTCATATATATTTGAAGCCGATCGTTTGGAAGGGTGATCATTCATTGGATGGCTGCTAGTTTGCTGACGCATCTCCATCTGCACAGCCCACTCTTGAAGCAACAGAACATAATCGCGGTCCACAGGTTCTTCGTATATGCCGCGCGAAATAAGCATGCCTGCTAATCCCATTAACTCTTGTTTTGCATCATGGACATGGCTGTGGTACATAAACGTTCCTGACTGTTGGATGCGAAATTCATACGTAAAACTTTCCCCCGGTTGGATAATCGGGCTGCCCCCAGGGCCGGGTACGCCGTCCATTCGGTTGGAAACAATTAATCCGTGCCAATGGACGGATGTCGCTTCTGGCAAACGGTTTTCGACTGTAATTTGAACATAGTCCCCTTGATTGACAAGAATCGTCGGCCCGGGAATACTTCCGTTGTATCCATACCCGCGGATTTTAATTCCGTTTACCAACTCATGCACGACCGGTTCCGCCCGCAAGTGAAATTGTTTTACCCCGTTTTTGAGAACCCGAAATGGCGCATCTTTTACATTGGGCGTGATAATAGGCGTTTGAGGATTTCCCGGCAAGTAACCATGCATTCCCTCTTCCCCCTTTAGAGAAGGTATCACAATTTCATCATATGCTGCGGCATGTGTGGATAGTCGTTTGATCATCCCGAACCGAGAAGACCTCCACTTCCACGCGTGAGCGTCAGTAGGGGATGAATCGGTGTCTTCCCTCATCGATCTTCCTCTTGCATCAAAAGAACAAAAGGTATAAAATGGGCACGAACAGAACAAACGTTCCCTAAAATAGGAGGGAAGGTCATGCATAGAGCCTATCGGTTTCGGTTGGATCCCACCCGAAAACAAGCGGAGCTCATCAACCAAACGATTGGGTGCTGCCGGTTTGTGTAAAGTCTTTTGGCCGAGTGGAATCAAGCGTATGAAACAACAGGGGCGGGGCTTGGCTGCAAAGAGTGTTCCAAAATGAGGGGCTTCGTTTGCTGTCTTTGTAAGGCAGCTGAACCGTGGGACGCACGGGGATGGCTTGGTTGACAGCCTGCCGTGGGGCGGGTGTTCCCAAGAATCTCCCACCTCTAAGCGTAGGTGGGAGAGCGTTCAAGAACAGAATACATGCAGGTGTAATACAAAAAGCTGTAATCGGATGACACGCCCTCTGTTTTCGTTCAAACTCAGCCGGTATGTTCACTGACATGGACTAACCTGTTATTTGCACACATATATGTGTACAAATAAACATTTGCAGGAGGGATCATCCGTTGCCGATGTTATTCACTGGGGGAATCGTGGCGGTTTTGTCTTTCATTGTGATTGCTTTCATCTTTATCAAAAGGAAGAAAATCACATGCATGGCTGGAATGATGGCGGCGATGGCGTTAGGAATGTTGGTTGGGCTGACAGGCGGCCTGCTGGCTGGGATTTCTTACAACGGCAATCTCTTTTTGTCAACCATTTTAGGAATGGCTTTCGGGTTTTTAGCTGGATTTTTAGCTGGGATGCCGATTAGCATCATGGCCATCATCGACGGTGTTTTATCAGGAGTCATGGGCGGCATGATGGGAGCGATGTTAGGAGAAATGATTGCGCCTGAATATCGGGATTCTACGGTTCACATCATGCTTGTTCTATTTGTTGGAATGGCTTGTATTGTTCTATACATGCTTCAACAAGAAACGGGTTTTAACCGTGCGTTTTTGATAAATAAACTATTCCATAACCCGCTATGGTTAGCAATCGTCCTTCCGCTGTTTTTCTATTTGTATAACCATTTATATAATGAATTTTCTCGATCTTCTAATCTTCCGATAACGAATCCGCCTATGAACCATTTTATGGAGGACCACAACCAAACTGCATCTCCGTTAAGCATCGAAACAAAGGGGAAAAAGGTAGTGATTGAAGCGACTGAATTTTATTACTTTCCTGAGAGTTTGCAACTGACTGTAGGACAGCCTGTTACCTTAATTCTGAAAAATAGCGGTCAAATGGAACACGATATCGAATTCGAAAATATGAAGATTTTGTTACAACAGAATGACCATGGAAACCATGCAGAAAATGCGGACATTCATGTTCATTCCTTGCCGGGGAAAACAGCCGAGGTGACGTTCATACCAATCGAAAGCGGTGTGTTTCGATTTTATTGTACGGTTCCAGGGCATAAAGAATCTGGTATGGTTGGATTTGCGAAAGTTTCATAAGATGATGGCTGCCCAGACCTTCTCGGCATTTGTTTTGACCAATAGAAGGCGTGGCGACCAAAAGGGAAATGAACTTTTGTGAAAGCCTTGACAAATATTTGTAGTTTTTTATCAATATTTTCTCCACACTTTTTCTCTATTCTGAAAGTAAAGCAAAAGGGGAGATGATGAAAACGTTGTGGATCAATTTTGGGCTGCATCAAGTGTGAATGGGAGTATTGGCAAATGCTAAAGATGCGGAAAAGGGTGCTTGGAGTTCCAATTAGATTTTTCATTCAAGTCAGGCGAAATTATGACATAAATGGTTAGCGATAGGTGAGAATTATTTTTAGATCATGCAGGAGGTGATGAGGATGATGAGCGGGATGATGAGTGGCTGGGGGATGATGGGGTTTGGCATTCTCGGCTGGTTTCTTAATTTGCTTGCCATTGGATTGGTAGTGTATTTTGCAGTAAAACTCGCATTGCGCGATAAACGCTGATCGATTCGCCTCTTATTTCACGCACCTCCCTACTATTAGAGGAGGCAAGGAGGGGAAATCTTATGTTGAATCGACGAGAGTTTCTTAGCAGGTCGTTAAAGGGGGCGGCTGGACTGCTGGCTGTTTCGGTATTGCCTGCAGGACTGGCTGCCTGCAGCAACGATAAGAAAACGGTCAATACAAGTTCAATGGCCAATCTCGGTCCTCTAAGCGAATTAGAAAAGGGAGAATTCCCTAAAAAGGTGCCGTATAAAGTCACCATAAAAGATGCATGGACCAAACAGGAAAGGGAAGGGTTTGTCTACATTAACAAAAATGAAGATGGTTCTTTACTCATTATGTCCCCGATTTGCACCCATCTAGGGTGTACCGTTGGAGATGCTGAGGAGAACATGCAGAAAACAGGCATCCGCTTTTTATGTCCGTGCCACGCGGGGCAATATGACGAATACGGTATCAATGTAGGGGGGCCACCGCCAAGACCGTTAGATACATTTGACGCTTATATTCAAGATGGCAATGTGTATATTGCCGTACTGAGCCCGAGGAAAAGGGAAAAATGAAAATCCGTTATTCCGCAGAAAAAACAGCAGGCTGGAACGTCCAACCTGCTGCTTTTTCCTTTACGGCATGATGCTGATCCCGTTGGGCATTTCGCCTACTTGAACCGTTTGGATTGCTTTGTTTTGTTCTTGATCAATGACGCTCACGGTGTTGTCGAACATATTCGTAACGAAAACATACTTGCCATCCGGGCTTGTGACGACCCCATGCGCTCCGTTTCCTGTTTCAATTGTGGCCACGACTTGTTTCGTTTTTAAGTTTATCTTGCTTACAGAATGAGAGGGCGCCTCTTTCGTCCCTTGATTGGCGACATAAGCAAACGTATCGTCAGGGGACACGTACACTTGGGCTGGCCCTTGCCCGACAGGGACTTTTTCCACTTTCCCGCTTGTTACGTCAACAATGGCCAAGGCATTTTCGGTATTCAACGTTACGACTAACGTTTTGCCGTCCGAAGTAATGCCGGTTGTGACAGGGATGGATCCGACTGTGATTTTCTTTTCTTCTTTCATTGTTTGCAAGTTGAGAACACTGACGCTGTCTTCCCCCATGTTGGCGACGTACGCGTATTGGCTGTCTTTGGAAATGCGAAGCCCGTGCGGGCCTTTTCCGGTTGGAATGGTTTCAATGACTGAATAGCTCGCCAGATCAATAACGGAAACGTTATTGTCTTCATTATTGGTCACAAGGGCGTATTTGCCGTTTTCAGTAAACACGATATGGGCGGGATGGTGCCCCACTTCCACTTTTTTGATTAATTCATTCGTTTCCGTATCATAAAACAACGCCATTCCTTTCATATCCATCGACTGATCATGCCCGTGGTGCATGGCCGGAACTAACGTAGCGCCGAGAATAGCTCCGTCGGGGGAAACTTGGACGTTGTGGACAGCGCCGTCGACTTTGATCGTTCCGACCACTTTGTTTGTTTCCGCATCAATTTTTGAAATGCTTCCGCCTTCGTTGGCAGTAAAGTAGAATTTGTTCGTTTCTTGTGTTTGTTCAGAGGCGGCTGGCTGCCCATTTTTCTCTGGTTCGGTTTTGTCTTGAGGGGAATTGGTTGCGCACCCCCCGAGAACAAACGCCAACATCGCCAATAACGATAACCATACAATCGCGGTTTTGCGCATGAGCGGTTTCCTCCTTTTGCTTTAGGTTGAGTCTACCGACATGATATTGGCAAATGGGGGAGGTTGCTGTGATTAATTTCACAATAGCAATAAAATATCTTCAAATCGTTACAGTTTATTGAAATCCATACATTCTGCAAATTTATCCGATAAAGTATAAAAGTATGCGACGATTTACACTATGCATGAAGGGGAATGAACATCTATGACAAAAATGAAGAAAGTCATCATCATCACATCCGCTCTTCTTCTAAGCGCCTGTTCATCATCCAACGAAAAAGAACAGGCTTTTATTACGAGCAAAGAACAGTCAAAATCTAATGTATCTGTTACCAATAATCCTTTCTTTAAAGAAAAAAAGGAAGGGAAGATCGAACATTTGCATGGAGTTGGTTATGCAGGCAATCAAAATGCGGTTTACTTTGCTACTCATGAAGGGTTGCTCGTTTACCAAGACAATAAGTGGTATGAAACGGTTTCCAATAAACATGATTATATGGGCTTTTCAGCTACGGACGACGGCTTTTATTCATCGGGACATCCTGAAGAAGGTTCATCGTTAGGAAATCCACTTGGTCTTGTGAAAAGTTTTGATAATGGACAAACATTAATGAATTTAGGATTTTATAAAGAGTCCGATTTCCATTATATGACGGTTGGTTATAAAAGCCATACCATCTATGTGGTGAATCAAGAAGAAAATGAAACGCTTGGACAAGGGGTATTTTACAGTAAAGACGACGGCAAAACGTGGTCGCCAAGTCAGTTGAACGGCCTGCCGCAAACGGCAGCGAGAACGATTGCTGCTCACCCAACGGATGAAAATATGGTCGGGATTAGTACAGCCGAGGGAGTTTTCATTTCGAGAGATAACGGGAATACGTTTGAACGGTTTACGAGAAAAATTGATACGACGACATTTATGTTTCAAGAAAAGTCGGTTGTATTTGCAGCTGTAGAGAATGATCAGTCTATACTCATCAAACAATCATTAGACACAAAACACGAAGAAGTTCTTGCTGTTCCGCCATTGGATGAAAAAGATCATATCATGTATATAACTTCTAATCCAGCAAACGACAAAGAAATTGTGATCGTTACAATGAACGGGGATATTTTTATGACAAAAAATAACGGTGGAAGTTGGACAAAACTAGCATCAGAAGGGGAAATATAGGGACATGCGGGCGCATGTCTTTTTGTTTGCCTAAAAATATATCGCTCCATAATTTTTGCAAAATTCACTGCTACAATATAAGTAACGGATGGAGAGGGTGAGAAGAAGAGTGTATTCATTCCTAAGCCAAATCAGCAACCTGCTAAGCCAGCCGTTTCTTAATATGGCCAACAGCACAACAGCGCTTCCTGTTTTGTCAGCGTTTCTTCTTGGCATAGTCGGAGCGATGGCTCCGTGCCAGCTGACTAGCAACTTAGGAGCAATCACGTTGTACAGCAACCAATCTCTGCAAAAGGGGATCGCTTGGAAAGAACTGCTTTTATTTATTTTCGGAAAGGTCATCGCTTTTTCCGGGTTAGGCTTGATCGTCTGGTTGATGGGGAAGGAGATTCAAAGTACACTGACACTATACTTTCCATGGTTAAGAAAGCTGATTGGCCCGATTCTTGTTCTCGTAGGCTTGTATTTGTTAGGGCTTTTTAAAATGTATTGGAATGTCACTTTGTTCAGAGTGCCGAAGGGATGGGCAAAAGGAAAAATCGGTTCGTTTTTCATGGGATTTGGCTTTTCGTTGGCTTTTTGTCCAACGATGTTTGTTCTATTTTTTGTTACTCTAATGCCTCTCGTATACTCAACGTCTTATGGAGTGTTGTTGCCGAGCGTCTTTGCCGTCGGAACTTCTGTACCGGTTATTTTCTTCATCCTCATCCTTTGGTACTTAGGATTGAGCGGTGCTGTCATGAAAAAAGGAAGACGGGTAGGGAAGCTCATTCAGCAAACCGCTGGAATTGTGATGGTATTGCTTGGCGTGTTAGATACCATCACTTATTGGTTTTAAAGAAGATGATGCAGTAACAATGTTTGGAAGAACGTTTCAAGATGGTTAGGGTGATGTAGTTATAGTTGTATTTTTTTCGTCGCAAAGAAGAATCCTTTCTAATACCGATAGAAATATGAATTTTGGGGGAATGTATATTGCAATTCGGCAATATAGTCGTTCAGGGCGAAAATCTTTTGCTTATCAGCGGCTTATTGATAAGTTATGTCATGTTTTATTATGGTATTAAAGTATTAAAAATAGAGCGAAATATCATGGATTTAATTTTGAACAGTTTTATTAACGGTGTACTTATTTGGAAATTTAGTTATGTCGTTTTACATCCGAATTCAGTTTTACAAAATCCGATGACAATCCTTTATTTTAATGGGGGATATGTTGGCATTAGTATGGCGATTGTTTTTATCACGGTCTATACTTGGCTATACGTAAAAAAGCAGAATATTCCTGTGGCTTCTTATACGCGGGCAATGGTTCCAGTATATTTTGGCTATTTTAGCACTTTTGCATGGATCCGAGTAATGGAAAATTCCCAAAATTATTTCATCATTTTGCAAGCAATAGTAGCGATTTGTTTTTTTATAGTAGCATCACGAGTCAAAACTCAAAAAACTTTATTGCAACTTCTGATATGGTTCCATCTCATTCAATTCGAACTAGCCCTGTATAAAAAATATGTTGTAAATACAGTAATCATATCAAAAGAAGTATGGTTGTACGGCTCTCTCGTTATCGTTTTTATATGTATTTCATATTGGTTAGAGAGGCGAGAAAGAGAAGCGGCTCTTGAGGATAGGAACAAAGGACGGGGAAATGTAATCAATCAACTCGCTTTAGGTGTGATGGTGGTAAGTATTGCTGTATCTTCTATTTTTAACAGTCAACAGGAAGCGGGAAAGGTCAAATCAAAATCAGTTCTATCTACTTCATTGGATTGGGGAAAAATCGGCACGAATAAAGGAGAGGTTGCTCCGGATTTTGAATTACTTTCAATTACAGGGGATAAAATAAAATTGTCTGATTTGCGTGGAAAAACAGTGATATTGAATTTTTGGGCTACTTGGTGTCCGCCTTGCAGAGCTGAAATGCCGGAAATGCAAAAGTTCTACGAAAACAATAAAGATAGCAATGTAGAAATTTTGGCAGTCAACTTGACGAATAGCGAAAGAGGTTCTAATGCGGTGAGCGATTTTGTGGAAGCGAAAGGGATCACATTTAAAGTTGTGCTTGATGAGCAAGGAGACATTGGAAATCTATATGGTGCAATAACGATTCCTACCTCGTATATCATTGATAAAAATGGAGTTATCAGAAATAAATATGTAGGTCCTATGTCTTATGAAACGATGGATCGCATGATTTCAGGAATTCAATAAAAGGTAAATGATGGTTCCCACTGAGTGGAAGTGACAGGAATTGTGACTATCCACTCAGGGGGATGTTTTTGATATTAAAAACCTGTGAATCCTCCAAACAAATCGGTAAAAAAGATGATAATTTTTGTCATCCAATCAAAAAACAGCATAATTCCCATGATAACCATCAGAATTCCCCCGACTCTGACGATGACAGTGTTATATTTTTTTATCCAATTTAACTTGCCGATAAAAAACGACATGATGAAAAAAGGCACGGCAAACCCTAATACATAGGCGAACATATATAACATGGCTGCACTCGGTTTGGTAGCCGCCAACGCGATCACTGATACAAGAATTGGACCTGTGCAGGGAGTCCAGCCCGCAGCGAATCCTATGCCAATTAAAATAGAGCCAAAATAACCGGAAGGCTTGTTCCGGAAAACTAACCGTTTATCTTTCATCATAAAGGAAGGTGAAAATACACCTAAAATGACGAGACCAAAAAAGACAATGAATAAGGCACTAATTTGTCTGATTAAATCTTGGTAATCAACGAATAGTTTTCCTATTACAGAAGTACCAAAACCAATAGCGATGAAGATGACGGAAAAACCGAGCAAGAAAAAGAATGTATGGAGTATTGCTCGTTTTTGAAGCATCCCATTTTCTTTCTTTATTTCATCAACGGATACTCCAGTAATGTAAGATAAAAAAGCTGGGTATAGCGGTAAACAACAAGGGGATATAAAAGACAGTAATCCCGCTCCGAAAGCTAGAAATATATTGATATCGTTCATATTGATCGATCCTCTCTTTTCGATCTTGATAACGATACTGTAAAATAAAATTGTGAATTTTTTGTGGAAAGCGGGCTTTTTCCTGCGCAGGTATTGATTACGGTTTTGTGGTGAACATGATTTGTAGAGGGTATCTCTGTTGCGTTTTATACCCATTACCGGTATAATGTAATTAAAAGAGGTGATGTTTGATGAACCATTATGAAGATCATAATATGGATAAAAAAATGGTTCCACGAACGGAACAGGAAATCGAAAGCATCATCAAGCGCTTGAAGCGCATCGAAGGACAAGTGCGCGGTGTGCAAAAAATGGTGGAGGACAATCGTTATTGTATTGATATTTTAGTGCAAATTTCAGCGATCACGGCAGCGTTAAATAAAGTAGGATTGAACTTGTTAGAACGTCATGTCAGCCATTGTGTGTCTAAAGCGATCCGCGAAGGAAGTGGAGAAGAATCCATTCGCGAATTAATGGATGTCATTAAACAGTTCTCAAAGTGAAAGGAGTGGGAAGCATTATGAGTGAACAAAAGCATGTCACACTTAGAGTGACCGGCATGACATGTGCCGCGTGCGCCAATCGGATTGAGAAAGTATTAAATAAGATGGATGGCGTAGAAGCCAATGTCAATTTGGCAATGGAAAAAGCAACGATTAAATATGATCCATCGAAGCAAAATATAGCCGATATCGAAATGAAAATTGAGAATTTGGGGTATGGCGTTGCGACAGAAAAAGTGACGCTTGATATTGAAGGAATGACATGTGCGGCCTGTGCGACACGGATTGAAAAAGGGTTAAATCGGATGGAAGGTGTTACAAGCGCTGCTGTCAACTTGGCGACAAACAGCGCGGTGGTCGAATACAAGGAGGGTGTCACATCTGTCGAAGACATTTTAGAGAAAATCAAAAAGCTTGGGTACAGGGGGCAAATTCGAAACGAAGAACAAGACCATGCTGGTCGGAAAGAAGAGCGGCTGAAACAAAAACAACGGCAACTCGCCATTTCCATCATCTTATCGTTGCCGCTGCTCTATACGATGCTGGCTCATATGCCGTTTGATATCGGCTTGCCGATGCCGCATTGGCTGATGAATCCGTGGTTCCAGCTTCTTTTAGCTACACCCGTTCAGTTTTACATCGGCGGTCCCTTCTATGTCGGGGCGTATCGGGCGTTGCGCAACAAAAGCGCCAACATGGACGTTCTCGTGGCGCTGGGGACATCGGCCGCGTACTTTTACAGCTTGTATGAAGCGTGGCGGACGCTTGGGAATCCTGACTATATGCCGAGGCTGTATTTTGAAACGAGCGCCGTCTTGATTACGCTTGTGCTTGTCGGCAAATACTTTGAAGCGCTTGCGAAAGGGCGGACAACCGAAGCAATCTCGAAGTTGGTCAGCCTGCAGGCGAAGGAAGCGACCGTCATTCGGAATGGGGAAGAAATGAAAGTTCCGCTGGAGGAAGTGGTGATCGGCGATACGATCCTTGTCAAGCCAGGAGAAAAAATTCCGGTAGACGGTACAGTCATCTCCGGCGCTTCTTCCGTAGACGAATCGATGATTACCGGTGAATCGATCCCGGTTGATAAGAAGGAAGGCGACTATGTGATCGGGGCGACGATGAATACGAATGGCGTACTGACCATTCGTGCCGAAAAAGTCGGAAAAGATACCGCGCTGGCCAATATCATTAAAATCGTTGAAGAGGCGCAAGGGTCGAAAGCCCCGATTCAGCGGATGGCGGATACCATTTCCGGCATTTTCGTACCGATTGTTGTCGGAATTGCGGTTGTTTCCTTTCTAATCTGGTACTTCTTCGTTGCGCCGGGTGATTTGGCCAAAGCTCTTGAGGTGGCCATCGCTGTTCTTGTCATCGCGTGCCCTTGTGCGCTCGGTTTGGCCACACCGACATCGATTATGGTCGGTACAGGAAAAGGGGCAGAACAAGGAATTCTCTTTAAAGGAGGTGAGTACCTAGAGGGAACGCATAAAATCAATGCCGTATTACTCGATAAAACAGGAACCGTGACAAAAGGAAAACCGGAAGTCACCGATGTGCTAGCCTTCCGCGAGGACATGCTCGATTATGCGGTTTCCGCCGAGAGCGCTTCGGAGCATCCGCTGGCTCATGCGATTGTTGAATACGGGAAGAAACAAGCGATTTCGATGAAGCCATTGGAGCACTTCTCCGCCATTACCGGCCACGGAATTGAAGCTGTCATTGACGGAAAAAGCATCCTTATTGGGACGCGAAAATTGATGAAGGAACGCTCTGTAGCGATTTCTGTGCATGAAGATAAAATGGTAGAGCTTGAAAAACAAGGGAAAACAGTGATGCTCGTGGCCATCGATGGACAGCTTGCCGGCATCATTGCTGTCGCGGATACGGTGAAAGAAAGCTCGAAAGAAGCGATTCAAACATTAAAACAAATGGGCATCGATGTCTATATGGCAACAGGGGACAATCAACGGACAGCGGAAGCGATCGCCAATGAAGTAGGCATTGAGCATGTGTACGCCGAGGTGCTCCCGGAAAACAAAGCGAACATCGTCGAGGAATTGCAAAAGCAAGGAAAACGTGTGGCGATGGTCGGCGATGGGATTAACGACGCTCCAGCTCTGGCCAAAGCGGATATTGGGATGGCGATTGGCACAGGAGCTGATGTCGCCATCGAGACCGCTGATGTGACCTTGGTCGGCGGCGATTTGCGCCATATCCCGAAAGCCATTGAGTTGAGCCGCCAAACGATGAAAAACATTCGGCAAAATCTGTTCTGGGCGTTGTTTTATAATACGATTGGCATTCCGGTCGCCGCTTTCGGATTATTGGAGCCATGGATCGCTGGAGCGGCGATGGCATTCAGCTCTGTGTCGGTTGTCGCCAACGCGCTTCGTTTGAAACGCGTGAAACTATAAACATTCAAGGAGGAATGGACGATGACCATTACATTACAAGTACAAGGAATGACATGCGGACATTGCAAAGCGGCGGTGACCAATGCCCTTCAAGCGTTGGATGGCGTCAGCCGTGTAGAAGTGCATTTGCAAGAAGGAACTGTCGATGTGGAGTATGATGAAACAAAGGTCAGCGTAGAAAAACTGAAAGAAGCGATTGAAGAGCAAGGATATGATGTGAAATAACATACGGAAGGTGCCCCGAAGTGATGACGGGGCACTTTTTTATCCAGAGCGTAACGGGACATTGTCATCGCCTAAACGAGTGCTCGGCTGGGGAAAGTTTTTTCTCTTCTTGAAGAATATCGAGAAAGCGAGATGTTATAATGAAAATAACAGGCGCGGAAAAAAAGAGGGACTGACCCAAAACGCATTTGTGTTTTGGGTCAGCCCCTTCAGCTTTTTTATTCACCTTTATTGGTTGTGTCATTCGGATCTGGAGTATAGTCCGATTTGTAGTCGGTATATTTGACTTCTGTCACCATTCCCGCTGAAGCATGGTGCAAGTCATGGCAATGGAACATCCAATTTCCCGGATTATCCGCTTTAAACGCGACGACATATTCTTCACCAGGGTTTACATTTAAGGAATCCTTTATCAATGGAGAGCCTGTGACCGGCTTGCCGTTTTTGCTTAACACTTGGAAGAAATGGCCGTGTAAATGCATCGGATGTACATCCATCGGCGAGTTGTTCACGATTTTTACTTTTACGAAATCTCCTGTCTTCACATGAATAGGCGCTGTGTCAGGATACGTTTTCCCATTAATCGTGAAAATCATGCCATTTTTGCCCATGGCCGTTCCTAAATCCATTGTATACTCTACATCATATTTTTGGTCTAACGTAAATGGACCTGTTTCATATTTTCCATATGTTGTCATATCCACGACAGGGAGGTTTTCTTTTGCATTTGCTTTGTCCGTATTGTTTGCTTGTCCTTCGTATTGAATTTTCACTTTCATGCCATCGGTGCCTTTCATATTGCCGTGGCATTCCAGCAGCCATTCACCCGGGTTATTGGCGATAAACTCAATGTCGTAGCGCTCACCCGGAGCGATATTCAACAGTTCATCTTTGATTGGTTGCGGGTTCTTTAACGGTTGGCCGTCCGTTGCGACAATTTTAAACTCATGTCCATGCAAATGAAGCTTGTGGGACATGTACCCTGCATTGATCAGACGAAGCCGCACTTTTTCGCCTTTTTTCACTTTTAACGGTTGGACAGCAGCCCCGCTTTTTCCGTTAATCGTGAAAATATCGTACATATTCATATTATGTCCCATGCTGTTCATATCCATTTGTTGATTATCAGAGCTATTTCCATTATTCATATTACTATGATCCATGCCGCTCATATTCATGTCCATATGGCTTTCGGCGTCCGGGTCGCTCATCCATTCATCTAATACAAGCGTGTAATCTCGATCGACTTTTTCTTCATTTTTCGGTTCTACGATTAATGTACCGTATAATCCCTTGTCCACTTGCTCGGCGCTTTTTTGATGGGAATGATACCAATACGTTCCCGGCACGGTTGCTGTAAATTCATACGTAAACGTTTCACCCGGTTTAATGGCGTCCATCGTGACACCCGGTACTCCATCTTGGTTATTTGGAACAGGGTAGCCGTGCCAGTGAATCGTTGTCGGTTCCGGCAATTCATTTTTTACTACGATTTTTACTTTGTCTCCTTGCTTCACGCGGATTTGTGCACCAGGCACGGATCCATTATACGTGTATACCGGGAGTTTGATTTGACCATTAATGGGTAATAACGCTTCCTTCGCAGTAAGGTGAATTTCTTTCCCGGATAATACTTCTGTATTGGTTGCTAAAGGCAATTGCTGCTTGCTCGTTTCAGCGGAAGTATTTTCTTTTTCCATATTCATGCCGGACATGTCGTGTCCCTGCATGGAAGATGGATTTGAGCAAGCTGCGCCAATCGCTGCTACTCCTGCGAAAATGGCGCCAAGCAGCCATTTTTTCATGTCGTTTTCCCTCCTTAAGCTTGTAGTGGGAGATGCAATGATATGATAAAAAATAGATGTGCAAAATGTATGGAGAAAATCGTTCAACTGAAATGTAAAAAAAGGCAAGCGATTCGGATTCACCGATGTCTAACGGTGGTAGGTAATCGCCTGCCGTCCCATTTGAACCCAAGCGTCGATAAAGTCTTGTTTCGGCGCTTTTTGGTTTTTGACAGCGGTCAATGGATCATTGAAATAAATGTACTGCTCATCGTATCCCGTAATGAGCACCGCGTGTTCCCGGTACGTGATTTTGATCGGGCCTTGCGGGGTTTGCCATTCCCGAAAGGCAGAGGGAGGAAGAGGACGAAAGGTGGTGTTGGTGATCACCCAAACCGGTGTGCCTTTGGCCAAGTATGTATAGATGTTCTCAAACGATTGCCCTGTTAAGTCGATGATTTGGTTAGGCAAGTACCGCTCAGCCAACTGCTTGATCGGCTTATGGTACACGCCGTATCCAGGCTTCGATAACGTATACATATCGCCGACAAACCCTTCATTTGGGTGGCCGTAAAACACTTGGCCATTTCGCACTTGATACGGAGTAGGATTTTTCTTGATTTGTTTCGCCAACGTCATCTTATCGACGCGAATGCCGGCATGATTCAAGAGCATGGCCAAGCTGGTTACTTCGCATCCCCTCGGCAGTTCCGGAAGCTGAGACAAAAGGGGGGCGTCAATCAGGACGGATGTCCTTAGCGCTTGTTTCTTTGAAGAGGCAACTGATCGATTCGCCTCCTTTGCTTGATTGCTGGGGGACGGATTGGTTTCTCTGCTGTTTCTGTTCTGTATGAAGGCTTTGATGGCATCGCCTGTCTGGGCCGAACTTGCATAATAGGATAATGAGGCGGCCAATAGCAAGAAACAGGAAATATACAATCCGAGCGACAGTTGATCCATCCTCCCGTTTAGAGGTCTTCTCAAGAGAACAAAACAAAGGGAAACGATGAGAAAAGTCAAAAAAAGGATAAACGCTAACAAGCCATTCTCAACTCCTTTATAACACGTGTGTGTTTTTATAGTAACAGATCGATGTGCAAAAATGGTGAAATTCACACTTTCTCCATATTTTATCGTTAATATTATGAGAAACTGAAAATCTTGCAAGCAGTTTTCCTGAAAAAATGGAAACAGATTGTTTTTGAAACTTGATGTTGTGTACGATAGAATGAAAGTGTCTTTGTATAAATCATTTTAGTTTTAAACAAAAAGGTTTTTGGTGTTGTTTTTGGATTCTTCTTAGCAAAGTGGGGGGACAATCATCGCCATGTGCGGTTTTATTGGCTGTATTCATGATCGCCCAAGAGCGATTGAGCAAACATGGAAAACAACGTTGGTGGAGATGAACCGCCTGATTACCCATCGCGGCCCCGACGATGAGGGGTATTTTTTTGATGACTACGTGAGTTTTGGTTTTCGGCGTTTGAGCATCATCGATCTGGAGGCGGGACATCAGCCGCTGTCTTATGAAAACGATCGATATTGGATCATTTTTAACGGGGAAATTTACAACTATCTTGAATTGCGGGAAGAGCTGGCGGCGAAAGGATATTCGTTTGCGACGCATTCGGATACCGAGGTGATTGTTGCCCTTTACAGCGCGGAAAAAGAAAAAGCGGTCGAAAAGCTGCGCGGGATGTTTGCGTTTGTCATTTGGGACAAGCAAGAGAAAACGGTGTTTGCGGCGCGGGATCCGTTCGGCATTAAGCCGTTTTTTTATGCGGAGCAAGGAGATCGCACGTTTTTCGCTTCGGAAAAGAAAAGCATCTTGCTGGCCCTCAGACAGGAATCGCCAAACGGTGATTCCCTGCAGCATTATTTAACATTCCAATATGTCCCTGAGCCGCTGACGATGTCGGCCGGCATTTACAAGCTGGAGCCGGGGCATTATCTCAAGAAAAAAGTCGGAAAACCGCTCACCATTCATCGTTATTGGAAGGCATCCTTCGAGCCCATTCGCCAATCGGAAGAGGAGCTTGTAAAGAAAATCCGCGATGCGCTGTTTGATTCGGTCAACGTCCATATGCGCAGCGATGTGCCGGTCGGTGCGTTTTTGTCGGGAGGCATTGATTCATCGTTCATCGTCGCCATCGCGAAACAATTCCATCCGCACCTGAAGACATTTTCCGTCGGGTTTGAGCGGGAAGGGTTCAGTGAAATCGATGTCGCAAAAGAAACCGCAGAGAAGCTTGGGGTAGACAACATTAGCTATGTCATCTCACCGCAGGAGTATATGGAAGAGCTGCCGAAAATTATGTGGCATATGGACGATCCGCTTGCCGATCCTGCGGCTGTGCCGCTGTATTTTGTCGCTCGTGAGGCGAGAAAGCATGTCACGGTTGTGCTTTCCGGCGAGGGGGCGGACGAGCTGTTTGGCGGCTACAACATTTACCGCGAACCAGAGTCGTTGCGGCTGTTTGCGCGCATGCCAAACATCGTAAAAGCGGTGTTGCGGGTGATCGCGAAGATGCTTCCGGACGGAATGAAAGGAAAAAGCTTTTTGGAGCGCGGAACGACGCCGCTTGAAGAACGGTATGTCGGCAATGCGAAAATCTATAGCGAAAAGGAAAAAGCGGCGTTGCTCAAAACGTACCAAGAGGGGCGCGAATATACGGCGGTGACGGCTCCTTTTTACCGCGAAACGCTTCATTACCCACCCGTCAACCGGATGCAGTATATTGATCTTCATACATGGCTAAGGGGCGATATTTTAGTCAAAGCGGACAAAATGACGATGGCCCATTCGCTTGAGCTGCGCGTTCCCTTTTTAGACAAAAAGGTATTTGAGGTTGCTAGGCAAATCGCCCCTGACATGAAAACAGCCAACGGCACGACGAAATATATTTTGCGCAAAGCGGCCGAGGGCATCGTACCGGATCATGTGTTAAACCGGAAAAAATTAGGGTTTCCCGTGCCGATTCGCCACTGGCTGAAAAACGAAATGTATGACTGGGCGAGACAGCTCATCAACGAAAGCGAAACTGATCATCTGTTCCATAAGGACGTGCTCTATCGGCTGCTGGATGAACATGCCCGCCACAAGGCGGATCATAGCCGCAAGCTGTGGACGGTCTTGGCGTTTATGGTTTGGCATCAAGTCTATGTGGAAAAGAAGTACGATTTTGCTCAATCCGTACAAAACGAGAAGCGGCCAGCGTCTGTTTTGGAGGCGTAGCAGAGAAAGGAAGCGTCCCGGGGCTCAGCCGGGACGTTTGTTCATCTCTTGATTGAAAGAGGCTGACTTTCAAGTGAAGGAATTCAGCCCGTTTTGATATTCGAAACAGGAACCCATTGTTTTAGAGGGTGGTGAAAAACCATGATTTCCTTGAACATGGTCTGTTTTTTTGTTCAGACAAAAAACGATTTCGTAAGGTTTCACCATTTTAGAAATCCTCCCGCTCAACCAAAGTTTTCTATTCCATCACAACCTTCTAGATGACGAGAGCAATGTCGCGAAATGGGCGTTTCACCAAAAGGAAGAACATGCTGCTCGTTTGTTTTTGTCATAGGGAATGGAGAGGGCTAAGAAACCGGGCCATGAACGGGGAGTTCCACCGTAAAAGTCGCTCCTTCTCCCGGCTGGCTCTGCACGGAGATGATTCCATGATGGATATCGACAATCTTCTTGGCGATCGACAACCCGAGCCCGCTACCCCCTGCGGCGCGATGGCGGGATTTATCGGCCTTATAAAATCGTTCAAAAATGCGGAGCTGGTCATGTTCGTTGATTCCTGGCCCTGTATCGGAAACGGTGACGATGGCTTGTTCACCGCGGCGTTGTAGCTGGATGGTGATGGTTCCCCCTTTCGGTGTAAATTTAATCGCATTATGGATCAAGTTCAGCCATACTTGGCTAAGCAAATCTTCATCGGCTGTAATGATGACTTTCTCAAACAGGACACACATGTTCAATTCTTTTTCCGCCCACTGTGGCTCGCAGTGAAGAATGAGTGTTTGCAGCTGTGTGTCCAAGCGATAGGATGTGGGATGAAACGGGTAGTGATCGGAGTCTAACATCGCCAACCGCAGCAAATTCTCACTTAACTTCGACAAACGGACGCACTCCGTTTCAATAATGTCGAGATAATGCAACCGCTGTTCACGGCTTAGGTCCTCGTTTTTGAGCGCTCGGGCGAACCCGCGGATCGATGTGAGCGGAGAGCCGATCTCATGAGACACATTAGAAATAAATTCTTGCCGCATTTCTTCCATGGCCTGCAAATTCGCGGCCATGTCGTTAATGCGTGTCACGAGTTCGGCAAACGGATGATTCCGTCCGCCCCAGTCAGCCTGGAGATTTACTCGAAAATCGCCTTTGGCGATTCGATTAATGGCATCTATTAAGTGTTGCCAAAATACTTTTTCGCGCTTTCGCAAAAAAGGACTGATCGCGCTCATAGTCATCCCGAACAGCAAAAAGCCGAGGATCGATGAAATGATTTGACGAACGAGCGGGTGCGGCCGCCAAGCGAATTGGGTGTAGAGCGCTTCTGTGATGAAATATGCCGCAGTCCAAAAGAGAGAGACGATGGACATTACAGCGATAACCGTCAAGATGGATTTAAGCACAAATCGCAATCGTTTCATGACTGTGCCTCCAACCGATAGCCGAGCCCGCGAATCGTGCGGATGGAAAATGGAGAATCTGGTTGGGCAAACCGTTCGCGCAATCGTTTGATATGCACATCCACTGTTCGTTCATCCCCATCATAATCGTAGCCCCAGATCTGTTCAATCAACTCGTCGCGTGTAAACGTTTTGCCCGGATAGCTGGCCAATTTAAAAAGCAGTTCAAATTCTTTCGGCGGCAAGAAGATCTCTTGGTCTCCCAAACGGCATTCGTACGTCTTGCGGTTTAACGATAAACGGCCTATTTGTACGATTTGCGATGTAGCGATTCGATACCGTTTGAGCAATGCTTTGACCCGGGCGACGAGCTCAAGTGGGTCGAACGGTTTGACAAGATAATCGTCCGCCCCGAGCTCGAATCCTTTCACCTTCTGTCTTGTTTCCCCTTTGGCCGTCAACATTAAAATGGGGACATCGTCGTAGTCGCGCAGTTCGCGACATAGCTCCCAACCATCCATTTCCGGCATCATAATATCCATAATGACCAAATCCACTTTCACTGTTTCCAATACGTCAAGTGCTTCTTTTCCGTTAGCCGCCTCATGGATTGTAAATCCTTCTAAGTTTAAAAAGTGGCTGACGAGTTCGCGGATATGCGCGTCATCATCGACGATTAAAATTCGTGTCATCGTCATCCCCTTTCATTGTCCTTTCATGCTATTTTCCATTGTGTCGCTTTTGCTTGGCCTTCGTCAATGTTGAAGCTGGTTCGTTTATAATTTCGTCGTGACAGCAGATAATGAAACGATGGGTTTGATTTTTAATATTCATTGGAGAAGCGGGGATGCTCATCGCGGACATCCCCAGTGGTTATGCGCGGCGCATATAGACACGAACGGTGATCGGAGCAAAGATCGCAACAATGGCTGCCGCGCCGAGCAAGGAGAGGACGAAATCGGTGCCTATCGTTCCGTGATTCGTCAACTCGCGGACGGCCGCGATCATATGGGAAATGGGATTGACTTTGGCAATCCATTGTAGCCAATCGGGCATCGTCTTGACCGGCACGAACGCATTCGATACAAACATCAGTGGGAACAACGCCAGCATGGAGATTCCCTGTACAGCGGCCGCATGACGGGCAATGACGCCGAAGAAGGCAAAGATCCAGCTGACGGCCCACGCGCATCCAATGGCGAAAACGCCCGCAAGCGCCACACTGGCGATCCCTCCTTCCGGACGGTAGCCGATAAGAAATCCCATGACAAACGTCAGGGTGGTGGCGATGACATAGCGGACTACATCGGCTAATAACGCCCCAGCCAACGGAGCGATGCGGGCGATCGGCAGCGATTTAAAGCGGTCGAACACGCCTTTATCCATATCATCGCGAAGTTGAACTCCTGAAGTGACGGAAGCCCCGATCAACGTTTGGATGAGAATGCCGGGAATGATCATGGGCAAGTAGTTATGAACATTCCCCGCGATGGCTCCACCAAAGATGTAGGTAAACATCAAGGTGAAGATAATCGGCTGAAAAGTGACGTCAAATAATTGTTCGGGTGTGCGCCGCACCTTCAACAAACCACGATAGGCCATCGTCAGCGAATTTCGTACAGCTTGGGAAACGCTTGTACGGTTTTTCTGTTGGCGTTTGACCTCCAATTGAGGAGACACTGGTTTCATCTCATCGCTTCCTCCCTTACATCATTGGATTCATCTGCACGTTTTTCCACTCCATGGCCGGTAATGGTCAGAAAGACCTCATCGAGGGTTGGTTTTTGCACACTTAACTCGGTTAAGTGGATGCCCTCTTGACGCAAAGCGACAAGCAGGTCCGTCACATGGTCTGGATCGGCCATCGGCGCCGTGATGTTCCCGGTTTCTAAGGATACCGTCGGCCGAACATGGAGAACGCGCTCAATGATGCGCTTGGCCGTTTCGATCTCTCCAGGATGTTGCAGCTTGACTTGCAATGACGATTGACCGATGGACGCCTTGAGTTCATCGGGTGTCCCTTCAGCGACGACTCGGCCGTGATCAATTACGGCGATGCGGTCTGCCAATTCGTCCGCTTCTTGTAAATATTGGGTTGTCAGCAGCACCGTTGTTCCCATATTCACCAAGCGCCGGATCGTTTCCCACATTTGATTGCGCGTGCGCGGGTCGAGTCCGGTGGTCGGTTCGTCAAGAAAAATGAGCGGCGGCTGGGCAATGAGGCTGGCGGCGAGATCCAGACGCCGGCGCATACCGCCAGAGAAATGTTTCAATGGGCGCTTGGCTGCTTCTGTCAAACCAAATTCCTCCAATAATTCGCTTGTTTTTCGCCTTGCTTCTGTTCGGCTCAGTCCCAGAAGCCTAGAAAAGATCATTAGATTCTCTGTTGCGCTGAGCGTTTCGTCAACAGAGGCGTATTGACCGGTGACACCAATCAATTGCCGGACGACTTGCGGTTGTTTGACGACGTCGTACCCAAAAATTTGGGCGGAACCGGCGTCCGGGCGCAATAACGTCGCTAACATTCGGATTGTCGTTGTCTTGCCGGCTCCATTGGGGCCCAGCACACCATAGATGGTGCCCGCGCGCACACGCAAATTGAGACCGTCCACGGCCCGGTGGTCGCCAAAGGTTTTCACCAATTCGTGTGTTTCCACTGCCCACTCTTGATGGGCGGGTGAGATTTGGGGTCTGTATCCCATTTTGTGTCCCCCTCCTTCGTATGATTCTCGTACATGGTGAATCGTAGCATGCTTTTATGAACAGAATGTGAACAACGGAATGATTTTTTGAGGAAGAGAAAATTTGATTCGCCCACTCTTGCAATTCTCCCGGTTTTGGTATATGCTTGTTCCATCAGGATGATCATCTACTATATATTGTTTTGTTCTATTTTTTAAACAACTATATATCGTTGCGCCAAGCAATGGTGTCCATCAGGACTTAATAGGGAATCCGGTGTGAATCCGGAACTGCCCCCGCAACTGTATGTGCGGACGAAATGGGATGGCCACTGGCGGCAAGAGCCATTCGGCGCGCCGCTGGGAAGGCCCCAAAGTAGGACGATGCACGAGTCAGGAGACCTGCCTTGCTTGGAACGTTTCATGTTCTTCGGGGTGTGAGAAGATGAAACGATAGGGGAAAAGAAAAAGGGTTTCGTATGCCTTTTTTCCGTCTGTCGTTTCATCCGCTCGCCTGCCCGAGCGGATTTTTTATTGAAGGAGTGGGGAAACGAATGACCGCATTGACGAAAATGATCATCATCGATGACCAAGGGAAGC
The DNA here is from genome assembly GCF_001610955.1 of Geobacillus thermoleovorans. Classification (GTDB taxonomy): domain Bacteria; phylum Bacillota; class Bacilli; order Bacillales; family Anoxybacillaceae; genus Geobacillus; species Geobacillus thermoleovorans. The sequence continues at coordinate 861,926 of NZ_CP014335.1, forward strand.
CGGTTTCTTTTTCACGTGAAGAGTTTGCGTCGCTGATTGGGCAAGCCGCCGCTGGATTCGGCCGTCTGTCGCTTGATGAATACGTCGAGCGTGTTTGGCAGCTTCTCAGTCGAAAGGAGTCCGTCACGGTAGAACAGCTGCACCAAACGGCTATTTTGGAAGGACTTTCTTACATTGATGAAGATGAGCCGGACTGGACATTTGTGTGCGCCCGGCTGTATTTGCAGCAACTGTACCGCGAGGCGGCGCGGCAGCGCGGGTACGATGCGCGCGAGCGATATGGTGATTTTTATTCATTAATCGTTTCTTTGACAGAACAAGGGGTGTACAGCCCGCTATTGCTTGAGCGTTATACGAAAGAAGAGATCGAGACGGCTGGCTCATTTCTTGATCCAGGCAAAGACTTGTTGTTTACGTATATCGGGCTGCGCACGCTCGCTGATCGGTATTTGGCCCGCGATTATGAGCGGCGGCTGTATGAATTGCCGCAGGAGCGGTTTTTGGTCATCGCCATGACGCTAATGGTGAATGAACCACCCAAGCGGCGCCTTGAGCTCGTGAAGGAAGCGTATTGGGCGTTAAGCAACTTATACATGACCGTGGCGACGCCGACGCTTGCCAATGCCGGAAAGTCATACGGCCAGCTGTCGAGCTGCTTTGTCGACACGGTCGATGACAGCTTGCAAGGGATTTACGACAGCAACACCGACATCGCCAATTTATCGAAATCGGGCGGCGGCATCGGCGTCTATTTAGGCAAAATCCGGTCGCGCGGCAGCGACATCAAAGGATTCAAAGGGGTCTCCTCCGGCGTCATCCCGTGGATGAAGCAGCTGAACAATACAGCGGTGAGCGTCGATCAGTTAGGACAGCGAAAGGGAGCCATTTCCGTCTATTTGGATGTGTGGCATAAAGACATTTTTGCGTTTCTCGATGCGCGGCTCAACAACGGTGACGAACGGCTGCGGACGCATGATTTGTTCACCGGCGTTTGCATCCCTGATTTGTTCATGGAGCAAGTCGAACAGCGCGGCGACTGGTATTTGTTTGATCCGCATGAAGTGCGGAAGGTGATGGGGTTTAGCTTGGAAGATTTTTATGATGAGGAAAAAGGGTGCGGGAGTTTCCGCGAGAAATACTGGCAATGTGTCAACGAACCAAGACTGTCGAAAGAAAAAGTGCCGGCGATCGAAGTGATGAAAAGCATCATGCGCAGCCAGCTCGAGTCGGGGACGCCGTTTATGTTTTACCGCGATGAAGTGAACCGGCAAAATCCGAATCGCCATCTCGGGATGATCTACTGCAGCAACCTTTGCACGGAAATCGCGCAAAACCAAAGCCCGACGGTGACGAAGCGGCAATATGTAAAAGACGGGATGATCATCATTGAGAAAATCCCAGGCGATTTTGTCGTCTGCAATTTATCGTCGATCAACTTGGCGCGGGCGGTGACCGATGGGGTTTTGGCGCGGCTCATCCCGATTCAAATGCGGATGCTCGATAATGTCATTGATTTAAACAATATTCCGGTGCTGCAGGCCGGCCTGACGAACGAAAAATACCGCGCTGTCGGGCTTGGAACCTTTGGCTGGCATCATCTTTTGGCGTTAAAAGGCATTCGCTGGGAGTCGGAGGAAGCGGTCCGCTATGCCGACGAGCTGTATGAAACGATCGCGTATTTGGCGATTCAAGCGAGCATGGAGCTCGCCAAAGAGAAAGGGAGCTACCCGGCGTTTCCGGGGTCGGACTGGCAGACGGGCGCTTATTTTGAGCGGCGCGGCTACGAAAGCCACGGTGAACTCGATTGGGATCGGCTGAAGCAAGATGTGGCCCGCTACGGGATGCGCAACGGCTATATCATGGCCATCGCCCCGAACGCATCGACGTCGATCATCGCTGGCAGCACGGCGAGCATTGATCCCATTTTCTTAAAAGTATACGCCGAGGAAAAGAAAGATTATAAGATTCCCGTTACGGTGCCGGATTTAAACGAACAGACGACATGGTATTACAAATCGGCGTACCATATCGACCAACGTTGGAGCATCAAGCAAAACGCCGCCCGCCAGCGCCATATCGACCAAGCCATCTCCTTTAACTTCTACGTCATGAACACGATTAAGGCAAAAGAGCTGCTCGATTTGCATTTGACGGCGTGGAAGTCGGGGTTGAAAACGACGTATTACGTGCGTTCGACATCGGGGACGATCGACGAGTGCGATTCTTGTGCGAGCTGACCATGGGGCGCAACAAACGCCTTTGGTCGGGCTTTCCCTTCCTTGTGCGGGAGGGGCGTCCGAGGTTGGCCGCGCACATGATACTAGAAAACGAAAGGAAGGAATGGACGATGACGATCGGCTTAGTCAAACGACCGATTATGGATCCGGAGGCGCCGAACCGTTCGACGGGCATCATCAACGGCCGCTGCTCGAATGTGTTGAACTGGGACGATATTGCCTACCCATGGGCGTATGCGAAATATAAGCGAATGCTCGCCAACTTTTGGACGCCGTTTGAAATCAATATGGCGCAAGATGTGAAGCAGTTTCCGCAGCTGACCGACCGCGAGCAGGATGCGTTTTTGAAAATCATTGGACTCTTGGCGCTGCTTGACAGCATCCAAACCGACTACGCCGGACGTGTCGCTGATTACATTACGGACCCGAGCATCAATGCGCTCATGATCATGCTCGCCCAGCAGGAAGTCATTCACAACCATTCCTATTCGTACGTGCTCTCGAGCCTTGTGCCGAAAGCGAAGCAAGATGAAGTATTCGACTTTTGGCGGAACGAACCGACGCTGCGCAAGCGGAACGATTTTGTGACGAACGGCTACAAGGCGTTTGCGGAAGAGCCGAATGTGGAAAACTTGTTGCGCTCCATCGTTTTTGACGTCATTTTAGAAGGACTGTTTTTCTACTCAGGGTTTGCGTTCTTCTACAACCTTGCGCGCCAGCAAAAAATGGTGGCGACGAGCACGATGATCAATTACATCAACCGCGACGAGCACATTCATGTTGATTTGTTTGCGAAAATTTTCAAAGAAGTGTTGAACGAATACCCGGAGTATCGGACGCCGGAGCTTTCCGATTTTGTCCGTGAAACGTTTACGAAAGCGGCTGAGCTGGAAATCGAATGGGCCGGGGAAATCATCGGGAATGACATCGATGGCATCGACTTGGCTGATTTGGAAGCGTACATTAAGTTTTACGCCAACGTCCGCGCTCATCAGCTCGGTTTTGACCGCCCGTTTGACGGCTATCGGACGAACCCGCTCCGCTGGATTAAAGCGTATGAAGAAGTTGACCTCGGCAAATCAGACTTCTTCGAGCAAAAACCGCGCCAATATACGAAAGTGCAAGTGGACAACGGATTTGATGAGTTATAAATGAGAGAAGCCACGTTTGACAACGGTCAGCGTGGCTTTTTTGTCAGGCAAGGCCGTTCGCCTTTTGCTTGACTTGCCGTTTTTTGACCTACATTTCGCACCCTGAATAAAAATTCAAAGTAAGCCTGATTTTAACGAATAAAAATTAGTTATTTTACAATATTTGGAAAAACATTTATTTTTATGTGAATATTGAGATTGTTTTTTGTATATTATGCAAAGGTTGCGAAATATGAGTTTTGAACGAACAGCAGCGGGCGTTTTAGCAGGACAGATGATGCCAAGCAGTCTTGAAATGTGAGCGAACGATGTATCATTCAATGGGGATGGGACTTGGTGTTGCTGGCGCGCACAGTAGCCCACCTGATTCAAGGGTGAGCTGCTTCCGTTCAGAGCAGACATGGTTTGTGGCGATATCTCGTTTCCTGTTTACGGGAAATGACGACATTAAAGCAACTGTTCAAATGATATCTCCGAGCCACTTTTGGGCGTGCTGACGGCTGACGAGTTCGTCGAGCTGGCGGATTTTTTTCCATGCTAAGTCGTCGCTGATCGTTCGATAATGGTGGCGGCCGCCGGGCTCCTCGTCGGCTTCGTCGGCCCATTTGACGATGGCTTGGAGCGGCGTTCGTTTCCATTCTCCGTCTGGAAGGTAGGAATCGGTATGAAGCAAAATCGCCAGGGCAATTTCCTTAGCGTTTTGCGGATGTTCGCCCAGGCGGATCAGTAGCTTATGGGCGCGTTCGGCCCCTTTGATGGCGTGGATGTCGTTTTGCCGGTATTGTTCGTAGTCCCAACGGCCGTTTTTGTACCATGTGTAATGGCCGATATCATGAAGCAGTGCGGCTTTTGTCGCCAAGTCGACGTTCACTCCGTGGCGGAGGGCAAGGTGGTAGGCATGGTACGCCGCGGTGATGGCATGGGCGAGGCCGGATCGTTTTAAATATTTTTGCGCAATCGGATGGGCAAAGACGTCGGTTAAGGTGACCGTTCTCATAGGCATCCCCTCCGTTTTTTGTATTTCTCATCATCATACCATGGCGTAAAGAGTCAGGCAATGAGAGAAAGTAGGTGGGAGCGGTTGCATGGGAAAAAATAAGCCGATCGTGCTAAAATAGCGCTCGGCTTATTGGATTTGTGTTTGGCAGGCAAGCCGTTTGGCTGGTTGATCCGTTTTTTCGCGCTCGCGCCGCGTTTTCGGAGCGAGAAGGTGAGCGCCGGCGAGAACGGTGACCATGCAACGGCCACACGTTCCTTTTTTGCATTTGTGATCGAGCAGAACACCTTGTCCTAGGGCGGCGTCAAGAAGCGAAACGCCGGGGGCTGGCTGCACGGTGAACGTTTTCCCTTTTTGTTCGATTTGAATGACAGACGGCCGCACGGCGGACGGCCCATCGGGCTTAGGCGGCGCGGCAGAAATGGAGCGCTCCGATGGCCGGACGGCAGGCTTCAGTGAGCCGACCGTGAATGTTTTACCCATTTTTTTACACATCTCCTTTAAATTACATGGTTAGTTTGAAAATGAATCTCATTTACATCCGAATGAATGATTGGTATCATAATAGTAAAAGGAATTGCGAAAACGCCATCTTGGCTAGGGACAAGGGGGAGACACCATGGGCATTCCGATGAACGGACTGCGCGATATGAAAGCGATTTTGGCCAACGAGCGAAAAGTCGGCGGCGCGGTGGAAGCGGCGCTTCTCCGCCTCCGTTCCGGCGAAGAATATCGAAACGTCTGCATCGTTCATATCGATCAACTAGGCGCCCAATACTATTCGGTCGGTTTTGTGACCGAACAAGGGGAACGGCTCATCGTCAACGTTCATGACATCAGCGTCATCTCTGCGCCTGAACATAAAAAAATTCGTGAGCTGAACAACGCCGCTTATAAACGGGAAGCCATCAACAACAAGCGGCGCTATTTAAAACGCCTCTTTGAGATTTATGAAGGCAGTTATACCGTTCATTTTTGGCGGGAAGCGAAAATGATTATCGATGACATCGGTGTTGAGGCGCTCAGCCCCGAATTGTCGCTGCTCGTCTCCAACGTTCAAGGACAAACGGCCCGCACCGCTTAATGGGAAAATCAAGAAACCGCCCGGCGATCTCCCCTATCGTCCGGGCGCGTCTTCGTTAAAGGGAATTTGCTGTGCCTCGTTTTCATGGCGCGGATCGCTGGCCATATGCCGTTCTTGCTGTTTGATGGCAAGGGAAGCCCGCGTGCCGCTTCTCCGGATTAGGCGCTGCTCATGCTGACTCGTTCGGATCCTCGAGCGTGCAGATGGCGCTTGGACGTTTGATGCGCGGTACGACGGACTCATAGACGCGGAATAGGTAGTTCATATTTTCTGTGTCTAAAAACGCAGTTTGCATGTCGGCCGCGACAGCGAGGTCGATGTTTTGCCGCCCTGTGTCAATGACGACCCCGCGTTTGCCTTTAATGACCGGAGTTTGGTAAATGCCGGCGGTCATCAGCTCGCGGATGTGCTCAATTTCAAGCACGTGCGTTCCTTCATGGACGCGGTGGATCAACGCATACAATTCCGGCGACAAGACGAGCGCGTATGGGCCGGTATGGCCGAGCTGAAGCAGCTTGTTGCGTGCTTCGACGACGTCAGTAAAGGCGTTGCCCGATTTCATCCAATCGCTGCGAATGTGGGCGATTTTTCCTTTGACGTTCATAATGCCCGGCACATCAAATTCAGTTGAACCATTGAAAATCAAATCGTCCTCGAGCAGCGCGCACTGCTGGGCGGCGTTGGCGGCGGCGGAAAAGTCGATCGGGCTGCCGAGCTGTTTCGCCTGTTCAATGTCACGCCAGTACAAAATAAAGTCTTTATACAAAAGCGGGATCGTTAAATGCACGCGGCGCGCCGGCTCGGAAAGGCTCAGCTCTTTGCCGTGGAAGCTCATGTCCCCCTGTTCCGGGTTCATATAAATATCGTTGGCGACCGACTGGACACCTTCGCCGAGCGGACCGTACAAATCGATAAATCGGCGGCCGACGAGCTGGCGCCGCGCCGTTTCAATGACCAGTTCGTCAAGCTCGCCCCATTGGCTGCTTGTGAGCGGGGCTTCTGGATACAGCTTCGTTTTATCCATGTTTACTCTCCTTTCTTATCCGTGTTTTAAGCTGCCGACTGTCAGCTGCCGTCTTGTTCCGATCGATGGGCGGACAGGCGCCGGGTCGGAAGGCGGGACGGCGTACTGCGCCAGTTTCAAATGGTCTTTTTGATGCTCTTTTTCGTCAGTCGGCACCGAAGCGGCGAGGGAAACCGGCGCGTCCAGCGCGCGATTGAGCGTTTCGAGAGCGGCTTTCATCCGCTGGTAGTCCGCAGCGGTCATGTCGCGCAGTGCCGTAATGGGTGGTTCATGTTCCGTCCCTTTATAGTGGAAGAGGGACAAATCGAGATGCTCCAAAAAGTTGTGCAAGCCGAATTTTTCAAGGCTGATGTCTTGCAACAGGCGCAAAAAGTCGCCGTTTTCCCGCGATAAGAATGCTTCGTCCGCCAATGCCTCCTCCAACTTTGGAAGCAAGGCGGTCAAACGGTCAAACCGGTGTTCCTCTTCTTCGTAAATATGATGCCAATACAGCCGTTCATGGTCGTCCGCGGCCTTTTCAATCGTCGGCTCTAAAATCGCTTGAAACTGGCTGAGCGCCTCTTTCGACCGGCCGAGAATGGCGCTGACTTCCGCTAACGTGTCGTACAATGGACTCCCTCCTACACTATGATTGATTGTTATCATCTTTTCCATATTGAAAGAGGCATAAACATCTCGTCTTCCTTCGAACGTCACCTTTTCTCCTGGTCCGGAATAAAACAGAATAAGGAACATTGCCCACTTGATATGCGACGCGATTCCAGCGATAATGGAAACGATGTGGAATGAATGCCGCCAAGCGGCACGGAAGAAGTAAAGAAGGTGACAGAACGATGGAACATGCGGAACAGATTTATCAAAGACTCGTAGAGATTTGTGGAGAAAGAAATGTCCTTCGCGATGAGCCGATGAAAAACCATACATTGGTGCGGATCGGCGGCAAGGCCGATTTTCTCGTCTGGCCGGAGACGTACGAGCAGGTCATTGAGGTGTTGCGGCTGAAAGAAGAGTACGGCCTGCCGTTTACGCTTCTTGGCAACGGTTCGAACGTCATCATCCGCGATGGCGGGCTGCGCGGCATTGTCATGCAGCTGAAGCATTTGAACCGCATTTGGCGTGAAGGAAACAACGTGATCGCACAAAGCGGGGCGGATATTAAAGCGGTGTCGCGGTTTGCGTTGGAACAGCACCTCACCGGGTTGGAGTTTGCCTGCGGCATTCCGGGATCGGTCGGCGGGGCGATTATGATGAACGCCGGAGCGTACGGCGGTGAAGTGAAAGATGTGCTTGACCATGTCAAAGTGGCGACGCTCGCCGGTGAGTTGAAAACGCTGAAAAATGAGGAGCTGGAGCTTGGCTATCGAACAAGCTTGATCAGCCGGACGCATGATATTGTGCTTGAAGTGGTCTTTGCGCTCCGGCCGGGAGACTATGCGCAAATCAAGGCGAAAATGGATGATTTAACCTTTCAGCGCGAATCGAAACAACCGCTTGAGTATCCGTCGGTCGGAAGCGTGTTTAAGCGTCCGCCGGGCTATTTTGCCGGCAAGCTCATCCAAGACAGCGGCCTTCAGGGAAAAGGATTCGGCGGTGCGGAAGTGTCGACGAAGCATGCAGGATTCATTATTAACAAAAACAATGCGACCGCTGCCGATTACATTGCGACGATCGAAATGGTGCGCAAAACAGTGAAAGAAAAATTCGGGGTCGATCTGGAGTTGGAAGTCAAAATTATTGGCGAGGAATGACAGAGGATCTGAATCCGGTTTGCGGGTTCGGATTTTTCTCATTTCGACGAGAGGAAAAATGAAACAAACCGCAAATAGGTAAGAAAAGGGGTTATGAATGGGGGAAGAGGATGAACCTTTATTTCATTATCAATCCAGCCGCCAAAAACGGCCGGTCCGTGTCCATTTGGAAGCAGCTGCAACCGCTGCTGGATCGGGAAGGAATCGCCTATCAGGCATATTGGACGAGCCGAAAGGGAGAAGGAAAGGAAATCGCCCGACGAATCGGCGAGGAAAGCGTCGAGCCGACGGTGATTGCGGCGGTCGGGGGCGATGGGACCGTGCATGAAGTGGTGAACGGAGCGGGTTCGTTTCCGCACGTTGCGATTGGCTGCATCCCCGCCGGAACGGGAAACGACTTTGTCCGCGGTTTCCGTCTTGCCCGAAAACCGAAACAGGCGCTCCAACGACTGTTGAGTGACGTTCGATCCGGCAAGGATTTGGCTTTCGATCTCGGCCGTTTTGCCAGCAGCGCCGTGCCCGACGGCGTGTTTGCCAACAGCATCGGCTGCGGTTTTGACGCCCATATCGCCCGCATGGCCAACCGTTCAAAATGGAAAGGGAGGCTGAATCGTTTTGGACTCGGTTCGTTCATTTATGTGTTTTATTTAGTAAGAGAGTTGTTTCGCTATCAACCGGTTGACCTTGATATTTGTGTGGATGGACAGAATTATTCGTTTTTGAAGGCCTGGCTGGCAACGGTTTCGAATCACCCATACTACGGTGGGGGAATGCGCATCGCTCCGTCCGTCCGGGCCGATGACGGCTTGCTTCATGTGACGGTCGTCGGGCCGATGCCGCGTTGGAAAATTCTTGCGCTGTTTTTAACCGTATTTTGGGGCGGGCATGTACGAATGAAAGAAGTTTGCGTGTTCACTGGTCGGAACGTGCGCATCCGCCCTGCCGCTCCTGTCCCGATCCACGCGGATGGCGAGGATGCAGGAGAAGGGGAAGTATTTGCTTGGATTGAGCCGGGGCGTTTGCGGGTCATTGGCGTGAAAACGAGGTGAGTGATTCACTCGTATACTGCAAGTAGACGTAAGGAGGGCGAGGCATGGGGAAGCACTGTTGGCTTTGCCCTGCGCGATGGATTGCTGGCGGCAATCAAAGCGCATTTGATTATTCGCTATGGCATCGAGGCGTTTGACCGAGCGATTGTGATTCGCGAAGTGATTAGCTGGGGATTTACGATCCTCTATGTTTTGGGGTTTATTAGAATTTCGAATATTCTGAATGACGGAAGCAAGAGCAAGGAAGCGAGCGGTTAAGGCGGAGGTGAAAGAACAATGGAACGACGATGTCCATTATTGTCAAGGAGAAAGGGCTGTTTCCCGTTCGCTTCGGAAAACAGCCCTTGCTTTAGCAACAGCTTCAAAAACGGAACTTATTTTTTGTTCTTTTCTTCCTTGTCTTGTTTTCTATGGGCCGGCGAATGGTCGTTTTTCACCTGCGGTTTGGCTGTTTGTTTCGGAGGTTGTGAAACAGAGACAGAGGCGCGGAACGCTGCTTGCTGCTTTCCGGCTGCCGCTGCTTGATGTTCCCGGCCGTTTGCTTTGGCGCTCGCGGCGACACCTTGGCGGACACTGCCCTTTGCTTCCGCTTTTATGGCTCGCGTCAGCGACGATTTCGTGTCTGCTTTGGCGGCGGTGTTCGTTTGTTCATCTAGACGAACCGCTGTATCGTCTTCCACCGGTGCAGCGGCTGGCTTTTCTGTTTCGATGGATTCAGGAGCCGTTGGTGCGCTCTCGTTTTTCGCTTCCTCCGTTTCGCCGGCCGGTGCTGTCGGTGCTGTTTGTTCATCGCCTATTTCCTCTACTTGGCTGCTTTGTTCTGCCTGTTTCGCCAGCCGCTTTTCGATTTTATTTTCCAGTTTTTGTTTCGCTTTTTCAATGTTGCGGGCGAGCACCTCTTTGGCGCGCGGGTTTTTCACCCGTTCAAGTGCGGCTTGCAAGGCCGTGATGTTTTGCGAAAATTTTTCTTCCAGCTGTTGGCGCAATGCTTCGGCATCAGGTTTTGCGGTTTCCCCGCTTGGTTCATCCGCTTGTTTTGTTTTTTCATACACATTCCATGCTTGATCTTGTTGTTTCAGGGCATTGGCGAGCACTTCTTTTGCTTGCTCGACGTCTCCGCGTTCAAGCAGCGCCTTTGCTTCGGCTAGCCGCTCTTCAGCGAATTCAGCGAGCCGTTTCGCCTTTTCCGCATCGTCAAACGTGAGGGCAAGTTCGATTTTTTCCATCATGGTTTTGACAAAGTAGAAAAAGTCGCCTGGCAACAAAACCGGGACGTCGTGGTTGACACCGGCATCTGCTTCGGTTGCCGTGTTGCCGTCTGTTTTCCCCTCGATTCCTGTGCTGGCGAACACCGCCGGGCTGTAAGGAGTGAGCGCAACAGCAGCGGCAAGTGCGCTTGTTGATAGTATGCGAGGGAGCGAAAATCGCTTGTTCATCACCATCGTTCCTCCTTTTGCTTTGGGTTTCGTTATAACGTTTTCGCAGTTGACCCGTCTGTTTTCGACTGTAGGCGCGAAAAATCAGGCGAAAGAAGCAGAAAAATAGGAAAGAAAGGGAAACGGTGAGATTCCCTTCACGGTTTGGCAGTTAGCCGCCTGTTTGGTATAATGGAAACAAGTTTGGTAACGACGATATCCAAGGCGACTCCTGCCAATCCGTTTGGTGGGAGTTTGTTTTTGCGATGAGCGCCTAGTGGGGCTGACGGGATAAGGGGGCACCGGCCAATGCCATGCCGGGCGAAAACGAAAGGAGCAAACCGGTCATGACGGAGCGGGTGGATGACATTGTTGATGTTTGTTTATTAGCGGGAAAATTGATGCTTGAAAGCGGTGGGGAGACGTACCGGGTGGAAGATACGATGGGGCGTATCGCCGCTTCGTTCGGTGTTTCCCGCTCACACAGCTATGTGACCCCAACGGGCATCATGTTTTCCGTTGAGGGAACGAATGTAACACGGTTTATTCGCATTTCCGAGCGTTCGACCGATTTATCCAAGGTGGCGCTTGTCAACCACATTTCCCGCCGCATCAGCAGCGGCGAACTGTCGCTCGACGGAGCGCGCAAAGAACTGGAACGCGTTCAGCAGCTGCCACTCGGTTATCCGCTTTGGCAGCAAACCGCTGCCGCAGCGGCGGCGAGCGCTTGTTTTGCCTCGCTGTTAGGCGGCATGAATCATTTTCTCCCTTCCCTTCTTTCTGGTGGAATGGCGTTTTGGTGTTTTGAAATGATGCATCGGTTCGTGAAAATCCGATTCTTCGCTGAATTTTTTGCCGCTTTTGTCGCCGGTGGGATCGTGCTGTTGATGGAAAGGGCCGGATTTGTCAGGGACGTAGGAAACATGATGATTGGCTCGGTGATGCCGCTCGTGCCGGGGCTGGCGATTACCAATGCGGTGCGCGATTTAATGGCCGGCCATTTGATCGCCGGTTTGTCGCGCGGTGCTGAGGCGTTTTTAACCGCGTTTGCGATCGGCACCGGCATTGCCTTTATTTTATCGATTCGTTAGCAGGGAGTTACCGATGATGATTGTGCAGCTGTTGCTTAGCTTTGTGGCGTCATCGCTGTTTGGCGTCATTTTCAATATTCCGAAACGATTGCTGCCGCACAGCGGATTTGTCGGCATGAGCGGCTGGGCGATGTATATGGCCGCCGCCCGGTCGGGGGTGGACGGTGTCGCCGCCACGTTTGCAGCGGCGTTTTTCGTCGCTTTTGTAAGCAACGGGTTCGCCCGCCGCTATCGAACGCCGGCGACGATTTTTATCGTCTCTGGCATTATTCCCCTTGTGCCGGGCGGAACAGCGTTTGAGGCGATGCGCCATGTTGTCATGAACGATTACAATGCGGCCATTTCACTAGCGGCAAAAGCGTTCATGATTTCTGGGGCGATTGCGATGGGGCTCATTTTTTCTGAGGTCGTCAACCAACTGGTCAAGCGCCGCCCTTAACTGCGTGTAGTTGTTTTTTCCAATCATTTGCCTATCGTTGTATTTGTTTGCTTGAATATTATAATGAATATAACCATGTTTTTTCTATTGATTTTAAACAGCGGGGGAGAGCGGGATGAAAGAAATTGTTCAGCAGATGAAAGCGGAGCTATGGGAGATTTTCGATCACCTTCATCGTCATCCAGAAATCAGTTGGGAAGAGTGGCAAACGACCGAATTTCTCCGCCGAGAGTTGGAGCGCGAAGGGTATCAGGTGCGGACGTTTGCCGATTGTCCGGGTGTGGTGGCGGAAATCGGCGCCGGGCCGTTTACGGTTGGGGTGCGCAGCGATATGGACGCCCTTTGGCAAGAAGTGAACGGCGTTTGGCAGCCGAACCATGCGTGCGGGCATGATGCCCACATGACGATCGTGCTCGGGGTGGCGAAACTGCTTCGCCGCATCGGCTATGAGCCGCCGGGGACGCTGCGGTTTTTGTTCCAGCCGGCTGAGGAAAAAGGCACGGGGGCGCTGAAGATGATCGAAAAAGGAGCGGCTGATGGCCTAACGTTTTTGTACGGCGTTCATTTGCGCCCAATTCAAGAGGTAAAAGGCGGTTATGCGTCTCCAGCGATCATTCACGGAGCGGCGCAATGCATCGAGGGGCGGATTCGCGGCGTGGCGGCGCATGCCGCGCGGCCGCATTTAGGCGTCAACGTCATTGAAGTCGGCAGCGCCATCGTGCAGGAGCTCGGCAAAATTCATATCGACCCACAAGTGCCAGCGTCGATCAAAATGACGAAGTTTCACGCCGGTGAAAAAGATGCGAACACGATCCCGGACTACGCGGAATTTGCCCTTGATTTGCGGGCGCAAACGAACGAGGCGATGGAGCGGCTCGTCGAGGGGCTGCGCCATGTGATCAATGGGGTCGCTGCGATTTACGGAGCTGATATTGAGCTTGTTGAGCGGACGCGCATCGTCGCCGCTGATCCTGATCCAGATGCTGTGCGGCTGATGGAGGAGGCGATTATCACGACTTTGGGGACGGAAAAATGCGTTCCGCCGGTCGTGACGTCGGGAGGAGAGGATTTCCATTTTTATTCCTTTAAAAAACCGGAGCTGAAAACAACGATGCTCGGATTGGGCTGCGACTTGCGTCCAGGGCTCCATCACCCGAACATGACGTTCCGGCGCGATGATTTGCTTTCCGGCGTGGAAATTTTGGCGCGGGTTGTGATGAACACGTTTGCGACGTTTGCGCCGCAGGGGGAGAACGAGCGTGCCTCTGTCGCTGCAAATCATTGAGACGATCGAACAGTTGAAAGAGATGGCCAGGCTTGAGGAGGAGATTTGGAAAACGGCGCCGGTTCCGCTCCATCAAACGCTGACGGTGGCGAAAAACGGGGGCATTATCATCGGGGCGTATGCGGACGGGAAGCTTGTCGGCTTTGTCTACAGCTTTCCTGGGTTTCGAAATGGGGAATTGTATCTTTGCTCCCATATGATGGGGATTGCTGAATCGTTTCGTGATCGTGGCCTCGGCTATCGCTTGAAAATGAAACAGGCGGAAGAAGCGCGGCGGCGCGGTTATCGAGTCATCCGCTGGACGTATGACCCGTTGCAAAGTCGAAACGGCTATTTGAACTTGGCGAAGCTTGGGGCCCTTGGCGTCGAGTATGTGGAAAACTGCTACGGCGAAATGAATGACGCGTTGAACGGTCAACTGCCGTCCGACCGCTTCATTGTCGAATGGCGGCTTGATGAGCGTCCGACCGGGGAGCGGAGCTTGGCTAAAGCTGATCTTCTCAAGGCCAGAAGTCTGACGGTGCTCGAGGCAGGTCAAAGGGCTGACGGTCTGTTGCGGCCCTTGCTGAGAGACATCGATGAAACAGCAGCACCGCTGTTGTTGGCTGCTGTTCCGCTTGACTTTCCGCAGCTGAAAGAGCGGGATCTCGCGCTGGCGCTTGAGTGGCGGCTGGCGACGCGCGCTCTGTTTCAGCGGCTGCTTGCGGAAGGATGGATTGTCTTCGATGCTTGGCGCCGCCTGGAGGAAGGGGTGCTTTATTACATATGGAAGCGGCGGAGTGAACGATGGCAGCAGAAAGGGGAAGAGGAATGGCGATCAACATCGAGTACGTCATATTGCGCCATTTGCAAATGGAGTTGAAGGCGCCGTTTACAACGAGCTTCGGCACGTTTCAAACGAAAGAGTTTATTTTAGTGGAGGCGGTCGACTGCGATGGCGTTTCCGGCTGGGGCGAATCGGTTGCGTTTTCCGCCCCGTGGTACAGCGAGGAAACGGTGAAAACGAACTGGCATATGCTTGAAGAGTTTCTCGTGCCGCTCTTGTTTTCGAAGCCGCTTAGGCATCCAGCGGAATTGCCAGAGCGATTTGCCGCCATCCGCCAAAACAACATGGCGAAAGCGGCGCTTGAGGGAGCGGTATGGGATTTGTATGCCAAGCGGCTCGGCGTCCCGCTTTGTCAAGCTCTCGGGGGAACGAAAAAGGAAATTGAAGTCGGCGTCAGCATCGGCATCCAGCCGACGGTTGCCGATCTGCTCCAGGTGATTGAGCGGTATGTGGCGCAAGGGTACCGGCGGATCAAAGTGAAGATCAAACCGGGATGGGATGTTGATGTCATTCGCGACGTGCGGCGCGCGTTTCCCGACGTGCCGCTCATGGCGGATGCCAATTCGGCGTATACGTTCGCTGACGCCAAGCGGCTTCAGGCGCTCGATGAATTTGGGCTGATGATGATCGAACAGCCGCTCGCCGCTGAGGATCTTGTCGATCACGCCCGGCTGCAGCCGCTTCTTCAGACGCCGATTTGTCTTGATGAAAGCATTCGTTCCTATGACGATGCGCGCAAGGCGCTTGACCTTGGCAGCTGCCGCATCATCAACATCAAAATCGGGCGCGTCGGCGGGCTTTGGGAGGCGAAGCGCATCCACGATCTTTGCGCTGAGCGCGGCGTTTCGGTCTGGTGCGGGGGGATGCTGGAAGCAGGGGTCGGGCGCGCCCACAATATCGCGATCACGACGTTGGAAAACTTCGCGCTTCCCGGCGACACCGCCGCGTCGTCCCATTATTGGGAGCGGGATATTATCACACCGGAAGTCGAGGTGCAAGGCGGCTTGATCCGCGTGCCGAACGCCCCGGGCATCGGCTATGAAGTCGACCGCCGCCAAGTGGAGCGGTATACGCAGTTTGCGAAGGTGTTTCATCGTACGGCGACGGCATAAAGGATGATAAAAGGGAGGCGATGTAAAACGAAATCGACATTCTGCCAATGTTGTTTTGGGAGTTCTTGAAGACTATCAAGGACAGGGCATTGCCACTAAACTATTCAACAAAGCGTTTGAGTGGGCAAAGGAAGTTGGAATTTCGAGATTAGGACTTACGGTCATGAAAGGGAACGATAAGGCGTTCAACTTATATAGGAAGATGGGATTCGTATTAGAAGGCGAGAGGGTTCAATCATTAAGAGTGGGCGGAGAATTTGTCAATGAATATTACCTATACAAACTGTTGTAACGCCAATTTGGGGCTGACCCAAAACGCATTCGCGTTTTGGATCAGCCCCTTCTTCGTTGTGTTACACGCGTCCGATCCCAGTATTCGCCTTGACGACAATTTCCGTATATTTCTTTTCATCCGCTTTTTTCGACGAGACGAGCGTGCCGACGATGGCGCCGACAAAGCCGAGCGGAATCGAGATGATGCCCGGGTTGGCGAGCTTAAAGAGCGGTTCGCCGACGAAAATGGCAGCACCCGGCTGCGGCGACCAGACGTTCGGGCTGAAGAAGACGAGCACTAAAGCGCTGATGAGCCCCACCAACATGCCTGTAATCGCTCCGGTGGTGTTAAAGCGGCGCCAGAAAATCGTAAAGACGATCGTCGGCAAGTTGGCGCTTGCGGCGACCGCAAATGCCAGTGATACAAGGAACGCGACGTTCATTTTTTGCGCGACCAGCGCCAACAAAATCGATAATACGGAAACGCCGACAGACGCCCAGCGGGCGGCGAGCATTTGTTCTTTTTCCGTCGCTTGGCCGCGCCGCAAAATATGGCTGTAAAAGTCATGGGCAAACGCCGAGGCGGCTGACAGAACGAGCCCGGCGACAACGGCCAAAATGGTCGCAAACGCTACGGCAGAGATGAAAGCGAACAAGAAATCTCCGCCAAGGGCTTCTGCCAACAGCGGGGCGGCCATATTGCCGGCCGGATTGGCGGCGACGATTTTGTCATAGCCGACGAACGCGGCGGCGCCAAACCCTAAAAAGATCGTCATTACGTAGAAAATCCCAATGATCCATGTTGCATAAACGACCGATTTGCGCGCGGTCGGCGCGTCTTTGACCGTAAAGAAGCGGATCAAAATATGCGGCAGCCCGGCCGTCCCCAACACGAGCGCCAAGTTTAAGGAAATCGTATCGAGCGGGTCTTTAAACTTGTTGCCCGGGTTTAAAAACGCTTCGCCAAGCGGTGTCGCGGTTTTGACTTCATGGAACATTTTGGCGATGCTGAAATCGAATTTAGCAAAGACGATGATGGAAATGATAAACGTACCGACCATCAATAAGACGGCTTTGACGATTTGCACCCAGCTCGTGGCCGTCATGCCGCCAAATACGACATACACGGTCATTAAAACGCCGACGATCAAGACGGAATAAACGTAGTCTAAGCCCAACAGAAGCTTGATGAGGCCGCCGGCGCCGACAAGCTGGGCGATCATATAGAAGATCGAGATGGCCATCGTATTTAACGCCGCGACGCCGCGCACTTTCTTATCATCAAAACGGGCGGCGATCATATCGGCCATCGTGTATTTGCCGAGGTTGCGAAGCGGCTCGGCAACGATGTACAAGACGACAAGATAAGCGACAAGGAAGCCGATGCTGTAAAAGAAGCCGTCAAATCCCGTCAGCGCGATCATGCCGGCAATGCCGAGAAAAGAGGCGGCGGACATATAGTCGCCGGCGATGGCGAGCCCGTTTTGCCAGCCGGTGAGGCTGCTGTCAGCGGTGTAAAATTCGCTCGTTGTTTTCGTGCGCTTGGAGGCGTAGTACGTAATGACGAGCGTCAAGGCAACGATGATGAGAAAGAGGAAAAAGGCCAACCCGTGCATTAGGCGTTTCCTCCTTCCTTCGCTTCTTGCTTCACTTGCTCGACGATGGCATCAAATTGTGCTGCGCGTTTCGAATAAAGGATGCATAAGGCCCATGTCATGATAAATTGCGCAAAGGCAAACAGCCAAGCCCAGCTGACCGGCCCGATCGCCGGCGCATTGAGTGCTTTCGAGTACGACGTTAATACCGGAAGGGTGAAGTAAAAAACGAAGAAAAAGACGGTCGCCGGAATGATAAAGCGTTTCTTCGCTTGGATGAGGGCGCGAAATGAAGCTGACTGGGCGATCGCTTCGTAATTAGCGCCGACCGGATCGGAAAACGACTGCTTTTTGACGGCCATGAAAATCCCTCCTTGATTTGAATTCAAGCGTTTTCAAAATGAGATATCGATGCATGACGATGATCGGAAGAACCATCCTCCTTTCTGTCACAAATTTGTCACATATTCATTATATATTTATCTGAAAAATTTGTAAATTAATATTTTTTGTTATTTTAAAAAACTATTTTTTGCTTTGCCGCACAAAACGGAAAAAATTTTTTGCTGTTTTTCTTATTTTCGCACTTTACAAAAAAACAAGGATCATGTAGAATGACAACTGTATTCGACAATAAAATTCAACAATTTTCTACAAAAAACGACAAGGGGAGACATCTATGAATTTGTTTCGTAAAAAACCGATTCAGTTGCTCATGAAAGAATCGGGGGCAAAAGGAGCTTCGCTGCGAAAAGAGTTAGGCGCATTTGATTTGACGATGCTCGGCATCGGCGCCATTATCGGGACAGGCATTTTCGTCTTGACCGGGGTGGCGGCGGCGGAACATGCTGGTCCGGCTCTCGTTCTTTCGTTCGTTTTGTCTGGGTTGGCGTGTGTGTTTGCGGCGCTTTGCTACGCAGAATTTGCCTCAACTGTGCCAGTGTCGGGGAGCGCTTACACTTACAGCTATGCCACGTTTGGTGAGCTCATCGCTTGGATTTTGGGATGGGATTTGATTTTGGAATACGGGGTTGCTTCGTCGGCGGTCGCTGTTGGTTGGTCCGGCTATTTCCAAGGACTGCTTGCCGGTTTTGGCATCGAGCTGCCGAAGGCGCTAACGAGTGCGTATGATCCGGCGAAAGGAACGTTCATCGATTTGCCAGCGATTATCATCGTTCTGTTCATTACGTTTTTGTTGAATTTAGGTGCGAAAAAATCGGCTCGTTTTAATGCGGTGATCGTTGCCATTAAAGTGGCGGTTGTGCTGCTCTTTTTGGCGGTCGGTGTTTGGTACGTCAAACCGGAGAACTGGACGCCGTTTATGCCGTATGGCTTCTCTGGCGTGGCGACCGGCGCGGCGACGGTGTTTTTCGCTTACATCGGCTTTGATGCGGTGTCGACGGCGGCGGAAGAAGTGCGCAATCCGCAGCGTGATATGCCGATTGGCATCATCGTCTCGTTGCTTGTGTGCACATTGTTGTATATTGCGGTTTCACTCGTATTGACAGGCATCGTTCCGTACGAGCAGCTCAACGTGAAAAACCCAGTGGCGTTTGCGTTAAACTATATCCACCAAGACTGGGTGGCGGGCTTTATTTCGCTCGGGGCGATCGCCGGCATTACGACCGTGCTCCTTGTGATGATGTATGGGCAGACGCGTCTCTTCTACGCCATCAGCCGCGACGGTTTGCTGCCGAAAGTGTTTGCTCGCATCAGCCCGACGCGCCAAGTGCCGTATGTCAATACGTGGCTGACGGGAGCGGCTGTAGCGGTATTCGCCGGCATCATCCCGCTCAACAAATTGGCGGAACTGACGAACATTGGCACACTCTTTGCCTTTATCACCGTCTCGATCGGCGTGTTGGTGTTGCGTAAAACGCAGCCGGACTTAAAGCGGGCATTCCGCGTTCCGTTTGTCCCGGTCGTCCCGATTTTGGCTGTCTTATTCTGCGGCTACCTCGTTCTTCAGCTTCCGGCGATGACATGGATCGGTTTTGTCTCGTGGCTGCTGATCGGTCTAGTGATTTACTTTATCTACGGCCGCAAGCATAGTGAGCTGAATGAAATGGCACGGACGGAAGAAAAGGCTGGATGAGCGGCCACATAATGGAAAGGGGGCTGTCCCAATGGGGAAACAGCCCCTTTTTCCATTTCGTCAAACTTTTCGGCAACACCGCGTTTCACCCCTTTTTCATTAGATGGGAAAAACACCTGATTTTTTGCCGATGGAAGGCGTGTGCTCGGCGCGGCGGCGTTGGGCTCTTTTGGGGACCTGTGTTCACTTGCACAGCTAAAAAAAATCCCCTTTGAACGACGGTCATATTTGGATTGCGATGTGCGAATAGTATAAAGAACGAGCGTCAGTCCGGTTTTGTATGAGCGGGGTGAAAAGGGTGTTTGGGACATTATTGAAAAGAAGAGAGAGAACGCTTGAACGGACGGTTGTGGAAATTCAGCGGGGAAATGAAGCGTTGCGCAATGAGCTTATCCGGCAATATAAGCCGTTTATCGTCAAAACAGTCTCAAGTGTATGCAAGAGGTTCATCCGCGAGGAAGATGATGAGGCGAGCATCGGGCTGATCGCTTTTAACGAAGCGATTGAAAAATATGCGTTGCACAAAGGAGGTTCCTTTCTGTCGTTTGCGGAGCTGCTCATTAAGCGGCGCCTCATCGATTACATTCGAAAAGAGGTGAGAACGCGAGAGGCCATATGGCATGTCGAAGATGAAGAAAACGGCGAGCAGGCGGCGCAAACGTACGTAGATGCGAAATTATCGGTTGAGGAGTTTTATAGGCAAATCGAACAGGAACAGCGTCGGGAAGAAATTCTCCATTACCAGCAAGTGCTGAAACAATTCGGCATTCATTTTCACGATTTAGTCGAACAATCGCCAAAACATAAAGACGCCCGCCTCAACGCTATTCGTGTGGCTGAACTGCTTGTTGCGAATGACGAATGGCTTGGTATTTTGTTTCGAAAAAAGCAACTGCCGATCAAACAGCTGGAAACGATGGCGTCGGTCAGCCGCAAGACGATTGAGAGAAACAGAAAATACATTATTGCGGTCGCGGTCATTTTGGCAGGCGATTACATTTACTTGAAGGACTATATAAAAGGGGTGCTTTCATCGTGAAAAAGGGAATTGTGCTGGAGTTGGATGAAGAGTTCGTCACTGTATTGACGCCGGAAGGGGAATTTCTTCGATTGAAAAAAGAAAAAGAATGCGAGATTGGAGAAGAGGTCAAAGCGAATGCGGTTGGCCGTCCTTTTCCGTTTCGCCGCCGTTCGTTTCGATATGCGCTCATAAGCGTTCTAACGGCGGCCACGGTGCTTCTAGCGACTTGGATTCAATGGCCTTCCAATGCGGTGTACGCCTACATGTCGATCGACATCAACCCAAGCATGGAAGCGGGCGTCGACGCGGAGCTGCGCGTGTTGACGCTGAAGGCTTACAATGAGGAAGGAAAGAAGGTGCTGGCGGCGCTTCCTTCCTGGAAACGTCAACCGTTTTCTTCGGTAACGAAACAAATCATTGCGTTAAGCGAACAAAAGGGGTATTTAAAGAAAGGCGGGGAAGTGCTGATTACGACGGTGGAGAGGGAGCGCGACGCCTCTTCAGCGCGGAAGCTGTCCGCAGCGCTCGCGGAAATCCAGCGGTCAGTGGCGGATGACCGGATTGTCATTACCACGGCCAATAGTACGATGGCAGTGCGCAACCAAGCTGTCAAACGGGGGATGACAACCGGAAAACTATTGCAAATCGAGAAAAAGGTGAAACCGGCTGCGCCAGCATCTGTCCGCTCGGCAGATGGAAACGGCCGGAAAGGAGAAGGTTGGAAAGATAAGGCCAAAGGTGGAGAAAAAGAAAACAAAACGCCAGCGGCCAAAGAACAACCGACACAACAGCCGTCAAAGAAACAGAACCATAACGAGTCAAACCCGAAGCCATCAAAAAACGAAAAACAGCCGCCGCGCAAGCAGAAACATTCTCATCCGACCAAAGGAAGCCTTTCTCCTGAAAAAGAGAGTTATGTGAAATGGAAAAGCCATGGGAACGCCCGTCCGTTGCGGCCAGGCGCTCATTATGAAAAGAAAAAGGGGAATGGGGGCGACAGCGGCAAGGAGGGACATCGCCGCCAAGCCGACGCCCACCGCCATTTGAAAGCGATGGATGCCAAAACGAAAAAAGCCGAGTGATTTCGCTCGGCTTTATTCCGTTTTTCGTCCTGCCAATTCGCTTTGTGCTTGAGCAATGAGCCGTTTCGTAATCTCTCCGCCGACGGAGCCGTTGGCGCGCGAAACCGTGCCAGCCCCGAGCTGTACGCCAAACTCTTGGGCGATTTCGTACTTAATTTGTTCCAACGCTTGTTCGATGCCTGGGACAAGCAGTTTGTTGCTTGAACGAGCCATATGAAATTCCTCCTTGATGGTTTTTTTGATGAGGTATGATTAGTATGGACGATCTAACAAAGAGATATGGTTGGGAATTAAAGGAGGAATTTTTCATTAAAAAAAAGATTGCAAACGTTTTCGGTTATTGTTTATAATGAAAACGAGCAGATGACCGAAAACGTTTTGGAGGAATGGCAGTGACAACCATTAAAGATATTGCCAAGGCAGCGGGAGTTTCGATTACGACGGTTTCACGCGCGCTGAACGGCTATTCCGATGTGAATGAAAAAACGAGACAAAAAATCATGGATATCGCGAAGCAGTTGAACTACAGCCCCAATACACTGGCGCGCGGGCTTGTCATGAATAAATCGAAGACGATCGGGCTGCTCGTTTCTGGATTAACAAGGGAAAGTGCCAAGGATAATTTTACCTTTGAGGTGCTGGCCGGCGTCAATGAGTATGTCAGTGAAGTCGATTATGATATGGTGCTGTTCAGCACGACATCGACCAAGCAAAGAGAAAAAACGTATACACAGCTTTGTCGGGAGCGGCGCGTCGATGGGGCGATTTTGCAAGGGATTCGTACGGATGACCCGTATTTGCATGAGGTCGTGGAAAGCGAAATTCCATGTGTCCTGATTGATATTCCCATCGAGTCCAAAACCGTTGGCTATGTGACAACGGACAATGTGCTGGGTGCGAAAAAAGCGGTGCGTCATTTAATTGAGCTCGGGCATAAACGGATCGCTATGATCAATGGATATGAATACGCATTTGTGAGTGAACAGCGTGAGAAAGGATTCAAGGAAGCATTGATTGAAGCAGGTTTGCCCGTACGCGAATATTGGATTGCCAATGGAGCGTTCCGCGAAGAAATCGCGGAGCAGGAGGCATTGAGGCTGCTTCAGCAATATCCAGAAATTACGGCTTTCTTTTGTGCAAGCGATTTAATGGCGCTAGGTGTCATCAAGGCAGTAAAACAGCTTGGAAAGCGGGTTCCGGACGATGTGGCCGTGATTGGCTACGATGACATTATTTTAGCGTCCTATTCATCGCCTGCACTCTCCACCATCGCCCAAGATAAATTTGCTATGGGATATGAGGCCGCCAAGCTGTTGATTGATATGTTGGAAGGCAACGCTCAGTCCCATGTCAAGATTCTGGAAACAGAACTGAAAATACGGGGGTCGACGGTGAAAAAAGATGGATGAGGGCTTTTTTCACCGCCCTGAGCCAGTTTCAGTTATGATCCAAAACGTTTCGGATTGTTGTGGTGTCATGAAGACAGACTTTTTTTGAATCATCAATGAAAACGTTTTGGAATTCGCTTTTAAGCATAATTGACGCAGGAAAGACATCGTGCTGTTGAGCCGATGATGACAACCTAGAATCAGGGGGAAGCAGCATGGATTATCGAGTGATTAAAGAAAACGATGTGTTTTTATTGACAGATCAAGACGGGAATATCCCTGAACATCATCCGTACGGATTAGGGCTGTATACAAAAGACACCCGTTTTTTGAGCAAATGGAGTTTGTGCATCAATGGGGAAGAACCGGTGCTGCTGGCGTCTGATGCGGCGCAAAATTATGTCGCTACCATTTTATTGACAAACCCTCATATTGAACGGGACGGAGAGCTGATTTTGTGGCGCGAATCCGTTGAAATTGAGCGCAAACGATTTATTTATGCGGGTGTGCTCTATGAAACCATTAAGCTGAAAAATTATCATCCCAAGCCGGTGCAATTGGAAATCAGCGTGCACATGGATGCCGATTTTGCCGATATGTTTATCGTTCGCGGCTTTCAGACAGGAGAGGTGGGAAAGCGGACAGGCCAGACCATTGGAAAACGTTCGCTCACGTTCCATTACGAGGGAGCCGACGGAGTGGAACGGGCAACGAAGGTCAGCTGGGATCGAGAGGAGAAAACCGTTAAGGAACATGGAGAAATTGTTTTTGACTTTGCGCTCGACCCGGCGGAAGAGCAGACGGTTACGTTGATGGTCGAACCGATCACCGGCAAAACAGGCAGAGTGGAGGTCATTCCGCCTGAACAGGCGCTTCAACGATTGCAAGAATCCTATCAGCGTTGGGAAAGGGAAACAGCGAACGTCATCACGGACGAACGACAGTTTGAGCGTTTAGTCCGCCGGGGCATTGGGGATTTGCGGGTGCTGCTTACGGATCTTGGCTGTGGGCCATTTCCGGTGGCCGGACTTCCGTGGTTTGGCGTTCCCTTCGGCCGGGACAGTTTGATTGCGGCCTTGCAGCTGCTCCCGTTCAACCATGAAATAGCCAAAGGCACGTTGTTGACAATGGCCCGCTATCAGGGAACGAAAGTAGACCCGTGGCGCGATGAACAGCCTGGAAAAATCATGCATGAAATCCGATTCGGTGAGTTGGCCAATACGAATCAAATTCCGTTTACCCCTTATTACGGAACGATCGATGCGACGCCGCTCTTTTTAGTTCTGTTGGTGGAGTATGTCAAATGGACCGGCAACTTCGATCTCGTCCGGCAGCTTCGATCCAACATTGATGCGGCGCTCCATTGGATTGACCGGTATGGCGACCGCGACGGCGATTTATTTGTCGAGTATTTCCAGGAGTCGAGCAAGGGGATTGCCAATCAGGGATGGAAAGATTCAGGCGATTCGATTGTGCACGAAAACGGCGAGTATGCCCGCGCGCCGATCGCCCTTGTTGAAGTCCAAGGCTACGTTTATCAAGCCAAAATGGGGCTTGCCGACATTTTCGAACAGCTTCAGGAAGTGGAAAAAGCAGAAGCGCTTCGAACGCAGGCGGAAGCTTTGAAAAAGCGCTTTGAAGAACAGTTTTGGATGGAAGATCGGAAATTTTATGCTCTTGCGTTAGATGAAAACAAAGCCCCTGTCAGAACGATTACATCGAACCCAGGTCATGTGCTGTTTTCAGGAATGCTCGAAGGAAGGCGGGCGGATGCCGTCATTGACACCCTTCTTTCGGAAAAAATGTTTTCGGGTTACGGCATCCGGACGATGGCCGAAGGAGAAGCGGGATATAACCCGATGAGCTATCATAATGGAAGCATTTGGCCGCATGACAACAGCCTCATTTTGCTTGGCTTAAGCAAACTGGGGAGGCGGCGCGAGGCAAAGACGGTCATTGAAGGACTCATGGAAGCATCGATGCATTTTGAGTATGATCGCTTGCCGGAGTTGTTTTGCGGCTACAGCCGGTCAGAGGGAAAACCGGTCCGCTATCCTGTCGCCTGCTCGCCTCAGGCGTGGGCGGCTGGGACGCCGCTTGTGTTTGTTCAGGCGTTATTAGGATTGTTTCCTAATGCGTTGGAAAAGAATATTTATCTGTCGCCGACGTTGCTTGATTCGATGAATATGTTGCGTGTGGAAAACATCCTAATCGGCGGCGGGCGATTGTCATTGACGGTTACCCGTGAGCAGGATAACTTCCATGTCCAAATCGATGAGAATACGACGGGTTGGGATATTGTCCTTCGTTAACAGCAGGGGAAGCATTCCTTTCCCTGTGTATATAAACCAATTTTTAGGGGAGGTTGTTTACATGGGCAAAACAAAGTGGATGGCAGCGCTAGGCATCACAACGATGCTGTTTGGCAGCCTTTTGGCCGGTTGCGGCGGTGGTGAGAAAAGTGAGAAGGCAAACGGGGGGAGTAAGCAAGGCGAGAAAGTAGAAGTCACGTTAGCTGGCTGGGGCGGCAATCCAACGGAGCAAAAGTTGTTGAAACAAACGTTGGATGATTTTGAAAAAAAATATCCCAACATTAAGGTCAAGTATGAAGTCATTGCCGACCAGTATATGGATGTCATCAAAACCCGTTTAGCGGGTGGGCAAGGGCCGGATGTGTTTTATCTTGATGCATTTGAAGCCCCAGCTCTGATTGAAACAGGGGCGCTTGAGCCGCTTGACAAATATGTAACGGACGATTTTGACATTAACGATTTTGAAAAACCGATGCTTGATGCGTTTAAAGGGAAAGATGGAAAAATTTATGGGTTCCCGAAAGACTATTCGACGCTAGCACTGTTTTACAATAAAAAGATGTTCGAAGAAGCGGGTGTTGAAGTCCCGAAAACTTGGGACGAACTGCGGGAAGTGGCGAAGAAGCTGACAAAAGGGAAACAAGTATACGGATTTGGCGTTGCTCCGGAACTGGCTCGCTTATACTACATTGCTGAATCCAAAGGCGGCAAAGTTGTGACAGATAATAAAGCGAGCTTCGCTGATCCGAAAGTAGTCGAGGCGCTCCAGCCGATCGTTGATATGCACTTAAAAGATAAGTCGGCAGCCCAACCTAATGAAGTTGGGGCTACATGGGGCGGCGAGATGTTCGGTCAAGGCAAGGCGGCCATGGTCATTGAAGGAAACTGGGCGATTCCGTTCCTGCAAGAGACGTTCCCGAACTTAGAATTTGGAACGGCTGAAATTCCAACGATCAACGGCAAAAAAACGACTATGGCTTATACGGTTGCCTATGTCATGAACAAAGATTCGAAAAAGAAAGAAGCCGCTTGGAAGCTGATCGAGTATTTGACAGGAAAAGAAGGAATGAAAACATGGACGAGCAAGGGATACGCTTTGCCGACGCGGAAATCGGTCGCTGCTGAATTGGGATTTGACAAAGATCCGCTGCGTGCACCGCTTGTCGCTGGCGCATCGTATGCGACCGTATGGCAGAATGGAACGAACTTGCCGATTATTACGAATAACTTCAATAACCAATTTGTCAGCGCTTTCCTCGGTGAACGTCCGCTTGCTGAAGCGTTGAAAGAAGCACAAAAAACGGCGAACAGCGAAATCGAAAGCAAATAAGGCGAATCAGCCCTTGGCAGACGGGTCATGCTCTGCCAGGGAGCTGTTCCTTTCTTTCTAACCGCAGCTATTTTTGGCTGCGTTAGAAAGAGAGGAACAGCGATTTGATTCTCGGCAAGGAGAGGGAATAAGATGAAAAGAATGTCAACGAAGCGAATGTGGCGCGAAGCGGGGGCAAGCTACTTGTTTTTGTCTCCTACTTTATTTGTGCTGCTTCTTTTTATTATCGGCCCGATTTTGTTTGCGATTTTTCTGGCCTTTCACAAAGTGCAATTGTTGGGTACGACTTCGTTTGAGTTCGTCGGGTTGGACAATTTCAAGCGCATGGCCGATGATACTCGGGCCAAAATCGCGTTATGGAACACGCTGAAATATGTCGTCATTGTCGTTCCATGCCAGACCATTTTAGCGCTTGTATTAGCGGCGACATTAAATGCAGGGCTCAAGGGACAAAAGTTTTTCCGCATTGTGTACTTTTTGCCGACGTTGACGTCCTCGGCCGTGCTGACGCTCATTTTCATGTGGATGTACAACCAAAATGGACTTATCAATCACGTATTGAAAGCGGTTGGTTTGCCGACATATAACTGGATCGGCGATCCCGATGTAGCATTGAATGCCATTATGATCATGAACATTTGGGCGACAGCCCCATACTTTATGGTCATTTATTTGGCGGCGTTGCAAGATATTCCTGATTCCTTGTATGAAGCAGCCGAGCTGGACGGCGCGAACGCTTGGCAAAAGTTTTGGCATATTACTGTTCCCTATTTGCGGCCGGTGACTTCATTTGTCGTGGTCATGGGGCTGATTGGGACATTCCAGCTGTTTGACCAATCGTATATTTTCTCGGGCGGTTCCGGCGGTCCGAACAACTCGACGTTGACGGTTGTGCTTTTGATTTACCAATATGCATTTAAAACATTAGGGACAATGGGATATGCCGCTGCGCTCGCGTTTGCGTTAGCGATTTTGATTTTCATCGTGACATTGTTGCAACGGAAGTTGTCAAAAGAAGAGTCTCTTTATTAAGGGGATGAGCATGGATGAAAAAGAAAATGGGCATTGGAAAGCTGTTGCTGTATGCGGTCTTGATCACATATGCCGTGATTACGATGATTCCGTTTTTATGGGCGCTGTCTTCGTCGTTTAAGACGCTTGAAGAAATTGTGAGCGGAACCATGTCCTTTATTCCGAAAAAGTTTACGCTTGATAATTATAAGCAGATTTTTGTCGAACAGGAGCTATTTCCACGCTGGCTGCTAAACAGCGTTGTGGTTGCGGGAACTGTGACGGTGCTGAATTTATTGTTCAACTCTATGGCTGGCTACGCGTTGGCCCGACTGCAATTTCCCGGCAGAAAACCGCTGTTTCTGATCATTTTGGCTGTCTTGATGATTCCAGCCCAAGTGACGATGATTCCGAACTATTTGATTTTGAAACAGCTCGGTTGGTTGAACTCGTATCAAGGAATGATCGTGCCGACGATGGTGAACGCTACGTTTATTTTCATGATGAGGCAATTTTTCATTAACTTTCCAAAAGAGTTGGAAGAGGCGGCAGAACTTGATGGACTCGGGCGGCTCGGGATCTTTTTCCGGATTGTTCTTCCGCTCGCTCGTCCGGCGTTGGCGGCTCAAGCCATTTTCGTCTTCATGGGTTCGTGGAACGATTTCATGCGCCCGCTCATTATTTTGTCCGATCCGCAGCTGTTTACGCTGCCGCTTGGGCTTAACAGCTTCAAAGGGCAATATATTAGCTACTGGAACTACATTATGGCTGCATCAATGGTATTTACCATGCCTGTATTGGTTATTTACGCCTTTTTCAATCGCTATTTTATTAAAGGGATTTCATTCACAGGTGGAAAATAACAGATATTTTGCATACTGGTTTACCGATCATTGCGAAAAGGGGCTGTTTGCCGAAAGGAAGGTTGTCCTCCTTTGGCGGCAGCCCTTTTTCATTCGGCATATCCATAAAAAAAACGTACATCATATAGGTGGAAATATAGACTCCATTAGGATGATGACAGACGGGAGATGTACCGGCTATGGAGACGCGTGAACTACTCCCGCTTCGCTTTGCTTGAAGTGGGAGTCTTCTTTCGGAACTATGATAAAACGCACCTGAACGAGGCATGATAAGAAAAAATGTGAAAGGAGGATGGGTGTGGCCAACGTCGCATTTCCAGTCGCCCGTCTTCATGACGGGACGCTTCGCCAGCTTCAGCAACTCGAACAGCGGCTGCGTGAAGAAACAGGAGAAGAAATTGTGCTTGTCGCTTATGAGCGGAAAACGGTTGATGAGGAGGAGACGAAACGATGATGAAGCGAAAAGTGAAATTTGACGCAGCGAAAAACAACAATAAAACGCCAACGGAAAGTTTGCCGGATACCGAATTTGCGGCACAATATGCCGGCGAGGAGGACATGATCCGCGGCGCGAACCGCAATTCGAAAAAAGGGAGACAAGGAGGCGGCGATGGGTAAAGAGCATAAGAAGCGGCCCGCTCGAACGAATGAAGAAATGGCGTTTGAATGGGGCGATTTCGCTCGTGATCAGCCGTTTTGGCTGATCGAGGAGCAAAAGCAAGCAAAGGAGAAGGAGACAAAACAAAAAGAGCCGCCGCGGTGAGGCCGCCGTTTTGATGGGATTGGATCGGTGGGCGGAAAAAGAAGAGCGCTGGAAACAGCGCTCTTTTTCGCTTGGGCGTTCAATCCGATGCGGATGACGCAAACAGGGTGGAAAGCGGTGCAGAAAAGACCGTAGTTCCTGTGCCAGACGGGTCGAAATAGGCGACGATGGCCGTTGGCGCAAACGAGAGCTGCTTCGCGGCGATATAGCAGCCGACATCGACCGGCACGATTTCAACGACCGTATGTTTAAACAATTCCTTTTCCCCGAGCCCGAGGGCGGCAAAGTCCTCCCCAAGCGCCTCGGGGCGCTCAAGCAACGCGCGGTAGACGGTCGTGCGCGTCGTTTTCTCCGTTTTTTCTTCCCACCACGGCTTGCGCGGCTTATGCTTTTGTCCACGCAAGTAGTCGTATTTCATGAGCGATTCGGCGACAGGCAGGGCATCTGGCGCACACGTACGTAAAAACTCATGCAGGCGGCGGAATAAATCCTCAAGCTGATGGCCAATGCGCGCCCAGCCGCGCTCATCCCAATACGTGCCAAACTGCTGGAAAAAGTCAAACGGCGATGGGAACACATCGGTCACCAAGTACTCGATCGTTTCGTCCATTCGATGGGCGTTCCAATACTTTTCGAGCACGTCTTCCACTTGCTTGATGCGGATGACGTCATCAAACGACAAGACGTTGTTGGCGAGCACTTCGTATGGCGCATGGTCCATATACACATAGCCGTACTCCTCGGCGCGCAGGCGCAACCCAGTGCCGCGCAGCAGTTTCAAAAAGCCAAGCTGCAGTTCTTCCGGGCGAAGGGCGAACACGTCGTTAAACGTCTTTCGGAACGAGTTGTAGTCTTCTTCGGGCAGACCGGCGATCAAATCCAAATGCTGGGCGATTTTCCCGCCTTCTTTAATCATCGTCACCGTTCGCGAAAGTTTTGCGAAGTTTTGCTTGCGCATAATGAGACGGTTCACTTCGTCGTTTGTCGACTGGACGCCGATTTCAAAGCGGAACAGCCCGGGCGGCGCCTCCTTGTTTAAAAACTCGATGACCTCCGGGCGCATAATGTCGGCGGTAATTTCAAACTGAAATACCGTTCCCGGTACATGTTCGTCAATTAAAAAGCGAAACATGTCCATTGCATAGCTGCGGCTGATGTTGAACGTCCGGTCGACGAACTTGATCGTCCGCGCTCCGTGTTTCATTAAATAGCGTAAATCATCCTTGATTTTTTCACGGTCAAAATAGCGGACACCTACTTCAATCGAGGACAGGCAAAATTGGCAACTGAACGGGCAGCCGCGGCTTGTCTCCACATAGATGATCCGGTTCGGAAGATGTGGGATGTCTTCCGGAAAGCGAAACGGCGACGGCATATCAGCAAGGCGGAGCTTGTTCCGTTGTGGATTCATGACGATGCGGTCTCCATCGCGAAACGCCAGCCCTGCGACATCTGCCACTTCTTTGCGGCCTTCTAAGGCAAAGAGCAGCTGTTTAAACGTTTCTTCCCCTTCACCGATGACGATAAAATCCAATTCCGGCACCCGCTCCATCCATTCACGCACATCGTACGACACTTCCGGTCCGCCGGCGACGATGACAATATTCGGCGCTGCTTTTTTCAACAGCTTGACGACTTTGATCGTTTCTTCAATGTTCCAAATGTAGCAGCTGAAGCCGATGACATCCGGACGGCGTTGGTACAAATCAGTCACAATGTTCAGCACCGGGTCTTTGATCGTATACTCAACAAGCTTGACGTCAAATTCGGGCTGAGCGTATGCTTTTAAATAGCGGATGGCTAAATTCATATGAATGTATTTGGCGTTCAATGTCGCACAGACGATGTTCATCGCAACAAAACCCCTTTGTCTATAATATAGCAGCAAAACTCCTTTGTCTATAATTTATAGATGCAATTGGAAGCTTTCATTTGGCTTTAAGCGAGGGGGGAGAGTTGACTATCATGCAGTTTAGCCAAATGAAAAAGCAGAAAAACTTGTCGAACATTGTGGAAAAGAATTTTAAAAAATCTTCGTAAATCAAGGGAGGAGTAAATTTTTCCACATCGAATATATATTTCGTTGAATGGTTTGAATAGACAAGGAGAGATGGATATGGCCCAAAGCCTTTCTCCTCGGGAAGAACAAAATGCATCGCCGGATGTGCGGTCGCTTGAAGAGGAAAATCGGCGGTTAAAAGAGCGGTTGAACAGTTATTCGATCATTTTTGAGCGGTCGCTCGATGCGATCGTGATTTTAAATAAAAACGGTGAATTTGTCGATGTGAACGAAGCGGCGTGCAAGCTGTTTGAGATGGATAAGTTTTCGTTGATCGGCCATTCGTTTTCTTCGTTCCTCGAACTTGTGCCGCCCGATATTTTGCTGTTTCAGCGCTCGATGTTGCAAAAGTTCGGTTCGTTCAGCGATGA
Source organism: Geobacillus thermoleovorans (assembly GCF_001610955.1). Lineage (GTDB taxonomy): Bacteria > Bacillota > Bacilli > Bacillales > Anoxybacillaceae > Geobacillus > Geobacillus thermoleovorans. The sequence continues at coordinate 893,547 of NZ_CP014335.1, forward strand.
ACTGCTCATCAAACTGCCGGACGGCAAAGTGAAGCATGTGGAATTTTCGATGAAAAAGGATGTGTTCGACGAATTTGACCTTGTCATGATGCGCGACATCTCAGCCCATAAGGCGCTTGAGCGCGAACGCATCATTCATGAGTTTTTGTTTCGCGACGTATTCAACCGCGCCGTTGACGGCATCGTCATTTTCGATGAATTTGGGCGGTTTATCGATGTCAATCCGGCGTTTTCGATGAGCTTGAACTTGGAAAAAGGAAAACTGCTCAATTTGTCGTTTCAGCAGTTCGTCGCCCGTGAATGCGCCAATGAGTTCGCTCGGCTGCTCGCGGAAGTGAAAGAAAAGGGAACGGCCAAAGGCGAGTTGTCGCTTGTCCGCCCGGACGGAACGGTGAAAATGTTTGAGCTGACGGCGACTTCCAACGTCTATAGCGGGTTTTACATGGCCATTATGCGCGATGTGACAGAAAGAAAAAATATGGAAATCAAGTTGCAAAAAAGCGAAGAACGGTTCCGGGCTATTTTCGAACAAGCGCATGAGGCGATCCTCATTTGGGACGATTTTGGCTACATATTGAACGCCAATCCGGCGGCGAGCCGGACGTTTGAGCTGCCCTTGAATTTGCTTGTGCGCCGCAATTTGTTTGATTTTGTCGACTATGGGGACGAAAAGGTGAAACGCATTTTCAGCGAGTTCCGGCGCAAAGGGGAAATCCGTGACGAGCTGACGTTTCATATGCCGAACGGTGAGGATAAGCAGCTCGAGTTCACAATGAAAAAAGGAGCGATCGACGGGTACCACTTGACGATTTTCCGCAATGTGAGCGAGCGGCGGAAAATCGAGCGCGAGCTGCGCGAAAGCGAGCAAAAGTTCCGGAGCATTTTCGATCATGCGATGGATGGTATTTTGCTTTGGGATGCCAAGCATCGGATCATCGACGCCAATCCGGTTGTCTGCGGCATTTTTTCCGTCGAAAAGGAGGCGCTGCTTGGCCGAATGGTGGTCGAGCTCGTTCCGGAGCGGGCGCGCCGCCAGCTCAACAAGCTGCTTCAACAATGCCAACGCACCGGCGAAGCGAGCGGCGAGGTCGAATTTTTCGACGAGGGAAAAGGGAGAATTATTGAGTTTTCACTGAAAAAGGAAGTGATTCCCGGCGTCGGGATGATGATGCTGCGCGATGTGACCGAGCGCAAGGAGATGGAGCTGCAGCTGCGCAAGTCGGATACGCTCAACGTCGTCGGGGAATTGGCCGCCGGCATCGCCCATGAAATCCGCAATCCGATGACGGCGCTAAAGGGTTTCATTCAGCTGTTGCAAGGAAGCATTGACGGCGACTATTCGATGTATTTTAATGTCATTATGTCGGAATTGAAACGGATTGAGTCGATCATCACCGAGTTTCTGGTCCTGGCGAAGCCCCAGGCGGTGCAGTACAAACAAAATGATATCTGCAAAATTATGCAAGACACGATCGATTTGATCAGCGCCCAAGCGATGATGCACAACGTGCAAATCATCGCCGACTTCGAGCGCGGGCTGCCGCCGGTGTATTGCGAGCCGAATCAGTTGAAGCAAGTGTTCATCAATATTTTGAAAAACGCCATCGAAGTGATGCCAAAAGGCGGGGACATTACGGTGCGCATCACCCGCGCCGGGTGCTATGTGCGCATCTCCATCACCGACCAAGGATGCGGCATTCCAAAAGATAAAATCAAAAAGCTTGGCGAGCCGTTTTATACGACGAAAGAACGCGGCACCGGCCTCGGCTTGATGGTCAGCTATAAAATCATAGAAGAGCACCAAGGGAAAATTGAAGTGGAAAGCGAAGTCGGCGTCGGCACGACGTTCCATATCACGCTGCCGATCGAACGAATGGAAAGGGAGGACGACGATGACGATTGAATATGCAGTATACCGCTCAGAGCTGCTCGGCGACATTTACATCGCCTCCGACGGCGACGCGATTGTCAAAGTCGAGCTGTTTCCAGAAGAATGGCGCGCGTTCGCCGGCGAACATCCGGCTGTCAAAAGCTGGTCGCCGCTTCTTGAACGCGCGCTTAGGCAGCTGGATGAGTATTTCCACGGTCGACGCCAAGCATTTGACTTGCCGCTGAAGTGGAAGGGAACTGCCTTCCAAGAAGAGGTGTGGGCGGCGCTTTGCCGCATTCCGTACGGTGAGACGGCGACATACGCTGACATCGCCGCGCAAATCGGCCGCCCGAAAGCGGTGCGCGCCGTCGGTCAGGCAAACCGGGCGAATGAACTGTCGATTCTCGTTCCGTGCCACCGCGTTGTCGGCAAAAACGGCGCTCTCATTGGCTATGCTGGAAGCCGCACCGATGTGAAGGCGAAGCTGTTGGAGCTTGAGCGCCGCTTACGTAGATGACGCTCTTGCGTTCGTGGAACAGGCAAAGGGTTTGGAAGGCGTTGTATGCGGATGCTGCAATGAAGCAGGCGGAAAAAGAGGCTGACGGCTTGCCTAGAAAAACGCGTCTGCCCCCGAGGATTGCCATCCACGGGGGCAGAGATCGGGCGTTATTTTTTTTGCCAATGCGACAAGGCGAGGGCGCCGACTAAAATGGCGCCTTTTATAATGTCTTGGGCGTAATACGGAACGTTTGCCATCGTCAAGCCGTTCAGCAACACGCCCATTAAAATCGAGCCGAACAATGTGCCGATGACGTTCGGCTTGCCGGCGCCAAAGACGGAAAAGCCGATGTAGGCGGCGGCGACGCTGTCCATTAAAAGCGAGGCGCCGGCCGACACTTGCCCGGTGCCGATGCGCGAGGCAAGGACGATGCCGCCTAAGGCCGCAAAAAACCCGCTGATGACGTATGCATATGTCCGATAGCGGTTGACCGGGATGCCTGAGAGCCTTGCCGCCTCGCGGTTTTCTCCGGTCAAATAAAAGAGGCGGCCGGGTTTCGTGTACGTTAAAAACAGATGAGCGGCAATGACGACAAACAGCATAAGCAAGACCGAAAACGGCACGCCGAACAGCTCTCCCTGGCCGATAAATAAAAAGGAAGGAATGAATTTGCCCGGCGCCGTGCCGCCATCGGGCAGCGGCATGTCGTTGTAGATCGAAAACCCTTTCGTATAGGTGAGCTGCACGCCGTTAATGGCGTACATCGTCGCCAACGTCGCGAGCAAATCGGGCAATTTGAATTTGACGATCAACAACGAGTTCAAGAGCCCGACAGCAATGCCGAGCAACAGCGGCACGAGCAGGGTGATGAAAATTTCTTGGCGGTACAGGACGAGCGCCGCTGCGCTCGCGATCGTCGCTAGGCTCACCGTCGAGCCGACGGACAAATCGAAGCCATCGACGATGAGCGAAAACGTAATGCCGATTGCCACGAGCGTCACGATCGAAATGGACCGCAAAATGTCACTGAAGTTTTCATACGTAAAAAATCGGTCTTGCGTGATGCCGAAGTAGGCGATAACGGCAAGAATGGCCAGCAAGGTGCCGTGTTTATACAACAATTCAAGAATGGACGGCGCCGTTTTTTTCGACGGCGTTGTGGAAACGGCTGGCTGGCTCATGGATCTCACCTCCGCTGCAATAGTAAACAAGCTGTTCATACGTCAATTCAGCGGCCGGCAGGCGAGCGAGCAGCCGGCCGTCGACCATCACGTAGATGGTGTCGCAAATGTCAAGCAGCTCTTGAAATTCGCTGGAAAAGTACAGCACCGTTTTTCCTTCATCGGCAAGGGAGCGAATGATGGAAAACACCTCTTGCTTCGCATGGACGTCGATCCCTTTGGTCGGTTCGTCAAACAAAAAGACGCGTGCGTTTGTGTTGAGCCATTTGCCGATGACGACTTTTTGTTGATTGCCGCCGCTCAAGTGGCGAACGACGGTGGTGCTTGACGGCGGATGAACACCTAGCGAGCGGACGAGCCCGTCGGCTTCAGCCGCTTCTTTCGCCCAGCTGATCCATTGCCAGCGCGACAGGCGGGAAAGAAGGCGGACGGTCAAGTTCGTTTTCACTGATTCGGGCAAAAACAACCCTTGTTTGCGCCGTTCTTCCGGGATGAGGCAAAGGCCGGCGTCGATGGCTTCATAAGGCGATGAGAACACATAGCGTCTGCCATCAATTTCCCACTCGCCGGATGTGTTCCGGTGGGCGATGAGGCTTTCGGCAAGCTCCGTCTTGCCGGCGCCGACGAGGCCAGCGATGCCGACGATTTCGCCGCGGTGGGCGTATAGGTCGACTGTTGTCCCGGTTTTGTCGATCAAAATTCCGCGGGCGGCAAACGCGATGTCGCTTCTGTATGTGCGTGCTTGTTTCGCGGCGGCGGTCCGCTTCGTTCCAGTCATATGAAGGACGATGTCCTCAAGCGGCAGGCTGCGGGCGCCTCCGTGATAGACGACGCGGCCGTCGCGCAAAATCGTCAGCCGGTCAGCGATCTCCTGAACTTCTTTCAGTTTATGAGAGATGTAAATAAAGCCGACGCCTTGCTGCTTCAGTTCATCGATGATGGCAAACAGACGCCTTGTTTCCGCCTCGCTTAAGGCGGCCGTCGGTTCGTCTAGGATGATATAGCGCGCGTTGGATGACAGCACTTTGGCGAGCACAATCAGCTGCTTTTCATGGAGCGAGCAGTCGCGAACCAATTTCGTCGGCGGCAACGACAGGCCGACGCGGCGAAGCAGGGCGGCGGCCCGCTCTTTTTCTTGACGCAGCGAGCGAATCGGCCGTTGCTTCACATGGACGAACTCGTCCGCCGCTACATTTTCGTAAATCGGCAAGCCGGGAAAGAGCGCTGTGTCAACTTCTTGAACGACGAGGCCGATGCCGGCTTGTTTTGCTTCGCGCGGCGATGAAAACGTGTATATCGTACCGTCGATCGTGATCGTACCAGCGTCAGGCGGAATGGCGCCGGCCAAAATGTTCATGAGCGTGCTTTTGCCGGCGCCGTTCATGCCTAAAAGGGCGTGGACTTCGCCAGGACGAACGTCGAAGTCCACGCCGTCGAGCACGCGCACGGCGCCAAACGATTTTTCCATGCCCCGCATTGACAACCCGTTCATTTTTTGTTCACCTGGGCTTCCAACGTTTTCATCCACGGCGAGATGGCGACATTGGATTGCCCCCAGCCCGGGATGTATTGCGAAAGCTCATTCATCGACACTTGTTTGTCCGGAAGATCGGACCGTTTCACTAAATGCGGCTCAAGCGAGTAAATGTTCGGCGTTTTTTCTCCAGCGATTTTTTGATACGCGAACCGCACTTGGACGCGGCCGACTTCGGCTGGGTCGGTCGCCGTTGTCGCCACCCATGGGCTGTTTGGTTTTTGGATCATTTGCAAGTCTTCATCGCTCAAATCGATGCCATACACTTTAATTTCCGTGCGCCCAGCTTGCTCGATGGCGCGCGTCGCCCCTTTGGCGAACTCGTCCCAAGTTGCGAAGACAGCGTCAATGTCGCCTTTGTTCGGGTATTTTTTCAAAATCGCTTCCATTTGCGTTTGTGTGTCCAAAGCTGTGTTGGCGCTCGCCGTGCCAAACTTGGCAATTTCTTTAATGTTCGGATAGCGTTTTTTGAACGCGTCATAAATGACATGGCGGCGTTCCATCGGGGTAAAGCCGCCGACCCAAATCGTGACGATGTTGCCTTCCCCGTTTAAGTCTTCTGCGAGCGTTTTTAATGTTTTCCAGGCGAGGCTGTAGTCGTCTTGGTCGATGACGGTGACGCCGGGAATGTTCAAATCGTTGTCAAACGCCACAACTGGAATGCCTTTGGCGACGGCTTTTTTCACCGGGCCTTCGAGCGCATCGGCGCGGCCGTGGTCAAGCAAAATGGCGTCCACATTTTGTGTAATGGCCGTCTCAACGTACGATGCCATTTTGGTTAAATCGTTGTCGGCGTTGTAAATTTGCACCTCGCCGCCGAATTTTTGCACTTGTTCTTTGACGCCGGCGATGTATTGCGATGAGAACGTGCCGATGGACAGTTGCATAATGGCGACGATTTTCACCGGCTTTTTCAACTTTTCAGGAATGGCCGCTTGCTCGTCGCTTGTTGCCGTCGAGTGGCTGGATGTCGTTTCCGTTTTGTTGTTCGTGGTCTTGGCTCCGTTGGCTGGCTTGGAGCTAACGGCATCTTGCTCGTGTGTGCAGCCAGCCAAGATGGAGAACACGGCAAAGAAAAGAAGAAAAAGGGAAGATAAGGCCTTAAATCGTTTCATGTTGCTCCTCCTTTGTGAATAATGATGGCAGCGTTGCGTTGTAATTGCCGCGAATGATGCCTTTTTCGGTAATGATCGCGGTAATGAGTTCGTTTGGCGTTACGTCAAACGCCGGATTGTATACGTTGACGCCTTCCGGGGCGATGCGCACGCCGGCGATGTGGGTCACTTCATCCGGATGGCGCTCTTCGATCGGGATGTCCGCACCTGTTTTCGTCGTCAAATCGATCGTGGACAACGGCGCAGCGACGTAAAACGGAATGTCAAACGACTTCGCGAGCAAGGCCAGGCCGAACGTGCCGATTTTGTTCGCCGTATCGCCGTTTTGCGCGATCCGGTCGGCGCCGACGATGATGGCGCCAATGCCTTTCGCCTTGATCGCTTGCGCTGCCATGTTGTCGGTGATGAGCGTCACATCAACGCCCGCTTGCATCAGTTCCCAAGCGGTCAGGCGCGCCCCTTGCAACACCGGCCGCGTCTCGAGAGCGTAAACGGATAGTTCAATTCCTTTTTCTTTCGCCAAATAAAACGGGGCGAGCGCCGTTCCGTAGCGGGCGGTGGCGATCGAGCCGGCGTTGCAAATCGTCATCACCCGCTCGCCGGGCCTGAAGAGCGACAAGGCATGCTCGCCAATGCGGCGGCACACATCCTCGTCTTCTACTTGAATGCGAATCGCTTCGTGGACGAGCGTCGTTTTGGCCTCGTTGACGGAAAGGGCGTCGGCCGCAGCGGTGACGAGCCGATCGAGCGCCCAAAACAAGTTGACGGCAGTCGGCCGGGCACTGGCTAGGTAGTCACGATCTCGTTTCAAGCGACGGCGGAATTCATCGAGCGATTCGGTGTCGTAGCGTAAAGCGGCAAGCGCCAGGCCATAGGCGGCGGTGATGCCGATCGCCGGCGCGCCGCGCACTTTCAGCGTGGCAATCGCCTCATAGACGTCTTCCAGAGTGTGCAAGTCGATATATTCGATGATGGATGGAAGCTTTTGCTGGTTTAAAATCGTCACATGCGTCTCGCGCCATTCAACGGAGCGTGGGATGGCAAAGGTGCTCATCGCCATCTTCCTTTCTCTTTTTTTTTGGTTTGTCCGGGTCAGCGCCGCGCAGCTTGCGTCGAGACCCGGACGATTGTATGGCATTATTGTTCCGTTTCGGCAAACAGGCGGCGGAAGTCTTCCGTTCCGGTGAACACGCGGCGCTCAATGATCAAGCGGCGGCCGAGACGGAGGGCATGCCGTTTGGCAACAAGCCGTTCATCTTTGTGCTCGATGCCGTCAAGGTCCGCCACATGGGCGAGGCCGATCGTCCGGCGGATGACTTCGCAGCCGGCAAAGCCGACGGCGTCGATGAACGCGTGCCGGAGCACGTCCTCGAGCAAGCCCGGCGTCGCGGCGTACGTTTCCACGCTCTCGGTGCGCCAAAGGTTTGAGAACACGGACGCAAAGACGTCCCATGTCCGGTCGATGTGGTCAAAGAGCGGTTGGCGCTCTAATTCAGAGCGGGACAACGCATTTAACAGCAAATTGGCGAAAAATTGGCCAAGGTCAAACCCGATCGGACCGTAAAAGGCGAATTCTGGGTCGATCACTTTCGTTTCGTCGGCGCTTACGAAAATGCTGCCGGTATGCAAATCGCCATGCAAGAGCACATCGGCTTCGGTTAAAAACTTGCGCTTCAGCTTTGCTGCTTCTAGGTGGAGTCGGTCATCGCGCCAAAGCGCTTCAACGTCTGGGCGCAATTCGTCTTCAAAGTTGTTCGTTTCGTGGTCAAAAAACGGGTCGGTGAAGACGAGGTCTTCGGTAATTTTGCACAGTTCCGGATTGACGAAGCTTTGCGCCAATTTCTTTTTCTCTTGCTGGTTCATGCCGAAGTCAGACGTATAAAATGCCGTTTTGGCGACAAACTCGCCGATATGCTGGGACAAAAGCGGATACGTTTTCCCTTCGATCAGCCCTTTGCGGGCGATTTGCAAACGGGATAAGTCTTCCATCACCGTAATGGCGAGCGATTCGTCAGAATAGTAGACTTTCGGCACGTATTGCGGCACGTAGCTCGCAAACGTGCGCAGCGCGTTGCTTTCAATGACAGCGCGCTTTAACGTGAGCGGCCAGCTTTCGCCGACCACTTTGGCGTACGGCAACGCTTGTTTGATGATGACGCCTTGTTTCGTTTCTTGATCGACGATATGAAAAACAAGGTTCAAGTTCCCGTCGCCGATCTCGCGGCAGGCAAGCGGCGCTCCGTCGCGGAATAGGCCGAGGCGGACAGCGAGAGATACCGCCTTCGGTTCGGTCAGCGGTTCGTAAACCGATGTTTGAACAGTGGTCATTTCCTTGTTCCCCCTTTTTTCATTTCGCTCGTTTTCAAATGCCGGTTCTGACGCGGCGCTGAAATCTCGGCGTTTCCGGCAAATGAAAAAGCCTCTTTCGCATACGGAAAGAGGCTTGAAGATTCATTCGTTCTTCGCGCCTCTTATCTTTCAGAAAGACATCGGTCTTTCTGTTGGACTTAGCACCGTGCCCTGCGGAAGCATGACGCTTCCGGCGCCGCCCTTGGCGTGCGCCCTATCTCACGATAGTATTACGGTCGGTTGCTGGGCTTCATTGGGCCAATTCCCTCAGCCAACTCTTGATAAGAGTACCGATTTCTCGTATTCAGTTTTTGCAATTTTCACGATGTTGTCAATCGTTTGGTTGTTTGATTCGAATGATACATGGTCGATCAATCGATTGTCAATACGTTTTGAAAAAATTTTTTGCCGCTTCGTAGTCGTGCGGCCGGCGGTCGGCAAACACCGGGATGCGCGCGCGGACGTCCGCAACGAGTGCGGGATCGATGTCGGCCGAGAGAATGCCCGGCTTCTCGTCCGCCTCGGCGATCACTTCGCCCCATGGGTCGATGACGAGCGAATGGCCGGCAAAGACGTTGTTCGGGTCGCGGCCAGCCCGGTTGCAGGCGACGACGTAGCATTGGTTTTCAATCGCCCGCGCCATCAAGAGCGTCCGCCAATGGTGCAGGCGGGGAAGCGGCCATTCGGCGACGACAAACAGCACTTCCGCCCCAGCCAAAGCATGGGCGCGAATCCACTCCGGAAAGCGGATGTCATAGCAAATGACCCCGGCGCATGCAAGCCCGTCGAGCGAAAACAAGCCTAAGCTGCTTCCCGGCTGCAAATACAAATGTTCATCCATTAATTGGAACAGATGGAGTTTGCTGTATTCGCCGACGATTTGACCGCTCCGGTCGGCCACGATCATCGTGTTCGTCACGCCGGTTGTTGTTTTTTTAGCGACCGAGCCGGCGACGAGATGGATGTTGTGTGCTTGCGCTAGGCGGGAGGCGAACGCTTTCGCCCGTTCGGCGCCTTCGTCGGCAATCTCATCTAGGCGCGTCAAATCGTAGCCGGTCGTCCATAATTCCGGCAGCACGATGATATTCGCGCCGTCCTTGACGGCCGATTCAATGGCGCTTTCCGCGCACCGTTCGTTTTCGTTCGGGTCGCCAAACGCAATATCAAGCTGGAGGCAGGCGATGCGGATCGTCATGAGTTTTCACCTCGAAAAAATTTTGCTTTACATTTTGCTTTTTACGATATATGATGTTGCACTAGAATTTCAAGAATTTTTTAAGAAGGTGTGGGCGATGACGATGGAAATTCCTTTTTCCGAGCTGCTTGAGCAGCTGCCAAAGCAATTTTTCGCCTCGCTTGTCGCAAAAGTCGGGGAGAAAATCAAGGCCGGATGCGACGTGATCAATTTAGGGCAAGGCAACCCGGATCAGCCGACGCCAAAGCATATCGTTGAGGCGATGCAGCGGGCGGCGGCCAATCCGAAATACCATAAATATTCGCCATTTCAAGGCTACTTCTTTTTGAAAGAAGCCATTGCCGCGTTTTACGCGCGTGAATACGGGGTGAACGTCGATCCAGACCGCGAAGTCGCCATTTTGTTCGGCGGCAAGGCCGGGCTTGTCGAGCTGCCGCTTTGCCTCGTCAACCCGGGCGATGTGGTGCTTGTCCCGGACCCGGGCTATCCGGACTATTGGTCGGGGATCGCGCTTGCCCGCGCGCGGATGGAAATGATGCCGCTTGTTGCGGAAAACGGTTTTTTGCCGGACTATGAAGCCATTCCGGCGGCAGTGGCCGACCGAGCGAAGCTCATGTTTTTAAACTATCCGAACAATCCGACCGGTGCGACGGCGACAAAGGAATTTTTCGCGGAGACGGTGGCGTTTGCCGCCAAGCACGGCATTGCCGTCGTGCACGATTTCGCTTATGGGGCGATCGGCTTTGACGGCCGGAAACCGGTCAGCTTCCTGGAAGCCGATGGGGCGAAAGACGTCGGCGTCGAGATTTACACCTTTTCGAAAACATACAATATGGCCGGCTGGCGTGTGGCGTTTGCCGTCGGCAACGAGCGGATCATTCGGGCGCTTGAGCTTTTGCAGGATCATTTGTATGTCAGCTTGTTCGGCGCCATCCAGGAAGCGGCCGCCGCGGCGCTCCTTGGTCCGCAAGATTGTGTCACGGAGTTGGTCGCATTGTATGAGGCGCGCCGCAATGCGTTCATCGCTGCGCTCTGCGAGATCGGTTGGGAAGCGCCGGCGCCATATGGGTCGTTTTTCGCCTGGCTTCCGCTGCCAAAAGGCATATCATCCGCTGAGTTTGCCGACATGCTGCTTGAGCGGGCGCATGTCGCCGTCGCCCCAGGCATCGGGTTCGGCGAGCACGGCGAAGGGTATGTGCGCGTCGGCCTCTTGACCGATGAAGCGCGGCTTCGCGAAGCAGCGGAGCGGATCGGCCGCCTTGGATTGTTCGAAAAAAATTTTTGAAAAATGATTGACAACGCCAATCGGCGATGTCATAATTCAAAGTAAATTTGCCAATTGTTTGACAAGTGCATAAACGAGCAGGCTTTCTTATCAAGAGCAGGCGGAGGGACGAGCCCAATGAAGCCCGGCAACCGGCTTGGCGCGCGCCAAGCACGGTGCTAATTCTTGCAGCGGAAACGCTGAGAGATAAGAAGAGCGCCATGGATGAGTGACGCCTCTTCTTATGAAGAGGCGTTTTTATTTCGAGATTGAGAGGGATGAACGATGAGTGCAGTGATGGCAACGTATTTGCTTCATGATGAAACAGACATTCGGAAAAAGGCGGAAGGGATCGCGCTCGGCTTGACGATCGGCACGTGGACCGACTTGCCGGCGTTGGAGCAGGAGCAGCTTCGCAAACATAAAGGGGAAGTCGTCGCTATTGAAGAGCTTGGCGAAAGCGAGCGGGTAAACGCCTATTTCGGCAAGCGGCTGAAGCGGGCGATCGTCAAAATCGCCTACCCGACAGTCAACTTCAGCGCCGATTTGCCGGCATTGTTGGTCACGACGTTCGGCAAGCTGTCGCTCGACGGTGAAGTGCGGCTGCTTGATTTAGAGTTTCCGGATGAATGGAAGCGACAGTTTCCTGGGCCGCGCTTTGGCATCGACGGCATTCGCGACCGAGTCGGGGTGCATAACCGCCCACTGTTGATGAGCATTTTTAAAGGCATGATCGGCCGCGATTTGGCGTACTTGACGTCGGAATTGAAAAAACAGGCGCTCGGCGGCGTTGACCTGGTCAAAGACGATGAAATTTTGTTTGACAGCGAACTTCTTCCGTTTGAAAAGCGGATCACCGAGGGCAAGGCGGCGCTTCAGGAAGTGTACGAACAAACAGGCAAGCGGACGTTGTATGCCGTCAACTTGACCGGCAAAACGTTTGCGTTAAAGGACAAAGCGAAACGAGCCGCCGAGCTTGGCGCTGATGTGCTGTTGTTTAACGTCTTCGCTTATGGGCTTGACGTGTTGCAGGCGTTGCGCGAGGATGAGGAGATTGCGGTGCCGATTATGGCTCACCCGGCGTTCAGCGGCGCTGTTACGACGTCCGAATTTTATGGGGTGGCGCCTTCGCTTTGGCTTGGAAAGCTTTTGCGGCTCGCCGGCGCCGACTTTGTCCTGTTCCCGTCGCCGTATGGCAGCGTGGCCTTGGAGCGTGAGCAGGCGCTTGGCATCGCAAGGGCGCTCACCGACGACCAAGAGCCGTTTGCCCGGGCGTTTCCGGTGCCGTCGGCCGGCATTCACCCGGGATTGGTGCCGCTCATCATCCGCGATTTCGGCCTTGACACCATCGTCAACGCCGGCGGCGGCATTCACGGCCATCCGGACGGGGCGATCGGGGGCGGCCGGGCGTTTCGCGCGGCGATCGACGCGGTGTTGGCCGGCCGTCCGCTTCGTGAGGCGGCTGCAGAAAACGAAGCGCTGCAAAAAGCGATCGACCGCTGGGGCGTCGTTGAGGTGGAAGCATGACGAAACAGCTCGTTCTCTTTTGTGATTTTGACGGCACCATTACGGAAAACGACAACATCATCGCGATTATGAAACAGTTCGCCCCGCCGGAGTGGGAGGCGTTAAAAGACGACATTCTCGCTGAGCGCATTTCTGTTCAGGAAGGAGTCGGGAAGATGTTTTCCCTCCTTCCGTCCACGTTGAAGGATGAAATTGTGGATTTCCTGCGGCGCACCGCTCGGTTGCGCGCGGGATTCCGAGAGTTTGTCGCGTTTACGAAAGAGCGAGGCATTCCGCTTTATATCGTCAGCGGCGGCATCGACTTTTTTGTCTATCCGCTGCTTGAAGGGCTCATTGAACCGGAGCGCATTTTTTGCAACGGCTCCGATTTCAGCGGTGAGACGATCCGCATCACATGGCCGCATGCGTGCGACGGTGAGTGCCAAAACGGCTGCGGCTGCTGCAAGCCATCGCTCCTTCGCAAGCTTGCCCGCCCGGACGGATACCATGTCGTCATTGGCGATTCGATTACGGATTTAGCGGTGGCGAAGCAAGCGGATTACGTGCTGGCGCGCGATTTTCTGCTCCAAAAATGCCAAGAGCTCGGCTTGCCGCATGCGCCGTTTGCAACGTTTTTTGACGTGATTGATGCGTTGCAGCGAATGGAGGTGATCGTATGAGCATTGTCGTGAAAAAGTGGAACGAGCTCGCGGAAGTGAAAGCTGAGCTCGCCGCCCGCGACTGGTTTTTCGCGACAAGCGGCAATTTGTCGATCAAGGTGACGGACGACCCATTGACGTTTTTGGTGACAGCGAGCGGCAAGGATAAGCGGAAGCAAACGGATGAGGATTTTCTGCTCGTTGACGCCGCCGGAAAACCGGCGGAGGAAACAAACTTGAAGCCCTCGGCCGAGACGCTCTTGCACGCGGAAATTTACGGACGGACGAATGCCGGCTGCGTCTTGCACGTTCATACGGTCGACAACAACTTGATTTCTGAACTGTATGCGCAAAACGGGGAAGCGGTCTTTTCCGGCCAGGAAATCATCAAGGCGTTCGGCATTTGGGAAGAAAATGCCGCCGTGCGCATCCCGATCATTGACAATTACGCCGACATTCCAACGCTCGCTCGGGAGTTTGCGAACTATATCCATGGCGACGCCGGCGCCGTGTTGATCCAAAACCATGGCATCACGGTCTGGGGGCGTACAGCGTTTGAAGCGAAAAAACATTTGGAGGCATGGGAGTTTTTGTTCCGCTGGCAGGTGAAGCGGCTGCTTTTGCAGCGGGCCGGCCTGCCGGTTGGCTAATCCATATACATTTTTCCAAAGGAGGATGTGAACAATGGCAGTCATCAAAGTGAGAAAAACGGGCCAAGTGATTGAAGGAGAAGACAATGTGCGCGCGTTTTTGAACAGTCAAGGGGTGTTGTATGAACATTGGGACATCACGAAACTGCCGGAGCATTTGCGCGATAAATATGTTCTGACAGATGAAGAAAAAAATGAAATTTTAGCGACGTTCAAAGACGAAATTGAAGATTTAGCGGCGCGCCGCGGCTACAAAACGTGGGATATCGTCGCTCTGTCCGACGCGACGCCGAACTTGGATGAGTTGCTGAAAAAATTTGAACAAGTGCACATCCATACGGAAGATGAAGTGCGCGCCATTACGGCCGGCCATGGCATTTTCATCATCAAAGGCGACAAAGAAACCGGCTATTTTGATGTAGAGCTTGAAGCCGGCGACGTCATTTCCGTGCCGGAAGGGAATCCGCATTACTTTACGCTCATGGATGACCGTCGGGTCGTTGCGGTGCGCTTGTTTATCGACCCGTCCGGCTGGGTCGCTCATCCATATGAAGAAAAAGAGGAAGCCGTCCAATAACAATGAACGCCCCGCTGCTTATATACAGGCAGCGGGGTTGTTTTCGTTAAAACGATTGTGTTAGAAAAATCATAAACAAAATGCCGACAATAAACGCGTACGTCGATGTCCGTTCATTTCCATCGCCATGGCTTTCGGGAATGAGCTCTTTGTAAATGATAAACAGCATCGCCCCCGCGGCGAACGCCAGCCCGTACGGAACGAGCCCACGAAAAAGGGAGGTTAAGTAAAAACCGAGCAGCGATGTGACGATTTCCACGGCTCCGGTCAACGTGGCGATCACAAACGCTTTAAAGCGCCCGATTTGCTGGTTGATTAAAAACAAAGCGACCAAAAACCCTTCCGGTGCATTTTGCAAGCCAATCGCCAGGGCGATTAAATTGCCGATTTGGGAAGAGCTGTCGGAGGCGTAGCTGACCCCGACCGACAGACCTTCAGGCAAATTGTGCAACGTAATGGCGGCAATAATGAGCATCGCTTTTTCATCAAATTGCAAGCCGCTTTTTGTATGTTCCAAGTCAATATGGGGGACGGTCATTTCAAGCAACGTCAAAATAAGTACGCCAGCGGAAAGCCCTACTGTTAACGTGCTGAAGCCCCCTGATTTTAACGATTCCGGAATGAGACTCATCATCGAAGCCGCCATCATAATGCCGGCGGAAAAGGCCAGCAGTACGTCACGCCACCGGTGGGTGAGCGATTTGGCCATAAACAAAATCGGCACGGCGCCAAGCCCGGTGGATAAGGCGGAAAGCACGCTTCCAGCCAACACTTGGTTCATCTACTTCCCTCCCTGACATCTTTTCTCCTTCTTCACATATGCATCATTCATCGGAATGTGACAGTCGCCCAAGCGCCGACATTATAATAAATTTATCATAGCCGAAGGAAAAGCCGTGAACCAGGAAAATGCATCATCGCAAACAAAAAACGGTTGCCCGGGAATTTGCTGTTCCAGTATAATGAAAGTAAGAAAATGTCAACTTTAAAGGGTTGGATGCTATGGAACAAAAGGAACAGGCGTTGCAGCAGTCATTAAAATTATTCATCGTGTTATCGAGGGCATATCGGTCGGTCAGCGACCAAGTAAACAAGTCGATTCAAGCGTTCGGCGTGAATCCGACCGAATTTGCGGTGCTCGAACTGCTTTACCATAAAGGCGATCAGCCGCTCCAGCAAATCGGGGAAAAAATTTTGCTCGCCAGCGGCAGCATCACGTATGTCATCGACAAGCTTGAAAATAAAGGCTTGATCATCCGCCGCGCCTGTGAGCGGGATCGCCGCGTGACGTATGCGTCGATCACCGACAGCGGCCGGCGGTTCATCCAGCGCGTGTTTCCCGAACATGCCGAGACCATCCATGAAACGGTGGCGGCCCTGACGCCGGAAGAAAAGGAACAGGCGATTGCATTGCTGAAAAAATTAGGCTACGGCGCAAAAAGCAGAGACTGACCTCGCGTCAGTCTCTTTAATTTTTCCGAAAATGGATACGTTATATAAAGAACATAACACTGCAAGAAAAAGGAGAGATCACCATTGATGATTCCTGTTGGGGTGTCCAACCGCCACATTCATTTATCGAAAGAGCATATGGCGGCGCTGTTTGGCGAAGGCGCCGAGCTGACGGTGCTCAAGCCGTTGTCGCAGCCCGGACAGTTCGCCGCCAAGGAAACGGTGACGGTCGAAGGGCCGAAAGGGAAAATTGAAAACGTCCGCGTCCTCGGACCGGTCCGTTCGCTGACGCAGCTTGAAATTTCGAAAACCGACAGCTTCAAGCTCGGCGTCGCGCCCCCGGTCCGCTTATCCGGCGATATTGACGGAACGCCGGGCATTACGATTCACGGGCCGAAGGGGACGGTGACCGTCGACAAAGGGGTGATCATTGCCAAGCGGCACATTCATATGACGCCGAAAGATGCGGAAACGTTTGGCGTCTGCGACAAACAAGTCGTGAAAGTGAAAACACAAGGGGAACGGGCGCTCATTTTCGATGAAGTCATCGTCCGCGTCAGCGAAGATTTTGCTTTAGATATGCACATTGACACGGATGAAGCGAACGCGGCTGGCTTGAAAACCGGCGATTATGTCGAACTGCTTCCGTCGTGAAATCATCCGCAGCAATGGGAGACAAGGCGCCCTCTCGTTCGTCCCGAGAGGGCGCTTTCCGTTAACGCGGGCGTTTCTTGGATGGCTCTAGTGTGCCGACCAGATGAAACGGCGCATCACGCCGAATGGCATCAATGACGCCGCCGCTGATTTCTTGATGGGTGAGCCAGCGCGAACCGTGTTTTTCCACGACAAAACCGAGCTGAACTTGCCGATAAAGGCAAGCGACAGGCAAACAGAGTTCCGATTTCGCTTCGGCTGGATCGGCGCGGCTGCCGAGCACATGAAACAACCGCCAAGAGCCGGGATGTCCGCTATTTTTTTGGATGACAGTGGACAGCGCCTGGGTTCCGTCTGTATGCACCCACGCAATGATTAGAGCAAACGTTCCGTTTTTTTGGATGGACCGGGAAATCAGAGAACAAAACGCTTCTTGATCGCGATAATCAACAAGAAGCGGGTTGATGGATGCCATCGGTCCAGCGCGGTCGATGAGCTGCTTCATCCGTGCGTAGCGGCGGGCGATGACGGACACATCATATCCTTCCCGCACAAGCCAAAGCGACACATCAGCCAACATGCCTGTCCCGCCGATGACAAGAGCGTGCATGGCGCGTCTCCTTTCGAATTAATCCAGTGGTCCTTTCAAATAATGATCAAACCAACCGACGATTTGGCGAAGACGTTCGAGGCGAAGCGCCGGGTTGCCGGTGCGCGACAAATCGTGGTTGGCGTCCGGGAAGCGGACAAGTTTCGTTTCCCGCCCGAGTTGTTTCAATGCGATAAACAGCTGTTCCGCCTGCTCGATCGGGCAGCGGTAATCGCGCTCGCTATGCAAGATTAAGAGCGGTGTGCGCATGTTTTGGACGTATTTGAGCGGTGAATGATGCCAAAGCCGCTCCGCGTCTTCCCAGATGTCGCAGCCGACTTCCCATTTCGTGAAAAAGTAGCCGATGTCACTCACTCCGGAGAAACTGAGCCAGTTGGAAATCGAGCGCTGGGTGACAGCCGCTTTGAACCGGTCGGTATGCCCGACGATCCAATTGGTCATAAACCCGCCGTAGCTGCCGCCAGTGACGCCAAGCCGTGTCTCGTCAATGAAGTCGAACTTGCTGATCGCGGCGTCGACGCCGGCCATAATGTCTTCATAATCCATGCCGCCATAGTCGCCGCGCACGGCATTGACGAATGCCTGTCCATATCCGTGGCTGCCGCGCGGGTTCGTGAACAAGACCGCATAACCACGCGAAACGAGCAGTTGAAATTCATGGAAAAAGGTAAACCCGTACATCGCATGCGGCCCGCCGTGAATTTCGACGACAAGCGGCGCCTTTTCCCCTTCGCCAAGCCCGGGCGGTTTCATGATCCAGCCTTGAATCTCCCAACCATCCGCCGATCGATACGTAAACGGTTCGG
This sequence comes from Geobacillus thermoleovorans, assembly GCF_001610955.1. Taxonomy (GTDB): domain Bacteria; phylum Bacillota; class Bacilli; order Bacillales; family Anoxybacillaceae; genus Geobacillus; species Geobacillus thermoleovorans. Next base: position 911,468 of record NZ_CP014335.1, read on the forward strand.
CATCGGCGAACACCACTTCGTTTTCGAGCGCTTCATTGGCACGCGTAAGCCGTGTTTTCGTTCCGTCTTCAAGCGAGATTATATACAAATCGCCAATGACCGTCGGCTCGCTCATGGCGGCGATGGCTTGCTGTTCGCTTGGGTGGATGGCTAAACCGTATAAATGGAAGTTGCCTTCGATCACCGGAACGATCGGGCCGTCGAGCGGGACGAAATACAAGTTGACGCGTCCGCGCTCCGAGGCGGTGACATACAGGCCGCTTCCGTCGCTCGCCCAAATCGGTCCCGGCCCTTTCGCATCAGCGTGTGTGTCGCCGACCATGGCATCGCCGAGATGGACGTCCCAATCGGCGGTCAACACCCGCTTCGTTCCACGCTCCGGCTCAAAGACGTAAAGCCGGTGAAGCGTAGCCCCGAGATAAGCAAGATCATGGCCGATGGCGGCGAGCTTCGTTCCGTCCGGCGACCAGGCGAGCGAAGCGAATGTGCCGCATCCGTTCGTCAAGTTCGTTTCCGCTTTCGATTCGAGATCAAGCAAAACAATGTCGCGCGTAAAGGTTGTGTCTGGATCATCGTTTCGGTTGGCGACAAAGGCGAGCGTCCGTCCGGTTGGGGAAACGGCAAACGAACCGATTTCTTCCTCGCGGCCCGTCAACGCTTCGCTTTTTCCTGACGCCGCATCGATGCGCACCAGCACGTCCTGCTTGCCGTCAAGAAAACCCGACGCGTCTGATTTGTAATAGAGCCGTTCCACAACGCGCGGCTTCGAATCGGCCGGTTTTTGTTCCGCCGTTTTCTGCTCTTCTCGGTCTTCGATCGTTTCTTCGTCGCCAAGCGTCGTTAGGGCGATGAGAAACGTCCCGTCCGGCGACCAAACGTAATCGCGCACACCGTTTTTGAAAAACGTCAGTTGGCGCGCCTCACCGCCATTGGCGGGCAAAAGCCAAAGCTGTGTGCGTCCGGAGCGGTCAGATAAAAAGGCGATCATTTCACCTCTTGGGGAAAAACGCGGCTTCATGTCGCGCCAGCGGCCGAACGTCCATTGACGGACGGAGCCGTCTGCCGCCCATATCCATAAATGGGAGCGGTATTGTTTTTCCTCATCAATCGATTTTTCCACAAACACGGCGCGCGTCCCGTCCGGCGCGTAGTGCGGGTCGCGCACCGAGCGGAGGCGAAGCAAATCTTCCGCCGTCATGCCGCGGCGTTTCGTCAGGTGCTCGTTGTTGTTCATCAGCAAGACCTCTCTTTCCTTCAAAAATGGAACCATCTTGTATATTTCGTCTTACGAAAGAAAAGATCCTGCCCCAAAACAGAAAAAAACGAACGCCCAAACGATAGGCGTCCGTTTTTTAGCTATGCCGACAGTTTTTGTTTTTCATTTGCCTGCTGCACTGCCTTTTTCACCTGAGGGTAGAAGATCACGCCGCTTGCCAGCAAGGCAACGCCCAGCAGGAACGTTTTCATATCCGCCGTCCCGGCGATGACGACCCAGACGGAATACAATGTTGCCAGCGCCGCAACGATGCCGTCAGCGAGCCGCTCCCGTCCTGCCGCATACGTTTCCCCCGTGAGCGTGAGCTTCAGCTGGAAGATGGAAGCAATCAAATATGGAACGAGATAAGCGAGCGTGGCGATGTAAATGACGAAGTCAAACGCTGTTGCCATCGAGTTGGAAATGGTCGAGAAAATGAACAATTGCGCCAGCGCGTTTGACAATGTGAGCGAGAAGCTCGGTGCCCCTTTTCTGTTTTCCTTCAAAAAAACCGGCAAAAACATCCCTTGTTTCGCCGCCTGGTACGGCACTTCGGCGCTCAACAAGATCCAGCCGAGCGTCGAGCCAAGCAAGCTGATCAGCCCAAGGCCAGCCAACACGTAGCCGCCCGCCGGTCCGACGATGGCATTGATGGCGTCCACGAGCGGTTTTTCCGATTGAATCAGTTCGCGTTGCGGCAAGACGCCCATTACCAAAAAGCTGATGCCAATATAAATGGCCAAAGCGATCAAAAGACCGGCGATCGTCGCCCGCTTCACATCCGCCTGTTTGCGCGCGCGGGAAGCGAACACCATCGCCGATTCAACACCGACAAACGCCCAAAGCGTCGCTAACGCGGCGTTGTTAATTTGTCCAAGCAGGCCGAGCGGCTGTCCGTCTCCGTCATAACGCGGGGCATCAAGCGGACCGACGACCGCTCTGTCAAAAGCGAACAAGGCAATGACAATAAACAGGAAAAAGCCGAGCACTTTCGCCGCTGTCGCCGCGAAATTCAACTTGCCGGCATCTTCTACGCCGCGCAAAATAATGGCGTGCATCACCCAAAGAAGCGCCGTGCAGACGAGAAAGGTAAGCAAATTCCCAAGCTTTAGCGTAAACGAGCCCATCGTGAGAACGGTTTTGTCGCTCGTTAATACAGGGAAAAATGTCGACAAGTAGCTCGCAAACGTCGTGATGATGGCGACATTGCCGGCAAAGTTGCCGACCCAGTAGCCCCACGATGACATAAATCCCGATAAAATCGAGAGATTGGAGCCTTTCGGAAACAGCTCCTTCGCGTAAATTTGCGGTCCGCCGCCTAAGTCGGGCTTGCGGATTGCCAAGTTGCCGAAAACAAGCGCCGTCATTAGAACGCCGGCTCCGGTCAGCAGCCAGGCGAGCATCACGCCGATGGGGCTCGCCGCCTCCGCCAACGAGCGCGGCAGCATAAAAATGCCGGAACCAACCATATTGCCAACGACGAGCGCCGTTAATACCCAAATTCCAAGTTTTCGCTGATTGTCCAAGATGAAAACGCTCCTTCCTTGAAAATAAGCAAAAATAAAAGAAAGCACCCGCGCCTCTTCAGCGGGTGCATGATCGGTTCGCATCCAACTGAATGGCGATAGCGCTCCACCGCCGTAGGCGATGGCAGTCCTGCACCTGTTCGGCCGCAGGCCCAGCTTGCGCCGCCGGAGCGCGCCGCAAACTTCGGCGGTGAACCCTTTCCCGCTGCGTCATGGACCGCTCCGAGCCTCGGCAGCGCTACTTTTGTTCACCGCAACCTCTATCCCATTAAAGTGGAGAGGGGGTATATGGTTGCCGACATTATATTACCCAATTCGACAAAAACCGTCAATATCTTTTGGTTGGAAGAGTGAGTCAAGACGTTGGATTTTCATGGACACTCTCCTCTACATACCAGACATGATCATTGCTTCGTATTGTTTGTGTGGGGTAAAATGGAAGTGTATTTAAGGGGTTGGAAAAGGAGGATATTTTTGAAGTTCGACGAATATACAATTGGTCAGTGAAACATGGAAAAGGTTCATTTCACTGGGGATGGATCTTTTCCCATCATCATATTCCGTGAAAAAAAGAAGGGGATGAGCATGAAGTTTTCTGAGTTTCGTTATGAGCGGCCGGACATCACTCAATTGCAGGCATCGTTTCAAGAAGCGCTTGATTCGTTCCGCCGTGCGGGGAGCGCCGCCTTGCAACACGAGGCGATGAAGCGGATCAATGAGCTGCGCCGCCGCTACAGCACGATGGCGAACCTTTGCCATATTCGCCATACGATCGATACAAACGATGAGTTCTATAAGAAAGAACAAGACTTTTTCGATGAAACGGAGCCGATCGTCAAGGGGCTTGTCAACGATTATTACCGCGCGCTTGTTTCCTCGCCGTTCCGCGCTGAATTGGAACAAGTGTGGGGGAAACAGCTGTTTGCGTTGGCCGAAACACAGCTGAAAACATACGCACCGGCGATTGTAGAGGACTTGCAAAAAGAAAACAAGCTGGCAAGCGAATATACGAAGCTCATCGCATCGGCGAAAATCATGTTTGAAGGGGAAGAGCGGACGCTTGCCCAGCTGCAGCCGTTTGTTGAGTCGCCGGACCGCGCGATGCGCCAACGGGCGAGTGAGGCACGATTTTCGTTTTTCATGGACTATGAAAAAGAACTCGATGAATTGTATGATGAGCTTGTCCACGTCCGCACGGCGATCGCCCGCAAGCTCGGTTTCCAAAACTTTGTGGAACTCGGCTATGCCCGTTTAGGCCGGACCGATTACAATGCCGATATGGTCGCAGGCTACCGCCGGCAAGTGAAAACGCACATCGTCCCACTCGCAGCAAAGCTGCGCGAGCGCCAGCGGCAGCGGATTCAGGTCGACCGGCTTACGTATTATGATGAGCCGTTCATGTTTCCGAGCGGCAACCCGGCGCCAAAAGGGGACGCCGCTTGGATTGTTGACAACGGCCGGCGCATGTATGAAGAGCTGTCGCCGGAAACAGGAGAGTTTTTCCGCTATATGGTCGAACATGAATTGATGGACCTCGTCGCCAAAAAAGGAAAGGCGGGCGGCGGCTATTGCACCTATATCGATGACTATAAGGCGCCGTTTATTTTCTCGAACTTTACCGGAACGTCCGGCGACATTGACGTACTGACCCATGAAGCTGGGCATGCGTTCCAAGTGTATGAGAGCCGCCATTACGACATTCCGGAATACAACTGGCCGACGCTTGAGGCGTGTGAAATCCATTCGATGAGCATGGAATTTTTCACATGGCCGTGGATGGAGCTCTTTTTCGGCGAAGACGCCGACAAATACCGGTTCGCCCATTTGAGCGACGCACTTTTGTTTTTGCCGTACGGCGTTGCAGTCGATGAATTTCAGCACGCTGTCTACGAGAACCCGGATATGACGCCGGCTGAGCGGAAGAGTGTCTGGCGCAACATCGAAAAAGCGTATTTGCCGACAAGAGACTACGCCGGCCATGACTACCTTGAGCGCGGCGGATTTTGGCAGCGGCAAGGGCACATTTACACCGACCCGTTTTATTACATTGATTATACATTGGCGCAAGTGTGCGCGTTCCAGTTTTGGAAGCGGGCGCAGGAAGACCGGGAATCAGCCTGGCGTGACTATGTGGCGCTTTGCCGATTGGGCGGCAGCCGGCCGTTTACTGAGCTCGTCAAAAGCGCCAACCTAAAGTCGCCGTTTGCTGACGGGGCGGTCGCTTCGGTCGTCGGCCATATCGAGCGGTGGTTGGACAGCGTCGATGACAAAGCCTTGTAAAAAGAAGCAAAGAAGGCGGGCGGGAACAGCACCGCCCTGCTTTTCTTTATCATCTCGCGCCGAGAAGACCCCCACTTCCACGTGTTGGGTGGGGATGGCTTGGTTGACAGCCTGCTGTGGGGCGGGTGTTTCCAACAATCTCTCACCTCAAAGCTCAAGCGTAGGTGGGAGAGCGTTCAATTTGAAAACTTCTATCAAACTGGGGAAAAGGGGGAAAACGATGATCCGTAAAGCCACATGGGTCGACGCACTGGCCATCGCTTCGGTCCACGTCGAAAGTTGGAAGACGACGTACAGCGGCATCGTGCCGGACGCGTACTTGGAGACGTTGGCAGTGGGAGAAAAACAAACGTTATGGGAGAAGGTGCTCAGCCAATCGGACCATTCCGTGTTTGTCGCCGAGGAAAACGGACGCGTCGTTGGATTCGTCTCCGGCGGACCAAATCGGGCAGCCGACGGTCTGATAGCGAAGTATGACGGGGAGCTGTATGCGATTTATTTGCTTAAAGAGGTGCAAGGAAAAGGGCTCGGCCGGCAACTCGTTCAAGCGTTGATCCGCCATTTGGCGCAAAAAGGCATTCATTCGCTGGTCGTCTGGGTGCTTGCCGACAATCCGTCACGCGGTTTTTACGAACGGCTTGGCGGTGAAAAACTGGCCGAGGAAAGGGTGGAAATCGGTGGAAAAGCATTATGGGAGTGGTGCTACGGCTGGCGAGACGTCCAATTGATGGAACAGTAGGTGGACTGCCGAACCGTCGGCAGCTTAAAAAATGTATTTTGTGAGTGATTACTCACTTCACAAAAAGGTTTATCTTTTTATACTATATATGAGTGATTACTCACTACTATGCAAAGGGGAGAAAAGCAATGACCGCCAATCCATGTATTCAAGTCGAGCGTGTCTCCAAGCGGTTTGGAAAAAAAGTAGTCATCCACGATGTGTCGTTGGATGTCCGCGCGGGAGAAATTTTCGGTCTGCTCGGCCCGTCGGGTGCAGGAAAAACGACGTTGGTGCGCATGATCGCCGGCATTGATCAAGCGAGCGAAGGGACGATTCGCGTGCTCGGCGTGAATATGCCCAATCTTGGCGCCATGAAGCGGATCGGCTTTATGGCCCAGTCGGATGCCCTGTACGGAGAATTGACTGCGCTGGAGAACATGCAATTTTTTGCTTCCATCTACGGGTTGCGAGGGAAAAAACAAAAAGAGCGGATCGATGACATGTTGGCGCTTGTCAACTTAACGAATGATCGAAAAAAGCCGGTGCACCAATATTCAGGAGGGATGAAGCGTCGGTTGTCGCTGGCGATCGCCTTGCTTCATGAACCGGACGTGCTTATTTTGGATGAGCCGACGGTCGGCATCGATCCGGTGCTGCGCCAATCGATTTGGGCGGAGCTTGAGCGGATTCGCCAGCGCGGCACAACCATTGTCGTCACGACCCATGTGATGGATGAAGCGGAAAAGTGCGGGCGGCTTGGCATGATTCGCGAAGGCCGTCTGATCGCCGTCGGCCGCCCGGATGAATTGAAACAGGAAGCAGGCGCGGAAACGATTGAGCAAGCGTTTTTGACGTTTGGAGGTGTCCGTCGATGAGAGTGTTGGCCATTGTCGTCCGCATCATCCGCCAGTTTTTCCGCGACAAGCGCACGCTGGCGCTCATGATTGTCGCGCCGATGTTCGTCTTGTTGTTAATGGATTTGGTGTTTAATGGCGAAGAATACAAACCAGCCATTGCCGTCAGCGAACACGTGCCTGAGGTGGTTGTTGACAAGTTGAAAGAAGCAGGAGCGAACGTGAAAGAGCTGTCAGCAAAACAAGCGCGAAAGCAGCTGGACGATCAAGACATTGACGCGTGGCTTGACATGAGCGGAAGCGCTCCGCACCTTACGCTGGAAGGAAGCGACCCGACGGCCAATCAGGCGGTGATGGCCGCGGTGCAAAAGGCGTTTCAGTCCATGGCGCCCAAGCCCCCGTTTCAGCTGAAAACAACGTATTGGCACGGATCAAGCGACATGGCGTCATTTGATTATTTCGGCCCCGTGCTGATCGGCTTTTTCGTCTTCTTTTTTGTCTTTTTGATTGCTGGAGTGTCATTTTTGCGCGAGCGGACGAACGGGACGCTCGAGCGGCTGATGGCGACGCCGCTCAGGCGCTGGGAAATGGTCGCCGGCTACATGATCGGGTTCGGATTGTTTACGACGATTCAGGCAAGCTTAATTTCATGGTTTGCCATTGATGTGCTCGACATGATGATGGAAGGTTCGTTCGGGTATGTGCTGCTCATTACGTTTTTGTTGGCGATGACGGCGCTTGCGCTTGGGATGCTGCTGTCGGCGTTCGCCAACAACGAGCTGCAAATGGTGCAGTTTATCCCGCTTGTCGTCGTGCCGCAAGTGTTTTTCTCCGGCTTGTTCAATCTTGACACGATGGAAGAATGGCTTCGCTCGCTGAGCGTCATCATGCCGCTCACCTACGGGGCGGATGCGCTGCGCGATATTATGGTGCGGGGAGAGGGCTTTGGCGCCATCGCCGTGGATGTGTACGTGCTGCTTGGCTTTACGTTGCTGTTTATGCTATTAAATGTAGTAGCGCTGAAAAAATACCGCAAGCTGTAAGGAGTAGAGTCATGAGTGAGCATCCATGGATTCAAGAGCTGCTGCAAATCGGCGGCAAGGAAGGGCAGTTCAGTGAAAAGCAGCTGAAAATTTTGGAAGCCGCAGTGGAAATGTTTGCCGAAAAAGGCTATGCGGCGACTTCCACGAGTGAAATCGCCAAAAAGGCCGGGGTGGCGGAAGGCACGATCTTCCGCCACTATAAGACGAAAAAAGACTTATTGTTGGCGATCGTCACGCCGACATTGTTTCAGTCCGTCGCCCCGTTTTTGGCGAAAGAGTTTGTCCGTGAAGTGTTTGACAACGAATATGAGACGTACGAACAGTTTTTGCGCGCGGTGTTTTCCAATCGCTACGCCTTTGTGAAAAAGTATTTGCCAGCGATTCGTGTGCTTTGGCAGGAGCTCGCCTTTCATTCCGAGATTAAACAGTGCTTTCAACGCGTGTTTACAGAGCACGTGTATCCAAAATTCGCCCGCATTGTCCGCCATTTTCAAGAGAAAGGGGAGTTGGCCGAGCTGCCGGTTGATTCGGTCATCCGCTTGACGATCACATCGCTCGCCGGCTTTTTGGCCGCCCGCTTTCTCCTTTTGCCTGACCACAATTGGGACGATGAGGCGGAAATGGAGCGGACGATTCACGTGTTGATGAACGGTCTGCGGCGCTAACCGGCCGGCTTCCGCACTGAAGCCGGCCTAGCTGTTTTTCTTAGCATAATCGAGGATGGCTTTCGTAAATTGTTTGAAATCATCAAGATGGTGTTCGACGATGGCTTGCAAGATGCCAAGGTTCAGTTGTTGATAGTCGTGAACGGCGATGTTGCGGAATCCGACCATGGCCTTCATGTTTTTGCTTATGGCAGGAGAGATTACGCCGTACTCTTCAAGGAGGGCGAACGCATCGCGGCTATGCTGCGGCAATCCGAATTTCTGCTCGGCCACAATATGCATGGCCAAATCGATGCATGCCTCGCACGCCCGCTGTAAATTCAGAACGATCGAATCTTGTTTTGTGTAATTTTGTAAATTTTTTGGATCGCCGTTATATTCTTCACGAATTCGTTTCAGGCAGCGTTCGATCACGCTGATCTTGTTTAAAATGACATCACTTTTCATATATGCTCCCGCTTTCCGTAATTTGTTTTAACACCGGTGCTCTCTCTTCGTTTAGTTTCACATACATTTTCAATGTTTTCATTTCGAACTCAGCCCGTTTCCGCTCGTCGCGGCAATCAATGGCTTTTCCCGTCGAGACGACTTGCGCTTGAAACACGGTGCTGGCTTGGCGCAAATCGACAAGATCGACATCTCGCCCTAACTTGTCAGCCAAATGCCCCGCGAGCCGAAACAGCTCATACGGATCATGCGGTTCGCCGTCGCTGACAAAGGCGATATCGACATCACTGTCCGGGCGCATCGCCCCACGGGCGGCTGAACCGAACAGGTAGATGACGAACGGGTGAAGAGCCGGGCGGAGCGTCTGAATGATGATCGTCTCCATTTCGTTTGGCAATCGCGATACCCCCTTGCGTTTTTCTTCATTATAGCAAAATCTTATTGTTCTTGGCGAAAAGACGGAAAAAGAAAAAGGGATGGCGATGATGCGCCAATCCCTCTGAGCGAAAGAAGCAGGGGCTGATTGATTCATTTCCTCCTTACATACAAACTTCGGGGCGGCTCTTTTTGCTGCTCTTCCCTAAAACACTTCCTCACCCCGAAAACGGGATGGGGCGATGTTCGAGTCATTCGGGTGATGGATGATATAGGTGTGCGCGTTGGTCGTTAAGCCACAATTAGGCGATTTCCGCCACAATGGCATTGTCCTTGACATCGATACGGATCGCACGCACCGATTGATCCGCGTCAAGCAGGCAGTCGGCGATGTTGTCTTCGACATGCTCTTGGATGACGCGGCGGAGCGGGCGGGCGCCGAAGGCCGGATGGTAGCCGAGTTCGGCCAGTTTTTCTTTCGCCGCTTCCGTCACTTCGAGTTCAATGCCTTGTTCGCGCATCGCCGCTTTGACGTCGGCGAGCATCAAGTCGACGATTTGAAGCAAGTGCGCTTTTTCAAGCGGCTTGAACTCGATGATGGCGTCGAAGCGGTTCAAAAATTCCGGCTTGAAGTAAGCGTTCAAGGAGTCGAGCACGCTTGATGCGCCACCGCTTTGTTTTTCAAAGCCGACGGTGATTTTTTTGTCGGTCACCCCAGCGTTGCTTGTCGCGATGATGACCGTGTCTTTGAAGCTGACGGTGCGGCCTTGGCTGTCGGTTAAGCGGCCGTCTTCCAAAATTTGCAGGAAGATGTGCTGTACATCCGGGTGCGCTTTTTCAATCTCGTCGAGCAAGATGATGCTGTACGGATTGCGGCGCACTTTTTCCGTCAGCTGTCCGGCTTCTTCAAAGCCGACATAGCCCGGCGGCGAACCGATCAGCTTCGAGACCGAATGTTTCTCCATGTATTCGCTCATATCGAGGCGAATCATGGCGTCTTTTGTGCCAAACAGCTCTTCAGCGAGCGTTTTGGCGAGCTCCGTTTTCCCGACGCCGGTCGGGCCGACGAACAAGAACGAACCGATCGGGCGGTGTTTCGCTTTCAAGCCGGCGCGGTTGCGGCGGATCGCTTTGGCGACTTTTTTCACCGCTTCCGCTTGGCCGATCACTTTTTTCGCCAAGTTTTCTTCGAGATGTTTCATTTTTTCTTTTTCATCGGCTTGCAGTTTGCCGACCGGGATGCCGGTTTTCTCGGCGATGATTTGTTCGATGTCGGCGGCATCGACGACAGGGCGTTCTTGGTTGACGCCTTGCTCGAGTTGTTTTTCGAGCTTCAGCTCTTCAGCGCGCAGTTTCGCCGCCAGTTCATAGTTTTCCTCTTTCGCCGCTTGTTCTTTTTCTTTCGCGATTTGGATCAATCGCTCTTGCAGTTGCTTTTCATCGGTCGGGCCGAGGCGCAAGTTCGCTTTCGAGCCGGCCTCGTCAAGCAAGTCGATCGCCTTGTCCGGGAGGAAGCGGTCTTGAATGTAGCGGTGCGACAATTTCACGCACGCTTCGATCGCCTCGTCCGTATAGCGGACATGATGGAATTGTTCATATTTTGGCTGAATGCCTTTTAAGATGGCGATCGCTTCCTCAACGGTCGGCTCGTGGACGATGACCGGTTGGAAGCGGCGCTCAAGAGCCGCGTCTTTTTCAATTTGCCGGTATTCTTTGAGTGTCGTCGCCCCAACGACTTGCAGCTCGCCGCGGGCAAGCGCCGGTTTTAAAATGTTGCCCGCGTCCATCGAGCCTTCAGCGGCTCCAGCACCGACGAGCAGATGGATTTCGTCAATGAACAAGATGATGTTTTTCCGCTCTTGCAGTTCGGCGATGAGCCGTTTCATCCGCTCTTCAAACTGGCCGCGGATGCCGGTGTTGGCAACAAGCGAAGCGACGTCAAGCAAGTACACTTCTTTGTTCAACAGTTTTTCTGGCACTTGCCCTTCGGCAATTTTCAGCGCCAGCCCTTCAACGATGGCCGTTTTCCCGACGCCCGGCTCCCCGATCAACACCGGGTTGTTTTTGTTGCGGCGGTTTAAAATTTCCATGACGCGCGCAATTTCTTTGTCGCGGCCGATGACCGGATCGATCAAGCCCGCTTTGGCCATTTGCGTCAAGTTGCGGCCAAACTGATCCAAAAATCCGCCGCTATGGCTTTGCGGGCGTTTCGCCATCGTTTCTGGCGAGCTCATCCCCGCGTTGGCGGCTGTGAACGGGCTAGTAAAGAAGTCATCAAAGGAAAACGGCGAAAAGCCGAAGTTCATCATCGGAATCGACAATTGTTGTTTTTGTTTTTCATAGCATTCATGGCACAGGTGAAGTTGTTGTTTTTCACCGTTCCATTGCAAGTTGACAAACACCGTTGCTTCACGTTGTTGGCATGCTTGGCAGCGCATGAAGCATACCCCCTTTTCCATTATTCAGGTTTTGACTTTGACTTTCTTTGACTTTCTGACTTTATTATACTTTGACCTTTTTTGACTTTCAAGTGTTTTGTACAAAAAAATTGTGATAACGATGAAATGTTTTTGAAAAAATGGTGAATACTAATGTAGGTGCGGCAAAGCTATGATAAAGTGAAAAACAGAAAAAGAGGCGGAAAAGACTCCGTCTTTGGTGCTGACGATGATCATGAATTTGAAGGAAAAAGGAGAAAGGTGAAGATGAGAAGACATGTTGGTTTCGCGTTTGCTGTTGTACTTTTGGGGATGATGATCATGGCTGCTTGTACAAATCACAACAAGCAAGCCGAGACGCCGGCCGTGCTTGAAGTGAAAATGGATGTTCCGGATCACATCGATTTGAACAAACCGACCAAGCTCGCCTGCGTCGTGACGTACGGCGGTGAAAAAGTGGACGATGCGAGCGAAGTCAAGTTTGAAGTATGGAAACACGGAAGCAGCGAGCGGGAAATGCTTGAAGCGAAGCATGACGGCGATGGCCGCTACTCGGTGGAAAAAACATTTACCCAAGCGGGAACATATTCGGTCGTCGCCCATGTGACGGCGCGCGATATGCATAACATGCCGAAAAAAGATATTGTCGCCGGCAACCCGGAACAGGCGGCGACGGCCGACGGTGCGCGCGAAAATTCCCAAGGCAGTGCTGAAGAAAATCATCATGGCGCCGTCGCCATTTCGCTGTCGTCCCGTTCGTTCGAAGCCGGAAAACCGGCGGCATTGACCGTTCACCTCACCAAAGATGGGAAGCCGTTTACGAACGCCACCGTTCGCTTTGAGATTTGGCAGGCGGACAATAAGCATGAATTTGTGGATGCAGATGAAAAAGGAAACGGCGAATACGAAGCAATGGCCACGTTTGCCAACAAAGGAACGTATTCGGTGAAAGTGCACGTCGAAGGAAGCGGCGGGCTGCACGAACATCAAGTCGAACAAGTGACGGTTCAGTAACGAAGGATGCCGAGGGAGGCATCCTTTTTTTCTACTCGTCTTTCTTGTCCGCTGCGGACATATATATGGAAGTAAAGCAACGGACAAGGAGAAGGAGAGGGCAGTCAGTGAAGAAGAAAGCGGAATGGTCGGAAGCATGGCAAATCGCCGCTGTTTACGTCGGCACGGTGATTGGAGCGGGATTTGCGACTGGCAGGGAAATTATTGAATTTTTTACCCGCTACGGAATGGCTGGGACGATCGGGGTGGCGGTCAGCGGCGTTTTGTTCACATGGGGCGGCGCGCGCCTGATGGTGATGGCGCGCCGCATTGGAGCCGCGTCCTATGATGAATTGAATCGCTATTTGTTCGGAAGAATGTTGAGTCCGTTTGTGACGCTTGTGATGACGGTGATGATCGCGGGGGTGACGGCGGTGATGATCGCCGGGGCGGGTGCGGTGTTTGAAGAGCAGATCGGCTGGCCGAGGCAGGCGGGCGTCACGCTGACGCTCGGTTTGGCGCTTCTTGTCATGTTGTTTGACCGCAAAGGGCTGTTTGGCGTCAACGTGTTCGTCGCGCCGATGATGGTGCTGTTCAGCGCCATCGCCTTTGTGAAAACAATCGTGGCTGGCGATTTGTGCCGTCCGGACATGGCTGCGGTGGACTATTCCCTCAAGGCGATGTTGTCCCCGTTTTCCTATGCGGCCTTTAACTTGGCGATGGCCCAAGCGGTGCTTGTCCCCATCGCCCGCGAAGCGACCGATGAGCGAGCGGTGAGGCGCGGAGCGATGTTAGGCGGAATGGTGTTGACGGTTTTGCTGCTGTTGAACCATATGGTGCTGCTGTCGTTTCCACACAAGGACGATTATGATATTCCAATGGCCGAAGTCGTTCATACGTTTTTTACTGTGTTGTATTGGCTTTATGTCGTCGTCATTTACGGAGAAATTTTTACATCGGTCATCGGCGGCATGTTTGGGCTCGCACGTCAAGTGCGCGTTTGGGCGCCGCTTGGCGGGAAATGGCTGGGCGTGCTGCTCGTTTTGCTGTTTGCGGCGGTCAGCCCGTTTCATTACGGGGAGCTGCTGTCATTCATCTATCCGCTGTTTGGTTATATGAGTCTTGTGCTGTTGTGGCTTCTTTGGCGCCGGCAGCTGCCGCGCCGGTAAATGAGCCCTTTCGTTCCCCAAAGTTTTTTGGTGAAGGGGGACGAAAGGGCTTCGTTTCGTTATGAGTGGAAGCGGGCGATCATTTTTTCTAAATCGCGCGCTGCTGCAGCCAACGTGTCGGCTTCCCGAGCCAGCTGGTGAAGGGCGAGCGTTTGTTGCTCAAGTCCAGCCGCCGTTTCTTGCACCATGTTTGAAAAATCGGCGGCGACGGTGCGTACGTCTTCCATCAGTCCGCCGAGCTGCTCGCCATCGGCGGTGATGGCGTTAACATACGCTTCGTTTTGCTGAAGCAAGTCGTTCAGTTGGGCGAACATGCCTTGAAACGATGTGAACGTTTCCCCTGTTTTCCAAAGAGAGTCTTTCGTTGTTTCAACGCGGAGGCCGCTTCCTTGTACAGCTTGCACCGTTTCTTTGAGCGCGTTCGTCATGGCGTCGAGCGAAGCAAAAATTTCAGCGGCGAACGCGTTTGTATCTTCAGCGAGCTTTCGGACTTCTTCGGCGACGATCGAAAAACCGCGGCCCGCTTCACCGGCCCGCGCCGCTTCGATCGAGGCGTTTAGGGCGAGCAAGTTCGTTTGTTTGGCGATCGTGCGAATGGCGGCGATCATCTCATGAACGCGCGCTGCTTCATTGGCTGCTTTGTCGATGAGGGCAGTCATTTCGCCGATGCCGCGCTGCATCGCGTCCATGTTTGTTTTCGTTTCCTCAATGAGGCGGATGCCTTCTGCTGCTGACGACCAAGCGTCGCCCGCTTGCCGTACGACGCGTTCAACGGCGGCCCGCATGAGTTGCACGCGTTCCACCATCTGCCCGATGACGTCACCCGCTTGTTCGACAGCGGTCGTTTGTTGTTTCGCCCCTTCGCGGAACGTTTCAACAGCAGCGGCGATTTCGTCAAACGATTCAGAGAGGCGGCGCATTTCCAATTGTTGCTCATGGCTGACATCATGCACCGTTTTGGCCGCTTTGCCAAGCTCATTGATGATCGTGCGGATGCCGAGAATCATTTTGTTGATTTCGTAGGCGATTTGATGAAATTCATCCCGTTTTCCCGTCGTTTTCACTTCTGTCCGCAATTGACCCGAGGAGACAGTGCGGGTGACGCTGTACCAATGGCGAAGCTGGGCGGCAATGGCCCGATGCCAGGCGGCGCCAAGCCCAAGCCCAACCGCAGCGGCGCACAGCGCGGCAAAAACGGGCGGCGCCCCTGCGATGGAAGCGGCCAGCCCAACGGCTGCGGGCGCGATGGCGATGCTTGCCAACGCCCATTGCAAATACGGACGGTGCATGAGCCGCCCCATCCGCAAATTGATCCGCCTTCCGCCCGGCTCCGTCCAAAGCGGGCAACTGGCGTCAATCAACACTTCGCCTGTATCGCGTTCGTACACTTGCAAGAGCGGCTCGTTCGTGCGGGCGGCAGCCAGCCCGACCGGGTCGGCAAACACCCTTCCCTCGCGGAGGCGGTTCGTATGAACGAGTCCGTATCCGTTTTCATCGACAAGAACAAAATATTCATCATGGCCAAGCTGTTCATCCAACAAGGCGCGGATGCGGTCGAGCTGCTCTTCAAGCGGGCGCGTTCGGTCGATGGACCGCCGCAGTGCTTCCGCCGTTGCTGTTACTTTTTTTAACGCCTGTTTTGCCCGGCGCCGTTTCGTCAATTTGTTCATAGACGATTCTCCTTTTTTTATTTGTCTATTTTCAATAATATATAGAAGATTTTGTCGAATCAATAGGATGAAAGGGGGATGCATAAAAATATCGATCGATTGGAAGACTATGCCGTAAACGGAAAGGCGAGGGGATCATCGTGGGTTGGTTCTCGTTTTGGAAGAAAAAGAAAAAGCGCCCCGCACAGAGGAATCTTTCGCAACTTTGGGAAAAGCTTCGGCAATCGAGCGATTTTGTCGAAGTGTCGTTTGTTGTCGGAGGCAAGGAGCTGTCGATTTACTATTTCGATTCGCTCGTTGATCCGCAAGTGCTGCAAGAGCGGATTTTTTGCCATTTGCAAAACGACATTCCCCAGCATCCGAACGTCCGATTGGAAGACTTGCAGCAAATCGTGCCGATTCAGCGCATTGAAGTGAGCGAAGACACGGCGCTGATTGAAGAGAAGGTGCTGAAAGGGTTTGTCGCTGTTACATTCCGCGAGCAACCGAACAAAGCGGCGCTCATGGGCGCCGCGGCTGAAAATTTGGGGCTTCGGGAAAACAATGATTCGGAAAACGAATTCAGCGTCGTTGGGCCCAAAGTCGGATTTGTGGAAAATGTCGGCGTCAACTTGCATCTCATCCGCCGGCAAGTGGTGACGCCAAATCTTGTGTTTCGGGAAATGTCGATCGGTTCGATGTCGAAAACGAAAGTGGTCATCGCCTACATCGACGGTGTCGCTAATCCGGAAGTCATTCAAACGGTGACGCAGCGGCTTGAGTCCATTCATTTTGACGTCGTGTTTGACAACGCTATTTTGGATCAGCTGCTCGCGGACAATTCGCGGACACCGTTTCCTCTTTTTATCTCGACCGAGCGGATCGACCGGGCCATTTATGCGCTTGTGTCGGGGCAGGTGGCCATTTTTTGCGACGGCTCCCCGTATGCCGTGATTGGCCCCGCCGCTCTCTTCGATTTTTTTACGTCGCCGGAAGACTATTATTTGCCATGGGTGCTCGGTACGTTTTTCCGGCTCATCCGGTTTTTCGGCGTTGCGTTTTCGGTGTTGGCGTCGCCGATTTATGTGGCGGTGCTGACGTATCATTATGAAATGATTCCCGAAGACTTGCTCGGCCCGATCATTTATTCACGCTCGAACGTGCCATTTCCGCCGATGCTCGAGGTGCTGTTTTTGGAAATTACGATTGAGCTGTTGCGCGAGGCCGGGGCGCGGCTGCCGACGAAAGTCGCGCAAACGCTCGGAATTGTCGGTGGGATTGTCATCGGGCAAGCAACCGTTGATGCCGGGCTGACGAGTACGATTTTGTTGATTGTCGTCGCGTTGGCGGCGCTCGCTTCGTTTACAACGCCGATTTTCAAAATGTCCAACACGATCCGGTTTATCCGGTTCCCGTTTATTTTGTTTGCCGCTTTCTGGGGCGGGATCGGCATCATCTTTGCTGTCTGTGGACTGCTCATTCATTTAGGGCGGCTGCAGTCGTTTGGTTATCCGTATTTGCTGCCGTTTTATCCATTTCGTGTTCGCAGCTTCCGCGATACATTCATTCGTTCGCCATACAGTGAAACGGCGGAGCGGCCGATGTTTCTTCGTCCGCGGTCGCGGTTTCGTTACGATCCGAATGCGGCGAAGCAAAAACGCGATATTGATGAGTAAGGGGGATCATGATGAGGCGTGGGCTCGCATGGGTCGGTGCGCTGCTGTTGCTTGGCGGCTGCGTCAGTTCGCGGCCGATTGACGAAATTCAAATTATTCAACAGATGGGGTATGATTTCGAGAACGGCCGCTACACGGGCACTGCGGTGTACCCGACGTTCAAGCAAGGGCCGATGACAAAGCCGAATATGCTGACGACGACGTCGCCGACGATCTACGACTTGATTCCGCGCCTGTCATCGAAATCAGCGCTGCCGATTGAGGAAGGGCAGCTGCGCCTTATTTTGTTCGGCAAGGAGTTTGCTCGGCGGGGGGTGACGCAAATTACGCACAGCCTCGCGCGCAACAACAAAGTCGGCAGCCATTTGCTGCTTGGCGTAGCGGAAGAAAGCGCTAAGGAGCTGCTGAAAATCACGGCGAAAACGACGCTGAGCGATACGTTGTATTTGCCGAATCTTGTGGAGCAGAACGAGCAGTCGATGAACTTGCCGAAAACGAATTTGCACTTGTTTTTGTATCGCTATTTTTCCCCGGGGAGCGACCCTTTTTTGCCGTATTTTGAGAAAAAAGGAGATTTCGTCAAGCTTGAAGGGGTCGCGTTGTTTCGCGATGACCAATATGTCGGGCATGTAAGTTTGCGTGATTCGTTTTTAATGAAAATTTTGCTCGGGGAAACGAAAAACGGCGTCTACCAGCTGAAGGTTGGGAATCGCGGGAAACAGGGCGAGGATCGGGTGATGCTGCAAAACTTATGGGCGAAGCCGAAATATGAATGGAAGCGTGATGGAAGACGCCATGTGCTTGACGTGTTCGTCCATATCCATGCGTCGGTGAGGGATTACCCGTCATGGCTCGATCAGCCGGGAGGTGATTTGTTTGCTGATGTGAAGAAAAAGATGCAAAACGAATTGGAGCATAATATGCGCCGGTTATTCCACTATTTTCAGAAAAAACGGATTGACCCGCTCGGCATTGGCGATTTTGTTCGCAGCGTGACAAGACATTGGGATTCCGACGCGTTTTACCGCGAATACCCGGATCTAGACATCCGCCCGCACGTCACGGTGGATATCGTCCATACAGGCATTGGCGAATAAGACGGGGAACATGAGGAGGGATTAGGATGAAGCAGGCCATTCAGGAACGGTTTCTCATCTCCCCGTTTCTTGTGTTTTTTGTCATTCACGCTACGCAAGTTGGGGTCGGGGCACTCAATTTTCAGCGTCCTCTGATGAAAGAGGCGGGGCAGGATGCCTGGATGGTTGTCTTGCTGGCCGGGCTGGCGGCGCACGTGTTGATTTGGCTGATGTATCGGCTGCTGTCGCATTCTCCATCAGGCGGAGACCTCGTGTCGCTTCATGAACAGTACTTCGGGCGGTGGATCGGCGGGGTGCTGAGCCTTGGACTTCTTTTTTACTACGCGTTGGCGGCGTTTATGGTGCTTCAATCATACATTGAAATCATTAAAGTATGGGTGTTCCCGTTGATTGGGGTGTGGCAGTTCAGCCTCGTGTTTTTGCTGCTGACGTATTATGCCGTCTCCGGCGGGTTTCGCGTCGTTGTCGGCTTATGCGTTTGGGGGGTGGTGATTCCGCTGTTGACGATTTTTCCGATGGTTTTCTTTCCGCTTGAGTATGCTCAATACCGGAACTTATTGCCGGTGTTCGACCATTCGTTTGGGCAATTGGCAAAAGCATCGAAAGAGATGGTGCTGCAATATTTAGGGTTTGAAATGCTGCTTATGTATTACCCGTTTTTAAAAAATGCTCCGTCCTCGCAAAAGTGGGCGCATGCGGCCAACGCGTTTACGATGTTCATTTATTTTGTTTTGATCCTCATTTCCGTCGTGTTTTATAACAAAGAGCAAATCCAGCATATTACATGGCCGACGCTGACGCTGGCCAAAATTCCAGAAGTGCCGTTTATCGAGCGGATGGAATACATCGTCATCTCGATTTATGTGCTTGTCGTGGTTCCGATCATCACGCTCTCGGTTTGGGCGGCGACGCGGGTTGTGAAACAGCTGTTTGCCGTTCAGCAACGCCGTTCGCTTCCAGTGTTGCTCGCTTGCTTGTTTGTCGGGACGCTGTTTTTCCAAGAGAAGACAGACATTGAGCAGTTGACGCAATGGACAGCGAAGGCAGGGTTTTATCTTGTCGCGGTGTATGTTCCGCTCCTGTATGTGTACGTATGGATGGCGGAAAAAGTGAAAAAGGCGCTACAACAAAAGCCATAAGTATGGTATAGTAAATAGAGAAAACAGAAGAATCACAATTCCGTACGCTTGTACGGGAGAGGTTTCTAGCAAAACCCTCTATAAAAAACTAGGGACGGCTGTATCCTAGGGGTATGGCCTTTTTTGTTTTGGAAACCTCTTCTTCTGCTGATTCAGAAGGAGGTTGATCATGATGAAGATGAATGAAGAAAAGGCGGTCGTCGTCTTTAGCGGCGGCCAAGACAGCACGACGTGTTTGTTTTGGGCGAAAAAACAGTTTGGTGAAGTGGAAGCGGTGACGTTTGACTACGGCCAGCGCCATCGCCGGGAAATTGACGTCGCTCAAGCGATCGCTGACGAGCTTGGCGTCCGCCATACAGTGCTTGATTTGTCGCTTCTCGGGCAGTTGGCGCCGAACGCCTTGACGCGGCGCGACATTGCCATTGAACAAAAGAAAGGCGAGCTGCCGACGACGTTTGTGGACGGACGCAATTTATTGTTTTTATCATTCGCTGCCGTGTTCGCCAAACAGCGGGGCGCGCGCCATATTGTGACTGGAGTGTGCGAAACAGATTTCAGCGGCTATCCGGACTGCCGCGATGTGTTTATCAAATCATTGAACGTCACGCTGAATTTAGCGATGGATTACGAATTTGTCATTCATACGCCGCTCATGTGGCTGACGAAAGCGGAGACGTGGAAGCTCGCTGATGAGCTCGGGGCGCTCGAGTTCATTCGCACGAAGACGCTGACGTGCTATAACGGCATCATCGCCGACGGCTGCGGCGAATGCCCAGCATGTGCGCTGCGCAAGCGCGGGTTGGATGAATATTTGCGGGAAAAAGCGGAGGTGGAGTCGCGATGATGCATCAGCTCTATCCGCAGGTGGCGCATCATTACCGCTATGAGTTGAACAAAGATATGCACATCGCCGCCGCCCATTTCATCCCGCACGAAGCGGCTGGGAGTTGCGCAAACGTGCACGGCCACACGTACATCGTCAATGTGACGGTCGCCGGCGATGAGCTCGATGAGAGCGGTTTTTTAGTCAATTTTCAAACGTTAAAACAGCTCGTTCATCGCAAGCTGGACCATACGCTGCTCAACGACCATAGCGATTGGTTTGACGGTCATGACCCGAATCGGTTTCCGACGTCGGAAGTGGTGGCGCGCACGATTTATGAAACGATTCAGCGCTATTTGGATACGCTGCCGCACAAGCCGAAATGTTTGCAAGTGTTTGTCCGCGAAACGCCGACAAGTTATGTCGTCTACCGTCCGAAAGCGGGGGAGCGGTAATGGCGCGCACGATTCCGGTGTTGGAGATTTTTGGTCCGACCATCCAAGGAGAGGGAATGGTGATCGGCCAAAAGACGATGTTCGTCCGCACAGCCGGCTGCGACTACCGCTGCCGCTGGTGCGATTCGGCGTTTACGTGGGACGGATCAGCAAAAGACGAGATCGAGCAGCTGACGGCAGACGAAATTTGGCGGCGGCTTGAAGCCATTGGCGGCCGCCGCTTCCGCCACGTGACGATTTCAGGCGGCAACCCGCTTCTGATTGCGGCTCTTGGGGAGCTCATCGCGCTTCTTCATGAAAAAGGGATGCGGGTCGCGGTTGAAACGCAAGGGAGCCGTTGGCAGGATTGGCTGCTTGACATTGACGACGTCACTCTTTCCCCGAAGCCGCCAAGCTCGGGGATGGACACCGACTGGGCGGCGCTCGATCAAATCATTGAACGGTTGCAGGCTGACCAAAGCCGAGTGCGGCGCATCAGCTTGAAAGTCGTCGTCTTTGATGACGCCGATTTGGCGTATGCGAAAGAGGTGCACTGCCGCTACCCAAGTGTTCCGTTTTATTTGCAGGCAGGAAACGCCGATGTGGCCGATTCGGATGTGGATGCACTCCGTGCGAAGCTTTTCAGTCGGTTGGAATGGCTGGTGGAACAAGCCGCCGATTCGGAGGAGCTGGCAGACGTCCACATCCTGCCGCAGCTGCACACGCTTCTTTGGGGAAACAAGCGCGGCGTGTAAAGCGGGGTGCGGCGATTCGCCCGGCAATGAATAATGAGGGAGGAATGAACGAATGGCAGGAAGAAAAGAGGAAGAATTGAAAGACTTGACGCTGCTTGGCAATCAAGGGACAACGTATTCGTTTACGTACAATCCCAATCTGCTTGAAGTGTTTGACAACAAACATCCTGACCGGGATTATTTCGTGAAGTTCAATTGTCCGGAGTTTACGACGTTGTGTCCAAAAACCGGACAACCGGACTTCGCAACGATTTACATCAGCTACATCCCGGACAAAAAATGCGTCGAAAGCAAATCGTTGAAGCTGTATTTGTTCAGCTTCCGCAATCATGGCGACTTTCACGAAGACTGCGTCAACATCATTATGAACGATTTGATTAAAGTTATGGAACCGCGCTATATCGAAGTGTGGGGCAAATTCACCCCGCGCGGCGGCATTTCCATCGATCCGTACTGCAACTGGGGACGCCCGGGGACGAAATACGAAAAAATGGCGGAATACCGGCTGCTCAATCATGACTTGTATCCAGAAAAAGTCGACAACCGCTAGAGATAAAAAAAGAGGTAGTTTTTTCGCTCCAACTCCTATATAATGAACAATGAATGTTTGCCTTGGAGGTTTTGGCGTTGGAGCGAAGAACAGCTCTTTTGCTTGGAGCGAGCGGTTTGGTCGGCGGAGAGTTGCTGAAGCTGTTGCTGCAGTCGGATTTGTACCGCTGTGTGACGATTTTCGTCCGCACTCCGCTGCCGGTGGAACATGAAAAGCTGCAGCAAGTCGTCGTCGATTTTGCGCGGCTTGAATCGTACGAACGATATTTTTATGTGGACGATGTGTTTTGCTGCCTAGGGACGACGCGCAAAAAGGCGAAAACAAAGCAGCAGTTCATTCAAGTCGACTATGAATATACGCTGCGCGCCGCGGCGCTGGCGGAAAAGTGCCGTGCGAAAAGCTTTTTGACCGTCTCTTCGGTCGGCGCCAACCCGTGCTCGCCGTTTTTTTACCAGCGAGTCAAAGGAGAGACGGAAGAGGCGTTGCAGCGGCTTTCCATTCCGTCGCTCCATATTTTTCGTCCGTCGCTGCTTGTCGGCAAGCGCCGGGAGTTCCGCCTTGGCGAAGCGTTAGGCGGGTGGTTGTTATGCCGTCTTCCGTTTTTGTTCGTCGGCAAATGGAAAAAGTATAAGCCGGTTGACGCCCATCAGCTTGCTTTGGCGATGTTTTACCGGGCGGCGTCAGCAACGAGCGGCGTCCATATCTATGAATGTGATGAACTCGCCCGCATTTCGTAAACAAAAAAGAGGCTCTTGGCAGCCTCTTTTTTATTCGATGATCTTATAGTTTTTATGATTGACGACTGTCCGTTCTTGCAAATCGAGTTCACGGTAGTTTTCCATATACGTTAAATCCACGATGACGGAGTTTTCATTCACCTTCTCCACAATGCCGCGCAGCCCATTTTTAAATTCGATAATATCTCCGACTTTCGCTTTTTTGATCATCATCATTCTCCTTTAATCAAAATGATGGACGGACCGCTCAAGCGAACGGCCGCGGGAATCGAGGCTTGCCTGATTCCGTCGCCGCTCCCCGGTCGGCGGGGATTAGGCGCTTTTTTACTAGTGTGCCTTATTTTTATGCGCAAGTAAAGAGATTTATTTCCTAAATATTTAAAAAAGGTGCCCTGAAAAAGAGTTTGGGCACCTTCCTTATGGGTGCATATATGCATCCAATATGCTCAAAAGACCATATATGGCGCCTCGCTTAGGAGAAAACGGTCTTTTAAGGCAGCCTATCCTTCTTTTACTTGGCGAAGACGTGGTTGCCGATGACGACGGTCACTGGACGCGAGCGCAGCCATTTGCTTTTCGCCGTTTTCGGATTATAGAAATAGAGCGAGCCGTTTCCTAAACCGCGAAAAGCAAGTGCTTCTTCAACGGCGCGGTATGATTCACGGTCGGCCGGTTCGTTGATCGATCCGTTTGCGACCGGCGTGAATGCATAATGGCCGCCAGAGCGCTCATAAATGACAGCGCGGATCGTATCCGGAAAATCCGGATGGTCGACGCGGTTGAGCACGACCGTTGCCACGGCCACTTTCCCGGCGTACGGTTCCCCTTTCGCCTCGGCATGGACGAGGCGAGCGAGCAAATCTTTCTCCGCCGCCGTGATGCCGGCATCAGGGATGACGAGTTTTTCACCAGGATATAGCCAATCGCCTTTGCGGTTTGTCTGCTGCAGTTGTTTCAGCGGCACACCGTATTGTTTCGCGATTTTCCAAAGCGTATCGCCGCGCTTGACGGTGTGGATCATCGCCGCATCGGCATGGCCGGCAAAGAAAAATATGCCGCACAACATAGCCGTCACCCATGCTTTTGCTTGTTTCATCCACATCCCTCCTTTTGTCTTGCAAACTCGCTACTAGAGTAACAAGGATCACGCGATGAGTCATTATCGAAATGATGGAAAAAACGCGCGAGGCATTGAAATGACTAGTTTCATAGAGAGGGATGGAAAATTCTCCGCGAGCAAAAACACCCGGCTTCCAGGACGGAAAGCCGGGTGTGAAGCCATGGGAACAGGAGCTTTTAGCTGCGTGGAGCATCCATATAGTGGTAAATAACGTGGCCGCCGCGCTGGGCGATGCCGCGAAATCGTTTGAAGTCGGGCTGTTTGACGAGCACGGCACGAAAAACAGGGAAGTCCTCTTTTTTCACCAACAGTTCGGAGATGATTCCGTTGCGCAATTCATCGATTTGCTTGGCCGCCAGTGCTTCATCCATCGCATGTCCCCCCAAGCGTTGATTCGGCATCGTCACCGTTATTTATCGTATCACAGACGACTGTTGGGTTAAATACCTATATTTTGGCCGGGCAAACACCCTTTGCTTGTTCTGACATACAATATGGGTGGGTACGCGCCCCGAGAATATAAGCAAGAAAGGGAGAGAACAATGAATCATTGGGATCCGTATATGAATGGTCCGTTTTCAACCTCTTCCGGCCATGACAATGAAGCCGGATGGATGGAGAATAACGTGCCGCCGATGGCTCCGCTATCGGCAACGACACCAAATGAAGCGACGCCGACTCAAGTGATGCCGATGGCGTATTATCCGCCGGCAGCGCCTTATGGCTATTGGTGTCCACCGGTTGCGCCGCCAGCGCCGCTTGTCAGTCCGGTCCATCTTGACAGTCCAGACAGTCCGGACAGCTCCGATATGATGCTGCCGGCGCCGCCGCTCGGTTTAGGAGCCGGGCCGAATATGGCCCATGCTTCCGTTTGGCCGATGGGTGGGAAAGAAAACACGCCGCCGATGACGCCTGATGACGCCGCTATTCCGTATGGCATGACGGCCCCGTATGCAGAAAACGTTCCCCCGGCTGGCAGCACGGCTCCCGTGGCCGTTCCTGGCACGCTGTCTGGAATGGCTGCTGGTGCAACACCAGGTTTCGTTCCTGGCGCACATCCGTATGCGCCGCTGTACTATCCACCGATGGCGCCGCAGCCGTATGCCCCGGTGATGCCGTATGGCTATGGCTATCCCGCTGCGCCGCTGCCTCCATATTATGGCGGAGGAACCCCGTATGCGCCTGGCTTTCCAATCTCGTATGGCCCCTATCGGTAAGATGCCAAAAAAGACCGCCGAATGGCGGTCTTTTTTACATCTGGAGCCGAGAAAATCCTCACTTCCATGCGTGAGCGCAAGTGGGGGATGAATCGGTATCTTTCCTCATCCACCTTTCTCTTGCATCAAGAGAACGAAAGGTATAAAATGGTCATGAATAGAACAAACGTTCCTTATCGTAGGAGGGAAGGCCATGCATAAAGCCTACCTCTTTCGGTTGGATCCCATCCGAAAGCAAACGGAGCAAAGGAAGGGAGAAGAGATTGCACATGAGCATGGAACAGAAAACAGCCATTGTCACCGGTGGAGCGAATGGGATCGGCAAGGCGATCGCTAGAGCATTCGCAAAACAGGGAGCGAACGTCGTGATCATCGACCGCGATATTCAAAACGGTGAAGCGTTCGCCGCGCAATTGCAATCGGACGGGTTCGAGGCGATCTTTGTGGCGGCGGATGTGCGGAAGGTGGACGATATTGAACGGTTTGTACAAGAAGCTGCCGGCCGCTTCGGCCGCATTGACTATTTGATCAACAATGCTGGCGTCTCACGCTGGAAGTCGCCGTATGAGCTGACGGTTGAGGAGTGGGATGACGTGCTGTCAACGAATTTGCGCAGCGCTTTTTTTGCTTCTCGAGAAGCAGCTAAATATATGCGCCGCAATGCAAAAGGCGGAGCAATCGTCAACATTGCCTCGACAAGGGCGCTCATGTCCGAGCCGAATTCCGAGGCGTACGCTGCATCGAAAGGCGGCCTTGTCGCTTTGACCCATGCGCTGGCGGTGTCGTTTGCGGATGATCGCATTCGCGTCAATTGCATCAGCCCCGGTTGGATTGAAACGGGCGATTATGGGCAACTGCGAGACATTGACCACCGGCAGCACCCGGCCGGCCGCGTCGGCAAACCGGATGATATCGCCCGCGCTTGTCTGTATTTATGCGATGAGGAAAACGATTTTATCACTGGGGTAAATTTGGTGATCGACGGGGGAATGACCAGGAAAATGATTTATATTGAGTAGGGAGCGGGCGTTTGTTAAAATAAACAAAATGGAGACGGTTTCAAAGGAAAAGGTGGGACGGAAAAATGAAAATCCGCAAAACGCCGGTGATGGACGGACAAGCTCCGGCTAATGTCTACATTTACGAAAATCGAAAAGAAGAATATATCGTGATTGCCATTCCGGCGCTTGAGTGGTCATTTTCGTTCGCCTATGAGGAAGAGGCGGAGGCGGTGGCCGAGCGGCTTGAGGCATCGCTAAAAAAGCGGCTTGACCATGAGCGCGCCGCCCTCTTGGCCGTGCGGTTGCTCGGCTGGGCGCGGGAAATGTAGCCTAGAGGGCGACCGTGGCTGCCGCGACTTTGCATGTTAGGGGTTCGATGACAACGTGGTCAACAAAACAAAAGTAATCGCAGTATATATCATAGGCAGCATTTTATGGATTGTCGCCACCGACACCCTGCTCAATATGCTGTCGATCAGCCGCGATGTATATATGGCGCTTGGCGCCGCCAAAGGGGCCGTGTTTATTTTGCTCTCGGCCATTTTTTTGTACCAGCTGTTAAAAAAGCGCGAGCAGCTGGAAAAGACCGAGGAAAATGAACAGCAGCTGCTTACGCTCATCAATTCGATGCCAGATTTCGTTTGCTTTAAAGACAGCGAGGGGCGATGGCTGCGCGTCAACGATTTTGGCCGGCGGCTGTACCGCCTCGAACAGATCGATTATATCGGGAAGACGGACCGCGAGCTTGGCGAGCTTGTGCCGTTTTTTAAAGAAGCGTTTGCGCAGTGCATTGCATCAGACCGCGAGGCGTGGGAGAGCGGAAAGGTGACGCGCCGCGAGGAGTCGTTTGCGACGCCGGATGGGGAAGTGAAGACGTTTGACGTCATTAAAGTGCCGCTCTTTGACGAAAACGGAGCGCGCAAAGGGTTGTTGACGATCGGCCGCGACATTACCCAGCAAAAGCTTGCCGAGGAGCTGCTCTTGAAAAAAGAAAAGCTGTCCGTCCTTGGCGAGCTGGCCGCCGGCATTGCCCATGAAATCCGCAATCCGCTCACCTCCATGAAAGGATTTATTCAGATGATGCAAGAAACGCGCGAAGTGAATGATCATTATATGCGCATTATGTTAAGTGAACTCGGCCGCATCAACCAAATTGTCAGCGAGCTGCTGGTGCTCGCCAAGCCGCAAAGCCACGATTATCGGCCGTTTTTGCTAGACGAGGCCATTTCGTATGTCATCAGCTTGATTGGCCATGAGGCGACGTTGAACAACGTTTCCATTTCCGTCCATAACACCGCTCCGAAAGCTTGTGTGTACGGCGATCAAAACCAAATTGTTCAAGTGTTGTTGAACGTTATGAAAAATGCCGTCGAAGCGATGCCTGATGGAGGAATTTTATACGTCCACGTTGCGGAAGGGGACGGGAAGATCTATGTCGATGTTGCCGACACCGGCGTCGGCATTTCGAAAGAGCGGCTGCAGAAAATCGGTGAACCGTTTTTCACTTTGAAAGAAAAAGGAATGGGGCTCGGGCTGACGACAAGCATGAAAATCGTTCAAGAACATAAAGGAACGATGCGGATCGAAAGCGAGGTTGGGAAGGGAACGACTGTTCATTTGACGTTTCCGTCCGGCGGCGTCAAAGCCGCAAACGGCCGGCAAAATGCGCTGTCATAACAACAGGCGTCCACGCAGAGCGAGGATGTCTGTTTTTTTTTTGGCTAACGTCTCAATCGATGGCTGATAGACAGTCGAGTTGCACGGCGGGCAGAGGCCGATGCTTTGCCGATCACCATAGGCAATGTCGGCACATAGCGGTTTGGAACATGAAACGCTTCTTTGTTTGCCGGCTTGGCCCGGCGCGGCGTCGATAGCGGTAAGACAACTAAGGGAGATGTTTCGTTTTGGCCTGAATTCGGGAAATGATAAAAGTGAAACCTTCCACGCATGATAAACGTAATTCGAAAAAGAGACTTAAAGCGAAGGAGTGTGAAGGGATGTTGATTGCCCAACTGGCGGTCATTTTGTTCGCCGCCAAACTTGCCGGTGATGCGGCCGTGCGCCTTGGCCAGCCCGCCGTGCTCGGCAAGCTGCTCATCGGCATTGTGCTTGGCCCGAGCGTGTTCGGTGTGATCGAGGATACGGATCTTTTGCAGGAGTTAAGTCAAATCGGCGTCATTTTGCTTATGTTTATCGCCGGCCTTGAGACGGATATGGACCAGTTTCGGCGCACTGGAAAAGCTGCTGTGGCGGTCGGAGTGCTTGGCATTCTCGTTCCGCTGCTCGCCGGGTATGCGGCCGGCGCAGCGTTCGGCATGGAAACCGGCACGGCTCTTTTCCTCGGACTTTTGCTGTCCGCAACGAGCGTCAGCATTTCCGTGCAGGCGCTCAAAGAGATGGGACAGCTGCAATCGAAGGAAGGATCAGCGATTCTTGGCGCGGCGGTCATCGACGACGTGCTGGTCGTCATTGCCTTGGCGTTTTTATTAAGCCTAACTGGCGGCGACGTCGAGCTTGGTGCGGTCGTGCTGAAAAAAGCTGTTTTTTTTGCCGTCGCCATTTTGCTCGCTTGGAAAGCCATCCCGCTCGTATTAAAGTGGTTTGCCCCGTTGCGTGTGACAGAGGCGGTTGTCTCGGCCGGGCTGGTCATCTGTTTTGCATTTGCCTATTTTGCTGAGGCGATGGGGGTGGCGGCGATCATCGGCGCCTATATGGCCGGGCTTGGCGCGAGTTTTACGGACTATCGGGAAGAAGTATTTGAGAAAGTGGAAACGATCGCCTATTCTTTGTTTGTCCCTGTCTTTTTTACCTCCATCGGGGTTGCGGCCGACTTTTCCGGCATCGTCGAGCATTGGCCGCTGATTGTCGGTTGGAGTGCGCTCGCGATTTTGACAAAGCTTGTCGGCGCCGCGCTGGGGGCAAAATGGGCCGGATTTTCGTGGGGAAGCTCGCTGGCGGTCGGCGCTGGCATGGTGTCGCGCGGTGAGGTGGCGCTCATCATCGCCGGCATCGGCTTGGAAGCCGGCCTGCTTGATGGGAACATGTTTGCGGTCATGATCATCGTCGTATTGGTAACGACTGTTGTGACGCCGCCGTTATTGAAGATGATTTTCAGCCGTCTTCATCCGGTGCGCCGGACGGCCTAGTCGCCGTCGAAGTGGGCAGCCGGGCCGATGGCCGGCGCTATAGCGGCAAAACAGCGGGGCTGTCCCCAAAAAAGGGCAGCCTCGCTGTCGCTACGAGCGGTTCTTTTTCGCTTGCTTGGCCGTATCCACGCTGTCTTTGGCCATTTCTGCCTCCGCCTTGGAGACGGTCGGGTTGGCTACTTCTTGGCTCACCTTGTTTTGTCTTCCTTTGTTCGACATGCGATCCCCTCCTTTCGGCCAGTTTCGCTCCGCTTGCCGTATGCCCGCAAAATGCTGTTTAGTTCGCTGCTATGTTTCGTCGGAATTTGATGGCGGGCCTGGTCAATAAACACAATATCTGCATGCGGCACATAACGTTGGAACATAGCGATATACGGATGGATGTAACGATCGCGTGCTCCATAAATAAGGAGCACGGGCAAGCGGAGGGAAGACAGTTGTTTTGTGCATCCATAAACAAGCCCAGCCTGGTACATGGCGTTTAAATCCCGTTTATGGGTCAGCCGGGCGTACCGCCGCAACAGCTGCCATTCGCGCCAGTTCGTTTTGTGCCCCCAAGCAAGAGCCGCCGCAAGCAGCGGGATGGCCCCAAGTTTTGCGGCGGAGATGCCGAGCAAAAACTCGCTGAACAAAAGCGGGGTGCACACTTCCGGAAACCCGCCGATCAAAACGAGCTGTTCGACATGCTCGGGATAGCGGAGCGCGAAATCAAGCGCAATGGATCCGCCGTTTGAGTAGCCGCAAATGATGGCGCGCCGAACGCCGAGGGCGCGGAGCAATACGGAAATGTCGTCGGCAAGCAGCGGTACGGTGATCGGTGCATCTGACGAACTGCTTCGCCCGTTTCCACGCATATCATACAAAATAAGGCGAAAATGGCGGGCGAGCGGTTCTTGGCGGCAAAAAACGGCATGCCCCATTCCTGGGGGATGGATGAACAAAAGCGGTGTTCCTTCTCCTTTTTCCTCATAGTAAAGGCGGACTCGTTGGTTGATCGATACGTATGGCATATTCTTTCCTCCCTCCCATTAGTATGTCGAGAAGAGCGGCGTCCCATCCAAAAAACGTCATTGAGAGCGATGGCCCATCCGGTTTATAATGTAGTCTGCATAGACTAGCGGCAGACGATGGGTGCGGAAAGGAGGGAGGCTGATGGAACAGCCGTTTCGCGTCGAAAAAACGCTCAACAACAACGTGTTAATCGCTTCCCATCCGGCATATGGCGAAGTCGTTTTGCTCGGCAAAGGAATCGGCTTCGGCAAAAAACGGGGGGACGAGATTGCCAAGAGCGCTGTGGAAAAATGTTTCGTTCTGAAAAACGAACGCGAACAAGAGCAATACAAAAAGCTGCTTCCGGAATTGAGCGAAGAATTCATCGCCCTCATGAGCGAGGTGGTTCAACATATTCAGCAACGCGTGGGCGCGCCGCTCGACGAGCACATCCATGTGGCGCTGACGGACCATATCGCTTTTACATTAAAGCGGCTTGAACAAGGATTGGATGTCAAAAACCCGTTTTTGGCTGAGACGAAAAGCTTGTATCCGTTGGAATATGAAATTGCCAATGAAGTGGCCCGCATGATTGAACAAAAGCTCGGGATTGTGCTGCCTGAAGGAGAGGCAGGCTTTATTGCCCTTCATATTCATAGCGCGATTTCCAAGCAAAGCGTGTCGGAAGCGAATCGATATTCCCAGCTCATTGCTGATCTTGTCAAGATCGTCGAGCAACAGCTTGGCGTTGACATCGACCGCGAGAGCGTTCATTATTTGCGGTTTGTCCGTCACTTGCGCTATGCGATTGAGCGGATGAAAAAAGGCGAAAAAGTCGAAGAACCAAAAAATTTGTCGAAAATCTTGAAGGAAGCGTATCCATTATGCTATAATCTAGCATGGAAGTTGGTCAAAGTCATGCAGCAAACGCTTCATCTGCCGGCGGACGATGCCGAGGCGGTCTATTTGACGTTGCATTTGCAACGGCTGGCGGAGAAAAAGAACAATACAACTGCATAGGTTGTCTCGCTTTACGTGTTACTGACTCGATCAGGCATGAGTAAAGAGGGCAAATAAGGCGGCAACAGCTGCGAATTCATCTTTGCGCTGTTGTAAGCGTTCTTTTTGTCTCTCTTTAGTCATGCCTTTTTTATTGCGCCGGCTCCCTCGGAAACGCCCGCTTCATTTTCGGTACATGAATCGGTCGTTTGCTGTAAAACTTAAGAAAAGGAAACTAAAGGAGGTTATGAAGATGAAACGAGCGTTTGGCACGCTGCAAAAGGTCGGGAAAGCGCTCATGCTGCCGGTGGCGATCTTGCCGGCGGCCGGGATTTTGTTGGCGCTTGGCAACGCCTTGAAAAACCCGGCGCTCACTGACAAAATTCCGGCGCTCAAAGCCGACTGGGTCGTGCTCATCTCCAATGTGATGGAGCAAGCAGGCGGCATCGTCTTCTCCAACTTGTCGCTCTTGTTTGCGGTTGGTGTGGCGATCGGCCTTGCCGGCGGGGACGGGGTCGCGGGCTTGGCGGCGATCATCGGCTACTTGATTATGAATGTGACGATGAGCGTCATCTTGGGCGTGACTTCCGATATGATCGGCGCCGACCCGTCGTACGCCAACATTCTCGGCATCCCGACGTTGCAAACCGGCGTCTTTGGGGGGATTATCGTCGGGATTTTGGCAGCGTACATGTACAACAAATACTTCAATATCGAACTTCCGCAATATCTCGGCTTTTTCGCCGGCAAGCGGTTCGTGCCGATCGTGACGGCGGCGTCCGCAGTCGTGCTTGGCATTCTCATGACATTCGTTTGGCCGCCGATTCAGCACGGGCTCAATGCGTTTTCGCACAATATGATCGATGCGAACAAAACGTTGGCCGCGTTCATTTTCGGCGTCATCGAACGGGCGCTCATTCCGTTTGGTTTGCATCATATTTTCTATGCACCGTTTTGGTTTGAATTTGGCGAGTACGTCAATAAAGCCGGGCAAGTGGTCCATGGCGATCAAAAAATCTTTTTCGAGCAACTGAAAGACGGGGTCAAATTGACGGCCGGCACGTTCATGACCGGGAAATTCCCGTTTATGATGTTCGGTCTCCCGGCAGCGGCGCTCGCGATCTACCACGAAGCGCGACCGGAAAACAAAAAAGTCGTTGCCGGCATCATGGGGTCGGCCGCGTTGACATCGTTTTTGACCGGGATTACCGAACCGATCGAATTTTCGTTCTTGTTCGTCGCCCCGGCGCTGTTTGCCATTCACTGCGTCTTTGCCGGCTTGTCGTTTATGATCATGCACCTGTTGAACGTCAAAATCGGGATGACCTTCTCCGGCGGGGTCATTGACTTCTTGCTGTTTGGCGTTCTGCCAAACCGGACGGCATGGTGGCTTGTCATTCCGGTCGGCTTGGTGTTTGCCGTGATTTATTATTTCGGATTCCGCTTTGCGATCCGCAAATGGGATTTGGCGACGCCGGGCCGGGAAAAAACGGTCGAGGAAGCACCGAAAGCCGAGGCAGCCGCCGCTGGCGATCTGCCGTACGAAGTGCTCGCCGCCCTTGGCGGAAAGGAAAACATCGAACATTTGGACGCATGCATTACACGTTTGCGCGTTTCGGTCCATGATATCGGCCGGGTCGATAAAGACCGGTTGAAAGCGCTCGGCGCCGCAGGGGTGCTTGAAGTCGGCAACAACGTGCAAGCGATTTTCGGTCCGAAATCGGATATGTTAAAAGGGCAAATTCAAGACATCATGCAAGGAAAAGCGCCGGCCCGGGCGGAAGAGAAACCGAAAGCAGCGGCCCCGGAAGCCGCGAAGTCCGAAACGATTGCTTCGCCGATGTCAGGAGAGGTCGTTCCGCTCGCTGAAGTGCCTGATCAAGTGTTTTCGCAAAAAATGATAGGCGACGGCTTCGCGGTCATGCCGACGGACGGCACGGTCGTCTCTCCGGTTGATGGCAAAATCATCAACGTATTTCCGACGAAGCACGCCATTGGCATTCAGTCGGCCGGCGGGCATGAAATGTTAATCCACGTCGGCATCGACACAGTGAAGCTGAACGGCCAAGGGTTTGAAGCGCTTGTCAAGGAAGGCGACGAAGTGAAAAAAGGGCAGCCGATTTTGCGCGTCGACCTTGATTATGTAAAACAGAACGCGCCATCGATTGTCACGCCGGTGATTTTCACGAATCTCGAAGCCGGCGAAACGGTTCACATCAACAAGCAAGGCCCGGTTGCTCGAGGAGAAGACGCTGTTGTTACGCTCAGCTAAACTGCTTATTCGCGGCGGGGCGGGGCCAAGCATTTTCCGTTGCCTCCCCGCCCCTGCATTTGATATGATGGCAAAGAAAAAATTGAAGAAAAGGGGAATGATGGACATGGCAGAAAAAACGTTTAAAGTCGTTTCTGATTCCGGCATCCACGCTCGTCCGGCGACGATTTTGGTGCAAACAGCGAGCAAATTCAACAGCGAAATCCAGCTTGAGTACAACGGCAAAACGGTGAACTTGAAATCGATCATGGGCGTCATGTCGTTAGGAATTCCGAAAGGGGCGACGATCAAAATCACGGCAGAAGGGGCCGATGCGGCAGAAGCAATGGCGGCGTTAACCGATACGTTGGCAAAGGAAGGCCTTGCGGAATAATGGAAAAGACGATTCACGGCATCGCCGCTTCAAGCGGCATCGCCATCGCCAAGGCATACCGCTTGGAGACGCCTCATTTGGCGGCCGAAAAACGGACGGTCGCCGACGTCGAGGCGGAAATTGCGCGGCTTGAGGCGGCGTTCGCGAAAGCGAAAGAAGAGCTGGAAGCCATCAAACAGCATGCCTTGGAAAAGCTTGGCGAAGACAAAGCCGCCATTTTTGCCGCCCACTTGCTTGTGCTTGACGACCCAGAATTGCTGAACCCGATTAAGGAAAAAATCAAAACAGAACAAGTGAATGCGGAATATGCGCTCCATGAAACGGCATCGTTTTTCATTTCCATGTTTGAAGGCATGGACAATGAGTATATGAAAGAGCGGGCCGCCGATATCCGCGATGTGACGAAGCGCGTCCTCGCCCATTTGCTTGGTGTGACGATCTCCAATCCGAGCCTCATTTCCGAAGAGGTCGTCATTATCGCTGAGGATTTGACGCCATCCGATACGGCGCAGCTGAACCGCCAATATGTGAAAGGATTTGCCACCGACATCGGCGGGCGAACGTCGCATTCGGCCATTATGGCCCGCTCGCTCGAAATCCCGGCTGTCGTCGGCACGAAGGCGATTACGGCGGAAGTGCAAAACGGCGACATTGTCATCGTCGATGGGCTCGACGGTCAAGTCGTCGTCAATCCGTCCCCGGAGCTGCTTGCGCGTTATGAAGAGAAGCGGGCTCGCTATGAGGAGCAAAAAGCGGAATGGGCGAAGCTTGTCGATCAACCGACGGTCACCGCTGATGGCGTGCACGTTGAGCTGGCGGCCAATATCGGCACGCCGGACGATGTGAAAGGAGCGTTGGCCAACGGGGCAGAAGGGATCGGATTGTATCGCACGGAATTTTTATACATGGGACGATCGGAGCTGCCTACGGAAGACGAACAGTTTGCGGCTTACAAAATGGTGCTTGAACAAATGGGCGGCAAGCCGGTCGTTGTGCGTACGCTTGACATTGGCGGCGACAAAGAGCTGCCGTATTTGCAGCTGCCGAAAGAAATGAATCCGTTCTTAGGGTTCCGGGCGATCCGCCTTTGCCTTGAGATGCAAGACATGTTTCGGACGCAGCTGCGCGCCTTGTTGCGGGCGAGCGTGCACGGCAATTTGAAAATCATGTTCCCGATGATTGCGACGCTCGATGAATTCCGCCAAGCGAAAGCGATTTTACTCGAAGAAAAAGAAGCGCTCCTCCGCCAAGGCGTCCCGGTCGCCGACGGGATCGAAGTCGGCATGATGGTGGAAATCCCGGCTGCCGCCGTCATGGCCGATCAGTTTGCCAGGGAAGTCGATTTCTTCAGCATCGGCACAAACGATTTAATTCAATATACGATGGCGGCCGACCGGATGAATGAGAGGGTGTCGTATCTATATCAACCGTACAACCCGGCCATTTTGCGGCTCATCAGCTATGTCATTGACGCCGCTCACCGCGAAGGGAAATGGGTTGGGATGTGCGGGGAAATGGCCGGCGACCCGATCGCCATTCCGATTTTGCTTGCCCTTGGCCTTGATGAGTTCAGCATGAGCGCCACCTCGATTTTGCCGGCGCGCGCCCAGTTGAAGCGGCTGTCAAAAGAGGATGCGGTCTGCGTGAAAGAGACAGTGCTGTCGCTCGGCACGGCTGAGGAAGTCGTGTCGTTTGTCAAACGAACGTTCCATATGGCTTGATCATAGCGAAAGGTGCAGCGGCATGAATCGGCCGCTGCGCCTTTTTTTGCCTTTAAAGGCAAGACATATGTTTCCGCGCTCTGTTCAAGCCAACAACGGTGTCGATGATTCATAGCCATACCGCTGCCGGATCGTAAGTGAAAGGCCTAAAGCGATGACTTTCGCCATTTGGTAAACAATGTGCAAATTCGTGTACGGAAGTGCGCTTACATCGGCCGTGTCCTCCATCATGACTCCCATGACGCTGATGTCTCCGACCGGTGGCAGCGATTTGCCGAGCGCCGTGCCAGGGGAAAGGGCGCCAGGGCGGATGGCGATCGTATGGACAAACGGCTGCGGCCCGACAATGCTGTCGATTGCCACCACATACGCTCCGCGCTCGTGTTGCAGCCGCTCGGAAACACGATGAATGTTCGTTGCATCGACAGGCTTCCTAAGTGTACCGATGACGGTCAAATGATCCGGATAAGCGTTTTCCAGCAGCGTGCCGACGAACGGCCCTAAGCTGTCGCCGTTGATGCGGTTGCTGCCGATGCAAACGACGGTCAAACGGGAAATGTGCGCTGGCAGCAGGGAAAACAATTCATTGCGAATAAGCAAAGGAGCAAGCGGATCACTATACAAAATCGATTTCATCGGCCGCGATTCCTTTCCGTCGGTCGTTCTCCTTTTCTTAGTTCGCGGCCGATGCTGGTGATTCCTTTTTTTCGTTTCTGTCAATTGTGTCCTTGTTTTTGCTTGAACGGATTGCGCCATTCCATCAGGACGGCATAGTTGCGCGATTCCTCATCTTCCAAATAATTGTGAACGACCGCCAGCGGGGTGCGCCCGCAACGGAGCAAAAACGTAATGACCGGATCGCTCAGCTCGCCAGCAACGACTTTGTCGATGTAGGCTTCCGGCGATAGTTCAGCCGCATGTCGATGGTAGCCAGGCATCCGCCCGCCGCCGAGCAGCCGGTCAAGGCCGAGATGGACGACGACTTCATACATCGACTGCATGAGCCATTTGCCGAGGCCGAGCTTCCGGTATGGCGGCGAGACGCAAATGTCGACGACATACAGCGTGTTTCCATCCGGGCGGTGGTTGCGGATGTAGCCGCCGTCGGTGATCTCTTCCCATGTATGATCGGCATGGGCTGGATCAAAGTCAACGATCAAGCCGGTCATCGATCCGACGATGCGCCCGTCGACTTCGACGCAAAGCGCTCCTTCGGGAAACAAGGTGACATGGTTGTGAAGCTGTTGTTCGTTCCACCATAACTCCGATGGAAACGGGGGCGGAAAACTTTCTTGCTGCACGCGGATGAGATCAGCGAAGTCGTCTGTCGTATAGTTGCGGATGACCGCTTCGCGCGGGGTGTTGCCGTCAAAGACGTATAAACGTTTATCGTACATGCCGATCCCCCTTGCTTTTTTACCTTCATCATAACGGAAAACGCGAAAAAATGGCAAGAAAAGCCTCCGACAACTAACAGCGGCCGGAGGTTTTTTGCTCGACATACTCGCTCACAAGCGCTTCGATTTGCTGTTCATCGGGCTTTTCGCCGCAAAATGCAAACTCAATTTCCTCAATCAATTCACCGTCGCGATAAACGTGCAGCGCCCCTTTTTGCAGCAAGACGCTGTATTCGATCTCAAATCGATATCCTTCGTGTTCGATGGCGCCCAATTGTCATTCACCTTCCTCTCGTTTATTGTCTCATGTGCGTCGATTCGTTATGTATGAATTAAGAAGGTCCTCCTATAGACGGGGGCCGATCGTCCTTTGTATAATGAAAATTAGTGCGACAAAAAGAGGAAACAGAGGGGAGAAATAGCGAGTGTTCCGGACATTGCGCAGCAAATTGATCGTCTTGATGGCCTTATTATTGATCATCTCGTTGGCGGCGACGCAGCTCATCGTTGTTTGGCAAACGCAACGGCTTGTTGACGCTGATGTGAAACATCGAGCGCAGACGGCGCTTGACGGATTGCTTGGCGATATTCGCGACAGCTTTCAGAGCGAGGAAAACAGCTTAGTGCAGTTTAGTGAATCGCCGTCCGCCTTGCAGATGGTGAGCGATGAAAAAGCGTGGCCGCAGATGGAAAAGCAGTTTCGTACGTTTTTGCGCCTGCATGAGAATGTGCAATTCATCTATATTGGCACTGAGCAGAAGAAAATGTACATCTCGCCGATGACAGAGCTCCCGGACGGATACGATCCGACGAGCCGCCCGTGGTATAAAGAAGCGATGAAGCGGCCGGATGAAGTCGTGTGGACCGAACCTTATGTCGATGCCATTACCGGCAAGCACGTTGTGACGTTGGCCAAAGCAGTGAGCGAAAACGGCCGCATTGCTGCGGTCATTGGCATCGATATGACGCTCGATGCGGTGACGAGAATCGTCAATGCGAGCGACGTCGGCTATCACGGCTATCCGGTGCTGTTTGACGCGAAGGGGACGGCGGTCGTCCATCCGCAATACAAAGGAAAAAATATGGCGAAAAACGCGACGGTCCGCTATATGCTCGAACATAAAAAAGGGATGCGGGAATATGAACTAGACGGGGAACAACGGGTCATGTATTTCACTACGATTCCGGAGCTCGGCTGGAAAGTCGGCGCCGTCTATAAAGAAGCAGACTTAGCCGCCATGAGCCGTTCCATTGGGAAGAACATGCTTGTCATTACCGTCATTGCGCTCGTTGTAGCGCTTGTTGCCGTCTATTTCTTGGCGCGTTCGATCACAAGGCCGATTGCTGCGCTGCAAGAGCAAGTCGAAAAGGCGGCGGGCGGCGACTTGACGGTGCACGCGCGCATCACTGCCAAAGATGAGATTGGCCGCCTCGCCCGCCACTTCAATGACATGATCGACCATATGCGGATGCTGATCAGCGAGGTGAACCGCTCGGTCAATGAATTGGCCGTTTCGGCCGACCATTTGAGCGCTGTCTCCGAAGAAACGATGGCCACAAGCGAACAAGTGGCAAAAGCGATCGGCGAAATCGCCAAAGGAACGACCGATCAAGCAGGAAGCCTTGATACGATCAATGAGCGGACGACGGCGCTGTCGCAGCAAATCGAAGCGGTCACGAATGCGACGGCTGGCATGGAGTCGCTGTCCGATGAAACGAAAACCGCGAGCTACGACGGCTTGGAGCATTTAAACATTTTGCAGAAAAAATCGGAGGAAGCGAAAAATGAACTCGAGTCTGTAGAAAATGTCATTAGCGACCTTGTGAAAAAGATGGATGAAATTGACGGTGTCATTCAAACGATCACGGCCATTTCCGGACAGACGAATTTGCTGGCGTTAAACGCCAGCATCGAGGCGGCGCGGGCTGGCGAGCATGGGAAAGGGTTTGCCGTTGTCGCCGATGAGGTGCGCAAGCTGGCCGAACAATCCGCGAAAGCGACGGAGATGATCCGCGCGACGATCGCCGCCATCCAGCAGCAAGCCGGGCTGGTGATGGAGGCGGTCCGCCGCTCCAAGCAGGCGTACGACGAACAGCGGGAAGCGGTGCACACGACCGGCGATTCATTTGTCAAAATCACTGGCATGATGGAGCAAGTGGCAACAGCGCTCGCTGGGATTATGGAGGAAGCAAAGCGGATGAACGCGAGCAAAGACGATGTCGTCGGGGCGATGCAAAACATCGCCGCCATCGCTCAACAGTCGGCGGCAGCGGCGGAAGAAGTGGCCGCTTCCGCTGATGACCAGCTGCAGGCGCTTTCGACGGTGACCGAATCGGCGGAGGCGTTAAGCGAAATGAGCCGGCAGTTGAAACAACTGGTTGAGAAGTTTAAGATTTCATAAAAAATGGAAGGCGTCCTAGCGGCAACGGGGCGCCTTTTTTATCATCTCCAGCCGAGAAGGCTCCCATTTCCGCGTGCGTAAGTGGGGGATGAAGCATCAAGGATGTTCCCTAACGCCGCCCAAAATAAAGAAGGATTTCGCTTGCTGTCTGCGTAAGACAACGGAACCGTGGGACACACGAGGATGGCTTGGCTGGCAAGCCTGTCGTGGAGCGGTTGTTCCAAAGAATCTCCCACCGCTAAACGTTTGCGCAGGCAAGAGAGCGTTCAATCATTTTCGAATAGGAGACTTTCACTTTCGCTTTGTACAGGGTGCAGTCCAAAAATAAGCGGGAGATGAATGTCGGTCGGCGTTTGCTTAAAATCGCGAATGTTCCGCCGCCGTGCAGTCACGATCTTTTTTCTATTCATACAATGATAATAAGTGAAATTTTTTCAGCTTCTTCGTCGATTTTAGTGAGCGATAGTGCTAAAATAAACAGTGAAAACGTTTATACCGTTATTTTGCTGTACGTTTGGGGATGCTGGCAGCGCAATGAGGACTTTTATGCATAGCTGTTGCCAGCCCAAACGATGCGAAAACAAGGTGGAGGTTTTTTCACGATGGCAAAACAGACGAACTACGCTCAACCGTGGAGCCAGTTTTACGGGCCGAACCTCGGTTATGTCATCGAAATGTACGAACAGTATCTCGATGACCCTAACAGCATCGACCCGGAACTGAAACAATTGTTCGAACAGTGGGGGGCGCCGGTCTTGGAAGAACCGGTTTCTCCTGCGGATGACGAAACAGCCAAAACGCATCAAACGTTCCGGCTGCCGGAGACGCCGACGATTTTCAGCAAGCTTGTCGCTGCCGTCAAGCTGGCGGACAGCATTCGCCATTACGGCCATCTGGCTGCTGATACGAATCCGCTTGTCAAAAAGGAGAAAAAGCTGCGCCGCTTGGAGCTTGACGAATACGATTTAACGGAAGAGGATTTAAAGCGCATTCCGGTCGCGTTTCTTTGTCCCCACGCTCCGGCGCATGTCAAAAACGGCTGGGACGCCATCTTGCATTTGCGCAAAATTTACACGGACAAAATCGCGTTCGAATTCTCGCAAGTACATAATCTTGAAGAGAGGAACTGGCTCATTCAGCAAATCGAGTCCGGAGCGTATTACCCGAGCTTGGCGAACAAAGAGCGGGTCGCTTTGTTGCGCCGCCTGACGGAAGTGGAAGGGTTTGAAAAGTTCATCCACCGGACGTATGTCGGGCAAAAACGGTTTTCGATCGAAGGGCTTGATTCCATGGTGCCGCTTTTGGATGAGCTCGTCCGCCAAGCGATCGAACATGAAATCGACGCTGTCAACATCGGCATGGCGCACCGCGGCCGGTTGAACGTGCTGGCTCACGTGCTCGGCAAGCCGTACGAAATGATTTTTGCCGAGTTTCAGCATGCAGAGAGCAAAAACTTTATTCCATCTGAAGGAGCGGTGGCCATCACCTACGGCTGGACGGGCGACGTGAAATACCATTTGGGGGCGGCGCGCCGCCTTCGCAATAAAAGCGCGCATACGATGCGGATTACGCTCGCCAACAACCCGAGCCACCTTGAAGTGGTCAACCCGGTTGTGCTTGGCTACACGCGCGCCGCGCAAGAGGATCGGACGAAACCGGGCGTGCCGGAACAAAAGACAGATGCTTCTTTTGCCATTTTAATTCATGGCGACGCCGCTTTCCCGGGGCAAGGCATTGTCGCCGAGACGTTCAACTTAAGCCAGCTGCGCGGTTATACGACCGGCGGGACGATCCATATCATCGCCAACAACATGATTGGCTTTACGACGGAAAGCTACGATTCACGCTCGACGACGTATGCTTCCGATATGGCGAAAGGGTTTGAGGTGCCGATTGTGCACGTCAATGCCGACGATCCGGAGGCTTGTTTGGCGGCCGCATGCTTGGCGTTTGCCTACCGCCAGCGGTTTAAAAAAGACTTTGTCATTGACCTAATCGGTTACCGCCGTTTCGGTCATAATGAAATGGATGAACCGATGGCGACGAATCCGACGATGTACGCGATCATCAACCAACATCCGACTGTGCGCAAGCTGTATGCGCAAAAATTGATGGAAAAAGGGATCATCACCGAGCGGGAAGTCGACGAAATGGAGCAAGAGGTGGCCGAACGGCTGAAAATCGCCTACGAACGGGTGCCGAAAAACGAAGACGAGCTCGATTTCATCATGGATCCGCCCAAACCGGTCGTCGATCGGCTGCCGGCAGTGAAAACGGGCGTGGCGAAAGACGTGCTCCATCGTGTGAATGAAGAATTGCTGCAGTTTCCGGACGGATTCAACGTCTTTAACAAGCTTGAGCGCATTTTAAAACGGCGAAGCGGCGTGTTTGCGCAAAACGGCAAAGTCGATTGGGCGCACGCGGAAATTTTAGCGTTTGCCACGATTTTGCAAGACGGCGTGCCGATCCGCTTGACCGGGCAAGATTCGCAGCGCGGCACGTTTGCGCAGCGCCATTTGGTGCTCCATGACGTGAAAACCGGAGAAGAGTATGTGCCGCTTCACCACATCAGCGGCGCCAAAGCGTCGTTTGTCGTGTACAACAGCCCGCTGACGGAAGCCGCCGTGCTCGGCTATGAATACGGCTACAACGTTTACGCGCCGGAGACGCTCGTGCTTTGGGAAGCGCAATTTGGCGACTTCGCCAACATGGCGCAAGTGATGTTTGATCAATTCATTTCATCCGGCCGGGCGAAATGGGGGCAAAAATCCGGGCTTGTCATGCTATTGCCGCACGGCTACGAAGGGCAAGGCCCTGAACATTCAAGCGGCCGCGTCGAGCGCTTTTTGCAGCTGGCGGCGGAAAACAACTGGACGGTTGCCAACTTATCGACGGCCGCGCAATATTTCCATATTTTGCGGCGGCAGGCGGCGCTGTTGACAAGAGAAGAAGTGCGTCCGCTCATCATTATGACGCCAAAAAGCTTGCTCCGCCATCCGCTGGCAGCGTCCGATGCGGAAGCGTTCGTTGACGGCGCGTTCTCGCCGGTGCTCGAACAGCCGGGATTGGGCGCTGACGCTGGCAAAGTGGAACGCATCGTGTTTGGCACCGGAAAATTGATGATCGATTTGGCGGAACAAATCGGCAAAATGGAAGGTCTTGACTGGCTGCATATCGTGCGCATTGAAGAGCTGTATCCGTTCCCGGAAGAAGCGGTGAAAGACATCATCGCCCGCTATCCGAACGTTAAAGAACTCGTCTGGGTGCAAGAAGAACCGAAAAACATGGGGGCATGGCTGTATATGGAACCGCGCCTGCGGGCGTTGGCTCCAGAGGGTGTCGATGTCAGCTACATTGGGCGGCGCCGGCGGGCCAGCCCGGCGGAAGGCGATCCGGTCGTCCACCGAAAAGAGCAAGAGCGCATCATCCGCTGTGCATTGACGAAGCATGAATGATGACTACGGAACATTTGAGGAGGGCATCAACGTGGCTGAGATCAAAGTCCCAGAGTTAGCAGAATCCATCACGGAGGGAACGATCGCCCAATGGCTGAAAAAACCGGGCGACTACGTGGAAAAAGGAGAATCGATTTGCGAGCTTGAAACGGATAAAGTGAACGTGGAAATTATGGCGGAAGAGTCGGGTGTTTTGCAGCAGCTGCTGGCCAATGAAGGCGATACGGTTGCGGTTGGCCAAGCGATCGCCATTATCGGCGAAGGAGCGGCAGCACCGACTGCCGCTTTGCAAGCTGCTCCGCAGCCAGCCGATGAAACGGAAACGGTCGCGCCGGCCGACAGCAATGAACAGCCAGCGCCGCAGCCAGTCGCGGCCGCCCAAGCTCCGGGCCAACGACCGATCGCCTCGCCGGCCGCTCGAAAGATGGCGCGCGAAAAAGGAATTGATTTGACGCAAGTGCCGACCGTTGATCCGCTTGGGCGCGTGCGCAAACAAGACGTCGCCTCGTTTGCCGCACAACCGGCCGCCGCCCCGCAGCCGGCTCCGCAAGCCGCGCCGACGTCGACGCCGGCCGCCGTTCCAGCCGCTGAGGCCGGCAAGCCGGTCATCCGCGAAAAAATGTCGCGCCGTCGGCAAACGATCGCCAAACGGCTGCT
This sequence comes from Geobacillus thermoleovorans, assembly GCF_001610955.1. Taxonomy (GTDB): domain Bacteria; phylum Bacillota; class Bacilli; order Bacillales; family Anoxybacillaceae; genus Geobacillus; species Geobacillus thermoleovorans. The sequence continues at coordinate 954,844 of NZ_CP014335.1, forward strand.
TGAAGTGACACAAACGACCGCGATGTTGACGACGTTCAACGAAATTGACATGTCGGCGGTCATCGATCTGCGCAAGCGGAAAAAAGATAAATTTTTCGAAGAGCATGACGTCCGCCTTGGCTTTATGTCATTTTTCGTCAAAGCGGCTGTCGCCGCGCTGAAAAAATATCCGTACGTCAACGCGGAGATCCAAGGCGATGAGATTTTGCTGAAAAAATATTACGATATCGGCGTCGCCGTGTCGACGGACGAAGGGCTTGTCGTTCCGGTTGTGCGCGACTGCGACCGGAAAAACTTCGCTGAAATTGAGCGCGACATTGCCGAATTGGCAGCGAAAGCGCGCAGCAACAAGTTGTCGCTTGCCGATTTGCAAGGCGGTACGTTTACGATCACGAACGGCGGTGTGTTCGGTTCGCTTCTGTCGACCCCGCTTCTCAACGGGCCGCAAGTCGGCATTTTAGGGATGCATTCGATCAAACTGCGTCCGGTCGCCGTCGATGAAGAGCGGATCGAAAACCGTCCCATGATGTACGTCGCCTTGTCATACGACCACCGCATCATCGATGGCAAAGAGGCCGTAGGGTTCTTAAAAACGGTGAAAGACTTGATCGAAAATCCGGAAGATTTGCTGCTTGAAAGCTGATTAGGAAGGAAAAGGGTAGCCTGCGATGCGCAGGCTCTTTCTTTTTCCCCGCCTTTCCTTGATCGGTGAATGATTTTCCATGTCTTACGGAACACTACCGGAAAAAAGGGGGGAATTTGATGCCAGAGCGTGGACGAAACGATCACCCGCACATGTTTTACCGCGACGGCGCGCGTGAAAGCGTCATCAACGATCCGACCGCCGACGGCGCCGAGGCGATTGGGGTGCGGACTGATGCTGATCCGATGAAGGATGCCAATCCGAATCCGTTTCACGTTGACCGCCTTAATGTCGAGGAAGGGATGAAACGGTTTCAGTCGTTTTTCGAAGAGAGGTGATCCGCCCAGCGGATCACTTTTTTCGCTGATCGAAAGAAGGAAAATGACGAATGATCGCGAATATAATTACTTAACACCCATTCTTTTGTTGGAGGGATGACGATGGAACTTGGATTGGCGGGAAAAACGGCGCTTGTCGCTGCCTCGAGCCAAGGGCTTGGCAAGGCGATTGCGCGAGCGCTTGTGCTTGAAGGAACAAACGTGATGATCACGAGCCGAAACGAAGAAAAGTTGCACGAAGTGGCGGAAGAATTGAACAGTTTACATAAGGGACGCGTCGCTTATACGCGCACAGATGTCACCAACGCCGACGACATTCGCCAGCTTGTCGCCAAAACGGTCGAGACGTTTGGGACGATCGATTTGCTCGTCAACAACGCCGGCGGCCCTCCGGCGGGAACGTTTGAAACGGTGAGCGACGAAGACTGGCAATATGCGTTTGAGCTCAATTTGTTAAGCTATATTCGCCTCATTCGCGAAGCGCTCCCTTACTTAAAGAAAAAGGGAGGAAAAATTGTCAACATCGCCTCATCATCGATTAAAGAGCCGATTCCGGGGCTTATTTTATCCAACACGTTCCGCACTGGCATCGTTGGGCTGACGAAAACGCTTGCTGTTGAGCTGGCTCCGGATGGCATTTTAATCAATACGGTGGCTCCTGGTCGGATCGCGACGGAGCGCGTCGCCTTTTTGGACAAAGTGAATGCCGAGAAACTCGGCATTACGAAAGAAGAAATGGAAGCGCGCATGAAAAGCGCCATTCCGCTCGGCCGCTACGGAACCCCTGAAGAGTTTGCCAATGTCGTCGTCTTCTTGCTGTCCGAAGCGAATTCGTACGTTACTGGTCAAGCGCTCATTGTCGATGGCGGCATGGTGAAGGCGATTTAAGGCAAACCGACAGGAGGGAAGACCGGATGAAAACGATCGGATTCATCGGCCTTGGCGTCATGGGGAAAAGCATGGCGCGCCACTTGCTGAAGGCGGGCTATCCACTTCTAGCTTATACACGCACAAAAGAAAAGGCGGAAGACTTGCTTCAAGAAGGAGCGGTTTGGAAGGAAACGGTTGCTGATTTGGCGCGGGAGGCGGATGTCGTCATGACGATGGTTGGCGATCCGCGCGATGTCGAGCAAGTGTATTTCGGCGAGGGTGGCATTTTGGAGAATGCGCGGCCGGGAACATATGTCATCGATATGACGACGTCAACGCCGACGCTCGCGCAATCGATTTACGAGGCGGCCAAGCAAAAGGGCATCCATGCTTTGGACGCCCCGGTGTCCGGCGGCGACATCGGCGCGCGCGAAGGAACGTTGACGATTATGGTCGGCGGTGATGAGGACGTCTTTTTGGCGTGCAAGCCGATTCTCGAGCGGCTTGGCACGAACATCGTGCGGCAAGGAGGAGCTGGAGCCGGCCAGCATACGAAAATGTGCAACCAAATTGCCATCGCGACGAACATGATTGGGGTGTGCGAGGCAATGGCGTATGCGAAGCGGGCTGGTCTTGATCCATTCAAAGTGCTTGAAAGCATCGCCAAAGGGGCAGCCGGCAGCTGGTCGCTGAGCAACTTGGCGCCGCGCATGTTGTCAGGAGATTTTGCTCCTGGGTTTTACGTCAAGCATTTCATTAAAGATATGAAAATTGCGCTTGAGGAAGCCGAGCGGATGAACTTGCCGCTGCCAGGCCTGGCGCTCGCCAAGCAACTGTACGAAGAGTTGGCGCAAGCCGGTGAGGAAAACAGCGGCACGCAAGCGCTATACAAGCGGTATGTTAAGGCGTAATCGGGGCGGTTGTTCGCCCTTTTTTATCTTCTCTGTCTTCTCAGCGAAGCAGGGGAGATGGGAAGCGCAAATTCGGATGTATTTATCGAAAAATATTGAATATTTCCTCTTGTAGAGGTATAGTAAAAGTAGAAACAACATACCAACCGGTTAGTATAAAAGGGAGGGGAGCATATGGACTTTTCTTATTCACCAAAAGTGAAAGAGTTGATCAAAAAATTAAGCGCTTTCATGGAGGATTACATTTATCCGAACGAGAGGGTGTATGAGGAGCAGCTGAACACACAAGAGTCGAGATGGTCGGGCGTGCCGCCGATCATCGAAGAATTGAAGGAAAAGGCGAAAAAAGAAGGGCTTTGGAATTTGTTTTTGCCAGACAGCGAATACGGCGCGGGATTAACGAATGTGGAGTACGCGCCGCTTTGCGAAATAATGGGCCGCTCGCTCATCGCCCCGGAAGTGTTCAACTGCAATGCGCCCGATACGGGCAATATGGAAGTGCTCGTCCGCTATGGCACAGAGGAGCAAAAGAAAAAGTGGCTCATCCCGCTCTTGAACGGAGAAATCCGCTCGTGCTTTTCGATGACGGAGCCGGATGTCGCGTCGAGCGATGCGACGAACATTCGCGCTTCGATCGTTCGCGACGGCGATGAGTATGTCATCACCGGACGGAAATGGTGGTCGTCTGGCGCCGGCGACCCGCGCTGCAAAGTCGCCATCGTGATGGGAAAAACGAACCCCGATGCGCCAAAACATGAGCAACAGTCGATGATCATCGTTCCGCTTGATACGCCGGGCGTGAAAATCGAACGGATGCTGCCGGTGTTCGGCTTTGACCATGCGCCGCACGGGCATGCCGAAATTACGTATGACCATGTGCGCGTGCCGAAAGAAAACATCATTTGGGGCGAAGGAAAAGGGTTCGCCATCGCTCAAGGCCGGCTTGGCCCGGGACGGATCCACCATTGCATGCGCCTCATCGGAGCGGCGGAGCGAGCGCTTGAACTCATGTGCCGGCGCGTACAGTCGCGGGTGGCGTTCGGCAAGCCGCTCGCTGAACACGGCGTCATCCGCGAGTGGATCGCCCAGTCGCGCATTGAGATCGAGCAGGCGCGCTTGCTGACGCTAAAGGCGGCGTACATGATGGATACGGTCGGCAACAAAGCGGCGCGCAAAGAAATTGCGATGATTAAAGTGGTGGCGCCCAATGTCGCTTTGAAGGTCATCGACCGTGCCATTCAGGCGTTTGGCGCCGCTGGGGTGAGCAACGATTTTCCGCTTGCCGCCATGTGGGCGAACTCGCGCACGCTCCGTCTGGCCGATGGGCCGGACGAAGTGCATAAAGAGCAAGTTGCCAAGCTTGAATTGCGGCAATATCAACAATAAGGGAGAGGAAGTGGTCGTATGCATGTGTTGGACTTATTTAAAATCGAGGGGAAAACCGCCATTGTCACTGGCGGTGGGCGCGGGCTCGGCGAGCAAATTGCCGTCGGTCTTGCCGAAGCCGGGGCGAACGTCGTCGTTTGTTCGCGGAAAGTGGAAGCGTGCGAGCAAGTGAAAGAAAAGCTTGAACAGCTCGGCGTCCGTTCGCTGGCGCTGCGGTGCGATGTGACGAATCCGGAGGAGGTCAAACATGTCGTCGAAACGACCGTCAAAGAGTTTGGCGGCATCGACATTTTAGTCAACAACAGCGGAGCGACGTGGGGAGCGCCGGTCGAGGAAATGCCGCTTGAGGCATGGCAAAAGGTGATCAACGTCAACGTTACCGGCACGTTTCTCATGAGCCAGGCGGTCGGCAAGGTGATGATCGCCAAACAAACCGGCGGTTCCATCATCAATATCGCTTCCGTCGCTGGCCTTGGCGGCACGCACCCGGACATTTTAAATACGATCGGCTACAACACGAGCAAAGGGGCGGTTATTACGTTTACGAGGGACCTAGCAGCCAAATGGGGGAAGCACGGCATTCGCGTCAACGCGGTGGCGCCGGGCTTTTTCCCGACGAAAATGTCAAAAGTCGTTCTTGAACGCGTTGGGAAAAAAGTGCTCGAGCATACGCCGCTCGGCCGCTTTGGCGGCGAAGATGACTTGAAAGGGGCCGTCTTGTTTCTCGCTTCCCCGGCGTCCGCCTTTGTCACGGGCGCGCTCCTCGTCGTTGACGGCGGCAGCCATGCGACCGGCATTTAATTAAAAAAGGGGGAAACGCAAATGAGCGAAAAACGGGCGTTGTCTCTTTATCCGGAACACATTTCGTTCTATATGGATATTCCCGACAAAACGGTATGCGATGTACTGCATGAACGAGCGGCGGAATTCGGCTCCCAGCCGGCGCTGACATTTTACGACAAGACGATCACCTATGCCGAGCTTGAGGCGGCGGTCAACCGTTTCACCTCAAGCCTGCAGGCGCTTGGGGTGCAAAAAGGCGACCGCGTCGCGATTATGCTGCCGAACTGCCCGCAGTATGTCATCGCTTACTACGGCATTTTGCAGGCGGGCGCGATCGTCACACAAGTGAACCCGATGCTTGTTGAGCGCGAACTTGCCTATTTGCTCAAAGACTCCGGCGCCGAGACGATCGTCATTTATGAACCGCTTTATCCGCGCCTTGCCGCCGTCAGAGGGGAGACAGCCGTCAAACAAGCGATCACTGTCAGCTTCGGAGCGCCGCCATCCGTTTCGCTGGCTGAAGGAGATGTCACGTTTGACGAATTTCTTGCTGCAGGAAGCGGAGCTGTGCGCCCGGTGTCGATCGAATCAACGCATGACGTCGCTGTGTTGCAATATACTGGCGGGACGACAGGGCGCTCAAAAGGGGCGATGCTCACCCATCGCAACATTTTCGCCAACGTCTTGCAATGCGCCGAATTTTTCAAAGGGACATTTGAGTTCGGGAAAGAGCGATATTTAACTGTCATCCCGTTGTTCCACGTGTTCGCGATGACGTCGGGAATGAACTTGGCCATTTACCAAGGAGCGGAAAACATTTTGCTGCCGCGCTTTGAGCTGAAAGAAGTGTTGGAGACGATTCGCGGCAAGCAGCCGACCGTGTTTCCAGGCGTGCCGACGATGTATGTCGCTATTACAAATACTCCTGGAGTCGAGCAATACGGCATCAGTAGCATTAAAACGTGCAACAGCGGCAGCGCGCCGATGCCGCTTGAATTGATGCGCGATTTCGAAGCGAAAACGGGAGCGGTTATCCTTGAAGGATACGGCTTGTCCGAAGCCTCGCCAGTGACGCATTGCAATCCGCCGTTTGCGGCGCGCAAGCCGGGCACGGTCGGCATCGGCATGCCGCTGACCGAGTACAAAGTCGTCGATGTGGCGACTGGCACGCAAGAGCTGCCGCCAGGCGAAGTCGGCGAGCTGATTATCCGTGGACCGCAAGTGATGAAAGGCTATTGGAACATGCCGGAAGAAACGGCGGCGGCGCTGCGTGACGGATGGCTGTACACTGGCGATTTGGCTTCGATTGACGAGGAAGGGTATGTGACGATTGTCGACCGGAAAAAAGATCTGATCATCGCCGGCGGCTATAACATTTATCCGCGCGAAATCGAAGAAGTGCTGTACGAACATCCAGCGGTGAAAGAGGCGGCGGCAGTTGGTGTGCCTGATCCGTACCGCGGCGAAACGGTGAAGGCGATTATCGTTTTAAAAGATGGAATGCAGGCAAGCGAAGAAGAAATTCTTGCCCATTGCCGAAAAAACTTAGCGGCGTACAAAGTGCCGCGCATTGTCGAGTTCCGTGCCGAACTGCCGAAGACGAACGTCGGGAAAATTTTGCGCCGCGCCTTGCGTGAAGAAGCATCCCACTCGCAATAACGGCGCGGCTTTCGGCCAAGTCCCAAGCAGGCTTGGCCGTTTTATGGTACAATAGCTGGCAGCGACTACATTTTAGGCAAGAGGTGTAAAAACATGAAGGAGAAAATTATGGCTGCCAGCATTGAGCTGTTTGAACAAAATGGGTTCAGCGAAACATCGATCCAAGACATCGTTGACGCCCTCGGGGTGACAAAAGGGACGTTTTATTACTATTTTACAAGCAAAGAAGAACTGTTGATGGATATTCACCTTCGCTACATTGAAGGGCTGCTTGACGAAGAGGAGCGCATTATAAGCGATAAACGGCGCCCGTTGCGGGAGAAGCTGTATGACATTATCTTCATGCTCATTCATAATGTCGAGCGGCAAGGAAGGGAAGCTCGCATTTTTTTTCGTGAAATGAAGCATTTGAGTGAGGAGCATTTACAAAAAGTAAAAGAAAAGCGCGATTTGTTCCGCTATCGGCTGCAGTCGTTGATTGAGGAAGGAATGAAAAGCGGTGAACTGCGCTGCGATTTGTCACCATCGATCGCCACGCTTACCGTTCTTGGGGCGGCCAATTGGAGCTACCAGTGGTTTCGCCCGGACGGAGAGCTGACCGATGCCGAGGTGGCGAAGCAGATGGTGGAGATTCTGCTTAATGGCATGAGCGCGCCGTCTGTCTCGAAAGCCGAGTGAAAAGAGAGACAAACAAGTCTGAGCCGATGTGTGTCGATGGATGCTGCCCGTGCGGCGGCATGGCGCGCTTGAATTGTTGACCAAGGGGGGAAAGGGAGATGACAGCGATTATTCCAGTGCGCAAGGGGGAAGAACTGCCGGCAGGGAAGCTGGCCAAGTTTTTGCGCACGGTGCTGCCGGACATGCCGGATGGGGAGCTCGAGATCCAGCAATTTTCCGCCGGCCGGTCGAATTTGACGTATTTGCTCCGCTGTGGGGAGTGGGAGGCGGTGCTGCGCCGGCCGCCGTTTGGCCCGGTGCCGCCGAAAGCGCACGATATGAAGCGGGAGAGCACGTGGCTTTCTGAAATCCATCCGCTGTTCCCGCTCGCCCCGAAACCATTCTATTTTTGTGAAGACGAATCGGTGATCGGCAGTCCGTTTTTCGTCATGGAGCGGCGGCATGGCGTCGTGATTGACAGTGATTTTCCCGATGGCATCACTCCGACGGAGGAGGTTTGCCGTGGCATTTCCGAGACGATGGTCGAGACGCTTGTCCGTATCCATCAAATTGATTATACGAACACACGCCTCGTTCAGATGGTAAAGCCGGATGGGTTTATGGAACGGCAAGTGCACGGATGGATCCAGCGCTATGAGCGGGCCAAGACGGATGATATTCCGGAAGCCGAGGCGCTGATGAAGTGGCTCGCTTCTCATATTCCACCGCAGCGCGAAGCAACCGTAATCCATTACGATTTTAAGCTGAATAACGCTTTGTTTGCCAAAGACGACATCACCAAAATGGTTGGGCTGTTTGATTGGGAGATGTCGACGGTCGGGGATCCGCTTGCCGATTTGGCGGTGGCCATGAGTTATTGGATTGAGGAAGACGATCCTCCACTCATTAAAAGTGGGTTTGGCCGCGCGCCGGTCACCGTCCGTCCCGGTTTTTATACGCGCGAACAGTTTATTGAGGCATATGCCAAAAAAAGCGGCCGTGATGTGTCCGATATACACGTTTATTTAACGTTTGCCTACTTTAAATTAGCGGTCATTTGCCAGCAAATTTATTACCGCTACCGCCGCGGACAGACGAACGATGAGCGGTTTCGCCATTTTGGCCAGTTTGTCGAAGCGCTCATTGAGCATGCATGGCAGCTGGCGACAGGACGGTGAGGCGGCGTGATGACAAAAGTGCATGTCGTGCTGCGCAAAGAAGACATTGATGAGATGGCGCTTGCTGATCGAAAGGTGGCTGTCGTGTTCGATGTTTTGCTTGCCACCTCGTCGATTACAGCAGTTCTCTCTGCCGGCGCTCGTTCGGTGATCCCGGTGCGCGATGCCGAGGAGGCCAAGGAGATCGCGCTTCGCTTGCCAGAGGGCAGCTATGAGCTCGTCGGCGAATACGAAGGGCGGACGATCGCCGGTTTTCATCCGCCGGCGCCGCTGTTTTTGCAAACGGTTTGTCCAGGGAAAACAGTCGTGCTATCGACGACCAATGGCACGGTGGCGATTCGCAGAGCTCAGCCAGCCCGTGCGGTGTACGCGGCGAGCTTGCTGAACAGCCCGGCGGTCAGCGAGCATATTTGCCGTTTACATCAGGAAGAGACGATCATTGTGATTTGTTCCGGCTCGTCGGGCCGTTTTTGCCTAGAAGACTTTTATGGCGCCGGCTACTTTGTGCACTGCTTGATCGAGCAAGGGATCAACGCGGCGGAGCTGTCCGACAGCGCGACGGCCGCATGGTTCTTTTACCGGCAATATTCAGATGAAGGAAAGGCGAAAGAAGTGTTGTCTGCCTCGCGCGTCGGCCGTTGGATGACGGCGTACGGCTTGGAAAAAGAAATCGACTACATCAACCGGCACGGGTCGCTTTCTGCCGTTCCAAAACTTGAGCTGGGGCCGTTCGGCCTGGAACTGCGCAATATGGCGTCGACAAAAGTAACGAAAGAGGGGATATCGCCATGAAATTTGTCCAATTCGTTGAATACGGTGGACCGGATGTCTTGCGTGTTTGCGAAGGCGAACGTCCGAAACCCACGGGGCGGCAAGTCGTGATTGAAGCTGAAGCGATCGGCGTCAACTATGCGGATACAGCCCGACGGGAAGGCCGCTATGTTGTGCCGACGCCGCTTCCGTTCATCCCTGGGACGGAAGTGGCCGGCGTTGTCCGTGAAGTTGGTCCGGAGGTGCAAACGGTCCTCCCGGGGCAACGCGTCGTCGCGTTGATCGAATCCGGCGGCTACGCTGAGTTTGTCGCCGTCGATGAACGGGCGGTCGTGCCGCTTCCGGATGGAATGGATGCCCGGCAGGCGGCGGCCTTGCCGGTGCAAGGGCTAAGCGCCTACCATATTCTCAAAACGATGGGCCGCTTGGAAGAAGGGGAGACGGTGCTCGTTCATGCCGCAGCCGGCGGCGTTGGGACGATTGCCGTCCAATTGGCGAAACGGTTCGGCGCCAAAATGGTCATCGCCACGGCAAGCACGGAGGAAAAACGAGCGCTCGCCAAACAGCTTGGCGCTGATGTCACCATTGATTATACAAAAGACAGCTGGGCTGCGGACGTGATGGAGGCGACCGGTGGGCGCGGCGTCGATGTCGCTTTGGAAATGGCGGGCGGCGATGTCTTTCATCAGACGCTCGATTGCCTTGCTCCGTTCGGCCGCCTGGTCGTATATGGGGCGGCGAGCGGGGAAATGACGCGTCTCAATCCAGTCCGGCTGATGGCGAAAAACTGGTCAGTGATCGGCTTTTTCTTGCCGCAAATCATGAAAAAGCGGGCGTTGTACGAACAAAGTTTGCGGGAATTGCTCGCGTGGGTGCAGGAAGGAAGCCTGAAGCTGATGATCGGCGGCGTCTACCCGCTTGAGCAGGCTTCTGAAGTGCATCGGCTGCTGCAGGGGCGGAAAACGCATGGCAAGCTATTGCTTGTGCCATAAGTAAAGAAGAGGGGGCTGACCCAAAAGGCTGTCTGCCTTCAGGGTAGACACAAAATATAGTGCGGAAGAATCGATTGCGGAAATGAGAGTGAAAACAAGGAAAATTCGTAGACACAAAATATAGTGCGGAAGAATCGGTCAGTGCGTATATATAGAGACGAAAGAGGGTGTCCCGATCCTTTTGGGACACCCTTTTCTTGTATATTCCCCTAAAGCCAATGGTGAACAAAAGTCGAAAGAAAAGCAGCCTTTTTCTTATGGGGGCATGGCGGCCTAAACCGATACGATTTTTGAAAACCGTTACGGTCTGCGGCGCTTCGTTTGGATATACCGCTCGAGCCGGTCGAGCCCTTCTTTGAGCACATCGAGCGAATAAGCGTACGACAGGCGGACATGGCCTTCACCGTATTCGGAAAAGGCGCTGCCGGGAACGAGGGCGACCCCGGCGTTTTCGACGACATCGAGGGCAAAATCAAACGAAGACATGCCAAAGGCGGCGATTGACGGAAACAAGTAAAAGGCTCCATCCGGCTTCTCAACCGGCAGCCCCATGGCGGTGAGACGATGATAGGCATACTCAAGCCGTTCGGCGTAAGCGGCGCGCATCGCCTCGGCGTCGTGTTTGCCGGCGGTCAGCGCCTCCACCGCCGCTTTTTGGCTGATCGATGACGTGCACGAGACGCTGTATTGGTGCACTTTCACCATTTGTTCAACGGCGAACGCTGGAGCGAAGACAAACCCGATGCGCCAACCGGTCATGGAGTGCGATTTGCTTAAACCGTTGATGACGATCGTCTGCTCCGGCAGCCACTCGGCGATCGAGTGATGGCGTCCGTGGTAAACGAGCTCGCTGTAAATTTCATCGGAAACGATCCAAATCGGCCGTCCTTTCAAAAGGGAAGCGATGTTCTCAAGCTCTTCGGCTGACAGCGCCGTCCCGGTTGGATTTGATGGGTATGGAAGAACGAGGCAGCGCGTCTTTTCCGTCAAATAAGGCGCAATGAGCTCAGCCGACAGACGGAAACCGTTTGGCCTTGTGTCGATGTACACCGGTTTCGCCCCGCACAGGCGAATGAGCGGTTCATAGCCGGGATAGACTGGTGCGGGAAGAAGCACTTCTGTCCCTTCTTCTAAAATGGTGCGAAACGTAATATCAAGCGCCTGGCTGGCGCCGACGGTGGCGATGACTTCATCCGGCGTGTAGCGAAGGCCGTACTTGTCAGCGACGAATTGGCAAGCCGCCTGGCGCAGTTCCAGCAGGCCGGCGTTCGCTGTATACGTCGTGAAATCGGCGGCGATCGCCTCCTGAGCGGCTGCTTTGACATGATCGGGCGTTGGGAAATCAGGCTGGCCGATCGTCAAGGAAACAAGTCCCGGCCGGTCGGCGACAAGGTTGAAAAATTGGCGGATGCCTGATAACTGAATGGCTTGAACACGTGGTTGAATGAGGTGTTTCACGGTTGTCCACCTTTCTTTTTTGTTTCTATTGTACCATTGGCGAGGAAAACGAAAAAACAAAAATGAGCCCCTTTCCGTCCAGATTGTTCCCACAAACGGAAATGGGGCTCACTTGGTCATCGACGATTCACTTTCCAACTTCGTTCGCTCCTTTTACGCGCCGTATTTTTTCAACAGGTCGTTATATTGGGCGGAAAGCTTGAAAAACAACGGCTTGTTGCCGGCCGCGAGCGCTTCATCAATTTGTTCCATCAGTTTTTTTCTTTGAAACTGGAAGATCGCTTCTTTCAGCACTTGTTCGGCCATCGGCCCGTAGCTGCTTTTTTCTTCCGGCTGGTTGAACAAAACGGCGCCTTCATTCGGGTATTGTTTTTCGTACATGATTCAGTCCCTCCCATATGGGAACGAAACAGTTCCCTTTCTTATATTATCGTCGTTTTTGATGCTAATGTAAAGAAAATTTAGATAAATATTTTTTGTCAATTTTTTCTCTACATGATTTTTATACCCGTTTTTTGTTGGGACTTAACAGTTTTTCGGTTATGATAAGAGGAGAACAAGGCAAAGGTGAGGGCGATGATTCGCACGTGTGTCGTGACAAAAGAATTTGAGATTTTGTATGATGTTGACTTAACGCTTGTCAACAGCCCGGACGTCTCATGGTATTGGGTTGACTTTCATGAGCCGACGGATGAGGAATCGGCGCTGCTCGCCTCCTTTTTCCGTTTTCACCCACTGGCGATTGAAGACTGTCTCGAATATGTGCAGCGGCCGAAGCTCGATTTTTATGACCGCTACTTGTTTGTTGTGCTTCATGCCATTGCCGGAATGACGCTGGAGGCTGAGGAAGTCGATTTGTTTGTCGGGCAAAATTTCATCGTTTCGTTTCATAAGTCGGCCATTCACGCGGTCGATGAGGTGTGGGAGCGATTGAAGCATGAAGAAGATGTTCAGCAGGGGCCGTTTCACGTCATGTACCGGCTGATCGACAAGCTTGTGGATGATTATTTTCCACCGCTTTACCATATTGAAGACGTGCTGAACGATTTAGAGGAGAATACGAACAATGAACCGATTCACGACATTATTGAAAAAGTGTTTGACATCCGCGGCGATTTATCGAAGCTGCGCCGAACGATCGTGCCGATGCGCGACTTGTTGTACCGCATCATCCATTCCGACCGGCTGCAGCGCATGAAAGAACGGCAGCTGTACTTTCATGACATTTATGATCATTTGCTGAAGCTGTCGGAAATGATTGAGACAAACCGAGAAATTACCGCGGATATCCGCGACAGCTATTTATCGCTCAACTCGAATCGAATGAACAATATTATGATGACATTTACAGCCATTACGACCATTTTCATGCCGCTCTCCTTTATTGCCGGCATTTATGGGATGAACTTTGATTATATGCCTGAATTGCACTGGAAGTACGGATACTTTGTTGTATTGGCTGCCATGGCGGTGATCGGCATGACGATGTTCGTCTGGTTTAAGCGCAACGGCTGGTTTCAGTTGTTGAAAGGCGACTGGGCGAAGGAGGAGCGGGAGCGCCGCCAGTAGCCGTATAAAACGGGCTGTTCCCCTCATATATATAATTACATAATGACGGCAGCGTAAGCGCGAAGGAGGGGAACCGATGGCAAGAGGAATTTGGGGAGTCGACTCGGCGCAAGCCGTAACGGATCAGCTGTTTCAATGCGTGCGGACGGAGCTTGGCTATCCGAAATTTTGGGGCCGTTATTTGTCGGAAGTGCCGAACGTGTCCGAAGGGTTGACACGCGACGAGATCGCCCGCATCCGCAGCTATGGCGTGAAGGTGCTGCCGATTTATAACGCCTTCCGCGAAGCGGTCGGCTATGCGAACGGTCAGGTGGCGGCGCGCAACGCGGTGTTCCATGCGCGGCGGCTCGGCATTCCGAAAAATAAACTGCTGTTTGCCAACATCGAAGACTTTTTCGCTGTGGATGCCGCTTGGATCGCTGCTTGGGTGGAAACGCTCTATCCGACCGGATACCGGCCGGGGCTGTACGCGGACCCGACGAAAGGGGATTTCGCCGCTGCCTATTGCGAGGCGGTCAGCCGGAACAACCAAGTGGCGGTGCAGGCGGTCATTTGGAGCGCCGCACCAAGGCCGGGAACGACGAAAGAGCAGAAAGCGCCGCGCTATCAGCCGGCTGCCCCGCCTTGCAGCGCGAATGTCTGGGTGTGGCAGTACGGGCGTGATGCAGAAGTCTGCCCGGTTGACACGAATTTAGCTGACCGACGCCTATTGGACTTTTTGTATTGAACAAAGCCGTTGCAAAAAAAGGCAGCGGCTTTTTTATGCGGCTGGGAAATTGTTGGCTGTTGCGCGTCTTTTCTTTTAATTTTTTTGCTTGGATCGATTATATTAGTAATAGGAAAAAAGGAGGATGTCAGTCGGTTGGGGAAAACGGAACGATGATCGAAAGGAGAGGGAATATGGATCGATCTGTCGCCTCACTGTTGGATCGCATCCATGAACAATACGAACGATGGAGGACGGGACCGCCGCTTGACGGTGTGGAATTGGCCCGATTTTTCAATGCTGTCGGCCGGACGGCGGCGGTGATTGGCCTTAGCGACATCGCTGCTGAAGCAGAGCGGCTCATTCACCGGTTGAACGGCCAAACGGAACGGCAATGGACAGCGGAGGAGGCGCTGATGGAGATGGTTCCTCTCCTTCGCTGCTTCTATGAAGCCGGGGAAGCGGCTTCTGCCACCATTCCCTCTTCGCACCGCCAAGGGCCGAAAGCAGCGATTCTCCTCTGTGGAAATGATCCCCTGTTTTTTGCTTACGTCCGCGGCGCCCTGCAAACCGTGCCATGGCGTTTCACGACGATTCCCTCCCTTGAGCAGGCGGCCGCGTCGATGTTTCGTCTCAGCCCGGATTGCATCATCGTCAGCGTGAAGGAGGGAGAGTGGGAGAATCCGGACTTGACGGTTTTGCTTGAGCGCGCCGGACAGCGCCCCTATCTTCCTGTTGTCATTGTGAGGAGAGACGAGGGCAAAGAGGGGCGGTTGAAAGGTTATGAGCTTGGCGCGGATGATGTCATCACCACCCCAGCGGCAGATGAGCTGTTCGTTCGCGTTCGCCGGCTCATTGAAAAAAAACGAAAAATCGATGACCTTGTGCTCATTGACGAATTGACAGGTGTGTACAACCGGAAGTATTTGCCGCGGGTATACGCCCGCCTTCGGAGCGACCTCGAGCGTTACGGAGCGCCAAGCTGTTTGGCGTTGCTTGATTTGGACCATTTCAAACAAGTCAATGACCGTTTCGGCCACCTTGCAGGCGATGCGGTATTGCAAAAGCTGGCTGCCTTTTTGCGCCAACATACACGTGGAGTGGATACCGTCGTTCGCTTTGGGGGCGAAGAGTTTGTCGTTTGGCTGGCCAAAACGTCCAAAAGCGAGGCTCGTGCAGTGCTTGAGCGGCTGCAACGCCAGTTCGCCGCCGAAAAAATCGAGGCGGATGGCGCACTTCTATCATGTACGTTTTCCGCCGGCCTGGTTGAGTGCGATGAACCGGATCGGCCGCTTGACTATTGGCTGCGTCTGGCCGACAAGGCGCTGTATGCGGCGAAACGAGGCGGCGGCAATCGGATCGAAGAGGCGGCGCGTGAGAAAAGCGGTTCTTCGGATGAGGCCCCAAGCCAAGCATCAACGGATCGGCGGCGATGGGCGATTGCCATCGTAGACGACGATGAACTCGTGCGGATGATGATTGCTGATCTTGTCCGCAAGCTCGTCAATGAGCAGGGGAGGAAAGCAGACATTTACGAGTTTGGCGACGGCCTTTCGTTTCTCGAATCTCCGTTTTATCAAAGCGGGCGGCAATCTGTCGTCATTTTGGATCGGGTGATGCCAAAAATGGACGGCCTTGAGGTGCTGAACCGCCTCCGTCAAGAGCGAAAGCCATACAAGGTGATGCTGCTAACGTCGCGCCAAGATGAGCGGGATATTGCCCATGCGCTGAACCGAGGAGCGGACGAATATGTGACAAAGCCGTTCAAATGGTTTGAACTTGAGGCGCGGCTGCGCCGGCTGCTGAAGGAGCTGGATGAGTGATGGCGCTGTTGGTCGTCTTCACGGCAGCAATCGCTTTGTTTGCGGTGTTGATCGTTTTGTTCCTCTATCTCGTGGTGCGCAAATGGCGGGAAAACCGGCGCCAAGCCCGGCTGCGAGTTTATAAGGAACGGCATCGGCTTTGGTTGCTTCGGTATCTGCTCGGCGAGGAGGAACAGATGCTTTTGCCGGCTTCCCCTCTTGAGCGTGAAGCGATGATGGAGCTTCTTGACCATTTTGCTTCACTCTTGAACGGAGAGCAAGTGCAGGAGCGAATTCGAACATTGGCGGAGATGCATTTCCAAGGATGGCTGCATCGAAGGCTGTCAAGCCGTCATTGGAGCGAGCGGATGAACGCGCTGTTTTTGATCGAGGATTTGCAGGTGAAGGCGATGCTGCCGGAGATGGAGCGGCTGTATCGCTCCAACCGGGTGACGAAAGGTGAGGCGGCGAAACTATTGGCCATTTTCGCCCAATTTGATTACAGCCCAGTGATTGCATATGTGCTCGAACCGAAATATAAGTTAACGGAGTTTTCCTATCGGGTCATTTTTGGCCATATGAGCGAGCGGCTTCTTCGACAGGTGGAACAGCGATTTGATGAGCTGCCGCGGGCAGGGAAATGCGCGTTCATCGATATGATCGGCATCCGTCGACGAGGGGAGCGATCGTTTTTGCTGGAGCTGTTGGCATCAGATGAGTTGGAGCTTCGTGTTCGCGCGCTTAAGGCGATGGCAGAAATTGGCGTTTCAATTGAAGCGACAAAGCTTGATCGCCACTTGCGCTCGCCGCATTGGCAAGAGAGGCTGATGGCAGTCCGTCTTGCCGGAAAATGCCGCGAAGAATGGTTGCTTCCCTTGCTCTATGAGCGGCTGGCCGACCGTTCATTCGCCGTTCGTTCGGAAGCGGCTGCCTCCATCGTGCGCCTGCCGGGCGGCCGGGCGATGCTGCATAAAGCGGCGTGCACAGCGGAGGACCGTTATGCCCGTGACATGGCGAAGCAATGGATTGGAGAGGAGGGGTGATGGTGGAAGGGGGGCAAGCGTTTCTATCGGCTATCGGGCATGTCGTGCTCATTTATATGGCTGTCGTTCTCGCCTTTTATACGTTTTTGCTTGTGGTAGCTTTCATTCACTTGCGCCGCACTCGTCGTCTTGACGATTGGGAGCCGTATGAAGAATTGCTCGATGCCAGCTACGCAAAACCGATATCGATCCTTGTTCCAGCTTATAATGAGGAAGCCGGCATCGTTGGTTCGGTTCGCTCACTGCTAGCCATCGAATACCCGGAGTATGAAGTCATTGTCATTAATGATGGGTCGACTGACAAGACACTTAAGCGGTTGATCGATCATTTTCATCTGAAGCCGGTCTATCGCGTCATTCGCCATCAGCTGGCGGCGAAGGAAATCAAGGCGGTTTACCAGTCGCCCGATTACCCGCATTTGTTTGTGCTGGATAAAGAAAACGACGGGAAAGCCGATGCATTGAACGCCGGAATCAACGCCGCCCGCTATCCATACATTTGCTCCATCGACGGCGATTCTGTTCTTGAGCGGCGCGCGTTTTTGAAGGTGATGAAACCGATGCTTGAATCCGACGGAGAGGTCATTGCTTCTGGAGGGACGGTCCGGATCGCCAATGGCTGTCGGATTGAACGCGGTGAAATCGTCAAGGTCGGTTTGTCGCGGCGGCCGCCTCGGCTTAAGCCGCCATAACTTGCTGCTCATCGTTTCTGGGGCATTCGGCGTTTTTTTTAAGCCGTGGGTGATCGAAGCAGGCGGATATACGGATACAGCTGGAGAGGATATGGAACTCGTTGTGCGCCTGCATCGACTGGCGCGTGAAAAAAACGAGGAGAAAAAAATCATCTATATCCCCGACCCGGTTTGCTGGACAGAAGCGCCGGAAACGTATGGGGATTTGCGGAGGCAGCGGCGGCGCTGGCATCGCGGGCTTTTGGAAAGCTTATGGATGCATCGATCGATGCTATTCAATCCAAAATATGGCTCAATCGGCCTTCTTTCGCTGCCGTATTTTTGGTTCATTGAGCTTCTTGGTCCGATCGTTGAATTGATGGGCTATATTGTCGTTGTTTTCTCCTTATTTCTCGGAAACTTGTACGTCGAATTCGCTCTTCTTTTGCTGACGGTTTCGGTTTTGTACGGTTCGCTGTTATCAGCAGCAGCCGTCTTGCTTGAAGAGTGGACTGAGCGGAAGTTCCCGAGCATCTCTGATTTGGTGAAGCTGTTTTTCTTCGCGTTGACTGAGACATTTTGGTACCGTCCGCTTACCGCTTGGTGGCGGTGCGAAGGGGTGATCGACGCTGTTCGCCGGAAAAAGCAATGGGGGAGCATAAAGCGAAAAGGAGTGTCGGTGTAAACATAGGTAGAGAATAGAGCGAAAAGGGTGCGCCTCGGCTTGACGAATCAGTGCATGTCTCCCCAAGTGATCGTGATCGAACCCAAAGAGGAATATTCACGAAAACATGATGAATTCAAAGAGAAAAGCCAGGTCACGGCTCGGCGTCCGCTTAATAGCGGTCGCCGAGCCGTTTAAATACGGGTCTTGTCAGCCGTTTCGGCTTTTGTTCCGGCTTTTCCTTCAGTCCGGTGTAGGCGATGAGAATGGCTTTTGCCTCTGACAGCGGCATCCGAGCTGGAGGGTTGCGGTATGAATCGTTGAGAGAGCCAAGGTGCGGAAGGGCGGCGAAATCTTGTTTTGTCGGTGGGATGTGGAAGTAGTAGTCGCCGACGGCGACAAGCACGTCGGATTGCTGTTGGCTGTATCTCGGATTGCGGGAAAAATGGAGGCCCACTTTTTTCGCCTTGCCCTCCTCAAGCAGCTTCTCGATCGCTTTTTTCTTCAGAAGATAAAGAAACGAAGGGTTCAATGCTGTTTTGGCATGGCGGTTGACGGTAAAAATCGCTTTGGCAATATTGTCGACCGTCAATTGCACCGGTTTCATCGGCATGTCTCCTTTTTTCTTTCTATTATAACATAGGAAGCGGTGTTGTTGCCCGGTTTGTCCTACTTCTATCCGGGGGTAAGCGAAAAAACGGTCAACTCCGGCGGAGCGAAGAAGCGAAGCGGCACCCTTGTTGTGCCAAGGCCGCGGTTGACGTACAACAAGAGTCCGCCGACGTGGTAAAACCCTTCATAATACCGCTCAGACAACGGCGGCGTGATGAGCGGTCCGATAAACGGCAACTGAATTTGCCCGCCGTGGCTATGGCCGGAGAGTTGAACGTGAATAGGGAAGCGGCGAGCCTCAATGGCACCGTCCGGCTCATGAACGAGGGCGATCGTATATGTCGCCCGAGGAATGCCGTTCGTCATTTTCGACCAGTCCGGGCGTCCGAGCATCATATCGTCGCTGCCGGCGATAGCGATCGCGTCATGGCCGCGCCGGACGAGTGCATGCTCATTGACGAGAACGCGGAACCCGGCTCGTTCCATCAATCGACGGTAAATATCTGTCCCGTAGCCGCCGTGATCATGGTTTCCGTAAATGCAAAATTTTCCAAGAGGAGCACGGACGCCAGCCAACGCCTCAGCGACCGCGTTGACGTGCGGATACCGGTTCGCCTCATGGAGCAGATCACCTGTGAATACGACGAGATCGGGCCCGAGTTCGTTGATGCGGCCGATAATGCGGTAAAAGCGTTTCAAGCCGTAATAATGGCCGAGATGGAGATCACTGAACTGCAGCAGCTTGACGCCGGCAAACGACTTTGGGATCAGCGGATGCGACAGCGCATGGTGCGTCACGGTCAGCTCGGCTGGCTCAATCCAGCGGGCGTATCCAGAGGCGGCTGCCATCGCCAGCGCTGCGCTGAAACTTGTGCGCGCCAGCTTTTTCAAAAAGGCGCGCCGGCTTAGTTTGGTTGTTTCGATATGGTGCATCGTTTCGCCGTCCTTTCACAAGCAGCTTTATTATAACGAAAAGAGAGGGAAAAGGACAATAGGAGGACTAAGATGTTCGAATATTCCACTATTTTATGATATGATAAAAATGAATGAGTAATCAGTCATAGGAGGAGAAATGGATGAACGGAAAAGTGATCATTGTGACCGGCGGGTCGAGCGGAATGGGGAAATATATGGCGAAGCGGTTTGTTTCTGATGGGGCCAACGTCGTCATTACGGGAAGGCGGGCCGAGGCGCTCGAAGAGGCCAAGCGGGAAATCGCCGCGCCGGATGGAGGGAAAGTGCTTACGATCCCGATGGATGTGCGCAACCCGGAACAAGTGGCGCACATGGTGGAGCGGACTGATGCGGAATTCGGCCGCATCGATGCCCTCATCAACAACGCGGCTGGCAATTTCATTTGCCCGGCGGAAAAGTTGTCGATCAACGGCTGGAACAGCGTCATTAACATTGTGTTAAACGGCACGTTTTACTGCAGCCGGGAAGTCGGCAACTACTGGATTCAGCGCGGCTTGAAAGGGAACATTATCAACATCGTTGCGACATATGCCTGGCATGCCGGCGCCGGGGTCATTCATTCAGCGAGCGCCAAGGCTGGAGTGCTGGCAATGACGCGCACGCTTGCTGTGGAATGGGGGAAAAAGTACGGCTTCCGCGTCAATGCGATCGCTCCCGGACCGATTGAGCGGACCGGCGGGGCGGAGCGGCTTTGGGAATCAGAGGAAGCGGAGCGGATGACGTTGGAAAGCGTGCCGCTCGGGCGGCTCGGGACGCCGGAAGAAATCGCGGCGGTCGCTTCGTTTTTGCTTTCGGATGAAGCCGCTTACATTAACGGCGCTTGCATCACAGTCGACGGCGGCCAATGGCTGAACCGGCGGCCGTTTTAATCAAATTTGCCATAAAGCAAGATGGTCCTCACCCAAAAGGGATTGCAGGCGGTATTTCTTCATTTATCGCGGGCAACCGGCTCATTGCACGCAACGGCCTTTGTCACAAGCGGATTCCCTGCTGTCAGGGGAGCCGCTTTTTTTACGAGTCAGGAACGATTGGGCAATTATGCTATAATAAAGGCAAAGATGGTCGATGGGGATGAGGTGAACACGATGGATGCATTAGACGTGATGGCCAACTTGCCGCACGTGATTCCGCACTATCAACCGATTTTCAGCGCCGATGAGCATGGGGTCGTCGGCTATGAAGTGCTCGGTCGGTTTCAAACGGAAACAGGGCCGGTCAGCCTTGGGCCGTTTTTTCACGATGAAACCATTCCAGAAGAATTTCGCATCGAAGTGGATGATGTGATCACGAAAAAAGCGCTCGACTATTTTCTGTCGCTTGATGATCAAACGCTGCTCATTTTTTTAAACCGCGACGCCAACTTGCTGATGCTTGACCGCGGCGAGTCGTTTTTGCAGCTGCTTCTCTCCTATGAAGCGAAAGGGTTGGCCCCAAGCCGCATCGTTTTGGAAATCAACGAGCAGCATTTCAAGGGAGACGTCGATCAGCTCAGCCATTTATTGACGTATCTTCGTACATACGGCGTTAAAGTGGCGGTCGACAACATCGCCGAACATAGCATTCATCTTGAGCGAATCGGCGTCTTGTCGCCTGACATTTTAAAAATCGATTTGCGTGAATTGCGGAAAACGTCCGTTCATCAAGCATACCAGGAAATCGTTCACTCGATTTCGCTGTTGGCGCGCAAAATCGGAGCGACGCTCCTGTATGAGGACATCGAAACGTCATTTCAGCTTCAGTATGCTTGGCGGCATGGCGGCCGCTATTATCAAGGGTATTATTTGGCCAAGCCGGCGCCAGAGGTTGTGCCGCGCGATTTGTTGAAAGACTTGCTCCGCCAAGAGTGCCATCGCTTCATCCAGCAGGAAAAGAAAAAGCTTGAAACGCTGTATCAAATTGCTGAGCAGTTTCAGCAGCGGATCAGCGCGCTGCTTGGCAAATACAAAAAAGCCGCCGATTTTAACGAGCTCATTTCCCTGTTGGCCGGCGAGCTCGACGATGTTTGCTTCCGCATTTATGTTTGTGATGAGGACGGCTTCCAGCAGTCGGGCAATATGTTCAAGCGCGGCGGCCGGTGGGAGCTTCAGCCGCAATATTATATGAAAAACTGGAGCTGGCGCCCGTATTTTTTGGAAAACATTATTCGCATGCGCTCGCGCCGAAGAGGGATTTTGTCCGATTTATACACGGATATTGAAACAGGGGAAACGATCCGGACGTATTCGTATCCGATCGATGAGCGCCATTACTTGTTTATTGACTTGTCGTACAGCTATTTGTTTGAGCATGACGCCCATTATTGACTGCATAAAATCGCCTCATTGCGGCAAAGTAAACATGAGGTGAAACTTATGGCACAGTTAACTTTTGTGTTATCCGCCCTCTCTGTATTGATCGCGGTCATTGGGTTCGTCTATACGGTTCGCCTCGGACGCCAACAGCGTTGGCAAGGGGAGCTTGACGGGCCGATTCCGAAAACGGTCGAGGAGCATGCCTACTTGCGCAACCCGGTGTTCCTCGCTTACGTACTCGCTGTCTTGCTCGCCATTTTTGCCATTGGTTATTTGGCGTTGCGCTATTATTGAAAAAAAGGCCATTCCATTCATATGGGTGGCCTTTTTGCCTGTCCGCAAATGACGCTTTTTTCCACGACTTTTTTCCTTTGCCGGCGAATATATATGGAAGCGGAAGAGGCAAAGGGGGAATGGAGATGACGAAGCGGCTGCCGACAAGGCTGTCGGGCGAGGAAGCGGCGTTATTGCTTGACGTTTTGTTCAGCCAGCAATATGCACTCGAGCTCATCCGCTCCGAGCTGGCGGATATCGAAAACGGAGACAAGGAGGTCGATGAACACCGGTACCGGCAGCTGTTGCGTTTATACGACCGACTGTTGACAGAGGAAGAGGAAGGATAAAAATTGTTGTGCACTATCGCTATCGCAGGAAGCGATAGTCTTTTTTATGGTATGATAACAATGTGGAGAGGAGAAGATGCAGAAGAAAGGCGGAACATCGGCATGACATGGGAACACAATGAATTCATGCAAATGACTGTCAAGCCATTTCTGATTCCGGCGGATAAAGTGGCGCATGTGCAGCCGGGAAATTATTTGGATCATGCGCTGCTCGTCCTGACGAAAACCGGCTATTCAGCGATTCCAGTTCTCGATACATCGTATAAACTGCATGGGCTCATCAGCATGACGATGATGATGGATGCAATTTTAGGATTGGAGCGCATCGAATTTGAACGTCTCGAGACGATGAAGGTCGAAGAAGTGATGAACCGAAACATTCCGCGCCTGCGGCTTGACGACAGCCTGATGAAGGCAGTGGGGCTTATTGTCAATCATCCGTTCGTGTGTGTGGAAAATGACGACGGATATTTTGCAGGCATTTTCACTCGACGGGAAGTACTGAAGCAACTGAATAAACAGCTGCACAGGCCTAATGGCGGCCGGAAGCTAGGCCGAAAAGAGGCTGAACAATGAGCAGAAAGATAATCGTGTGCAATAACAAGAGCAGCTGGCTTTGGCTGATCAGTTCGGAAGCTGCGTGGCAACTTCCGCAAGTGCAAGCCTTCGAGAAGATATTTACAGCATTTTGCTCGATGAATTTGTGCTTGTCACAATGATCTCTGTTTTGCTAAAGTAAAAAAGAATACAGGTGTAAAGGAGGATATCGCCCATGAAGATGATGGACGCCAATGAAATCATTTCCTTTATTCAAAACAGCAAAAAATCGACACCAGTCAAAGTATACATAAAAGGGGATCTCGAAGGCATCGATTTCGGCTCAAGCGCCAAAACATTTATCACGGGCAACGTCGGCGTCGTGTTTGGCGAATGGCAAGACATTCAAGCGGCAATCGAAGCGAATCAAGACAAAATCGAGGACTATGTCGTCGAGAACGACCGCCGCAACTCGGCCATTCCGCTCCTGGATTTGAAAGGCATCAAGGCGCGCATTGAGCCGGGCGCCATCATCCGCGACCATGTCGAAATCGGCGACAACGCCGTCATTATGATGGGAGCGGTCATCAATATCGGCGCCGTCGTCGGCGAAGGAACGATGATCGACATGAATGCGGTGCTCGGCGGCCGGGCGACGGTCGGGAAAAACTGCCATATCGGCGCCGGCGCGGTGTTGGCAGGCGTGATCGAGCCGCCATCAGCCAAGCCGGTCGTCATTGAAGACGATGTGCTCGTCGGGGCGAATGCCGTTATTTTGGAAGGCGTCACGGTCGGCAAAGGAGCGGTTGTGGCTGCCGGCGCCGTTGTTGTCGAAGACGTGCCGCCGTATACGGTCGTGGCCGGCGTGCCGGCGCGCGTCATTAAGCAGATCGACGAGCAAACGCGGGCGAAAACGGAGATTAAGCAGGAGCTTCGCCAATTATAATCATCATAAAAGCTGTCCCTTCACACGAGGACAGCTTTTTTGCCCATGGAGGAGAGACGATGTCTGCGATCAGCCCATTTGTCGCCATTCGCCGCGACTTGCATCAAATTCCGGAGCTTGGGTTTCAGGAGTTTAAGACGCAGCAATATTTGCTTCGCTATATCCAGTCCCTGCCGCAAGAGCGGCTTCAAGTCCGGACGTGGAAAACGGGGATTTTCGTCAAAGTCAACGGAACATCGCCGCGCAAAACGATCGGCTACCGCGCCGATATGGACGGGCTGCCGATTCGCGAGGAGACCGGCTTGCCGTATCGGTCGAAACATGAAGGGCGCATGCACGCGTGCGGCCACGATGTGCATATGAGCATCGCTCTTGGTGTGCTCACCCATTTTGCTCATCATCCACTGAAAGACGATTTGCTGTTTGTATTCCAGCCGGCCGAGGAAGGACCGGGCGGAGCAAAGCCGATGTTAGAAAGCGACATCATGCGGGAATGGAAGCCGGATATCATCGTCGCCTTGCATATTGCGCCGGAATATCCCGTCGGCACGATTGCAACGAAAGAAGGGTTGCTGTTTGCCAATACGTCGGAGCTGTTTATCGATCTGAAGGGGAAAGGTGGCCACGCGGCGTTTCCGCATTTAGCGAATGACATGGTCGTCGCCGCCTGCGCATTGGTGACGCAGCTGCAGTCGATCGTCGCCCGCAACGTCGATCCGCTCGACAGCGCGGTCATTACGATCGGAAAAATTGCCGGCGGGACGGTGCAGAACGTCATTGCGGAGCACGCCCGGCTCGAAGGAACGATTCGGACGCTGTCGACTGCAGCGATGCAGAAGGTGAAGCGGCGGATTGAAGCGATCGTGCATGGCATTGAAGTCGCGTACGAATGTGAAGCATCCATCGATTACGGTGCCATGTACCATGAAGTGTATAATGATCCGGATCTGACAGCGGAATTTATGAAGTTTGCCAAGGCGCACGGCGGCGTGAATGTGATCCGTTGCAAAGAAGCGATGACTGGCGAAGATTTCGGCTATATGCTGGCGGACATCCCGGGTTTTATGTTTTGGCTTGGCGTCGCCTCACCATATGGGCTGCACCATGCAAAACTGGCTCCGAACGAGGAAGCGATCGACCGCGCCATCGCGTTTTTAATCGACTATTTTTCATGGAAAGGAAACGCAGAATGAAGTATAGTTCCGCCTCTAGCAACACACATTAATGAGTGTGAG
This sequence comes from Geobacillus thermoleovorans, assembly GCF_001610955.1. GTDB lineage: Bacteria > Bacillota > Bacilli > Bacillales > Anoxybacillaceae > Geobacillus > Geobacillus thermoleovorans. The sequence continues at coordinate 980,164 of NZ_CP014335.1, forward strand.
GAGGTGGATTGTGATGGCGAAAATTGGTGTTGAGCCATCGTTGACGGACGTACAGGAAGCGTTGAAAGAGCGAGGATATGACGTTGTGCCGCTCCGAGGGGAGCAAGACGCAAGAGGCTGCGACTGCTGCGTCATTACCGGCCTGGACGCCAATATCGCCGGCATTCACAACATCGTGACGTCCGGTCCGGTCATTGAAGCGAGCGGGCTCACCGCAGAAGAGATTTGCCAAAAAGTCGAAGAAAAACTTCGCTGATGACGAACGTTCGGGCTGTGTGCGCTGGCAGCCCGCTTTTGGGCGAAATGGCAAAATCGCATAGCGTAAAGGAATGGTGGAAAAGGAACGAAGAACGTTTTCGTTCCTTTTTCTTTTTTGCTAAAATAAGGGGAAGAAACAATGCTTGATCAACGATGGAGGAGTGTCAATGAAAAAGAAACAGTTTGCCGTCATCGGCCTCGGGCGCTTTGGCGGCAGCATCTGCCGGACGCTGAGCGAACAAGGGATGGAAGTATTGGCCATCGATATTGATGAAGACCGGGTAAACGAATTTGCGTCGATCGCTTCGCACGCCGTCGTCGGCGACACGACCGATGAAAACGTGCTGAAAAGTTTAGGCATCCGCAACTTCGACCATGTCATTGTCGCGATCGGCGACAACATCCAGGCGAGCATTTTGACGACCCTGATTTTAAAAGAGCTCGGCGTCAACCATATTACGGTCAAGGCAACGAACGATTACCATGAGAAAGTGCTGAAAAAAATCGGCGCTGACCAAATCGTGCATCCAGAACGGGACATGGGCGAGCGGATCGCCCACAACTTGATTTCCAACAACGTCCTAGATTATCTGGAGCTGTCGGACAAATACAGCATTGTCGAAATCGTGGCAAGCGAGCGGCTTGACGGCCATTCGCTTTTGGAGCTTGACATCCGCGCCCGCTATGGCATCAACATCGTCGCCATCAAGCGTGGAACAAGCGTCATCGTCTCCCCGCTCGCCTCGGAAATCATCCGCAAAGGCGACGTGTTGGTCGTCATCGGCGCTGACAGCGACATTGACCGGTTTGAGGAAAAAGTGGTCGGTTGACGGCTGGCAGGCGGCCTGTGCATGATGATGACGGAAAAAGGGCATCCTTTTACAAGGACGCCCTTTTTTCTTTAGATTTCCATGATGATCGGCAAAATCATTGGCCGCCGTTTCGTCCGCTCGTACAAGAACGGAGCGAGCGTTTCCGTAATTTCGTTTTTGATCTCCGACCATTGGTTCGTTTTCCGTTCCAGCACTTTTTCGAGATGCTTGGAGATCAACACTTGCGCTTCGCTGATTAAGTCACCTGACTCACGCATATAGACGAAGCCGCGAGAAATAATGTCCGGGCCGGCGGCGATTTTGAACTCTTTCATGTTGATGCTGACGACGACAATCACGAGCCCTTCCTCAGACAAAATGCGGCGGTCGCGCAAGACGATGTTGCCGATGTCGCCGACACCGCTGCCGTCGATGTAGACGGAGCCGGACGGGATCTTGCCGACGATGCGCGCTTCTTTGTCGCTGATGCCAAGCACTTCGCCGTTGTCCATAATAAAGCAGTTTTCCTCCGGCACGCCGCAGTCGATGGCGAGCTTGGCGTGCATTTTTTGCATGCGGTATTCGCCGTGGATCGGCATGAAATATTTCGGCTTCATCAGCCGGATCATCAATTTTTGTTCTTCCTGCCCACCGTGGCCGGACGTATGGATGTCGTTGAGCGGGCCATGGATGACTTCTGCGCCGGCGCGGTACAGCATGTTGATTGTCCGGTTGACGCTCACCGTGTTGCCCGGAATCGGCGATGAGGAAAAGACGACCGTGTCGCCTGGGATGATTTGAATTTGCCGGTGCGTGCCGTTGGCGATGCGCGACAAGGCGGCCATCGGCTCCCCTTGGCTGCCGGTGCATAAAATCGTCACCCGGTTGGCCGGCAGGCGGTTGATTTCGTTCGCGTCGACGAACGTGCCTTTCGGACATTTGATATAGCCGAGGTCTTGTCCGATCTCAATCGCCGCTTCCATGCTTCGACCGAAGACAGCGATTTTTCGGTTGTTGGCGACGGCTGCTTCCGTCACCTGTTGGAGACGGTGGATGTTTGATGCAAATGTGGCGAAAATGATGCGTCCTTCCACCTTGCGGAAAATGTCGTGAATGCTTTCACCGACGCGCCGCTCCGACATCGTAAAATGCGGGATCTCGCTGTTCGTGCTGTCCGACAGCAGGCAAAGAACTCCTTCTTTCCCAATTTCGGCCATTTTTGTCAAATTGGCCGGCTCGCCGACCGGCGTAAAGTCGAATTTAAAATCCCCAGTGTGAACGATTTGCCCGACTGGCGTTTTCACAACAATACCGTAGCTGTCCGGAATGCTGTGTGTCGTCCGGAAAAAGGTGACGGCCGTTTTTTGAAAGCGGATGACATCGTCTTCGCGAATCTCAATGAGTTTCGCTTGGCGCAACAATCCATGTTCCTCAAGCTTATTGCGAATCAGCCCAAGCGCTAATTTGCCGCCGTAAATCGGGATGTTCACCTGCCGGAGCAAATACGGAATGCCGCCGATATGGTCTTCGTGCCCGTGGGTGATGAACAGTCCTTTCACTTTGTCCGCGTGCTTCACTAAATAGGAGTAGTCTGGAATGACATAGTCGATCCCGAGCAGCTCATCTTCCGGAAACTTAATGCCTGCGTCAATGACAATGATTTCGTCTTGGAATTGTACGCCGTATGTATTTTTTCCAATTTCACCCAGTCCGCCGAGGGCAAAAACGCCAACTTGCTGATCTGTCAACAGCTTCATGATGAAATCTCCAATACTTGAAAGTTCGGGCTTTTCTTTTCGTATTCTAGATGCGCTCCCTCTAACGGCTGAATATACTCAATATTGATCGGACGGCCTTCGAGTTTTCGGCGTACATCCCGCTCTGATTCTGCTTCGATGTAGAGTGTTTTCGTTTTTTCTCTCACGGGCGCCTCGTCTGCGTTTTCTTGGTAAAACACTTTGAAAATCATCGTGAAATCTCTCCTTATCGTACAATGGTTGCTCTATCTATTATATAAGAATGTAACTTTCTTTTCATGTATTTTGTTGCCAAAAGCAAAAAACAGGCGTGAGATGTGCCGACGATATGCATCATCTTTGACGAATGTTGCCCGCTTTATTCGCCAAAGTGGGAAAGAAGCCCTTCGAATGGAAGGGCTGTTGTTGTAACGGTCAGGCGATCAATTTTTTCCGGAGCAGGTCTTTCCACTGTTGAAGCAGCTTTTTTTTCAGCTTTTTCAACATGTTTCATCACTCCTTACCTTTTATTGTACTCATTTTGCGGCGAAAGTAAATGTTCTATTATATATGATATGTAGGCGGAGGTTTGTTTTTCATGGGTAAAAATGGAACAGATCGTGCCTCTTGGTTGACATTCCGGGCGTTTTTCAGTACGGTAGACAATGAACAATTTTTTAACAAGGGGAAGTGAACGTGGGCAGAAAAATCGTCTTTTTCGACATCGACGGCACGCTTCTTGATGAGCAAAAGCAGCTGCCGCTGTCAACGATCGAAGCGGTTCGCCGCCTGAAGCAGTCGGGCGTTTATGTCGCCATCGCCACCGGACGCGCTCCGTTTATGTTTGAGCATGTGCGCAAACAGCTTGGCATCGATTCGTTCGTCAGCTTCAACGGTCAGTACGTCGTTTTTGAAGGGAACGTGTTATACAAGCAGCCGCTCCGGCGCGAGAAAGTCAGGGCGCTGACAGAGGAAGCCCACAAAAACGGCCATCCGCTCGTCTTTATGGATGCGGAGAAAATGAGAGCGAGCATCGGCGACCATCCGCACATCCACGTCAGCATGGCGAGTCTAAAATTCGCCCACCCGCCTGTCGACCCTCTTTATTATGAGAACAAAGACATTTATCAAGCGCTTCTGTTTTGCCGCGCCGAGGAAGAAGAACCGTATGTGCGCAACTATCCCGAATTTCGCTTCGTCCGTTGGCATGACGTCTCGACGGATGTGCTGCCGGCAGGGGGCTCGAAGGCGGAAGGCATCCGCATGATGATCGAAAAGCTCGGGATCGATAAGAAGGATGTGTACGCGTTCGGCGACGGATTGAATGACATTGAAATGCTCTCGTTCGTCGGAACCGGGGTGGCGATGGGCAACGCCCATGAGGAAGTGAAAAGGGTCGCCGACTTCGTTACGAAACCGGTCGATAAGGAAGGCATTTGGTACGGATTGAAACAGCTGCAGCTCATCCGATAAAAAGCGGCCTTGGCCTTTTCGGCGAGGCCGCTCGCCATTGACAGCGGGCTTTTTAGCGCCCGATTGGAATCGCCCCGTCCGGCACTTGAAACGGGTCATCGGGGTTGATGCGGTCATAGAACATAATGCCGTTTAAATGATCGATTTCATGTTGGAAGACGATGGCCGGCAGCCCTTTCAAGCGCAGTGTGACTTCTTCGCCGTCGATCGTCGTCCCAGTGACCGTGATGCGGGCATAGCGCGGCACATACCCTGGCACGTCGCGGTCGACCGACAGGCAGCCTTCCCCGGTCGTCAAGTAACATTGCTGGACGGAATGGCTGACGATTTTCGGATTGAACAAGGCGTAGCTGTACAGCGTCCCGTTTTCATCGGTGACATGGACGGCGATCATCCGCTTTGAGACGTTGATTTGCGGGGCGGCAAGGCCAATGCCGGGCCGCAGGCCGTATTTAGCTGCCAGCTCCGGGTCTTGGCTCATTTTCACGTAGTCAAGCAAGCTTTGCAAAATGCGCTTATCTTCCTCTGAAGGCGGCAACGGAACGGGTTCGGCGATTTTCCGCAATGTCGGGTGCCCCTCTTTGATGATGTCCTTCATCGTGATCATTCGCTTCGTTCACTCCCTACGTTTGGCATCGCTGTCTATCGTTTAGTCTAACAAAATGAGCATCGATCGTAAATAAAAACGCAACCGCACGAATATATTATTCGAGTATAAGGAAAACAATAAGACAAATTCGAGAAAACGTTTTCATTATCTTGTCAAGCCACTGTGTGTTTTATATTTTGTGAAAATATAATACAGAACTCATACAGATGGTGAGGAATGTAATATAACAGTTTGTGGGCGGAATATTGCCAATTCCAATTTCACCCAAAAAATAAAGCGAAAAAACATGAGAAATCAAAGTCGTTGACGGTTGATCCAAGAACGTGTAAACTAAAACTTGCAAATGCATATTGTACTAATTCAGTCTTGAAAAATAGTGAAACAGATTTCGGCGCCTTTGTTGCTTGTGTTGGCGCCGGATGGCGGCCGTTTTTTATTTCTCTTTCATTTTGGGTACATTAATAGTATATGGGCGAATGTATTCTCATTTCTAAAATTTCTAATGAAAGGCAGAGGTGAATAACATGGGTGTGAAAACCTCCCAGTTTCGATTTGCGGAGCAGCTCGAGAAAGTAGCCGAGCAGTTCCCGACGTTTCAAATTTTGAATGAAGAAGGCGAAATCGTCAACGAAGAGGCGATGCCGGAGTTAAGCGATGAGCAGCTGAAAGAGCTGATGCGCCGCATGGTGTATACGCGCATACTCGACCAGCGCTCCATTTCGTTGAACCGCCAAGGCCGACTCGGGTTTTACGCGCCGACCGCCGGGCAAGAAGCGAGCCAAATCGCCAGCCATTTTGCGCTTGAGAAAGAAGATTTCATTTTGCCGGGATATCGCGACGTTCCGCAAATCATTTGGCACGGGCTTCCGCTTTATCAAGCGTTTTTGTTCTCGCGCGGCCACTTTCATGGCAACCAAATTCCTGAAGGCGTCAACGTCTTGCCGCCGCAAATCATCATCGGCGCCCAATACATTCAAGCGGCCGGCGTGGCGCTCGGCTTGAAAATGCGGGGCAAAAAGGCGGTGGCCATTACATATACCGGCGATGGGGGCACATCGCAAGGCGACTTTTATGAAGGGATCAACTTCGCGGGGGCGTTTAAGGCACCGGCCATCTTTGTTGTGCAAAACAACCGCTTTGCCATCTCGACGCCAGTGGAGAAGCAAACGATCGCCAAAACATTGGCGCAAAAAGCGGTCGCTGCCGGCATTCCGGGCATTCAAGTCGACGGCATGGATCCGCTTGCGGTCTACGCCGCGGTGAAAGCAGCCCGCGAACGCGCCATTAACGGCGAAGGGCCGACGCTCATCGAAACGCTTTGCTTCCGCTACGGTCCGCACACGATGTCCGGCGACGATCCGACGCGCTATCGTTCGAAAGAACTCGAAAACGAATGGGCGAAAAAAGACCCGCTTGTCCGCTTCCGCAAGTTTTTAGAAGCGAAAGGTTTATGGAGCGAAGAGGAAGAAAACCGCGTCATCGAGCAGGCGAAAGAGGACATCAAGGAAGCGATCAAAAAAGCGGACGAAACGCCGAAACAAAAAGTGACCGACTTAATCAGCATCATGTTCGAAGAGCTGCCGGCGAACTTAAAAGAGCAGTATGAAATTTATAAAGAGAAGGAGTCGAAGTAAGCCATGGCGCAAATGACAATGGTTCAAGCGATCACCGATGCGCTGCGCATCGAGATGAGAAACGATCCGAACGTGCTGGTGTTTGGCGAAGACGTTGGGGTCAACGGCGGCGTATTCCGGGTGACCGAAGGGCTGCAAGCTGAGTTTGGCGAAGAACGTGTGTTTGATACGCCGCTGGCCGAATCGGGGATCGGCGGTTTGGCGATCGGCTTGGCCTTGCAAGGGTTTCGCCCAGTGCCGGAAATTCAGTTTTTCGGGTTCGTCTATGAGGCGATGGATGCGATTTGCGGACAAATGGCGCGCATCCGCTACCGCACTGGCGGCCGCTACCATGTTCCGATTACGATTCGTTCGCCGTTTGGCGGCGGCGTCCATACGCCAGAATTGCACTCAGACAGCTTAGAAGGACTCGTCGCCCAACAGCCGGGCTTGAAAGTCGTCATCCCGTCGACGCCGTATGATGCGAAAGGATTGCTCATCTCGGCGATCCGCGACAACGACCCGGTTATTTTCCTTGAGCATTTGAAACTGTACCGTTCGTTCCGACAAGAGGTGCCCGAAGGAGAGTACACAATTCCGATCGGCAAAGCAGACATTAAGCGTGAAGGGAAAGACATTACGATTATCGCGTACGGGGCCATGGTGCATGAATCGTTAAAGGCGGCGGCAGAATTAGAGAAAGAAGGCATTTCTGCCGAAGTCGTCGACTTGCGCACCGTGCAGCCGCTCGATATTGAGACGATCATTGGTTCGGTCGAAAAAACGGGCCGCGCCATCGTCGTTCAAGAAGCGCAACGGCAAGCCGGCATCGCCGCCAACGTCGTTGCTGAAATTAACGAGCGCGCGATTTTAAGCCTTGAGGCGCCTGTATTGCGCGTCGCCGCGCCGGATACCGTCTATCCGTTCGCTCAAGCAGAATCGGTGTGGCTGCCGAACTTTAAAGACGTGATCGAGACGGCGAAAAAAGTGATCAACTTCTAATGTGGACAAGTCCGGGGGAGCGAAGCGCCTTCCCCCGCTCATTTTCGGCAAACGATAGGAGGTCGACCTACAGTGGCATTTGAATTTAAGCTGCCGGACATTGGCGAAGGCATTCACGAAGGCGAGATCGTCAAATGGTTCGTCAAGCCGGGCGATGAAGTGAACGAAGACGACGTGTTGTGCGAAGTGCAAAACGACAAAGCGGTCGTCGAGATCCCATCTCCTGTCAAGGGGAAAGTGCTTGAGATTCTCGTCCCGGAAGGAACGGTGGCGACGGTCGGGCAAACGCTCATTACGCTCGATGCGCCGGGCTATGAAAACATGACGTTTAAAGGACAAGAACACGAAGAAGTGAAAAAAGAGGAAAAAGCGGAAACGGTGTCGAAAAAGGAAATGGTTGAGACCGCTGCTCCGAGCGCACCGGCGGCCGAAGCGGAAGCCGACCCGAACCGCCGCGTCATCGCGATGCCGTCTGTGCGCAAATATGCGCGTGAAAAAGGCGTCGATATCCGCCTCGTCCAAGGCACGGGGAAAAACGGCCGCATTTTGAAAGAAGATATTGATGCCTTCCTCGCCGGCGGCGCGAAAGCCGCGGCTGAGCCGACGCCGCAAGCGGCGGAAGAGAAGGCAGCGCCGCAAGCGCCAGCGGCGAAACCGGTTGTGCCGGAAGGCGAATTCCCGGAAACGCGCGAGAAAATGAGCGGCATCCGTCGGGCGATCGCCAAGGCCATGGTGCATTCGAAACATACGGCCCCGCACGTGACGCTGATGGACGAAGCCGATGTGACGAAGCTTGTTGCTCACCGAAAAAAATTCAAGGCCATTGCCGCGGAAAAAGGCATCAAGCTGACGTTCTTGCCGTATGTCGTCAAAGCGCTTGTTTCCGCGCTGCGTGAATATCCGGTGCTGAATACGTCGATCGACGATGCGACGGAGGAAATTATTCATAAGCATTACTACAACATCGGCATCGCCGCTGATACGGATCGAGGGTTGCTCGTGCCGGTCATTAAACATGCCGACCGGAAGCCGATTTTCGCGCTGGCGAAGGAAATCAACGAACTCGCTGAAAAAGCGCGCGAAGGCAAACTGATGCCAAACGAAATGAAAGGCGCATCGTGCACGATCACGAACATCGGCTCAGCCGGCGGGCAATGGTTTACGCCGGTCATCAACCATCCGGAAGTGGCGATTCTTGGCATCGGCCGCATTGCCGAAAAACCGATCGTCCGCGACGGTGAAATTGTCGCTGCTCCGGTCTTGGCGCTCTCGTTGAGCTTTGACCATCGGATGATCGACGGAGCGACGGCGCAAAAAGCGCTCAACCATATCAAGCAGCTGTTAAGCGATCCAGAATTATTATTAATGGAGGCGTAAAACGATGGTAGTTGGCGATTTTGCAATTGAAACAGAAACGCTCGTCGTTGGCGCCGGCCCTGGCGGCTATGTCGCCGCCATCCGCGCCGCACAGCTCGGCCAAAAAGTGACGATTGTGGAAAAAGGAAATTTGGGCGGCGTCTGCTTAAACGTCGGTTGCATCCCGTCCAAGGCGCTTATCTCGGCAAGCCATCGCTACGAGCAGGCGAAGCATTCCGAAGAGATGGGCATCAAGGCGGAAAACGTCACGGTTGATTTCTCGAAAGTGCAAGAATGGAAAGCGAGCATCGTCAAAAAATTGACGGGCGGCGTCGAAGGACTTCTCAAAGGCAACAAAGTCGACATCGTCAAGGGGGAAGCGTACTTCGTCGACGCCAATACGGTGCGCGTGGTCAACGGCGATAGCGCGCAGACGTATACGTTTAAAAACGCGATTCTGGCCACCGGTTCGCGTCCGATCGAGCTGCCGAACTTCAAGTTTTCCGGCCGCATTCTCGACTCGACCGGTGCGCTCAACCTCGGGGAAATCCCGAAATCGCTCGTTGTCATCGGCGGCGGCTACATCGGCATCGAACTCGGTACGGCTTACGCCAATTTTGGTGCGAAAGTGACGATTCTTGAAGGGGCCGGTGAGATTTTATCCGGCTTTGAAAAGCAAATGGTGTCCATCATTAAGCGCCGTCTGAAGAACAAAGGGGTCGAAGTTGTGACGAATGCGCTCGCAAAAGGAGCCGAAGAGCGTGCAGACGGCGTGACGGTCACGTATGAGGCGAACGGCGAAACGAAAACGATCGACGCCGACTATGTGTTGGTGACGGTCGGCCGCCGACCGAATACAGATGAACTTGGTCTTGAACAAATCGGCATCAAAATGACGAACCGCGGCTTGATTGAAGTGGACCAACAATGCCGGACAAGCGTGCCGAACATTTTCGCCATCGGCGACATCGTTCCAGGCCCGGCGCTTGCTCATAAAGCGTCGTATGAAGGGAAAGTGGCGGCGGAAGCCATCGCCGGCCATCCGTCGGTAGTGGATTACATCGCCATTCCGGCTGTGGTCTTCTCCGATCCGGAATGCGCCTCGGTCGGCTACTTTGAACAACAGGCGAAAGAGGAAGGCATCGACGTCATTACGGCGAAATTCCCGTTTGCCGCCAACGGCCGCGCTCTGTCACTCAACGATACGGACGGTTTCCTGAAGCTTGTCGTCCGCAAAGAAGACGGCGTTGTGATTGGAGCGCAAATCATCGGCCCGAACGCCTCGGATATGATCGCCGAGCTTGGGCTGGCCATTGAAGCCGGCATGACGGCGGAAGATATCGCGTTGACGATTCATGCCCACCCGACGCTTGGCGAAATCGCCATGGAAGCGGCGGAAGTGGCGCTTGGCACGCCGATTCATATCATTGCGAAGTAACGGAAAACGAAGGTGCCCCAAACACAGCGGGGCACCTTTTTCCTGCGGTGCAATAAGCAGGGAACATCATCCAGAAGCAAGATGATTGGCAGAAAAGAAATGAATCTGCGGCGACAGCTGTATGTTCGCCTGTTGCTGCGCCCGGTCGACAGTCTTTTGTCCAAAGGAGCGGCCTGGTCCATTTCTTGTCCAATTTCCCATACTATTTTCCGCTCTCGCTTCATATCGTTATGGTAAAGAACAAGCGGGAGATGGAGTTGAAATGAAAGCTTACGTTGCATTTTTGATGCAGATGATGATTTGGAGCAGTTTCTCATTGATCGAGTGGCTGTCAGGAAGAGACCGCCTGTTTTTCCGCGGGCTGATGCTGTGCATCTTTATGTACATCGCGTTTTTGCTGGCCCGCCAGCTCGGCTTGGCGACGCGCAAGGCGGCGCTGACGACGATTGGGACGGCGGCGGTGTACTTTGCCGGTCAGCATGTCATTTGGCAGGCCGTTCAATAAAAAACAGCGGTCGAATGCCCGCTGTTTACGCGCTGCCAAACACCATTGTCCGGCCGCTGAACAAGTGCAGTTCACCGCCGAGCGTTTTCGCCAGCCATTTGCTGAATTCATTGGCCTTCCCTTTATCCCCATGCGTCGCCCCCGGCGGCAGTGCGATGTCAATGAATGTCTCTTCTCCAGCTGTTCGCACGGAAATCGCCATCCCTTTGTACAAGCGGCCGTCGCCTTGCAAGTAGAGAACGGATTCGTGTATGCGGACCGTATACGGGAAAGCGGCCTGTTCGTACGCCCAACCAAGCTGTTCCCCTGTCTTTTTGAGCGCCATCTGGTAGCGCTCGAGCAGCTGTTTGACGTCCTCGATGGTCATCGTTTTCCCCGCAGGCAGCTTTAGATCGGTGTTCATCATTCCTTCCCCTCCCACCATTTCCATTGCGTCTTTATCCTTATTGTACCATATGTTGGCGGACAATAAATGGAAAAAGGGCGTTTTCAAAAAAGTTCTTTTTTATTAAATGTGATATACAAATTAGGATTGACAATTGAAATGTGATATATTATTATGAAATCAACAAGCGAATTTATCATCACAAAGGGGTTTTGGGGATGGGCACGATCGTATGTCAAACGTGTGATGCGACGATTGCGTATTTCGAAGATGAAAAAGTGACGACGCTTTATGGGAAATGTGATTGCTGCGAGCATGACAATGAGGGCGGAGAAAAAGAATAAAACGGTCAAACCGATGGGGGAAAGGAACGGATAGAGGCGCGCATGTCGACAAGTCACATGCGCGCCGTTTATTTTTGGCAAACAAGCACAAGCCAGGCAAACCGGCTTGTGCGGTCAGCGGATCGGTTTATATTCCTTAATGACACGCAACGTCTGCAGCGTGTCGTCTTCCGGCCCTTGGACAGGGAGGCCGGCAGCCAAGTTCGTCTCAATATACTTCAAGTTTTCTTCCGTGATGATTTCGCCTGGAATAAAAATTGGAATGCCAGGCGGATACACCATCACAAATTCGGCGATGATTCGGCCGGCCGATTCGTGAAACGGCACGACTTCCGTTTCGGCGTAAAACGCATCGCGCGGCGTCAAGGCGAGCGCCGGGATGTCCGGAAGGAGCACTTTCGGCTTGATCCCTTTCTCTGCCTGATGGCTGAACTGCTTCGACAAGCGGCGGAGCGCTTCAACGAGCAGGCTCGCCTCCCGTTCGGTATCGCCCGGGGTGATGATGCACAAAATGTTGTATAAATCGGAAAGCTCGACTTCAATGTTGTACGTTTCGCGCAGCCACCGTTCGACGTCATGGCCGGTCAGCCCGAGCTCTTTAACCGAAATGATGAGCTTTGTCGGATCGTAGTCGTACGTTGCTTCCGTGCCTAAAATCTCTTCGCCGACGCAGTACAAATATGGAATCTCGTTGATTTGCCGGCGCGTCCAGTCGGCGAGTCGAATGGCTTTGTCGATGAGTTCACGCCCTTTCGTCGCCAACTGTTTGCGGGCGACATCAAGCGAAGCGAGCAACAAGTACGACGTTGAAGTCGTCGTCAGCATGCTTAAAATCGCCTGCACGTGTTTCGCGGAGACGAGTCCTTCGCGCACATTCAAAATCGAGCTTTGCGTCAGCGATCCGCCGAGCTTATGGACGCTTGTCGCCGCCATATCGGCGCCCGCTTGCATCGCTGAGAGCGGCAAGTCCTCATGAAAATGAATGTGCACGCCGTGCGCTTCGTCGACAAGCACCGGAACGTTGTACGAGTGGGCGATATCGACGATTTTTTTCAAATCGCCGGCAATGCCAAAGTACGTCGGGTTGATGACGAGCACCCCTTTGGCGTCCGGGTGCTGGCGGAGCGCTTTTTCCACTGCTTGCGGCGTAATGCCATGGGAAATGCCAAGCTCTTTGTCGATTTCGGGATGAATGAAAATGGGCGTCGCTCCAGAAAAGACAATGGCCGACATGACCGATTTATGGACGTTGCGCGGCACGATGATTTTATCGCCCGGCCCGGCGACCGACATGACCATCGTCATGATGGCGCCGCTCGTTCCTTGCACGGAAAAAAACGTATAATCGGCGCCGAACGCTTCGGCAGCGAGCTCCTGCGCCCGTTTGATCATCCCTTTTGGATGGTGCAAGTCATCGAGCGGGCTGATGTTGATTAAATCAATCGCCAAGGCGTTGTCTCCGATGAAAGCGCGAAACTCCGGATCCATGCCGGCCCCTTTTTTATGGCCGGGAATGTGAAATTGAACCGGATTTTTTTTCATATGCTCCAACAAACCGGTAAACAATGGTGTCTCGAGTTGCGACAATGGTTTTTCACACCTCTTTATCTCGAGGATAAAACAAGTGCATTATAGCATGGATTTTTCCGTTTGCAAAGAAGAAATGAATGGACGCTGAAAAAGGAAAACAGCGGTTCAAGAGAGAAATAAAAGAAAGACAAAACAAAAAGGGGGCGTTATCGAAATGAAATGGAGAACGAGGGTGACAGAGCTGCTCGGCATTACATATCCGATCATTCAAGGGGGACTCGCTTACTTGGCGTACGCTGATTTGGCCGCAGCGGTCTCGAACGCCGGTGGGCTCGGACAAATTACGGCGATGTCGCTCGATGGACCGGAGCAACTGCGCGAGGAAATCCGCAAGGTGAAGGAAAAAACCGATCGGCCGTTCGGCGTCAATTTCGCCATTGGCCAGCACGGCCGCCCGTTTGCTCATATGCTTGAAGCAGCGCTTGATGAGGGGGTGCCGGTCGTTTCGGTCACCGGCGGCAATCCAGCGCCGTTTTTTGAACAATTGAAAGGAACGAACGTGAAAAAGCTCGTGCTCGTTGCCGCCGTCCGCCAAGCAGTGAAAGCAGAGGAGCTCGGTGCTGATGCGGTGATGGTCGTCGGTCAGGAAGGGGGCGGGCATCTCGGCAAATACGATACTGGCACGTTCGTCCTTATTCCGAAAGTCGTTGACTCCGTATCGATTCCGGTCATCGCCTCGGGCGGCATCGCCGATGGACGCGGGTTGATGGCGGCATTGGCGCTTGGAGCGGAAGGGATTGAGATGGGAACGCGGTTTATCGCCACGAAAGAATGCGTTCATGCTCATCCCGCATATAAAGAAATGATTCTCAACGCCACCGAAAACGATACGGTCATCATTAAACGGTCGCTCGGGGCGCCAGGGCGGGTGCTGGCCAACGCCTGGGCGGAAAAAATATTGGAAATCGAGCGCCAAGGCGGTACGTATGATGATTTAAAAGAATATATTAGCGGAGAAGCGAACCGGCGCTTCATTTACGAAGGAAAGGTGGACGAAGGATTCGCTTGGGCCGGGCAGGCGATCGGGCTCATTCACGACGTTCCGTCCGTCGCTGAGTTGTTTGCCCGCATGATTGAAGAGGCGGAACAAATTCGGCGCCGTTGGGCAAACTAACGGTGGAGGTGGAACAATGGGTTATTCCTATCCATTTTCCTACGACTGGTCAACACAAGAAATCATTGATGGTCATAGTTCCCCTTGGATTATCGCTGTGGTATAATTCGAGCCACAACGGAAGCGCGGTAGGTAAACGCACAAATTAGTTGCATACACCCCTTTTTCCACATAATATAATATAAAACAAAATGAAGCAGCACATTCGTGACGGGCGCCGGAAGTTTAGCGGATGATAGGGAAAGGGGTGCGGACGAATATGAAAAAAACCGCCAATTCGCTGAAGCGACCAGATGGAGACAAACGCATGGCGGTGTTGCGGCTCGAACTCGATTACGAATTAGCGACGCTGTACGAGGCCATGATGGAAAACGATGAAGAAAAGAAAAAAGAGTGCAAACGGCGGCTTGAAAAGCTGCGCCAAGAACTGATGCGCCTTCAAGTATGATTCTGATTCAAGGCGAACCATCTTTCCGGTTCGTTTTTTTCTTGAGCGGTGTCCGCCCCCGTTCCGGTTGCGATCTATACATAACCGAAGGCAGGAGGAATCAATATGGCAGAAAAATGGGAAGAAATCGACCGATACGCCCGGCAATGGATCGACGAAGCAGGAAAGCGCATCCGCGCCTCGTTTGCAAAACAGCTGACGGTGGAAGCGAAAGAGAACCCGAACGACTTAGTGACGAACGTTGACCGCGCCATTGAGCAATTTTTCGCCGAGCACATCCGCCGCCAGTTCCCTAGCCACCGCCTGTTGGGGGAAGAAGGATTTGGCGACCGGATCGATGCCTTGGACGGCGTTGTTTGGGTGATTGACCCGATCGACGGCACGATGAATTTCGTTCATCAGCGGCGCCATTTTGCTGTATCGATCGGCATTTTTGAAGATGGCATCGGACAGCTCGGCTACGTGTATGACGTCGTGTTTGACGAACTGTATGCGGCGCAAAAAGGGCGAGGGGTGTTTTTGAACGGGGAGCCGCTTGGCCTCCTGCAGCCCGCGCCAGTGACGGAGTCGATCATTGCCATCAACGGGACATGGCTCATGGAAAACAAGCGCCTCGACCATCGCCCGCTCATGAGGCTGGCGAAAGAGGCGCGCGGCACGCGCTCGTATGGTTCAGCGGCGCTTGAGCTCGCGTATGTTGCCGCCGGCCGTTTGGACGCCTACATTTCGCCGCGCCTGTCGCCGTGGGATTTCGCCGGCGGGATGATTTTGATTGAAGAAGCGGGCGGAATGGTGACGACCCTTGACGGGAAGCCGCTGGATCTGCTTGGCCGCAATTCGGTGCTTGCTGCGAAACCTGGGGTGCACGAAGAAATTTTGCGGCGCTATCTTCACGATTGATGGGGCGCGAAATCGCGAAAACGGGACAAGCATCCAGCTTGTCCCGTTTTTCAACGCGTCCGTTTTTTATGGGCGAACCCGGCGCCCATGGCGGCGATAAAGATGAGCGTGGAAGCGGCGATGCCGATCAAACTTTGCTCGGCGATGAAGACGCCGATCGCCATGATGGCGGCGACGGCAAGAATGGCGAGCAACAGAGGTACAGGCTCGATCCGTTTCATTGGGTTGACTCCTTTCTGGCAAAGTGGGCGTCTTTTTCTAGTGTACCGGAAAACATGCCGATTTTCTATCGGTTGTGATATAATAGACAAGCAGTTTGCCGAACAGGAGTGACCGACATTGACGAACAAACGAATCGATCTTCGCAATATCGCGATCATCGCTCACGTCGACCATGGGAAAACGACGCTCGTTGACCAGCTGCTTCGGCAGTCAGGGACGTTCCGCGAAAACGAACAAGTCGCGGAGCGGGCGCTTGACCGCAACGATTTGGAGCGGGAGCGCGGCATTACGATTTTGGCAAAAAACACTGCTGTCTTGTATAAAGGAACGCGCATCAACATTTTGGATACGCCGGGACACGCTGATTTCGGAGGGGAAGTGGAGCGGATCATGCGCCTTGTCGACGGCGTCTTGCTTGTCGTCGATGCGTATGAAGGCTGCATGCCGCAGACGCGGTTTGTGCTGAAAAAGGCGCTTGAGCAGCAGCTTGTGCCGATCGTCGTCGTCAACAAAATCGACCGCGAATTTGCTCGGCCGGCGGAAGTCGTTGATGAGGTGCTCGACCTGTTTATCGAACTTGGTGCTTCTGAGGAGCAGCTCGAGTTTCCAGTCGTGTACACATCAGCGCTGCGCGGGACGGCAAGCCTCGATCCGGATCGCCAGGACGGTGACATGACCGCCTTGTTTGAGACGATCATCGAGCATATTCCGGCGCCGGCGGACAACCGCAGCGAACCGTTGCAGTTTCAAGTGGCGCTGCTCGACTATAATGAATATGTCGGACGCATCGGCATCGGCCGCATTTTCCGCGGCACGATGAAAACAGGCCAGCAAGTCGCTCTCTTAAAGCGCGACGGTGCCGTCAAGATGTTTCGTGTCACGAAGCTGTTTGGTTTTATTGGGTTGAAGCGGATTGAGATTGAAGAAGCGCACGCTGGCGACATCGTCGCGGTCGCCGGGATGGAGGACATCAATGTCGGTGAAACGGTTTGCCCGCCCGATCATCAAGAGCCGCTGCCGCCGCTTCGCATCGATGAGCCGACGTTGAAAATGACGTTTCTCGTCAACAACAGCCCGTTTGCGGGGCGCGAAGGCAAATACGTGACGGCGAGAAAGCTGGAGGAGCGGCTTCGCACCCAGCTGGAGACGGATGTCAGTCTGCGCGTTGAGCCGACCGAGTCGCCGGATGCGTGGATTGTCTCCGGCCGCGGGGAGCTTCATTTGGCGATTTTGATTGAAAGCATGCGCCGCGAAGGATACGAACTGCAAGTATCGAAGCCGGAAGTCATTCTAAAAGAGATTGACGGTGTCACGTGCGAGCCGATCGAGCGGGTCGTCATTGACATCCCGGAGGAATATACGGGAGCGATCATGGAGTCGCTCGGCAGCCGCAAGGGCGAGCTCGTCGATATGGTGCACGGCGACAACGGGCAGGTGCGTCTCGTCTTCCTTGTGCCGTCGCGTGGCTTGATCGGCTATCGGAGTGAATTTATGTCGTTGACGCGCGGATATGGAATTTTAAACCATTCGTTTGACCATTATGCCCCCGTGCAGCCTGGCGCCATCGGCGGCCGCCGCCAAGGGGTGCTCGTCTCGATGGAAACCGGAAAGGCGACGGCTTACAGCATCATGCAACTTGAGGATCGCGGCGCCATTTTTGTTGAGCCGGGCACTGAAGTGTACGAAGGGATGATCGTCGGCGAGCATAACCGCGAAAACGACCTGGTCGTCAACATTTGCCGCGAAAAACATGTCACCAACATGCGTTCATCGACGAAAGAACAGACGGTGACGATGAAAAAGCCGCGTCTGTTGACGCTTGAAGAAGCGCTCGAGTATTTGAATGATGATGAATATTGTGAAGTGACGCCAGCCTCGATCCGGTTGCGCAAAAAAATCTTGAATAAAAGCGAGCGTGAAAAGGCGGAGAAGAAAAAGAAAGCGGTTGAGCAGGCGAAATAGCCGGAAGCGCCATGCGCGCGTCTTTAGTTTGCGAACAATCGAAAACGCCTTGGAGAAGGGCGCTATTAGGATGAACGGGAGGGGAATGATGTGAATGTGCTCGAACGGCTCACGTTTTTCGCCTCGCTTTATAAGGTGCACGATCATCCCGAGCGAGGTATGTGGCTATTGTATGTGACAGTGTTGTTGCTTGCCGCGCTTGTGTATCGACTCGGTTTTGCCCGCCGCCTGCCGCTGTTGAAAAACGTCATCATTTACGTCTTGCTGGCGCTTGGCTGCACGGTTTTGACCTTTTTTGCCGTCTTTTTGCCGGTGGCAGAAGGATTGGCCGTCGCCGCCCTCGTATTAATCATTTATAAAGTGCGCCTGAAGCAGGCGAAAGAGGGAGAAAAGTCATGAAATCCGTGCAGGATGCCCTTTATAACTGGCTGACGATCCACATCGTCGCCAAAGCCCGTCCGCACGATGCGGCGGCGCGCGATACGGCCTCGTTTTTCCGCGCCATCTTGGAAAACGACTTTGGTGTGACGGCCGTAGACGCCGTCAAAGATGAAACGAATGGGCAATACATCGTCGAATATGTGCGCGGCGGGGAAACAAAGGCGGCGTGTTTCCCGCTTGAGCTGGCTGAGGCGATGTGGCGGCAGATCGAAGCCGAACCGGAAAAGTATGGATGATGACAACCAAAAAGGCGCGGAAAAGCGATCGCTCTTCCGCACCGTTTTTTTTTTGCAGGATCACCAATCATCGTCTGCGCGGCGGCCGCGATAGAAGCGGAACTTTCCTGTTGCCAGCCGCTGTTTCGTTTTTTCGGCGATGCGGTCGTGGCATTCGCGGCACATGTACGTGTGGATCGGGCGGTTGCGCAGCCGCTTGGCGAGCGGCGATTCATCGTCGATCGTATCGATTTGGTCGCAAAGCACGCATTTGACTCTCATTGTTCACCTCAATACATCCAAACGCGAAATGGTAGAGTGTTCTTTCGTTCCCATTATACCACATTTCCCGCCATCGTTTGTTGATTCAAATGCATTTCACTCCCGCTTTCCTCGGAAATGAGCCGCGCTTTCTGTTCCATTATAACCCACACAGAAACCGTTTATCGATTTAAATGTTCATTCGATTGCTTGTTTTGCTGTTCGTTCAGTTGCCGCTCCTCCCGTTCGTTCAGCTGTCCGTCATTTTCTTCGGTCGGCTTCGGCGTCGTTTCAAACAAGTCGCTCGGCACTTCCGGCATCACTCGTCCGACGATGTCGGCGATTTCGTTCATGAACGCTTGCACCGGCCTCCCCTCATCGATTTGCCGGCCGATGTTGCGCACGCGGGTGTAAAGATCTGGGTCAGCGACAATAATAGCGTTCGCGCCGTACGGATCTTTTTGCAATGCTTCGGCGACGGAATATTTGATGGTGCCGACGCGCGAGGCATCCATATTGGCGCCGACGTCAATGCCGACGATGGCATATTTGCCGACGACGAGCGCGGCGGCATTGTGAACGTTTGGAACACGGTCGGCGATTTCTGCAAGCCGGCGGGCGATCTCTTGCCCGGATTTATTCTCGATGCGTTCATCGACTGTATTTTTGACGCGCACGAGTGAACGATTGGACTCGTTCGCTTCATGATCGTTTCCAAACGTGCAGCCGCTGAAAATCAAAAGGGGGAGGAAGAAAACGGCGAGCCAGCAGTTTCTCTTCATAATGGGCCACCTCGACTTTTTTTCTTTAGTTTGCAAATGTCCTTCTATCTTTATACATGTTTTCATATGTTGTATTACAGCCATTCCCATCCAACGGAAAAACATGAAAAACTCACATGGGGGGAAGCGGAATTTGGGAAAAAAAATTTACGTGCTCGATACGAACGTGCTGTTGCAAGATCCGTATTCGATTTTCGCGTTTGAGGATAATGAGGTCGTCATTCCAGCGGTCGTGCTTGAGGAAGTGGATTCGAAAAAGCGATATATGGATGAAATTGGTAGGAATGCCCGCCAAGTGTCAAAGCTCATCGACCGTCTGCGCGAAAACGGCAAGCTGCATGAAAAAATTCCGCTTGAAAACGGAGGGGCGCTTCGCATTGAGTTGAACCATCGTTCGTTTCATCAACTGCAAGAAATTTTTGTCGAAAAAACAAATGACAACCGCATTCTGGCGGTGGCGAAAAATTTATCGCTTGAAGAGCAGGCGAAGGAAGATGGACGCTCTGTCATTTTGGTGAGCAAGGATGCGCTCGTGCGCGTCAAAGCGGATGCCATCGGGCTGCAGGCAGAAGACTTTTTAAGCGACCGCGTCGTTGATGTCGACCATATTTACAGCGGATTTTTGGAGCTGTACATAGGAAAGGACCACCTGCAGCGGTTTTACGACAAAGGGGAGCTCGTGCTCGCTGATATCGCCGACCACCCGTTTTATCCGAACCAGTTCATCATTATGAAAGACGCGTTTGGCAGCTCGGCGTCAGCGATTGGCATTGTCGACCAAAACGGCAAAAAAGTGAAAAAGCTCATCTTCCATCACGAACATATATGGGGCATTCGCCCGCGCAACGTGCAGCAGACGATGGCGTTTGAGCTTCTCATGCGCGACGACATTCCGCTTGTGACGCTAATCGGCAAAGCCGGAACGGGCAAGACGTTGCTTGCCCTTGCCGCGGGGTTGATGCAAACGGAAGATTTGCGCACATACAAAAAATTGCTCGTCGCTCGGCCGATTGTGCCGATGGGGAAAGATCTCGGCTTTCTGCCGGGGGAAAAGGAAGAAAAGCTGCGCCCGTGGATGCAGCCGATTTTTGACAACTTGGAATACTTGTTCAACACGAAAAAACCGGGGGAGCTCGATGCGATTTTAGCCGGCATGAGCTCGATTGAAGTGGAGGCGCTCACGTACATCCGCGGCCGGAGCCTGCCGGAGCAGTTTATCATCATTGATGAGGCGCAAAATTTAACGAAGCATGAAGTGAAGACGATTTTGACACGCGTTGGGGAGAAAAGTAAAATCATTTTAATGGGCGATCCGGAACAGATCGACCATCCGTATTTGGATGAATATAACAACGGGTTGACGTACGTCGTCGAAAAGTTTAAAGACCAAAAAATCGCCGGCCATATCCGGCTCGTCAAAGGGGAGCGTTCGGCGCTCGCACAGCTTGCCGCTGATTTGCTGTAGCTAGGCGTTCCTCAGAGCATCCGCCGTTAAAGAACGGGTGCCAGGCGCGCGGCCCGACGCCGCGAACGTTTCGAAAGGCGCCCGCCGCCTGGGGCGCTGTGGAAAACATCTGGGGTCAAAGCGCTTAAGGCGGTTGAAGGCGTCAAAAGCTCAAACACCGGGCCGCCCCTTCATGGGGCGCCCGGTCATCGGACGACGAGCCGACGCACATGAGTAATCGGCGCCTCGCGGTTGGAGCCGTCGCCAAAATAAATGTGCACCGGACCGTCGTCGCGCAACGGTTTTCCGTTTTGGGAAAAAGCGAAAATCAGGTCGTACGCCTTTTCCAGAGGGATCACGGTTTCTCCATGTTCCGTCTCAATGACAAGTTCAGACGCGTCTTCATGCGGCTCAGCGTTTCGCAAAAATGGGGCGAACGGCATGCCGAACGAGCCGGTGATGATTTTCTCCTTCAAAAAGCGCCGCTCCGTTTTCAACGTCGGCGGAAAAACCGCGCCCTCTTGAATTTCCCGGTCCCAAAATGCCGACAGCTTTTTGATTTCCTCGTCCTCTTGCTCCGCTTCCGTCGGCTGTGGAGCCGGCTCCGAAAAATACGCATCCATGTCCACTTTCCGGTCGTCGAAAATCCAGACGCCGGGGTCAAGCGTGATCGTAAACTTCACCTTTCCTGTCAGCACAATAATATCGTTCATGAAACACCTCTCCTCTGCATGTTCCCACCGTTTTTAGTATAATAATAATGAAAGAGCTTGTCATGTTCCAGGCCCGGTTGCTGTCAACGGTTTCAACTTGCAAAATGGCTTGTTTCACGTTAAGATGTAAAGAAGGATAGGGGAGAGAACGGAGGGATCGATGTGACGGACGAATCGATGAGCTATCGGGAGAAGGCGTACGCGCTTTTACAAGCGGATGCAGAGAAAATCATCCAACTCATCCGCGTGCAAATGGACCATTTGACGATGCCGCAATGTCCGGTGTATGAAGAAGTGCTTGACACGCAAATGTTCGGGTTGTCACGGGAAATTGATTTTGCGGTGCGCCTCGGGCTTGTGGAGGCGAAAGACGGAAAGGCGCTCCTTGACCGGCTTGAGCGCGAACTTTCCACGTTGCACGAGGCCGTGGCCAAAAAGCGCGTGCGATAAAGGATATATAAAACAACTCAAACGATTGGTTTCCCGTCGTTTGAGTTTTTCTGTTTTTCGGCAGGAAAACAGCGCGCCGCTGCGAATGATTTTAAGTACATACATGTTCACAGGGAAGAGGAACGATGGAACGACAATTATGGAAAAAAGTATTGAAGTGCTATGATTATCCGCTGATCACCGCGGTCATCATGCTGTCGTTGTTCGGATTGATTATGGTGTACAGCTCAAGCATGGTCACCGCTGTCATCCGCTTTGAAGTGCCAAGCGACTATTTTTACGAGCGGCAAAAACTGTGGCTGATTGCCGGATTCATCGCGTTCGCCATCATGATGGCGATTCCGTATAAAGTGTGGCGGGCGGAGCGATGGGTGAAACTCGTCTTTTTTGCTTCTCCATTGATGCTGATCGCCGTCGCTTTTCTCGGCCATACGGCCAACAACGCAACAAGCTGGTTTCGCGTCGGGGCGCTTTCGATCCAACCGGCGGAGCTCGCGAAGCTCGGTCTGATTTTATACTTGGCCGCAGCGTTTGCCAACAAGCGGAAGCGGCTGGCCGAGCCGGCGAAAAGCAATTTGTTCCCCATTTATTATACATTGGTGATTTGTTTCCTGATTGCCATACAGCCTGACTTCGGAACGGCGGCGATCGTGTTTGCCATCGCGATGTGCATCATTGTTTCGTCCGGTTTGCGCCTCGTGTTGCTTCTAAAGCAGCTGCTTTTTTTTACATTGATCGGGACGGTGCTGTCACCGTTTTGGCTCCCGGTTGCCGGCAAAAAAATTTTTTCTCCTGAACGGGTATCGCGTCTTTACAGCTTTTTGGATCCATTTCAATACGCAAACGGCGATGGCTACCAGCTCGTGAATTCGTATTTGGCGATCGGGCTTGGCGGGCTGAAAGGAGTGGGGCTTGGCAAAGGCATTCAAAAATACGGCTACCTGCCAGAGTCGCACACCGATTTTATTATGGCGGTCATCGCCGAAGAGCTCGGCTTATTTGGTGTAGCGTTCACGCTTGGGTTATTGGCGTTTATCGTGCTGCGCGGGCTTTGGATTGCCCGCCGCTCCCACGATGCGTTTGGGAGTCTGCTTGCGATCGGCATCTCCGTCATGATCGGCTTTCAAACGTTCATTAACGTTGGTGGGGTCGTTGGCCTTATTCCGATTACAGGGGTGCCGCTGCCGCTCGTCAGCTATGGGGGAACGTCGCTTGTCCTGACCATGGCTTCGCTCGGTCTGCTTGTGAACATTTCTATGTTTGCAAAGTACGAACAACGGTATAAAAAAGCGGAAAAAACGATGGTCAGCAAACAGAAAAGAGGTCTGACTTTTTAGAAAGTGTATTTACAAATCGGCAAAACTTTTATACTTTTATTAAATAAAGGAGGAGGGACAGAATGAGGACAAGACGAATTCGCAAAGTGCTGGTAGCCAACCGCGGAGAGATCGCCATTCGCGTTTTCCGCGCCTGCACGGAGCTTGATATCCGCACCGTGGCGATTTATTCGAAGGAAGACGCCGGATCGTACCACCGCTACAAAGCGGATGAGGCGTATTTAGTCGGGGAAGGGAAAAAACCGATCGAAGCGTACTTGGACATCGAAGGCATCATTGAGATCGCCAAAGCCCACGATGTTGATGCCATCCACCCGGGATATGGGTTTTTGTCGGAAAACATTCAATTTGCCAGACGGTGCCGCGAAGAGGGGATTATTTTCATCGGCCCGAATGAAGAACATTTGGATATGTTCGGCGATAAAGTGAAAGCGCGGCATGCGGCCATGAAGGCGGGCATTCCGGTCATCCCGGGCAGCGACGGACCGGTCGGCGGCCTTGAGGATGTCGTCCGCTTTGCCGAGACGCACGGATACCCGATCATCATTAAAGCGGCGCTTGGCGGCGGCGGCCGGGGCATGCGCATCGTCCGCTCAAAGTCGGAAGTGAAGGAAGCGTTTGAGCGGGCTAAGTCGGAAGCGAAAGCGGCGTTTGGCAGCGATGACGTTTATGTCGAAAAGCTGATTGAAAAGCCGAAGCATATTGAAGTGCAAATTTTGGGCGACCACGAAGGAAACATCGTTCACCTTTATGAACGCGACTGCTCGGTGCAGCGCCGCCATCAAAAAGTCGTGGAAGTCGCGCCGAGCGTCTCGTTGTCGGACGAGCTGCGCGAGCGCATTTGCGAGGCGGCGGTCCGGCTCATGAGAAGCGTCGGCTACGTCAACGCTGGCACGGTTGAGTTTCTCGTCTCCGGAGATGAGTTTTATTTCATCGAAGTCAATCCGCGCATTCAAGTTGAGCATACGATCACCGAAATGATCACCGGGATTGACATCGTCCAGTCGCAAATTTTAATCGCCGACGGATTTTCGCTCCACAGCCCGGAAGTCGGCATTCCCAAGCAGGAGGACATCCGCATCAACGGCTACGCCATTCAGTCGCGGGTTACGACGGAAGACCCGCTCAACAACTTTATGCCGGATACGGGAAAAATTATGGCGTACCGTTCCGGCGGCGGTTTTGGCGTGCGCTTGGACGCCGGCAATGGCTTCCAAGGGGCGGTCATTACGCCGTATTACGATTCGCTGCTCGTGAAAGTGTCGACATGGGCGTTGACGTTTGAGCAGGCGGCAAGAAAAATGTTGCGCAACTTGCGCGAATTCCGCATCCGCGGCATTAAAACGAACATTCCGTTTTTGGAAAACGTCGTGCAGCATCCGAAATTTTTGTCGGGGGAATACGATACGTCATTTATCGATACGACGCCGGAATTGTTTGTATTCCCGCGCCGAAAAGACCGCGGGACGAAAATGCTTACGTACATCGGCACCGTGACGGTCAACGGCTTCCCTGGCATCGGCAAAAAGAAAAAGCCGGTGTTTGACAAACCGCGCGTGCCGAAGGTGAGCCAAACGGAACCGATCCCAGCGGGAACGAAGCAAATTTTGGATGAACGCGGACCTGAAGGGCTTGTTCGCTGGATCCAAGAGCAGCCGCGCGTGCTCTTGACCGATACGACGTTCCGTGACGCTCATCAGTCGTTGTTGGCGACCCGCGTCCGCACGATCGACTTGTTGCGGATCGCTGAGCCGACGGCGCGTTTGCTGCCCAACTTATTCTCGCTTGAGATGTGGGGCGGGGCGACGTTTGATGTGGCGTACCGCTTTTTGAAAGAAGATCCGTGGGACCGGCTGCTCAAGCTGCGCGAGCGCATCCCGAACGTGCTGTTCCAGATGCTTCTTCGCTCGGCCAACGCCGTGGGGTATAAAAACTATCCCGACAACGTCATCCGCGAGTTCGTTGAAAAATCGGCGCAAGCCGGCATTGATGTGTTCCGCATTTTCGACAGCCTAAACTGGGTGAAAGGGATGACGGTGGCGATCGATGCCGTCCGGCAAAGCGGCAAAATCGCCGAGGCGGCTATTTGCTATACAGGCGATATTTTGGACCCGAACCGGCCGAAGTACAATTTGGATTATTACAAAGCCTTGGCGAAAGAGCTCGAGCAAGCCGGTGCGCACATTTTAGGCATTAAGGATATGGCCGGCCTGTTGAAGCCGCAGGCGGCGTACGTGCTCATTTCCGCGCTCAAGGAAACGGTCGACATTCCGATCCATTTGCATACGCATGACACGAGCGGCAACGGCATTTATACGTACGCCAAAGCGATCGAAGCCGGCGTCGATATCGTCGATGTCGCCGTCAGCTCGATGGCCGGCTTGACGTCGCAGCCGAGCGCCAATACGCTCTACTATGCCCTTGAAGGAACGGAGCGGGCGCCGGAGGTCGATATTTACAGCTTGGAGCAGTTGGCCCGCTATTGGGAAGACGTGCGCAAATTTTATCAGGAGTTTGAAAGCGGCATGAACGCGCCGCATACGGAAGTATACATGCATGAGATGCCAGGCGGCCAGTACAGCAACCTGCAGCAGCAGGCAAAAGCGGTCGGCCTCGGCGATCGGTGGGATGAAGTGAAAGAAATGTATCGCCGCGTCAACGACTTGTTCGGCGACATCGTCAAAGTGACGCCATCATCGAAAGTTGTCGGCGACATGGCGCTTTACATGGTGCAAAACAACTTGACGGAGCAAGACATTTTTGAACGCGGCGAAACGCTCAATTTCCCAGACTCGGTCGTGGAGTTTTTCGAAGGCTATTTAGGCCAGCCGCACGGCGGGTTCCCGAAAGAGTTGCAGCGCATTATTTTGAAAGGGCGTGAACCGATCACCGTTCGTCCGGGCGAGCTGCTTGAGCCGGTTGATTTCGAGCAAATCAAGCGGGAGCTGTATGACAAGCTCGGCCGCGAAGTGACCGACTTTGACGCCATTGCCTATGCGCTTTATCCGAAAGTGTTTTTGGAATATGCCGAAACGGTCGAAAAATACGGCGATATTTCAGTGCTCGATACACCGACGTTCCTGTACGGCATGCGCCTCGGCGAAGAGATCGAAGTGGAGATTGAGCGCGGGAAAACGCTCATCGTCAAACTCGTCTCCATCGGCCAGCCGCAGGCGGACGGCACACGCGTCGTTTACTTCGAGCTGAACGGCCAGCCGCGCGAAGTCATCATCCGCGATGAAAGCATCAAAGCCGCTGTCGCTGAGCGCATCAAGGCCGATCGGACGAATCCGAACCACATTGCCGCCACGATGCCGGGCACGGTTGTGAAAGTGCTCGTGGAGAAAGGGGAAAAAGTTGACAAAGGCGACCATTTGATGGTTACGGAAGCGATGAAGATGGAAACGACGGTGCAGGCGCCGTTTGCCGGCATTGTCAAAGATATTTACGTCAAAAGCGGCGATGCCATTCAAGCGGGGGATTTGCTAATTGAGCTGTCCAAATGAAACTGTCCATCGCGCGCAAAAAGAGGGTGTCCCAAAAGGATCGGGATACCCTCTTTCGTTGCTCTATATACGTGCTGACTGCTTCTGCTGCACGATAGGTTGTGCCTATCTTGAAGACAGACAACCTTTTGGGTCAGCCCCTTTTGGTTTGCTGACCGACGAACGTCATTTCAACGTCGCCGGCGCCGCTTCCCCAGCTGAATGGTCGGCGGCTTTTACCGGCGCGCGGCGGGTGCGGAGCGCCAAAAGCAATAAATAGCTGAGCACACCGAACAGGCAGGAAATGAAAAAGGCATGCGCCAAGGCAATGTATAAATTCAGCTGCGTAAAAACGACAAGCGCTCCAGTCGTCATTTGCGCGAGCACGAGCAAAAGGGCGATGAGCCATCCGTAGTAGATGACCGGTTGCCTGCGGTAATGGCGGACGGCATGTATTGCGGCGGCGGCGATCCAAATGATGATGACAGCAGCGGCCAATCGATGGCCCATCTGCACCCATTCATGAAACTGAACCGGGAGGAGGCGCGTTTTCGCGCAAAGCGGCCAGCTCGGACAAGCGAGGCTGGCGTTCGTATGGCGCACGAGCGCTCCGGTGTAGACGACGATGTATGAGTATATGGTGATGCCGTAAATATGAAACCGCATTTTGCCGTCAAGCGAAAGCGAAGCGGCGGAAAACGTTTTGTCGATTTCAAAAATCAATAGCGTCAATAGCAGCACAGCGGCAAACGAAATGAGCGAAATGCCGAAATGCAAGGCGAGGACGAAATCGGACTGCCCCCACACGACCGCGGCGGCGCCGATCAGCCCTTGCAAGACGAGAAAGACAAACGATATGACCGCTAAAAACTTCGTCTCCTGCACATGGCCAATGGCTCTCCATGCCCAGATGGAAAGGATGAGCACCATGATGCCGGCAAGGCCGGAAACGAGTCGATGGCTCAGCTCGATGATGAGCTCAGGCGTAATGTGATCCGGCACCCATTGGCCGTTGCACAGCGGCCATGATCGGCCGCACCCCATGCCGGAGCCGGTTTTGGTCACAAGCGCTCCGCCAATTAAAACAAACAACATTGCCAACGTGGTTGCCGAGGCAAACCATTTCAGTGAACGTTGCAAAATCTTCACCTTCTTGTATTGAGAAATTGTGATTTTGTCCATATTAGTAAAGTGATGGATTTTATTGCAGCCAACCGTGTCGCTAAGCCAAGTCTATTTTACACGATGGCGCCGGGAAACACAAAATGACGTTTGCATATTGAATAAGTCGATTAAGTTTGCTAGAAATATTAATGGGACAAGCGAATGAACCGTTTGGGGCATACGGATTCAAAAATTTGACACAAATTATTCAAAAAAAGTTCACATGATGAGGAAAAAATGTGATTTAATATAAAGAGGAAACAGCCCGTTTTTGCTATTTGGCGTTGGAAAGAATTTCAGGCAACATCACGGCGCCGGCCGGGCAAGGAGCGGCGCAGCGAGGAGGAACAGGAGACATGGCCGAATTGAAAGCGGTGCACCAGGATGCGGCCGATGCCGGGCATCGCTCGCATGTGAGCGTCAAGGCAGTTTGGAGAGAGTTGTCGTCTGTTGTGAAAATCGGAATCGTCAATTCCAATTTGATTACGACGTTCGCCGGAATGTGGCTGGCGTTTTATTTTACTGGGGAACACTTTTTGGAGAACCTGCATCTTGTCTTTTTCACACTGTTTGGAGCAGCGCTTGTCATTGCGGGTTCATGCGCCATCAACAACTACATTGACCGCGACATTGATCAATATATGGAGCGGACGAAAGCACGCCCGACCGTCACCGGGACGATGGATCCGCGGCGGGTGCTTTGGCTTGGGATTGGTCTTGTCGCAATCGGCGAGATGGGCCTGCTTATGACAACGGTTACGGCTGCCGTCGTTGGATTGATCGGTATGGCGACGTACGTCTTTTTATACACCCTTTGGACGAAGCGCCATTACACGATCAACACCGTTGTCGGCAGCATTTCCGGCGCGGTGCCGCCGGTTATCGGCTGGACGGCGGTCGATCCGGAGTTTCATATTGTTCCGCTCATCTTGTTTTTGATCATGTTTTTATGGCAGCCGCCGCACTTTTTGGCGTTGGCGATGAAGCGATGCGAAGAATATCGTGCAGCCGGCATCCCGATGTTGCCGGTCGTCCATGGATTCGCCATGACGAAGCGGCAAATCATCGTTTGGGTGGCATGTTTGCTGCCGTTGCCGTTTTACTTGTTCTCGCTTGGCGTTCCATTTTTAATCGTGGCCACGCTGCTCAATGTCGGCTGGCTGCTGCTGGGATTGGCAGGTTTGAAAATGAAAGATGACATCAAATGGGCGAAGTGGATGTTCGTCTATTCGCTCAATTACTTGACGATTTTGTTCGTGGCGATGGTCATCGCGACGCTTTGGTGAATTAAGATAAAATTCTTTCTTTAGTGAAAGAATTTATATACATTTATCCATCAAAGAAAGAGGGGTTTGATTAGGCTATGAACAAGGGGCTCTGTAACTGGCGCTTATTTTCCCTGTTCGGGATGATGGCGCTGTTGCTCGCCGGTTGCGGCAAACCGTTTTTATCGACGCTCCAGCCCGCCGGTGAAGTAGCGGACATGCAGTATTCGCTCATGCTGTTGAGCACATCGATCATGGTGCTCGTCATTGTCGTCGTGGCGATCATCTTCGTTTACGTTGTCATCCGCTTCCGGCGGCGCAAGGGGGAAGAAAATAAAATCCCGAAGCAAGTGGAAGGGAACCATAAACTGGAAATTATCTGGACTGTCATTCCGATCATCCTCTTGCTCATTTTGGCCGTGCCGACGGTATCAACCACGTTTAAACTGGCCGATGTCAAGGCGATGAACGACAAAAAACGAGATAAGGATACAGTTGTCGTCAATGTTCGCGCCAACCAATACTGGTGGGAGTTTGAATATCCGGATTACGGCATTATCACGAGCCAAGATTTGGTCGTGCCGACGAATGAAAAAGTGTATTTCAACTTGATTGCGTCGGATGTCAAACATTCGTTCTGGATTCCGGCGGTCGGCGGCAAAATGGATACGAACACCGACAACAAAAACCAATTTTGGCTTGTTTTTGACCAAAAGGCGACCGATAAAGCCGGCGGCGTCTTTTACGGCAAATGTGCGGAGCTTTGCGGTCCGTCCCATGCGCTGATGGATTTTAAAGTTCGGCCGTTGCCGCGCGACCAATTTGACGCCTGGGTGAAAAAGATGCAAAATGCGAAAAAACCGGTTGTCACCGATCCGGTCGCCAAAGAAGGGGAAGCGATTTTCAATAAAAGCTGTATTGGCTGCCATGCGGTGACGCCTGTGGACAAGCGTCCGGTGCAAGCGCGCACGGCGCCGAACTTGGCGAACTTTGGCGATCGCGAACGAATCGCCGGTATTTTGGAGCATAATGAAGAAAATCTGAAAAAATGGCTGAGAGACCCGAACAGCGTGAAGCCAGGAAATAAAATGGCGGGTACATATGGCCACTTGACGGAAGAGCAAATTGATGCATTGACGAAATATTTGATGAGCTTAAAAGTGGAATAAAGCATGAGAAGGAGGTTTCACCGTGAGTACAATCGCGCGCAAAAAGGGTGTTGGCGCCGTTTTGTGGGATTATTTGACAACGGTCGACCATAAAAAAATCGCCCATCTGTACTTGATTGCCGGCGGGTTTTTCTTCCTGCTCGGCGGTCTCGAGGCGTTGTTCATCCGCATTCAGCTCGCCAAGCCGAACAACGATTTCCTTGTCGGCGGGTTGTATAACGAAGTGTTGACGATGCATGGGACGACGATGATTTTCTTGGCTGCGATGCCGCTTGTTTTCGCCTTTATGAACGCAGTCGTGCCGCTGCAGATCGGCGCGCGCGACGTCGCGTTCCCGTTTTTGAACGCTCTTGGATTCTGGATGTTTTTCTTCGGTGGTTTGTTTTTGAACTGTTCATGGTTTTTAGGCGGCGCACCGGACGCTGGTTGGACGTCGTATGCGTCGCTGTCGCTTGACTCAAAAGCGCATCATGGCATCGACTTTTATACGCTCGGGCTGCAAATTTCCGGCTTCGGAACGATCATGGGTGCCATTAACTTTCTTGTGACGATCATCAACATGCGCGCTCCGGGCATGACGTTTATGCGCATGCCGATGTTCACATGGGCGACGTTTGTGACGTCGGCGCTCATCTTGTTTGCGTTTCCGCCGCTTACGGTCGGCTTGATTTTCATGATGATGGATCGATTGTTTGGCGGCAACTTCTTTAACCCCGCTGCCGGCGGCAATACGATCATCTGGGAGCACTTGTTCTGGGTGTTCGGCCATCCGGAAGTATACATCCTTGTCTTGCCGGCGTTCGGCATTTTCTCGGAAATTTTCGCGACGTTCTCGCGCAAACGCCTATTCGGTTATTCGTCAATGGTGTTTGCGACGGTGCTTATTGCTTTCTTAGGGTTCATGGTATGGGCGCACCATATGTTCACGGTCGGGATGGGGCCGATTGCGAACGCCATCTTTGCCGTCGCGACGATGACGATCGCCGTTCCGACAGGAGTCAAAATTTTCAACTGGCTGTTTACGATGTGGGGCGGAAGCATCAAATTCACAACGCCGATGCATTATGCCGTCGCCTTCATCCCGTCGTTCGTCATGGGCGGGGTGACCGGGGTCATGTTGGCGTCGGCGGCGGCGGACTATCAATACCATGACAGCTATTTCGTCGTTGCGCACTTCCATTACGTCATCGTCGGCGGGGTTGTGTTCGCTTTGCTCGCGGGCACGCATTATTGGTGGCCGAAAATGTTTGGCCGCATGCTGAATGAAACGCTCGGCAAAATTACGTTCTGGCTGTTCTTTATCGGGTTCCATTTAACGTTCTTTATTCAGCACTTCCTTGGTTTGACAGGGATGCCGCGGCGCGTGTTTACGTATTTGCCGCATCAAGGATGGGAGACTGGCAACTTGATCAGTACGATCGGCGCGTTCTTTATGGCGGCCGCCACGGTCATTTTGCTCATTAACATCGTGATTACAACCGCAAAAGGAGAAAAAGTGGCGGGCGATGCGTGGGGCGACGGCCGCACGCTCGAATGGGCGATCGCTTCGCCGCCGCCGGTGTACAATTTTGCCCAACTGCCGCTCGTCCGCGGGCTGGACGCTTTCTGGCTCGAAAAAATGGAAGGCAAAAACGAATTGACGCCAGCCGAACCGCTTGGCGACATCCATATGCCGAATTCGTCGTTCCTGCCGTTTGTCATTGCGTTCGGTCTGTTTGTCGCCGCCTTCGGCTTTACGTATCATAACGATGCTGGATGGGGCTTGCCGGTCGGCATTCTTGGCCTGCTCATTACGCTCGGTTCGATGTTCTTGCGCTCGGTGATCGATGATCACGGCTTCCACATCCATAAAGAAGAAGTGCTTGAACTTGAGAAGAAGGGGGCGAACGCCTGATGCATGCAGAGGAAAAATTGACGGCCGAGACGTTTCCGGCCGCGCCGGAACGCGCCACCCTTGAGGGGAAAAATAAGTTTCTTGGCTTCTGGCTCTTTTTAGGCGGAGAGACGGTGCTGTTCGCCTCTCTCTTCGCCACCTATTTGGCGCTCAAAGATAAAACGAACGGCGGCCCTTCGGCGGAAGAACTGTTCCAAATGCCGGTCGTGTTCATGGCGACGATGCTGCTGCTAACCAGCAGCTTGACGAGCGTGTATGCCATTTATCATATGAAAAACTTTGACTTTAAAAAGATGCAGCTCTGGTTTGGCATTACCGTTTTGCTTGGCGCCGGCTTTTTGGGCTTGGAAATTTACGAGTTCAATGAATATGTGCATGAAGGCCATAAGTTTACGACCAGCGCTTTCGCTTCAGCGTTCTACACGCTCGTTGGCACGCACGGAAGCCACGTCGCGTTCGGGTTGCTTTGGATTTTGACGCTCATGATTCGCAACGCTAAGCGTGGGTTGAATTTATACAACGCCCCGAAGTTTTACGTCGCGAGCCTTTATTGGCACTTCATCGATGTTGTCTGGGTGTTCATTTTTACCGTTGTATACTTGATGGGAATGGTGGGGTGAACGTATGGCGAACCAAACGAATTCAGGAAATGAGCGCATCGACTTAGCGTATCGCCGCCGGAAAAATGCGGAAGAAATGCGCCATCAAATGATTGCATTCGTTTTGATGATTTTGTTGACGCTCATTGCCTTCGCCGCCGTTGGTTACGAAGAGTTTTCCCATTGGTTTGTCGTTCCGTTTATTTTGCTTTTAGCCGCCGTGCAGGTCGCATTTCAGCTGTATTATTTCATGCACATGAGCCATAAAGGCCACGAATTCCCGGCGATGTTTATTTACGGCGGTGTGGCGGTTATGCTTCTACTTGTTTGGGCGTTTACAACAGTCGTTTGGTGGTAAGAAAAGGGGGAATCGGTTTTTGCACCGGTTTCCCCTTTTTCAATAGCCTTGGCGCGGCGTCGTATAGTATAATGGGAAAGGACAAATCAGGAGGGGATTCGTATGTTTCAATCGCTGCAAATGTTTGGCCCCGTTGCCCTTTGGAGTCCGTTTTTTTTGCTTATGTTAGCGGCGGTTGCGTTGCTGTACATTGGGATCACCGGGCCATGGCGGCAGCGTTTCGGCCTCGGTGATGCCGTTTCGGAGAAGCAGAAAGCGTATTTTTTGACCGGGATTGCGCTTCTTTATATATGCAAAGGGTCTCCGTTGGATTTGATGGGCCATTTGACGTTCACCGCCCATATGGTGCAAATGGCAGTGCTGTATTTGATCGTGCCGCAATGTTTTATTTTAGGCATTCCGGCGCCGCTTTATGAGCGCGCATTCCGCATCACAGCAGTGCGCCGCGTGTTTCGGCTGTTGACAAAGCCAATTGTGGCGTTGCTGCTGTTTAACGGCTTGTTTTCGCTTTATCACGTTCCATTCATTTTTGACGCTGTGAAAATGAATATGTGGCTGCATGCGTTTGTTACCTCGGTCATTTTCGTTGCCGCGTTTTGCATGTGGTGGCCGCTTGTCAACAAGCTGCCCGATTGGCAAACGTTGTCCGGCCTAAAAAAAATGGGTTACATTTTCGCTGACGGCATGCTGTTGACCCCGGCTTGCGCGCTCATCATTTTTACCGATACGCCGCTTTATGCGACGTATACTGACCCGAAAGCATGGATGGCCGCGCTGGCTCTATGCGTTCCTCAAGGGACGCTGGCTTCGCTTGATTTGACCGGGCCGCAAATGTTTTTATCGATGTCGCCGCTCCATGATCAGCAGCTCGGCGGAGTGTTGATGAAAATCATCCAGGAAATCGTGTACGGGACGATGCTGTTCTTCATCTTCACCGAATGGTATCGGAAGGAGCGGGAGAAAGAGCCAAGCATGGATATGGAGCCGCGGCCGACCAAACTGTAAAGCGCGGTTGGCCGCCAACGATGAACAAAGAAGAAAGGGAGAGAAGCGATGGCCGTTTTACCGACAATCAGCACGAGCTGCATCGTGATCAGCGCTTTGCTTGTTGCTTATGGGTGGTATTTGATCAGCCGCAGGCGGATCGAAGCGCATAAAAAGGTGATGCTGACGGCAGCGGTGTTTGCTTTGCTGTTTTTCACCATTTACATGTCGCGGACGTTGTTTATCGGCAATACGAGCTTTGGCGGGCCGGAGAACGTCAAAGTGTACTATACGCTGTTTCTTATTTTCCATATTGTGCTGGCGACAGTTGGCGCCGTATTTGGTCTTGTCACGATTTGGACGGGATTGAAAGACAAGAGGGCCCGCCATCGTCGGCTTGGGCCGATCACCAGCATCATTTGGTTTGGCAGCGCCTCAACCGGGGTCGTCGTCTATTGGCTGCTTTATGTCCTCTATCCAGGGGGCCAAACGACGTCGCTCATCAAGGCGGTGCTCGGTTTTTAACCGGCGGGCAAGGAGCAAGGGCAGCGGCGGTTGCATAGCATAGAATACAACACGCCTATATAGACGTGATTTTGTGCAGCGGGGGGGGGAAGGCGGTGAACACGTTTCGCTATCGGAAACGGAGCGCCGTAGAGGCGACGCTATTGACAATTGTCATGATGTGTGTGCGCGGCCAGACGGAGGTCGCCCTTGACGATTGTGAGGTGTTCATCACCGTTGCTCAAGGCGGGCGGTGCCGCGTCACGGTAAAGATGTCCATTCGATATGGGGCGCCGGTGATGGAAGTTTGCCGCCAGCTGCAACAGCATATTGCCGAGGAGATCGCCGCGATGACGCCATATGTCGCCGAGGCGGTCGACATTGTTGTCAAACGGCTTGTCATGCCGGAAAAAAACGCATGAGAACCGCGCTCTCATGCGTTTTTTGATTATTCTTTGATTATTCTTTGATTTTTTCAAGCTCGCTTTTGACCTGCGCCAACACGTTTTGGCATTGGCTGACAAGAGAGGACGGAAAATGCTCATCATCGCCGTATTCGACGCCGTGTGGATAGTAATGTTTCCCTAAAATCGGCGTGAGCAGCTTAATGAGTGCATAGCGCGAATCGACGTTTCCCTCAATGGCGTATCCTTGAACGCGCAAATAGTAGGTGCCTTCTTTCACGACGTATTTCCGGTCGTATGTGACCCGTTCATAATCCCATTGCGCCGCGCGTACAAAGCCGAGGCGCTCCATAATGTCATCAAGGCGGGATAGTTCGACCGTCTGATTTTCCAGTCCGGTATTTTCAAACTTCATCCTTCTTCCTCCTAACAACACAGTATGTAAAAGCGCCAAACAGGAAATCATCCCCTCATTTATAATAGTACGAAAACGGTTTGCTTTTCAACGAATTGTTTGCCGTTGTTTCCGTTTCGCTCGCATTTTTTTGTGTGATCCGGCGCACAATACGGGTAGAAAGGAGAGACGAAGAATGCAAACGGTACGGGACGTCATGTCAACGGATGTGCAATATTGCACCCCCCTTGACAATCTCTACGAAGCGGCGGTAAAAATGCGCGATTTCAACGTCGGGGCGATTCCGATTGTCGATGACGGCCGCCTTGTCGGAATGATTACCGACCGCGATATTGTCGTGCGCGGCATGGCTGAAAAACGTCCTGGTTCGACTGCGGTGACGGAAGTGATGAGCCGCGATCTCGTCACGCTTTCTCCGGACGATTCGGTGCAAAAGGCAGCAGATATGATGGCACGTCACCAAATTCGCCGCCTCCCGGTCGTAGAAAACGGGCGTTTGGTCGGCATCATCTCGCTCGGCGATTTGGCGACGAACCGCTATTCTGATGAACGCGCGGGTCGTGCGTTAAGCGAGATTTCCGAACAAGACGCCATCCATTGACAAATGCAACGGACACGGCTTCTTTCGAGGAGGAGCGCTCTTTTTGGGTGTCCTCTTTTTTTTGCCTCTAAAAAACGGCTATAATGGCAATAAGGAGATTGCGCAGAAAGCGGGAGTTGCCGTGTGAAATGGTTTTTCCTTTTTTTGTTTTTCTTGATTGGATTGTATTATTTTGTGCCGAGTCCGCCGCCCCCGAGCCCCCCGGAGCAGCCAGAGACGAATCGATACATGTTGAAAGAGCCGAAGGCGACGGCCGGCATCGTTGCGTTGATCGGGCAATCGGCGCAAGAGGCGAAAAAACTGTTTGGCGCCCCAGACCGAATCGACCCGTCAGCTTACGGATATGACTGGTGGGTGTACAGCCGTCGACCCGAGTCGTACGTGCAGATTGGCATCTTGCGCGGTCGCGTCGTCACCGCCCTTGTCGGCGGAGAGAAGGTGAACGTTGAACCGTTTGCGGTCGGCCAGCGGTTGCAGACGATTTTTCAAACGATGCCGGTGCTATCGAACATTGAGATTAAGCTAGGCAACGGGACATACCGGTTTGAGCTGTCTGAACAAGATTACTCATCAAGGCCGGTTGTCAAAGTTGGCAGCGTCTACGCTCAGCTGTATGTTGACCGCTTTACCGGCGAGGTGGCGGCGATCCGCCTGATGGATGCAGAAACGTTCGTCAAGTTGCGGCCGTACGAGCTCGTTTACCGCGGCAGCCTGCCGGCGGCCGCGCCGCTGTCGGAAGAAAAGCGACAGGCTGTTGATGCGGCCAACGCGAAGCAAATTTTTGACTGGACGAATTTGATCCGCCGTCGCCATGGGCTTTCCTCTCTCATGTGGGATGACAAGGCCGCTGCCGCTGCGGAAAAACATAGCCGAGATATGCATGATCACCAGTTTTTCTCCCACGAGTCGCCGCAGTATGGCGATTTATCGAGGCGGCTTGGCGCGCTTCACATTCCGTTCCAGCTTGCCGGGGAAAATATCGCCGCCCATCAAGTCGATGGCGTTGAGGCGACCATCGGATGGCTGAACAGCCAAAACCATCGGAAAATTATGTTGAACGAAGAGTTCACCCGCTTGGGCGTTGGCGTCTACGCCGATTACTATACGCAAAACTTCTTTACGCCGCTCTAAAAATTGGGCGCACCTCTCTTTGTTGGATGCGATATGATATGGCAGATAGGCATGAGTGGACGAAAGGGATGAGAACCGCCATGGTCAAGCCTCTGCATCCTTCCGTTGAACAGTTTAAACAGTTTGTGAAAAAACATCCAAAAATCATCCAAGAGGTGCGCAGTGGCAAAAAGACGTGGAAACAAGTGTATGAGGATTGGTATTTGTTCGGGGAAGACGATGACATATGGGAGCCGTATCGGGAAACAAACGGTGCGGCAAAAGAGGAGGAAAAAGGAACGAACAAATGGCTCGATAAGCTCGCGTCTATGCTTGGACAGATCGATGCAACCGATGTGCAAAAACATTTGGCGAACGTCCAGCAGGCGATCGCGGCGATCCAAAGCATTCTTTCCGAATTTCAAGGGGCCGGTCAAGAACAAAGAAACAAAGAAGCGCATCCGTTTTCGTTCCGCAAAGATTAAAGGGTGGTGGCGATGAGGAAAGATGTATGGCAATATGTACAAGGAACACCGATGTTGCGCGCGTTTTTGCGCGAACAGCCGCGCTGGTACCGGCTCCTTGCCCGCCGTCCGCATGAACTGTCGACGTTCCAATTGGCCGCCTTGCGCCACTATGAGCTGACGATCCCTGACAAAGTGGAAAGAATCTCCCAATCGTTGCAAATGGCGTCGCTTATGTGGCAAATGTTTAAAGCCATGCGCGACTAATCGGGCGGCCAATGGCAAAGACTAGTTTCGAAAGGGAGTGATGTCTTTGCCAAAGTGGTTTGCATGGTTTGCGGCTGTCATATTGCTTGCGGCGTATGCCTTCTTTGAGCCGGCGCCGTCGTCCTCCGCTCACGCCGAAGCAGTGGGCGGTCCGCTTCAGGTGAAGCATGAAGTGAAAGGAAGCGACGTATTCATTGAATGTGTTGCCGTCCACTTTCCGTTCCGCAAAGGGAGCGGCGGCGGACACATTAATGTCTATGTCAACGGGCAAAAAATGACGGAAGTATACACGGCCGCCTTTATCGTGCGCGGTTTGCCGAGCGGGAAACATACCATCCGTCTTGAGCTCGTCTACAATGATGGGAAAGCAACCGGCATGACGCACGAATTTGACGTCGCCATCCGATAGAGATGACGACGATCGTTTAAAAGGCGAACAGAGGCGATTCGGCACAGTCTGGATCGCCTTTTTTGTTTGCTTCTTTGCTATCTCTTTCCTTTTCATTTTCTTTTCGTTCATGGTATGATGGATAATGGAGGTGCCATTTGGTGAAGATTGCGACTCTCGAGCGCATCGAGATTTTAGATAAAGCAGAAGCGTTGGCCAAAATGATTGTCGAGTCGGACGTGGCGGACGAATACCGCCGCGCCTTTTGGCGGCTGAAGCAAGACCGCCGCGCCCAGCAGCTGATCGCTCGCTTTGTCAAGCTGAAGGAGCGCTACGAAGAAGTGCAGCGCTTCGGAAAATACCATCCTGATTACCGCGACGTGATGAAAGAAGTGCGCGAAGCGAAGCGGGAGCTCGATTTGCATGAGACGGTCGCCGCCTTTAAGGAGGCGGAGAAGGCGATGCAAGAGTTGCTTGATGAGATCAGCGTGCTGATCGGCAAAGCGGTGTCCGAACATGTGAAAGTGCCGACCGGAAATCCGTACTTTTTGTCGGCGGGCTGTTCCGGTGGCTGCGGGGCGGGCGGAAGCTGCGGCTGCCGCACATAAAAAAGGGGAAGGGACTATGTTTCCAAAACGGCAAGGGATTATCGTTTGGCTTCATTCGCTGAAATATGGGAAACAGTTGCGCAAGTTCGGCAACATTCATTACATTTCCAAACGGCTGAAGTATGCTGTTCTGTATTGTGATATGGAGCAAGTCGACCATGTAATGAAAAAGCTCGCCTCGCTTCCGTTCGTCAAGCGGGTCGAGCCGTCGTACCGCCCATTTTTAAAACTGGAATTTGAATCGAAAGGGGAGAAGGAAAAAGACTCCCCGTATCCGCTTGGATGAAGGAAAACAGCGGGTCGAAAAAAAGCCGGCACCGGCTTTTCGACCCGCTGTTTCTTTGTTTACTGCAGCGGCGGGATGAAGCGATTCATCCGCATAATGCCGATCAAATGTTGGTAATATAAATCGGGTTCAGCGAACATCGTCGATGGCTTAACATCAAGGTGAATGACGTCCATGCCCAGTTCCTTTGCGGTTTCCATAAATAGTTCGTACCGTTTGTTTGGCTTGACGGACGGATCGGGAATGCCTTCACGGCAAATGTAAAGTGGTTGGAAATCGCCGGGATCCGTCGGATGAAGGACAACGGCCAAGGAGACGACCGCCTGGCCTTTTTTCACCGTATGAAAGACAAAGAATCCGGACAAACGATGGCGGTTGGCCTTCGCCAATGCAATCAGCTCATATATATCGGAATATCCTTCGCCAAGTTCGATAAATCGTTGGATCATGAATCGTTCCCCCTTGCAAGCATCGTCCACCCTTAACTTTACCGGCCATCCTCGCGAATTGCAATCAAAAAAAACCTTGCGGAAATGAACCCGCAAGGCCCTTTCCAGTTCCTTGCCTCCGCGCAGGGCGGAACAAGGATCGGAAAGAATAAAGAAAAGGGAGAGGAGAAACCGGAGGAAGAACTTATGGGGAAACGTAAGTCTTCTCCGTCACTGGCAACAACGCGTCAAGCGTGTTGCCATTACTCATTATGGACCGTTTGCCGATTTCTATACATGAATGGCGAAAAAATTCCGTAGTTTGACGATCATCAACTTTATGGTAAGATTACCATGAAAACAACGAATCAAATGGATGACAAGGCCACCTTGAAACGGTGAATTGGGTGAAGGCGATGAGAGTCATTTCCGGGACATGCAAAGGACGGCGTCTGCAAGCGGTTCCAGGGATGTCGACGCGGCCGACGACCGATAAAGTCAAAGAAGCGATATTTAATATGATCGGGCCATATTTCTCAGGCGGCAACGGTCTTGATTTGTTTGCTGGCAGCGGCGGCTTGGGCATCGAGGCGCTCAGCCGAGGAATCGAGCGCGTCATTTTCGTCGATCAAGACAGGAAAGCGGTGCAGACGGTCCGAAAAAACGTGGCGGCCTGCGGGCTTGAGAAGCGGGCGGAAATTTACTGCAACGACGCCGAGCGGGCGCTGAAGGCGGTAGCGAAGCGCGGCCTCCGCTTTGCGGTTATTTTCCTTGATCCGCCGTACAAAGAGAAACAGTGGCCGACGTTGCTGTCGTCGATCGCCGGGCGTCAGTTGCTGGAACCGCACGGCGTCGTCGTCGCTGAACACTCGGCGGAGGCGGAGCTGCCGGAGGAGGTCGGCGGCCTGACACGATGGAAGCGGGAAACATACGGTATCACCGGTGTGACGATTTATAGATGGGAAGGGGATGGAAGCGATGGCGAGCATTGCGGTTTGCCCCGGGAGCTTTGACCCTGTGACGTACGGGCATTTGGATATTATTAAACGAGGGGCGAAAGTGTTTGATCAAGTGTATGTGGCGGTGTTGAACAACTCGTCGAAAAAGCCGCTGTTTACTGTCGAGGAGCGGATCGAGCTGCTTCGTGAGGTGACGCGGACGCTTCCGAACGTCCATGTCGAAGCGTTTCACGGCCTGCTTGTTGATTACGCCCGCAGCAAAAAAGCGAATGCCATTTTGCGCGGCTTGCGCGCTGTGTCCGATTTCGAATACGAAATGCAAATTACGTCGATGAACCGCGTTCTTGATGAAAACATTGAAACGTTTTTTATGATGACGAACAGCCAGTATGCGTTTTTAAGCTCGAGCATCGTCAAAGAAGTGGCGAAATACAACGGCGATATTTCCGAGCTCGTGCCCCCGGTTGTTGAGCAGGCGCTGAAGCGGAAATTTGCGTCCACGGCCGCTGATTGACGCTTCCTTATGAAAGCCGCTTAAGCGAACATTGCAGTCGGCGCCGGCCCGGTTTTGCCGTCAAGGGCGGCTCACGGCTGAGACGACGCGAACCGCCCCGATGGCTTTTTGCTGCCAAAAAGCTGGGCGCTCAAGCGTCTTATGAGCGCCCGCGCGATTTACTGACCGCCTTGATGACGAGCCATATATAAAGGCAAAGGAACAACAGTGTCAGGAGCGGCCCGTATTGCTGCAGCAACCGCCAGCCTTCATTCCAAGCGCTGTCTTTTGCGGCGTGAAGAAACGCTGGGATGTGGGTCGGCATCCCGCCGGCTGTTTTGATGTACAACGGTTTCCAAAGCAAGTATGTAAAGGAAGCGGCAAACACTCCGTGCAGCAAGCGCGCGATGAAAAACGGCTGAAAGCGGATGTTCGCTTCGGCGAGA
This sequence comes from Geobacillus thermoleovorans, assembly GCF_001610955.1. GTDB lineage: Bacteria > Bacillota > Bacilli > Bacillales > Anoxybacillaceae > Geobacillus > Geobacillus thermoleovorans. The sequence goes on from NZ_CP014335.1 coordinate 1,021,866, forward strand.
ATGCTGGCGACTTGCGCTTGGACGGAAAAACCGCCAAAAGCGAGGACGAAGCTTGTTGCCACTGCTTTTTCCATCAGCATCGCCTCATCGGTCTGACTGATCATTTGGCTGCCGAGTGTAATTTCAAACAAGCCGGAAAACACTGGGATGTCAAGCTGCTCCGGCAGCTGGGCAAGGCGGAGCAGATGGCGCAGCAATGGGGCAAGCTGTTCGGTCAAATGCATCATATACAGAAGTTTATTCATAACCGAAAAGAGAATAATAAAACCGCCGATCATTAACAGTGTTTGGACAGAAGAGCGCACGGCGTCGCCAAGAAGTTTGCCAAGCGGCTGTTCGTTTTTCAGTCGCGTGCGGTGCAGTGTGCGCAGCGCATACGGGAGCGAAAATGAGCGTGGCTGCCGCTTCGATTGCCTCCGTTCTTTTCGGATGCCGTGAAAGCGCATGATCAGCCCAACGCTAATGTTTCCTAAATAGTGGGAAACGGCCAGCACAAGGCCGAGTTGCGGGTTGTTGAAAAATCCCGCTGATACAGCTCCAAAAATAAAAAGTGGGTTGGATGAATTGGTGAACGACGAGAGCCGTTCGGCTTCAATCGTCGTCAGCTGTTTTTCCTGGTACAGGCGGGCGGTCAGCTTGGCTCCAGACGGGTAGCCGGACGCCATTCCCATGGCCCAGGCGAATCCGCCGACGCCCGGGACGCGAAACAACGGGCGCATGAGCGGCTCGAGCAAGACGCCAAGGAAGCTGACGACGCCGAAGCTGATGAGCAGCTCCGAGACGATAAAAAACGGCAAAAGCGATGGAAAGACGACCTCCCACCACATATTTAAACCGCGAATGGACGCTTCAAGCGACTGTTTTGGATAGCAAATGAGCGAAAACGCAAACAAGGTGGCGGCGGAAGCGAGCAATACGGTTTTCCATTTCGCCCCCCAATTTTGTTTCACTTTTCCCCCCCCTTTTTTTGCCGTGCGGTTTCTTGTAGTACAACCTCATATAACCTAATATACGAGCATAGGGGGGCGTTTTAGACCATAAGATGAAAGCGGATAGCGCTGCGACAAAGGGGGGAGGAGGCGTGCCGCCAAAAGTCGGATTGGCGCTCGGGTCGGGAGGAGCGCGCGGGTTCGCCCATCTTGGGGTATTGAAAGTGCTCGAGGAGGAGCATATTCCGATTTCCTATTTGGCCGGCAGCAGCATCGGCGCGCTCGTCGCCGTCCTTTACGCAAGCGGCCATGGCCTCCATCGTCTCTATCGGTTGGCTCAATCGTTTCGACGCAACGATTTTCTTGACTGGACGGTGCCGAAAATGGGACTGATCGCTGGCGAGCGCATCACGCAGTTTATTCGCTTGTTGACGAAAGGGAAACGAATCGAGGAGATGTCCCCGCCTGTGGCTGTTGTCGCCGCTGATTTGCAGACAGGGGAGAAAGTCGTGTTTCGGCAAGGGGAAGCAGCCCAGGCGGTGCGGGCGAGCATCTCGATTCCTGGCATTTTTGTGCCGGCGGAGGTGAATGGCAGACTGCTTGTCGACGGCGGCGTCGTTGACCGGGTGCCAGTGTCGGTCGTCCGAGCGATGGGAGCGGATATTGTCATCGCCGTCGATGTCTCTCCGCTCAATACAAAGGCGGAAATTGCGTCGATCGCCGATGTCATTTGGCAGAGTCTCGATATTTTGCAAGCGGAACTGGTAGCTCACCGTCAGCTCGCCTCAGACGTTATGATCCGGCCGCGAGTCGAACAGTATAGCTCGCGGGCGTTCAAGGATATTGAGGAAATCATCGCTCGCGGGGAAGAGGAGGCGCGGAAGCAAGTGGGAGCGATCCGTCAAGCGATCGAACAGTGGAAGGAGCCATCACACGAATGAAAAAACGGACGTATATTGCCCTGTTTTTCTTTGGCGCCGCCCTCACCTTTCTGCTTATTTTTATGAAGCTGCCGTATTATGTGACGATGCCGGGAAGCGCGCAAAGTTTAAAGCCGCTCGTTCACGTGGAAAACGGCGACCGCGATAAGGGAACGTTTATGCTTACGACGGTGCGGATGGGGCGGGCGAATGTGATAGCGTATTTGTTTGCCCATATCCGCCCTTTTTATGAGCTTCATCCGGTCGAGGAAATCAAGCAGGAAGGGGAGAGCGACAAGGAATATACGATGCGCCAGCTTGAGCTCATGGAACAGTCGAAGGAAGCGGCGATCGTCGTCGCTTATCGCCACGCCGGAAAGCCGGTGTCGTATGAACCTCATGGTGTTTATGTCATGAGCGTCCTCCCTGATATGCCGGCCGCCGGCCGTCTAGAGACCGGCGATCGCATCGTCGCGATCGACGGAAAGCCGCTCGGCACATCGGAGCAGATGGTCAACTACATTCGCGGAAAACAAGCGGGTGATCGCGTCCGCGTCGCATTCATTCGCGGCCGGAAGCGGCAGGAAACAGAGCTCGAGCTGAAGCCGTTTCGACAGCACCCGAACCAAGTCGGCCTTGGGGTGACACTCATGACCGATTATGACGTCCGCACCGACCCGCCGGTTGACGTGGAGTCGGAACAAATCGGCGGACCGTCGGCTGGGCTCATGTTTTCACTTGAAATTTACAACCAACTTGTCGATGAAGATATTACAAAAGGTCATAAAATCGCTGGCACCGGAACGATTGATCTTGACGGAAACGTCGGGCCGATCGGCGGTGTTTCGCAAAAAGTCGTGGCCGCTGACCGCGAAGGAGCCGAGGTGTTTTTCGCCCCGAACGAACATGGTGCGCCGACGTCGAACTATCGCGAGGCGGTGCGGACGGCGAAAAAAATCGGGACGCATATGAAAATCGTCCCGGTCGATACGTTCGACGAGGCAGTTCGTTATTTGCGTTCGATGCCGGAAACGTAAATCGGCGCCGTGGCGTATTCTTCTTTCAGCGCGGCGCTGTAGAGCGGCTCCGGAAAAGCGGCGGCGTACACAGCTGCCGCTCTTTTTTCTTGCTCATAAAGAGAGTCGCCGTTGAGTTTGGATGCTCTGGCGACGAGCGGGAGCGCAGCGCTTTTTTTCACCTGCTTTAAGTAGCGGCGGCCGGCTTCACTCATGCCGAGCAGCCGGATATAGGTCGGGTTGGCCGCTTTGGCTTGCTCCTCCTTTGTGAAATTCGTCAACACATGCGCACATAGGCGTTGCAGCCTTGTCCAGGTGTATCGCTTCGTTTTGACGGCGGCAATGAAGGCGGCAAACGTTTCGGCGTGGGCGATGTGTTGCTTCAGCCGGTGTTCGATCCCTTCCTCCACGCCGGCGATGCGGCGCAAGTCGGCCTCTGTGGCGGTCAACAGCCGATATTTTAGGAGCGGAAAATACACTTCCCAATCGTGAAAGCGCCCGTATGTCTCCCGATATTGGCGGAGTTGTTCGAGCGCAGCGGGCGGAACGTACGCCGCGATCGACTCGAGACGACCGGTTTGTCGCAATGTTTTCCGCAGGCTGGTGGCGCTCGCAATCGACGGGTGGGAAAATGATTCGTCATGATAGCCGGCGGCCAGCCGCGGAATCGTGCGCGGCATCATCGCCAGCTTGTTTTGCCAAATGGCTTTCACATACGCAAAACCAAGCACGTTGTTTGGCTTGGACAAATCAAGCGGAGCGGCGCCGAACTTTTGCCACGCTTCAGCGGCGGCTTTCGGAAAGCTTTGTCCGCGCGCCAGCCCGGTGCGGATGAGGGAATCGAACGTTTCCTTCTGTTCAAGCCATGTTTTGGCCGCGGATAAAAAAGCGGAAATTTCCCCCGATTCGCTGCCAAAGCAAAGCTCTTGGCAGCCGATCGCCGCAAGCAGCTGCACCGCCCCATGTGCGAACTGTTCAGCCGCTTGCACAGCGAAGGCGTACGGCAGCTCGATGACCACATCTACGCCGGCGGCGAGCGCCATTTTTGCCCGCGCCCATTTGGAGACGATGGCCGGCTCACCGCGCTGCAAGAAGTTTCCGCTCATGACGGCGATCAAACAGTCCGCATCTGTCTTTTGTCTCGTTTCGTTCAAATGGTGGAAATGACCGTTGTGAAACGGGTTGTATTCCACGATCACGCCGACGGCTTTCACCTTTTTTCGCTCCTTTCATGGCGATTCGCGCGGCTTGGCCGCAACGAAATGGCTGTCTATTCTATCTGAACTTAGTATGGAATAGAAAGCGGCGAAGATCAACGGCAACATGCGGTGAGGACAGCAAAAGAAACGAAGCGGTCGACCGTTTTCCGATGTCCGCGCGCCGACCGTGCATGTTCAAAATGGCATTTGGAAATGATGGGAGTATGCCGTTCTTTTCCCAAGGAATGAGTGGTTGTAAAGAAAAAACATTGACAAAACTAGAAACGAAACGTATAATTTTATTCGTTGCCTTGAGGTGATGATATGAAATGGACGGTCCAACAGCTTCGCCGTTTTCAACATAAGGAAATGGCGATTGATGAGACGGTCGATGTGTCCGATTTAAAACAAATTGACACGTTGATCCGCGATATTTCGCCGGTGCACGTCCGAGGAAAAGCGGATGTCGGGTCGACAAAATTCACGTTTCATTTGACGTTGTCCGGAACGATGGTGTTGCCTTGTTCGCGGACGCTTGTCGATGTGACGTATCCGTTTTCCATTCAGACGACGGAGACGTTTTTTGCGGATGGCAGCGGCATCGTGAAGACCGATGAGGACACCCATATGGTGGCGGGGGACACGATTGATTTGAATCCCATCATCCGCGAGTTGATTTTGCTTGAAATCCCGTTGCAGCTTATCGCCGAAGGACCGGTTGCCGGCGGAGCGCCGCAACATGGGGAAGGATGGGACGTTCTGTCGGAAGAAGAATGGGAGAAAGCGATGCAAGAGCGGGAAAAGAAAGTAGATCCTCGCCTTGCAGGGCTGGCCAAGTTTTTCGAGGAAAAACGAGAGGAATGATCGTGAGTCGGCGTTGCCGGCCGATGGCGCCGAATATTGCGCACCGTCCGGCAGCCGCCTTGTGTGCCGGCGGACGGCGGCCTCGAGGTTGACTGATCCGCCGGCATGGATATGCCAAAATGCGCCCGACAAGGAGGTGGGAATGATGGCAGTACCTTTTAGAAGAACATCGAAAACGAGAAAACGGCTGCGCCGCACGCACTTTAAACTGCAAGTGCCAGGCATGGTGCAATGCCCGAACTGCGGCGAATGGAAATTGGCGCACCGCGTCTGCAAAGCATGCGGAACATACAAAGGAAGAGATGTCGTCAACAAATAATGGCCGACATCGAACGACAGGCTGTCCGAAAAGAGGACAGCCTTTTTGATTGTCTACAAAAAATCAACGCTGTTCGTCTAGGCGGCAGTTTTTTTCGTCGTGAGGCAGGAAATTGAAGAGAACGCGCCCAATTCATTGATGTGATGAAGAAAGGAGAGACGTGCTGATGGAAGCAATGTTGGAGCATCATGACGGCATTGCACTGTTTACGATTTGCCGTCCAGAGAAACGGAATGCGATCAATTTTGCCGTGATGGGGGCGCTTGAGGAGGCGATGGAACAGGCGGCGGCTGATCCACAGGTGAAAGTGTTCGCCATTACCGGCGCCGGCAGCGAGGCGTTTTGCTCCGGCGGCGATTTGAGCGAGTTTGGGCATTTGCGCGGCACGGAGGCAAGACAGATGCTCATGCGCATGGGAGAGCTGCTGTACAGGCTGCTGACGTTTCCGAAGCCGACGGCCGCCCTTGTCAACGGAACAGCGATGGGGGGCGGCTGCGAGCTGGCGACCGCTTGCGATTTTCGCTTTGCCAAAGAAGGAAGCCGGATCGGATTTGTGCAAGGCCGGCTTGGCATTACAACCGGCTGGGGAGGAGCGTCGATGCTGTTTGCCAAACTTCCGTACGGGCGGGCGCTTGACTTATTGCTGCGCGCCGAGCCGATGACGGCGGAGGCGATGGAAGCGTGCGGTTGGGTTGACGCCATCCTGCCAGCCGAACATTGGCGCGAACAATGGCGTGAACGGCTGGCGCCTTATGCGGAGCGGTCGCTTTCCGTCTTGCAGGCATATAAGGCCGCAGCCGGCGAAAAATGGCGAACAGCTTGGTTTCGAGAGCGGTTTTTCGCCGAGATCGCCCGTTGCGCCGAGCTGTGGGGGTCGGCTGAACATGAACAGGCATTGCGTCCTTTTTTGTGTAAGAAGTAATTTTTTCCTTCTACCGTTTCTACTAGCCGCATACATATAATGACAAAGCGGCGATAAGGGGGGAAGGGGATGACGGGAGTACGTCAAGATGCATGGACGAAAGAAGAGGATGAGTTGTTGGCGAATGTTGTGCTTCAGTATATTCGCGAAGGCGGCACCCAGCTGGAGGCGTTTGCCGAAGTCGGGCGGCGCTTGTCGCGGACGGCGGCAGCGTGCGGATTTCGCTGGAATTCGTGCGTTCGCAAGCAGTACAAGGAGGAGATCGAGCAAGCCAAGCAAGAACGGAAGATGCGAAAAAAAGAAACCCCATCAACAAAGGAAAGCGAGGGGCAGGAGAAGGTGGAAGCGGCAGTCAAAAGCCATTTGTCATGGGCGGAAGTGCTGGCCTTTTTGCAAGCTGAGGAGCAAAAGGCGCGCGACGCTCGACGGACGGCCGATGAAAACCGGGCGCTCAAAAACGATATGGAGCAGCTGCAGCAAATGGTAACGAAGTTGCAAATGGAAAAAGAATCGCTGCAAAAACAACTAGCTGCGATCCAGGAGGAGTATAAAACGCTGCTTTCCATTATGGAGCGGGCGCGCAAAATGGTGACAGACAGCGGGAAACCGGCGCCGAATGCAGTGGCTGAAGGCGTCGACGAAGGGTAAAGGCTGGCTTTTCGCCGGCTTTTTTTCTTAACGGAAGAAGAAGATCTCTGCTAAAATAAGGCTAACGCCATGTTGCAAGAAAGCGGGGGAGAAGGATTGAACATTGGGATTGTCGGCGGCGGAGCAGTCGGATTGCTGCTCGCCGCTTATCTTGGGCGGCGCCATGGGGTGACGGTCTATACGAGGCGTCCGTCCCAAGCAAGGCAGCTTGCCGAGCATGGTGTGGCGCTAAAAAAAGATGGCGAGACATCGGTCGTGGCGGTGCGCGCGCAGCCGTTTGCTGGAGCGGAGCTGGACGAGCCGCTCGTGTTTGTGACCGTCAAACAGTACGATCTCGCTTCCGTCTGTGCGCAAATCGACGCGTTTCGCCGCGTTCGCACGCTCGTTTTTTTGCAAAACGGCATGGGACATCTCGAGCAGTTGACGATGTTTGCCGACAAAAATGTCCTCGTCGGCGTCGTGGAGCATGGCGCAATGAAGCTAGATGACCGGACGGTGGCGCATACGGGCGCCGGAAAGCTGACACTTGCTTCCCGCTACGGTTCACTTGGCGACGCCCGGGAGCTTCGGGAAGGGGAGCGCGGCTTTCCGATCGAATGGGCCGATGATTGGGAGCGCATTCTTGTGGACAAGCTTGTCGTCAACGCCGTCATCAATCCGCTCACCGCTCTATTGCAAGTGAAAAACGGGGCGCTGCTAGAAACGGCTCCGTACCGCGATATGATGAGGCAGCTGTTTGATGAGGTGCGGAACGTGCTGCCTCTTGAAGACGCCAATCGGGCGTGGGAGCGCGTCGTCCGCATATGCCAAAAAACAGCGGACAACTATTCGTCGATGTATATGGACTTGGCGAACGGGCGCCGGACGGAGATTGACGCCATTTTGGGCTATGTGTTGAAACAAGGGGAGGCGCGCGGCGCTATGCTGCCGGTCGTCCGCTTTGTCTTTTGCGCGGTGAAAGGGAAGGAAGGGAGAGAGACGGATGGGTGATTGGCTCGCTTCAACGCTGGCGACGTTTGTGACCGCGCCGCTTCTGCTGTTTTTGCTCGTCTACTTCGGAGCACGCTTGGTCGGCAGGCGGAGGCGGGCAGCGTTTTACGCCGCGGTCAACGCTGCGACTGTTTTTTTCATCGCCGCTGTCTATTTTTTGCTGACAGTGCTGTTTGGGAAATCGTACTTCGTTCCTCTTCTTCTCTTTTTGTTTGGTCTGCACGCGGCGATCGCGCTTGGCTATTGGCGGAAAAAGGCGGACTTTCGGTTGCGGACGGTGTTCCGCGTCTTTTGGCGGGCGAGTTTTCTCATTTTTGCCTCCCTTTACGCCGGGCTGCTTGTATACGGAATGGCCATTCGCGTTGCGATGAGCCTTTAGTGTGGCCGAGCAAGCCTTTTTTCTCTTGGCAATAAACGTGCTATACTCATGAAAGAATACATAAGAAAGGGAGTTTTTAGCCATGGAAGTTCGCGAAATTCCGTTGCCAGCAGCGACGAAATTGGCGGCTGATTACATAACCGGCGCGTTTCCAGCAGAGAGCGGCTTCGCTTATGCCCAGGCGGACGATGAAGCGTTTTGTCGGCGGTTGGCCTATTTGCAAGGAAGAACCTATGACCGAGAAGGGCTTGCCGACTATTTGCGTGCTTATCACCGGCGCTTCTCGGCGAGTGTGGCTACGATGGCAAACATTGAGAAACTGCGCAATGAGCGAAGCGTCGTCATTGTCGGCGGGCAGCAAGCCGGGCTGTTGACTGGGCCGCTGTATACGATTTATAAGATCATCACCATCATCCAGCTTGCCAAAGAGCAGGAACGAAAATTGGGCGTGCCGGTCGTGCCGCTGTTTTGGATCGCCGGCGAAGATCATGACATCGCGGAAATCGATCATGTCTATGTCGTTGAGGAAGGAGAAGTAAAAAAAGCAGCGTACCCACACAAAACGAACGAAAAACGGATGGCCGCCGATGTGCTGCTGGACCGGATGGCTGCGAAAGAGTGGATCGAGCGCGTCGTCAAAACATATGGGGAAACGGACGTGACGAATGAGCTGCTCTTCTTTTTGTCATCGTGTCTTGATGAGGCGCGCACGTTTGTCGACTTTTTTGCCGCCATTGTGCTCCGGTTGTTCGCTGATCACGGTTTAGTTGTTTTGAACGCTGGCGATGCGGCGGTGCGGCCGCTTGAGCGCCGCTTTTTCGCTGCGCTCATTGAACGCCATCGCGATGTGACGGCCGCGGTGCTCGCTCAGCAAGAGGCGTTGCGCACGCTCGGATATGCGCCGCTGATTGAAATCGGTCGTGACGCGGCCAACTTGTTTTATTACGACGGCCGTGAACGTTCGCTTTTGCAGTATGATGAGGAACGCGGCCTGTTTCACAATAAAGCGGGAACTCTCGTTTGGACAAGAGAAGAGCTGCTTGAGCTTGCCGAAACGAATCCGGCCCGTTTAAGCAACAATGTCGTCACCCGTCCGCTCATGCAAGAGCATTTGCTGCCGACGCTCGCTTTCGTTGCCGGACCGGGGGAGATCGCTTATTGGGCGGAATTGAAAGAGGCGTTCCCGCTTTTCGACCTAGAAATGCCTCCAGTCGTGCCGCGTCTGCAGGCGACGATTGTCAGCCGTTCGCTGCAAACCGACCTGTCCGATATCGGTCTTGAGGTGGCTGATGTATTGACTGGGCGGCTCGATGAAGCAAAGCGGGAGTGGCGGGAGGCGACCGCTCAAGCGCCGCTTGCTTCGGCGTTTGCCAAAGCGAAGGCGGACATTGACGCGGCGCACCGGCCGCTTCGTGAGCTTGGGGTGGCGATTGACCGCGGATTGGAGGGATTGGTGGCGAAAAATGCCGCCATCCTTCAGGCGCAAATCGAGTTTCTTCAGCACGCGCTCGAGCGGGCGCTGTTGCGCAAACATGAGACGGAGTGGCGGAAATTTTGGCGCATCGAGACGTCGCTTCGGCCGAACGGCGCGCTCCAGGAGCGGGTTTGGAACGTGTTTTATTACATCAACCGCTACGGATTTGATTTTGTAGAAAAACTTTTGGCCATTCGCAGTCCTGGCAATGGAATGCATAAAATTGTATATATGTGAGGCTTTTTCAAAGAAAAAGTCGAAAAGAAACATCCTGCTTTGAGCAGGATTTTCTTTTTTGTGAAATGAATTGTAAAAAAACAACATTCATTAAATGGAAATAAAAGTAAAGGGGTGAAGCCGCCAGGATGGCTGTGATTGGCCCGTCCGACAAAAAGAAACAAAAAAGGACGTTTTTTTACAAAAAAAGCTAAAATTTTGTCCATCTTTGCGATATAATAAGGAGGCGGCCACTGGCCGATGTGAGTGTGGCTTTACGCAACGAAGGTGGTGGACATGTGTTTCAACATACAACAGTGTTGCTGAAAGAGGCAGTCGATGGGCTGAACATCCGCCCTGACGGCATTTACGTCGATTGTACGCTGGGCAGCGGCGGCCATAGCGAATATTTGCTCTCCCGTTTGTCGGAACATGGGAAGCTGTTTGCCTTTGACCAAGACGAAGCCGCCATCATGCATGCGCGCGAACGGCTCGCCCGCTACGGCCGGCAAGTGCAGTTTGTGCACCGGAACTTCCGGTTTTTGCAAGAGGAGCTTTCGGCGCTTGGCGTCAAGTCCGTCGACGGCGTCTTGTTTGATTTGGGTGTTTCTTCACCGCAGCTTGACGAACCCGAGCGCGGCTTCAGTTATCAGCACGATGCGCCGCTTGATATGCGGATGAACCGCAAGCAGCGGCTGACGGCGGCGGAGATTGTCAACTGCTGGCCATACGAGGAGCTCGTCCGCATCTTTTTCCGTTACGGCGAAGAGAGGTTTTCGAAGCAAGTGGCGCGCAAAATCGAGGAAGTGCGCCGCACGAGGCCGATTAAAACGACGGGGGAGCTCGTTGATGTGATCAAGGCGGCGATTCCCGCCCCGGCTCGCCGCAGCGGCGGACACCCGGCCAAACGCATTTTTCAGGCGCTCCGCATCGCGGTCAACGACGAACTTGAGGCGTTTCGCGAGGCGCTCGAGCAGGCGATCGAACTGCTTGCACCCGGTGGACGGGTGAGCGTCATTACGTTTCATTCGCTTGAAGATCGCATTTGCAAAGAAACGTTTAAAAAGGCGAGCGAAAGTCCGCCATTGCCTCCGGGGCTTCCGGTTCTCCCCGACGACTACCGCCCCGTGCTGAAAATCATTACAAAAAAACCGATCGTTCCTTCCGAGGAAGAGCTCGAACGAAACCACCGCGCCCGTTCGGCCAAACTCCGCATTGCCGAAAAGCTGTAGATGACGAAAATAGCGGGGAAACACAACCAATTTCAATGCGGGCGCCGCCCATTGCGGCGAAAAACGAATGCATGGAGAAACAGGAGGGGAAAAATGTGAACGATGCAGCAGTCAAAGTCGCGCGTGAACAACGACATCCGGCGGCACCGCCAAGCCCGAAGACGCGGCGGAAGCAGCGCTTTCGCCTGTCGCTGGCTGAAAAGATGCTATTTGTGTTGTTTTTCTTGTTTGTCTTCTATGCGGCGGTTCATATCGTCTCGAACCAAGTGCGCATTTACGAATTGAACAAAGGGGTGCAAAAGCTCGAGGCGTCGATTGACGAGCAGAAAAAGGAGAACAATGACCTATATGTCGAGGTGCAACGGCTGAGCGCGTACGAGCGCATTTTGCAAAAGGCAAAAGAGCTCGGTTTGTCGCTCAACGAAAACCATGTGAAAGTTGTGCAGGAATGATCGGCGATGGAGGCAAGAAAGCATCGCAACACCCATCAGGGAGCGTTCATCCTGTTTTGCCTGTTCGGCTTTCTCTTTTCTCTGTTGTTCGCCCGCTTTGTGCAGCTTGAATGGACCGGCAAAGCGGACGGCCAAACGCTGGCTGTGATCGCGGAGCGGCAGCATCAACAAACGCGGACGATCAAGGCGAAGCGCGGAACGATTTTCGACCGCAACGGCGCCATTTTGGCTGAAGATGTACCGTCGTATACGGTTGTGGCCATTTTGGATCCGAAGATGACAACCGATCCAGATCATCCGCACCATGTGGTCGATCCGAAAAAAACAGCGGAACAACTCGCCCCGTTGCTTGGCATGGACGTCGAGGCGATGGAACGCATTTTGACCAAAAAAGCGAAGCAAGTCGAGTTTGGGGCCTACGGCCGCAACATCAGTTTTGAGCTGAAGCGAAAAATCGAAGCGCTCCATTTGCCAGGCATCGCTTTCATCCGCGACACGAGCCGGTTTTATCCGAACGGCATGTTTGCGTCGCACGTCATCGGCTATGCGCAAAAAAATGCAGCCAACGAAACGGTCGGCAAAATGGGAGTGGAAAAAGAGCTTGACCGGTATTTGCGTGAAGAAGACGGCTATGTGTCGTTTGCCGGCGACATAAACGGCTTCCGCCTCCCCGGGGGGAAAGAGCGCATTGTCAAGCCGGACAATGGGGCAAACGTCTATTTGACGATTGACGGAAAGATTCAATCGTTTTTGGAAGATGCGATGAACAGCGTCGAGAAGCAATACAAGCCGAAAAAAATGATCGCCATCGTCGCTGATCCAAAAACAGGGAAAATTTTGGCGATGGCGACGCGTCCGAGCTTTGACCCAAACAAGCGTGATATTACGAACTTTTTAAATGACGCCATTTCCTATCCGTATGAGCCGGGATCGACGATGAAAGTGTTCACGCTCGCGGCGGCCATCAACGAAGGAGTGTATAACGGCAACGAAACGTATCGCTCCGGTTCCTACAAAGTGGGGCCGAACACGATCCGCGACCATAACGATGTCGGCTGGGGGACGATCACGTTTAATGAAGGGGTGCAGCGCTCTTCAAACGTCGCCTTTTCGATTTTAGTGAAAGAAAAGCTTGGTGAAGATCGGTTTTTGCAATATTTGCACCGTTTCCATTTTGACCGGAAAACGGGCATCGATTTGCCGAACGAAGCGGTCGGACAAATCCGCTATCGCTACCCGATTGAACGAATTACGACCGGATTCGGCCAAGGGACATCGGTGACGCCAATCCAGCAAATCCAAGCGGCGACGGCGATCGCCAACGATGGGAAAATGATGAAGCCGTATGTCATCGAGAAAGTCGTCGACCCAGACAGCGGCAAAGTCGTGCTCGATCATGGGCCGACCGTGGTCGGCGAGCCGATTACGGCGGAAACCGCGCGCAAAGTGCGCGCCATTTTAGAGACGGTCGTCACGTCCGAGCACGGCACCGGCCGTCCGTACCAAATCAACGGCTACCGCGTCGCCGGCAAAACGGGGACGGCGCAAATTCCGTCGGCTTCCGGGGGCTATTTGACCGGACGGGAAAACTACATTTTTTCGTTTTTAGGCATGGCGCCGACGGATGATCCGAAGCTTCTCATGTATGTCGCGGTCCAACAGCCGCACCTCGATGTGACTGAAACCGGAGCGGCGCCGGTGTCGCAAATTTTTACGACGGTGATGAAAAGCAGTTTGCAATATTTGCATATTGAACCGAACGGGGAAAAACGAATGAAAGCAAAGACTGCCCAACCGCAGGCGCTTGATTCATGGATCGGCCAGCCGGCGGCTTCGGCAGCAGAGCAGCTGAAGGAAAAGGGATATGTGCCGGTCGTGATCGGCCGCGGCAAATATGTTGAGCAGCAGCTTCCGCAAGGCGGCGATCACGTTCTTTTGGGCGAACGGGTCGTGTTGAAAACGGACGGGGCGGCAACGATGCCGGATTTGCGCGGCTTCTCGCTGCGCGACGCTATGAAAGTGGCTCATATACTCGGCTTGCGGCCGAGCACGAAAGGGACCGGCTATGTCGTCAGCCAAAACATTCGTCCGGGATCGGAGGTGCGCAAAGGCGATTATTTAATTGTTGAATTGGCTCCGCCGCGCCAATGGGAGAAAGAGGCGGCGGAGAAGGAGAAAGAGGCGGCTTTACGGAAAGAAGCCGAGCCGCATGAATGATTTTTGCCGTTCTATAACGGGGCGTACAAGCATATAGTGGAACGAGCCCACCATGAAGGAGGTTCCGCCATATGCGCGTATCGTACGTTACCGTGCGCAAGCGGTTGACGATCGTGTTTTTGATCGGGATTTTGATCTTTGCCATTATCGATCTCCGTCTCGGCTACGTCCAATTTTGGCTCGGCGATCTATTAGCGGAACGGGCGAAAGGGCTATGGGGCCGGAACATTCCGTTTGAGCCGAAGCGAGGCGAAATTTTGGACCGCAACGGCGTCCCGCTGGCGACGAACATGAGCGCGCCGACGGTGTATGTCATTCCGCGGCAAGTCAAAAACCCGGCAGAGGCGGCGAAAAAGCTGGCCGGGGTGCTGGGCGGTTCGATCGAATCCATCTATAAACAAATCACGCAAAAAACGTCGATCGTCCGCCTGAAAGAAGGGCGGAAAATTTCCGATGAAAAAGCGGCGAATGTGCGCTCCCTCGACTTGGATGGGGTGTATATCGCGGAAGATACGAAGCGCTACTATCCGTTTGGCAGCTATTTGTCGCACGTGCTCGGCTTCACCGGCATTGACAACCAAGGGCTCACCGGGTTGGAGCTGTATTATGACAAGGAACTGAGGGGCGAGCGCGGCTCCGTGCAGTTTTATTCCGATGCGAAAGGGCGGCGCATGCCCGATATCGCTGATGACTATACGCCGCCGACTGACGGCTTGAATTTGGTGTTGACGATCGATTCGCGCATTCAGACGATCATTGAGCGCGAACTTGACATCGCGGAGGCGAAATACAATCCGGACGGCATCATCGCGATCGCCATGGACCCGAACACCGGTGAAATTTTGGCGATGGCGAGCCGGCCGACGTTCAATCCAGCGGATTACCGGAGCGTTCCTCCGGAAATTTACAACCGCAACTTGCCGATTTGGAGCACGTACGAACCGGGATCGACGTTTAAAATCATTACGCTGGCCGCAGCGCTTGAGGAACATAAGGTGAATTTGCTGAAAGACCATTTCTTTGACCCGGGCTACGCCAAAGTAGCCGGCGCTACGCTTCGCTGCTGGAAAAAAGGCGGCCACGGAGATCAGACGTTTTTGGAAGTCGTGCAAAACTCGTGCAACCCGGGGTTTGTCGAGCTTGGCGAGCGGCTTGGAAAGGAGACGTTGTTTCGTTACATTAAGCAATTCGGTTTTGGTGAGAAAACGGGCATCGACTTGCAAGGCGAAGGAACAGGCATTTTGTTTGATTTGAAACGGGTCGGGCCGGTGGAACTGGCAACGACGGCGTTTGGCCAAGGAGTGTCGGTGACGCCGATCCAGCAAGTCGCTGCCGTGTCGGCGGCAATCAATGGCGGCATTTTGTACACTCCGTACATTGCCAAGCAGTGGGTCGACCCGGAAACAGGAGAGATCGTCCGCCGCAACACGCCAAAAGCGAAACGGCGCGTCATTTCCGAGGAAACATCGAAACAAGTCCGTTACGCACTTGAGAGCGTCGTCGCTCAAGGAACAGGGAAAAAGGCGTATGTCGAAGGGTACCGCGTCGGCGGCAAAACGGGAACGGCGCAAAAGGCGCAAGGCGGCCGCTATTTGCAAAACAACCATATCGTTTCGTTCATCGGCTTCGCTCCGGCGGATGACCCGAAGCTTGTCGTGTACGTCGCCGTCGACAACCCGAAAGGAACGGTTCAGTTCGGCGGCACGGTCGCTGCCCCGATTGTAGGAAAAATTATGGAAGATAGTTTGCGCACGTTGGGCGTGAAGCCCCGCAAAGACCAGCTCGAGAAGGAGCGCGACTGGAACGAGCCGAAAGTCATTGAAGTGCCAAACTTGATCGGAATGACAAAAAATGATTTGCAAGAGCAGCTTTTTGACTTAAAATTAGATGTTAGTGGCGAGGGAGATGTCGTTGTTGAACAATCCCCGAAGCCAGGGGCGAAAGTGAAAGAAGGTTCAACGGTCCGCATTTATTTGGCGAAACGCGAAGCGGTAGAAGAACGGTAAGACGAACGCGCAAGGGGCGACCGATGCGATGACACATCGGGTTGGTTGTGCCCCTTTTTCCGCTGTCTGCCTAACGGAGCGGACGATTTCGAAGCGAAAGGGATGAACGAAATATGAAACTGCTGACGCTGCTGTCACACTTGCCCGGTTTTTGGGTGCACCATGGAGGCAATCCCGATATCGTGGCGCTCGAAATGGACTCGCGCCGCGTTGCCCCCGGTTCTCTCTTTTTTTGCCTTAAAGGGTTTACAGTAGACGGACACGACTTTGCCGAGGAAGCGGTGGCGCGCGGAGCGGCGGCGATCGTGGCCGAGCGGCCGCTTTCCGTTGATGTTCCCGTCGTTCTTGTGTCGGACAGCCGGCGGACGATGGCGATTTTAGCGGACGCGTTTTACGGGCGGCCGACCCACCGCCTACATTTAATCGGAGTGACAGGCACAAACGGCAAGACGACGACAACGTCGATCATCGAACAAATCGCGAGAAAAGCCGGCAAGAAAACAGGGCTCATTGGCACGGTTCACATCAAGGTCGGCGACCGCTCCTATCCGGCGGCCAATACGACGCCGGAGTCGCTCATTTTGCAGCGCATGTTTAAACAGATGGTCGATGAAGGAGTGGAGTTTGTCGCCATGGAAGTGTCGTCGCACGCGCTGCACCAAGGGCGGGTGCATGGCTGCGATTACGATGTGGCCGTCTTTACGAACTTAACGCAAGACCATTTGGATTATCACGGGACAATGGAAGAATATCGGAACGCCAAAGGGCTTTTGTTTGCCCAGCTCGGCAACCGCTACGACGAACGGCGGCCGAAATTTGCCGTTCTCAATCATGACGATCCGGTTTCGCAGTATTATAAACATATGACGGCCGCGCCGATCGTCACATACGGGATGAGGGAAAAAAGCGATGTGATGGCGGAACAGATCCGCATGACCGCAGGCGGCATGGCGTTTCGGCTTTGCACGCCGCACGGATCGGCGGCGGTCGAAACGAAACTTGTCGGCTCGTTCAATGTCTATAACATTCTCGCCGCTGCCGCTGCCTGCCTTGCCTCTGGCTTTTCGCTTGAAACGATCGCCGCGGCGCTTGCGGATGTCGAGCCGGTGCCGGGGCGGTTTGAAACGGTTGATGAAGGGCAAAACTTTACGATCATCGTCGATTACGCCCACACGCCGGACAGTTTAGAAAATGCCTTAAAAACGGTGCGCCAATTGGCGAAGCGAAACGTGTATGTCGTCATCGGCTGCGGCGGCGACCGCGACCCGTCGAAACGGCCGCTCATGGCGCAGGTGGCGGTGCGGTATGCGGATGTCGCTATTTTTACCTCCGACAATCCGCGTTCGGAAGACCCGAAGCAAATTTTGCGCGACATGGAAGCGGGAGTAAGCGCTGAGATCGGAAAGCATGTGACGATTCCTGACCGTGAAGAGGCGATCCGCTACGCCATTGGCCAGGCGCAGGAAGGCGATGTTGTGTTGATTGCCGGCAAAGGGCATGAAACGTATCAAATCATTGGCAACGATGTGATTGAGTTTGACGATCGCGCTGTTGCCCGAGCGGCAGTGAAGGAGAGAGGATGACCATGATCGCATACAGGACGGTGCAATCGATGGCGGTGGAGGCGCGCGGCATTGTTGATGAAACGATCCGCTTTCACGCCGTGTTCGTCAACCCAGCCAAACAAGTGAAAAAAGGGTTGTTCGTTCCGCTCGAAAACGGGGCGGAAACATTGAAAACGGCGATTGAACACGGAGCGATCGCTTCATTTTGGCGTCTGGGAGAGCCGTTGCCGCGCTACATTCCAAATCAATTTCCGATCTTTTTCGTTCCGTCGCCGCTCGAGGCGGCAGCGGCATTGTTCGAGCGATACTTGGAGCAAGACCGTGCAGAGGGTGTGCAGTTTTTCTTCGCTCTTCCTGAAGACAGCCCCCTTGCTGGCGAGGCTGTGCGCCGCCGACTGGCGGAATTGGAGAAGCGATGGCTGGACGCTCGGCCGTTTAAAGGATGTGACGATGCATGCCAGAACAAGCGATCGTGATTGCCATGGCGGTTTCCTTTCTCATCACTGTCGTTTTGTCGCCGCTGTTCATCCCGTTTTTGCGGCGGTTGAAATTCGGACAAAGCATCCGCGAGGAAGGGCCGAAGTCGCATCAAAAAAAATCAGGCACGCCGACGATGGGCGGCATCATGATTTTGTTGGCGATTGTGGCGACGACCTTATGGATCACACCAAAAATCGCCGGCTTGTCGACGAGGACGTATTTGCTGTTGTTGGTCACCGTCGGCTATGGGGTGCTCGGCTTCCTCGACGATATGATCAAAGTCGTGATGAAGCGAAATCTTGGCTTGACGAGCCGGCAAAAATTTATCGGCCAGCTCCTTATCGCAGCCATCTTTTTTGCCGTCTACCGCCAAAGCGGCTTTTCGACGGTGTTACATATTCCCGGCGCCGATTGGTCGGTCGACCTCGGATGGGCGTACGGCGTGCTCTTGTTGTTCATGCTTGTCGGCGGTTCGAACGCTGTCAACTTGACCGACGGGCTTGACGGGCTGCTTGCCGGAACGGCGGCGATCGCCTTTGGCGCTTATGCCGTCTTGGCTTGGAATCAAGGCCAGTACGATGTCGCTGTATTTTGCGTCGCTGTTGTTGGCGCCGTGCTTGGCTTTTTAGTGTTTAACGCCCACCCAGCGAAAGTGTTTATGGGCGACACCGGCTCGCTCGCACTTGGCGGGGCGATCGCCGCTGTCGCTGTCCTGACGAAGCTTGAGCTGTTGCTTGTCATCATCGGCGGTGTGTTTGTCATCGAGACGCTGTCGGTCATCATTCAAGTGGCTTCGTTCAAAACGACGGGACGGCGCGTGTTCCGCATGAGTCCGCTTCATCATCATTATGAGCTTGTCGGCTGGTCAGAATGGCGGATCGTTGTGACGTTTTGGGCCGTCGGCCTTTTATTTGCGATGCTAGGAATTTATATCGAGGTGTGGATGTAATTGAAACCGACTCGTTTTTATCAACATCGTCGTGTGCTTGTCATTGGATTGGCGAAAAGCGGAGCGGCGGCAGCTCGGCTTCTTGCGGAGTTAGGCGCTAAGGTCGTCGTCAATGATCAAAAGCCGCTTTCGGAAAACATGGAGGCCAAGCAGCTTGAACCGCTGGGCATTCGCGTCGTTTGCGGCGGTCATCCGCTTGAACTGCTTGATGAGCCGTTTGACCTTGTCGTGAAAAACCCGGGCATTCCGTACACGAACCCGATGGTGAAAAAGGCGCTTGAGAAGGGGCTTCCGGTTGTGACCGAAGTGGAGCTTGCTTATCACATTTCCGAAGGGCCGTTTATCGGCATCACCGGGTCCAACGGAAAAACGACGACGACGACGCTCATTTACGAAATGTTAAAAGCGGACGGCCAAGATCCGCTGCTTGCCGGCAACATCGGCCTTGTCGCCTGCGAGGTGGCGAGGGAAGCGAAGCCGGGGCAATGGCTTGTCACGGAACTGTCTTCGTTCCAGCTTGCCGGCATTGACAAGTTTCGCCCAGCCATTGCGGTTTTGCTCAATATTTTCGACGCCCACTTGGACTACCACGGAACGAAAGAGGCGTATGCAGCGGCAAAGGCGAACATTTTCCGCAATCAAACGGAGCGCGATTATGCCGTCGTCAATGCCGACGATCCGCTCGTGATGAACATTGCCTCCTCGGTTCGATCGCAAAAAGTGCTGTTTTCGGCGACGAAGCTTCTTGGCGAAGGGGCGTACGTTCAAGATGGCGCCATCTATTGGAACGGTGATCCAGTTATCAGAATCGCTGACATCGTTCTTCCTGGACAGCACAATTTGGAAAACATTTTAGCGGCGGTGGCGGCCGCCAAGCTGGCCGGCGCCAGTGATGAGGCGATCCGCCAGGTGCTGGCGACGTTTTCCGGCGTGAAACATCGGCTTCAGTATGTGGCGGAAATTGACGGCCGGCGGTTTTACAACGACTCGAAAGCGACGAACATCTTAGCGACGCAAAAGGCGCTTTCAGCGTTTGCCGGCGAGCCGGTCATTTTGCTCGCTGGCGGGCTTGACCGCGGCAATGAGTTTGATGATCTTCTCCCGTATTTGCAACAGGTGAAGGCGGTCGTACTGTTCGGCCAGACGGCGGATAAAATCGGCCGCATCGCCCAAAAAGCGGGAATAGAAACGATCCGATATGTCGATAATGTGGAAAAAGCCGTCCCGGTTGCTTTCGAGCTTTCCGAACCGGGCGACGTCATTTTGCTCTCTCCAGCATGCGCCAGCTGGGATCAATACAAAACTTTCGAGGAGAGAGGGGACATTTTTATCAATGCCGTGCATAAGTTGAAATAGAGGGAAAGGGACAGCCCTTCCCCTCTAGTTTACAAAAATAGAGGTGTTGGGCATTGCCGCGGAAAAAGTCTGCGCCGGATTTTTTGCTCATTCTTTTGACGTTTTCGCTCTTGGCCATCGGACTTATTATGGTGTACAGCGCGAGCGCCATTTGGGCGGAATACAAATTCAACGATTCGTTTTTCTTCGCCAAGCGCCAGCTATTGTTTGCGGGCGTCGGCATTATCGCTATGTTTTTTGTCATGAACATCGATTATTGGGTGTGGCGCGACTGGTCGAAAGTGCTGCTTGGCGTCTGTTTTGTGCTGCTCGTTCTTGTGCTCATTCCCGGCATCGGCATGGTTCGCAACGGGTCGCGCAGCTGGATCGGCGTCGGGGCGTTTTCGATCCAGCCGTCCGAGTTTATGAAGCTGGCTATGATCGCTTTTTTGGCCAAATATTTATCGGAAAACCAAAAAAAAATTACGTCATTTAAACAAGGACTGTTGCCGGCGCTTTTGCTTGTGTTTGCCGCGTTCGGCATGATTATGCTGCAGCCGGACTTAGGAACGGGCACCGTTATGGTTGGTACGTGCGTGACGATGATTTTCGTCGCCGGCGCCCGTCTCAGCCATTTTGCCGGGCTTGGCGTTTTGGGGCTCGCTGGGCTTGCCGCCCTCATCCTGTCGGCTCCATATCGAATCAAGCGGATTACATCGTTTTTAAACCCATGGGAAGATCCACTTGGAAGCGGATTTCAAATCATCCAGTCGCTGTACGCCATTGGGCCGGGCGGCTTGTTCGGCCTTGGGCTCGGGCAGAGCAGACAAAAGTTTTTTTACTTGCCGGAGCCGCAAACCGACTTTATTTTCGCCATTTTAGCTGAAGAGCTCGGCTTTATCGGTGGTTCACTCGTTCTCCTGCTCTTTGCTCTTCTTCTTTGGCGCGGTGTGCGCATTGCCCTTGGCGCCCCTGACTTGTACGGAAGTTTTTTGGCGCTTGGCATTATTTCGATGATCGCGATTCAAGTGATGATCAATATCGGCGTTGTGACGGGACTGATGCCCGTTACCGGCATCACGCTCCCGTTTTTAAGCTACGGCGGATCGTCGCTGACGTTGATGTTGATGGCCATCGGCGTGCTGCTTAATATCAGCAGGCATGCCCGGTATTAGGCAAGCGGCGGATGTCCGCCGTTTTTTTGGCGTCTCTCGAACGCAGCCCATCGTCGAACGGTGCCGGCAAATGCGATAAAAACAGGCTCTCTCTTGCATTCATTTGTGATATAATGAAAATAAGTGCAAAAACAAAGAAACGGCAGCGGATGCCGTTTGTTTTTATACCGGTCGTTTCAGCGCGGGCTTTGAAGAAGAAAGCGGGGAATGCGATGGAAAAGGGAAAAGTCGTCGTCTTGGAGGACCGCGTGCCGAAACTGAAGGAGCGGCGCCGCCAGAAAGCGAACCGCCGGCTCATTGCGTACTTATCTTTCTTTTTTCTATTTATTTTGTGCGTCCTTTACTTCCAGTCGCCGCTTGGCGCTGTCGGGCATGTGGAAGTGAGCGGCAACCGTCATCTCACAGCGGAGCGCATCATCAGCTTAAGCGGCATTACGAAGCGGACAAGCTTTTGGAAAGTGAATGAACAAAACGTGGAAAAAAAGCTCACTCGCCATCCAGAAATTAAGGAGGCCACAGTGGAAAAACAGCTGCCGAACACGATCGCCATCCACGTCCGCGAATGGCGGCGAATCGCTTATGTGTATGACCGGCAAACGTTTTTTCCATTGCTTGAAAACGGGCGGCTGTTAAAGCAAGAAGGGACGAAGACGGCGCCAAGCGATGCGCCGGTGCTTGTCGGCTGGAAAGACGGCGACGCCATTGCTGAAATGACGGGGCAGCTCGCCGAACTGCCCGCGGCCGTGCTGGGCGCCATGTCGGAAATTCACTACAAGCCGACGAGGGAATATGAAGACCGCGTCATCGTCTACATGAATGACGGTTATGAAGTAAGCGCGACAATCCGGCAATTTGCGGACAAGCTGTCGCATTATCCTGCGATTGCCGCCGCGCTTGACCGAAACGTCAAAGGAGTCATTCATTTGGAAGTCGGCAGCTATTTTGTTCCTTACTCCCCCCCGAAAAAGGAGGATGGCGATGAAACGACAAGCCCGTAGCCGCCTCCTGCTGACGTTGATCTGCTTGATCTTCGGCGCCATGCTCGGGTTCTCGTACCAACATGCGAAAAACGAAGCATCCCGCCGCGAATGGAGCGACAGCGAGTGGAAAAAAGAGTACGAATATCGCTCGGCGCTTCTTGCTTTGCAAAAAGAAAACCGGTCGCTCAAGCAGCAGCTTGTCAAAAAGCAGGAGGAGCTGGCTGCGTGGGAGAAGAAGCTGGCCGAGGAGCAGGAGAACGAGGCCGGATTGGCAAAAGAAGCGGAACAGCTGCGCATGCATGTCGGAAAAGCGAGGGTGAAAGGGAAAGGTGTAGCAGTCACCCTTTCCGATTCCTCTTATATCCCCTCTGAAGCGAGCGCTACCAATTATATCGTTCATGAACAGCACGTATGGAAAGTTGTTCACGAGTTGCTCATTTCCGGCGCCGAAGCGGTCGCTATTAATGGGCAGCGCATTTCCCACCGTTCATACATCGTCTGCAACGGCCCAGTCATTGAGGTCGATGGAACGCAGCATGCCGCTCCGTTTGTCATTTCGGCCATTGGCAATCCGGACGTGCTCATGTCCGCTCTAGAGCTTCCCGGCGGCATCGTCGACGAACTTGTCGAAGACCATATCGACGTAAAAGTGGAAAAGCAAGGAGCGATCGTGTTGGATCCGGTGTTTGCGCCCGAGCCGTAAAACGGGCGGAAAGGGGCGGTGAAGCGCATTGGAACGGAAAAATCGATTCTATTTTGCCGGCGTAGCTGCCATATTCGGTGTGATGCTGGCCGTCGGGCTTCGGACGACGCTGCATCCGGAAGGACGCGACACGCGCGACATTTGGGAGTTGCGCGCCGATTTGACAAAAGAGCAGAAGCTTGAACAACGGCTGCTTGAGGAGCTAGAGAGTTACGAGGAAACATTGCGCCGCTACCGGCGGGAACACGAGGCGGGCGGCGCGACAGAGCTTGAAGCGACAGTCGCGAAGCTGAGGGAAGAAGCCGGGCTGACAGAAGTGAGAGGAAGCGGTCTCGTGTTGACGATCGCGCCGCTTTCGGCGGCCGGCTACGTTGGTCCGGCCGTTGCCGCCGTATCGCCCGAGCTATTGCAACGGTTAGTGAATGAGTTGAACAAATACGGGGCGAAAGAAATCGCCATCGACGGTGAGCGACTGACGAACCGGACGGCCATTCGCGATGTCAATGGCGCAACGAAAGTCGGGAGCCGCTCAGTGAGGCTGCCAGTCGAAGTGAGAGCAATCGCCGATGATGCGGACAAGCTGTACAGCGGGCTCGCCGTTTCGCCGATCCGCGATGATTTCGCCGTGGAAAACTTGGAGCTGTCAATATCCAAGCCCCAGCCGCTCGTTGTCATTCCGCCCGCGGCTAGCCGCCCTGATGTGAAATACATGGAGACAGCGAACGGCGGCAAGGAGGAGAAATAGCATGTGGCTTCCGCTTCTCGGATTGCTTCTTGGGTTTGCCATCGGCGTTTTCGCCGGCTGGGAAGTTCCCGATGAATATTCCAATTATTTGTCGATTGCCATTTTGGCCGCCTTTGATACATTAATCGGAGGATGGCGCGCCCACCTGCAGCGGACGTACGACGAAACCGTATTTATAACCGGGTTTTTTTTCAACATTGTTCTGGCCGCAACTTTAACTTTTCTTGGGGTGCATCTTGGTGTAGACTTGTATTTAGCGGCTGTGTTCGCCTTCGGCGTCCGCTTGTTTCAAAACATTGCCATCATCCGCCGCCTTTGGCTTGCTGAGTGGGCCAAGCGGCGGTACAATCGCGAAAAAAGTTAGGCAAAAGACAGGGAAAGTGTTTTCGCGTGTTGAATTATATAGGGTAAAACAAAATATAGTGTTGTTGCGAAACTCGCAAACTAGACATAGACCAATAGACAAAGAGATGGGAAATTTCAGCCGAAAAAGGAGGTGTCGCTGCTTACTGAAACGCCGGCCGGCACCGGCGCGTTTTTAGTAGGCAGATGCCAAAAAATGAGCAGCAATGAGATCGTCGTTAGCCTGGATGTCGGAACATCGAGCGTGAAAGTCATCATCGGGGAAATGCTAGGCAGCTCCATCAATATTATCGGGGTGGGCAATGTCAAAGCGGAAGGGCTCAAAAAAGGGGCGATTGTTGATATAGATAAAACGGTGCAGTCGATCAGACGGGCCGTCGAGCAAGCGGAGCGGATGGTCGGTTTATCGATCCGCCGTGTGATCGTCGGGGTGGCCGGCAGCCATATTCAGCTCCATGACTGCCACGGCATTGTCGCCGTCGCGAGCGAAAACCGGGAAATCAGCGATGAAGATGTCGCCCGCGTCATCGATGCCGCGCAAGTTGTCTCTATTCCTCCCGATCGGGAAATCATCGGCGTCGTTCCGCGCCAGTTTATCGTCGACGGGTTGGACGGCATTCATGATCCGCGCGGCATGCTCGGCGTCCGCTTGGAAATGGAAGGCACTATGGTGACTGGTGCGAAGACGGTATTACATAATCTTCTTCGCTGTGTGGAGCGGGCAGGCTTGGAAATCAGCGATATTTGTCTTCAGCCGCTGGCGGCCGGTTCGCTCGTGCTGTCCGATGACGAACGGCATTTGGGGGCGGCGCTCGTTGACCTGGGAGGCGGCTCGACAACGGTCGCTGTCTTTGAGCAAGGGACGTTGCAAGCTGTCTCTTCGCTGCCGGTCGGCGGGGAGCACATTACGAAAGACTTGGCCATCGGATTGCGGACGACAACGGACGATGCCGAAAAAATCAAACTGAAGCACGGACATGCATTTTACGACTACGCTTCGGAGGAAGAAGTGTTCAGCGTGCCGATCATGGGCACCGATCAACACCAGCAGTTCAGCCAGCTGGAGATCGCCGATATTATTGAGGCGAGACTGGAAGAAATTTTGCAAATGGTTCAGCAGGAAGTGCGTCGTCTCGGGTTTCGCGATCTCCCCGGCGGCTATGTGCTGACCGGCGGCGTCGCCAATATGCCAGGGTTGCTTGAGCTGGCCCACGTCGTTTTAGGGACGAGCGTCCGCATTGCCATGCCGGATTATATCGGTGTGCGCGACCCGCAGTATACGATCGGCGTTGGCTTGCTCAAGTTCGCCTACCGGCAGGCGCAGCTGCAAGGGAAAACGGTCCCGGTTGCCGTTGCGGTGGAGCCGGTCGAGCGCTCCTCGCCAAAACAGCAGTCGAAACCGAAAAAGAAAGAAGACCATTTTGGGAAGAAGGTCAAGAGATTTTTTGGTTCTTTCTTTGAATAGAGATTGAAATTTTAGGAGGATTTGGCCATGTTGGAGTTTGAGACAACAGTCGATCAGTTGGCAACGATCAAGGTGATTGGAGTCGGGGGCGGCGGCAACAACGCCGTCAATCGGATGATTGAGCATGGGGTGCAAGGTGTAGAGTTTATTGCGGTCAATACGGATGCACAGGCGCTCAACTTGTCGAAGGCGCCGATCAAGCTGCAAATCGGGGCGAAGCTGACACGCGGCTTGGGCGCGGGGGCAAACCCAGAAGTTGGAAAAAAAGCAGCTGAGGAGAGCAAAGAGCAAATTGAAGAAGCGCTTCGCGGCGCCGATATGGTGTTTGTCACCGCTGGCATGGGCGGCGGCACGGGAACTGGCGCTGCCCCGGTCATCGCCCAAATTGCGCGCGAGTTAGGGGCGCTTACGGTCGGCGTTGTTACGCGCCCGTTTACGTTTGAGGGGCGCAAGCGGGCGACGCAGGCCGCAAGCGGCATCGCCGCCATGAAAGAGGCGGTCGATACGCTCATCGTCATTCCGAACGATCGATTGCTTGAGATTGTCGACAAAAATACGCCGATGCTTGAGGCGTTCCGCGAAGCGGACAATGTGCTGCGCCAAGGGGTGCAAGGCATTTCCGATTTGATCGCCGTGCCGGGGTTGATCAACCTTGACTTCGCTGATGTGAAGACGATCATGTCGAATAAAGGTTCGGCATTGATGGGGATTGGCATCGCCAGCGGCGAAAACCGAGCTGCTGAGGCAGCAAAAAAAGCCATTTCCAGCCCGCTGTTGGAGACGTCGATCGACGGCGCGCAAGGGGTGCTCATGAACATCACCGGCGGCATGAACTTAAGTTTGTACGAAGTGCAGGAGGCTGCCGACATCGTCGCTTCGGCGGCCGACCAAGAAGTGAACATGATCTTCGGCTCCGTTATTAATGAGAACTTAAAGGACGAGATCATCGTGACGGTCATTGCGACCGGATTCAACGAAAACGTCGCTTCGCAGCCGCGGCCGCCGCGCATTGGCATCGGCACTGTGCCGAAAGCGGCGCCGGCGCCAAAGCGGGAGAAGCGCGAAGAGCCGATACAAGACTATGCGGCGCTCCGCTCGGGGCAAGCAGAAGATCCGCTTGACATTCCCGCTTTCTTGCGCAACCGCAACCGCCGCCGCTAGATGGCGAAACGAGGGTGTCCCAAAAGCAACGGGACACCCTTTCTTCATCACAAGATGCATGCACGAACGTGCACGAAGCACTTTGGTGAAACAATATATTGTATCTCTCTTAAAGAAAGACGATCTTTTGAGACAGCCTCGCTTTTCCGATTAGGACCAAAAACTTCTCGCGTTGGCCGCCCGCTCTCTCGCAACGAAAGGGCGAAAAAGAGAAGGCGGGCTAGGCTTTCGTGCCGGCCGATTTGATCCGCCGTGGTTCCCCCTGTTTTGACAAAACATCTCCTTTTTCACCGCCACCGATTGACAGACTTTCCCTCGCAAGGTGCTATATACTTGTTTCAGACAAAGCCGATATGGGCGGGGGAGGGGCTTGACGGTTGGTCGTCTATCTCGATGTGATTTGGCTGTTGAACGTCTGTTTTGACGCGTTGCTTCTTTGGCTGACGGCGCTCATGCTCAAGCGGCCGATCGTCTGGTGGCGTCTGTTGGCTGGGGCGTTGATCGGTTCGCTGCTTGTCATATTGCTGTTTACCCCGTTTTCCGCCATCGCCCAGCACCCGTTGGTAAAAGTAGCTGTTTCCGTGTTGATCGTGTGGGCCGCCTTCGGGTTTAAGCGCCCGCGCTATTTGCTTGAGAATATGCTGGCGTTTTACTTTGCCACGTTCGCCGTCGGCGGCGGCATGCTGGCGGTTCATTATGTTTTCGCGCACCAACTGTCCGTCCGCCAAGGAATGCTTCTCATGCATCATCCCGGAGCGGGCGATCCGGTCAGTTGGCTGTTTGTTGTCATCGGGTTTCCGGTTTTATGGCTTTTTTCTCGCCGAAGGGTGGAGGCGATTCGCGAAAAAAAACTGCGGTTTGAATATATCATTGAGGTCAAGATCGTATGGGACGGGCGGCCGCTTATGCTGCGCGGCTTGATTGACAGCGGCAACCAGCTCGTCGATCCGTTGACAAAAACGCCGGTGATGGTAGTCGAACAGGAAAAAGCAAAGGCCGTGCTTCCTGAGGAGCTACTGGGTTGTCTCAGCTCTCCCATGATGCTGGCTTCCCCGCCGGAGCGGTGGGTCCATCGCCTCCGTCTCATTCCGTACCGTGCGGTCGGCAGCGGTTCACAAATGATGGCGGCGGTTAAGCCAGACCGCATTATGCTGCGGTACGAAAACGAATGGTTGGAAGTAGCGCAAGGGCTTGTGGCGCTAAGCGCTGATCCGCTGTCGACGGATGGGGAGTACGACTGCATCGTCCATCCGAAAATGGTGCAGGCGGGAAGAAAGCTGACCGCTTCGTAGGTTTTGTTAGTATATCATACTCACTTTTGATCCGTTTAGAAGGGGGATTTTCATGAGAAAATGGAAACTTCGCTTCATGAACTGGCTGTATAAGCTTTTGGCCAAGCTTGGCCTGAAGGCGGATGAAATTTATTATATCGGAGGCAGCGAAGCCCTCCCGCCGCCGCTGACAAAAGAAGAAGAGGAGCAGCTGATTGCCAGGCTCGCCGCCGGTGATGACACGGCAAGATCGCTTTTGATCGAACGCAATTTGCGTCTTGTCGTCTACATTGCGCGCAAGTTTGAAAACACCGGCATTCACATTGAAGATTTGATCAGCATTGGAACGATCGGCCTCATTAAGGCGGTCAACACGTTCAACCCAGAGAAGAAGATCAAGCTGGCGACATACGCGTCGCGCTGCATTGAAAACGAAATTTTAATGTATTTGCGCCGCAACAACAAAGTGCGGGCGGAAGTGTCGTTTGATGAACCGCTCAATATCGACTGGGATGGCAACGAGCTGTTGCTTTCCGACGTGTTGGGAACGGATGACGACGTGATTACGAAAGATTTGGAAGCGGATGTCGACCGGCGCTTGCTCTTAAACGCCTTGCGCCAGCTGAGCGACCGCGAGAAGCAAATTATGGAATTGCGTTTTGGCCTCTCCGGCGGCGAAGAAAAGACGCAAAAAGACGTCGCTGATTTGCTCGGTATTTCGCAATCGTACATATCGCGGCTCGAGAAGCGGATCATTAAACGGTTGCGCAAAGAATTCAATAAAATGATGTAGCGGGCGGCGGGAGCGAAATTCCGCCGCTTTTTCCGCGTCGGACAGGCTGTGCATATTTTTCCCTTCCAAGGAGATACTGAAAACTGACGACTTAGCATCTCCTGATGGGAGGGAACAACTTGACGAGGAACAAAGTCGAGATTTGCGGCGTAGACACTTCGAAGCTTCCCGTCCTCAAAAATGAGGAAATGCGTGAACTGTTTCGACGGATGCATGAGGGGGATTTGGAGGCAAGAGAAAAATTAGTAAACGGCAACTTGCGCCTCGTGTTGAGCGTCATTCAGCGCTTCAACAACCGAGGCGAATTTGTCGATGATTTGTTTCAAGTCGGCTGCATCGGACTTATGAAATCGATTGATAATTTTGACCTCAATCAAAACGTGAAGTTTTCCACTTACGCCGTGCCGATGATCATCGGCGAAATCCGCCGCTATTTGCGCGACAACAACCCGATCCGCGTTTCGCGCTCGCTGCGCGACATCGCCTACAAAGCGTTGCAAGTGCGAGAGCGGCTCATGAGCGAGACGGCGAAAGAACCGTCAACCGAGGAAATTGCCAAAGAACTCGGCGTCGCCCATGAGGAAGTGGTTTTTGCCCTCGATGCCATTCAAGATCCTGTTTCGTTGTTTGAGCCGATTTACAACGACGGCGGCGACCCGATTTATGTGATGGACCAGCTGAGCGATGAGCGCAACCGTGACAGCCAATGGATCGAAGAAATCGCCTTGAAGGAAGGGCTTCGGCGGTTGAATGAGCGGGAAAAAATGATCATCCGTAAACGCTTTTTCCAAGGAAAGACGCAAATGGAAGTGGCCGAGGAAATCGGCATTTCCCAAGCGCAAGTGTCGAGGCTCGAAAAAGCGGCGATCCGGCAAATGAATAAAAACATCCAAGTATGACAGGCTGCAGGTGCAGCCTTTTTCTTTGGCACATAACTGCACATTTGGCTTCATATAGATGAAAAAGAGGGAGAGAGGAAAGGCGGGGAGAAAAACCGTGATGAGAATTTCCGAATTTCAGACGAAAGATGTCGTCAATGTAGCCAATGGGAAGAAGCTTGGCAATATTGGGGACATTGATATTGATTTAGATACTGGAAAAATCCGCTCGCTCATTATTTTAGGCGCCGGAAAGATGCTCGGGCTGTTCGGCCGCGAAGAGGCGGTCGTCATTCCATGGCAGAACATCGTCAAAATCGGAGCCGATGTTATTTTAGTCCGCCTTCATGATTCCGATTAAACGGCTGGTGCAACGATTGGCCCCGTCGCTTGCAACGCGGCAGGACGATGTTGCAGACCTTTCCGCTTTTCGTGGGCAGATCGGCTATGCCGCCAGCGCGGTTTTCGGGCGGCAATAAGGGTTGGACAATTTCTGCGGCAATGTTTCGACAAAATCATAAATAAAGGTTATCATGGACAAACAAACTATGATAAAATAGGAAAAAAAGTGATAAAAAACTACAAAAAACAGCGTGAGGTTGACGCGAATGCCGGACATTTTTCAACAAGAAGCCCGCGGCTGGCTCCGCTGCGGTGCGCCTCCGTTTGCTGGAGCCGTCGCTGGATTGACGACGAAACATGGCGGGGAGAGCAAAGGGCCGTTCGCTTCGCTGAATATGGGGCTGCACGTCGGCGACGATCGCACGGTTGTTGTCGCCAACCGCGGGCGTTTGGCGCAATGGCTCTCATTCCCGCTTGAGCGATGGGTATGTTGTGAACAAGTGCATGGCGCCGACATTCGGAAGGTGACGAAAAACGAACGGGGGAACGGAGCGCAAGATTTCGCCACGGCGGTTCCAGGGGTCGACGGGTTGTATACAGACGAAGCGGAGGTGTTGCTCGCGCTTTGTTTTGCCGATTGTGTGCCCATTTATTTTGTGGCGCCATCTGCTGGGTTAGTCGGCCTTGCTCATGCCGGGTGGCGGGGAACGGCCGGCGGCATCGCTGGTCACATGGTGCGGCTTTGGCAAACGCGCGAACACATCGCGCCGAGCGACATCTATGTTGCCATCGGACCTGCCATCGGTCCGTGCTGTTATACGGTTGACGACCGTGTCGTGGACAGTCTGCGCCCGACGATTCCTCCGGAAAGCCCGTTGCCATGGCGGGAAACAAGCCCAGGGCAATATGCGCTCGACTTAAAGGAAGCCAATCGGCTTCAGTTGATCGCGGCTGGCGTTCCGAACAGCCATATTTATGTGTCAGAACGCTGTACAAGCTGTGAGGAAGCGTTGTTTTTTTCCCATCGCCGCGACCGCGGAACGACTGGAAGGATGTTGGCGTTTATCGGCCGAAGGGAGGAGACGGCATGACGGTGCGCGACAACTTGGCGGCCATTCGCCGAGAAATCGAGGCGGCCTGCGCTCGCGTCGGCCGCGATCCGGCCGGCGTGCGCATCGTGGCGGTCACTAAATATGTCGATGCCGAGCGGGCGATGGAGGTGCTTGACGCCGGCATTGCCGACCTCGGCGAAAACCGCTCCGACCAATTGATTGAAAAGCATGCACGGATCGGAAATCAAGCGACGTGGCATTTCATTGGGACGCTTCAGTCGCGCAAAGTCAAAGACATTATTGATAAAGTCGATTACATTCATTCACTCGACCGCTTGTCGCTCGCGAAAGAAATTGAAAAACGGGCGGTGCGGCCAGTAAAATGTTTTGTGCAAGTGAACGTGTCGGGGGAAGTGACCAAACACGGGCTCGCCCCCGAAGAAACGATTCCGTTTATTGAACAACTTCGCGCCTTTTCGCGCATCGAAGTCGTCGGATTGATGACGATGGCGCCGCACACGGACGACGAAGCGGTATTGCGCGCTTGCTTCCGCCGATTGCGAGTGCTGAAGGAACACGTTCAGGCGATGGGAATGGCCCATGCGCCATGCACCGAACTGTCAATGGGCATGTCAAACGATTACACGATCGCTATTGAGGAAGGAGCGACGTTTGTGCGCATAGGCAGCGCGCTTGTTGGATCATTGTAGGAGGTGAAACCGGATGGGATTGATGAAAAAATTCCGTGATTATTTTTTAGAAGAAGACTACGAAGACTATGAAGAAGAATATGAGGCGCCACAGCCGGAAGAAGAGGCGCTGCCGAAGACGGCAGGCAAGGCGAACGTCGTCAGCCTGCAAAGCGTGCAAAAATCGGCGAAAGTCGTGCTTGCTGAGCCGAGGGTGTATGCGGAGGCGCAGGAGATCGCCGACCATTTGAAAAGCCGGCGCGCGGTCATCGTCAACTTGCAGCGCATCCAGCATGAGCAGGCGAAGCGGATCGTCGACTTTTTAAGCGGCACGGTGTACGCCATTGGCGGCGACATTCAGCAAGTCGGCACAAAAATTTTTTTATGCACCCCGGAAAACGTCGACGTCAGCGGCTCGATTTCGCTCGACGGCGAGGATGACAGACCGATGAAGAGGTGGTAGCTGTTGGATTATGTACTCACGTTTTTGACGACAGTGATTCAAGTGTACTCGTATGCGCTGATCATTTATATTTTAATGTCATGGTTTCCCAATGCGCGCGAAACGCGGTTCGGACAGATGTTGGCCGCTATTTGCGAGCCGTATTTAGAGCCGTTTCGGCGGGTCATTCCGCCGCTTGGCATCATTGACGTCTCCCCAATCGTCGCGTTTATCGTTCTTGAATTCGCGACGAGAGGGCTTCACGCCCTGTTCGACATTCTTCAGTCGCAGTTTTAACTTCGTTTTGCGCGCACGGCGCCGCCGCTCTCCGCCCGGCAGGCAAAAAGGCGGAAGGGCGAAACTCGCAGAGAGGAATCCGTTGTGGGTTCCTTTCTTCCATGAAAGCAAGGTGACGTCGAGTGGAGCTGTATCAGCATTTTCGCAAAGAGGAACATCCGTTCATTGATCAAGTGCTCGAGTGGAAGGAGATGGTGAGCCGTCAGTACGCTCCGAAGCTGACCGATTTTCTCGATCCGCGCGAGCAGCAAATCGTGCAAAGCATCGCCGGCGGTGCGGAAGATGTGCGCGCGTTCTTTTTCGGCGGCGCCCCGTTTGTCGAGCGGAAGCGGGTGTTTCTCGCTCCGCCGTATATCGACCCTGAGGAAGAGGATTATGGCATTGTACTGTTTGCCGTCCGCTATCCGGCGAAATTCGTTTCCCTTGAACATCGCGACGTGTTGGGGGCGCTGATGTCGCTTGGCTTGCGGCGCGGCAAGTTTGGCGATATTCTCATTCGGGATGGGGAAATTCAGTTTTTTGTTGCTGCTGAAGTCGCCGACTACGTCCGCTTGCATGTCGAAACGATCGGCAAAGCTCCGGTTGCGCTTGAGCCGCTTCCGTTGTCGGCAGCCATGCCGCTTGCCGAAACGTGGGAGGAAGGAACGGTCACGGTGTCTTCTCTAAGGCTCGATGCTGTGCTCGCTCAGGTGTTTCGCCTTGCGCGCGAGAAAGCGCGTGCGCTTGTTGAAAGCGGGCTTGTCAAAGTCAACTGGAAGGTGGTGGACAAGCCGGATTTCCTCTGCGGACCGGGCGATGTCCTGTCGGCGCGCGGTTTTGGCCGCTGCAAGCTGTTTTCGGTGGAAGGGCCGACGAAAAAAGAGCGCTGGCTCGTTCAGATTGGCCGACAAAAATAAGCAAATGACGGCAGGAAATCGGCAAACCATGTCGAATGAAAGTGAAGAAAAGGAATGATGGAGACGGAGGTGGCCGTTGTGCCGTTGACGCCATTGGATATTCACAACAAGGAATTCAGCCGCGGGTTTCGTGGGTACGATGAAGACGAAGTGAACGAGTTTCTCGATCAAGTCATTAAAGACTATGAAATGCTCATCCGTGAAAAAAAGCAGCTGGAAGAAAAAGTGGCCGAACTGACGGAAAAGCTGAACTACTTTGCGAACATTGAAGAGACGCTCAATAAGTCGATTCTTGTTGCACAGGAAGCAGCGGAAGAAGTGAAGCGGAATGCGCAAAAAGAGGCGAAGCTGATCATTAAAGAGGCGGAAAAAAACGCCGAGCGCATCATCAGCGATGCATTAGCGAAATCGCGGAAAATCGCCCTCGAGATCGAGGAGCTGAAGCGGCAGTCGAAAGTGTTCCGCGCCCGTTTCCGCATGCTTGTCGAGGCCCAGCTCGATATGATCAACAGCCGCGATTGGGACGAGTTGATGGAGTATGAGGCGCCGGATTTGGAAGAAGGGGCGAGAGAACCGCTGTCACAGCCTTGACGAACCGAAGACGTTTCGGTTATAATAATTGGCAAAAATCGCCGCATCAGCCGCCGTGGGAGGCGGTTGGCTTTTTTCAGGATGAATAGCGAAATAGCCATCGACGATGAAAGGGACAGTAGCTCTTGTACGACCGGTCGCAGCGAGCCGGGGATGGTGGAAGCCTGGCATCGGCGCAAGAGTGAACATCACCCTGGAGTTCCATGCCGAACATCAAGTAGGCCATGGCGCGTCATTCCCGTTACGAATGAAAAGAGGGCTGTGCGTCGTTTGCATGGCCAAGAAGGGTGGTACCGCGAGACCGTTCTCGTCCCTTGCCGGGGGGAGAACGGTTTTTTATTTGGAATCTATCGTTCGAAGGAGGAGCAAGGATGGATTACAAAGAAACGCTGCTCATGCCGAAGACCGACTTCCCGATGCGCGGCAACTTGCCGAAGCGGGAGCCGGAAATGCAAAAAAAATGGGAGGAAATGGACATTTACCGGAAAGTGCAGGAGTGGACGAAAGGACGGCCGCTGTTTGTTCTGCATGACGGCCCGCCGTATGCCAACGGCGACATTCATATGGGTCATGCGCTGAACAAAATTTTAAAAGATATCATCGTCCGCTACAAATCCATGAGCGGCTATTGCGCCCCATACGTGCCGGGCTGGGATACGCACGGCTTGCCGATCGAAACGGCCCTTGCCAAGCAAGGAGTTGACCGCAAATCGATGAGCGTCGCCGAGTTCCGCAAGCGGTGCGAGCAATATGCGTATGAACAAATCGACAACCAGCGCCGGCAATTCAAGCGGCTCGGTGTGCGCGGCGACTGGGACAACCCATACATTACGCTCAAACCGGAGTACGAAGCCCAGCAAATTAAAGTGTTTGGCGAAATGGCGAAAAAAGGGCTCATCTACAAAGGGTTGAAGCCGGTCTATTGGTCGCCGTCAAGCGAATCGGCGCTCGCCGAAGCGGAAATCGAATATAAAGACAAGCGCTCGCCGTCGATTTATGTCGCCTTCCCGGTGAAAAACGGCAAAGGCGTGCTTGAGGGCGATGAGCGAATCGTCATTTGGACGACGACGCCGTGGACGATTCCGGCGAACTTGGCGATCGCGGTTCATCCGGATTTGGATTACCATGTTGTCGATGTCAGCGGAAAACGGTATGTCGTCGCCGCCGCCTTGGCGGAATCGGTGGCGAAAGAAATCGGTTGGGACGCATGGTCGGTCGTCAAAACGGTCAAAGGAAAAGAGCTTGAATACGTCGTGGCGAGACATCCGTTTTATGAGCGCGACTCGCTTGTTGTGTGCGGCGAACACGTCACGACCGACGCCGGCACGGGCTGCGTCCATACGGCGCCGGGCCACGGGGAAGACGACTTTCTCGTTGGGCAAAAATATGGGCTTCCGGTCCTTTGTCCGGTTGATGAACGCGGCTACATGACCGAGGAAGCGCCGGGATTTGCCGGGATGTTTTACGAAGACGCCAACAAGGCGATTACACAGAAGCTTGAGGAAGTCGGCGCTTTGTTGAAGCTTGGGTTTATCACCCACTCGTATCCGCACGACTGGCGGACAAAGCAGCCGACGATTTTCCGGGCGACAACGCAATGGTTTGCATCGATCGATAAAATCCGCAACGAGCTGCTTCAAGCGATTAAGGAAACGAAATGGATTCCGGAGTGGGGGGAAATCCGCATCCACAACATGGTGCGCGACCGCGGCGACTGGTGCATTTCCCGCCAACGCGCCTGGGGGGTGCCGATTCCGGTCTTTTACGGCGAAAACGGTGAACCGATCATCACCGATGAGACGATTGAGCATGTGTCGAACCTGTTCCGCCAATACGGGTCGAACGTCTGGTTTGAACGCGAGGCGAAAGACTTGCTGCCGGAAGGATTCACCCATCCGTCGAGCCCGAACGGCATCTTTACGAAAGAAACGGACATTATGGATGTCTGGTTTGACTCCGGTTCGTCGCACCAAGCCGTGTTGGTCGAACGCGACGATCTCGTGCGTCCGGCTGATTTGTATTTGGAAGGCTCCGACCAATACCGCGGCTGGTTCAACTCATCGCTGTCCACCGCCGTTGCCGTCACCGGCAAAGCGCCGTATAAAGGCGTGTTGAGCCACGGCTTTGTCTTGGACGGCGAAGGGCGGAAAATGAGCAAGTCGCTCGGCAACGTCGTCGTGCCGGCGAAAGTGATGGAACAGTTTGGCGCCGACATTTTGCGCCTTTGGGTCGCTTCGGTTGACTACCAAGCGGACGTGCGCATCTCCGACCATATTTTAAAACAAGTGTCGGAAGTGTACCGGAAAATCCGCAACACGTTCCGGTTTATGCTCGGCAACTTGTTCGATTTCGATCCGAACCAAAACGCCGTGCCGGTTGGGGAGCTTGGCGAAGTCGACCGCTATATGCTGGCGAAGTTGAACAAGCTGATCGCCAAAGTGAAAAAGGCCTATGACAGCTACGATTTCGCCGCGGTTTACCATGAGATGAACCATTTCTGCACCGTCGAGCTGAGCGCGTTTTACTTGGATATGGCGAAAGACATTTTGTACATCGAAGCGGCCGACTCGCGCGCCCGCCGCGCCGTGCAGACGGTGCTCTATGAAACGGTCGTCGCGTTGGCGAAGCTCATCGCGCCGATTTTGCCGCATACCGCCGATGAAGTGTGGGAGCATATCCCGAATCGAAGAGAAAACGTCGAAAGCGTCCAGCTCACCGATATGCCGGAGCCGATCGCGATCGACGGCGAAGAAGCGCTGCTGGCGAAATGGGATGCGTTTATGGACGTGCGCGATGACATGTTAAAAGCGCTCGAGAACGCACGCAATGAAAAAGTGATCGGCAAATCGCTGACGGCCAGCGTCATCGTCTACCCGAAAGACGAGGCGCGGAAGCTATTGGCGTCGCTTGATGCCGACTTGCGCCAGCTTCTCATCGTTTCCGCCTTTTCGATCGCCGATGAGCCGTATGACGCCGCGCCGGCCGAAGCCGAGCGGCTCGACCACGTGGCCGTCATCGTCCGCCCGGCGGAAGGCGAGACGTGCGAGCGGTGCTGGACGGTGACTCCAGCTGTCGGACAAGATCCGTCCCACCCGACGCTTTGCCCGCGCTGCGCGCACATTGTGAACGAACATTATTCCGCATAACGAAAAGCGGCAAGGCTGCCCCAAGGTAGCCTTGCCGCTTCATTTGTTTGCCATGGCGAATTATGCTACAATGCAAAAAGGATGAATGAGAAGGACAGGGGGACTTGGCACGGTGGCATACTATTGGATTGCGGCGGCGGTCGTCATCCTCGATCAATGGACGAAATGGCTTGTCGTCCGCTATATGCAGCTTGGGGAAAGCATCCCGATCATTGACAATGTGCTCTATATTACGTCGCACCGCAATCGCGGCGCGGCGTGGGGCATGCTGGAAGGGCAGTTTTGGCTCTTTTATTTGATTACGGTTATTGTCGTGGCGGCGATCGTGATCTACATCCGCCGCCTGAAGCCTTCTGAACGCCTGGCGGGCGTAGGGCTTGGGCTGATGCTCGGTGGGGCGATTGGCAATTTTCTCGACCGCGTCTTTCGCAAGGAAGTGGTCGATTTCATCCACGCGTACATCGGCACGTACAGTTTTCCGGTGTTCAACGTGGCTGACTCGGCGCTGACGGTCGGCGTCATCTTGCTGTTTGTCCATATGTTTTTTTTCGCGACACCAGAGAAAGGGAATGAGTAGATGGACACGATCACATTTCACATTGAAGACGAATATGACGGCGAACGAATTGATAAAGTGATCGCGGCGTTAAATGAGGAATGGTCGCGTTCCCAAGTGCAGCAATGGATCAAAAACGGGCTTGTGACCGTGAACGGCCAAACGGTGAAGGCGAACTACAAATGCGAGGCGGGCGACTCGGTCGCCGTCTCACCGCCGGAGCCGGAGCCGCTTCATGTCGAGCCGGAGCCGATTCCGCTGGACATTTATTATGAGGATGAGGATGTCCTTGTCGTCAACAAACCGCGCGGCATGGTCGTCCATCCGGCGCCCGGGCATATGCGCGGCACGCTTGTCAACGCGCTTCTCGCCCATTGCCGCGACCTGTCTGGGATCAACGGCGTGCTTCGCCCCGGCATCGTCCATCGGATTGACAAAGACACATCAGGACTATTGATGGTGGCGAAAAACGACGCCGCCCACCGCTCGCTCGTCGAGCAGCTTGTGAACAAAACGGTGACGCGCCGCTACAAGGCGATCGTCCACGGCGTCATTCCACACGATTACGGGACGATCGACGCGCCGATCGGCCGCGACAAGCGCGATCGAAAGAAAATGGCCGTCACCGAGGAAAACGGCAAGGAAGCCGTCACCCATTTCCGCGTGCTCGAGCGGTTTCGCCATTATACGTATGTGGAGTGCCAGCTGGAAACGGGGCGGACGCACCAAATTCGCGTCCATATGAAATACATCGGCTATCCGCTCGCTGGCGACCCGCAATACGGGCCGAAAAAAACGCTCGCCATCGACGGCCAGGCGCTTCACGCCGGGGTGCTCGGCTTCCGTCATCCGAGAAGCGGCGAGTATTTGGAATTCGAAGCGCCGTTGCCGCCGGAGTTTGCCGAGCTGCTTGACTGGC
This sequence comes from Geobacillus thermoleovorans, assembly GCF_001610955.1. Taxonomy (GTDB): domain Bacteria; phylum Bacillota; class Bacilli; order Bacillales; family Anoxybacillaceae; genus Geobacillus; species Geobacillus thermoleovorans. Next base: position 1,060,442 of record NZ_CP014335.1, read on the forward strand.
TGCGAAAAAACGATTGACAAACGAACACGCCCCCTTTACAATGAAAACAGGTGAACAGGAACCTTTAAGTTCAGTCCTGTGAGGCTGAAAAGGGGTCGGAATGACAAAGAAGGGCGATGTATGCCCATCTTGTTTGGTGATAAGCGCGCCATCCCCCGCTTCACAGGCGGGGGATTTTTTGTGCCAACGGAGGTGGCTTGTATGCAAAAGGCGGTCGTGATGGACGAACAGGCGATTCGCCGCGCTTTGACGCGCATCGCCCACGAAATCATCGAACGAAACAAAGGCATTGACGGCTGCGTGCTTGTCGGAATTAAAACGCGCGGCATTTACTTGGCGCGCCGCTTGGCGGAGCGGATCGAGCAAATTGAAGGGGCGTCCGTTCCCGTCGGTGAGCTTGACATCACCTTGTACCGCGACGATTTGACCGTGAAGACGGACGACCATGAACCGCTTGTGAAAGGAACGAATGTGCCGTTTCCGGTGACCGAGCGGAATGTCATTTTAGTTGATGACGTGCTCTTCACCGGCCGGACGGTGCGGGCGGCGATGGATGCGGTCATGGATTTGGGCCGCCCGGCGCGCATCCAGCTCGCCGTGCTTGTTGACCGCGGCCACAGGGAACTCCCGATCCGCGCTGATTTCGTCGGCAAAAACGTGCCGACCTCTCGTTCGGAACTGATCGTCGTGGAGCTTTCGGAAGTGGACGGCATCGATCAAGTCTCCATTCATGAAAAATAGCGAAGCACCCTTTTAAGCGCAGTCCCGTGAGGCTGCAAAAGGGGCGGAATCGTTTCGGCTGTTTCTGCACCCTCTTTGCGTCTTCGCGGGCAAAGAGGGATTTTTTTGTGCACACTAGAAAGCAAGCCTCGCTCATTTGATCAAAGGAGTGACGAAAGATGAACAAACCGGTGTTGGACATTCAAGACCGCCCGACTGTTGGGCAATGGATCACCTTAAGCCTTCAGCATTTATTCGCCATGTTCGGGGCGACGATTTTAGTGCCGTACTTAGTCGGCTTAGATCCGTCGATCGCCTTGCTGACAAGCGGGCTTGGAACATTGGCGTTTTTGCTCATTACGAAATGGCAAGTGCCGGCGTATCTTGGCTCGTCGTTCGCCTACATTGCGCCGATCATCGCGGCGAAAACGGCTGGCGGCCCGGGAGCGGCCATGATCGGCAGCTTCCTCGCCGGATTGGTGTACGGGGTTGTCGCCCTCATCATTAAAAAAGCCGGCTACCGCTGGGTGATGAAACTGTTGCCGCCGGTTGTGGTCGGCCCGGTCATCATCGTCATCGGCCTCGGCTTGGCCGGGACGGCGGTCGGGATGGCGATGAACGGCCCGGACGGCAAATACAGCTTGCTCCATTTCTCGGTGGCGCTCGTGACGCTCGCGGCCACGATCGTCTGCTCCGTGCTCGCGCGCGGCATGTTGAGCTTGATTCCGGTGCTTGTCGGCATTGTCGTCGGCTATCTCTACGCGTTGGCGGTCGGGCTCGTCGATTTGTCGAAAGTGGCGGCGGCGAAATGGTTCGAATGGCCGGATTTCTTGATCCCGTTTGCCGATTATCCGGTGCGCGTCACATGGGAGATCGTGATGCTCATGGTGCCGGTGGCGATCGTCACCTTGTCCGAGCATATCGGCCACCAGCTCGTCTTAAGCAAAGTCGTCGGCCGCGACCTCATTCAAAAACCGGGGCTGCACCGCTCGATTTTAGGGGACGGAACGGCGACGATGATCTCCGCCTTGCTTGGCGGTCCGCCGAAAACGACGTACGGGGAAAACATCGGTGTGCTGGCGATCACCCGCGTCTACAGTGTCTACGTGCTGGCCGGCGCGGCGGTCATCGCGATCGCTTTCGGCTTCGTCGGCAAAATCACGGCGCTGATCAGCTCGATTCCGACGCCGGTCATGGGCGGTGTGTCGATCTTGCTGTTTGGCATCATCGCCTCGTCCGGACTGCGCATGTTGATCGACAGCCGCGTCGATTTCGGCCAGACGCGCAATTTAGTCATCGCCTCGGTCATCTTGGTCATCGGCATCGGCGGAGCGGTGCTGAAAATCAGCGACAGCTTCCAAATTACCGGGATGGCGCTCTCGGCCATTGTCGGCGTCCTCCTCAACTTGATTTTGCCGGGGCGTCCGCAAGCCGCGGAAAACCTATTTGAAGAAAACCAGAGCGACCATGTCGCCTAATAGGAGAAAGCACCTTTTAATTAAGTCCCGCGAGGCTTAAAAAGGTGTGAAAACAGGCGCATCCAGGGCCGGAGTGCACCTTCTTCGGCTCTGCCATGCGCCGATCGTCACACCTTGCCTGGCCGGCAAGGTGTTTTTTTTCGCGAAAAAACGAAAAGGAGCGAGACCGATGACCCATCTTTTCGCATTAAGTGAACTGCCGCTTGATGAAATCCACCGTTTGCTCGATGAAGCGGAAGCGTTCCGCAGCGGGCGCATCTGGCGCCCGGCGGCGCCGATGTACGTCGCCAACTTGTTTTTCGAACCGAGCACGCGCACGAAATGCAGCTTCGAGATGGCGGAACGGAAGCTTGGGCTTCATGTCATTCCATTTGACCCGGAACGCTCGAGCGTGCAAAAAGGGGAGACGCTGTACGATACCGTACGGACGCTTGAGGCGATCGGCGTCGATGCGGTTGTCATCCGCCATCACGAAGATGCGTATTTCGAAGCGCTCCGCCATGCGGTCGGCATTCCGATCATCAACGCCGGTGACGGCTGCGGGCATCATCCGACCCAGTCGCTCTTGGATTTATTGACGATCCGCCAAGAGTTTGGCGCCTTCACTGGCTTGACGGTGGCGATCATCGGCGACATCCGTCATAGCCGCGTCGCCCGCTCCAATGCGGAAGTGTTGACAAGGCTGGGGGCAAACGTCCTGTTTTCCGGACCGGCGGAGTGGAAAGATGAAACGAATCCGTACGGGACGTACGTCGAAGTCGACGAGGCCATCGCCCGCGCCGATGTCGTGATGCTTTTGCGCATCCAACATGAACGCCATGCGGAAACGATGGGGCTGACAAAAGAAGAGTACCATGCGCGGTACGGGCTGACGCTTGAGCGGGCGCGGCGGATGAAATCGGGCGCCATCATCTTGCACCCGGCGCCGGTCAACCGCGGGGTCGAAATCGCAAGCGAACTTGTCGAAGCGAAGGCATCGCGCATTTTTAAACAAATGGAAAACGGCGTCTACGTCCGGATGGCTGTCTTAAAACGGGCAATGGAAGGGAGAATGGAGCATGGGCGTATGGCTGAAAAATGGCATGTCGTTCAATAAAGATGGGGAATTGATGCGGACACATATCAAAATCGAACACGGAACCATTGCAGCGATCCTCTATGAACAGCCGCTGGAAGCGAATGAGGAGGACGTTATCGACGTTGGCGGCCGTCTCATCGTTCCTGGCCTGATCGACTTGCACGTTCATTTGCGCGAACCGGGCGGCGAAGCGAAAGAAACGATTGAAACGGGCACGCTCGCCGCGGCGAAAGGCGGATTTACGACGGTTGCTGCCATGCCGAACACGAACCCAGCGCCGGATCGGAAAGAGCAGATGGAATGGTTGCAAGCCCGCATCCGCGAAACGGCGCGCGTCAACGTGCTTCCGTACGCGGCGATCACGATTGGGCAAAAAGGGGAGGAGCTGACCGATTTTGCGGCGCTAAAAGAAGCAGGGGCGTTCGCCTTTACCGATGACGGCGTCGGCGTCCAGTCGGCCGGGATGATGTTTGAAGCGATGAAACAGGCGGCGGCGCTCGATATGGCGATCGTTGCCCATTGCGAGGACGACACGCTGACAAACGGCGGAGCGGTGCATGACGGCGAGTTCGCCCGGCGCTATGGACTTCGCGGCATTCCATCCGTCTGCGAGGCGGTGCACATCGCCCGCGACGTCTTGCTTGCCGAGGCAGCCGGATGCCATTATCACGTCTGCCATATCAGCACGAAAGAATCGGTGCGCGTCGTCCGCGACGCGAAGCGGGCCGGCATCCGCGTCACCGCCGAAGTGACGCCGCACCATCTGCTCTTGTGCGATGAAGACATTCCGGGGCTTGATGCGAACTACAAAATGAACCCGCCGCTGCGCAGCCGAGAGGACCGTGACGCATTAATTGAAGGACTGCTCGACGGCACGATCGACTTTATCGCCACGGACCACGCGCCGCATACGGCTGCGGAAAAAGCGAAAGGCATCGAGGCGGCGCCGTTTGGCATCGTTGGGCTCGAAACGGCGTTTCCGCTCTTATATACCCATTTCGTCAAAACAGGCGTGTTTACATTAAAGCAGCTTGTCGATTGGCTGACGATCAAGCCGGCGCAATGTTTCGGCCTCAAGGCCGGGCGGCTTGCCGTCGGGGCGCCGGCGGATATTGCGGTCATTGATTTGGAAACAGAAGAAGCGATTGATCCCGAGACGTTTGCGTCCAAAGGGAAAAATACGCCGTTTGCCGGCTGGGTGTGCCAAGGCTGGCCGGTGATGACGTTTGTCGGCGGTACACTCGTATGGGAGAAAGGAAGGGCGTAAAGATGAAACGGCAGCTGATTTTGGAAGATGGTTCGTTTTTTGTCGGCGAAGCGTTTGGCAGCTTGAAAGAGACGACCGGGGAAGTCGTCTTTAACACCGGCATGACCGGATACCAAGAAATTTTGACCGATCCATCGTATTGCGGGCAAATCGTGACGATGACATATCCATTGATCGGCAACTACGGCATCAACCGCGACGACTTTGAAGCGATCCGCCCGCATGTGCACGGGTTCATCGTCAAAGAAGCGTGCGTGAAGCCGTCCAACTGGCGCGGAGAACTGACGTTGGACGAGTATTTGAAAGAAAAAGGCATCCCTGGCCTTTCCGGCATCGACACGCGCAAACTGACGCGCCTTATCCGCCAATACGGAACGTTAAAAGGGATGATCTGTGGGCTAGATGTCGATCCGGTGGAAGCAGCAGCCAAGCTGCGGGCGATGGAGTGGCCGCGCGACCAAGTGCGGCGCGTCTCAACGAAAAGCGCCTACCCAAGCCCGGGGCGCGGTGAGCGCATCGTCTTGATTGATTTCGGGATGAAACACGGCATTTTGCGCGAACTGAACAAGCGAAATTGCGATGTGATCGTCTTGCCGTACAACGCCACCGCTGAAGAGGTGCTCGGCTGGCATCCGGATGGGGTCATGCTTTCCAATGGACCGGGCGACCCGAAAGACGTGCCGGAAGCGATCGAGATGATCCGCGGGATTCTCGGCAAAGTGCCGCTCTTTGGCATCTGCCTCGGCCATCAGCTGTTCGCGTTGGCGTGCGGCGCGAATACCGAGAAAATGAAATTCGGCCATCGCGGCTCGAACCATCCGGTCAAAGACTTGCGCACCGGCAAAGTCGCCATCACGTCGCAAAACCATGGCTATACCGTCACGCACGAGTCGCTTTCTGGCACCCGGCTTGAGGTGACGCATATCGCCTTAAATGACGGCACGGTCGAAGGGCTGCGCCATCTCGATTTCCCGGCGTTTACGGTGCAATACCATCCGGAAGCGTCGCCGGGGCCAGAAGATGCCAATCCGCTGTTTGACGAGTTTTTGGCGCTCATCCGCGAGTTCAACAAGAAAGGAGAAGTCATCCATGCCTAAGCGCCGCGACATTGAAACGATTTTAGTCATCGGCTCGGGGCCGATCGTCATCGGCCAGGCGGCCGAGTTCGACTACGCAGGGACGCAAGCGTGCTTAGCCCTAAAAGAAGAAGGATACAAAGTCATTCTGGTGAACTCAAACCCGGCGACGATCATGACCGATACGGAAATCGCCGATAAAGTCTATATGGAGCCGCTGACGCTCGATTTTGTCGCCCGCATCATCCGCAAAGAGCGGCCGGACGCGATTTTGCCGACGCTTGGCGGCCAAACGGGCCTCAACTTGGCGGTTGAGCTCGCCAAGGCCGGCGTGCTTGAAGAGTGCGGCGTGGAAATTCTCGGCACGAAGCTCGAGGCGATCGAAAAGGCGGAAGACCGCGAACAGTTCCGCGCCCTCATGAACGAGCTTGGCGAGCCGGTGCCGGAAAGCGCGATTATTCACAGCCTGGAAGAGGCGTATGCGTTTGTCGAACAAATCGGCTATCCGGTCATCGTCCGCCCCGCGTTCACGCTCGGCGGCACGGGCGGCGGCATTTGCACGAACGAAGAAGAGCTTGTCGAGATTGTGTCAACCGGCTTGAAGATGAGCCCGGTGCACCAATGCTTGCTCGAGCGGAGCATCGCCGGCTACAAGGAGATTGAATACGAAGTGATGCGCGACGCCAACGACAACGCGATCGTCGTCTGCAACATGGAAAACATCGACCCGGTCGGCATTCATACGGGTGACTCAATCGTCGTCGCCCCGAGCCAGACGTTAAGCGACCGCGAATATCAGCTTTTGCGGAACGCGTCCTTGAAAATCATCCGCGCCCTTGGCATCGAAGGCGGTTGCAACGTCCAGCTCGCGCTCGACCCGGACAGCTTCCGCTATTACGTCATTGAAGTGAACCCGCGCGTCAGCCGCTCGTCGGCGCTGGCGTCAAAAGCGACGGGGTATCCGATCGCGAAACTGGCGGCGAAAATCGCCGTCGGGCTGACGCTTGACGAAATGATCAACCCGGTCACCGGGAAAACGTACGCCTGCTTCGAGCCGGCGCTCGACTATGTGGTGACGAAAATTCCGCGCTTTCCGTTTGACAAATTTGAATCGGCGAACCGCCGGTTGGGCACGCAAATGAAAGCGACCGGCGAAGTGATGGCGATCGGCCGGACGTTCGAAGAATCACTGTTAAAAGCCGTTCGTTCGCTCGAGATCGGGGTGCATCATCTGGAATTGAACGAGGCGAAAACGGCCGCCGACGACGTGATCGAAAAACGGATCCGCAAGGCGGGCGATGAACGGCTCTTTTACATCGCCGAGGCGCTCCGCCGCGGGGTGACGGTGGAGACGCTGCATGAATGGAGCCAAATCGACCGCTTTTTCCTGCATAAGATTCAAAACATTATTGAGATGGAAACGGTCTTGAAAAACCACCCGGGCGACCTTGACGTGTTAAAAAAAGCGAAGGGGCTCGGCTTCTCCGATGCGGCGATAGCGGCGTTATGGAACAAAACGGAGCGCGACATTTACGCGCTGCGCCGCCAACGAGGCATCATGCCGGTGTACAAAATGGTCGATACGTGCGCAGCCGAATTCACGTCGGAAACGCCGTACTACTACAGCACGTACGAGGAAGAAAACGAATCGATCGTGACGGAAAAACCGAGCGTCATCGTGCTTGGCTCCGGCCCGATCCGCATCGGCCAAGGGATCGAATTTGACTATGCGACCGTCCATTGCGTCTGGGCCATTAAGCAGGCCGGCTATGAGGCGATCATCATCAACAACAACCCGGAAACGGTCTCGACCGACTTCAGCACATCGGACAAACTGTATTTCGAACCGTTGACGGCTGAAGATGTGATGCATGTCATCGACCTCGAACAGCCGGTCGGCGTCATCGTCCAATTCGGCGGTCAGACGGCCATCAACTTGGCGGCGGAACTCGAAGCGCGCGGCGTCCGCTTGCTTGGGACGACGCTTGAAGATTTGGACCGTGCCGAAGACCGCGACAAATTTGAACAGGCGCTCTCGGAACTCGGCATTCCCAAACCGGCCGGCAAAACCGCCGTTTCGGTCGAAGAAGCGGTTGCCATCGCCGAAGAAATCGGCTACCCGGTGCTCGTCCGCCCATCGTACGTGCTCGGCGGCCGGGCGATGGAAATTGTCTACAACCGCGAAGAGCTGCTTCATTACATGGAACATGCCGTGCGCGTCAATCCGCAGCACCCGGTGCTTGTTGACCGGTACATCACCGGCAAGGAAGTCGAAGTCGACGCCATCGCCGACGGCGAGACGGTCGTCATTCCGGGGATCATGGAACATATCGAACGGGCCGGCGTCCATTCCGGCGACTCGATCGCCGTCTACCCGCCCCAGACATTAAGCGCGGAAGTGATCGACAAGATCGCGGATTACACGATCCGACTGGCGCGCGGGCTGCATATTGTCGGGCTGTTGAACATTCAGTTTGTCGTCTCGGGAAGCGATGTCTACGTCTTGGAAGTGAACCCGCGCTCAAGCCGCACGGTGCCGTTTTTAAGCAAAATCACCGGCGTGCCGATGGCGAATCTCGCCACGAAAGCCATTTTAGGGACGAAGCTCGCCGAGATGGGCTATGAGACGGGCGTCTGCCCGGTGCGCCCTGGCGTGTACGTGAAAGTGCCGGTGTTCTCGTTTGCGAAATTGCGCAACGTCGACATTTCGCTCGGCCCGGAAATGAAATCGACCGGCGAAGTGATCGGCAAGGACGTGACGTTTGAAAAAGCGCTCTATAAGGGGCTTGTCGCCTCGGGCATCCATATCCAGCCGCATGGGGCGGTGCTGTTGACGGTGGCCGACAAAGACAAAGAAGAAGCGGTCGAGCTGGCGCGCCGCTTTGCCGACATCGGCTACCAGCTGTTGGCGACGAACGGCACGGCGGAAACGTTGAAAGCGGCCGGCATTCCGGTGACGGTCGTCAATAAAATCCACTCGGCGTCACCGAACATTTTGGATGTCATCCGCCAAGGGAAGGCGCAAGTCGTCATCAACACGCTGACGAAAGGAAAGCAGCCGGAAAGCGACGGCTTCCGCATCCGCCGCGAAGCGGTCGAAAACGGCATCCCGTGCTTGACGTCGCTCGATACGGCCCGGGCGATGCTGCAAGTGCTCGAATCGATGACGTTTTCAACGACGGCGATGACGGAAGGGCTGGTGCGGTCATGATCGGCCGCGAACGAATGACGGTCGCAAGCCAGCGGTTGATCGCCGAGCGGACGTATGAATTGACGCTTTCAGGCCGCCTCGTGCAAGAGATGCGCCAACCGGGCCAGTTCGTTCATGTGAAAGTGGCCGCATCCGCCGATCCGCTCCTGCGCCGCCCGCTCAGCCTTTGCCATATCGACCACAAGCAGGGGCAATGCACGATCATTTACCGCCAGGAAGGGAAAGGCACGGCGCTGTTGGCGCAAAAACAGCCGGGCGACACGGTCGATGTGCTCGGCCCGCTCGGCAACGGCTTTCCGCTCGAGGCCGCGCCGGCGGGCAGCCGGGCGCTGCTAGTCGGCGGCGGCATCGGCGTCCCGCCGCTCTATGAACTGGCGAAACAGCTCACAAAGCGCGGCGTCAAAGTGGTGAGCGTGCTCGGGTTTCAAACGAAAGCGGCGGTCTTTTACGAAGAGGAATTTGCCGCGTTCGGCGAGACGCATGTCGCGACCGATGACGGCTCGCACGGAACGGCCGGGCGCGTCACCGATGTGATCGAAGCGCGCTCGCTCGAGTTTGACGTCTTGTACGCCTGCGGTCCGAAGCCGATGCTTCGGGCGCTTGCGGAACGGTTTCCGAACCGGCCGGTGTACTTGTCGCTCGAGGAGCGGATGGGCTGCGGCGTCGGGGCGTGTTTCGCCTGCGTCTGCCATGTGCCAGGGAGCGAGACGGCGTATAAAAAAGTATGCAGCGACGGCCCGGTGTTTCGGGCCGGGGAGGTGGTGCTATGAACCGGCTTGCGGTCGAACTGCCGGGTCTTTCGCTCAAAAACCCGATCATGCCGGCGTCCGGCTGTTTTGGATTTGGCCGCGAGTACGCCCGGTTTTACGATTTAAGCGTGTTAGGCGCCATTATGATCAAGGCGACGACAAAAGAGCCGCGCTTTGGCAACCCGACACCAAGGGTGGCAGAAACGCCGGGCGGGATGTTAAACGCCATCGGCCTGCAAAACCCCGGCCTTGACAAAGTGCTCGAAGAAGAACTGCCGTGGCTTGAACAGTTTGACGTACCGATCATCGCCAACATCGCTGGCTCGACGGTGGAAGAGTACGTCGAGGTAGCCGAAGCGATTTCCAAAGCGCCCAATGTCCATGCGTTAGAGCTCAACATTTCCTGCCCAAACGTGAAAAAAGGCGGGATTGCGTTCGGCACCGTGCCGGACGTGGCCGCGGAACTGACGCGGCTTGTCAAAGAAGTGTCCGCCGTGCCGGTTTACGTGAAGCTGTCTCCGAACGTCACCGACATCGTCGCGATGGCGAAGGCCATTGAACAAGCGGGCGCCGATGGCTTGACGATGATCAACACGCTCGTTGGCATGCGCATCGACGTGAAAACAGGCCGGCCGATTTTGGCCAACGGCACCGGGGGCTTATCCGGCCCGGCGGTCAAACCAATCGCCATTCGCATGATTTATGAAGTGAGCCAGGCGGTGTCGATTCCGATCATCGGCATGGGCGGCATTCAAACGGCGGAAGACGTGCTCGAGTTTTTCTACGCCGGCGCGAGCGCGGTTGCGGTCGGCACGGCCAACTTCGTCGATCCGTTCGTCTGCCCGACGATCATCGCCGACCTGCCGGCGCTGTTGGACGACCTCGGGATCGGCCACATTTCCGAATGCATAGGAAGGAGCTGGAAGACCGGTGCACACGCCGTTCATTGTCGCGCTTGATTTCCCATCAAAACAAGAGGTGGAGCGGTTTTTGCGGCCGTTTGCCGGAACGCCGCTGTTCGTCAAAGTCGGCATGGAGCTGTACTATCAGGAAGGTCCAGCCATCGTCGCGTTTCTCAAAGAACAAGGACATGCCGTCTTTTTAGACTTAAAACTGCACGACATTCCGAATACGGTGAAACAGGCGATGAAAGGGCTCGCCCGTGTCGGCGCCGATTTGGTGAACGTTCACGCCGCCGGCGGCCGGCGCATGATGGAAGCGGCGATCGAGGGGCTTGACGCCGGCACGCCAAGCGGAAGAATGCGGCCGCGCTGCATCGCTGTCACCCAGCTGACAAGCACGGACGAGCGAATGCTTCATGAGGAGCTGTGGATTTCCCGCCCGCTTGTGGAAACAGTCGCCCATTACGCCGCCTTGGCGAAAGAAAGCGGCCTTGACGGCGTCGTCTGCTCAGCGAACGAAGCGCCGCTCATCAAAGAACGGTGCGGCGCCTCGTTCCTTGCCGTCACCCCGGGTATCCGCTTTGCTGATGATGCGGCGCACGACCAAGTGCGCGTCGTCACCCCAAGGAAAGCGCGTGCGCTTGGTTCTGACTACATCGTCATCGGCCGCAGCCTCACCCGCGCCGCCGATCCGCTCAGGACGTATGCCCGCCTGCAGCACGAATGGAACGGAGGAGAGAGAGAATGAAACACGACATCGCCGCCAAATTGCTTGAAATCGGGGCGGTCGCCCTGCAGCCGAACGAACCGTTTACCTGGTCCTCGGGCTTGAAATCGCCGATTTATTGCGACAACCGCCTGACGCTCGCTTACCCCGGCGTGCGCCGCCTGATCGCCGACGGCCTCGCCGAACTCATCCGCACCCATTTCCCTAAAGCGGACCTCATCGCCGGCACGGCGACCGCCGGCATCCCGCACGCCGCCTGGGTGAGCGAGCGGCTTGAGCTGCCGATGTGCTACGTCCGCAGCCAGGCGAAAGCACACGGCAAAGGAAAACAAATCGAAGGCCAAGCCGAACCGGGCCAGCGCGTCGTCGTCATCGAAGACTTGATCTCGACGGGCGGCAGCTCGCTTGCGGCCGTCCGCGCCTTGAAAGAGGCAGGCTGCGAGGTGCTGGGCGTCGCCGCCATTTTCACATACGGGCTCGAAAAAGCGAAACAGGCGTTTGCGGCAGAGAATTTGCCTGCCTACACGCTTACGGACTACAACACCCTCATCGAAACGGCCGTCCGCCTTGGCGCCGTCAGCGAACACGATCTGGCGACATTGCGGCAATGGCGGGAGAATCCGGAGGAGTGGGGGAGCTAAAAGAGGAAAAGAGGAGCGCGGACCAAAGGATGGTTCGCGCTTTTGTCATGGACGAAGCGGGGAGATGACTCACTCGCCATCGGCGTCATTCCATGGGGAAAAACGGAGTGCGACAGCGTCTAATGTCGTCAATATTTCGTGGGTTTTCTGAACATGAGCAAGTTTCGCTCACCACCAAGCATGAACATAACCATTCGTGGATGGTTATGTTCACAGAAAAAACGGGTGGCTTGGCATTCAAATAAAATGATCATTTACAGCATTTCGCTTAGTGGTCACGATCATCATCACAAGCAACCATTCGCATTCTCCATTTCACCTACAAATATTTTACTCACACCTGCGGATTTCCCTGCTGGCAATCAAGATTGGAACCGTGCCGCCGTTTCGATTCAACCTTCCAAGCCAATTGATAAAATCGATATATCCGCTGTCTTCCGCGGCAATTACACGGGAACGGTATGGTTTGACGCGATCCGTTTAATGGAAGGAAACGTCGTGACGAAAAACAAGTATGATGCCAGCGGAAATGATGTCACGGAAGAAGTGGATGAAGAAGGCTATGTGGCGAAAAAGAATTATGATGCCGTAGGAAACTTGTTAAGCGAGTACGATAAGAAAGGAAACAAGAAAGAGTACACGTATGATTGAAGAAGGGATATCTGACGTTAAAAAAGTTTTTCTATCCTGAAAATACCCGAACTTCAAAATGTGCAAGGTTTCAGAGTTCGACATAGCGGCATTTTCATCCCTTCGATGGTGACGAAATCTTTTTGTCATGGGAGTCTATATAGATCGTAAAGTGAATTTTCATCTCATGATGTACAATGAACGGGTATAATATGTTTAAAAGGATCCATCTTCCTTGAAAGGAGTGAAAACGTTATGGATTTTGTAAGAGTAATCAAAAACAGCAATGACTTAGAAAAGATCATCGATTTGCCTCAATCATTAAAAAATAGAAAAGTGGAAGTCATTATTCTTCCTTATGCGGATAAAGAAGATTTGGAACAGCCAAAAAAAAGGAATCTAAGAGGGGCTCTGTCCAAATATAAAAATGAGACTTTGCAAGCCCGAGAAAGCGATGCTTGGTCTAAAGCTGTGGTGGATCAATATGAAAATCATTGATGCGAATATTATTTTAAGATATCTGCTTAATGACCATGATGAGTTGTCGGGCAAAGCCGCAACGATTATTGAAGATAACAAAGTATTGTTGCTAAGAGAAGTAATGTTCTTGAAAAAGTGTACAACGTAAAAAATGACGAGATCAGCGATATTCTTTTAGAATTGCTCAAATACGATAATATCGAGGTGGATGATATCGAGGTCGTAGAGGAGGCGCTTGCTCTGTTTGGCAAAAGGCGCTTGGACTTTGTCGATACCCTTTTATACGCCTATAACAAAGTGAAGGGATATCAAGTGTATACTTTTGATAAGAAGCTGGATAAGATGCTTGAGGAATAGCCGGCCATTACGGCTGTTGCGTTCTTCTTTTGGGGAATATGTAAGCGACAAAGGAGAAGATGCCGATGTCCTTGCCTCGGTTTTCCAATGTGTCGTACGAGCAATATTGGGCGTTGCGGGAACAAAGCGATGAGTGGCTTGAATATATTGATGGCGCTGTGTATATGGCTCCGTCGCCAAGCATCAAGCATCAGCTTGTTTCGAGCAACCTTCATACCGAATTGGGCCTTTATTTTCGTGGGAAGCCGTGCAACGTGTTTGCGGCGCCGACCGATATCGAACTGGCTAGCGACAAGTTTCCCGATCGCAAAGTCGTCATTCCGGATTTAAGCGTTATTTGCGATTCAAAAGGGTTTACGGAAACGAAGTATGTCGGCGTGCCTACTCTTATCGTTGAGATCTTGAGCCCTTCCAACCAGGCGCACGATTTAGTGACCAAATTCAATTTGTATATGGCGTACGATGTGAAAGAGTATTGGATCGTCAATCCGATGAAAGAGGCGATTACCGTCTATACGCTGAACGAGGAAGGACTGTATGAGCAGGCGGATGTGAAAGCGGGAACGGGTGTGGTGCAGTCGGCATGCTTTCCTGGGCTTCAAGTGGCTCTTGAGGATATGTTTCGTTGAGACGGATGGCGAGACGTGCATGGAGTTGCATTCGTGATGGCGGCTTGTGGTTGACTCGACAAGTTTGCAAAGCGGGCTGTCCGTAAGGCCAATGCAGCTGGTCTTACAGACAGCCCGCTGTCTTTTATGCGGCACTAGACCGTTTCGGTTTGCGGGAGTTCGCGCAAATCGCCCGATGCCGTGTTGGGCGGCCATTGGGGCGCGTTTACGATGGTTTCGCCGCTTGTTCTTTTTGCCTCTGTTTCATGGTGCGGACGAGTTCTTCATCCGGTGTGACGTAGAGCGTTTGCTCGTTTTCGTAAATGACAAATCCCGGCTTGGCGCCGCTCGGTTTTTTTACATAGCGGATGCGCGTGTAGTCGACAGGCACGGAGCCGGAGTGGCGGGCCTTGCTGAAGTAGGCGGCAAGATTCGCCGCTTCCAAGAGCGTCTCGTCAGACGGCTGCTTGTTCCGGATGACGACGTGCGAGCCGGGAATGTTTTTCACATGCAGCCAAACATCGTCCTTATGGGCCAGCTTTGTTGTGAGATAATCGTTTTGTTTGTTGTTTTTGCCAACGAGTATTTCCGTGCCGTCGCTTGCGACGTAGCGGTCAAGCTCGGGCGCGGTTGGTTTGCGCTTTTTTGCTCCTTTCGCCGCGCGCGGGCGCAAATAGCCTTGTTCAATGAGCTCGTCGCGGATTTCCTCGACATCTTTCGGCGAGGCGGTTTCAAGCTGGCTTAAAATCGTGTCGCAATAGGCGATGTCTTCTTTCGTCCGCTCGATTTGTTCTTGAACGACGGCGAACGAGTTTTTCGCTTTTTGGTATTTTTGAAAGTACTGTTGCGCGTTCTCGGACGGCGATTTTTGCGGGTCGAGCGGAATGGTGATGGTGCCTCCGTTTTCGTCGTAGTAGTTTGCGACCTCGATTTCCGTCATGCCGCGCTTTATGGCGTACAAATGGGCGGTGAGCAGTTCGCCGTACAGTCGATAAACGTCGGCTTTCTTTGCTTCTTCGAGCGTCTGTTCGAGCTTTAGGAGCTTTTTCTCGTTTTTCGCCTTTTCGTTCGCCATGAGACGCTCGATGTCATGAGCTTGCTGCTTGACGCGGTCGCGCTCGGCCTTGCCGAAATAAAAGCGGTCCAATAGCTCGCTTGCGCTCGCAAACGGTTGGCCTTCGATTTGTAAGTGCTTAAGCGGCAACACGTAAAACCATTCTTTTTCCCCGTTCGTGTACATCATCGGGGCAAAGCGGCGGTGCCGAACGTCATCGATGAGCGCGAGGAAGCTTTTCGGCAGCGTCGTCCGGTTGGCGAGTCCAGCGCGGAACACCGCCTCATTGGCAAATAGCGGCGAAATGCCGCTGAAGGCGGAAACAAGCTGATGGGCGAGCTTGCCGGCGTGAAAGTCGATTTTTTTCAGCACCATTTCTTCCGTCGCCTCAAGCGGGTTCAGCTTGCCGTGCGTCGGTGGGGCGACGTACGGATGCCCGGGAAGCACCGTCCGGTAGCGGTTGACCGACGGCGGCAAATGTTTCAAGCTGTCGATGATCGTGTCGGTCGATGCATCAACGAGGATGATGTTGCTATGGCGGCCCATCACTTCAATGATGAGCCGCTTTGTCTGCACGTCGCCGAGTTCGTCGCGGCCTTTTGTGTCCATGACGATGATGCGGTCA
Organism: Geobacillus thermoleovorans; assembly: GCF_001610955.1. Lineage (GTDB taxonomy): Bacteria > Bacillota > Bacilli > Bacillales > Anoxybacillaceae > Geobacillus > Geobacillus thermoleovorans. The sequence continues at coordinate 1,076,045 of NZ_CP014335.1, forward strand.
AAATCGACTTGGCGGACCGCTTCGATGACGCTTCCTTCCAACTGTTTGCGCAGCCGCATGCAAAACATCGGCGGCTCGGATGGGTTGTTGTACGTTTCGTTTGTCAAATGGACGCGGGCGTACGTCGGATGCGCCGACAGCATCACTTTATGGTTATGGCCGCGGGCGCGCACAAGCAGCACGATCTCATACGCCGACGGCTGGTGGATTTTCGTGATCCGCCCGCCCGCAAGCGCCTCTTCGAGTTCACCGACAATGGCGTACGTAAACACTCCGTCAAAGGACATGGAAAACACCTTTCTATTTCGTTTGTTTGCTATTTCGATCTTACCATACGACCCGCCGTTTTGAACATTTCTTTGAATATTACCTGAAGACGGACGAAGATGCCCGACGAACATGTTGCATAAAATGGGGAGGCCCGCTTTTTTGACACGATTTTTTCCCTTATGGGGGAGATGGCGTGGCAAAGGGCCCCACGACTCCTTATGTTTGTGTCGCTAAACATCATGGCGGGGACTATCATTTTTTGGGACATGTATGAATAAGCATAGAGAAGCGGGAACGGCGTGCGAAAAAATGGAAGGACGGAGGGAGACAGATGCAATGGCATACGCTCGCGGCAAGCGATGTCGCGCACGAGACGAAGACGAATGTCAAGACCGGGCTTACTGCGGCGGAGGCGGAAAAACGGCTGCGGCAGTTCGGGTACAACGAGCTGGCGGAAGGGAAGAAGGAGTCGGCCATCGTTGTCTTTTTTCGCCAGTTTCAAGATTTTATGGTGCTTGTGTTGCTTTTGGCGACGGTGATTTCCGCGTTTTTAGGCGAGTATGTGGATGCGGTGGCGATTGTCGTCATCGTGATCATGAACGCCATCCTGGGGTTTATCCAGGAGCGGCGGGCGGAAAAGTCGCTTGCCGCCTTAAAACGGTTGTCCGCTCCACAAGCGGTTGTGTTGCGCGGCGGGGAGTGGGTGAAAGTCCCCACGCGCGAGCTTGTTGTCGGCGATGTGGTGAGACTTGCAAGCGGCGACCGGGTCGGGGCCGACATCCGCTTGATTGAGGCGGCCGGCCTGGAAATCGAGGAGTCGGCGCTGACGGGCGAATCAGTGCCGGTGGCCAAATCCGCCGCCCCGCTTCATACAGCACAGGCGTCGTTGGGCGATTTGCACAATATGGCGTTTATGGGGACGCTCGTGACAAGAGGGAATGGGGTCGGGATTGTCATCGCCACTGGGATGAAAACAGCGATGGGACAAATCGCAACGATGCTCGAAGAGGCGGATGCGGGGGCAACCCCGCTCCAGCGCCGGCTCGAGCAGCTTGGGAAAATTTTGCTTGTCGTCGCATTGGCGCTGACGGCAGCGGTCGTGGCCGTAGGTGTCATTCAAGGGCACGACCTGTATGAAATGTTTTTGGCTGGTGTGTCGCTCGCGGTCGCCGCCATTCCGGAGGGGTTGCCGGCCATTGTGACGGTCGTCTTGGCGCTTGGCGTGCAGCGGATGATCAAACGAAACGCCATCGTCCGCAAGCTTCCGGCGGTGGAAACGCTCGGCTGCGCTTCGGTCATTTGTTCCGACAAAACGGGGACGATGACGGAAAACATGATGACCGTCACGCAAGTATGGGCAGGCGGGCGGACATTTGCGGTAAGCGGCGTTGGTCTTGAAACGGATGGCGAGTTTTCTGAACGCGGCCGGACGGTTGATCCGAACCGCGTTCCCCAGCTCGCTCGCCTGTTGACAATGGGGGTGCTTTGCAATAGTTCGGAGTTGAAAGAGGAAAACGGCCGGCGTTACGTCGACGGCGATCCGACGGAAGGAGCGCTGCTGGTCGCGGCGGCCAAAGCTGGATTGGCGAAAGGAATGCTTTTGCGTGAGTACACGATCGAACAGGAGTTTCCGTTTGATTCCGAGCGGAAAATGATGACGGTGATCGTCCGCGACCGAAACGGCCGTCGGTTTGTCGTGACGAAAGGGGCGCCCGATGTGCTGCTTGAGCGGGCGGACCGCCTGGAATGGAACGGCCGCGAGCAGATGCTGACCCCGGCGTGGAAAGAAACGATCGAGAAGGCGATTCGCCAGATGGCGTCTTCCGCCTTGCGCACGATCGCCGTCGCGTATCGGCTGCTTGCGGAAACGGAACGGATCGAGTCGGAGAAGGATGCGGAGACAAAGCTTCGGTTCCTCGGCGTCGCCGGCATGATCGATCCGCCGCGCCCTGAGGTGAAGCAAGCAGTGGCGCGATGCAAAGAGGCAGGCATGAAAACGGTGATGATCACCGGCGATCATGTGTTGACAGCCACCGCCATCGCCAAACAGCTTGGCGTGCTGCCGCCTGGCGGAAAAGTGATGGATGGTGCGGCGTTGTCGAAGCTGTCGGTCGATGAGCTCGAACGCGTAGTTGATGAGATTTACGTGTTTGCCCGCGTCGCTCCGGAGCATAAGTTAAAAATTGTCAACGCCCTCAAGCGTCGCGGCCATATTGTTGCCATGACCGGCGACGGGGTGAACGATGCGCCCGCTCTGAAAGCAGCCGATATTGGCGTCGCCATGGGCCGGTCGGGGACAGAGGTGGCGAAAGAGGCGGCGTCGCTCGTTTTGTTGGATGACAACTTTGCGACGATTGAGGCCGCGATCGAAGAGGGGCGCAACATTTACGAAAACATTCGCAAGTTTATCCGCTACTTGCTTGCCTCGAACGTCGGGGAAATTCTCGTCATGTTGTTTGCGATGCTGCTTGCCTTGCCGCTGCCGCTCGTGCCGATTCAAATTTTATGGGTCAATCTTGTCACCGATGGTTTGCCAGCCATGGCGCTCGGGCTCGACCAACCAGAAGAAAACGTGATGAAGCGGCCGCCGCGCCGTCCCGATGAAGGGGTGTTCGCCCGCGGGCTCGGCTGGAAAATCGTAAGCCGCGGCTTTTTGATCGGCGTTGTTACGCTGGCTGCGTTTCTGACCGCCTATGAACGGAGCGGCGAGGATCTCGTTTACGCCCAGACGGCGGCGTTTGCGACGCTTGTGTTGGCCCAATTGATCCATGTGTTCGACTGCCGTTGCGACCATTCGGTTTTTGACCGCAGTCCGTTCGGGAACATATACCTTGTCGCGGCGGTGATCGTGTCGCTGCTTTTGCTCATTGTCGTCATCTATTACCCACCGCTTGCCGCAGTGTTCCATACGAAGCCGCTCGCAGCGGTCGATTGGCTGCTCATCATTGGCTTGTCCGCCTTGCCGACATTTTTGTTTGCAGGCTCGCTTTTTACGAGAAAATAAAAGGATGGATATGTTATAATAAAAAGGGTGATAGAGGAACGCTCTATGACCTTTTCTTTTTCATCAAGGCAACGACGGATGTGATGATATGGTTTACAGCATGACCGGCTTCGGCGCAAGCACAAAAAAAACGGATCGTTTGATGGTGGCGGTGGAAATGAAATCGGTCAACCACCGGTTTTGCGAAATTTCCATTCGCCTCCCTAGACAATGGCTCGTGTTTGAGGATAAAATAAAGAAAGCAATTTTGCCGTACGTGCGGCGCGGAAAAGTGGAAGTGTTCGTCACGATTGCCGGCGAAGGACTTGTAAAGCGGAACGTACATATTGATTGGGATTTGCTCAGCCAATATTGGGCCGGGTTGCAGGAGGCAGCAAAGCGATTTGCCGTTGACGGCAGCGTGACGGCGGCCGAGCTGCTTCGGCTTGATGGGGCGGTCGAAGTTGTGGAAGAGGAAGGAGCGAACGAGGAGGTCGAGCCGCTGCTTTTGACCGCTGTCGATGAAGCGGCAAAGGCACTTGTTGCCATGCGCCGGCGCGAAGGGGAGGCGCTTGCCGCGGATTTGCGCGCCCGTCTTCATGAAGTCGAAGCCGGGGTGGAAGCCATTGAACAGCGGGCGCCGCTTGTTATTGAACAATACCGCGAGCGGCTTGCGCGCCGCCTGCGCGAATGGGCGCCCGCTCCGGTCGATGAGGCGCGCCTGCTCACAGAAGTGGCGGTGTTTGCCGAAAAGGCGGACATTCATGAGGAATTGAAACGCATCCGCAGCCATTTGGCGCAAATGGCAGACGCCTTAGAAATGGACGAACCGATCGGGAGGAAGCTGGACTTTTTGGTGCAAGAGTTGAACCGGGAAGTCAACACGATCGGCGCCAAGGCAAACGACAGCCTGATTGCCGCGCAAGTCGTTGAGATGAAAAGCGTACTTGAGAAAATGCGCGAGCAAGTGCAAAACGTGGAATAACTGTTTAAAACGACTTATTGGCGGCAACAATATCGGATATGGCAGGTGGGCGTGTCATGATGATGAAATTTATCAATATCGGGTACGGAAACATGGTGTCAGCCGCCCGCATCATTACGATTGTCAGCCCTGATTCGGCGCCGATCAAACGAATCATTCAAGATGCGCGCGAAAGCGGCAAGCTTGTTGACGCGACGCACGGGCGGAGGACGCGCGCCGTCATCATTATGGACAGCGATCACGTCATTTTGTCGTCCGTGCAGCCGGAAACGGTGGCGAACCGCTTATATGGAAGCGACGATTTCTCCGAGGAAGGGTAGGGTTTTGGGCGTTGAAGAACGAACGTGGGTTGTTGATCGTCATGTCGGGTCCGTCTGGCGTTGGCAAAGGAACGGTGCGCAAGGCGCTGTTTTCACAGCCGGACATCAATCTTCATTATTCGGTGTCGGTCACGACGCGCAAGCCGCGCGAAGGCGAAGTGGAAGGCGTCGACTACTTCTTCCGCACGCGCGAGCAGTTTGAACAAATGATTCGGGAAAACAAGCTGCTCGAGTGGGCGGAATACGTCGGCAACTACTATGGCACGCCGATCGACTACGTGGAGAAGACGCTTGCCGAAGGGAAAGATGTGTTTTTAGAGATCGAAGTGCAGGGAGCGATGAAAGTACGGCGGGCGTTTCCAGAGGCGCTCTTCATTTTCCTTGCTCCGCCAAGCCTCACGGAGCTTGAAAAGCGGATCATGGGACGCGGCACCGAGTCGAAAGAGCTGATTGAAAATCGGCTGCGGGCGGCGAAAGAGGAGCTTGAAATGATGGACGAGTACGACTATGTCGTGGAAAATGATGAAGTGGAGCTCGCCTGCGAGCGGATCAAGGCGATCGTCATCGCCGAACATTGCCGGCGCGAACGCGTCGCCGAGCGATATAAACGGATGTTGGGGGTGGAATGACGATGCTGTATCCTTCCATCGATTTGCTGATGCAAAAAGTCGATTCGAAATACAAGCTCGTCACGGTGGTGGCCAAACGGGCGCGCGAGCTGCAGGACGGTGCGGAGTTGATGGTGAAAAAGCCGGTGTCGAAAAAATTTGTCGGCCAGGCGCTCGAGGAAATCGCTGGTGACAAGGTCGAATTAGTGGAGGAGGAAAAATAACAACCTAGCTTTAGGTTGTTATTTTTTTCAATGTCGGGGGGGGTGGCCAACATGATCAAGGGAAAACATATTTTGCTTTGTGTGACCGGGGGGGTGGCGGCGTACAAGGCGGCGGCGCTCACCAGCCAGTTGACCCAGCGCGGCGCTGAAGTAAAAGTGATCATGACAGAAGGGGCGTGCCAGTTCATTACACCGCTCACGTTTCAAGCTTTGTCGCGCCAGGAAGTGTATGTCGATACGTTTGCCGAAAACAACCCGGCCGTCATCGCCCATATCGATTTGGCGGACTGGGCTGATCTCGTTTTGGTCGCACCGGCGACGGCCAATACGATGGCGAAGCTGGCCGCCGGCATCGCCGACAATATGGTGACGACGACGATTTTGGCGACGAAAGCGCCCGTCTGGATTGCTCCGGCGATGAACGTCCATATGTATGAGCATCCGGCCGTCCAGGCGAACATTGAGCGGCTCTGCCAATTCGGCTACCGGTTCATCGAGCCGTCGGAAGGCTATTTGGCGTGCGGCTACATCGGCAAAGGGCGGCTGGAGGAGCCGGAGAACATCATCGCCCATATCGAGCGCTTTTTTGCCGGTGATCCGCCGCTGTTTCGCGGGAAGCGTGTGCTTGTCACCGCTGGGCCGACGCGGGAGAGGCTTGATCCAGTCCGCTATTTCTCCAACTATTCGAGCGGCAAAATGGGCTACGCCATCGCCGAAGCGGCGGCCCGCTTCGGCGCTTCGGTGACGCTTGTCTCCGGACCGACGGCGCTTTCTTCGCCCGATGGCGTCGAGACGGTGGCGGTTGAATCGGCGGAAGAGATGTATGAAGCGGTGATGGCTCGGTTTGCGGAAACGGACATCGTGATCAAGGCGGCGGCGGTCGCCGATTATCGGCCGAAATATGTGGCGGCGTCCAAAATCAAAAAGCAACCGGGTGATTATGTGGTGGAGATGGAGCGGACGGTGGACATCTTGAAAGCGCTTGGTGAGCGGAAAACGGGACAGATTTTAGTTGGATTTGCCGCTGAGACGGACAACCTTGAACAGTATGCGTTAAAAAAGCTTGAAGAAAAGCGGCTTGATATGGTCGTCGCCAACAATGTCACCGAAGAAGGGGCAGGGTTTGCCGGCGATACGAACATCGTCACCATCTTCCGCCGCGACGGCGTCGTTCGGCCGCTGCCGCTCATGACGAAACGCGAGGCGGCCGAGGAAATTTTAAAAGAAATTCACGCGTATATCGAGGCGATTCGATGAAAGTAGCATCCGTGATTGTCGATGTCCCGTCCCGGCAGACGGACCGCCCGTTTGATTATTTGATTCCGGAACGCTGGCAAGGCATCATCCAGCCGGGCATGCGGGTGACGGTGCCGTTTGGGGCGCGGCGTTTGCAAGGGTTTGTCGTTGATGTGAAAGACCATTCCGACATCAAACAACTGAAACCGATTGAGCATGTGCTTGATGTCGTGCCGGTGTTAAACGAAGAGCTGCTTGATCTTGGCCGCTATTTAACGGAAACGACGCTTTGTTTTGCCATTTCGGCGTACCAGGCGATGCTGCCGGCAGCGATGCGGGCGAAATATGAAAAAACGCTCCGTTTGACAGATGAAGAGAAGAGAGAGAGGTTGCCGGATGAGGTAAAGCCGCTGTTTGCCGGGCGGACGGAAGCCGCTTGGAAAGAGGTTGAGGCGGCCGGTTTATGGCGGGCGGCGCAAAAAGCGGTGCAGCAGGGCGTGCTCGAGGAGGTCTACAAGGTGAAAGAAAAAGCGGGCAAGAAAACGGTGAAGCACGCCGCTCTTGCCATTCCATCGGAACAGGCGAAACAGGAGCTCGGGTCGCTGCCGGCAAGACAAAAAGAGGTGCTTTCATTTTTGCTTGAAAAAGGGAAGGCGGCGTCGGTTGCCGAACTGCAAGCGGTGCTTGGCGTCTCCTCAGCGCCGCTGAAAGCGCTCGTCGACAAAGGATTTGTGGTGCTGAACGATGTCGAGGTGTACCGCGACCCGTACGAGCATCGCACGTTTCAGCCGAGCGAGCCGCCGGCGCTCACCCAGGCGCAAGAGGCGGCGTTGGCGAAGATCGCCGCTTCGGTGCGCGCTGGGGAGCATCGCACGTTTTTGCTGTATGGCGTCACCGGCAGCGGGAAGACGGAAGTGTATATGCAGGCGATTGATGAAGCGTTGCGCCAAGGAAAGGAAGCGATCGTTCTCGTGCCGGAAATTTCGCTGACGCCGCAAATGGTCGAGCGCTTCAAAAGCCGGTTCGGCTCGAAAGTAGCGGTGCTTCACAGCGGGCTGTCGGTCGGCGAAAAATATGACGAATGGCGGAAAATTCACCGGAAAGAAGTGCAGCTTGTCGTCGGTGCGCGTTCGGCTGTGTTTGCCCCATTTGAAAACTTAGGGATGATCATCATCGATGAGGAGCATGAGACGAGCTACAAGCAAGAAGAAATGCCGCGCTATCATGCGCGCGATGTCGCCATTTACCGCGCTCGCCGCCACAGCTGCCCGGTCGTGCTTGGCAGCGCCACCCCCTCGCTTGAGACGTTCGCCCGCGCCGCCAAAGGGGTGTACGAGCTGCTCGAGCTGCCGGAGCGCATCAGCGACCGCGGCCTGCCGGACGTTCATGTCGTCGATATGCGCGAGGAGCTGCGAAGCGGCAACCGTTCGATGTTTTCACGCCGGTTGCTTGACGAATTGCGCCGCCGGCTTGAGCGCGGCGAGCAGGCAGTGTTGCTGTTGAATCGACGCGGTTATTCGACGTTTGTCATGTGCCGCAGCTGCGGCTATGTCATCCGCTGTCCGCACTGCGACATTTCGTTGACGTACCATCGCGCCGGCGAGCGGATGAAATGCCATTATTGCGGGCATGAAGAGCCGCTTGTCCCTCGCTGTCCATCGTGCGGAAGCGAACACATCCGCTTTTTCGGGACCGGCACGCAAAAAGTGGAAGAAGAACTGACGAGGTTGCTGCCGAAAGCGCGCGTCATCCGCATGGATGTCGACACGACCGGCCGCAAAGGGGCGCATGAAGAGCTGCTTTCCCGTTTTGCCGCCAAGGAAGCCGATATTTTGCTCGGCACGCAAATGATCGCCAAAGGACTTGATTTTCCGAACGTCACGCTTGTTGGTGTGCTGGCGGCCGACACGATGCTTCATTTGCCCGATTTCCGCGCCGCGGAAAAAACGTTCCAGCTGTTGACGCAAGTGAGCGGGCGCGCCGGGCGGCACGAGCTGCCCGGCGAAGTCATCATTCAGACGTATACGCCTGACCACTACAGCATTGAACTGGCCGCCCGCCACGACTACCGCGCCTTTTACCAGCGGGAGATGGCGCTGCGCAAAGCGCACGGCTATCCGCCGTACTATTATTTGACGCTCATTACCGCCGCCCACGAAGAGGCGCCGGCTGCGGCCAAAGCGGCGGAAAAGATCGCCGCCTATTTGCGCAAGCATCTGTCGCACGAAGCGGTCGTTCTCGGCCCGGTTGCCTCGCCAATCGCCCGTCTTCACGATAGATATCGCTACCAATGCATGATAAAATACAAACGGGAGCCGAATTTGACCGCGGCGCTCAAGGCGGTCATCGACCGCTACCAAGCCGATGCCGCCCATGGCGGAGTGACGATTACGGTCGACACGAATCCGTATATGATGATGTGAAGATGGAGGAATGACATTGGCCGTTTTGTCGATTGTGATGCATCCAAATCCAATTTTGGAACAGCCGTGCGCGCCGGTGACGATATTTGACCGTCGGCTCGGGCGGCTGCTTGACGATATGTATGAAACGATGCTTGCCGCTGACGGGGTGGGCCTAGCTGCCCCGCAAATCGGCGTCGCGGAACAGGTTGCGGTCGTTGATGTCGGAGATGAGCACGGACGCATTGAGCTCATCAACCCGGTCGTGATCGAGGCGCGCGGCGAACAAGTGGATGTTGAAGGCTGTTTGAGCTTTCCTGGTTTGTTTGGCGAAGTGCCGCGCGCGAAATTTGTGAAAGTGCGGGCGCAAAACCGGCGCGGCCGCCCGTTTACGCTTTCCGCGACCGGTTTTTTGGCGCGCGCCCTGCAGCATGAAATCGACCATTTGCACGGCGTGCTGTTTACGTCGAAAGTGATTCGATATTGCGATCTTGAAGAATTGGAAGGATAGATGCCAATGACGAACATTGTGTTTATGGGAACACCTGACTTTGCCGTGCCGATTTTGCGCCAGCTGCTTGATGACGGTTATCATGTTGCAGCGGTCGTCACCCAGCCGGATAAGCCAAAAGGGCGGAAGCGCGAGCCCGTTCCGCCCCCGGTGAAAGTGGAAGCGGAGCGCCGCGGCATCCCGGTGCTGCAGCCGACAAAAATTCGCGAGCCGGAGCAATACGAACAAGTGCTGGCGTTTGCGCCCGATTTGATTGTCACGGCTGCGTTCGGGCAAATTTTGCCGAAAGCGCTGCTTGATGCACCAAAATACGGCTGCATCAACGTCCATGCCTCGCTTCTGCCCGAGCTGCGCGGCGGGGCGCCGATCCATTACGCCATTTGGCAAGGGAAAACGAAAACGGGCGTCACGATCATGTATATGGTGGAGCGGTTGGACGCCGGCGACATGTTAGCGCAAGTCGAAGTGCCGATTGCCGAAACGGATACGGTCGGCACGCTCCATGATAAATTGAGCGCCGCCGGGGCTAAACTACTATCAGAAACGCTTCCACTTTTATTGGAAGGAAACATTGCGCCCGTTCCGCAAGATGAGGAGAAAGCGACGTATGCGCCGAACATTCGCCGCGAGCAGGAGCGGATCGATTGGACGCAGCCCGGCGAAGCCATTTACAACCATATTCGCGCCTTCCATCCGTGGCCGGTCACGTATACAACGCAGGATGGGCACATTTGGAAGGTTTGGTGGGGTGAAAAAGTGCCGGCGCCCCGTTCGGCGCCGCCGGGCACGATTTTGGCGCTCGAGGAAAACGGCATTGTCGTGGCCACCGGCAATGAGACAGCCATTCGCATCACCGAATTGCAGCCGGCCGGAAAAAAACGGATGGCGGCGGGCGAATTTTTGCGCGGCGCCGGCAGCCGGCTGGCGGTCGGCATGAAGCTAGGAGAGGATCATGAACGTACGTGAACTTGCTTTAGATACGCTGTTAGCCATTGAACAAAAAGGAGCGTACAGTCATTTGCAATTAAACGAAGCCATTCAAAAAGGACGCCTTGACGGGCGCGATGCGGCGCTGTTGACCGAGATTGTCTACGGCACGGTGCAACGGCGCGACACGCTCGATTATTATTTGGCGCCGTTTTTGCGCAAGGCGCGCCGGCTTGAGCCGTGGGTGCGCGTGCTTCTTCGGTTGACGCTGTATCAAATGGTGTATTTGGATCGTGTTCCCGACCGCGCCGCCGTCTTTGAAGCGGTTGAAATCGCCAAACGGCGCGGCCATCGCGGCATTGCTTCACTTGTCAACGGCGTATTGCGGGCCATCGGCCGCGAGGGGCTGCCGTCGATCGAGGCGGTTGATGACGCGGGCAAGCGGCTCGCCCTTGCCACCAGCCATCCCGAGTGGCTCGTTCGGCGCTGGATCCAGCAATATGGTTATGAAGAAGCGGCGCGCATGTGCGAGACGAATTTGCGCCCGCCGCAATCAACGGCCCGCGTCAACCGGCTGCGTGCGACTGTCGAAGAAGCGCTTGAGCGGCTGCGCGCTGAAGGGATGCAGGCAATCCCTGGCCATGTCGCTCCGGAGGCCATCCGGGCGGAAAAAGGGAATTTGGCTCATACGGAGACGTTTCGCGCCGGTTGGCTGACGATTCAAGATGAAAGCTCAATGCTTGTCGCTCGAGCGCTCGACCCAGCCCCCGGCGAGCGGGTGCTTGACTGCTGCGCGGCGCCGGGCGGGAAAACAACCCATATCGCCGAGCGGATGGACGGGCGCGGCGAGGTCGTTGCTGTTGATATCCACGAACGTAAGGTAATGATGATCGAACAGCAGGCCAAGCGGCTCGGGCTTGACAACGTTGCGACGCTCGCCCTTGACAGCCGCCGGCTCGGCGAGCGGTTTGCCCCGGAATCGTTTGACCGCGTTTTGGTCGATGCGCCGTGCACTGGATTCGGCGTCATTCGCCGCAAACCGGAGATCAAATATACGAAAGGGAAAGACGCCATCGCCGCGCTTGTCGAGATTCAGCAAGCCATTTTGCGGGCGGCCGCCCCGCTTTTGAAAAAAGGCGGTACGCTTGTCTACAGCACATGCACGGTGGAGCGCGAGGAAAATGAAGAAGCCATCGCCCGCTTTTTAGCGGATCATCCGGACTTTTTCCTCGACGCCAGCCTTGCCGAACGGATGCCGGAACCGGTGCGGCCGCATGTGAAAGGCGGCATGTTGCAGCTTTTGCCGCATCATTTTGACTCTGACGGGTTTTTTATCGCCCGACTGCGAAAGAAGGTGTAAAAGCATGGAAATGGTTCGTCCGGCTGCCCGCCGCTCTGTCGGCGAAACGCAGCCTCCGTTGCCATCGATTTATTCGCTCACGCTAGACGAATTGAAGGAATGGCTTGTCGCTCAAGGCGAAAAGCCGTTTCGGGCCACGCAAATTTACGAGTGGCTGTATCAAAACCGTGTCACCGATTTTGCCGACATGACGAATTTGCCGAAGCGGCTGCGCGAACAGCTAGCGTCATCGTTTTCGATCACGACGTTGAAAACCGTGGTCAAACAAACGTCTAAAGACGGAACGATCAAATTTTTGTTTGAGCTCCATGACGGCTATTCGATCGAGACGGTGCTCATGCGTCATAACTACGGCAATTCGGTGTGCGTCACGACGCAAGTCGGCTGCCGCATCGGCTGCACGTTTTGCGCTTCGACGCTCGGCGGACTGAAGCGTCATTTAGAGGCGGGCGAGATCGTCGCCCAAGTCGTGCAAGTGCAAAAGGCGCTCGATGACACGAATGAACGCGTCAGCAGCATCGTCGTCATGGGCATCGGCGAGCCGTTCGACAACTACGATGCGCTCATCAAGTTTTTGCGCATCGTCAATCACCCAAAAGGGTTGAACATTGGCGCCCGCCATATCACCGTTTCCACCAGCGGCATCATCCCAAAAATTTACCAATTTGCCGATGAAGGAATGCAAATCAACTTCGCCATTTCGTTGCATGCACCGACGAATGAGCTGCGGACGAAACTCATGCCGATCAATAAAGCGTACCCGCTGCCCAAGTTGATGGAGGCGGTTCGGTATTACATTGAAAAAACCGGCCGGCGCGTGACGTTTGAATACGGATTGTTCGGCGGGGTGAACGACCAGCTTGAGCACGCCGAGCAGTTGGCCGAGCTGATTAAAGGGCTGAAATGCCATGTGAATTTGATTCCGGTTAACTACGTGCCGGAGCGCAACTATGTGCGCACGCCGCGCAGCCAAATTTTCGCCTTTGAACGGGCGTTGAAAAAACATGGAATCAATGTCACCATTCGCCGCGAACATGGACACGACATCGATGCCGCCTGCGGACAGCTTCGCGCGAAGGAGCGAAAAGAGGAGACGAGGTGAATCGGATGCGAGCCGTTTTCCGAACTGACATCGGCCAAATTCGCGAACATAACGAAGACAGCGGCGGCGTATTTGTCAATCAAAGCGGCCAATATTTAGCGGTCGTCGCTGACGGGATGGGCGGCCATCGCGCCGGTGATGTGGCCAGTTCCATGGCGGTGGCGTATTTGCAGGAGCGATGGGAGAAAGAGAGTGGCCTTGCTTCACCGGCTGAGGCGGAGCAATGGCTCAAGACGCAAATTGCGGCGGCGAACGAACAACTGTTTCGCCATGCCTGTTCCCACCCGGAATGTCAAGGAATGGGGACGACGGTCGTCGCCGCCGTTTGCGCTAATTCGTTTGCGACGGTTGCCCATATCGGCGACAGCCGCTGCTACGTGCTCAACAAAAGCGGAATTCAGCAGCTGACCGACGACCATTCGTTGGTCAATGAGCTCGTCAAAAGCGGGCAACTTTCGAAAGAAGCGGCTGAGCATCATCCGCGCAAAAACGTGCTGTTGCGGGCGCTTGGCACGGAACCGGCGGTGAAAATCGACGTGAAAACAGTGGCGCTCGACGAGGGCGACATGTTGTTGTTATGTTCGGACGGGTTGTCCAATAAAGTGCCGGAAGCGGACATGATACATATTTTGACGGGTGCCGGCACGCTGGAAGAGAAGGCGGAGGCGCTTATCCAGCTCGCCAACGGGCGGGGCGGAGAAGACAACATTTCGCTGGCGGTCATCGATGTTTCAGCGGAACGTGAAGGTGGGTGATCGGCGTGCTCATTGGAAAGCGATTGAATGACCGCTATAAAATCATCAGCCTCATCGGCGGCGGCGGCATGGCCAACGTGTATTTGGCCCGCGATATGATTTTGGAACGCGATGTTGCTGTCAAAGTGCTCCGCCTTGATTTTGCCAATGATGATCAGTTCATCAAACGGTTCCGCCGCGAGGCGCAAGCGGCGACGAGCTTAAACCATGAACATATCGTCTCCATTTATGACGTCGGCGAAGAGGAAGGCGTCTATTACATCGTCATGGAATATGTGCGCGGCGCGACGCTGAAGCAATACATCCAGCAGCACGCTCCGCTTCCGGTCGAACGGGCGCTTGGCATCATGGACCAGCTGACATCAGCGATCGCCCATGCCCATGAGAACGGCATCATCCATCGCGACATTAAACCGCAAAACATTTTGCTTGATGAGCACGGCAATGTGAAAGTGACCGACTTCGGCATCGCTGTGGCGATGAGCGGCACGACGATCACGCAGACCAACTCGGTGCTCGGTTCGGTTCATTATTTGTCGCCGGAGCAGGCGCGCGGGGGCATCGCTACTGAAAAATCAGACATTTATTCACTCGGCATTGTCATGTTTGAACTCGTCACCGGTCGGCTGCCGTTTTCCGGCGAATCAGCCGTTTCGATCGTGTTGAAGCACTTGCAGGCGGAAACGCCGTCGCCGAAGGCGTGGAATCCGGACATCCCGCAAAGTGTGGAAAACATTATTTTAAAAGCGACGGCGAAAGACCCGTTTTACCGCTACCAATCCGCGCGCGAAATGAACGAGGACATTCGGACAGCGCTGGATCCAAGGCGGCGCAATGAGCCGAAATTTACCATACCCGATGACGATGAGGAAGCGACGAAAGCCATTCCGATGATCAAACATGCGGAAAGCGCGGCGTTGGAGCAAGAGACGCTTGTGTACGAGGAAAAAACGAGCGAACCGGTTCATACGACGGGCGAACCGAAACCGAAGCGGAAACGGGTATGGATTGCCTGGCTTGTGGCTGCCTTGCTGTTCATTGGAGCTGCCGGCATCAGCGCGGTCACATGGATTCCGGACCTCATTTTTCCAAAAGAAGTGACGATGCCGAACGTGGTCAACAAAAACTATGATGACGCTGTTGAACAGCTGTCGTCGCTCGGTTTGGAAATCAAAGATACGATCGATGTAGAAGATGATCAAATCGAAGAAGGAAAAGTCGTGCGCACCGATCCAGAAGCCGGCATGACGGTGAAGAAAGGTGCCGGCGTCATTATTTATAAAAGCATTGGAAAAAAGAAAATCGAATTTCCAAGCTTCATTGGCGATGATATTGCTGCGGCGGAGGAGGAGCTGCGCGCCGAAGGATTTACCCGCATCACACGCAGCGGCCGCTACAGCGACAAGCCGGAAGGGACGATTTTGGATCAATACCCGTACGCCGGTGATGAAGTCGTGCCTGATGAAACGGAAGTGATGTTCACCGTCAGCCTCGGGCCGGAGAAGGTCACCGTTAAAGATTTGACTGGCTATACGGAAAAAAGCGTGCGCGACTACGGCGCGGATCAAGGGCTGCGCATTGACGTGAAGTACGAGTATTCGGACGAGGTGCCAGAAGGGCTTGTCATTTCGCAAACTCCAGCGGCGAACGAGCGGGTAAAAAAAGGGGAAACCATCACAGTCGTCATTTCCCGCGGGCCGGAGCCGAAGCCGTCCAAAACGGTAGTGAAAGAGATTATGATCCCATATGAACCGGCGATGCCGGGGCAAATGGTTGAAGCCCAGCTTTACATCCAAGATGCCACCCACAATATGTCAACGCCATACAAAACATACCGGCTGACGGCGCCAGCGACCGAGATGGTCGAGTTTGAAATTCCATATGGGGAGACCGCTTATTACCGCGTCATTGTCAACAATGTCGTCAAAGAGGAAGGATCGATCCCGTACCCAGAAAATAACGGAAAAAAGGGGTGAGGCTATGGCGGAAGGGCAAATCATTAAGGCGTTAAGCGGATTTTATTACGTCCTGTCCGAAGGCCGCGTGTTCCAATGCCGCGGGCGCGGTGTGTTCCGCAAGAAAAAAGTGACGCCGCTCGTCGGCGACCGCGTCGTTTTTCAGGCGACGAGCGAAACGGAAGGCTATATTTTGGAGATTGGCGAGCGGCAAAATGAGCTTGTGCGGCCGCCGATTGCCAACGTCGAACAGGCGATTTTAGTCTTTTCGGCTGTAAGCCCGGACTTCAGCGCCAAGCTGCTCGACCGCTTTCTTGTCTTGGTTGAATCGAAACGCATCACGCCGATCATTGTCATCAGCAAAATCGATTTGTTGGATGGCGAATCAAAAGAAGAGATTGCCCGCTACGTGCATGATTACCGGCGCATCGGCTACGACGTGATTGAAACGTCAGCAGTGACCAAGGGCGGCCTCGATGAACTGGCGTTGCGCCTTCGCGGCCGCGTCTCAGTCGTCGCCGGGCAGTCCGGCGTCGGCAAATCGTCCCTATTAAACGCGCTCCGTCCGGATTTGCGGTTGAAAACGGGCGACATTTCCACCCATTTAGGGCGCGGCAAGCATACGACCCGCCATGTCGAACTGCTTGAGGTCGCCGGTGGGCTTGTCGCCGACACCCCAGGGTTTAGTGCACTTGAGTTCGACCAGATCGAGCTTGACGAATTGCCGCATTATTTTCCTGAATTCCGAACGTACGGGGAAGGGTGCAAGTTCCGCGGCTGCCTTCATATCGCCGAGCCGAAATGCGCTGTGCGTGAGGCGGTCGAGGCCGGGGAGATTCCGTCGTACCGCTATGACCACTACGTTAGTTTTGTTGCCGAAATGAAAGAACGAAAGCCGAGGTATTGAACATGATTCGAATTGCGCCATCGATTTTATCAGCCGATTTCGCCCGCCTGGCTGAGGAGATTCGTTCGGTCGAGGAAGGCGGGGCGGATTGGATTCACGTCGATATCATGGACGGGCATTTCGTGCCGAATTTAACGTTCGGGCCGCCGGTCGTGGCCGCCATTCGACCGGTGACGAAGCTGCCGCTTGACGTCCATTTGATGATCGCCGACCCGGACCGATACATTCCGGCGTTTGCGAAAGCGGGCGCGGATGTGATTTCCGTCCATGTTGAGGCGTGCGTGCATTTGCATCGGACGATTCATTTTATCAAAGAACAAGGCGTCAAAGCCGGGGTGGTGCTCAATCCGCATACACCGGTCGAGATGATCCGCCATGTGATCGGTGATGTCGATCTCGTCTTGTTGATGACGGTCAATCCAGGGTTTGGCGGACAGGCGTTCATTCCGGCGGTCGTGCCAAAAATCCGTGAGGTCGCCCGGATGGCCAGCGAACAAAATAAAGAGGTCGATATTGAGGTCGACGGCGGCATCAATGCGGAAACGGCGCCGCTTTGCGTGGAAGCCGGGGCGAACGTGCTTGTCGCCGGCTCGGCCATCTACAATGAACGGGATCGAGCCGCCGCCATTCGCACGCTTCGCGAAGTGTGCGCCAACTAGCCAAAAAGGCAGCGCCGCTTTTGCCATCTTATCGAGCCGCAGGGTGATGAGAGCAAAGAAAAGGACGGAAGATGGCCGCCTCGGCCCTTGCTGAAAGGGGGAAACGCATGTGTTGATCCATATTGTCGGCGGCGGTCCGCGCCACCTTCTTCCCGATTTGCGCTCGTATGATGGGAACGATGTGCAGTGGGTCGGCGTCGACCGCGGTACGAAAGCGCTGCTGGATTTCGGACTCCGTCCGGTGCGGGCGTTTGGCGATTTTGATTCGCTGCCGGCAGAGGAGGTCAAGCGGCTAAGGGAGATGCTGCCGGAGCTTGACATTTGGCCGGCGGAAAAAGATAAAACGGATATGGAGATCGCTCTTGACTGGGCGGTTAGGCAGACAGATGGGGCCATCCGTCTGTTTGGGGCGACCGGCGGGCGGCTTGACCATTTGTTTGGCAACGTTGAGCTGCTGTTAAAGTACGCCGGGCGGCCCATTGAACTCATCGACCGGCAAAACGTGCTCACCGTCCATCTGCCCGGCGTGCATACGGTTGCGCGCGACGATCGATACCGCTATGTGTCATACATCCCGATTTCCGAAACGGTGGCGGAGCTTACGCTTACCGGATTTAAATATCCGCTAACAAACTGTCATATTTCCCGCGGTTCGACATTATGTATTAGTAACGAACTTATCCAATCTTCCGGTACTTTTTCGTTTTCAGAAGGCATATTAATGATGATAAGGAGCAGCGATTTTGCCGGCTGCCCGTAGTCGCGCTTGGCTTATGACGGAATATAATGGATAAGGAAATGGCGGGAAGCTCGTTATGATCGGTGTGAGGAGGGAATCGGGATGAAGTTTTATACGATCAAGCTGCCGAGATTTTTAGGCGGAATCGTGCGGGCGGTGTTGAACGCATTTAAAAAAGGATAAGAAAAAAGCACCATTTTTGGTGCTTTTTTGTTGCCGCCGAACAAAAGGAGGGTTGCAACCTTTTGGGCGGCTTCTTTTCGTTAGGCCGTTAGACGCGTTTCACTTTTCCAGATTTCAGCGCGCGCGCCGAAACCCAAACGCGTTTCGGTTTGCCGTCAACTAAAATGCGCACTTTTTGCAAGTTGGCTTTCCATGTGCGGCGGCTGGCGTTCATGGCATGCGAACGCGAGTTGCCGAACGATTTCTTCTTGCCGGTAATGAAGCACTTCGCCATCGTTTTTCCCTCCTTGCTTTCACATCCCTCTAAAAACACTATTATAATTTACCATACAACTGTAGGGATTGCAATAGACGTGCGGTTTTCTTTCAAGAAACTGTCCTTGACATATATTTCAGTTTTCGGCTAAATAATACTAGTGGGCGGACGGGAAGCGCTTTGAAAACAGAAAGCGTTATAGTACAATAGGGGTAGCTGTGCGAGATACGCAAAGGGGGAACGAGCATGTCGATCGAATGGCAAACGAAATACGGGCGCATCGAAGTCGCCAATGAAGTCATTGCGATGATCGCGGGGGGAGCTGCCGTCGATTGCTACGGCATTGTCGGAATGGCGTCGAAAAACCAAATTCGCGATGGGCTGTCGGAAATTTTGCGCCGGGAGAATTTTTCCAAAGGGGTTATTGTCCGCGAAGAAAACGGCGAGGTACATATCGATATGTACATCATCGTCAGCTACGGAACGAAAATTTCCGAAGTCGCTCATAACGTGCAGTCGAAAGTGAAGTACACGCTCGATCAGACGCTCGGGCTGGCGGTTCAGTCGATCAATATTTACGTTCAAGGGGTTCGGGTGTCAAACCCGTAGTAAGGAGGAGTTAGCCGGTGACAATGAGGACGCTTGACGGAAGACGATTTGCCGATATGGTGCAGCAAGGGGCCGCACATTTGGCGAACAACGCCAAGACGGTCGATGCGCTGAACGTCTTTCCGGTTCCAGATGGCGATACAGGAACAAACATGAACTTGTCGATGACGTCCGGGGCGAAAGAAGTGAAGGCGAATGCCTCCGACCATATCGGCAACGTCGCCGCGGCGCTGGCAAAAGGGCTGTTGATGGGGGCGCGCGGCAATTCCGGCGTCATTTTGTCGCAGCTGTTCCGCGGATTTGCCAAGGCAGTCGAAGGCAAACAAGCGGTGAACAGCTTCGAATTCGCCGCCGCTTTGCAGGCGGGGGTGGACACAGCCTATAAGGCGGTGATGAAGCCGGTTGAGGGGACGATCCTCACCGTTGCCAAAGAAGCGGCGCGCAAGGCGGTGGAGGTGGCAAAAAAAGAACGCGACGTGATCGCCGTGATGGAAGCGGCGCTCGCCGAGGCGAAAGCGGCGCTGCAGCGCACACCCGAATTGCTCCCGATCTTAAAGGAAGTCGGTGTCGTCGACAGCGGCGGTCAAGGGCTCGTATACATCTATGAAGGGTTTCTTGCTGCTTTGAAAGGAGAAATCGTGAGCGCCGCACGCGCTGAGGCGCGGATGGACGATCTAGTGAAAATGGTGCACCATCAAAGCGCGCAAAGCCATATTCATGCCGATGAGATCGAGTTTGGCTACTGTACGGAATTTATGGTCCGTTTTGAGCCCGAAAAGCTGGCCGAGCACCCGTTTTCCGAAGAAACGTTCCGCCGCGAGTTAAGCCAGTTCGGCGACTCCTTGCTCGTTGTCGCGGATGAAGAGCTTGTTAAGGTGCACATCCATTCGGAAACGCCGGGTGAGGTGCTGACATACGGTCAACGCTACGGCAGCTTGATCAATATTAAAATTGAAAACATGCGCGAACAACATGCCAACATCGTCGGCAAGGAGGCAAAAACGCTTCCTGGCGTTGCCAAAGAGGAAGCAAAGCCGTACGGCATCGTCGCCGTCGCCATGGGCGCTGGCGTGGCTGAACTGTTTCGGAGCATCGGTGCACACGCCATCATTGAAGGTGGGCAAACGATGAACCCGAGCACGGAAGAAATCGCTGACGCCATCCGCCTCGCCAACGCGGAAACGGTGTTTGTGCTGCCAAACAACAAAAACATTGTGATGGCGGCAAAACAAGCGGCGGAGCTTTCCGAACAGCGGGTGATCGTCATCCCGTCGAAAACGGTTCCGCAAGGTCTGGCGGCGCTCTTGGCGTTCAATCCGGCGCAATCGGCCGAGCAAAATGAGCGGGCGATGACGGCGGCGCTGTCGCGAGTGAAAACGGGGCAAGTGACATTTTCCGTGCGCGATACGACGATTGACGGCATCGAGATTCAAAAGGGCGATTACATGGGGTTATGGGATGACCGCATTATTGCCGCTGACAAAGACAAACTCGCCGTAACGAAGCGGCTGCTTGATGCGCTCATTGATGAAGAAAGCGAAATCGTGACCATTTTGTACGGCGAAGACGCAACGGAGATCGATGTGGAAACAGTCGTTGCCTATTTGGAAACAAAACATGACGGGGTCGAAGTGGAAGTGCATAACGGAAAGCAGCCGCTGTATCCATTTATCATTTCCGTCGAATAATATGTTAGAATAATAGAAGGGAGCATTCCCTTCTATTTTTCTTATTTTTCTGTTTTGTGGAGGAATAGCGGAGATGAAATACAAAAGCGTCTTTGATATCATTGGCCCGGTGATGGTCGGGCCGTCAAGTTCACATACGGCCGGGGCGGTGCGCATCGGTTTGGTTGCGCGCAAGTTGTTTGGCCGAAAGCCGACGTGGGCGCGCATTTCGTTTTACGGCTCATTTGCCGAAACGTATCGGGGGCATGGCACCGACGTTGCCATTGTCGCCGGGCTGCTTGGGTTTGACACGTTCGATGAACGTCTTCCGAATGCGCTTGAGATCGCCCGAGCGGAAGGTGTAGATGTGTCGTTTTTCGCCGAGGAGGCGATTCCGCATCATCCGAATACGGCGCGCCTGCGGATTGGCGATGATGAAGGCGAGCTTGAGCTCGTCGGCATTTCGATCGGCGGCGGCAAAATCGAAATCGTCGAATTGAATGGGTTTGCCTTGAAGCTGTCTGGCCACCATCCGGCGCTGCTCATTATGCATAATGACCGGTATGGGACGATTGGGGCGGTGGCTTCGGTGTTGGCGAAACAGAAAATCAACATCGGCCATATGGAAGTGTCGCGCAAGGAGAAAGGGAAAGAGGCGCTCATGGCGATCGAAGTTGACCAGCCGTTGACCGATGATCTGATTCAAGAATTGGAGCAGCTGCCGAACATCATTCAAGTGGCGAAGCTTGCGGATTGAAAAGAAATCGGTTTCATGTTGATGTGCATCAAAGAAGATAAGCCATGATGGAGAGAGGACAGGTGGGAATCAAATGTTTCGCAATGTGGCTGAACTTGTGGCGTTGGCCGAAAAGGACAGCATCAAAATCGCTGAAGTGATGATTCGTCAGGAAGTGGAAGTGAGCGGGCGAAGCCGGGAAGAGGTGATCGCGCAAATGGATCACCATCTAGCCGTCATGGAGCGCGCCGTCGAGAGGGGACTCGAAGGGGTTGTGTCCCGCTCCGGATTGACGGGCGGAGATGCGGTGCGGATGCAGCGTTATATTGAGGGCGGCCGTTTTTTGTCCGGAGAGACGATTTTAGACGCCGTCAGCAAAGCCATGGCGACCAACGAAGTGAACGCAGCGATGGGCGTCATTTGCGCCACGCCGACGGCTGGGGCGGCCGGCGTCGTCCCGGGGACGCTGTTTGCCGTGAAAGAGAAGCTGCGGCCGACAAGAATGGAAATGATTGAGTTTTTGTTTACAGCCGGGGCGTTTGGCTACATTGTCGCCAACAACGCCTCGATTTCCGGCGCCGCCGGCGGCTGTCAAGCCGAAGTTGGGTCGGCGGCCGGCATGGCCGCCGCGGCGCTGGTTGAGCTGGCCGGTGGGACGCCTGCTCAAGCGGCCGAAGCGATGGCCATCGCCTTAAAAAATATGTTGGGATTAGTATGCGACCCGGTTGCTGGCCTGGTCGAAGTGCCGTGCGTCAAGCGGAACGCGATGGGGGCGGCGAACGCCATGATCGCTGCGGATATGGCGCTAGCCGGCATTAAAAGCCGCATCCCGTGCGATGAAGTGATTGAAGCGATGTATCGCATCGGTGCAGCCATGCCGGTGGTGCTCAAAGAAACGGCGCAAGGGGGGTTGGCCGCGACGCCGACTGGCCGCGCCATTGCGGCCCGCATTTTCGGCGCTTCTGCGGCATCGAAGTGAACGAAGCGATGCAGCAGCCGGTGACGGCGGTCAAAGGCATCGGTGAAGAGACGGCGGCGGCGCTTGCCGACATCGGCATCGCGACGGTCGGTGAGCTGCTTGCGT
This sequence comes from Geobacillus thermoleovorans, assembly GCF_001610955.1. Taxonomy (GTDB): domain Bacteria; phylum Bacillota; class Bacilli; order Bacillales; family Anoxybacillaceae; genus Geobacillus; species Geobacillus thermoleovorans. Next base: position 1,098,523 of record NZ_CP014335.1, read on the forward strand.
ACGCCCCGTACCGCTATGATGATTACGAACAAAAAGATTTGGCCGCCGTCCGCCATGAAGAAAAAGTGACAGTGGAAGGAAAAGTATACAGTGCCCCGCTGTTGACGTATTACGGAAAGAAAAAATCGCGCCTTTCCTTCCGCATGCTGGCCGATCGCTACTTGATCACCGTCGTTTGTTTCAACCGTCCCTATTTGAAGGAAAAAATCGCCCTGAACGAGACGGTGACGGTGATCGGCAAATGGGACCGGCATCGGCAAACGATCAACGCCTACGAGCTTCGGTTCGGACCGGCTCCGGAGACCACCGGCATCGAGCCGGTTTACTCCGTGCGCAGCCCACTGACGGTGAAAACGATGCGCCGGTTGATGAAAGCGGCGTTCGAACAGTTTGGCGAGCACATTCCCGACCCGTTGCCGCCCGCTTTGCGCCGCGCTTATCGCCTTGTCGACAAACAAGAAGCGCTCCGCGCCCTTCATTTTCCGCGCACGCGCGAAGAATTGCATCAGGCGCGGCGCCGGCTCATCTATGAGGAGTTTTTGTTGTACCAGCTGAAAATGCAGGCGCTCCGTCGATTGATGCGCGATGAGCGGCGCGGCGTCGTTCATTCGTTTTCTGAAGAGCGGCTTTCGTCCTTTCTTTCCGGATTGCCGTTTGTCTTGACGAACGCCCAGCGCCGTGTCATCGGCGAAATTTTGGCGGACATGCGCTCGCCGCGGCAAATGAACCGGCTTTTGCAAGGCGACGTCGGTTCTGGCAAGACGGTCGTTGCCGCTGTCGCTCTTTACGCCGCCGCTTTGTCCGGATTTCAAGGAGCGCTGATGGTGCCGACGGAAATTCTGGCTGAACAGCACGCCCGCTCGCTCGCCGAGCTGTTTGCCGATACGGATGTGACGATCGCGCTCTTGACAAGCTCAGTGAAGGGAAAGCAGCGCAAAGCAGTGCTTGCCGAACTGGAAGAAGGAACAATTGATATCGTCGTAGGCACGCACGCCTTGATTCAAGAAGGAGTGCAGTTTCGCCGGCTCGGCCTCGTTATTACGGACGAGCAGCACCGGTTTGGCGTCGAACAGCGCCGCGTTTTGCGTGAGAAAGGGCATGCACCGGATGTATTGATGATGACGGCGACGCCGATTCCGCGCACACTCGCCATTACGGCGTTCGGCGACATGGACGTATCGGTGCTCGATGAAATGCCGGCCGGACGAAAAAAAGTCGAGACGTATTGGGTGAAGCATCATCAGTTCTCCCGCGTGCTCGATTTTATCGAAAAGGAATTGCGCCGTGGTCATCAGGCGTATGTCATCTGTCCGCTCATTGAGGAGTCGGACAAATTGGATGTGCAAAACGCCATCGATGTCCATAGCCAGCTTGTCCATTATTATCGCGGGAAATATGAGATCGGCTTGATGCACGGCCGGCTGTCGGCCGACGAAAAAGAACGCGTCATGAGGGCGTTCAGCGAAAACCGCATCCATGTGCTCGTCTCGACGACGGTCGTTGAAGTCGGCGTGAATGTACCGAATGCGACGGTGATGGTCATTTACGACGCCGAACGGTTTGGCCTCGCCCAGCTCCATCAGCTGCGCGGGCGGGTCGGGCGCGGCGACGCCCAGTCGTACTGCATTTTGATCGCCGACCCGAAATCGGAAGTCGGCAAAGAACGAATGCGCATCATGACGGAAACGGCCGATGGGTTTGTGTTGGCCGAAAAAGATTTGGAGCTGCGCGGTCCGGGCGATTTTTTCGGTACAAAACAAAGCGGGCTCCCGGAATTCCGCTACGGCGATCCAGTGCATGATTACCGCATTTTGGAAGTCGCCCACCGCGATGCCGCCAAGCTCGTTTCCTCGGCCGCGTTTTGGCGCGATGAGGCGTACGCCGGGCTGCGCGCCGAGCTGGAAACGTCCGGCATACTCGATGGGGAAAAGCTAGATTAATAGACAGGGGAGGAGGCGCCGGCGCATTCGCGCCCCGCTGTTTTTTATGGTAACTGTAGATGAGCATTTTTCATTACAATAATTTCCATGGTTAGAGAGACAAACAGGGTACCCCTTACGCGATACGGAGCTGTTTTTTGATCACATCAATGGGAATATCTTGCTTCGCAGCGTCATAAATGAACTCGACGACGCTGTGGTCTTTCCGCGACCGAAGAAGCTCCAGCCCGGTGGAGAGGTTTTGTCGGGATTCGGCGATGCTGTACACGCAGGCCAACAGCACCACCGCCCAATACCGTTTCACCGCCCGAATGTGGCGAACGCGGTATCCATCCAGCTTCAGTTGATCTTTCGCCTGCCGGAAAAAGCACTCGATCGTCCAGCGCTGGGCGTAGTAACGCAAGATGTCTTCGTCCCCGAGTTCCCGGTCGGTGCTCAAGATGCAATGAAGATGTTCCGGCGTCAGCGGCTGATCCGCCTTCCAAGCCAGCAGCACCACCGCGTCATCGAGGCCATGGATGGCCCCCTCATAGCGATACACGCGATAACGCTCCTGCCCCACCGTGACGAGGCGGGTGTCTTTGGACTCGATATAGCGGGCGAACTGCTTGGCTTGGATGGCGATGCCTTTCGGGTAGAGAATCCGGTTCGTCTTGAGCATCGCGATGACATGGAATCCCTGTTTCAAGCAGGCTTCAATGAGCTTTTTGGACGGATACCACGAATCCATGAGCACATACACCGGCTGAGCCCGCTTCACCTTGAGCGAGGAAAGCATCTCGATCGCCAGGTCGATCTTGCTTTTTCCCGCTTTCTTGTCATACAGGCGGAACGCAAATGGGAACGCCTGCGTGAAGGTGTGCACCATCAGCCAAACGAGCGAATGCCCCCAGACCGATTGATGATCTTTATGCGAGTAGTGCCAGTCGCACCCTTGAATGGCGTGCGCAGCCCGTGACGAAGGCTTCGTTTTTTGGCAAATCGTATCATCAATCGAAACAAAAAGGGGTTGATTCTTCCGTTTGGCCAGTCGTTCGACCTGGGAAAGGATCCACTCTTGAAGCTTCCCAAGCAGCCTTTCCTCGTTCCAAGGGCTTTTCGTGAAAAAGTGACTGAGCGTCGTTCGATGATTCGGATGAAAGCTCCAGTAATGAATATCAGTCAATGTTCCCGAGAATCCCTTGGTGGTCAAGGCATCGACAATATGAATGAGATGCTTGATGACCGGTTTGGAAAGCTGCAGCGTCAACCCCAGCGTGAAGAAAAACTTGTGGATTCCTTGGTGATGTGCTAATCTATTCATGAGACATGAACCTCCTTGTGGATAGTTGGTGGTACATCTATTCTAACCAAGGAATCGGGTTCATGTCTCCTTTTTTGTTTAGTTGTCAATTTATGTCAGTGAATTTGCTCATCTACAGATGGTAATTGATTTTTTGGCCAGTGAAAGCCTATATTTTTATTGTTCGGACGGAGGAGGCAGGAGATGCCTGTCCCACTATTTCGTTTGTGAGCCTCGAGGATGGAGCAGAAAGCCGTTTGGCGAGGGGGGCGTCGGATCCACAGCGGCCGACAGCATGTGGCGCTGTTCATTTTTTGTGCTTGCATTTCGTTTTTTGATATTATATATTACTTTTAGTACCTAGTCATAAAATCGGACGGTGTCACGAATCGATGAGAAAAAGCAAACGCGAACGGCAACGGTTGTTGCAGGAGACGATCCGGGAAAACCCGTTTATCACCGATGAAGAGCTCGCCGAAAAATTTTCGGTCAGCGTGCAGACGATCCGCCTTGATCGGCTTGAGCTGTCGATTCCCGAACTGCGTGAGCGCATCAAGAATGTCGCCCGCCAGTCGTTCGCTGATAAAGTGCGGGCGTTGCCGCTTGAAGAAGTGATCGGCGACATTATTGACATCGAGCCGGATGCGAGCGCCATTTCGATTTTCGATGTGAAAGAGGAGCACGTCTTTCGGCGCACCCGCATCGCCCGCGGCCATCATTTGTTCGCTCAGGCCAACTCGCTTGCCGTCGCTGTCATCCATGATGAACTGGCGCTGACAGCGAAAGCGACCATTCGTTTTGTGCGCCAAGTGAAAGAAGGGGAGCGGGTCGTAGCCAAAGCGAAAGTGACCGGAAAAACGGCGCACGGGCGCACAATCGTCGAGGTGAACAGCTACGTCGGCCAGGAGCTCGTCTTTTCTGGTACGTTTGAAATGTATCGTTCAAACATAGAGAAAAAGGATGGGGACAGCAATGAATATCGCGGTTGATGCCATGGGTGGAGACCATGCCCCGGGCGAAATCGTGCGCGGGGCGCTTATGGCCGCCGCCCATTTCCCTGACATCGAGATTACGCTGATTGGCGATGAAGAGAAAATTCGCCCGCATGTGACGGGTGAAGAGCGCATTTCGATCATCCACACCGACGAAGTGATCGAAGCAGATGATGAGCCGGTGCGGGCAGTGCGGCGCAAAAAGAACTCGTCGATGGTGCGCATGGCGGAAGAAGTGAAAGAAGGGCGCGCCGCTGCCTGCATTTCCGCCGGCAATACCGGGGCGCTCATGGCAGCCGGACTGTTTGTCGTCGGGCGGGCAGCCAGCATCGACCGCCCGGCGCTCGCCCCGACGCTGCCGACGTTGGATGGGCGCGGCTTTGTCTTTCTGGATGTCGGCGCCAACGTCGATGCAAAGCCGGAACATTTGCAGCAATACGCTTTGATGGGACATGTGTACGCAAAGAACGTGCGCGGCGTCGAAAAACCGCGCATCGGCTTGCTGAACGTCGGAACGGAAGACCAAAAAGGAAACGAAACAACGAAACGGGCGTTTGCCTTGCTCAAGGAAACGAACCTTCATTTCATCGGCAATGTCGAAGCGCGCGATCTGCTGCAAGGAGTGGCTGATGTTGTCGTCGCCGACGGCTTTGCCGGCAATGTTGCGTTAAAAACGATTGAAGGGACGGCGCTGGCGCTCTTTTCCTTGCTCAAGCAGACGCTGACAAGCGGCGTCGCGGCGAAGCTGGCCGCCGCCGTCCTCAAGCCAAAGCTCGCCGGGCTGAAAAAAATGATGGACTACTCGGAGTATGGCGGCGCGGCGCTGTTTGGCTTAAATGCTCCGGTCATTAAAGCGCACGGGTCGTCCGATGCGAACGCCATCTTCCACGCCATCCGCCAGGCGCGAGAGATGGTGGTTCATGATGTCATCGGCACGATCAGAGCGGAGCTGGAACGGGCATAATCGGTAAAGGAGGAATCAAAAATGGGGAAAATCGCCTTTTTATTTCCTGGCCAAGGATCGCAGACGGTCGGCATGGCGAAAGACGCTGCCGAGCATGACGACCGCGCCCGTGCCGTCATCGCGGAGGCTGACGAGCGGCTTGGATTCGCGCTTTCCAAGCTCATGTTCAACGGACCGCAAGAAGAGCTGACGTTGACATATAACGCCCAGCCGGCGCTCTTGACCGCCAGCATCGCCTTGCTCCAGCTTGTCGACGGCGCTGGGCTGAAAGCGGACTATGTTGCCGGCCACAGCTTAGGCGAATATACGGCGCTTGTCGCCGCCGGCGCCATGTCGTTTGCCGATGCCGTCTACGCGGTGCGCCGCCGCGGTGAGCTGATGGATGAAGCGGTGCCGGCCGGTGAAGGGACGATGGCGGCGGTGCTTGGGATGGACGCTGATGCGCTTGAAGCAGTGACAAATGAAATCGCCGCCCAAGGCGATCCGGTCGAGCCGGCCAACTTCAACTGCCCGGGGCAAATTGTCATCTCCGGCTCGAAAGCCGGAGTGGAAAAAGCGGCTCAGCTTTTGAAAGAACGCGGCGCCAAACGCGTCATTCCGCTTGAGGTGAGCGGTCCGTTCCACTCCGCTCTCATGAAGCCGGCGGCAGAAAAACTGAAAGCGGTTCTTGACAGTTTGGTGATTCGTGACGCCGTCATTCCGGTCGTCGCCAATGTGACTGCTGAGCCGGTGACGAAAAAAGAGGACATCGCCCGCCTTCTCATTGAACAACTGTATTCGCCGGTGCGTTGGGAGCAGTCGGTGCGCACGCTTCTTTCGCTTGGCGTCGACACGTTTGTCGAAATCGGTCCGGGAAAAGTGTTGTCCGGCCTTGTGAAAAAAATCGACCGCAACGCCCGCGTTTATGCGGTGAACGATCTTGCTTCCTTCGAAGCGACCGTTGCGGCGCTGAAAGGGGAATAAAGCGATGCTCGAAGGAAAAATTGCTCTTGTGACCGGGGCGTCGCGCGGCATTGGCCGGGCGGTCGCTCTGGAGCTTGCCCGCCAAGGGGCGAACGTTGCCGTCAATTACGCCGGCAGCGAGGCGAAAGCGAATGAAGTTGTCGAGGCCATCCGCTCGCTCGGCCGCGAAGCGATCGCCGTGCAGGCGGACGTCGCCCGCGCTGAAGATGTTGAGCGCATGGTGAAAACGACGATTGACCATTTTGGCCGCCTCGATATTTTGGTCAACAACGCCGGCATTACACGCGACAATTTATTGATGCGGATGAAAGAAGAAGAATGGGATGCCGTGATTAACACGAACTTAAAAGGAGTATTTCTTTGTACGAAGGCGGCAACGCGCCCGATGATGAAGCAGCGCTATGGGCGGATCGTCAACATTGCTTCGGTCGTCGGCGTGATCGGCAATCCGGGGCAGGCGAACTATGTCGCCGCCAAGGCCGGCGTCATCGGGCTGACGAAGACGGCGGCGCGCGAATTCGCCAGCCGCAACATCACCGTTAACGCCGTCGCACCAGGATTCATTACGACCGATATGACCGAAGCGCTCAGCCCGGAGCTGAAGGCGGAAATGTTAAAGCAAATTCCGCTCGCCCGCTTTGGCGAGCCGGATGATGTCGCCCGCGTCGTCGCTTTCCTCGCTTCCGACGCCGCGAGCTACATGACTGGACAGACGCTTCATGTTGACGGCGGCATGGTGATGCCGTAAGAAAAACAGCGCTAGTATTTTTTCTGCCAATCGACTATAATCATGAAGGGAGGTGAACGCAATGGCCGATGTATTGGAACGTGTAACGAAAATCATCGTTGACCGGCTGGGGGTTGACGAATCGCAAGTGACGCTCGAAGCGTCGTTTAAGGACGACCTGGGCGCTGACTCGCTCGACATCGTCGAACTCGTCATGGAACTTGAAGATGAATTCAACATGGAAATTTCCGATGAAGAGGCGGAAAAAATCGTCACAGTCGGAGACGCTGTGAACTACATAAAAAGTCGTCTGTAATGCTGCTTTTTTGCAAAGTCCCGTTGCTTCGAACGGGGCTTTCTCTGCTTTTTCAGGGATGCTCGGCGGGCCTTGCGGAAAAAAGCGCACGATTCCCGCTCGCGTAGCGGACCGGAGAACGGATATAATAGAAGAAGACACGGCCATTTTGTTCTGGAACGAAGTCGGAGGGCATTTTTATGTCAAAACAAAAAGATAAAGAGCGCATCCATGAAAAGAGGCGGGCGAAGTTTCAAGAGCTGCAAAACAAAATCGGCATCACCTTTCGAAACGAAAAGCTGTTGATTCAAGCGTTCACCCATTCATCGTATGTGAATGAGCATCGGCGGCGGCTTCACGAAGACAATGAACGGCTTGAGTTTTTAGGCGATGCCGTGCTGGAGCTGACCGTTTCTCAATATTTATTTCAAAAGTTCCCGCATATGAGCGAGGGGCAATTGACGAAGCTGAGGGCGGCCATCGTCTGCGAGCCGTCGCTTGTGAAATTTGCCAACGCCCTGTCGTTCGGCGAGCTCGTCTTGCTCGGCAAAGGCGAGGAGCTGACCGGCGGGCGGACGCGTCCGGCGCTCTTGGCAGACGTCTTTGAGGCGTTCATCGGCGCTTTGTATTTGGATCAAGGAATGGACGCGGTCATCCGCTTTTTGGAGAAAACGATGTTTCCGAAAATTGATGAAGGTGCTTTTTCTCATGTGATGGATTTTAAAAGCCAGCTGCAGGAATTGGTGCAGCGGGACGGCAGCGGAACGCTTGAATACGCCATTTTGGAGGAAAAAGGTCCGGCCCACAACAAGGAGTTTGTCGCCCGCGTAGCGTTAAACGGCCAAGAGCTTGGCATCGGCGTCGGCCGCTCGAAAAAGGAAGCCGAACAACATGCGGCGCAAATGGCGCTCGAAACGTTGCGGGCTGCCGATCAGCAGTGAAGGCTGGCGCTGTTACGTCAGTCTTTTTTCTGTGAACGTGCGAAGGGATGGAGAGCAAACGCTGCTCATGGGTGTTTCGATGAACATGCGCGCCTTGAGCGGGGGAAGAAAGGCGTTTTTTTCGATAGCTCATATGGTAGGATGAAAAGATCGAACGTCTCGGTTTCCAAAAAGGGCTCCGGGGTGTTTGTGGTGGATCACAGTGGAAAGATGGTGAGGCGTCATACCATGTTCCTGAAACGATTGGATGTGATCGGCTTTAAATCGTTCGCCGACCGTGTATCGATCGAGTTTGTCCCTGGTGTGACGGCGGTCGTCGGTCCGAACGGGAGCGGCAAAAGCAACATTACCGATGCGATCCGTTGGGTGCTCGGTGAGCAATCAGCAAAATCGTTGCGCGGGGCGAAAATGGAAGACGTCATCTTCGCCGGCAGCGAATCGCGCAAGCCGCTCAATGTGGCTGAAGTGACGATCACACTCGACAATGAAGACGGCTTTTTGCCGCTTGAGTACCAGGAAGTGAGCGTGACCCGGCGCGTCTATCGCTCGGGGGAGAGCGAGTTTTTCATCAACCGCCAGCCGTGCCGTTTGAAAGACATCGTCGATTTGTTTCTCGATTCCGGGCTCGGCAAGGAGGCGTTTTCCATCATCGGCCAAGGCCGGGTCGAAGAGATTTTAAGCAGCAAACCGGAAGAGCGGCGCACGATTTTTGAAGAAGCGGCCGGCGTGTTGAAGTACAAGCTGCGGAAAAAAAAGGCGGAGGCGAAGCTAGCGGAGACGCAAGACAACTTGCACCGCGTCAACGATATTTTGCACGAGCTCGAACAGCAGCTTGAGCCGCTCCGCATGCAGGCGTCGCTCGCCAAAGAGTTTTTGGAAAAACGCGAAGAGCTCGAGAGATTTGAAGTGGCGCTGATGGTTCACGACATCGAGCAGCTGCGCGGGCAATGGAATGAGTTGAAGGAAGCGCTTGATGGGCACCAGCGGGACGAAGTGGCGCTGGCGGCGGCGTTGCAGAAAATGGAAGCCCAAATCGAACAGCTCCGCGATCAAATGACCGCCATTGACGAATCGATCGACGGTTTGCAGCAAGTGCTTCTTTTAGCCAGCGAAGAGCTTGAGAAGCTCGAAGGGCGGAAAGAAGTATTGAAAGAGAGAAAAAAGCATGCCGCGAGGCGAAAAGCGCAGCTGGACGACATAACGGCTGCACTGGCTGCGAAACGGCGCCGCTTGACGGAGCAGCTGCATGCCGAGCGGGAGGAACTCGCCCGGCTTGAGGCGGGCGCCGCAGCGCTCGAGCGGGAGCTGAAAGAAAAACAGGCTTTGTTTTCGGCGCATGAAGCCGACATTGAAGAAGAAATCGAGCGGCGAAAAGGTGATTACATCGACCTTGTTCATGAACAGGCGGCGTTGAAAAACGAACGCGCACATGTGGAGCAGGCGCTTGGCAAGCTGCATGCCAAACGGACGGCGCTCGATGAAGCGAACCGCCGCCATCTCGCCGAACGTGAACAGCTCGAGCAGAAGCGGGCGGCTTTATGGGCCGAGCAGACCCGCCTCGAACAGGCGCTGACGGAAGCGCATAACAGACAAGCCGCTCTCGCCGCGGCGCTCGCAGCGCAAAAAACGGAGCTCGAGCAGCATGAAGCGTTGCTGCATCAGGCGCGCCAATACCGGCAGCAAACCAAAGCGCGCCAGCAATGGTTGGAAGAGATGCAACATGATTATTCCGGTTTTGTCCAAGGAGTAAAAGAAGTATTAAAGGCGCGCGACCTTCTGCCCGGTGTTCATGGCGCCATTGTTGAGCTCATTCGCGTGCCGGACCGCTATGAGACGGCGATTGAAACGGCGCTCGGCGGGGCGATGCAGCATATCGTCGTTGACAGCGAACAGGCGGCGCGGCAAGCGATTCACTATTTGAAAACGAACGGCTACGGGCGCGCGACGTTTTTGCCGCTTGACGTCATCCAAGCGCGCGCGCTTTCCGAACGGGAGCGGGCGGCGATTGACCGCCATCCGGCGTTTGTCGGCATCGCAAGCGAGCTCGTCGAATACGACCGCGCCTATAGGGCGGCGATCGCCCATTTGCTCGGCCATGTCATCGTGACAGCCGATTTAAAAGGCGCGAATGAGCTGGCCAAGCTTCTTCACTATCGCTATCGCCTCGTGACATTGGACGGTGATGTCGTCAGCCCTGGCGGGGCGATGACCGGCGGCGGGGCGGCGAAAAAGACCGCGTCGTTGCTAAGTCGAAACCGCGAGCTTGAGACGCTTTCGGTCAAACTGCAGGAAATGGATGAAACGATCGCTCGGCTTGAGCGGGCTGTTGCCGCAAAACGACACGAGCTGGCGGAGCAGGAAGCGCAGGCGGCCGCGCTGCAAGAAGAGGTTGCGGCGCTTCGGGAGGCCCTGCAAAGACAAAAGGACGAGCAACGCGAGCTCGAATGGCAGAAAAAACGGATCGACGAGCGGCTCGCACTGTATGATGAAGAAAAGGCGAACGACGAGCGCGAAATGGCAGAGCTCAACCGCCGCCTCGGCGCCATTGACAGGCAGCTTGAGCAGCTTGCCGAGAAACTGCAGGCGATCGATGACGACATCAGCCGGCTGCAGGCGCAAAAACAGACGGAGCAAACGACGAAAGAGGCGCTCCAGGCAGCGATCACGGAGCAAAAAATCGCCTTGGCGGAAACGAAAGAGCGCGTGAAACATGCACGCCGGAAAGTGGAAGAATGGGAAGCGGAGCTTGCCGAAACGATCCGTGGGCTCAAAGAAGCAGAGCGCGAACGAGCCGCTTTGGATGCGGAAATGGAGGCGCCGGAATGGAACGAGGAAGAGATTGAGCAGCTGCGAAAGCAAAAGCTTGAGGACAAGCAAAAGACATTGGAGCTGATTGCGAGCCGTCGCGAACAGCGGCTCGATTTCCAACGCCGTCTTGAACATTTGGAACAGGAATGGAAAGAGACGAAGCGGCAGCATAAACAGCTCGCCGATGTCGTGAAAGACGAAGAAGTAAAGTTGAACCGGCTTGATGTGGAGCTTGAGAATTTGCTTGTCCGTCTGCGCGAAGAGTATGGGCTGTCGTTTGAAGCGGCTCGCTCCGCGTACCCGCTTGAGATCGGCGCCGATGAGGCGCGCAAGCGGGTGAAGCTGATCAAGCGCGCCATGGAGGAGCTCGGCACCGTCAACTTGGGGGCGATCGATGAATATGAACGAGTTTCCGAACGGCACCGCTTTTTAAGCGAGCAAAAAACCGATTTGGAAGAGGCGAAGGCGACGCTCCACCAAGTCATTGATGAAATGGACGATGAAATGAAAAAACGATTTTTCGCGACGTTTGAACAAATCCGCGCCCATTTTGGCGAGGTATTTGGCGAGCTGTTCGGCGGCGGGCGCGCCGATTTGCGGCTGACCGATCCGAACGACTTGCTTGAGACTGGGATCGACATCGTTGCTCAGCCTCCGGGGAAAAAGCTGCAACATTTAAGCTTGCTTTCCGGCGGCGAACGGGCGCTGACGGCGATCGCCCTCTTGTTTTCGATTTTAAAGGTGCGTCCGGTGCCGTTTTGCGTCCTTGATGAAGTCGAAGCGGCGCTTGATGAAGCGAACGTGCAGCGGTATGCCCAATATTTAAAACGGTTCAGCCGCGACACGCAGTTTATCGTCATCACCCATCGAAAAGGGACGATGGAAGAAGCGGACGTGCTGTACGGCGTCACGATGCAAGAATCGGGCGTCTCAAAGCTTGTTTCCGTCCGTTTGGAAGATTCGAAGGAGCTCGTGCGGTCATAATGGAAAGGAGGCGCTTTGGATGGGTTTTTTTCAAAAATGGAAAGAAAAATGGACAAAGCAAGCGGATGCCGTAACCGAAAAGTTTAAAGAAGGGCTGTCAAAAACGCGAAATTCGCTCGCCGGGAAAGTGAACGACCTCATCGCCCGTTATCGGAAAGTGGATGAAGAGTTTTTTGAAGAGCTTGAGGAAATTTTGATCGCCGCGGATGTGGGCGTCACGACCGTCATGGAACTTGTCGATGAGCTGAAAATGGAAGTGAAGCGCCGCAACATTCAAGACCCGGCGCAAATGCGCGACGTCATCGCCGAAAAGCTCGTTGACATTTACCGCGCCGGCGCCGATGACAAAGAACTTTCCGCTTTGAATATACAAGAAGGCGGGCTGACGGTCATTTTGTTCGTCGGTGTCAACGGCGTCGGTAAAACGACAACGATCGGCAAGCTCGCCCATAAGCTGAAATCGGAAGGGAAATCCGTCTTGTTGGCAGCTGGCGACACGTTCCGCGCCGGGGCGATCGAGCAGCTCGAAGCGTGGGGCGAGCGCGTTGGGGTCGACGTCATTAAGCAGGCGGCCGGCTCCGATCCAGCGGCGGTCATGTATGATGCGATTCAAGCGGCGAAAGCGCGCGGCGTTGACGTATTGTTATGCGACACGGCCGGGCGGCTGCAAAACAAAGTGAATTTAATGAAAGAGCTCGAAAAAGTGAAACGCGTCATCAGCCGCGAAATTCCGGGCGCTCCGCATGAAGTACTGCTTGTGTTGGATGCGACGACCGGGCAAAACGCGATGAGCCAAGCCAAGCTGTTTAAAGAAGCGACCGATGTGACCGGCATCGTGTTGACGAAGCTTGACGGCACGGCGAAAGGCGGCATCGTGCTTGCCATTCGCAACGAGATGGCCATCCCGGTGAAACTCGTCGGCCTCGGCGAGAAGATGGACGATTTGCAAGTGTTCGATCCAGAACAGTACGTCTACGGATTGTTTGCTGATTTGCTGGAATCATAAACAAGCCAACAGAGGGTGCTCCCAAAACAATGGAGCGCCCTTTGTTGTTACGTCCACGGGGGTGTAACCGATAAGCCCTTTGTCCGTTCCATCCCTTGACACCTTGCCGAAAAGACGGTACACTACATTTTTGTAAAGGTATTTTACTTAACAATGAGGGAGGGAGAGTCCGGTGCTGGAAAAAACGATGCGCATGAACTATTTATACGATTTTTACCAAGCGCTGTTGACGCCGAAACAGCGCAACTATATGGCGCTTTACTACTTGGACGACTACTCCCTCGGGGAAATTGCCGAACAATATGAGGTGAGCCGCCAGGCGGTGTACGATAACATCCGGCGTACAGAAGCGATGCTGGAGCAGTATGAAGAGAAGCTCGGGCTGCTGCGAAAATATGAACGGCGGCGGCAGATCATCGAGCGGCTGAAAGACTACATCAGCCGGCGCTACGGCGCTGACGCCGAATTGGCGGCGCTAGTCCGCGAGCTTGACGAACTTGATTAAAAAAGGGGGTGGCCGCCATGGCGTTTGAAGGACTGTCTGAACGTTTGCAGCAGGTGATGAACCGCATCCGCGGCAAAGGGAAAGTCACCGAAGCGGATGTCAAAGAGATGATGCGCGAAGTGCGCCTTGCGCTTTTGGAAGCTGACGTCAACTTTAAAGTCGTCAAAGATTTCATCAGACAGGTGAGCGAGCGGGCTGTCGGGCAGGAAGTGATGAAAAGCTTAACGCCGGGCCAGCAAGTGATCAAAATCGTCAAGGAAGAGCTGACGGCGTTAATGGGCGGTGAGCAAAGCCAAATCGCTGTCGCGAAGAAACCGCCGACCGTTGTGATGATGGTCGGGTTGCAAGGGGCCGGGAAAACGACGACCACCGGGAAGCTGGCCAACTTGCTGCGCAAACGGCATAACCGGAAGCCGCTTCTGGTGGCTGCCGACGTTTACCGCCCGGCGGCGATCAAACAGCTTGAGACGCTTGGCAAGCAGCTCGACATGCCTGTCTTTTCGTTAGGCGAGCACGCCAATCCGGTTGAAATCGCGAAACAGGCGCTCGAGCGGGCGAAAGAAGAGCATTATGATTACGTGCTCATCGACACAGCCGGCCGCCTCCACATTGATGAAGCGCTCATGGATGAACTGAAGCAAATGAAAGAAGCGGTCAAGCCGGATGAAATTTTCCTCGTCGTTGACGCCATGACCGGGCAAGATGCCGTCAATGTCGCACAAAGCTTCCATGAGCAGCTCGGCATCACCGGGGTGATTTTGACGAAGCTGGACGGCGACACGCGCGGCGGGGCGGCGCTGTCGATTCGCGCCGTCACCGGAGCGCCGATCAAGTTTGCTGGGATGGGCGAAAAACTTGACGCTTTGGAGCCGTTCCATCCGGAGCGAATGGCGTCGCGCATTTTAGGCATGGGCGATGTCCTGACGCTCATCGAAAAAGCGCAGGCGGCCGTCGACGAAGAGAAGGCGAAGGAGCTCGAACAAAAAATGCGCACGGCCACCTTCACGCTTGACGACTTTTTGGAGCAGCTCGGCCAAGTGCGCAAGCTCGGACCGCTTGACGAACTGATTAAAATGCTGCCGGGCGCCAACAAAATCAAAGGGCTCGCCAACATCCAAGTCGATGAAAAGCAAATCGCCCGCGTTGAGGCGATCATCCGCTCGATGACGAAAGAAGAGAAAACGCATCCGGAAATCATCAACGCTAGCCGCAAAAAGCGGATCGCCAAAGGAAGCGGCACGACGGTGCAGGAAGTAAACCGGCTTTTGAAGCAATTTGACGAGATGAAAAAAATGATGAAAATGATGACGAATATGCCAAAAGGGAAAAAGAAAGGATTCCGTTTTCCATTTATGTAAATGAAGATCTGTTAAGCGAAAAACCTTTACAAACGGAAAAAGAATTGTTAATATACTATCTTGTGTGAACTCTATACGGAGGTGCGTACTGACTATGGCAGTAAAAATTCGTTTAAAACGCATGGGGACAAAGAAAAAACCATTCTATCGCATCGTGGTAGCTGATTCGCGCTCGCCGCGCGACGGTCGTTTTATCGAAACGATCGGCACGTACGATCCGGTCGCTGAGCCGGCGCAAGTGAAAATCGATGAGGAATTGGCGCTCAAATGGCTGCAAAACGGCGCCAAACCATCGGATACGGTGCGCAGCTTGCTGTCGAAGCAAGGCATTTTAGAGAAGTTCCATAACTTGAAATACGGCAAATAAGCGAGATGCACATGAAGCCGCTCATTGAAACGATCGTCAAGGCGCTTGTCGATCATCCGGAGGCGGTGGCGGTTGAACGCCGCGAAGAAGAGACGGCCGTCATCTATGAGCTGTCCGTGCATGAAGACGACACTGGCAAAGTGATCGGCAAACAAGGGCGGACGATCCAGGCGATTCGCACGGTCGTTGCCGCCGCCGCGGCCGGATCGCCAAAGCGGGTTGTTGTGCAAGTGAAAGACAAAGGGTGAGGATGTTCCTCTCCCTTTTTTGATATGATGCCAAAGGGCGCAAAAATGGCCCGGGTGCCGTTCATTCCGTGTCAAAAGGGGGAAGAGGATGAAGCTCATTCAAACGGTTGAGGTGCGGCAAATCGTCACCGAACGGAGCAAACAAGAGCTTGCCGCCGCGTTTTTGGCGCGCAAGCAGCAGCTCGAGCGCGAGTGCGACCAGCTTCGTTTTGAACAGAAACGAATGGAGAAAAGCGGAAACTATCCGCCCGCTTTAGTGAAACAATATTTTGCCAAAGAGATCGACGAGCGGATGGAGAAAATGAAACTGCTTGAGTTTCAGCTCGAACAATTACATATGCTACCGTTAGGGAGCGAATTGAAAGAGCGGGAAGTCGAGGCGCTCGTTGAGGTGAACGTCGGCGACCGTTGGGAAGAG
This sequence comes from Geobacillus thermoleovorans, assembly GCF_001610955.1. Classification (GTDB taxonomy): domain Bacteria; phylum Bacillota; class Bacilli; order Bacillales; family Anoxybacillaceae; genus Geobacillus; species Geobacillus thermoleovorans. Next base: position 1,114,321 of record NZ_CP014335.1, read on the forward strand.
GTGACAAAAACGCGCGCCATCATCATTGAAGACGGCGTCGTCAAAGAGATTCGCTAAGAAGGGATGAAAGCGATGGAACGATGGTTTAATGTCGGAAAAATTGTCAATACGCACGGCATTCGCGGCGAAGTGCGCGTCATTTCGCGCACCGACTTTCCTGAAGAACGGTATAAAAAAGGAAACAAGCTGTACATTTTCCGCGAACGGGACACGGAACCGATTGAAGTCACGGTGAAAAGCCACCGCGTCCATAAATCGTTTGACTTGTTGTCGTTTGAAGGCTATGACAGCATCAACGATGTGGAACGGTTTAAGGGAGCGATGCTGAAGGTGCCGGAAAGCCAGCTCGGCGAACTCGCGGAAGGGGAATATTATTTCCATGAGATCATCGGCTGCACTGTCGTGACAGAAGGCGGGGAGACCATCGGCGCGGTAAAGGAAATTTTGACTCCAGGGGCGAACGACGTCTGGGTCGTCCGGCGCGAAGACGGATCGGAAGCGCTCATTCCGTACATTGACGAGGTCGTTTTGCACGTCGATCCGGATCGGAAAACGATCATCATCCGGCCGATGGAAGGGCTGCTCGAGTGATGCGGATCGATATTTTAACGTTGTTTCCCGGCATGTTTTCCGGGGTGTTGAGCGAGTCGATTTTAAAGAAGGCGCAAGAAAAAGGGGCCGTCGACATCCGCCTTATTGATTTTCGCGAGTTTGCCGACAACAAGCATAAAACGGTCGACGATTATCCGTATGGCGGCGGCGCCGGCATGGTGCTCAAGCCGCAGCCGATTTTTGACGCGGTGGAACACGTGACGGCTGGATCGCCTGGCGCCCGCATCATTTTGCTTTGCCCGCAAGGCGAGCGCTACACGCAAAAAAAGGCGGAAGAGCTGGCGAAAGAAACGCATTTGGTGCTCATTTGCGGCCATTACGAAGGGTATGACGAACGCATCCGCCAATATTTAGCAACCGATGAAATTTCGATCGGCGACTATATTTTAACAGGCGGGGAACTCGGCGCCATGGTCATTGTCGACAGCGTCGTCCGTCTTCTCCCCGGGGTGCTCGGCAATGAGGCGTCGCCGGTCGATGACTCGTTCAGCTCCGGGCTGCTTGAGTATCCGCAATACACAAGACCGGCCGATTTCCGTGGCATGAAAGTGCCGGATATTCTGCTTTCTGGCAACCATCAGCTCATCGCCGAGTGGCGCGAGAAGGAATCGCTCCGGCGCACGTTTTTGCGCCGTCCGGACTTGCTCGATGAATATCCGCTTACAGACAAGCAAAAGCAATGGCTGAAAGAGTGGGAAAAGGAGCGCGAATAGCTATTGCCTGAGTCAACAGTTTATGCTATCATGTCTTTTGTGTGACCTTAAGCGATTGGCTTGAGGATGGAAAACGATGTTCCGCTGCAATGAAGAGATCATTGGCATGAACATCTGTGGAAGGAGTGGATCATGATGCATCATTTAATCCAAGAGATTACGAAAGAACAACTGCGGACGGATTTGCCGGATTTCCGCCCGGGCGACACGGTGCGCGTTCATGTGAAAGTCGTCGAAGGCAACCGCGAACGCATCCAAGTGTTTGAAGGTGTCGTCATTAAACGGCGCGGAGCGGGCATCAGCGAAACGTTCACGGTCCGCAAAGTGTCCTATGGCGTCGGCGTTGAGCGCACATTCCCGGTGCATACGCCGAAAATCGCCAAGCTGGAAGTCATCCGCCGCGGGAAAGTCCGCCGCGCGAAATTGTACTACTTGCGCGAACTTCGCGGCAAAGCGGCGCGCATCAAGGAAAATACGAACGCAGCGCAATAATGGACAACGGTGGATCACAGCGGAAAAGGAGCTTGCTTTCAAGCTCCTTTTTTCACTACCGCCAATGATGATTACGGTAGTGATCCACGACTGCAAACTTTGATTTAGGTGGGTGGACAATGGAACAGAAAAAAAGCGAATGGCGTGAATGGATGAAAGCGATCGTCGTTGCCGTCTTGCTCGCCGGGGGCATCCGCTACTTTATTTTCGCTCCGATCATCGTCGACGGTTATTCGATGATGCCGACATTACATAACCATGAGCGGATGATCGTCAATAAACTGGCGTATAAAATCGGCATGCCGCACCGTTTCGATATCATTGTTTTTCACGCCGAAGAAGGGAGAGACTATATTAAGCGAGTCATCGGCCTGCCGGGCGACCGAATTGAATACAAAAATGATACGCTCTATATCAATGGCAAGCCGTATGAAGAGCCGTATTTGGACGAGTATAAAAAGCAGTTGTCCGACGGCGGTCCACTGACGGAATCGTTCACTTTGGAGGAACTGACCGGGCGAAGCACGGTGCCGCCGGGGCATTTGTTTGTCATGGGCGACAATCGCCGTTTCAGCAAAGACAGCCGCCATATCGGCTTCATTCCGATGTCCAAAGTCGTTGGCAAGGCGAATCTTGTGTATTGGCCGTTGGCTGACGCCCGGATTGTGAAATAAACGAGGCAGGTGATGCCAATGACAGTGATTCAATGGTTCCCCGGCCATATGGCGAAGGCCAAGCGGGAAGTGCAAGAAAAATTAAAGTTGATCGACGTAGCGTTTGAGCTGCTTGACGCCCGTGTGCCGATGTCCTCGCGCAACCCGATGATCGACGAGATTCTCGGACAAAAGCCGCGCCTCATTTTGCTCAATAAGGCTGATATGGCCGATGAGGCGGTGACCGAACAGTGGATCCGCTATTTCCACGATCAAGGGCGGCTGGCTTTGCCCATCGATGCTCAAAGCGGAACAGGAGTCCGGCAAATCGCGGCGGCAGCGAAAGAGATGGTGAAAGACAAATTCGAGAAAATGCGGGCGAAAGGGATTAAAAAACCGCGCCCGGTTCGGGCGCTCATCGTCGGCATCCCGAACGTCGGCAAGTCGACGCTGATCAACCGGCTCGCCGGCCGCCATATCGCGAAAACCGGCGACAAGCCGGGGGTGACAAAAGCGCAGCAATGGATCAAAGTCGGCAAAGAAATGGAGCTGCTTGATACCCCAGGCATCCTATGGCCGAAATTTGAGGATGAGGACGTGGGCTACAAGTTGGCGGTGACCGGCGCCATTAAGGACGAAATTTTAAACTTGCAGGATGTCGCCGTCTATGCGCTCCGCTTTTTGTCGACTCACTATCCCAACCGGCTTGCGGAGCGCTACGGCCTTGATGACATTCCTGATGACATCGTCGCCTTGTTTGACGCCATCGGAAGGCGGCGCGGCTGCTTGACGTCAGGCGGCGCTGTTGACTACGATAAAGTGGCTGACATCGTTTTGTATGACATCCGCACGGAAAAATTAGGCCGCTTAAGCTTTGAAACGCCCGCTTCACGGACGTAGCGCGTCCGGCGGGCGTTTTTTGCCGGCGGTGCTTTACGGTCGGCCAAACAGAGCCGATAGTAATAAGTAGAAGAGGGAGAGGAGCATGAAGCGGTATACGGTGAAAGACATTGAAGCGCTGCTTCCGAAGCTTGGCGCGGACGACCCGCGCTGGGAGATGCTGCGGCAGGATGAGCGAAAAAGCGTGCAGGCGCTTCTTGCCCGTTTTGAAAGGCAGAAAGCGCGCCGGCACGCCATCGAGCAGCGGTGGGAAGAACTAATGCGTTATGAGAGGGAACTATACGCCGCTGGCGTTAGACGGATCGCCGGCATTGATGAGGCCGGGCGCGGCCCGCTGGCCGGCCCGGTCGTCGCCGCCGCGGTCATCTTGCCGAAAGACGCCTATTTGCCGGGGCTTGACGACTCGAAGCGGCTGACGCCGGAAAAGCGCGAGGCATTGTTTGCGCAAATTGAAGCGTGCGCCGTCGCCATCGGCATCGGCATCGTCAGCGCGGCGGAGATCGATGAAAGGAATATTTACGAAGCGACAAGGCAAGCGATGGCGAAAGCGGTGAACGCCCTTTCCCCGCCGCCTGAACATTTGCTTGTTGATGCGATGGCGGTGCCGTGCCCACTGCCGCAACAGCGCCTCATAAAAGGAGACGCCAACAGCGCTTCAATCGCCGCTGCGTCGGTCATCGCCAAAGTGACGCGCGACCGGTGGATGAAAGAACTGGATCGCCGCTATCCACAATACGGGTTCGCGCGCCATATGGGCTACGGAACGCCGGAACATTTCGAGGCGATCCGCCGCTACGGCGTTACGCCTGAGCACCGTCGTTCGTTCGCACCGGTGAGGGAGGTGCTGAAGGCGAGCGAGCAGCTCTAGAAGAAGGGATGGGACGAAATGGTCGAGCGCATGGAGCGGACAATGCCAACGACCGCTGTCCGCGACGCGACATCCAGCCGGCGGTTTCAGCCGGGGCAGGCCGTCGTCGGCCGAGTGGAGCGGGTCGAGGAGATGGAAACCGGGGAGCGGGCGGCGCTCGTCCGCGCTGGCGGACAGCTTGTGCGCGCCCGTTTGGAGGCGCCGCTTGCCGTCGGACGTTTGTATTTGTTTGAAATTCACGAACGACAAGGAACAATTTATTGGAAAGCCATTCCCCTTTCCGAACCGGCGTCTGCTCCGTCAGGTGAAGAGGCGGTGCGCCGGTGGCAAAAAGCGTGGAAACTGCCGGATGCGGCGCTGCCGGTGCTCCGCCAAGCGCTGAAAGCTGGCGCGGCTGCAACGAAAGAGGAAATTGCCGCACTGACTGAAGCGGTGAAAGAGACCGGCCAGCCGGACGCGGCCGAAGACGTGCTCGCCCATTTGTTTCGCCGCCGGCTGCCGTTCTCTTCAGCCGTGTTTCGCGCGCTATGGGCAGCCAAAACCGGGGTGCCGCTCGCTGAGGGGTTGGGGAAACTGAAAGCGGCCATTGCCGCCCTTTCCGCCCATCCGGCGGCGCTTGAGCTCAGCCGGGCGATGGAGAAGTTTCTTTCACCGCCGCTGTCCGCTTACGAGGCGGCCGTGCGTTTGTTGCTGTCAGGGGAGGAAGAGGCCGAAACGGCCCGCGCGCTTCTTGCCCGCCTTGGGCTCGCCCCGTTGCCGGAGGACCGCCGCTTGGCGCTTCGGGAGGCGGTGCAATGCCGCCGGTTTGTCGATATCATTCGGCAGCTCGGCTTGACGGACGAGGAGGCGTTTTTGGAACAGTGGGCAGCTCTTGATGCTGCCTATCAAAGCGGAGCGCTGCCCGCCGCGGAAGCGAAGTTGTGGGCGGCCGCTCGAGCGACGAGAGATCCGGCGCTGTCGCTGTTTTGCTGGCTGAGGCGAGCGGCCGTGCGGCTTGGGCTTGAGGACGAGGCGGCGCTCGTCCGTGTTGGGAAAATCGAGGATTTGCCTTCCGCCCCGTCGTTGAAACGGCTGCTTCTTCGCTTTCTTCATGAATCGGGGAGCGAAGGGGCCAAGAGGGCGGCCGAAGCGATTCTCGACCAGCTCGATGGCATGGCCATCGCTGCTGGCGGCGATGGGCTCATTGAGCACGTATGGATTTCGTTTCCATTGCCGCTTGGCGGCCGCAGCAGCGATTTTGCTGTGTGCTGGCAAGGAAGGAGGAAACAAGGCGGGCCGCTTGATGCCGATTACAACCGCATTGTTTGTTGCCTGACGCTTGAAGAGCTGGGAGAGGTGATCGTTGATATGCGCGTGCAACGACGGATCGTCCACATCTCCATTTTTCACGATGATCCGCGGTTGGCGGTTGCTGCCGCTCGGATGGCTCCGCTTGTCAAAGAGCGGTTTCAGGCGCACGGCTATGCGCTTTCAGGCATTGATGTAAAGGCAACGCGTTCCGCCCCTCCTCCGCCTTCCGTTTTTCTGTTTGCCGACAGTTGCAGCGAGGTGGATTGCCAAGCATGAACGAGGAGCGGAAAAAAGCAGTCGCCTTGTCTTACGATGCGGCACTTGACGCAGCTCCGATCGTCAAGGCGAAAGGGGTTGGCAAGGTCGCCGAAGCGATCATCGCCGCCGCCCGGCAGCACGGCGTGCCGATTCGCCAAGATCCGACGCTTGTTGAGCTGCTGGGGAAAGTGGAGATCAACGAAATGATCCCGGAGGAGCTGTACGCCTTAGTGGCTGAATTGTTCGCGTTTTTGTATCAGCTTGATCAGGAAGCGAAAGGAGAAAGAGCGGGGAAGGGGTAATTTTCCTATTCCCCGCTTTCTTAATTTTGCGGCGAAACGGTGGACAAGCGCGAAATGTTAGGTATAAAATGAAAGCGCTAAGACTTTTTTGATTTTATACATAGGAGGTTGGCGCATGAACATTCATGAATACCAAGCAAAAGAAATTTTGCGAAGCTATGGTGTGAGCGTGCCGAACGGCCGCGTCGCGTTCACGGTGGATGAAGCGGTCGAAGCGGCGAAAGAGCTCGGCGCGCCGGTGTGTGTCGTCAAAGCGCAAATTCATGCCGGCGGGCGCGGCAAAGCGGGCGGGGTGAAAGTGGCAAAAAGCCTCGAGGAAGTCCGTACATACGCCAGCGAATTGCTCGGCAAAGTGCTCGTCACCCATCAAACCGGCCCGGAAGGAAAAGAAGTGAAACGGCTGTTGATTGAAGAAGGGTGCGACATCCAAAAAGAATACTACATCGGCCTTGTCGTCGACCGCGCCACCTCGCGCGTCGTGTTAATGGGGTCGGAAGAAGGCGGAACGGAAATCGAAGAAGTGGCGGCGAAAACGCCGGAGAAAATTTTTAAAGAATACATCGATCCAGCCGTCGGGCTCCAAGCGTTCCAAGCGCGCCGATTGGCTTTCAACATCAACATTCCGAAGCATCTCGTCAACCAAGCGGTCAAATTTATGATGGGCTTGTACCAAGTGTTTGTCGATAAAGACTGCTCGATCGCCGAAATCAACCCGCTTGTCGTCACCGGCGACGGCAAAGTGATGGCGCTTGATGCGAAGCTGAATTTCGATTCAAACGCCTTATACCGCCATCCGGACATCCTTGAATACCGCGACTTGGATGAAGAAGACCCGAAAGAAGTCGAAGCGTCGAAATACGACTTGAACTACATCGCTCTTGACGGCAACATCGGTTGCATGGTCAACGGCGCCGGCTTGGCGATGGCGACAATGGACATCATCAAATATTACGGAGGCGAGCCGGCCAACTTCCTCGATGTCGGCGGCGGCGCCAGCGAGGAAAAAGTAAGGGAAGCGTTCAAAATCATTTTGTCCGACCCGAACGTCAAAGGCATTTTCGTCAACATTTTCGGCGGCATTATGAAATGCGATGTCATCGCGAGCGGCATCGTCGCGGCGACGAAGCAAGTCGGTTTGACGCTTCCGCTTGTCGTCCGGCTTGAAGGAACGAACGTTGAGCTTGGGAAAAAGATTTTGCAAGAGTCAGGCTTAAACATTATTGCGGCCGAATCGATGGCGGACGGAGCACAAAAAATCGTCGAGCTAGTACGTTAAGAAAGCGAGGGAGACACGTGAGCGTTTTTGTCAATAAAGACACGAAAGTGATCGTGCAAGGGATTACCGGTTCGCAAGGGCTGTTCCATACAAAGCAGATGATCGAGTACGGGACGAACATCGTCGGCGGCGTCACGCCGGGCAAAGGCGGCACGGAAGTCGAAGGCGTGCCGGTGTTTGACACTGTTTCGGAAGCGGTCGAAAGAACGGGAGCGAACGCCTCGGTCATTTACGTTCCGCCGGCCTTCGCTGCGGATGCCATCATGGAAGCGGTCGACGCGGGACTCGACCTTGTCGTTTGCATCACCGAAGGCATTCCGGTGCTTGATATGGTGAAAGTGAAACGGTACATGGAGGGCAAAAAGACGCGCCTCATCGGCCCGAACTGCCCGGGCGTCATTACGCCGGAAGAGTGCAAAATCGGCATTATGCCGGGCTATATCCATAAAAAAGGACATGTCGGCATTGTTTCCCGTTCCGGCACGCTGACGTACGAAGCCGTTCACCAACTGACGCAAGCCGGCATCGGCCAGTCGACGGCGGTCGGCATCGGCGGCGACCCGGTCAACGGCACAAACTTCATCGATGTGTTGAAGGCGTTTAATGAAGACGAAGAAACGTACGCGGTCATTATGATCGGTGAAATCGGCGGCACGGCGGAAGAAGAAGCGGCCGAATGGGTGAAAGCGAACATGACGAAACCGGTCGTCGGCTTTATCGGCGGGCAAACGGCGCCTCCGGGCAAACGGATGGGCCATGCCGGCGCGATCATTTCCGGCGGCAAAGGCACGGCCGCAGAGAAAATCAAAAAAATGACCGAATGCGGCATTAAAGTGGCGGAAACGCCGGCCGTCATCGGCGAAACGCTCATTTCTGTGCTGAAAGAACGCGGCTTGTACGAAAAATGCAAAACGCACTAATGGTTTGGCCCCGCACGTCCTCGTGCGGGGTGTTGCATATCATGCTATAGATGCAATTTGAAGCTTTACCATTTGCCGCTTTTACAGAGCAATTGGATCGACTGTCGGGCGACCGAACAACGCTGCTTAAAGACCCATGTATGGGTCTGTGAAGCGGGTGGCTGTTCGATCTTCCGTCACGCCAAGGCGTGACGAGGAAGCCTGCGGCTTGCCTCCGACAGTCGAAAAAATAGACAGGCGGCTTTTCCGTCAAGGATATGTTAAACGTTTTCGTTGCACCTATAGATCCATGTTGAAGGTGAAAAAAGAAAGGGGAGCAGTATGTACGATACGGTCCGCGACCGACTTATCCATCTCCATCATTGCCGCGGGGCGGGATGGAAGACGATTCATTCCTTGCTTAAGGCTGATCCGACGCTCACCGCTCCATTTTCTCTGCCTCCTCATGATCTCCGCCCGCTCGTTCCGCTTTCCGACGCTCAATGGACCGCTTTTTTTCATGATTTGCATTCCATCGATGTGCAACGTGTGATAAAAACATATAAGGGCCGGTGCATTCGTGTGATCACTGTATTTGATTCCGACTATCCACCGCTGCTTAAATATATATACGCCCCGCCGTGGGTGCTGTATGCAAAGGGGGACTCCGCTTTGCTTCAGGAGCGGAAACTGATCAGCATCGTTGGCACGAGGCGGCCGACGAAGGAAGGAATCGAAGCGTTGAACAAATTGGTGCCGCCGCTTGTTGCCGCCGGCTTTACGATCGTCAGCGGGCTCGCGTTTGGGATTGACGTGTGCGCCCACCAACTCGCCGTCCAGCATGGCGGGTCGACGATCGCCGTCATCGCCGGTGGGCTGGACCACATTTATCCGAAAGAACATCGACCGTTCGCCACCCGGCTGATGAACGAACAGTTGGTCATCGCTGAGCATCCGCCGGCAACGCGCCCACAGGCATGGCAGTTTCCCGCGCGCAATCGCATCATCAGCGGGCTGTCGCTCGGCACGCTTGTCGTGCAGGCGAAGCGAAAAAGCGGTTCGCTCATTACCGCCGCGTATGCGCTTGAGCAAGGGCGGGAAGTGTTCGCCGTCCCCGGCCCGATCGGTTTGGCGGAATCCGCCGGGCCGAATACGCTCATTCAGCACGGGGCAAAACTAGTGCAAGAAGCGGCGGACATTTTGGATGAATTCCCGTACGTGTAATGCACATGTTTGACAAATGCGGCAATAATCATTAATAATAATGAAGATTTCAATTTACCTCCTAGGGGTGGAAGATGGATGTCAGACTACTTAGTTATCGTCGAATCGCCAACGAAAGCGAAGACGATCGAACGATACTTGGGAAAAAAATATACAGTCAAAGCGTCGATGGGCCACGTCCGCGATTTGCCAAAAAGCCAAATGGGCGTTGATATAGACCACGGCTACGAGCCGAAATACATTACGATCCGCGGCAAAGGCCAGGTGATCAAAGAGTTGAAAACGGCGGCGAAAAAAGCGAAAAAAGTGTTTCTTGCCGCCGACCCCGATCGCGAAGGAGAGGCGATCGCCTGGCATTTGGCCCACATGCTCGATCTGGACATTCACTCTGATTGCCGCGTTGTCTTTCATGAGATCACGAAGGATGCTATTCAGCAATCGTTTCAGCAGCCGCGCGCGATCAATATGAATCTTGTTGACGCCCAGCAGGCGCGGCGCGTGCTCGACCGCCTCGTCGGCTATAACATCAGCCCGCTCTTATGGAAAAAGGTGAAAAAAGGATTAAGCGCCGGCCGCGTCCAATCGGTGGCGCTGCGCCTCATCATCGATCGGGAACGAGAAATTCGCGAGTTTCAGCCGGAAGAATATTGGACGATTCAAGCGACGTTTCAAAAAGAAGGAGAGACGTTTGCCGCCTCGTTTTACAGTATTGACGGACAAAAGCGCGATTTAAAGACGGAGGCGGATGTGAAAGCCGTGCTGGACCGCTTAAACGGAACGGCATTTGCGGTGAAAACGGTGACAAAACGAGAGCGCAAGCGCAGCCCCGTGCCGCCGTTTACGACGTCGTCGCTTCAGCAGGAAGCGGCGCGCAAACTGAATTTCCGGACGAAAAAGACGATGATGATCGCCCAGCAGCTGTACGAAGGAATCGATCTTGGCAGCGAAGGGACGGTCGGTTTGATCACGTATATGCGCACCGATTCAACGCGCGTCGCCGAGACGGCGCAGCAAGAGGCGGCGGCATATATCGAGGCGACGTTCGGCGCTATGTATGTCAACCAGGAAAAGCGGAAAGAGAAGAAAAGCACGAACGCCCAAGACGCCCACGAAGCGATTCGCCCGACATCGGCATTTCGCGATCCGGACAAAGTGAAACCGTATTTGACGCGCGACCAGTTTCGGTTGTATAAACTCATTTGGGAACGGTTCATCGCCAGTCAAATGGCGGCCGCCGTGCTTGACACCATGAGCGTCGAGTTGGAAAACAACGGTGTCGTGTTCCGCGCCAGCGGCTCGAAGGTGAAATTTCCAGGGTTTATGAAAGTGTATATTGAAGGAACGGACGATCAAACGGAAGAGCAGGACCGTATCCTCCCGGATTTGGAAGAAGAGGAAACGGTTGAGAGCGAAACGATCGAATCGAAGCAGCACTTTACTCAGCCGCCGCCGCGCTACACGGAAGCCCGCCTCGTCAAAACGTTGGAGGAACTCGGCATCGGCCGCCCGTCGACGTATGCCCCGACGCTTGATACGATCCAAAAACGCAACTATGTCGTCCTTGAGAACAAGCGGTTTGTCCCGACCGAGCTCGGCGAAATCGTTGTAGAGCTGATGCTCGAATTTTTCCCGGAAATTATCGATGTCGAGTTTACGGCGAAAATGGAAAAAGAATTGGACGAAATTGAAGAAGGGAAAGTGGAATGGATCAAAGTCGTCGACGAGTTTTACCGCGAATTTGAAAAACGGTTGAAAGTGGCGGAAAAAGAAATGCGCGCAGTTGAGATTAAGGATGAGCCGGCCGGCATTGACTGCGAGGTGTGCGGCAGTCCGATGGTGTACAAAATGGGCCGTTTCGGCAAGTTTATCGCCTGCTCGAATTTTCCGGAATGCCGCCATACGAAGCCGATTGTCAAAGAAATCGGCGTCAAGTGCCCGAAATGCCGCGAGGGCAACATCGTCGAGCGCAGCACGAAAAGAAAGCGGGTGTTTTACGGCTGCGACCGTTTCCCGGATTGCGACTTCGTCTCGTGGGATAAACCGCTCGCCCGCCCGTGTCCGAAATGCGCGGGGCTGCTTGTGGAGAAAGTGCTGAAAAAAGGTGTGCAAGTGCAATGCACGGCGTGCGACTATGAAGAGCGGCTAGAAGCTTGAATAGGCATCGGATACAATTCAGAATTTTATAAAAAAACAGTTGCATTCATGCGGATGAATATGGTACGATGTAGTAGCCGTTGCGGGGTGAGGCGATGGAGAATTCGAAACTTGCGTTACAATTATTCATGGAATATTTACAAATCGAGAAAAATTATTCACAATATACTATTGTGTGTTACCGGCGTGACATTGAGCAGTTTTTCCGGTTTATGGATGAGGAAGGAATCGGCGCGCTCAATGAAGTGTCCTACAGCGACGTTCGTTTATATTTGACGAAACTATACGAGCAACAGTTGGCCAGCCGTTCGGTCGCCCGCAAAATTTCGAGTCTGCGCAGCTTTTACAAGTTTTTGTTGCGCGAAGGGCGGGCGGCCGAAAACCCGTTTGCGCTCGCGACACTGCCGAAAAAAGAGCAAAAAATTCCTAATTTTTTATACCCAAAAGAATTAGAAGCATTGTTTCTTGTCAATGATGAAAATACGGCCCTAGGCCAGCGCAATGCGGCGCTGCTTGAGTTGTTGTACGCGACTGGCGCTCGGGTTAGTGAATGTTGTCACATACAGCTGTCTGATGTCGATTTTGTTGCGGAAACCGTGCTCATTCACGGCAAAGGAAACAAGCAGCGCTACGTTCCGTTCGGCCGTCCGGCCCGCGAAGCGCTTGAACGGTATATCCATAGGGGCCGACGCGAACTGACAAGAAAGCTGCCGGCGGACCACCGCTATTTATTTGTCAACGCCCGAGGCAATCCGCTCACGCCTCGGGGAGTGCGCCATATTTTGGATCGGATTGTCGAAGCCGCTGCGCTGACGCAAAACATCAGCCCGCACGTGCTTCGGCATACGTTTGCGACTCATTTGCTCAACGAAGGGGCCGATCTCCGTTCAGTGCAGGAACTGCTCGGTCATGCGCATTTGTCATCGACGCAAGTGTATACACATGTAACGAAAGACCGGCTGCGGCATATTTATTTGCAGGCGCATCCGCGGGCGTAACCCGCAGGCAAGGAGGGGAAATGATGGGAGCCTTTCATGCGACGACAATTTTTGCCATCCGCCATAACGGCGCATCCGCCATGGCTGGAGACGGCCAAGTGACGTTCGGCAATGCGGTCGTCATGAAGCATACAGCGAAAAAAGTGCGGCGGCTGTTCCAAGGAAACGTGCTCGCCGGTTTTGCCGGCTCCGTCGCTGACGCGTTTACGCTGTTTGAAATGTTTGAAGGCAAGCTCGAACAATGGAATGGCAACTTGCCGCGCGCGGCGGTTGAGCTGGCGAAAGAGTGGCGGAGCGATAAAGTGTTGCGCCGCCTCGAGGCGATGCTCATTGTTATGGACAAACAGCATTTGTTGCTTGTCTCCGGCACGGGCGAAGTGATTGAGCCGGATGATGGCATGCTTGCCATCGGCTCGGGCGGTCAGTATGCGTTGGCTGCTGGGCGTGCGTTGAAGAAGTACGCCGGCGGCTCGATGACCGCGAAAGAGATTGCCAAGGCGGCGCTCGAGATCGCTGCTGACATTTGCATTTATACGAACGGCCATATTATTGTCGAAGAGCTGTAAAAAGGAGGAGGCCGATGATGGCGGAAACGTTGACTCCACGGCAGATTGTCGAAAAGCTCGATCAGTTCATCGTCGGGCAAAAAGAGGCAAAAAAGGCGGTGGCGATCGCGCTTCGCAACCGGTACCGCCGCAGTTTGCTCGATGAAAAATTGCGCGATGAAGTGATGCCGAAAAACATTTTAATGATCGGCCCGACCGGGGTCGGGAAGACCGAGATCGCCCGCCGGCTCGCCAAACTCGTCGGCGCCCCGTTCATCAAAGTCGAAGCGACGAAATTCACCGAAGTCGGTTATGTCGGGCGCGACGTCGAATCGATGGTGCGCGATTTGGTGGAAACGTCAGTTAGGCTCGTGAAAGAACGAAAAATGAACGAAGTGAAAGACAGGGCTGAACAGCAGGCGAACAAGCGGCTTGTTGAACTGCTTGTTCCGGGCAAGCCAAAGCAGACAATCAAAAATCCGCTTGAGCTGCTGTTTGGCGGCCAAGGAGCCCAAGCGGACAACAGCTACAGCCATGAGGATGAACAGGTGGAACAAAAGCGGCGCCAAGTTGCTTGGCAGTTGGCAAACGGGCAGTTGGAGAACGAGATGGTGACGATTGAAATCGAGGAACAGACGCCGTTATGGTTTGACTTTTTGCAAGGGGCAGGCATTGAGCAGATGGGGATGAACATGCAGGACGCCTTGAGCAGCCTCATGCCGAAGCGGCGCAAAAAGCGGCGTCTCAAAGTGAGTGAAGCGCGCAAAGTGCTCATCAACGAGGAAGCGCAAAAGCTGATCGACATGGATGAAGTGACGCAAGAGGCCGTCCGCCTGGCTGAACAGTCCGGCATCATTTTTATCGATGAAATCGACAAAATCGCCCGCAGCGGAGCGGTGTCCGGCTCGGCCGACGTCTCGCGCGAAGGGGTGCAGCGCGACATTTTGCCAATTGTCGAAGGGTCGACCGTCATGACGAAGTACGGACCGGTGAAAACAGACCATATTTTATTCATCGCCGCCGGCGCGTTCCATATGGCGAAACCGTCGGATTTGATCCCTGAGCTGCAAGGCCGTTTCCCGATCCGCGTCGAACTTGCGAAACTTTCGGTCGACGATTTCGTAAGAATATTAGTCGAGCCGAATAACGCGCTCATTAAACAATATCAAGCTCTTTTGGCAACAGAAGGTATAAGTCTTGAATTTTCTGACGATGCTATTCGTAAGATTGCCGAGGTGGCGTTTGAAGTAAACCAGACGACCGACAACATCGGTGCGCGCCGGTTGCACACGATTTTGGAAAAACTGCTGGAAGACTTGCTGTTTGAGGCGCCGGACATCGGAATCGACAAGGTCGTCATCACACCGCAATATGTCGAGCAAAAACTCGGCAGCATCGTCAAAAACAAAGATTTAAGCGAGTTTATTTTATGAGGAGGAGATGAAATCAATGAACTTGCTAGAGAAAACGCGGAAAATCAACGCCATGTTGCAAAAGGCGGCCGGGCGGCCGGTCAATTTTAAAGAAATGGCAGAAACGCTTTGCGAAGTGATTGAAGCCAATGTGTTTGTCGTCAGCCGCCGCGGCAAACTGCTTGGATTCGCCATTAAACAATCGATTGAAAACGAACGGATGAAGCGAATGCTGGAGGAGCGCCAGTTTCCGGAAGAATACACGAAAAACTTGTTCAACATTACGGAAACGTCTCCTAATATTGATATTAATAGCGAATATACGGCGTTTCCAGTGGAAAATCGTGACTTGTTCAAAACCGGCTTGACGACGATTGTTCCGATCAACGGCGGAGGCGAGCGGCTCGGCACGCTCATTTTATCGCGCCTTGACCGCGAGTTTGACAATGACGATCTCATTTTGGCTGAATACGGTGCGACGGTCGTCGGCATGGAAATTCTGCGTGAAAAGGCGGAAGAAATTGAAGAGGAAGCGCGCAGCAAGGCGGTCGTGCAAATGGCGATCAGCTCCCTTTCTTACAGCGAGCTTGAGGCGATCGAACACATTTTTGAGGAGCTTGACGGAACGGAAGGACTGCTTGTCGCGAGCAAAATCGCCGACCGCGTCGGCATCACCCGCTCGGTCATTGTCAATGCTCTGCGCAAACTAGAAAGCGCCGGCGTGATCGAATCGCGTTCACTCGGCATGAAAGGAACGTACATTAAAGTATTGAACGACAAGTTTTTAAGCGAACTTGAAAAATTGAAATCGAGCTGAACGGCGCAGCCGCCTAAGCCCGCTGGGTATTTTGGCCCGGCGGGTTTTTTGTTTTGACAAACATCCTTGGCATCGTTTTTCTGTAATGGCATCGTCGAAAAATAGTACCAAGTTCCGTCTATACATTGGGTTTTCTTTCCCGTAAAATGAAAACTAGCAGAAATTGTCGAAAAATAGGAGAAAAGAGGGGATTCCATTGGCGCTCTTTTCAGCGACGATCGGTTGGCTTGAACAAGGGCTTCGCTACGCTGCGCTTCGCCAACAGGCGATCGCCGACAACATCGCCAACGCCGATACGCCGGGCTATAAGGCGAAAGATGTGCGCTTTCAGGCTGAATTGGAACGGGCGTTTCGGCTTGAGGCCAAACGGACGAATCCGAAGCATTTTTCGTTTCCAAACGAACAAAATGGAAAAATCATCGTGACGACGGACACAACGGTGAGTTACAATCATAATGGAAACAGTGTCGATATCGATCAGGAAATGTCAAAACTAGCAGAAAACCAAATTTATTACAATGCCTTAATCGAGCGGCTCAACGGCAAATTTACAACGTTGAAAACAGTGATTAAAGGAGGGAAATAACGGGTGTCTTTGTTTCAAAGTCTAAACATTTCGGCTTCGGCGTTGACCGCCCAACGGTTGCGCATGGACGTGATCGCCTCCAACATCGCTAACGTCGATACGACGCGCGCCCGCCTTGTCAACGGCGAATGGGAGCCGTACCGCCGCAAAATGGTCATCATTGAACCGCGCAGCGGGTCGTTTTCGGGCTATTTGCAGGCTGCGCTCGGCCGTGCCGACGCGGTGGACGGCGGAGTGCGGGTGCGCGAAATTGTCGATGATCCGGCGCCGTTTAAACTCGTCTACGACCCGAATCACCCGGATGCGGGCGCCGACGGCTATGTGCGTCTGCCAAACGTCGACCCGCTGAAAGAAATGGTGGACTTGATCGGGGCGACGCGTTCGTATGAGGCGAACGTTACGGTGTTGAATGCTTCAAAAGGAATGCTCATGAAGGCGCTCGAGATCGGGAAATAGCATGCGAGGGGGATAAACGATGATTGATGGAGCAAGCCGCATTGGGCTGACGATGTCTTCCGCCGTTTCGCCCCCAGCGAAGCCGGCTGAGGCGCAAAAGCAATTCGCCGCATTTTTCAAAGAGGCGCTCAACCGCGTGAACGAAGCGCAAATTCAAGCCGATGCGCTGACGGAAAAGCTCGTTCGCGGGGAGAACGTTCAGTTGCATGATGTGATGATCGCCGCGCAAAAAGCGAGCATCACGCTGCAGCTGACGCTGGAGATCCGCAACAAAGCGATCGAGGCGTATCAAGAAATGATGCGCATGCCATTGTAGCAGCAATGAATCGCAATACATACGGAAGCCGCCGCCATTGTTGCGCTATGGCGGCAGGTATTGGATCATCGGGGGAATTGTATGAGAAGGAAATGGAAAGAGTGGTGGAGCCGCGCTCGCGCGTTTTGGCAGGAACGGACAAAAAAACAGAAATGGCTCGTGCTCACTGCGGCAGCGGCCGTGCTTTTGGCCGTTGGCGTCGGCGTCTTTTTCGCCACAAGGACGGAAATGGTGCCCCTCTACAGCAATTTGTCGCCGCAAGAAGCGGGGCAAATTAAAGCAACGCTTGACCAGCGCGGCGTTCCGGCCGAAGTGGCGGACGGCGGGACGACGATTAAAGTGCCGAAAGAGCAAGTGGACGCGCTGAAAGTCGAGCTCGCTGCTGAAGGCATCCCGAACAGTGGAGTCATTGACTATTCATTTTTCGGCCAAAACGCGAGCTTCGGCATGACGGATAACGAGTTCAATATGGTGAAGCTGAAGGCGATGCAAACGGAGCTCGCCAACTTGATCAAGACGATCGACGGCGTCGAGGACGCCAAAGTCATGATCAACCTTCCGCAGCCGAGCGTATTCGTTTCCGATGAGAAAGGGGAAGCCTCGGCTTCGATCGTGCTGAAGACGAAGCCGGGCTATCAATTCAGCGACGAGCAAATCAAAGCGCTCTATCATCTCGTCGCCAAAAGTGTTCCGAATCTCTCTACAGATAATATCGTCATTATGAATCAGTTTTTTGAGTATTACGATTTAAAAAACGACGGCGAAAATTCGACAGGAACGACATTCGCCTCGCAGCAGCAAATCAAAAAGCAGATCGAGCGCGACATTCAACGCCAAGTGCAGCAACTGCTCGGCACGATGATGGGGCAGGATAAAGTCGTCGTTTCCGTGACGGCGGATGTCGACTTTACGCAGGAGAAACGAGAAGAAAATTTGGTTTCTCCAGTGGACGAGAAAACGAAGCAAGGTATTGCCGTCAGCGTTCAGCGCATTAAAGAGACGTACTCCGGGAGCGGTGCGCCGCCCGGAGGCGCCGCTGGAACGGGCGCGAACGAAGTGCCGGGCTACCAAAACGCAAACGGCGCAACAAACGGCAACTATGAACGAACCGAAGAGACGATCAACAATGAGGTAAACAAAATCAAAAAGCAAATCGTCGAAAGTCCATATAAAATCCGCGACCTAGGCATCCAAGTGATGGTCGAGCCGCCTGACCCTAATGATCCGAACTCGCTGCCGCCCGAGACGGTCAATGATATTCAAAAACTGCTAGGAACGATCGTTCGGACGTCAATTGACAAAAGCGAGGCGCAAACGCTCACTGATCAAGACATCAACAACCGCATCGTCGTTTCGGTGCAAAAATTCAACGGCAAGCCGACATTCACCGAATCAACGCCGGATCGGCCGGCGTGGTGGTGGTATGCGGCCGGTGCAGGAGCGCTGTTGCTCGTTGCCTTGCTGTTGTTCCTCTGGTTGCGCCGCCGCCGTGAAGACGAGGAAGAGGAAGAAGAACACTTGTTCACTCCGCCGCTTTCGACGGAGCCGGATTTGCCGGAGCCGCCGGAGACGGAGGCAGCGTTGCGCCGTCGACAGCTTGAGCGGCTGGCGAAAGAAAAGCCGGATGAGTTTGCAAAACTATTAAAAACGTGGCTATCGGAAGAGTAGGGGGAACGGCGTATGGCAAAGCGCGAACGAAAAGGCGGGCTGTCGGGCAGGCAAAAAGCAGCCATCCTGCTTATTTCCCTCGGCCCGGATGTGTCGGCCTCTGTCTATAAACATTTATCCGAGGAAGAGATTGAGAAGCTGACGCTAGAAATTTCCAACGTCCGTCAAGTGACGGCCGAACAAAAAGAGGAAGTGCTTGAAGAGTTTCGACAGCTCGCCTTGGCGCAAGATTACATTGCCCAAGGCGGCATCGCCTATGCGAAAGAAGTGCTTGAAAAAGCGCTCGGCCCGGATAAGGCGATGCAGATCATCAACCGCCTGACATCAGCGCTGATGGTGCGGCCGTTTGATTTCGCCCGCAAAGCCGACCCGATGCAGCTGTTAAACTTCATTCAAAATGAACATCCACAAACGATCGCTCTGATTCTTTCGTATTTGGAGCCGGCACAGGCAGGGCAAATTTTATCGGCGCTGCCGCAGGAAATGCAGGCGGATGT
This sequence comes from Geobacillus thermoleovorans, assembly GCF_001610955.1. Taxonomy (GTDB): domain Bacteria; phylum Bacillota; class Bacilli; order Bacillales; family Anoxybacillaceae; genus Geobacillus; species Geobacillus thermoleovorans. The sequence goes on from NZ_CP014335.1 coordinate 1,133,257, forward strand.
CGCCCGGCGCATCGCGCTGATGGACAGCACATCGCCGGAGATTATCAACGAAGTCGAGCAAATTTTGGAGCGGCGGCTGTCCGCGACCGTCGTGCAAGATTACACGCAAGCCGGCGGAATTGAGGCGGTCGTGGAAGTGCTGAACCAAGTCGACCGGAGCACGGAGCGGACGATTTTGGATGCCTTGGAAATTCAAGACCCGGAACTGGCTGAGGAAATTAAAAAACGGATGTTTGTCTTTGAAGATATCGTGACGCTCGATCACCGCGCCATTCAGCGCGTCATCCGCGAGGTGGACAACAACGATCTCATGTTGGCGCTGAAAGTAGCGAGCGACGAAGTGAAAAACATTATTTTCCGCAACATGTCGACAAGAATGGCCGAGACGTTCAAAGAAGAAATGGAATATATGGGGCCGGTTCGGCTGCGTGATGTCGAGGAGGCGCAATCGCGCATCGTCGCCGTGATCCGTCGTCTCGAAGAGGCCGGAGAAATCGTCATCGCGCGCGGGGGAGGAGATGATATTATTGTCTAACGTCATTAAAGCGCCGAAATTGGCGGCGCGCGCTGGGAAAAAGACGATCGTCGTGCAGCGCCATGTTTCCGATCTTCCATCGTCCGTCGACGATCGGCAGAGGGAGATGGAAGCGGTCGCCGCCGCCAAGGAAGAAGCAGCCAAGCTTCGCCGCCAGGCAGAGCAATATTACGAATCGGTGCGCGAGCAGTTGGCCCGCGAAAAAGAGGAATGGCAGCGGGAGAAAGAGCGTCTCATGCAGGAAGCGCGCGCCCGCGGGTATGAAGACGGCTATGCGGCTGGGCGCGAGGAGGCTTTGAGCGAGCACCGCGCGTTGATCGAGCAAGCCCGCCGCTTGGCGGAGCGAGCGAACACCGAATTTTACGCTCGCATCGAATCGACGGCTGAGGCGATGCTGGAGGTGGCGTTAAAAGCGGCCGAACGCATTATCGGCGCCGCGCTTGAGGGCGATCGAAACGCTTTTTTGCCGCTCGTGCACCAAGCGTTGCAGGAAGTGCGCCGGCAAACGGAAGTGGCCGTTTATGTGCATCCGCACGGCTACGAAATAGTGGCAGAGCAAAAGGAGCTGTTGAAATCTCTGTTTCCGCATCGCGTTGATCTATTCATCTACCCGGACGATGCGCTTCCTGAATATGGATGTGTCGTGGAGACGCCGTTTGGGCGCATCGAGGCGAGCGTCGATGTACAGCTTGAGCGGCTGCGCGAGGCGCTCTACCGGCGATTGAAGGAGGGAGCGTTTTCTGAACTGGCAGGCGCTTCTTGATGAAATAGACGCTATCGACTTGTATAAACGGTTTGGCAAAGTGTCGCGCGTCATCGGCTTGATGATGGAATCGAAAGGACCGAAAAGCTCGATTGGCGATCTTTGTTACATCCATGAACAGAGCGGATGCCGGAAAATTCCCGCCGAAGTCGTCGGCTTTCATGAACAGCACGTCTTGCTTATGCCGTTTTCCGCCATGTCTCATATCGCTCCCGGCTGCCTTGTCGAAGCGACCGGCCGGCCGCTTGAAGTGCACGTCGGCGATGCGCTCATTGGCATGGTTCTTGATCCGCTCGGCCAACCGCTTGACGGGAGCCCGTTGCCGCCCGGGCTGAAGCCGGTGTCGGTCGAACGCGATCCGCCCAATCCGCTCGTTCGGCCGCCGATTGTCGAACCGCTTGAAGTTGGCATCCGCGTCATCGACAGCCTGCTTGCCGTCGGCAAGGGGCAACGCGTCGGCATTTTTGCCGGCTCGGGCGTCGGCAAAAGCACGCTCATGGGAATGATCGCCCGCCATACGTCGGCTGATGTGAACGTCATCGCCTTAATCGGCGAGCGTGGCCGCGAAGTGCGCGAGTTTTTAGAGCGCGACCTTGGCCCGGACGGCTTGGCCCGCTCGGTCGTCGTCGTCGCCACGTCCGACCAGCCGGCGCTGATGCGCGTCAAAGGCGCCTATACGGCAACGGCGATCGCCGAATATTTCCGCGACCAAGGGGCGGATGTCATGCTCATGATGGACTCGGTCACCCGCGTCGCTATGGCGCAACGGGAGATTGGCCTTGCCGTCGGTGAGCCGCCGACGACGAAAGGCTATACGCCATCGGTCTTCGCCCTCCTGCCAAAGCTGCTTGAACGGGCTGGAACGAACGCTTCCGGCACGATCACCGCGTTTTATACGGTGCTTGTTGACGGCGATGACATGAATGAGCCGATCGCTGATGCGGTGCGCGGCATTTTGGATGGCCATTTTGTGTTGGAACGCCAGCTGGCGAACAAAGGGCATTACCCGGCGATTAACGTGCTCAAAAGCGTCAGCCGCGTCATGCCCCACATGATCAGCGCAGAGCACCGCGAAGCGGCAAACCGGTTCCGCCGCCTTCTGTCCACTTATATCGATTCGGAGGATTTGATTCAAATCGGGGCGTACAAACGGGGGTCGTCCCAAGAAATTGATGAGGCGATCGAATTTTATCCGCAAATGATGGCGTTTTGCCGCCAAAACATCGATGAAAAAACGACGCGCGCCGAAAGCATTGATGCCCTGTTGCGCTTGTTGTCGGTTCGGTGAGAAATCGCGCGCCATGTTCAGACGATGAAAGGGTGAACAAATGTGACGCCGACGTTTCGGCTGCAAAAAGTGCTGGCGATGAAAGAAAAAGAAAAAGAAAAGGCGCTTGGCGAATACGAGGAGGCGGTCCGCCGGTTTGAGCAGGCAGCCGAAACGCTTTACCGCCTGCTCAAGGAAAAAGAAGAATGCGCGGCGGCTCGGGATGAACAGCTTCAAGCCGGCCTGTCCGTTGGAGACATTCGCCTTAGGCTGCAATATATGGCGAATTTAGAGCGGATGATCGACCATTATCAGCTTGTCGTCATGCAGGCGCGCGAGCAGATGCAGCGCCGGCAGCAGCGTTTGATGGAATTGAATATCGAAGTGAAAAAATACGAAAAAATGCGCGAGCGCATTAAGCGGTGGGCCGAGCAGCTTGAGAGGGAAGCGGAACGCCGCCTGCTCGATGAAATGGCGGTTCAACGTTTTGCAAGGCAAGGAGAGGTATAGATGGCGGAGAGCAAAGTTGAACAGGAAATGCAGGCGAGTTGGTGGCAATGGCTGTTGTTTGTCATTGTCATTCCGAGTGCGTTTGCTGCCTCCTTTCTGTTGTTGATTTTAAACATTGCCGGCGTTGATGTGGCCAAGGCGGCAAAGCAGTGGACAATAAAGGCGCCGTTTGTCTCCGAGTGGATCAACTGGAGCAAAAGGGAGAAAGCTTTGCAAAAAACGATTGAAGCTCAGCAGCAGACGATCAACCAGCAAAAACGAACGATCGCCGACCAACAAAAGCAAATCAAGCAGTTGAAAAACGAATTGGCGGCAAAGGAAAAGGAAATCGCCCAGCTGTCTGCGCCAAGCGGGAAAACGGACGCTCAGGCTGAGCCTGTTGACGAGCCGGCCTTGACGGAAGAAGATGTCGTCGGCATGTATGACGCCATGTCGGAAAAACAGGCGGCGGCTATTTTAGCGGAACTGCCTGAGAGCGAAGCGCTCCGTGTACTGAGCCAGATTGACGGCGACAAAGCGGCAGCCATTTTGGAACAAATGCCGGCTGGGCAGGCGGCGAAACTGTTGGCATCGTTAAGCAAAAGGGCGATGGGGAAGGAGGCGGCCGAATGAAAGTAACGATCACAGCAAACGCGCCGCTATCGGCAGGCGCTATGGCGGTGAAAAAAGAGGCGGAAAACGCAAACGTGTTTGCGGCGTTGCTTGCGCACAAGCAACAAGAGTTATTGCCCGCTGGGGCAGAGACTAGCTTGTTTCAAGAGGAGTCGAGCAAAAACAAAGAGCCAGATTGGCAAAATGGCGGAATGGAAACGGGCGCAGCCGGACAACCATCTTCAGCGGAAAAGAAGCCGGTGCAAATCGAATCATTGTGGCTTGCCCCTTCCCTCGTGGCTGCTTGGGCTGTTGCTCCAATTTCGGCAGCTGCAGGCGCGCCGCTTTTGGCGGCGGATCAGCAGGCGGAAGGGAAAACGAGTGATCATTGGGCATTTCCGTTTGTCGGTGCGATGAATGGTGAAGAAACGATTGCCGCTCAGCCGGCGGCTGATGAAGCGGGATTTGAACGTGCGTTCATAACCGACGGACGGAAAAGTGGTCATATCGATGCTGAATCTTTTTCGCCTTCCAGCGGAAAAACAGGGATGTTTCCACCGCTCCTGAGCGACGGCGACCAGCGTCCATTCCATGAGCAGGGGGGCAACAGGCCGGTTGTCGCGCTGCCTAACGGAGCTTCTTCCGTCCGTCCGGCTGGCGAAAAAGACATTTCGCTGCCAAAAAGGGGGGACAAGGGGCATGGCGGCGAGGCCGCTCCTTCATTCACCACTCCCCCTGCGCTTTTATCACCCTCCTCTTCATCTGTCGGGCTGATCGGCGAGATGCCGGCGTCAGCTGGCGGAAGCGTCGCTGATCAAGTCGCCCACGCGCTAAGGTCGGCGCGGTGGATGAAGTTGCCAAACGGTGTCATGCAGCTTGTCATCCGTCTGCATCCGGAACATCTCGGGACGGTGACGGTGAAAATGACAGAGGAAGGTGGAAAGCTCGCCGCCAAGCTGCTCGTGGCGAACGACGCGGTGAAAGAGTTGCTCTACGCTCATTTGCCGCAGCTTGCTCAGCAGCTTGATGCGAGTTCCATCACGGTCGAAAAATGGACCGTTTGGTCGGATTATGACCGCTCCGCTATGCCGCCGTATTCCGGGAACCGCCAAGGAGGACAGCAGCAGGGCGAATCGCGGCAAAAACAAAAACGGGAGCCATCATCTTCCTTCCCGTTTGCGCTAGACGGGATCGAAGCTGACGCATAAGGGGGAAAAGAACGAGGATGACAACGAATGCGATTGATGGAAGCTTATGGCTGGCAAACGCGGTTCAGCCGGAACGGAAAACGGGCAATCAAATTTTAGGAAAAGACGACTTTCTCAAAATTTTGCTCGCTCAGCTAGAAAACCAAGACCCGCTCAATCCGATGGAAGATAAAGACTTTATCGCGCAAATGGCGAGCTTCTCCTCGCTTGAGCAAATGATGAGCATCGCCAATTTGATGCAGCAATGGATGCAAGCGTCAAGCCGCGATGCGCTTTTGCGCTACAGCGAATGGATCGGCAAAACGGTGCACTGGCAAGACGGCGAGACGATGATGAGCGCCGTCGTTCAATCGGTCATGCAAAAAGACGGCCAAGTGACTCTTGGGCTTGATAACGGGACAACGATTGCTGCGGATGCGGTCGTGAAAGTCGAACAAAAAGGATAAAAGGGGAGAGGGAACCGATGCTTCGTTCCATGTATTCCGGAATCGGCGCCATGCGCAACTTTCAAACGAAGTTGGATGTCATCGGCAACAACATTGCCAATGTCAATACGTACGGGTTTAAAAAAGGACGAACGATTTTCAAAGATTTGATGAGCCAGACGATTTCTGGAGCAAGCGGGCCCAATGCCGGCCGCGGCGGGACGAATCCAAAGCAGGTCGGGCTCGGTTCGCAGCTGGCGGCGATCGACACCGTCCATACGCAAGGCAGCTTGCAAACGACCGGCCGCGTGCTTGATTTGGCAATTTCCGGCGACGGGTTTTTCGTCGTCGGCGACGCTTCCGGCAACAATCGCATGTATACGAGAGCCGGGAATTTTTATCTCGATTCGCAAGGCTATATTGTCAATGCCGATGGCCAATATTTGCTCGGTGTTGGAAATAGCCGCCTTCAAATTCCGACAGATGCGAAAAGCTTGAGCATCGGGGCGGACGGCAAAGTGACCATTGTGGATGCTTCTGGGACTTTAAGTACGATCGGCACGATTCAGCTGGCCAAATTTGCAAACAATGACGGATTAGAAAAAGCCGGCAACAACTTGTTCCGCGAAACGACCAACTCCGGCGCGCCAACGACAGGGGCGCCGGGAGCGAACGGAACAGGAACCATCGTCTCCGGCGCGCTTGAGATGTCCAACGTCGACCTTGCCGAGGAATTCACGGAGATGATCGTCGCCCAGCGCGGCTTCCAGGCGAATACGCGCATCATTACGACATCGGATGAAATTTTGCAAGAGCTTGTCAACTTGAAAAAATAGAATAGGAGGTAGGGCGTGAGCGGCGTCTTGCGCCTGCTGGCCGATGATTTCGTTAACGAAGCTCAACGGGAAACGGTTTGTGCTCAATGCGTTGTACATCGAACAAATTGAAGCGTTTCCTGATACGACCGTGACGCTGACGAACGGAAAAAAATTCGTCGTGCGCGAAACGGTCGAGCAAGTGGCTGCACGAGCGAGCGAATTTTACCGGCAGCTTGGTGTGTTTCGCTTACCGAAAGCAGGAGGATTGGACAGTGAAAGGGAATAAAGCAATCAAAACGATGATCATTGTGCTGGCGGTCATCGCCTTGGCCGGAACGGCGGCGCTTGTCGCGGTGATGAAGATGGGGCATGCGGAAAAACAAGGGGCGCCAAGCGCCGATGAACTAGCGGAACGATCGATCGACATTCCGGAAATGACCACCAATTTAGCGGACGGGCGTTATATTAAAATCTCATTTAAAATTGAAACAGACAGCGATCAAGGAAAAGAAGAGGCGGAGAAACGCGATTTTCAGATGAAAGACGTGATCATCGAGCAACTTTCGCAGATGAAAGCGGCCGACTTTAAAGGAAAAGAAGGGCTGACGGCGCTGAAAGAGCGGCTGAAGCGCGAGATCAACGGATTGATGCAAGAAGGGAGAGTGGAGAACGTCTACATTACCTCTTTTATCCTCCAGTAGCCCTGTCATTGGAAGGGGGGAAGATGAAATGACGGCCGGGGAAGTATTGTCGCAAAGCGAAATTGACGCGTTGCTCGCTGCGCTTTCTGCAGGGGAGATGAGCGCGGAGGAGCTGAAAAAAGAGGAGGAAGGCCGACGCGTCAAAACGTATGATTTCCGGCGGGCGCTCCGGTTTTCCAAAGATCAAATCCGCAGCCTGACGCGCATTCATGAGAATTTCGCCCGTCTGCTGACAACGTTTTTTTCCGCCCAGTTGCGCACATATGTGCAAATTTCGGTCGCATCGGCCGACCAAATTCCATACGAAGAATTTGTCCGCTCCATCCCAAAAATGACGATCATCAATGTCTTTGAGGTGCCGCCGCTTGGCGGGCATGTCCTTTTGGAAGTCAACCCGAACATCGCTTACGCCATGCTTGACCGGGTGATGGGCGGGCGCGGCGTCGGCATGGATAAAGTGGAGCATTTGACTGAGATTGAAACACGCATCATGTCCAATTTGTTTGACAAGGCGTTTGTCCATTGGCGCGACGCTTGGGAATCGGTGGCGGAAGTCGACCCGCTCTTTGTCGATTTTGAAGTCAATCCGCAGTTTTTGCGCATGATTGCGCCGAACGACACCGTCGTCGTCATTTCGCTCAACACGCAAATCGGCGAAGCGCGCGGCATGATGAATGTGTGCATTCCGCATGTCGTCTTGGAGCCGATTATGCCGCGGCTGTCGGTGCATTACTGGATGCAGGCGCAAAAAAAGGAGCGTTCCCCCGAGGAAGCGAAACGGATCGAACAGCGCATCCGCGCGGCAAAATTGCCGATTATCGCTGAACTGGGAACGGCGGTCATCACGGTCAATGAATTTCTTCAACTCGAGGCCGGCGACGTCATTCAGCTCGAGCAGTCGATTCATGAGCCGCTCGTGGTCAAAATCGGCCATATTCCAAAGTTTATCGGCCAGCCGGGGAAGCGGAACAAAAAGCTGGCGGTGCAAATTTTAGCGATGATCGAGGGGGACGAAGACGACCATGATGAATGATGGGATGTTGTCGCAAGATGAAATCGATGCTTTACTGCGCGGAATGGACAATAGCGATCACGTTCCGGCGCTCCACGATATTTTCACCCCGCTCGAGCAAGATGCCCTTGGGGAAATTGGCAATATTTCATTCGGCAGTTCGGCCACTGCACTGTCGATGTTATTGAACCAAAAGGTGGAAATTACGACGCCAAGCGTGTCCATGATCGAGCGCACAAGCGTCGCTGATGAATTTCCGCAGCCATATGTCGCCATCCAAGTCAACTATACGGAAGGGCTGCTCGGGACAAATTTGTTGGTCATTAAACAGAAAGACGCGGCGATTATCGCTGATTTAATGCTTGGCGGCGACGGAACGGCGGCCGATGGTCCGCTCGGAGAGATTCAGCTGAGCGCTGTTCAAGAAGCGATGAACCAAATGATGGGCTCAGCGGCGACGTCGATGTCGACCGTCTTTGGCAAGCGGGTTGATATTTCCCCGCCGACGCTCCACCTGCTTGATTTGGCGGAAGGAAAAGGGATGGAATATTTGCCGGACGAAGATTTTCTCATTAAAGTGTCATTTCGGCTGAAAATCGGCGAGTTGATCGACTCAAGCATTATGCAGCTGCTGCCGGTCGATTTCGCGAAAGAATTGGTTGCCCAATTGCTCGGCTCGCCGCTTGAGGAGCCGGGGGCTGCGGAAGTTAACCTCAAGTCGTCGGCGGACGCGCGGCCGTTTAGCGAGCCGCAGCCTGTTCCGACTTACGCTCAGGCGAACGGCGGTGCGGCCGTTTCAGAAGCGGCGAGCCGCTCGACGGATGAACCGTCGGCTGGGCGCGCGGACAAGGATAGGGATGGTGCAACCGCTCGGCATATTCAAACCGCCGATTTCGTCGAGTTCGATGCCCCGCCGCTTGCGGCAACGGAGGCGCGCAATTTGGAGCTGCTGTTTGATGTGCCGCTGCAGGTGACGGTTGAACTCGGACGGACGAAGCGATCGGTGCAGGAAATTTTGCAGCTGTCGACTGGATCGATCATTGAGCTCGATAAGCTGGCCGGCGAACCGGTCGACGTGTTTGTCAACAACAAGCTGATCGCGAAAGGAGAGGTTGTCGTCATCGATGAAAATTTCGGCGTCCGCATCACGGACATCATCAGCCAAAGCGATCGGCTAACACGGCTAAAATAAACAGGCGTTTGGGAGGTAAGGGGACATGGCAAGAGTGCTTGTCGTTGATGATGCGGCATTTATGCGCATGATGATTAAAGACATTTTGACAAAAAACGGACATGAAGTCGTCGCCGAAGCGGCCGATGGGCGGCAGGCGATCGAGAAATACAAGGAAACGCAGCCCGATGTAGTGACAATGGATATTACGATGCCGGAGATGGATGGGATTACGGCGCTCAAGGAAATTAAAAAAATCGACAGCAACGCCAAAGTCATTATGTGCTCCGCGATGGGGCAGCAGGCAATGGTGATTGATGCCATTCAAGCCGGGGCGAAAGATTTTGTGGTCAAGCCGTTCCAAGCGGACCGCGTCATCGAAGCGATCAACAAAACGATCGGGTGAGCGATCAGAGGTGGAAACTATGGCAATTTGGCGCTGGGCGGCCGTTTTGCTGGCAGCAGCCATCGCTTTGGGGCCGGTGCCGGCATTGGCCGCCCAAAGCCCGACGGTCGCCGACTGCCTGCAGCATCCCGATTCATGCGGGAAGTCAGCTCCTTCCGGGCAACAGACAAAACAGACAGCGAATCAAGCCGCTGATGCGGTTTCCGCTTTCGATGTGCTTCGGCTCATCGGCGCGACCGCCTTTGTTCTCTTCCTTCTTTATGCGCTGTTTCAATGGCTTTCCCGCCGTCAGTTGTTCGTTTCCGGCCAAAAAGGCGCCATTGAGCACCTTGGGGGAACAAGCGTCGGGGCGAACCGCTCTGTGCAGCTGATTAAAGTCGGCCGCCGGCTGCTCGTCATCGGCGTCGGCGATTCGATTCAGCTGCTTAAGGAAATTGAAGACGAAGATGAAATCCATGAGCTGTTAGCGCAGCATCGCGAACGGTTGGAACGGATGGCGGAGTTCGGCCGGCTTGGCTCCCTCCTTCGCGGTGAGTGGACGGCGAAATCAAAGCGGAAAAGCGGTTCGCTGTCATCGTTTTCGGCGCTGTTGGCTGAGGAGATGAAGCAAATGGCCGAAAAGCGAAACGAGTGGCTCAATCGGTTGAAGAAGAAAGGGACGGCGGGCGATGAGTGAATTTGTCCATATGTTTGATTCGATGGCTCCCGAGCACGTGTCGACAGCGGTGAAGCTTCTTCTGCTGCTCACCGTTTTGTCGATCGCTCCCGGCATTCTCATTATGATGACATGTTTTACGCGCATCGTCATCGTTTTGTCGTTTGTGCGCACGGCGCTCGGCACGCAGCAGATGCCGCCGAACCAAGTGCTCGTCGGGCTCGCGCTGTTTTTAACATTTTTCATTATGGCGCCAACCTGGAAAGAAATCAACGACCAGGCATTGCAGCCGCTGTTTGCCGACAAAATTGATTTGGAGGAGGCGTATGAACGGGCGGCTGTTCCGCTGAAGCAGTTTATGAGCCAATACACAAGGCAGGAAGATTTGGCGCTGTTTTTATCATACAGCGGCGCCAAACAGCCGAAAACGATCAACGACATCCCGATGACCGCGCTCGTGCCGGCGTTTGCCATCAGTGAGTTGAAAACGGCGTTTCAAATGGGCTTTATGATTTTTATTCCGTTTTTAGTCATCGACATGATCGTCGCCAGCGTCTTAATGTCGATGGGGATGATGATGCTGCCGCCTGTGATGATTTCGCTGCCGTTTAAAATTTTATTGTTTGTCCTTGTTGATGGCTGGCATTTGGTCGTCAAATCATTGTTGCAAAGTTTTCAATAAAGATAGGTGGCGTTTATGAGTGCCGATTTCATCATCCGCCTTGCTGAACAAGGCGTGTATATCGTGCTTGTCGTCTGCGGGCCGCTCTTGTTGTTGTCCCTTGCCGTCGGGCTTGTCGTCAGCATTTTTCAGGCGGCGACGCAAATTCAAGAGCAGACGCTCGCGTTTGTGCCGAAAATCGTCGCCGTCTTGCTTGGACTTGTGTTCTTTGGGCCGTGGATGCTCTCGAAAATGGTGTCGTACGCGCACGATATTTTCAACAATCTTGCTTCGTTTATAGGCTGATCGGCGATGGAACAAGTATGGACTTATTTTCCGGCGTTTTTGCTCGTCTTTGTCCGCGCTGCTTCGTTTTTCGCGGCGATGCCGTTGTTTTCCTACCGGACCGTGCCGGCTTCGTATAAAGCCGGATTGGCGTTTTTGTTCAGCTGGCTGTTGTTTTGGGCGATGCCCAAACCGGTGTTGGCGCTTGACGGCGTGTATGTATTGCTTGTCGTAAAAGAAGCGCTCGTCGGACTGGCGCTTGGGCTGCTGGCAGCGATCCTCATGGCGGCGGTGCAAGTCGCCGGCGGCTTGATCGATTTTCAAATCGGGTTTGCCATCGCCAACGTCATCGACCCGCAAACTGGAGCGCAAAGCCCGCTGCTTGGCGAGTATCTTCATTTGCTGGCGCTTTTGCTTTTGCTTATGCTTGACGGGCACCATTTGCTGCTTGACGGCATGTTTTACAGCTATCATTGGCTGCCGCTTGACCGCTTGCCGCACATTGCCGATGGGCCGGCGGTGGAGTACGTCGTGCGGGTGTTCGCTGCCATGTTTGCCGCCGCTGTGCAAATGGCCGCCCCGCTTGTCGGATCGCTCTTTTTAGTCGACGTGGCGCTTGGCATCATCGCCCGCGCGGTGCCGCAAATGAACATTTTCGCGGTCGGCTTTTCCGCCAAAACGGCGGCGGCGTTTTTGCTCCTGTTGGCGGCAGTCGGGGGAATATTGCTCGCGGCGCGCGGCGTATTTCACTTCATGTTTGCCTCGTTGCGCGAGTTGATGCGGCTGTTGGGGGGCGGATAAGATGGGCGAGTGGCGGCTCGATTTGCAATTTTTCGCTGGGGAAAAAACGGAAAAGGCGACGCCTCGCAAACGGCAAGAAGTGCGGGAAAAAGGACAGGTGGCCAAAAGCGGTGATGTCGTCTCCGCTTCCGTGCTGCTTGCTTCATTTCTTGCTTTGTCCTTGGCCGGGGCGTACGAGCGGGACGGTCTGCTGCGGTTGTTCGCCCGCGCCTTGTCCGATTATGCGTCCGCTTCGTTGACGGTTGACTCGCTTCACCGGCTGTTTCTTGACTGGCTTTCCCATGCATCCTTGCTTTTGGCGCCGCTGTTCGCCGCCGCAGTGCTGGCGGCTGGGTTGGCCAACTTTTTGCAAATCGGCGCCTTGTTCACCGTTGAACCGTTAAAAATGGATTGGAACCGCCTCAATCCCGTGCAAGGAATGAAACGGCTGTTTTCGTTGCGCGCCTTGGTCGAGCTGTTGAAATCCGTGTTAAAAGCTGGAATCATCGGTGCGGTCGTGTTCGCGGCGCTGTTGGCCGAACGAAGCGAGCTTGCGGCGCTCGTTTCCAAGACGCCGGGTGAGGCTTTGACTGTCGTCGGCGGCTTGACGGTGAAAATGGGGCTGTACGCCGCGGGGGCGCTCTTGTTTTTAGCGCTGTTTGATTACTTGTATCAGCGGTTTGAATTTGAAAAAAGCATCCGCATGTCCAAACAGGACATTAAAGATGAATACAAAAAGACGGAAGGCGATCCGCTCATCAAATCGCGCATCAAGCAAAAACAGCGCGAGATGGCGATGAGGCGGATGATGCAGGAAGTGCCGAACGCGGATGTCGTCATTACCAACCCAACGCATTACGCCGTTGCCCTCAAGTATGAAGACGGCAAGATGGAAGCGCCGGTCGTCGTCGCGAAAGGGGCGGATTATATGGCGATGAAAATCAAGGAAGTGGCGAAAACCCATGGCGTCGTGACTGTCGAAAATCGCCCGCTTGCGCAGGCGCTCTACCGCCAGACGGAAGTCGGCGATATGATTCCAGAGGCGTTTTTTAAGGCAGTGGCGGAAATTTTGGCGTACGTCTATCGGCTCAAAGGAAACGTGTAGCAACAAGGAGAGAAAACAATGCAAGCGCAAATCAAAGATTTATCCGTATTGTTTCTTGTCGTGCTCATCGTCGCCATGCTCGTCATCCCGCTGCCGACATGGCTGTTGAGCGTATTGATCATCATCAATATTTCCCTTGCCTTGCTTGTATTGCTGACGGCGATGAACACGAAAGAGCCGCTTGAGTTTTCCATTTTTCCGTCATTGCTTTTAGTGCTGACGCTGTTTCGGCTCGGGCTGAATGTGTCAACCACCCGCTCGATTTTAAGCAAAGGGGAGGCGGGCGGCGTCGTTGAAACGTTCGGAACGTTCGTCGTTGGCGGCGATGTCGTCGTTGGGTTTGTCGTGTTTTTGATTTTGGTCATCATCCAGTTTGTTGTCATCACCAAAGGGGCGGAGCGCGTCTCTGAAGTGGCGGCCCGCTTTACGCTCGATGCGATGCCCGGCAAACAGATGAGCATTGACGCCGATTTAAATGCCGGCATGATTTCGGAGCAAGAAGCCCGAAAGCGGCGGGAAAAAGTGGCGCAAGAAGCCGACTTTTACGGAGCAATGGACGGGGCGAGCAAGTTCGTGAAAGGCGACGCCATCGCCGGCATCATTATCGTCGTCATCAACATGTTGTTTGGCATGGTGATCGGCGTCGTTGAGCAAGGGATGGAGATGGCGGAGGCGGCGAAGCGCTACACGCTTTTGACGGTCGGCGACGGAATCGTCAGCCAAATTCCGGCGCTGTTGATTTCCACGGCGACCGGCATCATCGTCACCCGGGCGGCGTCGGACAGCAACTTGAGCGGCGATATTATGCGCCAGCTGTTCGCGTTTCCGAAAATGTTGTACGTCACGGCAGGAACGATTTTCCTGCTCGGCTTGTTTACGCCGATCAACGACTTGTTGACGATGCCGATTGCCGGGTTGCTGGCGCTTGGCGGCTACCGATTTATCGAGCGGCAAAAGCAAGAAGAAGCGGCATTGGCCGCTCCGGAAGAGGAGGCGGCGGCCGCCGACGAATTGAAAAGCCCGGAAAGCGTCATCCAACTGTTGCATATCGATCCTATTGAATTTGAGTTCGGCTATGCGCTCATTCCGCTCGCTGATGCCAATCAAGGCGGGGATTTGCTTGACCGGATCGTCATGATCCGTCGGCAGCTCGCGCTCGAGCTTGGCATTGTCATCCCGGTTGTGCGCATTCGCGACAACATCCAGTTGCAGCCGAATGAATACCGGATCAAAGTGAAAGGCGAGGAAGTGGCGCGCGGCGAGTTGCTGCTTGACCATTATTTGGCGATGAGCCCCGGGGTTGACGACGATTCGATTGATGGCATTGACACCATCGAGCCGGCGTTTGGTCTGCCAGCGAAATGGATTTCCGAGACCGTAAAAGACCGGGCGGAAATGCTTGGCTATACGGTCGTCGACCCGCCATCGGTCGTCTCGACACACTTAACGGAGGTGCTGAAAGCCCATGCCCACGAACTGCTGGGGCGCCAGGAAACAAAACAGCTGATCGATCATTTAAAAGAATCGTATCCGGTGCTTGTCGACGATGTGACGCCGAATCCGTTGTCTGTCGGCGACGTGCAAAAAGTGCTCGCCAAGCTATTGAAAGAGAAAGTGTCGATCCGCAACTTGCCGCTCATTTTTGAGGCGCTTGCCGATTTTGCCCGCCTGACCAGCGACACCGATTTGTTGACGGAATACGTCCGCCAAGCGTTGGCGCGGCAAATCACCTCGCAGTACGCCGTGCCGGGCGAGCCGCTGCGCGTCATTACGCTGTCGGGCAGAGCGGAAAAAACGATCGCCGACGCCGTGCAGCAAACAGAGCATGGCCGCTATTTGGCGCTCGAGCCGGCGCGGGCGCAGGCGTTTGTGGAAGCGGTCGCCGCGGCGCTTGAACGCTATCCGTTCGCCGGCCAGACGCCGATTTTGCTCTGCTCCCCGGCGGTGCGCATGTACGTCCGCCAGCTGACCGAGCGCCATTTTCCGACTGTTCCGGTGCTGTCGTACAACGAGCTTGAAGCGGATGTCGAAGTTCAAAGCGTGGGGATGGTGGAAATCGAATGAAAGTGAAAAAATTTGTCGCCCCGTCCATGAACGAAGCGATGAAAATGGTTCGCGCCGAACTTGGCCGCGACGCCGTCATTTTGCACTCGAAAGTCGTGCAGACCGGCGGATTTTTCGGTCTGTTTGCGAAAAAAAAGATCGAAGTGTTGGCCGGCGTTGATCCGGATCCACTGCCGCCGCGTCAGCCGGATGCCGCCGCGTCTTTGACGCGTCAGCCGAGTGCCGCCGCGTCTTTGACGCGTCAGCCGAGTGCTGCGTCCTTTGCCCCTTTGCCGGCGGCCGAGCGGGAGGAAGACGGCTCGCTTGCCCGTGAGATCGAGGAAGTCAAGGCGCTCATCCGTCAGTTCAACGCCCGCTCGTCTTCGCTTTTGTATCCTCCGCCGCTTGCGGAAGCGGAACGGCGCCTCGTTCGGCAAGGGATGGCGGATGTGTACGTCCGCCAAGTGATGGATCGCCTGCTTGAACGGTGGTATGCCGACAAAGACAGCCGGTCGCCCGCTGCGGTCTCCGCCTGGACGAAAGAAGCGGTGCGCGATCTATTGTCGACGCTTCCGTTTGTCAAAACGGCGGAGCAAAAAAAGTATATGATTTTGCTTGGTCCGACCGGGGTTGGAAAAACGACGACGCTCGCCAAAATGGCAGGGCGCGCCGTCCTCGAGCAAGGGAAAAAAGTCGGGTTCATCACGGCCGACACGTACCGGATCGCCGCCATCGACCAACTGAAGACGTATGCCGACATTTTGCACGCTCCGTTGGAAGTATGCTACAATGCCGACGATTTTCGGACGGCGAAGCGGAAATTGGCCGGTTGCGATCTCGTGTTCGTCGATACGGCTGGCCGCAACTTCCGCAACCCGCAATACGTGGATGAACTGCAGCAAACGCTCGAGTTTGACAGCGAAACGGAAACGTTTCTTGTATTCGCCGCCACGGGAAAGTATGACGATATGAAAATGATTTACAACCACTTTTCCCGCCTGCCGATCGATCGGCTGATCGTGACGAAGCTCGATGAGACGGACTCGTTTGGAACGATCGTCAATGTGTTGCTTGACAGCCGGCTTGCCGCCGCCTATTTCACGAACGGGCAAAATGTGCCGGACGACATGGTGGAAGCGTCCGCAGACCGGCTCGTTCATCTGCTGTTTGGGGCGGAGCGATGGTGAGCGATCAAGCAGAACGGCTGCGCTATGAGCTGGGCCGCCGGCGCCAGCCGGCGGCGGGGCCGCGGACCATCGCGGTGACGAGCGGGAAAGGCGGAGTCGGCAAGTCAAACCTTTCGCTCAATTTTTCGCTGTCGCTCTCGAAGCTCGGGTTTCGCGTCTTGCTGCTTGATATGGACATCGGCATGGGCAACATCGACATTTTGCTCGGCCAGTCGTCGCCATTGACGCTTTCGGATTGGTTTTCCGCGCGGTTGCCGCTTTCCGAGCTGGTAAAAAGCGGACCGGAGCATCTATCGTATATTGCTGGGGGGACGGGCGCCGCGCAATGGTTGAGTGTCGATCGATCCGCTATCGACTATTTGTTGGCCGAGCTGCAGACGGTGGCGTCGCGATATGATTATCTCATTTTCGATATGGGGGCGGGTGCCTCAGAAGAACGATTGTATTTTTTAAAGTCCGTCGACGATGTGTTTATTGTCACGACGCCGGAGCCGACCGCGATGACGGATGCGTACGCCATGATGAAATATATGCACACCGCCGGCAGCGAGGCTCCGTTTTCCGTCATCGTCAACCGCGCCGGCAGCGAGCGGGAAGGATATGGCGTCTTTTCGCGCCTGCAGCATGCCGCCAGTCGGTTTTTCCATAAAGACATCGCCTTGCTTGGCGTCGTTCCTGAAGACCGGATGGTCGCGCGCTGTGTCGTCCGGCAAACGCCGTTTGTTCTCTTTGATCCAGCGGCGAAGGCGAGCCGGGCAGTGCGTCAAATGGCATGCCGCTATGCGGCGGGAGGAGAAAAAGAGCCGGAGCGGGCTCCCCGCTTTTTTGCGAAGCTGCGTCAACTTTTGCTAGAAAGGTAGAGACGGAACATGAAGACGATCAAGGTGCTTGTCGTCGATGACTCGGCGTTTATGCGCAAATGGATCAGTGATTTTTTGTCCGAACATCCGCGCCTCGAAGTCATCGGAACAGCTCGCAACGGCCGGGAGGCGCTCGAGAAAATCGCCGCCCTAAGGCCGGATGTCGTGACGCTTGATGTGGAAATGCCGGTCATGAACGGACTCGAAACGTTGCAGCGCATCATGCGGGACCATCCCGTGCCGGTCGTCATGGTGTCAAGCACGACGACCGAAGGGGCGGAAAACACGATCGCCGCCATGCAGTACGGGGCGGTCGACTTTGTCGCTAAGCCGTCCGGACCGATTTCGCTCGATTTGTACAAAGTGAAAGACGAGCTGATTGGCAAAGTGCTGCACGCGAGCGAAGCGAACGTGGCTGCCTTGACTGCCCCGCGCCGCCAACATCCGTCTTGGCGCCCATCGTTCAAAGCGGCGGCGCGGCCGCAACAGGCCATCGTCGCGATCGGCACTTCCACCGGCGGCCCGCGCGCGCTCGAGACGGTGCTGACGCAGCTTCCGCCCGATCTAGCCGCTCCGGTCGTCGCTGTCCAGCATATGCCCAAAGGATTTACGACATCGCTCGCCAACCGGCTTGATGCGCTTGCCGCGATCACGGTCAAGGAGGCGGAAGACGGGGAAGTGCTGCAAAATGGCACCGCCTATATCGCGCCAGGCGGCGTCCATCTCATCGTTCGCGAAGAAGGCGGCGCGCTTAAAGCCCGTTTCGACGAATCGCCGCCGCGCGCCGGCCATCGTCCGGCTGTTGACGTGTTGTTCGAGTCGCTCGCTGCCATTCGCCTCTGTCGGAAAATCGCGGTGATCATGACCGGGATGGGAAGCGACGGAACAGCGGGGGTGAAAAAGCTGAAGGAAAGCGGGAACACAAAAGCGATCGCGGAAGCGCGCGAGACAGCCGTTGTCTTTGGGATGCCAAGAGCGGCGATCGAGGCTGGCGTCGTTGATGTCATCGTTCCGCTTGACAGCATCGCCGCTGCCATCGTCCAATTGATCGGGGAGTGAGGGGGAAACGGCATGGACATGAGCCAATATTTGGATTTATTTATTGATGAAAGCAAAGAGCATTTGCAGGCGATCAACGAGCGGCTGTTGGAACTTGAAAAAACTCCGGAGGACATGTCTGTGGTGAATGATATTTTCCGTTCGGCCCATACGTTGAAAGGCATGTCCGCCACGATGGGGTTTGAAGATTTGGCCAATTTGACGCACCAAATGGAAAACGTGCTCGATGGCATCCGCAATCGGCGGCTTTCCGTTACCCCGGAATTGCTTGACGTCATTTTTGAGGCCGTCGACCATTTGGAGGCGATGATCAGTTCCATCGCTGCAGGCGGCGACGGAACGCGCGATGTAAGGAGAACAGTCGAACAGCTGAAACGAATCGAGCAAGGGGAGATGCCGAACAAGCAGGCAGCAAGAGAAGAACCGCCCCTTGAACATGCGTATGGGGAATTTGAATACCATGTGCTCGAGCAGGCGAAGGAGCAGGGATTTTCCGTCTACGAAATCCGCGTTCGGCTTCGCGATGATTGCTTGTTGAAAGCAGCGCGCGTCTATATGGTGTTTGAACAGCTGAATGAAGTCGGAGAAATTGTGAAAGCAACGCCGCCGGTCGAGATGCTGGAGGAAGAACAGTTTGACCGGGAGTTTCTCGTTACGGTTGTATCCAAAGCGCCAGCCGATGAGTTGCAAAAGCGGCTGATGGGCATTTCGGAAATTGATGACGTCAAGGTGTCTATGCTATCGAGCAATGAACCGTCGGCAGAAAGCGAGAAAGCGGCTGCGCCCCAACAACCGGCCGCTATGGAGCAGGCGGCGGCCGTTCAGGCCGAAGCGGAGGCGCCGGAAAAACAAACAGCGAAACAGGCGACGAAAACGATCCGCGTCAACATTGAACGGCTCGATCGGTTGATGAACTTATTTGAAGAATTGGTTGTCGACCGCGGTCGGCTTGAGCAAATTTCCCGCGAACTGAACCATGCCGAATTGACGGAAACGGTCGAGCGGATGTCTCGCATCTCGAGCGATTTGCAGACGATCATTTTAAATATGCGCATGGTGCCGGTCGAAACGGTGTTCAACCGCTTCCCGCGCATGGTGCGCCAGCTCGCCCGCGAGCTCGGCAAAAAGGTGCGCCTTGACATCATCGGCGCGGATACCGAGCTTGACCGGACGGTGATCGATGAAATCGGCGACCCGCTTGTCCATTTGATCCGCAATGCGCTCGACCACGGCATCGAAGCGCCGGACGTCCGGGTGGCGCGCGGAAAGCCGGAAGAAGGGACCGTTCAATTGCGAGCGTACCATAGCGGCAACCATGTCTTTATTGAAATCGAGGATGACGGCGCCGGCATTTCCCGGGAGAAGGTGCTGCAAAAGGCGAAAAGCCGCGGCATTGTCTCGCCGCAGGCGGCGGAGCATTTGAACGATCAGCAAATTTACGAGCTTATTTTCGCTCCCGGCTTTTCGACCGCTGAGCAAGTTTCTGACATTTCCGGCCGCGGCGTCGGTTTGGATGTCGTCAAAAGCACGATTGAGTCGCTCGGCGGCACCGTTTCGGTCGATTCGCAGCCTGGAAAAGGGTCGCTCTTTTCGATTCAGCTGCCGCTCACATTGTCGATCATTTCTGTGTTGCTCGTTCAAATCGCCGAGGAAACGTACGCGATTCCGCTGTCATCGATCATTGAGACGGCGCTGGTGAAAAAGGAAGAGATTTTTTCCGCCCACAACCAGCCGGTCATCGATTTTCGCGGCAAAATCGTGCCGCTCGTCCGCCTGAAAGACGTCTTCGCTGTTCCTGGAGCAGCCGATGACGGAGATGCGGTGGCGGTCGTGATCGTCCGGAAAGGGGAAAAACTGGCGGCGCTGGCGGTCGACTCGTTTATCGGGCAGCAAGAAGTCGTGTTGAAATCGCTAGGAAACTATTTATCTTCGGTTTTCGCCATCTCGGGGGCGACGATTTTGGGAGACGGCCGAGTGGCGCTGATTATCGACTGCAACGCGCTCGTGAAGTAGGAGATGGCCGTGTCGGTGCGGGGGCGCCTATGGCGTTGATCTGCCGTTTTCAGTGGCATGTCGAAAAAAAGGGGGAGGATTGGATGACGGCCAGCGTGCAAGCAGACTGGAAAGTGATTGCGTTTCGCCTGAAAGAAGAAGAATATGCTCTGCCGGTGCAGCATGTCCGTTCCATCGAGAAAATGCAGCCGATCACGCGCGTGCCGGGGACGGCCCATTATGTAAAAGGGGTCATCAACTTGCGCGGTGTTGTGACGCCGATCATCGATTTGCGCGAGCGGTTCGGGTTTGCCCCCGAACCATATGGGGAACAGACGCGGATCATTATCGTTGCTCTTGAGGATATGGAAGTTGGGCTCATCGTCGATGCCGCGAATGATGTCCTTGATCTGCCGGCGGAAAGCATCGAACCGCCGCCAGAGGCAATTGGCTCCGTTGAGGCAAGTTACATCGACGGCGTGGCGAAAGTGGAGAATCGGCTCCTCATTTTGCTCGATTTGGCGAAAGTGCTCGACCGATAATCCGTGGAGAGGAGCGTTGACATTGGACGATATTCGCAACTTGACGGGGATGCATATTGACATTTTGCGCGAAATCGGCAACATTGGCGCCGGCAACGCGGCGACGGCTTTGTCGACGTTGCTAAACAAAAAAATTGAAATGGCGGTGCCGCGCGTTCAAATTGCGACGTTTGCCGAAATGATGGAATCAATCGGTGGACCGGAACAAGTAGTGGCGTGCGTCTATTTGCGCATCGAAGGAGAAGCGCCGGGAAACATGTTTTTCGTGTTGCCGCCGGAACAGGCTGAGCGGTTTGTCCGTCGGATGATTGGCGATGACTCGTTTTCGTTTCAAGGAGAAGCCCATGAGCTTGGCTGCTCGGCGCTTCAGGAGCTCGGCAATATTTTAGCCGGCTCGTATTTGTCGGCATTGGCTGACTTTACGCGGCTCAACTTGCACCCGTCCGTGCCGGCATTGGCCATCGACATGATTGGAGCTGTGCTGTCGTTCGGATTGCTTGAGCTGTCGCGTGTTGGCGATTACGCCATTTTGATTGACACAGCCATTTACGATGAACGGCGCCCGGACGAAAGCATCAACGGCCATTTCTTTCTTCTACCTGACCCCGAGTCGTTTTCCACCATCTTTCGAGCACTAGGTGTGGATGGTCTATGAGCACAGCGCAGGCTGTCAAAATCGGCATTGCGGAAATGGAGGTCGTCATAGCGCCGAATGTCATCCGCACGTGCGGGCTTGGGTCGTGCGTCGGTGTCGTCATTTACGATGCAGGCAAGGCGGTTGCCGGCATGGCGCATGTCATGCTTCCGCATTCCTCGATGGCGCGCGGCGGAGTCATCAATGCGGCCAAATACGCTGATACGGCGGTCGAGGCGCTCGTTCAGCTTGTCATTGCCGCTGGCGGGCGGAAAGGGATGCTGAAAGCGAAGCTGGCCGGCGGGGCGCAAATGTTTTCGTTTTCGACAGTTGGCGGCGATATGATGCGCATTGGCGCGCGCAATGTGGAGGAAGTGAAAAAGCAGCTCGAGCGGCTTCACATTCCGGTCGTCGCCGAAGATGTCGGGGGCCATAGCGGCCGCACGATCGAATTTAATCCGCAGACGGGCGTGCTCTCCATCCGCACCGCCGCTCAAGAAATAAAGGAAATATGACCGGGATGCGCCGTTTCCGCAAGGCAAGGGGGAGAATAATGGGAAGCGCGCTAAAAGGAGAAGAACGGAAATACTGGGATGAATGGATCAATGGCCGCGACCGCCACGCGGCCGAGGAGCTGGTGCAGCGCTATATGCCGCTTGTTTTCTACCACGTGCAGCGGCTTTCGGCGACGCTGCCGAGCTCCGTGCCGAAGGATGAGCTCGTCAGCCTTGGACTCGTCGGCTTATACGATGCGTTGGAGAAATTTGACCCATCGCGTGATTTGAAGTTCGACACGTACGCCTCGTTCCGCATCCGCGGCGCCATCTTAGACGGTTTGCGCAAAGAAGACTGGCTGCCGCGCAGCATGCGCGATAAGGCAAAAAAAATTGAGGAAGCGATCGAGCGGCTTGAACAGCGGCACATGCGATCGGTGACGGCGAAAGAGATCGCCGCTGAGCTCGGGATGACGGAAGAGGAAGTGCAGGCGGCGGCGAGTGAAACGTTTTTTTCCCATTGGCTGCCGCTCGGGCAGACGACCGTCGACGAAGATGAAGGACTGTTGGCGGTTCGCGACGACCGCGCTCCGCTTCCCGAGGAGCAAATCGTTAAGCAGGAAATGATCGAAAAGCTGGCTGAAGCCATCGGACAGCTGAATGAAAAAGAGCAGCTCGTCATCAGTTTGTTTTATAAAGAGGAGCTGACGTTTACAGAAATCGGGAGCCTTTTGCATTTGTCGACATCAAGAATTTCGCAAATTCATGCGAAAGCGCTTTGGAAACTGCGCCGCTTTTTTGAAAAAGAGCCATGAGGGGAGAGAAAACGCGATGGACATCCAGCTTCCAGCGTTGCAAAGCGTCATGCCGAAAGCGCCCGACGCGGAAAGGCTTCAAGCCTCGACGCAACAACACTCCTATGCAGTGCAGGCGCAAATGGCAACTGCCGGCCAAAAGCGGGCGGAGCGTGCGCGCCGTCGGGTGACGGATAAACGAACGAGCGCCCGTCTTGAGCAGGAGGCGTCCCGTTTTGGAGGACACCCTTATAAAGGAAAAACGATCGACATTCAAGGATAGTGAACATCATGATGGCATTTTGGCTAACGATCAGTTTGCTGCTGCACGCCTTGTCGTTTTGGTTGATCATTGTGCTTTTCCTTCGCCTGTCGCGGCTTGGCGAGGCGGAGAGGCGGGCCGAGGAGCTCGAGGAAGCCATGACCGCTTATCTCGCTGCTTGGAAGGAAGAAAACGAGCGCTTTTTGGCTGAACTTGACTCGTTGCTTGGCAGCGGAGCGGATCCATTCGTTTCTGCACCGGAAACGAACGATGCGCCCAGTGTGCAACGGGGCGCGAACGGGAAAGAGACGGCGTCCATGCTGGGGGCAGGAGGCGGTGAAATCGGAGCGGGGTTCGAAAAGCGAACAGCGGAAGCAAAAAAGGAGGAAAACGAGCCGGCGGAGCGGGGAGAAACCGAAAAACGCACAGAAACAAGCCGCCCAAGCGCCGCTCCGGGCTATTTCCCAGACATCGGAACGGTCAAGGATGTGCTCGAACTTTCACTCACCCGACCAGCGGACGCGAGTGAGCTTGCTCGCCGCCTATATGCGGAAGGGGCGACGGTCGAGGAAATTGCCAAACAGCTCGGCAAAGGGAAAACAGAAGTCGAGCTATGGCTCAAATTTGCGCAAAAAACGAATCAATAGGCGAATAACAGCTTGATTTGCCGCTTGCAGTTGTGATATATTTTTTCATGGTGTGAATACACACGCCTGGTGATTTCAGCAACGGTGCTGGCAACGCCAGTCTTGCTGAAAGATGAGGCAGGCGGAGGACCAAAAACCACTAAGGAAACAGGAGGAGCATACATGTCAGTTATTTCGATGAAACAACTGCTTGAAGCTGGCGTCCACTTTGGACATCAGACGCGCCGTTGGAATCCGAAGATGAAAAAATACATTTTCACGGAGCGCAACGGCATCTATATCATCGACTTGCAAAAAACGGTGAAAAAAGTCGAGGAAGCATACAACTTCGTCCGCGAATTGGCGGCGAATGGCGGCAAAATTTTGTTCGTCGGCACGAAAAAACAAGCGCAAGAGTCGGTGAAGGAAGAAGCGGAACGCTGCGGCATGTTTTATGTCAACCAACGCTGGCTCGGCGGCACGCTGACGAACTTCGCTACGATCCAAAAGCGGATCAAACGGCTGCGTGAAATTGAAAAAATGGAAGAAGATGGAATATTTGACGTTCTGCCGAAAAAAGAAGTCATTCGCTTGAAAAAAGAAAAAGAGCGTCTTGAGAAGTTTTTGGGCGGCATCAAAGACATGAAAGAGCTGCCAGATGCGTTGTTTGTCATTGACCCGCGCAAAGAGCGGATCGCGGTGGCGGAAGCGCGCAAGCTGAACATCCCGATCATCGGCATCGTCGACACGAACTGCGATCCGGATGAAATTGACTATGTCATTCCGGCCAACGACGACGCCATCCGCGCTGTTAAGCTGTTGACTTCGAAAATCGCCGACGCCGTGCTTGAGGCGAAACAAGGCGAAGAAGCGGCCGTCGCAGCAGAGTAACGATGCACAAGAAAGGTGATAAGAGGGGAAAGCCTTTTATCAC
This sequence comes from Geobacillus thermoleovorans, assembly GCF_001610955.1. Taxonomy (GTDB): domain Bacteria; phylum Bacillota; class Bacilli; order Bacillales; family Anoxybacillaceae; genus Geobacillus; species Geobacillus thermoleovorans. The sequence continues at coordinate 1,157,577 of NZ_CP014335.1, forward strand.
CTTTTTTTGAGACAGAAATGAGCAACTTTTGGCTATACTAACGAATAAGAGCAAAACGGGAAGCCGCTGCCGGCACCGATACATATACGGGACAATGAGAAGGAGGATTTTTTTATGGCGATTACAGCACAAATGGTGAAAGAACTGCGCGAAAAAACAGGCGCAGGCATGATGGACTGCAAAAAGGCGCTCACCGAAACAAACGGTGACATGGAGAAAGCGATCGACTGGCTGCGCGAAAAAGGAATTGCCAAAGCGGCGAAAAAAGCGGACCGCATCGCGGCCGAAGGGATGGCGTACATCGCGGTGGAAGGCAATACCGCCGTCATTTTGGAAGTGAACTCGGAAACGGACTTCGTTGCGAAAAACGAAGCATTCCAAACGCTTGTCAAAGAGCTGGCCGCCCACTTGCTGAAACAAAAGCCGGCTTCGCTTGATGAAGCGCTCGGTCAAACGATGGACAACGGCTCGACCGTCCAAGACTACATCAACGAAGCGATCGCCAAAATTGGTGAAAAAATTACGCTTCGCCGCTTTGCCGTCGTCAATAAAGCGGACGGCGAAACGTTCGGTGCGTACTTGCACATGGGCGGGCGCATCGGCGTATTAACGTTATTAGCCGGCAATGCGAGCGAAGACGTCGCCAAAGATGTCGCCATGCACATTGCCGCACTTCATCCGAAATACGTCTCGCGCGACGACGTGCCGCAGGAAGAGATTGCGCATGAGCGTGAAGTGTTGAAGCAGCAAGCCTTAAACGAAGGCAAGCCGGAGAAAATCGTTGAAAAAATGGTCGAAGGCCGGCTGAACAAGTTTTACGAAGACGTCTGCCTGCTCGAGCAAGCGTTCGTGAAAAACCCGGATGTGACGGTGCGCCAATACGTCGAATCGAACGGAGCAACAGTCAAGCAGTTCATCCGTTACGAAGTCGGCGAAGGGCTCGAAAAACGCCAAGACAATTTTGCAGAAGAAGTCATGAGCCAAGTCAGAAAACAATGACGGACCGCAACAGGGAACACGCGCGTGTTCCCTGTTTTTCAAAGTGATTCGCATCATGGAGGTTGGACATGGAACAGCCAAAATACAAACGCGTCGTGTTAAAGTTGAGCGGGGAAGCGCTCGCCGGAAAGCAAGGGTTTGGCATTCAACCGGCGGTCATTCAGTCGATCGCCAAACAAGTGAAAGAAGTTGTTGAACTGGGCGTCGAGGTCGCCATCGTCGTCGGCGGCGGCAACATTTGGCGTGGAAAAACGGGAAGCGAAATGGGCATGGACCGGGCGACGGCTGATTACATGGGCATGTTGGCGACGGTGATGAATGCCCTCGCCTTGCAGGACAGCCTTGAGCAGCTCGGTGTGGAAACGCGGGTGCAAACATCGATTGAAATGCGGCAAGTGGCCGAACCGTACATTCGCCGCCGGGCGATTCGCCATCTTGAGAAAAAACGAGTTGTCATTTTCGCCGCCGGCACAGGCAACCCGTACTTTTCGACCGATACGACCGCGGCGCTCAGGGCGGCGGAAATCGAGGCGGACGTCATTTTAATGGCGAAAAACAACGTCGATGGCGTTTACAGCGCCGACCCGAACGTCGACGCCAATGCGGTCAAATACGATGAGCTGTCGTACTTGGACGTCATCAAGCAAGGGCTCGGCGTCATGGATTCGACTGCTTCCTCGCTTTGCATGGACAACAACATTCCGCTCATCGTCTTCTCGATTATGGAAGAAGGCAATATTAAACGCGCTGTGTTAGGTGAAAACATCGGAACGATCGTAAGGGGGAAATAACGATGGCAAAGCAAGTGATCCAACAGGCGAAAGAAAAGATGGATAAAGCGGTGCAAGCGTTCACCCGCGAGCTGGCAAGCATTCGCGCCGGACGGGCGAACGCAGGGCTGCTTGAGAAAGTAACCGTTGACTATTACGGCGTGCCGACGCCAATCAACCAACTGGCCTCCATCAGCGTGCCGGAAGCGCGGCTGCTTGTCATTCAGCCGTACGACAAATCGGCCATTAAAGAAATGGAAAAAGCGATTTTAGCATCGGATTTAGGGCTGACGCCATCGAATGATGGATCGGTCATTCGTCTTGTCATTCCGCCGCTCACCGAGGAACGGCGCCGCGAGCTCGCGAAGCTTGTCAAAAAGTATTCAGAAGACGCGAAAGTCGCGGTGCGCAACATCCGCCGCGATGCGAACGATGAATTGAAAAAACTCGAGAAAAACGGCGAGATTACGGAAGATGAGCTCCGCAGCTACACGGACGAAGTGCAAAAGCTGACCGATGACCACATCGCCAAAATTGACGCCATCACAAAAGAAAAAGAAAAAGAAGTGATGGAAGTATAGGCAAAACCATGCAAACCCTCTATGTTGATGGAGGGTTTTTTTGCTATAATGGAAAGGCAAAACACGATCCCGGAGGACTCGTATGTTCAATAAAATGCGAAAAACAAAAGAGAAAGACGTCCCGGTGACGAAAGAAGAGGTGCTCAGGCATCCGATGCCGAACCACGTCGCCATCATTATGGACGGAAACGGGAGATGGGCGAAAAAGCGGGCGCTGCCAAGGGCGGCCGGCCATTACGAAGGCATGCAAGTTGTGCGCAAAATCACTCGTTTTGCGAATGAGCTGGGGATTCAGATTTTGTCGCTTTACGCGTTTTCGACAGAAAACTGGAAACGTCCGAAAAGTGAAGTCGATTATTTGATGAAGCTGCCGGAACAGTTTTTGACGACGTTTCTTCCCGAGCTCGTCGCCGAAAATGTCAAAGTCCAAGTGATCGGTCATGCGGAGGCGCTGCCTGATCATACGCGCCGGGCGGTCGAGAAAGCCGTGAAGGAAACAAGCGGCAACACCGGCCTTGTGTTAAACTTTGCCCTTAATTATGGAAGCCGGGCGGAAATCACTGCCGCCGTAAAGCAGATCGCCAAAGACGTTGAACGCGGGATGCTCGCGCCGGAAGACATCACCGAGCCGCTCATTTCCTCGTACTTGATGACGAGCGGGCTCGCTGACCCTGACTTGCTCATCCGTACGAGCGGGGAGATTCGCTTGAGCAATTTCATGCTTTGGCAGTTGGCGTATACGGAACTTTGGTTTACGGATGTCTTATGGCCGGATTTTACGGAGCAACATTTCTTAGAGGCGATTGCCGCTTACCAGCGGCGCGACCGCCGATTTGGAGGAGTGTCAGCGCGATGAAGCAGCGAATCATCACCGGAGTCATAGCGGCGGCGCTCTTTTTGCCGATTGTTATTTTTGGCGGATTTCCGTTTATAATAGTAACATATATATTGGCCACGATTGGGCTGTTTGAATTGTTGCGGATGAAAGGGATGCACCCGTTGTCGTTTGTCGGGGCGGCTGGATTGATCGCCCTTTGGCTGTTGCTCGTTCCCGCCCGTTACGGCGGCGAGTGGTTGGCGTCTGGGACCGCCAAATTTGGCGTGCTCGCCGCTTTGGCTTTTTTGCTGCTTGTCGGCACGGTCGTGACGAAAAATGCGCTCTCGTTCGATGAGGCGGCGTTTGTCGTTTTGGCGGTCGTCTATGTCGGCGTAGGGTTTTTCTGTTTCGGCGCTGTTCGTTTGGTTGGGTTCGTGTACTTCGTTTATGCCTTGTTTGTCATTTGGGCGACTGACATTGGGGCGTATTTCTTTGGCCGCGCGTTTGGCCGGCGCAAGTTATGGCCGGAGATCAGCCCAAAAAAAACGGTGGAAGGCGCCATCGGCGGCATCGCTTCCGCGGCTGTTGTCGCCGCGATTTACGAGTGGGCGGCGGCGCCGTTTGGCAGTTTGGCGGCCGCGCTTGGCGTCGCGCTGCTGCTGTCGGCGTTCGGTCAGCTCGGCGATTTGATCGAATCGGCATTTAAGCGCCATTACGGCGTCAAAGATTCCGGGGCGATTTTGCCGGGACATGGCGGCATTTTAGACCGGTTTGACAGCTTGCTGTTCGTGCTGCCGATATTGTACATATTGCTTGAAATCGCACGATAAGCGGGTGAGGAGTGAAACGATTGAAATATATTAGTATATTAGGGGCGAGCGGATCGATCGGCACACAGACGCTCGATGTCATCCGCGCCCATCCGGACGAATTCCGCTTGGCCGCCGCATCGGTCGGGAAAAATATCGAGGCGGCGAGGCGGCTGATCGCTGAATTTTCCCCAAGTCTTGTCGCCGTCGCTGACCGTGATGCGTATGAAGTTCTTTATCGCGAGTACCGCGGGCGGACGACGATCGTGTACGGAGAGGAAGGATTGATTGAAGCAGCCGTTTGCCCACAAGCCGATGTTGTCGTCACCGCTGTCGTCGGCAGCGTCGGCCTTGTGCCGACGCTGAAGGCGATTGAAGCGGGAAAAGCGATCGCCCTCGCCAACAAAGAGACGCTCGTTGTCGCCGGACATCTCGTCATGGCTGCAGCCAAGCGGCGCGGCGTGCCGCTGTTGCCAGTTGACAGTGAACATTCCGCCATTTTTCAATGTCTGCAAGGGGAAAGGATGGAACAAGTTGACAAACTCATTCTGACCGCATCCGGCGGCAGCTTCCGCGACAAGACGCGCCGAGAGCTCGCTCATGTGACGGTTGAGGAGGCGCTCCGCCATCCGAACTGGTCGATGGGGGCAAAAATTACGATTGATTCGGCGACCATGATGAATAAAGGATTTGAGGTCATTGAGGCTCATTGGCTGTTCGGGCTGCCGTATGAGCGGATTGAGGTTGTTTTGCATCGAGAAAGCATCATCCATTCGCTCGTTCAGTTCCGTGACACAAGTGTATTGGCGCAGCTTGGAACGCCGGATATGCGCGTTCCGATCCAATATGCGCTTGCGTATCCAAAGCGGTTGCCGCTCCCATCCGCCAAGCCGCTTGATTTAATCTCGCTTGGGGCGCTCCATTTCGCCCCGGTTGATTTCGACCGCTATCGCTGTTTGCGTCTCGCCTATGAGGCTGGCAAGCGCGGCGGCTCGCTGCCGACGGTGTTGAATGCGGCCAATGAGGAGGCGGTGGCGGCGTTTTTAGCCGGGCGCATTCCGTTTTTGGCCATCGAGGAGTGGATTGAACGCGCGCTCGAGCGCCATCGGCCAGTGAGCGATCCGCAGCTTGAGGACATTCGTGAAATCGATGCGGACGCGCGCGCCTACGTCCGCTCACTACTATCATAAAGGTGGTTGAAACGTTGGAATCGATCATTTCATTTATCGTCGTCTTTGGTGCCCTCGTCTTTTTTCACGAGCTCGGCCACTTGCTGCTAGCAAAACGGGCCGGCATTTTGTGCCGCGAATTTGCCATCGGCTTCGGACCGAAAGTGTTTTCGTTCAAGAAAAACGAAACGGTGTACACGATCCGCCTGCTCCCGCTTGGCGGCTTCGTCCGCATGGCCGGTGAAGACCCGGAGACGATTGAATTGAAGCGTGGGCAAGTCGTCGGTCTTTTGCTTGATGAGAGCGGCCAAGTGGAAAAAATCGTCCTCAACCATAAGGACGATTATCCGAATATCCGCGTAGTGGAAGTGGAAGAGGCCGATTTAGAGCATGGCATGTATGTGACCGGCTATACGGACGGCGAGCGGTTCGAGCGGTTTACGGTCAAGGAGCCGGCGTTTTTCGTCGTCGACCGCCAAGAGATTCAAATTGCTCCGTACCATCGCCAATTTGCGGCAAAAACGCTCGGGCAGCGAACGATGACGATTTTGGCCGGACCGCTCGCCAACTTTCTCTTGTCGCTCGTTGTCTTTATCATCATCGGTCTTTTGCAAGGCTATCCGGTCGACAAGCCGGTGATCGGCGAGCTGACGCCGGAAGGAGCGGCGCGCGCCGCCGGCTTGAAGCAAGGGGATGAAGTGATCGCCATTAACGGCGAACGGATGGAAACATGGACGGAAATCGTCAACACGATTCGCGCCCATCCGGGAGAACCGCTTCAGTTTCAAATTGAGCGGAATGGGAAAGAACGGAGTGTGACGGTCACTCCGGAGGCGAAAACGGTGCAAGGGGAGACGATCGGCTTGATCGGCGTCTATCAGCCGATGGAAAAATCGGTGTTGGGCTCGATCAAGCAAGGGCTGGTTGAGACGTATTACTGGACGCGGGAAATTGTAACGGGGCTCGGCCAATTGATCACCGGCCAGTTTCAGCTTGACATGCTGTCCGGACCGGTCGGCATCGCCGTATCGACCGGCAAAGTGGCTGAGTCTGGGATCTACTACTTGATGAAATGGGGCGCGATTTTAAGCATCAACCTGGGGATTGTCAACTTGTTGCCATTGCCGGCGCTAGACGGCGGGCGGCTCCTCTTTTTCGCCATTGAAGCGGTGCGCGGCAAGCCGGTCGACCGGCAAAAAGAAGGAATGGTCCATTTTATCGGCTTTGCCTTGCTTATGTTGCTTATGCTTGTGGTGACATGGAATGACATTCAAAAATTTTTCCTATAGAGAGAAAACGAGGTGGCTAATGGATGAGACAAAGTCAAGCATTTATTCCGACGTTGCGTGAAGTGCCGGCGGATGCGGAAGTGAAAAGCCATCAGCTCCTGCTGCGGGCCGGCTTCATTCGTCAAAGCGCAAGCGGCGTCTATACGTTTTTGCCGCTCGGGCAGCGTGTTTTGCAAAAAGTGGAAGCGATCATCCGTGAGGAGATGAATCGTATCGGGGCGATGGAGCTTCTCATGCCGGCCTTGCAGCCAGCTGAGCTTTGGCAGCAGTCCGGCCGCTGGTACTCGTACGGGCCGGAGCTGATGCGCTTAAAAGACCGGCACGAGCGCGATTTCGCCCTCGGGCCGACGCATGAGGAAATGATCACGGCGATCGTCCGCGACGAGGTGAAAACGTACAAGCGGCTGCCGCTTGTCTTGTATCAAATCCAAACGAAATTCCGTGATGAAAAGCGTCCGCGTTTTGGGCTGTTGCGCGGCCGCGAGTTCATGATGAAAGACGCCTACTCGTTCCATACGTCGAAAGAAAGCTTGGATGAAACGTACAACAACATGTATGAGGCGTATGCGAACATTTTCCGCCGCTGCGGATTGAACTTCCGCGCCGTCATCGCCGACTCGGGGGCGATTGGCGGCAAAGATACGCATGAGTTTATGGTGCTCTCGGACATCGGCGAAGATACGATCGCCTACTCCGATGCGTCTGACTATGCCGCCAACATCGAGATGGCGCCGGTCGTGGCGACGTACGAAAAAAGCGATGAGCCGCCAGCCGAATTGAAAAAAGTGGCGACGCCGGGGCAAAAAACGATCGCTGAAGTCGCTTCGCACTTACAAATATCGCCGGAGCGCTGCATCAAATCGCTTTTGTTCAATGTGGACGGCCGCTATGTGCTCGTTCTCGTCCGCGGCGATCATGAAGCGAACGAGGTGAAGGTGAAAAACGTGCTCGACGCGACGGTCGTCGAATTGGCGACGCCGGAAGAAACGGAGCGGGTGATGAACGCTCCAATTGGTTCGCTCGGCCCGATCGGCGTCAGCGAAGACGTCACTGTGATCGCGGACCATGCTGTCGCCGCCATCGTCAACGGCGTTTGCGGCGCGAACGAGGAAGGATACCATTACATCGGAGTCAACCCGGGCCGCGATTTTGCCGTCAGTCAATACGCCGATTTGCGCTTCGTAAAAGAAGGCGACCCGTCTCCAGATGGCAAAGGGACGATCCGCTTTGCCCGCGGCATTGAAGTCGGGCATGTGTTTAAGCTGGGGACAAAATACAGCGAAGCGATGAACGCCGTCTATTTGGATGAAAACGGCCAAACGCAGACGATGATCATGGGTTGCTACGGCATCGGCGTATCAAGATTGGTGGCCGCAATCGCCGAACAGTTTGCTGACGAACACGGGCTTGTGTGGCCGGCTTCGGTCGCACCGTTTCACATCCATTTGCTTACAGCGAACGCAAAAAGCGATGAACAGCGCGCGTTGGCGGAAGAGTGGTATGAAAAGCTCGGACAGGCTGGGTTTGAAGTGTTGTATGACGACCGCCCCGAACGGGCCGGAGTGAAGTTTGCCGACAGCGATTTGATCGGCATTCCGCTCCGCGTCACCGTCGGCAAGCGAGCGGGCGAAGGCGTTGTGGAAGTAAAAGTGCGGAAAACAGGCGAGACGTTCGATGTGCCGGTCAGCGAGCTTGTCGACACTGCGCGCCGTCTCCTTCAATCATGAGTGCCGGCGCTGGCGAAAAAGAATTCTGTCTTTTTCGCCGGCGCTTTTGTTATGGTATGATATAGAAAGAGAATGATGTTGAGAGGGGAACAAACGGACGTCATGGTGACAAAAGAGCAAAAAGAGCGGTTTCTCATCCTGCTTGAGCAGCTGAAGATGACGTCGGACGAATGGATGCCGCATTTTCGTGAGGCAGCCATTCGCAAAGTCGTGATCGATAAAGAGGAGAAAAGCTGGCATTTTTATTTTCAGTTCGACAATGTGCTGCCGGTTCATGTATACAAAACGTTTGCCGATCGGCTGCAGACGGCGTTCCGCCATATCGCCGCCGTCCGCCATACGATGGAGGTCGAAGCGCCGCGCGTAACTGAGGCGGATGTGCAGGCGTATTGGCCGCTTTGCCTTGCCGAGCTGCAAGAAGGCATGTCGCCGCTTGTCGATTGGCTCAGCCGGCAGACGCCCGAGCTGAAAGGAAACAAGCTGCTTGTCGTTGCCCGCCATGAAGCGGAAGCGCTGGCGATCAAACGGCGGTTCGCCAAAAAAATCGCTGATGTGTACGCTTCGTTTGGGTTTCCCCCCCTTCAGCTTGACGTCAGCGTCGAGCCGTCCAAGCAAGAAATGGAACAGTTTTTGGCACAAAAACAGCAAGAGGACGAAGAGCGAGCGCTTGCTGTACTGACCGATTTAGCGAGGGAAGAAGAAAAGGCCGCGTCTGCGCCGCCGTCCGGTCCGCTTGTCATCGGCTATCCGATCCGCGACGAGGAGCCGGTGCGGCGGCTTGAAACGATCGTCGAAGAAGAGCGGCGCGTCGTTGTGCAAGGCTATGTATTTGACGCCGAAGTGAGCGAATTAAAAAGCGGCCGCACGCTGTTGACCATGAAAATCACAGATTACACGAACTCGATTTTAGTCAAAATGTTCTCGCGCGACAAAGAGGACGCCGAGCTCATGAGCGGCGTCAAAAAAGGCATGTGGGTGAAAGTGCGCGGCAGCGTGCAAAACGATACGTTCGTCCGTGATTTGGTCATCATCGCCAACGATTTGAACGAAATCGCCGCAAACGAACGGCAAGATACGGCGCCGGAAGGGGAAAAGAGGGTCGAGCTCCATTTGCATACCCCGATGAGCCAAATGGACGCGGTCACCTCGGTGACAAAACTCATTGAGCAAGCGAAAAAATGGGGGCATCCGGCGATCGCCGTCACCGACCATGCCGTTGTTCAGTCGTTTCCGGAGGCCTACAGCGCGGCGAAAAAACACGGCATGAAGGTCATTTACGGCCTTGAGGCGAACATCGTCGACGATGGCGTGCCGATCGCCTACAATGAAACGCACCGCCGTCTTTCGGAGGAAACGTACGTCGTCTTTGACGTCGAGACGACGGGCCTGTCGGCTGTGTACAATACGATCATTGAGCTGGCGGCGGTGAAAGTGAAAGACGGCGAGATCATCGACCGGTTCATGTCGTTTGCCAACCCTGGACATCCGTTGTCAGTGACAACGATGGAGCTGACTGGGATCACCGATGAGATGGTGAAAGACGCCCCGAAGCCGGACGAGGTGCTAGCCCGTTTTGTTGACTGGGCCGGCGATGCGACGCTTGTTGCCCACAACGCCAGCTTTGACATCGGTTTTTTAAACGCGGGCCTCGCTCGCATGGGGCGCGGCAAAATCGCGAATCCAGTCATCGATACGCTCGAGCTGGCCCGTTTTTTATACCCGGATTTGAAAAACCATCGGCTCAATACATTGTGCAAAAAATTTGACATTGAATTGACGCAGCATCACCGCGCCATCTACGACGCGGAGGCGACCGGGCATTTGCTTATGCGGCTGTTGAAGGAAGCGGAAGAGCGCGGCATACTGTTTCATGACGAATTAAACAGCCGCACGCACAGCGAAGCGTCCTATCGGCTTGCGCGCCCGTTCCATGTGACGCTGTTGGCGCAAAACGAGACTGGATTGAAAAATTTGTTCAAGCTTGTGTCATTGTCGCACATTCAATATTTTCACCGTGTGCCGCGCATCCCGCGCTCCGTGCTCGTCAAGCACCGCGACGGCCTGCTTGTCGGCTCGGGCTGCGACAAAGGAGAGCTGTTTGACAACTTGATCCAAAAGGCGCCGGAAGAAGTCGAAGACATCGCCCGTTTTTACGATTTTCTTGAAGTGCATCCGCCGGACGTGTACAAGCCGCTCATCGAGATGGATTATGTGAAAGACGAAGAGATGATCAAAAACATCATCCGCAGCATCGTCGCCCTTGGTGAGAAGCTTGACATCCCGGTTGTCGCCACTGGCAACGTCCATTACTTGAACCCAGAAGATAAAATTTACCGGAAAATCTTAATCCATTCGCAAGGCGGGGCGAATCCGCTCAGCCGCCATGAACTGCCGGATGTATATTTCCGTACGACGAATGAAATGCTTGACTGCTTCTCGTTTTTAGGGCCGGAAAAAGCGAAGGAAATCGTCGTTGACAACACGCAAAAAATCGCTTCGTTAATCGGCGATGTCAAGCCGATCAAAGATGAGCTGTATACGCCGCGCATCGAAGGGGCGGACGAGGAAATCAGGGAAATGAGCTACCGGCGGGCGAAGGAAATTTACGGCGACCCGTTGCCGAAACTTGTTGAAGAGCGGCTTGAGAAGGAGCTAAAAAGCATCATCGGCCATGGCTTTGCCGTCATTTATTTGATCTCGCACAAGCTTGTGAAAAAATCGCTCGATGACGGCTACCTTGTCGGGTCGCGCGGATCGGTCGGCTCGTCGTTTGTCGCGACGATGACGGAAATCACCGAGGTCAATCCGCTGCCGCCGCATTACGTTTGCCCAAACTGCAAGCATTCGGAGTTCTTTAACGACGGTTCAGTCGGCTCAGGGTTTGATTTGCCGGATAAAAACTGCCCGCGATGTGGAACGAAATACAAGAAAGACGGGCACGACATCCCGTTTGAGACGTTTCTCGGCTTTAAAGGCGACAAAGTGCCGGATATCGACTTGAACTTTTCCGGCGAATACCAGCCGCGCGCCCACAACTATACGAAAGTGCTGTTTGGCGAAGACAACGTCTACCGCGCCGGGACGATTGGCACGGTCGCTGACAAAACGGCGTACGGATTTGTCAAAGCGTATGCGAGCGACCATAACTTAGAGCTGCGCGGCGCGGAAATCGACCGGCTCGCGGCTGGCTGCACCGGGGTGAAGCGGACGACCGGACAGCATCCGGGCGGCATCATCGTCGTCCCTGATTATATGGAAATTTACGATTTTACGCCGATTCAATATCCGGCCGATGACACGTCCTCTGAATGGCGGACGACCCATTTCGACTTCCATTCGATCCACGACAATTTGTTGAAGCTCGATATTCTCGGGCACGACGATCCGACGGTCATTCGCATGCTGCAAGATTTAAGCGGCATCGATCCGAAAACGATCCCGACCGACGACCCGGATGTGATGGGCATTTTCAGCAGCACCGAGCCGCTTGGCGTTACGCCGGAGCAAATCATGTGCAATGTCGGCACGATCGGCATTCCGGAGTTTGGCACGCGCTTCGTTCGACAAATGTTGGAAGAGACAAGGCCAAAAACGTTTTCCGAACTCGTGCAAATTTCCGGCTTGTCGCACGGCACCGATGTGTGGCTCGGCAACGCGCAAGAGCTCATTCAAAACGGCACGTGTACGTTATCGGAAGTCATCGGCTGCCGCGACGACATTATGGTCTATTTGATTTACCGCGGGCTCGAGCCGTCGCTCGCTTTTAAAATCATGGAATCCGTGCGCAAAGGAAAAGGCTTAACGCCGGAGTTTGAAGCAGAAATGCGCAAACATGACGTGCCGGAGTGGTACATCGATTCATGCAAAAAAATCAAGTACATGTTCCCGAAAGCGCACGCCGCCGCCTACGTGTTAATGGCGGTGCGCATCGCCTACTTTAAGGTGCACCATCCGCTTTTGTATTACGCGTCGTACTTTACGGTGCGGGCGGAGGACTTTGACCTTGACGCCATGATCAAAGGATCAGCCGCCATTCGCAAGCGGATTGAGGAAATCAACGCCAAAGGCATTCAGGCGACGGCGAAAGAAAAAAGCTTGCTCACGGTTCTTGAGGTGGCCTTAGAGATGTGCGAGCGCGGCTTTTCCTTTAAAAATATCGATTTATACCGCTCGCAGGCGACGGAATTCGTCATTGACGGCAATTCTCTCATTCCGCCGTTCAACGCCATTCCGGGGCTTGGGACGAACGTGGCGCAGGCGATCGTGCGCGCTCGCGAGGAAGGTGAGTTTTTGTCGAAGGAGGATTTGCAACAGCGCGGCAAATTGTCGAAAACGCTGCTCGAGTATCTAGAAAGCCGCGGCTGCCTTGACTCGCTTCCAGACCATAACCAGCTGTCGCTGTTTTAGTGGAAACGCCGCCGCTGAAGGAAGCGGACAGCGCTCTTTCGCCCGAGCGGCAGTTTCCCGTTGCAATATATTTCCCAATGTGTTATAGTTTTAGTGGAATTGGCAAAGATAATGGCAAGCAGAGAGTGGGGAAACCCACTCTTTCGTCTTGAATGGGCACCCGTCTCTCGTTCATTCCCCGCCTTGTGCAGGGGATTTTCTCATTATGCCACGCATGCACGTTTGCTCGGTAAGGAGGAACACAATGAGCAAAAAGGTGACAGAAACGGTCGAACAACTCGTCACACCGATTTTGGACGAAATGGGGCTTGAACTCGTCGATATTGAATATGTGAAGGAAGGGAAAAATTGGTTTTTGCGCGTCTTCATTGACTCTGACGATGGCGTCGATATTGAACAATGCGGTGCTGTCAGCGAAAAATTGAGCGAAAAGCTGGATGAAGTCGATCCGATTCCGCATAACTATTTTTTGGAAGTATCATCGCCCGGAGCAGAGCGGCCGCTGAAAAAGGCAAAAGATTTTGCCAAGGCCATTGGGAAAAATGTATATATCAAAACGTATGAGCCCATTGAAGGAGAAAAGCAGTTTGAAGGCGAACTAACCGCTTTTGACGGAACGACCGTGACGCTGTTGGTCAAAGACCGCGGACGGCAAAAAACGGTCGCCATTCCGTATGAAAAAGTGGCAAGCGCCCGATTAGCCGTCATTTTCTTCTAATCGCAAAAGGGGGATTTTTGTTGCATGAACACGCAATTGCTTGAGGCGTTAGCCGATCTGATGCGGGAAAAAGGCATCAGCAAAGAAGTCGTGATGGAAGCGATCGAAGCGGCGATCGTTTCAGCGTATAAACGCAATTTCGGCCAGGCGCAAAACGTGCGCGTCGATCTCAATATGGACACCGGCACGATCCGCGTGTTCGCGCGCAAAGATGTCGTCGAAGAGGTGGCCGATCCGCGCCTTGAAATTTCGCTTGAGGACGCGCAGCGGATCAATCCGAATTATCAAATCGGCGACGTCGTCGAGCTCGAAGTGACGCCGCGCGATTTCGGGCGCATCGCCGCACAGACGGCGAAGCAAGTCGTCACCCAGCGCGTGCGCGAGGCAGAGCGGAGCATCATCTACGCCGAATTTGTCGACCGTGAAGAGGACATTATGACCGGCATCGTTCAGCGTGTCGACCCGCGCTTTGTCTACGTCAGCCTCGGCAAGGCGGAGGCGCTCCTGCCGGCAAACGAACAAATGCCGAATGAAACCTATAAGCCGCACGACCGGTTGAAAGTATACATTACGAAAGTGGAAAAAACGACAAAAGGGCCGCAAATTTTCGTCTCCCGCACCCACCCGGGACTGTTGAAACGGCTGTTTGAGCTCGAAGTGCCGGAAATTTACGACGGAACGGTCGAGATTAAATCGATCGCCCGCGAAGCCGGCGACCGTTCGAAAATTTCCGTCCACTCCGACAACCCGGAAGTCGATCCGGTCGGCGCATGCGTCGGACCGAGAGGGCAACGCGTGCAGGCCATTGTTGATGAGCTGAACGGAGAAAAAATCGATATCGTCCGCTGGTCGGCCGATCCGGTGGAGTTTGTCGCCAACGCGTTAAGCCCGGCGAAAGTGTTGCGCGTCATTGTCAACGAGGAGCAAAAGGCGACGACGGTCATCGTTCCGGACTATCAGCTGTCGCTCGCCATCGGCAAACGCGGGCAAAACGCGCGGCTGGCGGCGAAATTGACCGGCTGGAAAATTGATATTAAAAGCGAATCGGAAGCGCGGGAGATGGGCATTGATCCGCATGCGCCATCCACTTCGCTTGATTTCAGCGATGCGGCGGCCGATAATGAAAATAGCGAAGAAAACGGCCCATCGTTTGATCAATCGGCGGAAATCGAGTGAGGGGGAATGAAAAATGGCAGCGCAAAAGAAAATTCCGTTGCGCAAATGCGTCGTCACTGGAGAGATGAAGCCGAAACGGGAGATGGTGCGCATCGTCCGCTCGAAAGAGGGGGAAGTGTCGATCGACCCAACCGGCAAAAAGGCGGGGCGCGGCGCGTATATTACCCTTGATCCGGAGTGCATTTTGCAGGCGAAAAAGAAAAACATTTTGGCCCGCCATTTAAAAGCAGACATCGATGATGCGATTTATGACGAATTGCTCGCCTTGGCGGAAAAGGAGAAACAGGCCGGACATGAAGCATAACCGTTGGGCATCGCTGCTTGGATTGGCGCAGCGGGCGGGCAAAGTCGTCTCCGGCGAGGAGCTTGTCGTCAAAGAAGTGCAGCGGGGCCGGGCGCGGCTCGTCTTGCTTTCGCAAGACGCATCGGTCAACACCGAAAAAAAAGTGACGGACAAATGCACGTTTTATGGCGTCCCGCTTTGCAAAGTGCCGGACCGGTATGTGCTTGGCGGCGCGATCGGCAAGGACGCCCGTGTCGTTGTCGCTGTCATCGACGAAGGGTTTGCGCGCCAATTGCATACGATGCTCGACCGATCTTAATGGGGGTGAATGTATGTCGAAAATGCGTGTGTATGAATACGCGAAAAAACAGAACGTTCCAAGCAAGGACGTCATTCATAAATTGAAAGAAATGAACATTGAAGTGAACAACCATATGGCGATGCTGGAGGCTGATGTCGTCGAAAAACTCGACCATCAATATCGCCCGAACACCGGGAAAAAAGAAGAGAAAAAAGCGGAAAAGAAAACGGAGAAGCCGAAACGGCCGACGCCGGCGAAAGCGGCCGATTTTGCTGATGAGGAAATTTTTGACGACAGCAAAGAAGCGGCGAAAATGAAACCGGCGAAGAAAAAGGGAGCGCCAAAAGGGAAGGAAACGAAAAAAACCGAGGCGCAACAGCAAGAAAAGAAACTGCTCCAAGCGGCGAAAAAGAAAGGAAAAGGGCCGGCGAAAGGGAAAAAGCAGGCAGCACCAGCCGCAAAACAAGCGCCGCAGCCGGCGAAAAAAGAAAAAGAGCTGCCGAAAAAAATTACGTTTGAAGGCTCGCTTACCGTGGCCGAACTGGCGAAAAAGCTTGGCCGCGAACCGTCGGAAATTATTAAGAAGCTGTTTATGCTCGGCGTGATGGCGACAATCAACCAAGATTTAGACAAAGACGCCATCGAGCTCATCTGCTCAGATTACGGCGTTGAAGTCGAAGAAAAAGTGACGATCGATGAGACGAACTTTGAAGCGATCGAAATTGTCGATGCGCCGGAAGATTTGGTTGAACGGCCGCCGGTCGTGACGATCATGGGGCACGTCGACCACGGGAAAACGACGTTGCTTGATGCGATCCGCCACTCCAAAGTGACGGAGCAAGAAGCCGGCGGTATTACGCAACACATCGGTGCGTATCAAGTGACGGTCAATGACAAAAAAATTACGTTCCTCGATACGCCGGGGCATGAAGCGTTTACAACGATGCGGGCGCGCGGCGCGCAAGTGACCGATATCGTCATTCTTGTCGTTGCCGCGGATGACGGGGTGATGCCGCAGACGGTGGAAGCGATCAACCACGCCAAGGCGGCAAACGTGCCGATTATTGTCGCCATCAACAAAATCGATAAGCCGGAAGCGAACCCGGACCGCGTCATGCAAGAATTGATGGAATACAACCTCGTTCCGGAAGAATGGGGCGGCGATACGATTTTCTGCAAGTTGTCGGCGAAAACGAAAGAGGGCCTTGATCATCTTTTGGAAATGATTTTGCTTGTCAGTGAGATGGAAGAATTAAAAGCCAACCCGAACCGGCGTGCGGTCGGTACGGTGATCGAAGCGAAGCTTGATAAAGGGCGTGGCCCGGTGGCAACGCTTTTGATTCAAGCGGGAACGTTGCGTGTCGGCGATCCGATCGTCGTCGGCACAACATACGGGCGCGTGCGCGCGATGGTGAACGACAGCGGCCGGCGCGTCAAAGAGGCGACTCCGTCGATGCCAGTCGAAATTACTGGGCTGCATGAAGTGCCGCAAGCCGGCGACCGCTTCATGGTGTTTGAGGATGAGAAAAAGGCGCGGCAAATCGCGGAGGCGCGGGCGCAGCGGCAGCTGCAGGAGCAGCGAAGCGTCAAAACGCGCGTCAGCTTGGATGATTTGTTTGAACAAATTAAGCAAGGCGAAATGAAAGAGCTGAATTTGATCGTCAAAGCCGATGTTCAAGGATCGGTTGAGGCGCTTGTCGCCGCCTTGCAAAAAATCGATGTGGAAGGCGTGCGGGTGAAAATCATCCACGCGGCTGTCGGCGCCATCACCGAATCGGATATTTCGCTGGCGACGGCATCGAACGCCATCGTCATTGGATTTAACGTCCGTCCGGATGCAAACGCAAAGCGCGCCGCTGAATCGGAAAAAGTCGACATCCGCCTCCATCGCATCATTTACAATGTCATCGAGGAAATTGAAGCGGCGATGAAAGGGATGCTCGATCCGGAGTACGAAGAGAAAGTGATCGGTCAGGCGGAAGTGCGGCAAACGTTCAAAGTATCGAAAGTCGGCACGATCGCCGGTTGCTATGTCACGGACGGCAAAATCACCCGCGACAGCAAGGTGCGCCTCATTCGCCAAGGCATCGTCGTCTACGAAGGGGAAATCGATTCGCTCAAGCGGTATAAAGACGATGTGCGCGAAGTGGCGCAAGGGTATGAATGCGGGCTGACGATCAAAAACTTCAATGATATCAAAGAAGGAGATGTCATCGAAGCATACATCATGCAGGAAGTGGCCCGGGCATGATCGGCTTCGCTGCGTGCGAATGCATCATCTACAACGCCCGCTCGCTCAAGGATAAACGGGCCGTCCTGCAGCGGGTCATGACAAGAATCCGGCAAAAATATAACGTCTCTGTGGCCGAAATCGATCATCAAGACGCATGGCAACGAGCGACCATCGGCCTTGTTGCCATTACGTCCAGCCGCCGGGCGACCGAACGGGAGCTCGAGCGTGCGCTTGCTTTGATCGACTCGTTCCCTGAGCTGGAGCGGGCGGCCACATCATTCGAGTGGTTGTAACCGAGGTGATGGGTGATGAATATACGGGCAACTCGCGTTGGCGAGCAAATGAAAAAAGAGTTGAGCGACATCATCAGCCGCAGGCTGAAAGACCCGCGCATCGGCTTTGTCACGGTGACCGATGTGCGGGTCACCGGTGATTTGCAACAGGCGAAAGTGTACATCAGCGTCCTTGGCGATGACAAGCAGCAGGAAGAGACGTTGAAGGCGCTCGAGAAAGCGAAAGGGTTTATCCGTTCGGAAATCGGGCAGCGCATCCGCCTTCGCAAGACGCCGGAAATTTTCTTTGAAATCGATGAAACGATTGAATACGGCAGCCGCATCGAACAGCTGATTCGGCAAATTTCAAGCGATGACCACCCGGCGAAAGAGGCGGATGGGGAGCCGAACAATGGATAGACGAACCGTCTATCCATTTCCATTCATGATCATGGAAACGGAAAGGGTGCGTCGATGGACGGGGTATTGCTGCTGAATAAACCGAAAGGGATGACGTCTCACGACTGCGTGGCCAAAGTGCGCCGTCTGCTTGGCGTAAAAAAAGCGGGACACACCGGCACGCTTGACCCAAACGTGTCCGGTGTGCTGCCCATTTGCCTTGGCAAGGCGACGCGCATCGCCGAGTTTTTGACCGGGACGACGAAAACGTATGAAGGAAAAGTGACGCTTGGCGCCGCGACGACAACCGAAGATGCGGACGGCGACATCATCGCCGCCCGTCCGGTTGACCGGCCGATTGCGCGCGCGGAAATCGAAGCGGTGTTTGACAGCTTGACCGGAGAAATTGAGCAAACGCCGCCGATGTACTCCGCGGTGAAAGTGGGCGGCAAAAAACTGTATGAATACGCGCGCGCCGGCATCGAAGTCGAACGTCCGACGCGGCGCGTGACCATTTATGAGCTCGAACTGCTTGATGAACGTGAACAATTCTTTGGGGAAACGGTGTCATTTCGCTTTCGCGTCACGTGCAGCAAAGGCACGTACGTGCGTACGCTGGCGGTGATGATCGGCGAGCGGCTCGGCTATCCGGCGCGCCCCGGCTTGATGAAACCGCTCAAAGTGTTTCGTTAACGCCGCGGGTGCAGCGCGGAAATAAAGAAGGTAGGTCATGGACATGGAAACGCTGTTTCTTTCGCATCCCCACCGTCTCGAACGCCAGGCGCTCCCTCCGACGGTGATGGCGCTGGGCTATTTCGACGGCATCCACCTCGGCCATCAAAAAGTGATCCGCACCGCGGTCGAGATCGCCAACGAGCGTGGGTACGAAAGCGCGGTGATGACGTTTCATCCTCATCCGTCCGTTGTGCTTGGCAAACAGTCCGAGCTGCGCTCGATCACGCCGCTTGGCAAAAAGGAGCAGCTGATTGCATCACTTGGCGTCAACCGGCTGTACATCGTTGAATTTACGCCGACGTTTGCTGCGCTGTCGCCAGAAGCGTTCGTTGACCAATATTTGGACGGGTTGCACGTGAAACATGTCGTCGCCGGCTTCGATTTCACTTATGGGCGGTTCGGAAAAGGAACGATGGAGACGATGCCGATTCATGCGCGCGGCCGCTTTGGACAGACGGTCATTCCGAAGCTCGCGGTCGACGGGGAAAAAGTGAGCTCGTCCCGGGTGCGGAAACTGCTCGAAGACGGGGCGGTCGAACAGCTTCCCCGCCTGCTCGGCCGCTTTTATGAGCTTGAAGGAACGGTCGTTGCCGGGGAACGGCGCGGGCGGATGATCGGCTTTCCAACGGCGAACATCGCTTTAAACAGCGATTATGCCTTGCCGGCAGTCGGCGTCTATGCAGTCAAGGCGGTGATCGGCGGGCAAGTATATGAAGGGGTGGCGAACGTCGGCTACAAACCGACGTTCCATAAAACGCGCGAAGGATTGCCGAATATTGAGGTGCACTTATTCGAGTTTTCCGGCGATATTTATGGACAAACGATGACCATTGAGTGGCACCGCCGTCTGCGGAGCGAGCAGAAGTTTACCAGTGTCGATGAACTGACGGCGCAAATCGCCCGCGACAAGAAAGAGGCGGAGCAGTATTTCCGCTGTTTCAGCGAAAAGACTTGCATTTTGCCGGAAAAAGAGGTATTCTAATCAATGTATGCGAACCATTGCTTGGCTAGGCGAGTCACCGACGCCCGCTCGGCAATCGGGGATCTAGGACTAGGGAGGTGAACAAGGATGGCATTGACGCAGGAGCGCAAACGCGAAATCATCGAGCAGTTTAAAATCCATGAGAACGACACTGGTTCTCCGGAAGTGCAAGTTGCGATCCTGACGGAGCAAATCAACAACTTGAACGAGCATTTGCGCATTCATAAAAAAGACCATCATTCACGGCGCGGCTTGCTGAAAATGGTCGGGAAGCGCCGCAACTTATTGGCCTACTTGCGCAAGAAAGATGTGGCGCGCTACCGTGAATTGATTGAGAAACTTGGATTACGTCGATAAAAAAGCGGGAGCATTCCCGCTTTTTTGCTAGTTTATAGGCGTGATTGACACGGCGATGATAACAATGGTGCCAATTCGTCTATACTAATCATCAGCTGATCTAAATTTCATCTGTACATAGAGAGGAGTACTCGTCTGTATGGAACAAGAGAAACGCGTGTTTTCCATCGATGTGGCCGGGCGGCCGCTCATCGTCGAAACCGGCGAGCTGGCGAAACAGGCGAATGGCGCGGCGCTCGTCCGCTACGGCGATACGGTCGTGTTGAGCACAGCCACCGCGTCGCGAGAGGCGAAAAACGTTGACTTTTTCCCGCTTACCGTCAACTACGAGGAACGGTTGTATGCGGTTGGAAAAATTCCTGGCGGGTTTATTAAGCGCGAAGGTCGCCCGAGCGAGAAAGCCATTTTGGTGAGCCGTCTCATCGACCGACCGATTCGCCCGCTGTTTGCCGAAGGATTCCGCAACGAAGTGCAAGTCGTCTCGATGGTCATGAGCGTTGATCAAGACTGCGCGCCGGAAGTAGCGGCCTTAATCGGTTCGTCGGTGGCGCTGACGATTTCCGACATTCCGTTTGAAGGGCCGATCGCCGGTGTCATCGTCGGCCGCGTTGACGGCCAGTTTGTCATCAATCCGACGGTCGAGCAAATGGAAAAAAGCGATCTGCATCTTGTCGTCGCCGGCACAAAAGATGCGATCAACATGGTGGAAGCCGGGGCGGATGAGGTGCCGGAAGAAGTGATTTTGGAAGCGATCATGTTCGGCCATGAGGAAGTGAAGCGGCTCATCGCCTTCCAAGAGGAAATCGCCGCCCAAGTCGGCAAAGAAAAAATGGAAGTCGTCCTTTACGAGCCGGATCCAGCGCTGGAGGCGGAAATCCGCCAGCTTGCCGAAGCGGACATTAAGCGAGCGGTGCAAGTGCCGGAGAAACTGGCGCGCGATGCTGCCATTGAAGATGTGAAAGCTGGCGTCATCGCCAAATATGAGGCGGAAGAAGCGGATGAGGAGAAGCTCAAGCAAGTACAGGAAATTTTGCATAAACTCGTAAAAGAGGAAGTGCGCCGTTTGATCACGGTCGAGAAAATCCGTCCGGACGGGCGCAAAGTCGATGAAATCCGTCCGCTTTCATCGGCGGTCGGCGTCCTGCCGCGCACGCACGGCTCCGGTTTGTTTACGCGCGGGCAGACGCAAGTGTTGAGCGTTTGTACGCTTGGGGCGCTTGGTGATGTGCAAATTTTGGACGGGCTTGACCTTGAAGAATCGAAGCGGTTTATGCACCATTACAACTTCCCGCCGTTTTCCGTCGGGGAAACCGGGCCGATGCGCGGGCCGGGGCGTCGTGAAATCGGACACGGGGCGCTTGGCGAACGGGCGCTCGAGCCGGTCGTGCCGTCGGAGCGCGAATTCCCGTATACGATCCGCCTCGTTTCCGAAGTGCTGGAGTCGAACGGCTCGACATCGCAGGCCAGCATTTGCGCCAGCACGCTGGCGATGATGGATGCTGGGGTGCCGATTAAAGCACCGGTCGCCGGCATTGCCATGGGGCTTGTGAAAAACGACGACCATTACACGATTTTGACAGACATTCAAGGCATCGAAGACCATCTTGGCGATATGGACTTTAAAGTCGCCGGCACGAGAAAAGGCGTGACGGCATTGCAAATGGACATTAAAATCAAAGGATTGACGCGCGAGATTTTGGAAGAGGCGCTCATGCAAGCGCGCAAAGGGCGGCTCGAGATTTTGGATCATATGATGCAAACGCTCAGCGAACCGCGCAAAGAGCTGTCCAAATATGCACCGAAAATTTTGATCATGCACATCAACCCGGACAAAATCCGGGAGGTGATCGGACCAAGCGGCAAGCAGATCAACAAAATCATCGACGAAACCGGCGTCAAAATCGACATCGAACAAGACGGCACGATTTTCATCTCGTCTGTGGATGAAGCGGCCAACCAAAAAGCGAAGCAAATCATCGAAGACATCGTCCGCGAAGTCGAAGTCGGCCAAGTGTACTTAGGCAAAGTGAAACGGATTGAAAAATTCGGCGCCTTCGTTGAGTTGTTCAACGGCAAAGACGGGCTTGTCCATATTTCCGAGCTCGCTGAAGGGCGGGTCGGCAAAGTCGAAGACGTCGTTTCGATTGGCGATGAAATTTTAGTGAAAGTAACGGAAATCGATAAGCAAGGGCGCGTCAACCTGTCGCGCAAAGCGGTGTTGCGCGATGCCCGCAACATTGGAGGGGAACTGCCGCGGGAATCTAGGGAAAAACGAGGAAGACGGCCGGAGCGCCATCGCATGAAGCCTTAGGAATTTGTTTCTTAAGGCTCTTTTGTTATGTTCTATCCTGTCCCCCTAAGACATATGTTGTAGTAGTAAAAAAGGAGGGGGACAAGGGTGAACAACGGAATTGCCCGCTATATGGCGCTAGCGGTCATGTTTCTTGCCGCCTGGGCGGCGGTTCATTGGCCTCCGGTTGGCGATTACATCGCGAGCTGGCGCCCGATGGAAACAACCGCGATGAAAGAGCGCGACAAGCTGTACGACACGATCGTCAAACAAGCGAAGCAATATGAAATTCCCGCCCAAGATGCGGTCATCGATAAAGTATGGAAGGCGACGCCCGGCTACAACGGGCTCGCCGTCGACATTGACGCCTCCTATCAAAACATGAAGAAAACGGGGATGTTTGATGAGCGAAAACTCGTGTTCCGTCAAGTGCCCCCGCGCGTCCATTTGGACGATTTGCCGCCGGCGCCGATTTACCGCGGCCATCCTGACAAGCCGATGGTGGCGTTTGCGGTCAATGTCGCTTGGGGGGAAGAATACCTCCCCGACATGCTTGAGACGATGAAAAAATACAATGTCAAGGCGACGTTCTTTTTGGAAGGACGATGGGTAAAAAAACACCCGGAGATGGCAAAAATGATAGCAGACGCCGGCCATGAAATCGGCAACCATTCCTACAGCCATCCCGATATGAAAACGCTCGCTGTCGACAACATCCGCCGCGAGCTCGAAAAAACAAACGAAGTGATTGAGGCGGCGACATCGGTTAAATGCAAATGGTTTGCCCCGCCAAGCGGCAGCTACCGCGACGAGGTCGTCGAGGTCGCCGCGGAACTCGGCATGAAAACGATTCTATGGAGCGTCGATACAATTGATTGGCAAAAACCGTCGCCATCTGTTATAGTGAAACGGGTGACATCGAAAGTTCATCCTGGCGCCATCATTTTGATGCACCCAACGATGCCGACGGCGGCTGCACTTGACGAGCTGATCATCTCGATTAAGCAAAAAGGCTACGCCCTAGGCAGCTTGACGGCCTTATTCGATGAGAAAAGACTGGCAAACAAACAGGAGGAACATGGAGTTGATTAACAAATATACGTGCAAAAACGGTGTGCGAATCGTGCTCGAGCAAATTCCGACTGTAAGGTCGGTGGCCATCGGCATATGGATCGGGACCGGCTCGCGCAATGAAACGGAGCAAACCAATGGCATTTCCCATTTTTTAGAGCATATGTTTTTCAAGGGGACAACGACGCGCACGGCCCGGGACATTGCGGAAGCATTCGACAGCATCGGCGGGCAAGTAAACGCCTTTACATCGAAGGAGTATACGTGTTACTACGCCAAAGTGTTGGATGAACACGCGCCGCTGGCGCTTGAAATGCTCGCCGATATGTTTTTCCACTCGACATTTGTGGAGGATGAGCTGCAAAAGGAGCGCAACGTCGTGCTCGAGGAAATCAAAATGTATGAAGATACACCGGATGACATCGTCCACGATTTGCTCGGCAAAGCGTGCTATGCGGGTCATCCGCTCGGCTATCCGATTTTGGGCACGGAAGAGACGCTGCGCACGTTTACTGGCGACACGCTGCGCCAATATATGGCGGACTACTATACACCGGATCGCGTCGTCATTTCGGTCGCCGGCAACGTCGACGAACGGTTTATTGATGAGGTCGAGCGCTATTTCGGCTCGTTTGCCGCAGAGAGCAAGCCGCCTTCTTCAGGGACGCCGGCGTTTGTGCCGCAAAAGATCGCGCGCAAAAAGGACACTGAGCAGGCGCACGTATGCATCGGATTCAACGGGTTGCCGATCGGCCATCCGGACGCGTACCCGCTCCTCATCTTGAACAATATTTTAGGCGGCAGCATGAGCAGCCGGCTGTTTCAGGAAGTGCGCGAACAGCGCGGATTGGCGTATTCGGTGTTCTCGTACCATTCCGCCTACCAAGACAGCGGCCTGCTCGCCATTTACGCCGGCACAGGAAGCAGCCAGCTTGATGTGCTGTTCGAAACGATCCAGCACACCATTCGCCAGCTGAAGGAGGACGGAGTGACCGAAAAAGAGTTGCATAACAGCAAAGAGCAGATGAAAGGAAGCCTGATGCTTGGGCTCGAGAGCACGAACAGCCGGATGAGCCGCAACGGCAAAAATGAACTCCTTCTCGGCCGCCACCGCTCGCTTGATGAGATCATTGAAGAGATTGAAAGTGTCACGGTGGAAAAAGTAAACGAACTGGCGCGCACGGTTTTCACGGACGATTACGCGCTCGCCTTAATCAGCCCGGACGGCGTGCTGCCGCGCCCGCTCCATTCATAGACCAAGCTCAAAAAAGCTAACGACCTTTCGCTAGGTTGTTAGCTTTTTCGTTTCCGCCTCTTTCACCCTTCCTCGGGGACGTCGATCATCACCATATCGGCGCCGATTTTGCGAATATATTTCCACGGCACGCGAATTTCCTGTCCGTCTTTGCGAAACCCGAACCATTTTCCCGTTGGGATGAGCAGCGCCTCGATCTGCCCCGTTTGCTCGTTGATTTCCAAATCGGTCTGCCCGAGCACCCCGAGCCGCTCGGCTCGGCTTACATCGACAATTTCTTTTCCGCTTAATTCGCTCAGCCTCATGCTGGTTTCCTCCTTTTTCGCTTCTTTACTTTATATGTAAGGAACAAAAACAGAAAAAATGACTGCCTCTTGTCAGCTTTGGGCGCATATCGCCCATTTTTTCCCGCAAGGATATTCACCTATATTTTCCTTCCAACATAAGATGGGAAAGGAAACGGAGCAGTTTGCCAGAAAAGAAGGTGAGCGTACAACATGATGCTGACAGGAATGCATATCGCCATCATCGGCGGCGATGCTAGGCAGCTTGAAGTCATCCGCAAACTCGTTGAACTCGACGCGAAGTTGTCGCTTGTCGGCTTCGACCAGCTCGCCCATCATTTCACCGGGGCGATGAAGCTGCCGATTGGCGAAGTCGATTTTGCCGATTTGGATGCGATCATTTTGCCGGTTCACGGCACGACGCTGGACGGAAACGTCAACAGCGTGTTTGCCCACGAACCGATTCCGTTTACAGAAGAGATGGTGCAAAAAACGGCGCGGCAATGCACGATTTATTCCGGCATCAGCAACGCGTATTTGGACGAATTGGTGAAAAAAACAGGGCGCAAGCACGTGCAGTTGTTTGAGCGCGACGATGTCGCCATTTACAACTCCATTCCGACCGCGGAAGGCACGGTGATGATGGTCATTCAGCATACGGATTTTACGATCCACGGCTCATGCGTTGCCGTCTTGGGGCTTGGACGCGTTGGCATGACCGTCGCCCGGACGTTCGCCGCGTTGGGGGCGAAAGTGAAAGTCGGGGCGCGCCGGTCGGAGCATCTCGCCCGCATTACAGAAATGGGGCTCGTGCCGTTTCACTTAAACGATTTGGAAAAAGAAGTGCGTGACATTGACGTCTGCATCAACACCGTGCCTCATCTCATCGTGACGGCGAGCGTCATCGCCAAAATGCCGCCCCATACGCTGATTATCGATTTGGCGTCAAAACCGGGCGGCACTGACTTCCGCTATGCCGAAAAACGGGGAGTGAAAGCCATTTTGGCGCCCGGGCTGCCGGGGATTGTCGCGCCGAAGACAGCTGGGAAAATCATCGCCAACGTCTTGGCGCAACTATTATATGCAGATTTACAAAAACGGGAGGAGAATCATGCATGAGCGGAAACAGCTTGAAAGGAAAACGGATCGGCTTTGGCCTCACCGGGTCGCATTGCACATATGATGCGGTGTTCCCGGAGATCGAGAAGCTTGTCAACGAAGGAGCGGAGGTGCTGCCGATCGTCACCTATACGGTGAAAACGACGAACACCCGCTTTGGCGAAGGGGAAGAATGGGTGAAAAAACTCGAACAACTGACCGGACATGAAGTGATCGATACGATCGTCAAAGCGGAGCCTCTCGGGCCGAAAATTCCGCTCGACTGCATGGTGATCGCTCCGCTCACCGGCAACTCGATGAGCAAGCTGGCCAATGCCATGACGGATTCCCCCGTGCTGATGGCGGCGAAAGCGACGATGCGCAACCACCGCCCGGTCGTGCTTGGCATTTCGACGAACGATGCGCTCGGCTTAAACGGCGTCAATCTAATGCGGCTTATGGCAGCAAAAAACATTTATTTCATCCCGTTCGGCCAAGACGCCCCGCAGGCGAAGCCGAACTCCATGGTCGCCTACATGCCGCTTTTGCGCGATACGATTCTTGCCGCGCTTGAAGGGAAGCAGCTGCAGCCGGTCATTATCGAGCGGTTCCGCTACAACTGAATCGAAAATCCATGTTCCGCATAAAAATGTTCTCTCGTCCACAGCGGAATGTGATAAAATAAAGACTATGAATTCACTTCTTAGAGTGACGATGTGGAAGGAGAATGGTGGATGGCTCAAAAACAATATCATGTCGCTGTCGTCGGAGCAACGGGGGCCGTCGGGCAGCAAATGGTGCGGACGCTTGAAGACCGGAACTTCCCGGTTGGAAAATTGACTTTGTTGTCATCGGAGCGGTCAGCCGGCAAAAAAATGCGCTTTCGCAGCGAGGAGATCGAAGTGCAGGCGGCATCGCCCGAGCGCTTTGACGGGGTCGACATCGCCTTGTTCAGCGCCGGCGGCGCCGTATCGAAAGCGCTGGCGCCGGAAGCGGTGCGGCGCGGAGCGATCGTGATCGACAATACGAGCGCGTTTCGGATGGAGGAAAACGTGCCGCTTGTCGTTCCGGAAGTGAACGAAAGCGACTTGACGTGGCATAACGGCATTATCGCCAATCCGAACTGCTCGACGATTCAAATGGTTGTGGCGTTGGAGCCGATTCGGAAGGCGTTTGGCCTAGAGCGCGTCATTGTCTCGACGTACCAAGCCGTCTCCGGGGCGGGAGCGCAGGCCATTGAAGAGCTCAACGAGCAGACGAAAGCGGTGCTCGAAGGGAAGCCGGTGGAGGCGAACATTTTGCCAGTGAAATCGGACCGAAAGCATTACCCAATTGCGTTCAACGCCATTCCGCAAATCGATAAGTTTCAAGACAATGGATTTACGTTTGAAGAGATGAAAATGATCAATGAAACAAAAAAAATTATGCATATGCCTGAGCTGAAAGTGGCGGCGACGTGCGTGCGCATTCCGGTGGCGAGCGGCCATTCGGAATCGGTGTACATCGAAATTGAACAAGACGGCGTCACCGCCTCTGACTTGCAGGCGGTGCTCCGCGAAGCGCCGGGCGTCGTGCTTCAAGATGATCCGAGCGAACAGTTGTATCCGATGCCGGCCCATTGCGTCGGTAAGTACGACGTGTTTGTCGGCCGCATCCGCCGCGATTTGGACAACCGCCGCGGCTTCCATCTATGGATTGTCGCTGACAACTTGCTAAAAGGTGCAGCCTCGAACTCGGTGCAAATCGCAGAAAGTTTGTTGAAGCTCGGGCTCATTTGAAAAAGCATCGAGGTGTTAGCATGAAACTCATTGTTCAAAAGTTCGGCGGCACGTCCGTCCGCGACGAGCGCGGGCGGAACTTGGCGCGCCGCCATATTGAACGGGCGTTGGAAGATGGCTATAAAGTCGTGGCCGTCGTATCGGCTATGGGACGTTGCGGCGATCCATATGCGACCGATACGCTGCTTAGTTTGATCGGCGGCGTTCATCACCATGTCACAAAACGAGAGCAAGATATGCTTATGGCGTGCGGAGAAATCATCTCAAGCGTTGTGTTCAGCAACTTGTTGAACGAACACGGCATCAAAGCGACGGCGTTCACCGGCGCCCAGGCAGGATTTTGCACGAACAGCGATCATACGAACGCGAAAATTCTCGAAATGCGCTGCGACCGCCTCCTTGAGGCGCTTCGGCAATACGACGTCGTCGTTGTCGCCGGCTTTCAAGGCATGGCGGAAAACGGCGACATAACAACGCTCGGCCGCGGCGGGAGCGACACGTCGGCGGCAGCGCTCGGCGCGGCGTTAAACGCGGAGTGGGTTGATATTTTCACCGATGTCGACGGCGTCATGACCGCCGACCCGCGCATCGTTGAGAGCGCCCGGCCGCTTGACGTCGTTACGTATACGGAAATTTGCAACATGGCGTACCAAGGGGCGAAAGTGATCCATCCGCGCGCGGTGGAGATCGCCATGCAGGCGAAAGTGCCGCTGCGCATTCGCTCGACGTACTCCGATGCCCCCGGGACGCTCGTCACTTCATCGGTGCGCGGCCGAAAAGGAAGCGATGTGAAAGAGCGGCTTGTCACCGGCATTACGTACGTCGCCGACGTCACACAAATCAAAGTGCTGGCGAAAGAAGGCCACTATGAGCTGCAGTCTGACGTGTTTCAAGCGATGGCCCATGAAGGGATCAGCGTGGACTTTATCAACATTTCCCCGTACGGTGTTGTGTACACCGTGAGCGGCGACATGACGGAAAAAGCGGTGGCCGCCCTGCGCCGCATCGGCTACGAACCGGCCGTGACGCCCCGATGCGCCAAAGTGTCGGTCGTCGGCGCCGGCATTGCCGGCGTACCGGGGGTGACGGCGAAAATCGTCACTGCCTTGTCGGAGCAAGGCATTCAAATTTTGCAGTCCGCCGACAGCCATACGACGATTTGGGTGCTAGTGAAGCAAGACGATATGGAAAAGGCGGTCAACGCTCTGCATGACGCCTTCTGTTTATCCGAGGCGGATGCGGGCGAAGATGAAGCGATTTGGAGCGAGGAGTGAAAACCGTGGTTCAGTTCGGGAACATCATAACGGCGATGGTTACGCCATTTGACCGAAAAGGGAATCTCGACTTGGCAAAAACAACGGAGCTTGTCAACTATTTGCTTGACAATGGCACAGATGCGCTCGTTGTCGCCGGCACGACCGGCGAGTCGCCGACGTTGACGACCGAGGAAAAAATCGCGCTTTTTCGCCATGTCGTCTCCGTCGTCAACGGCCGGGCGCCGGTCATTGCTGGAACGGGCACGAACGATACGCGCGCGTCGATCGAGCTGACGAAAAAGGCGGAAGAGGCGGGCGTCGATGCTGTCATGCTTGTGGCGCCGTATTACAACAAGCCGAACCAAGAAGGGCTGTATCAACATTTCAAAGCGATTGCCGAAAGCACATCGCTGCCGGTGATGCTGTATAACGTTCCAGGGCGCACGTCGGTGAGTCTTGCTCCGGAGACGGTCATCCGGCTGTCCGAAGTTCCGAACATTGTCGCTGTCAAGGAAGCGGGCGGCAATTTGGACGCCATGGCGGAAATCATTGAGCGTACGCCGGACGACTTTTTGCTCTACAGCGGCGACGACAGCTTGACGCTTCCAGTGCTAGCGATCGGCGGCAATGGCGTCGTCTCGGTCGCTTCGCACATCATTGGCAATGAAATGCAGGAAATGATTCGTTCCTTTTTAGCGGGCGATCATCAGAAGGCGGCGGCGCTGCATCGAAAATGGCTGCCGCTCATGAAAGGCTTGTTTGCCGCCCCAAGCCCGGTGCCGGTGAAAACGGCGCTGCAGCTGCGCGGGCTGGACGTTGGTTCGGTGCGCCTTCCGCTTGTGCCGCTCACCGAACAAGAGCGGAAGGAGCTAAGCCGCCTGCTCGATGCGCTGTCGTAACGAAACGATTCCCCAACGCTTTGCTTGCGCGTTGGGGCCTTTTTTTGCCTTGGCTGTGAAATCCATTGGCTGGTGAATGAACCATCTTGTGTTTTTCAGCATCGATTCGTTATAATAAAAGCAAGTGACTTTGAGCGGGTTAGCATCACAATTGGGAGGACGCAGCCTTGAAATCGAAAATAAAGCCGGTAGAGAAAATACGCATTTTTGCCCTTGGGGGAGTCGGAGAAATCGGCAAAAACATGTATGTTGTCGAATTGGACGAGGACATTTTTGTCATCGACGCCGGGGTGATGTTTCCGGAAGACGAAATGCTCGGCATCGACAAAGTGATCCCGGACATCACGTATTTGATTGAACGGCAGCATCGCATTCAGGCAATTTTTCTCACCCACGGGCACGAGGAGCATATGGGGGCGATCGCCTACGTGCTCAAGCAGCTGTCTGTGCCGGTATACGGAACGAAGCTGACGCTCGGGTTGGCGGAGGCGCTGTTAAAAGAACAAGGGGTGTCGGGCGCGAAGCTCAATGAAGTTCATCCGGATGCGGAGCTCGTGTTTGACAAGGCGAAAGTGACGTTTTTCCGCACGATCCACAGCATCCCCGATTCGATCGGCATCAGTCTGCATACATCGCAAGGTGCGATCGTGTACACGAGCGATTTTAAATTTGACCAAACCCCGTACGGCAACAACCGCACCGACTTAGGGAAAATGGCGCAAATCGGCGAAGAAGGGGTGCTGTGTCTTTTGTCGGACAGCACAAACGCCGAACGCCCCGGCTACAGCGGCTCCGATACGGTAGTCGCCTATGAGATCGCTGACGTGATCGGCCATGCGAAAGGACGCGTGTTTGTTGCCTGCTACGCTTCCAACATCACCCGCATCCAGCAAGTGCTGTACGCCGCCCACCAATCCGGGCGTAAAGTGGCAGTCATCGGCAAAACGCTGCATAAAGTAATGGACATCGCCGTGCGCCTTGGCTATTTGCATGTTCCAGACAAGGTGACGATTTCTGCGCACGATATCGATCGCTACAATGACCGCGAGCTCGTCATTTTGACAACCGGCGGGCATGGCGAGCCGATGAGCGCGCTTTGGCGCATGGCGCGTCAAGCGAACAAACAAGTGAACATCAAAGAAGGGGATACCGTCATCGTCGCCGCATCCGTCATGCCGGGCTATGAGCTTGGGTTCGCGAAAACGATCGACGCCTTGTATCGGGCCGGCGCCAACGTGATTTACCGCGACCGGCAAGTGCACGTATCTGGGCACGGTTGCCAAGAAGAATTAAAGTTGATGCTCAATTTAATGAAGCCAAAATACTTTATTCCGGTGCATGGGGAATATCGGATGCAAAAAGCGCACGCCCGGTTGGCGAAGGCGGTCGGCATCTCGGAGGAGCGGACGTTTTTAATCGACAAAGGCGAAGTGATCGAGTTCCGCGGCGGTGCCGCCCGCCCTGGCGGCAAAGTGCCGTACGGCAATATTTTAATTGATGGCCTCGGCATTGGCGATGTCGGCAACATTGTGTTGCGTGACCGCCGCTTATTGTCCCAGGACGGCATTTTGATCGCCGTCGTCACGCTGAATAAAGAAGCGAAAACGATCGCCGCCGGCCCGGAAATCATTTCGCGGGGGTTCGTCTACATGCGCGAGTCTGAGACACTGCTTGAGGAAGCAGAGAAAATGGTGGCGGCAATCATCGAGCGCTGCCTTGAATCGTACATGCTTGAATGGTCGTCGTTGAAAGCGAACATCCGTGAAGCGTTAAGCCAGTTTTTATTTGAAAAAACGAAGCGCAGACCAATGATTTTGCCTATTATTATGGAAGTATAATGCAATCATGCTCAAAGTCAACTGGAAAATGCCGGGAACGGTCAGCCGTTGCCGGCATTTTTCTTTTTTCTTTCGGCCATACTAAGCGTATGATCGACAAGAAAGGAGACGAGAAATGGATGGAGAAGGAACGTTATTTTCAAGCGGAAACCGAGGGCGAACAGCCGGAAACAAAGGCCGAGGAAGCGACTGCGGCCATCACCCAGCTTGGGCAGACGAACGTCCCGCAAATGGATCCCGATACGAACATTCATTGTTTGACGATCGTCGGACAGATTGAAGGGCATATTCAGCTGCCTCCGCAAAATAAGGCGACGAAATACGAGCACGTCATTCCACAGATTGTGGCCATCGAGCAAAACTCGAAAATTGAAGGGCTGCTCGTCATTTTAAATACGGTCGGCGGTGATGTGGAAGCAGGGCTCGCCATTGCCGAAATGCTCGCCTCGCTCTCGAAACCGACTGTTTCCGTTGTGCTTGGCGGCGGCCATTCGATCGGCGTGCCGATCGCTGTGTCGTGCAACTATTCGTTCATCACCGAGACGGCGACGATGACGATTCATCCGATCCGTTTGACGGGGCTTGTCATCGGCGTG
Organism: Geobacillus thermoleovorans; assembly: GCF_001610955.1. GTDB lineage: Bacteria > Bacillota > Bacilli > Bacillales > Anoxybacillaceae > Geobacillus > Geobacillus thermoleovorans. Next base: position 1,189,966 of record NZ_CP014335.1, read on the forward strand.
CCGCAGACGTTTGAGTACTTGGATAAAATGCAGGAGCGCGTCGTCCGCTTCGTGACGAAACATTCGAAGATCAGCGAGGAAAAGTTTAAAGAGCTCATGTTTTCCAAAGGCAATTTGACGCGCGACATCGGCACGAACGTCGTTGGGCCTGACGCCGTCCGGTACGGGCTCATCGATGAAGTCGGGGGCGTGTCCCAAGCGATGGCGAAGCTGCGCGAGCTGATCGCGATGAGGAAAAACGGGGAAGGGAAGATGATCCAATGATTTTGTATACGATCATGCCCGAACATTTGATTTTTCCGGTCGATGCCGCTGTTTATGAGAAGCGGAAAATGGTGTATTACGATGGCATTCCGTTTCTCGTCCAATCTGTAGAAACGGGAGAATATGAAATCGTGCAAAACTTAAGCACGAATCCGTTCCATTTTTTAAACGCCAAATATGCGCCTGGGGCGAGATTTCCGGCTTCTGCGGCAACATCGTAATGAATTGTTCAGCCGTTCATGATATAATAGTAAACAAACGGAAAAAAGCAGCCATTGTTGGCTGCTTTTTTCCGGCTTGCCAATTCATTCATGCTGGAGTGAACGATCATGGCGAAACGAAAGCGAAGAAGAAAAGGGAAGCCGTCAAAAACACAGCCATGGACGGAAACAATCCGCTTTGAATTGATCGGACTTGGCTTGCTCGCGGTCGCTGTCGTTGCGATGGCCCGCCTCGGGCTTGTCGGGGAGACGCTCGTGCTTGTGGGTCGCTTTTTTTTCGGCGAATGGTACATGCTATTAGTAGGCGGACTTTTCCTATTATCGCTCATCGTCATGTGGCGGCGGGAGTGGCCGTCATGGACGGGCCGCCCGTTTGTCGGCGCTTCGTCCATCGCCGCGGCGCTTCTGCTTTTGAGCCATGACAAGCTGTTTGAACTCATGTCGCGGCGCGGCGAGCTTGATCCGAGCATCATTCGGACGACGTGGGGGCTGTTTTGGAACGAAGCAAGCGGCAAGGCGGCCGATGTGGATTTAGGGGGCGGAATGGTCGGCGCCCTGTTATTTGCCGCCAGCTACCAGCTGTTCGATTCGCCCGGGACGAAATGGATTTGTTTCCTTCTGTTCATCGTCGGCTTTGTCGTGCTGACCGGGAAATCGCTGCGCGAGACGGCCGGCAAATGGGTTGCTTTTGCCGCAGCGTTTGTGCGAAAAGAATGGTTGGCGTTTGTCGAAGATATAAAGCAATGGCGGGCGGGGAGGAAGCGCAAGGAAAGCGGCGGCCGAAGCCGACGCTCGCGGCGGGCGGCCGCAAAGCGGGAAGACGAGCCGGCTGAAGCAAGCAGCGTCGAGCCGGATGAGGAACTGCTTTCCCCGCCGCCGATCATTTCCGATTTTGCCGCGGTCCGGTCGGCCGCTGAGCCGGAAGAAGAGAAGAATCCACTGGTGGAAGGCGACAGTGGGGGGGAGGAGGACAAACCGGCGCCGCCGCTTGCGTTTTCCGAGCATGAAAACACCAATTACGACCTGCCGCCGCTTGATTTGCTTCGCCTGCCGAAGCCGGCCGGGCAATCGGCCGATCATGCGAACATTTACGCCAACGCGCGAAAACTGGAGAAAACGTTCCAAAGCTTCGGCGTCAAGGCGAAAGTGACGCAAGTGCACCTCGGTCCGGCGGTGACGAAATATGAAGTGTATCCGGACGTCGGGGTGAAAGTGAGCAAAATTGTCAGTTTAAGCGACGATTTGGCGCTCGCTTTGGCGGCGAAAGACATCCGCATTGAAGCACCGATCCCCGGCAAGTCCGCGATCGGCATCGAAGTGCCAAATGAAGAGATCGCCACTGTTTCGCTGCGCGAAGTGCTGGAAGCCATTGAGCATACACGGGACAAGGCGAAGCTTTTGATTCCGCTTGGGCGCGACATCTCCGGTGAAGTCGTCGCTGCGGAACTAAACAAAATGCCGCATTTGTTGATCGCCGGCGCGACCGGCAGCGGCAAAAGCGTCTGCATCAACGGCATTATCGTCAGCCTGCTCATGCGCACGAAGCCGCATGAGGTGAAGCTGATGATGATCGATCCGAAAATGGTGGAGTTAAGTGTGTACAACGGTGTTCCTCATTTGTTGACACCGGTCGTCACCGACGCGAAAAAAGCGGCCCAGGCGCTGAAAAAAGTCGTCCAAGAAATGGAGCGGCGCTACGAGCTGTTCTCGCATACCGGCACGCGCAACATTGAAGGATATAACGAGCATATCCGCCACCATAACGAAACGGCGTCGGAACAGCAGCCGCTTTTGCCATACATCGTCGTGATCATCGACGAATTGGCCGACTTGATGATGGTGGCTTCCTCGGATGTGGAAGAGGCGATCACCCGTTTGGCGCAAATGGCGCGCGCCGCTGGCATCCATTTGATCATCGCCACCCAGCGCCCGTCGGTGGACGTCATCACCGGCGTCATCAAAGCGAACATTCCGTCGCGCATCGCCTTCAGTGTATCATCGCAAATCGACTCGCGCACCATTTTGGATATGGGCGGGGCGGAAAAACTGCTCGGCCGCGGCGATATGCTGTTTTTGCCGATGGGGGCCTCAAAACCAGTGCGCGTCCAAGGGGCGTTTGTCTCCGACCAAGAGGTGGAAGAAGTCGTTCGGTTTGTCATCGGACAGCAGCAGGCGCAATATTATGAGGAGATGTTCGTCGAAGACAGCGAACCCTCTTCCTCAGCCCTTGAAGACGAGTTGTACGATGAGGCGGTCCGTCTTGTCGTTGAAATGCAAAGCGCCTCCGTCTCGATGCTGCAACGCCGCTTCCGCATCGGTTACAATCGCGCCGCTCGGCTCATTGATGCCATGGAGGAGCGCGGCGTCGTCGGCCCGTATGAAGGAAGCAAGCCGCGCGCCGTTCTTTGGTCGAAGGAAGATTTAAAAAAGACATCATAAATGGGAAAAAGGGCGGGCGAAAAAAGCCTGCCCGCTCAATCATACATCTTATTGGAAGCGTTGCCAATCCTATTTCTTTTTCTTCGACAAAATTTGATATCACCTATTTATTTGCCCAGTAAAAAATGATATAGTAATCTCAAAAAGGTTATATGTCTAATGTCAGAGGTCTGATCTCAACGGAAATGCGTAACACGGAGGACGTTGTCATGTCAATCAAATCAGACAGCCGCCACCTTTACTTGCAAGTGATTGATCGCATCAAGCGCGATATTGAAACGGGAGTGTACAAAGAAAAGCAAAAACTGCCGTCCGAGTTTGAACTCGCCAAACAGCTTGGCGTCAGCCGGGCGACATTGAGGGAAGCGCTGCGGGTGCTGGAAGAAGAAAACATTATCATCCGCCGCCACGGCGTCGGAACGTTTGTCAACGCCCGTCCGCTGTTTACGTCCGGCATCGAGCAGCTCTCAAGCGTCACGGATATGATTCGTCAAGCGGGGCGCAAGCCAGGAACGATTTTTTTGTCTTCCTCCATCCAACAGCCGACGGAAGACGATATGCGCCGCTTCCAATGCCGGCCGGACGAGAATTTGTTGCTCATCGAGCGGGTGCGCACCGCCGATGGGGAGCCGGTCGTTTATTGCTTGGATAAAATTTTATGCAAATATTTGCCAAAGGGCATCTCCTATGAACAGGAGTCGCTGTTTGAAAACTTGCACAACCAAACGCATCGTGATATCGCCTATGCGGTCGCGCGCATCGTGCCGCTCGGCTATCATGAAAAAGTGTCGCCGATTTTGCAATGCGACCCGGAAACGGCGCTGCTTGTGCTCAAGCAAATGCATTTCGATAAAAACGATGAGCCGATTTTTTATTCCGTCAACTACTTCCGCTCCGACAAGTTCAGCTTCCATGTCATGCGGAAGCGGTTCAGCTTTTAAGGGGGGTGAAAATGGGTACATAGAAAGAGAGCGGAAGCTTTATACTAACTAATTAAAGAACAAATTTTCAAGCCAGGGGGTAGTGAATGTGAAAAAGCGAATCGGATTGGTGTTGTCCGTCCTGTTTGCCGCCGGCACGCTGCTTAGCGCCTGCGGACAAGCCGGCAACAATGCGGGAGGCGGCAATCAGAAAGATACGTTCAGTGTCGCCATGGTCACCGATGTCGGCGGCATTGACGACAAATCGTTCAACCAGTCGGCTTGGGAAGGGCTGCAAAAGTTCGGCAAAGACAACGGGCTTGAAAAAGGCCGCGGCGGCTACGACTACTTGCAGTCATCGAGCGACGCTGACTATGCCACGAACTTAAACAAGCTTGTGCGCAGCGACTTTGACTTGATTTTCGGCATCGGGTATTTGATGGGCGACGCGGTGAAAGAAGTCGCTAAGCAAAACCCGAAAAAACATTTCGCCATCGTCGACACTGTTGTTGACGAGCCAAATGTCGCCAGCATCACGTTCAAGGAGCATGAAGGCTCGTTCCTTGTCGGTGTTGTCGCCGGGCTAATGACGAAAACGAATAAAATCGGCTTTGTCGGTGGGATGGAGATTCCGTTGATCGAAAAATTCGAAAGCGGATTCCGCGCCGGCGTGAAAGCGGTCAATCCGAAGGCGACTGTGGAAGTGCAATACGCCGGGGCGTTCGACCAAGCGGATAAAGGGAAAGCGATCGCCTCGAGCATGTACGCATCTGGCATCGACATCATCTACCATGCAGCGGGCGCGACTGGGAACGGCGTCTTCTCGGAAGCGAAAGATTTGAAGAAGAAAGATCCGAACCGCGAAATTTGGGTCATCGGTGTTGACAAAGACCAAGCGCCGGAGGGAGAAGTGAAAGTCGGCGGCAAAACGTACAACGTAACGCTCACTTCGATGGTGAAACGCGTCGATGTCGCTGTCTATGACACGGCGAAACGGGCGAAAGAGGGCGACTTCCCGGGCGGCAAAACGATTGAGTACGGGTTGCCGGAAAATGGGGTTGGCATTGCCCCGACGCAAGACAACATTCCGGAGAACGTGTTAAAAACAGTTGACGAATGGAAGCAAAAAATCATCAAAGGCGAAGTGAAAGTTCCAACAAACCGGAAAGAGTACGAGCAATTCGCTGCGACGATCAAGTGACGAACAACGGCGAAGAAGGCTAGTGCGCGCCGCTAGCCTTCTTCAAAATCATAAAATGAAGGGCGGCTGTTTCGCTGTCGCCTTTCATTTTGTGATTTTGACCTTGCTTGAGTAAGGAGTGAATCGCTTGGAATACGTGATTGAAATGCTCAATATCCGCAAGGTGTTTGGCACGTTTGTCGCCAATGACAACATTACGCTGCAAGTGAAAAAGGGGGAGATACACGCTCTGCTTGGCGAAAACGGGGCCGGCAAATCGACGCTCATGAACGTGCTGTTCGGTTTATACCAGCCGGACGGCGGCGAAATCCGCGTCAAAGGAAAGCCGGTGCGCATTACCGACCCGAACGTCGCCAATGATCTTGGCATCGGCATGGTGCATCAGCACTTTATGCTCGTCGATACGTTCACGGTGACGGAAAACATCATTTTAGGCAGCGAACCGACGCGGGCCGGAACGATCGATATGAAGCGGGCGGAGCGGGAAGTGCGCGAATTGTCGGAACGATATGGACTCGCGGTCGATCCGACAGCGAAGATCGCCGACATTTCCGTCGGCATGCAGCAGCGCGTGGAAATTTTAAAGACGCTTTACCGCGGCGCCGATATTTTGATTTTTGACGAACCGACAGCGGTGTTGACGCCGCAGGAAATTCGCGAGCTCATGCAAATTATGCGCACGCTCGTCCGCGAAGGAAAATCCATCATTTTAATTACGCACAAACTCAAAGAAATTATGGAAGTGTGCGACCGCGTCACCGTCATCCGCCGCGGCAAAGGAATTGCGACGCTCAATGTGGCGGAGACGAATCCGAACGAACTGGCGGCGCTCATGGTCGGCCGCGAGGTGCAGTTTACGACCGCTAAGAAACCGGCTGAGCCGGGAAAACCGGTGTTGGAAATTAAAGACTTAGTCGTCAAGGACGCGCGCGGGATCAAAGCGGTCAACGGTTTGAACTTGACGGTGCACGCCGGCGAGATCGTCGGCATTGCTGGAGTCGACGGCAACGGCCAGACCGAGCTCATTGAAGCCATAACCGGCTTGATCAAAGCTGAATCAGGGACAATCCGCCTCAACGGCCGAGACATTACGAATTTGCCGCCGCGTAAAATCATCGAAGCCGGCGTCGGCCATATTCCGCAAGATCGGCATAAGCACGGGCTTGTCCTTGACTTTCCGATCGGCGAAAACATGGTGCTGCAAACGTACTATCAGCCGCCGTACTCGAAACGGGGTCTGTTGAATTTTCAAGCCATTTACGAAAAAGCGCGCCAGCTCATCCGCGAATTTGACGTGCGCACGCCGGATGAATATACGAAGGCGCGGGCGCTATCGGGCGGAAACCAGCAAAAAGCGATCATCGGCCGTGAAGTCGACCGCGACCCGGACTTGTTGATCGCCGCCCAGCCGACGAGGGGGCTTGATGTTGGAGCGATCGAATTTATTCATAAGCGGCTCATTGAACAGCGAGACCGCGGGAAAGCGGTGCTGCTCGTCTCGTTTGAGCTTGACGAAGTGATGAACGTCAGCGACCGGATCGCTGTCATTTATGAAGGAAACATCGTCGCCATCGTTGATCCGAAAGAAACAACCGAACAGGAGCTCGGGCTGTTGATGGCTGGAAGCAAACGGAAGGAAGCAGGTGTGTCGTGATGAAGTCGAATCGTCTCCAGCAATTTTTGATACCATTGTTGGCCGTTCTTCTTGGCATGATCGCCGGTTCGATCGTGATGCTTGCAAGCGGCTACAACCCGATCGCCGGCTTTGGCGCTCTCGTGTACGGGGCGTTTGGCGATACGTACTATATCGGCGAAACGATCCGCCAGACGACGCCATACATTTTAACGGGCTTGGCGGTGGCGTTTGCCTTTCGCACCGGCTTGTTTAACATCGGGGTTGAAGGGCAGCTGATCGTCGGCTGGCTCGCTGCCGTCTGGGTCGGGGTGTCCTTTGATTTGCCCAAAATCATCCATTTGCCGCTTGCCTTGTTGGCCGCCGCGTTGGCCGGGGCGCTATGGGGCTTGATTCCGGGTGTGCTGAAGGCGTATTTAAAAGTGCACGAAGTCATTATTACGATCATGATGAACTATATTGCTTTGCATGTAACGAACGCCATCATCCGTTCCGTTTTGTCTGATGAGGGATTTAAATCAAAGCCGGTGAAAGAAAGCGCATCGCTTCACTCCGACTTTTTTGATGCCATTACGCATCATTCCACCATGCATTACGGCATTTTCATCGCTGTCGCCGCCGCATTTGTCATGTGGTTTTTGCTTGAGCGGACGACGAAAGGGTTTGAGCTGCGGGCGGTCGGTTTCAATCAGCATGCGTCACAGTACGCGGGCATGAATGTGCGCGCCAACATCATTTTAGCGATGGTCATCTCCGGCGCTTTTGCCGGCGTCGCCGGGGCGATGGAGGGGCTTGGCACATTTGGAAACATCTCGACGAAAGCCGGCTTTACCGGCCTTGGATTTGATGGCATCGCGGTTGCCTTGATCGGAGGAAACAACGCGTTTGGCATTTTGCTCTCCGCCTTGTTGTTTGGCGCCTTAAAAGTCGGGGCGTTGGAAATGCCGTCAAGCGCCGGCGTGCCGACCGAACTCGTCGATATTATTATCGCGCTCATCATTTTCTTTGTTGCATCCAGCTACATGATCCGCTGGCTGTTATCTCGTTGGCAAAAGGGGGCGGAGTAAGTGAGCGTGTATGACGTCTTGCAAACGATTGTCCCGACAACGATTTTCTTTGCGGCTCCTCTCATTTTCACCGCCCTTGGCGGCGTGTTTAGTGAACGGTCCGGCGTCGTCAACATCGGGCTTGAAGGATTGATGACCATCGGCGCGTTTGTCGGCATCGTCTTTAATTTGACGTTTGCCGATCGGTTTGGCGAATGGACGCCGTGGCTTGCCTTATTGGCTGCCATGGTGGTCGGCGCTGTATTTTCCCTGCTGCACGCTGTCGCGTCGGTCACATTTCGCGCCGACCAAGTCGTAAGCGGGGTGGCGATCAACTTTTTGGCGCTTGGTCTGTCGCTGTTTTTAGTGAAGAAAATGTACGGCAAGGGGCAGACGGACCAAATTCAAGTTGGGTTTGACAAAATTGACGTGCCAGTGTTAAGCGACATTCCCGTCATCGGGCCGCTGTTGTTTTCTAACGCGTACGCGCCGTCATATATCGCCATTGCGCTGGCGTTTGTATCATGGTATGTCATTTACAAAACGCCGTTTGGCCTGCGGCTGCGTGCGGTCGGCGAACATCCGATGGCGGCGGATACGATGGGGATTCATGTCGCCAAAATGCGCTACATCGCTGTCATGATCAGCGGCGCGCTCGGCGGCTTGGGCGGTGCGGTATACGCGACGATCATTTCCCGCGATTTCAGCCATGCGACGATTTCCGGGCACGGATTTATGGCGCTTGCGGCGATGATTTTCGGCAAGTGGCATCCGATCGGCGCGATGGGGGCGGCGCTCTTTTTCGGGTTGGCGCAAAGCTTAAGCATCGTCGGGCAAACGATTCCGTTCTTGAAAAACGTCCCGACCGTTTACTTGCTCATCGCCCCGTATGCACTCACGATTTTGGCGCTGGCGGGCTTCATCGGCCGCGCTGAGGCGCCGAAAGCGGCTGGCACGCCATACATCAAAGGAAAACGGTGATGAAAGCGGCTGTCCGAAAAACGGACGGCCGTTTTTTGCTGAATGGAATGATTTGCATTTTTCTATTGGCAAAAGGTATATTGTTGATAAGACGCTTTACAATAAAAGATAGTGCATATCTGCAAAGAGAAAAAGTAAGGAGGAGTTGGATTGGTCGACGAAAAAGTCACAGCGGTCGGACCGGTTCGCGTCCATACGATTTCGACCGATAAGTACAAAACGAACACGATCGTTTGGAAAATGAAGGCCCCTCTTGCTAAAGAAACGGTCACGCTGCGCGCGCTTTTGCCATACGTCTTGCAAAGCGGCACGGCCGACTATCCGAGCGTTAAGGCGCTGCGCACCTATTTGGATGAACTGTATGGGGCGACGCTGAACGTCGATTTAACGAAAAAAGGCGAACATCATATCATGACGATTCGCATCGATGTCGCCAATGAACGATTTTTGCCGGAGCAAACGCCGTTGCTTTCGAAAGCGTTTCAGCTCTTGGCCGATCTTCTGTTCCGCCCGGCTCTTGATGGCGGGCGGTTTGTCACCGACATTGTCGAGCAGGAAAAGCGGGCGCTCCGTCAACGCATTCAGGCGGTGTATGATGACAAAATGCGCTATGCGAACATGCGCCTTGTAGAAGAAATGTGCAAAGGCGAACCGTACGCCCTCTCGCCAAACGGCGAGCTTGAAGACGTGGACGGCATCACGGCGGAAGGGCTGTATCGCTATTATGAACGAGCGCTGGCCGAGGATGAGCTGGATCTATATGTCATTGGCGACGTGGCTGAAGAGGCGGTGCTCACAGCGGTGAAGCAGCGCTTCTCTTTGCCGGATCGTCCAAAGCGGGAGCGCGCATCGTCGGTTTCTGTCAAGCCGCAAGGGGAAGTTCGCGAAGTCATCGAGCGGCAAGACGTGAAGCAAGGAAAGCTCAACATCGGCTATCGGACAAATGTGACGTATGAGGATGACGATTATTACGCCTTGCAAATGTTTAACGGCATTTTTGGCGGTTTTTCCCATTCGAAGCTGTTCATCAACGTCCGCGAGAAGGCAAGCCTTGCCTATTATGCCGCCTCAAGGCTTGAGAGCCATAAAGGGCTGCTTATGGTCATGTCCGGCATTGAACCGGCCAACTATGAGAAGGCGCGCCGCATCATCGATGAGCAAATGCAGGCGATGAAAAACGGTGATTTCACAGATGAAGAAATGGCGCAGACGAAAGCGGTCATCCGCAACCAGCTGCTTGAGACGCTCGATACGCCGCGCGGGCTTGTGGAGGTGTTGTACCATAACGTCGTCTCAACGCGAAAGCGCCCGATCGATGAATGGATTGCCGGCACCGATCAAGTGACGCGCGAGGATGTGGTGCGCGCCGCTGACAAGGTGGAGCTTGATACGGTGTACTTTTTGACCGGAATGGAGGCGACGGAAGATGGAAAAACGGGTGTATGAGACGTTGCACGAAGAGCTGTTTTATGAAAAAATGGACAACGGCCTTGACGTATACATTTTGCCGAAAAAAGGATTCAACAAAACGTATGCGACATTCACCACGAACTACGGTTCGGTCGACAACCAGTTCGTCCCGCTCGGTAAAACGGAGATGAAGCGCGTTCCGGACGGCATCGCCCATTTTTTGGAGCATAAGCTGTTTGAAAAAGAAGACGGCGACGTGTTTCAGCAGTTCAGCAAACAAGGCGCCTCGGCGAACGCCTTTACGACGTTCACCCGCACCGCCTATTTGTTCTCAAGCACCGACAACGTCGAGAAAAACTTGGAAACGTTGATCGATTTTGTGCAAAGCCCGTACTTTTCCGACAAGACAGTGGAAAAAGAAAAAGGGATCATCGGCCAGGAAATCCGGATGTACGACGACAACCCAGACTGGCGCGTCTATTTCGGCGCCATCGAAAGCATGTATCACAACCATCCGGTCAAAATCGACATCGCCGGCACAGTTGAATCGATCGCCCAAATTACGAAAGAGTTGCTGTATGAGTGCTACGAAACGTTTTACCACCCGAGCAACATGCTTTTGTTTGTCGTCGGCCCGGTCGATGAACAAAAAATCATGCAGCAAATCCGCGACAACCAGGCGAAAAAGTCGTTCCCGCAAGCCCCGGAAGTGAAGCGGTTTGCGTATGAAGAACCGAGCGCAGTAGCGGAAAAGAAAAAAGTGATTCCGATGCATGTGCAGACGAACAAATGCTTTGTCGGCATCAAAGCGCCGTCCGTTCCTGAAGCCGGCGAACAAAAGCTTCGGCATGAGCTTGCCTTCCACGTCGCATTGGACTATTTGTTTGGAAAAAGCTCGCCGCATTATGAACGGCTGTACCGCGAAGGATTGATCGATGATACATTTATGTACGATTATACAGAAGAGCGCGGGTTCGGCTTCGCGTTGATCGGCGGCGATACAAGGGACGCTGAACGGCTCGCTTCGGAAATTCAAACGGTGCTGCTGTCGTTTGCCGCGGAGACTATAAAAAAGGAAGAATTTGAACGGGTGAAAAAGAAAAAAATCGGCGCCTTTTTGCGCGCGCTCAACTCGCCGGAATACATCGCCAACCAGTTTACGCGCTACGCGTTTTACGGATCCAACTTGTTTGACATTTTGCCGGCGCTTTCATCCCTTGCCATGGACGATATCGCGGCGGTTGCCTCTTCTTGCTTCCGCGATTCGCAAATCGCGGTTTGCGAAGTCGTTCCAAAAGGGCAATAAGGCATCCTTCCTGAGAAGGATGCTTTTTTGCGGCAAAAAGGAGAGGATGGTTTCATGCGCTACGCCTTGATCACGGGAGCCTCTGGAGGCATCGGACAAAGCATCGCTCGTGTGCTCGCTCGGGAGGGGTACGGACTTTTTCTCCATTACTATCGGCGACGGGCGCCTGTTGAAGCGCTGAAAGAAGAGCTTAACGATGTGCATATTGTGCCGATTGAGGCCGATTTGTCGGCACTGGATGGGGTGGAAAAGCTCGTTTCGCAAATCGATCGCCCGGTTGATGCCATCGTTTACAACAGCGGTGCAAGCTATTACGGATTGTTGACCGACATGAACGATGAATTAATCGAGCGGATGGTGCGGCTTCACATGACAAGCCCGGCGTTGCTCATCAAAAGGCTGACCCCATCAATGGTGGCGAGAAAGCGCGGTCATATTGTGTTCATTTCCTCGATTTGGGGATTGTGCGGCGCTTCATGCGAGGCGGTGTACTCGATGACAAAGGGAGGGCAGAACGCGTTTGCCAAGGCGCTGGCCAAGGAGCTTGCCCCAAGCGGCATTCGCGTCAACGCTGTTGCACCGGGGGCGATTGATACCGATATGCTGCGGGTGTTTCGTCCTGAGGAGCTGGAAGCGCTCACTGACGAAATTCCAGCCGGCCGGCTCGGCACCCCGGATGAGGTGGCGGAAACGGTGGCGTTTTTGCTGTCTGATGCCGCTTCGTATATCACCGGCCAAGTCATTTCCGTCAACGGCGGCTGGTATTGTTGAACGTATATTTTCCGGTTCGGCAGGCAAACTATCCTTGAAACATTCAACAAGGAGGGATTGACATGTCGGTACTGGATAACTTTGAACAATGGAAAGACTTTTTGGCGGAACGTTTAGAACAAGCGCAACAGCAAGGATTGACTCAGCAAGTGATCACAGATGTCGCTTACCAAATCGGGGATTATTTGGCGAAACACGTCGACCCGAAAAACCCAGAAGAACGGGTGCTCGCTGATCTTTGGAGCGTTGCGGATGAAAAAGAGCAGCACGCCCTTGCCAACATGATGGTCAAGCTGGTCCAACAAAAATAATCACCCGGTAAAAGAGAGGGGCCTCCCTCTCTTTTTTCTTCCTCCTTTTCGGTTGCTTTTCCATTTATAATTATAGTAGTATGAACTTAGCATAAGGCGTTCGTGCGGACACCGGCAAGGGAGGAGACGGGATGGGCAAGCAGGAATGGTATTTGGAATATGAAATTCATGTCAACCGCCCGGGGTTGCTCGGCGACGTTGCTTCGCTGCTCGGTATGTTGTCCATTAACATCGTGACGATCAACGGTGTCCGGGATTCGCGCCGCGGCATGTTGCTTTTGTGCGACAATAACGAGCAAATTGAACGGTTGGCGACGATCTTGCGGACGATGGACAACATTACGGTGACGAAGCTGCGCCAGCCGAAGCTGCTCGACCGCCTCGCCGTCCGCCACGGCCGTTATATCCAGCGCGATGCCGATGACAAAAAAACGTTCCGCTTCGTCCGTGATGAACTTGGACTGCTTGTCGATTTTATGGCGGAACTTTTTAAAGAAAAAGGGCATAAGCTCATCGGCATCCGCGGGATGCCGCGCGTCGGCAAGACAGAGTCGATCGTCGCCGCCAGCGTGTGCGCCAACAAACGATGGCTGTTTGTTTCATCGACGCTGATTAAACAGACGGTTCGCACGCAGTTGATGGAAGATGAGTATAGCGAGGACAACATTTTCATTATCGACGGCATCGTCTCAACGCGCCGCGGGAACGAGCAGCACTGGCAGCTCATCCGTGAGCTCATGCGCCTTGAGGCGACGAAAGTCGTCGAGCATCCGGACATGTTTGTTCGCCATACGGAATACACGCTCGATGATTTTGATTATATTATTGAGCTGCGCCATGAACCGGACGAAGATATTTCCTACGAAGCGATTGACCGCCCGTCATTGTTGGGCGATGACGGATTTTCCGAATTTGGGTTTTAATTTAAAAAAGTGGAAGGTGTTGGCCGTTGACGGAACTAGGAAAACGTTTGCGGGAAGCACGGGAAGAAAAAAATATGAGTTTGGACGAGTTGCAGGAGATGACGAAAATTCAAAAGCGGTATTTGATCGGCATCGAAGAAGGCAACTATGCCATCATGCCTGGAAATTTTTATGTGCGTGCCTTCATCCGGCAATATGCTGAAGCGGTCGGACTTGATCCGGATGAGCTGTTTGAACAGTATAAACAGGACATTCCCCAGTCTTATCAAGATGACATTCCGCAGACGCTGTCGCGCGTGAAGACGCGCCAGCAACTGTCTGCCGAGGGGGCGAAATGGCTCGATTGGCTGCCGAAAGTGATTGTCGCGGCGGTCGTCATCGGGGCGGCTGTCCTCGTTTGGGTGCTGCTCCAGCACGGCGCCGCAAATGAGCCGCCGACAAAGACAAGCCCAAAAACAGCGGAGGTCGAAAAGCCGAAACATTCGCCGCTTGAGCAGGCGAAACAAAAGCAGTCGGCGAAGGAAACGGACGAGAAGGCAACGAATGAAAACGGACAGCAAAATGAACAGCCAGCGCCGACTGGCGAAGAAGAACAGCCGGCTGCGGCGATGAATGTGACGGAAAAGCGCGGCAACACGGCGACGATTGAAGTCGCCAGCTCCGGCGCGTTTTCCATCGAGCTTTCATCCAAAGGAACGTCATGGGTCGAAGTATACAATACGAAAGGCCATACGTTTTACCGCGGCAACTTGACAAGCGGGCAGACGAAAACGTTCGATCTGTCGGCCGAAAGCGAAGTATGGGTGAAAATCGGGCGTACGCTGGACGTCGACATGAAGGTAAACGGCCAGCCGTTTGCCTATCCGTTTGCCCCGAAAGAGGAAGTATACCAAAAGCTGCATTTCGTGTTGAAGAAATGATGGAACAGGGCGCTTTTCCGCAGGAAGGCGCCTGCTTTTCGCACGGACTGAACTATGTTGAATGAGCGGAGGTATTTGTGGTGAACTTGCCGAATAAAATTACGGTAGCGCGCATTATGCTCATCCCGTTTTTCTTGATCGTGATGCTCGTTCCGTTCGGGTGGGGAAGCATCCAAATCGGCGGGACAGAGCTTCCGGTTGCCCATCTTGCCGGCGCGCTCATTTTCATCATCGCCTCAGCGACGGACTGGATCGATGGCTACTATGCCCGCAAATACGGGTTGGTGACGAATTTAGGAAAATTTTTAGATCCGCTTGCCGATAAATTGCTTGTGTCGGCGGCGCTTATCGTGCTTGTCGAGCTCGGGGCCGTTCCGGCGTGGATGGTGATTGTCATCATCAGCCGCGAGTTTGCCGTCACCGGCTTGCGGCTCGTGCTTGCCGGCGAGGGGGAAGTCGTCGCTGCCAACATGCTTGGCAAAATCAAGACATGGACGCAAATTGTCGCCATTTCCGCTTTATTGTTACATAACTTCCCATTCTCGCTCATTTCGTTTCCGTTCGCTGAATTGGCGCTGTGGGTGGCGGTCATTTTCACGATTTGGTCTGGCTGGGATTATTTTGCGAAAAACAGACATGCGTTTTCCCATTCGAAATAGCCGGCCACAAAGGGGGAGAAAAGTCTGTTGAACGCGGAGATCATTGCCGTTGGCTCTGAGCTGTTGCTTGGGCAAATCGCCAATACGAACGCCCAGTTTTTGTCGCAGCAGCTGGCGATGCTTGGCATTAACGTCTATTTCCATACCGTCGTCGGCGACAACGCCGGCCGCCTTGAGCAGGCGGTGAAAACGGCGCAAACGAGAGCGAACCTCATCATTTTCACCGGCGGCCTCGGCCCGACGAAAGACGATTTGACGAAGGAGACGATCGCCCGTTTGCTTGGCCGCCGGCTCGTGATCGACGAGGAAGCGCTCCGAGCGATTGAGGTGTATTTTGCCCGCACAAACCGGCCGATGACAGAAAACAATAAAAAGCAGGCGCTCGTCTTGGAAGGATCGACGGTGCTGAAAAACGAGCACGGCATGGCGCCAGGGATGGCGCTTGTGGCAGACGGCATTACGTACATGCTGCTGCCCGGGCCGCCGAAAGAAATGCGGCCGATGTTCAAAAAATACGGAAACGCCTTTTTGCGCCGTACGTTTTCGCTTTCCGAGCGCATCGAGTCGCGCGTGCTCCGCTTTTTTGGCATCGGTGAATCAGCGCTCGAGACGGCGATTGCGGATTTGATCGACGCCCAGTCGAATCCGACGATCGCGCCGCTGGCCGGCGACGGTGAAGTGACGCTTCGTCTGACAGCGAAGCATCAGGATGAGGCGGAGGCGAAGCGGCTTCTTGACGAAGTGGAATCGGCCATTTTGGCGCGTGTCGGCCGCCACTGCTACGGATATAACGATGAAACGTTGTTTACAAAGACGCTCGAGCGGTTAAAAGAAAGAGGATGGACGATCGCGTCGGCCGAAAGTTTGACCGGCGGCCTTTTCCTCGAACAGCTCACCGCCATCCCCGGCGCGTCGCAAGTCGTGCAGGGCGGTGTCGTCTGCTACACAAACGGCGTCAAAGAACAGGTGCTTGGCATACCGCGCCCGCTGCTTGAGGCAGAAGGGGCGGTGAGCGAGCCGTGCGCCCGTTTGCTTGCTGAAAACGTCCGCGCGATGTGCGATGCGGATATCGGCATCAGCTTCACCGGCGTCGCCGGACCCGATCCGCTTGAGGGCCACCCGCCCGGCACCGTGTATATCGGCATCGCCGTCCGCGGGCGCGATGCGACTGTCCACCGTCTGATGCTGTCCGGCACGCGTGATGCCATTCGCATCCGCACCGCCAAATACGGCTGTTTTTTTCTGCTTGAGATGCTCGCGGCCGACTGCTGATCGGCCGCCCCCTTCCTTGAACATTCTCCACCGCACATCGTTTTTTCCACCGCATGAGTATGGCGATTGTTGCTAGTTTCTCCACCGAAAAAACGAATGGACGTTCGTTTTTTGCTTGGCAATGGCCGCAAAACGCGGTATAGTATAAGTAGTCCTAGAATAAGGAGGAGTAGGTTAGTGAACCAAGATCGTCAAGCTGCATTGGAGCAGGCATTAAAACAAATTGAACGACAGTTTGGCAAGGGGGCCATCATGAAGCTCGGCGAGCAAGTCGACCGCAAAGTGTCGGTCGTGCCGAGCGGTTCGCTGGCGCTCGACATCGCGTTAGGAGTCGGCGGCTATCCGCGCGGGCGGATTGTGGAAATTTACGGCCCGGAATCGTCCGGGAAAACGACCGTTGCCCTTCACGCGATCGCGGAAGTGCAAAAGCGGGGCGGGCAAGCAGCTTTCATCGACGCAGAGCACGGTGCGACCTGTTGCTGACTGAAGTATGGCGGAAACGCCGTGCGAAAAGTCAGCGGGACTGAGCATGAGTAGGTCCTAACTGCATCACCGAGAGCTCGGTGAAAATCCGAGACGGGAATGAAGGTTGGCATTCCCGCCCTAATACCCCGACGTGCGGTCATGGTGCGCAACATGGCTGTACGAAGCTCGGAGAGGACGGCGAAAAGCAGACCTGAGAAGCGGTTAGCGAAGTAGCCGGGGGTCCATAAAGCTCCTATGGCTAGAGAACGCATAGCGTTGGAACGAACCACCGGAAGTACGGCTCGTAAGGCGTGGGGCGCCGAAAAAAGAAGGCGCTCACCTCCTAAGTGAGGTTCAGCCCTGGATGAGGTATTCGTGTTTGCCGAGTCTGGATTGATCCCGTAGAGGATCTTTGCCTTGAGCCCTCCAACCATGGGCAGAAAGGCGGCTGACGGGTCAGAGGTGGAGCCTAAGGGAGCATGCAAGGATAGGTGATGCGGTACAGGTGAACCACCCCAGCGGATGCCAAGGGATGCGCATCCCGATGCCGCTAAGCAGGAGGAAATGACTGCTGAAGGGGTGGGGCAGCAGCCCGTAGTAGTGATGAAGCAGGGTAACTCCTGCGGAGCGAAGGGGCATAGTCGAGTACCCTAGGTTACTAACCCAGACAATGATTAGGAAGCCGTGAGGAAATCCGTAAGGGTTTCGGTGAGCAAAACTGACTAAAAACGTGTATGGTACAAATCCGCTAGAAAGGATTTGATACTATCAACCAAACGTTTCAAGAACTAATCATTCCTAGGTCGGAGCAGGAATTCCGCGACCTACAAGACAAGATGTACGCCATTACAAAGGAATGTCTGGAAAAAGGTGATGTTCCAAGATTTAAGGGATTGGTCGAAATAGCAAGCAGCGATGTCGTGATCGTATCCGCCATTCACAAAATCAAATCAAACCAAGGAAATAGTACAGCGGGTACAGATGGGAAAACCATCAGCGACATACTAACGCTGAACTATGACGAAGCGATAAACTTCGTTAAAAGATGCTTTAAGAAATATACACCTAACCCGATCAGAAGGGTCCATATCCCAAAACCCGGGAAAAAGGAAAAGAGACCTTTAGGCATTCTGACGATCGCAGACCGAATAATCCAAGAATGTGTGAGGATGGTCATTGAACCAATTCTTGAAGCACAATTTTTTCAACACTCATATGGGTTCAGACCCTACCGAGACGCAAAACAAGCCATCGAAAGATGTGTATTTATATGTAACCGAATAGGGTACAATTGGGTGATAGAGGGAGATATAAAAGGTTTCTTCGATAACGTGAACCACACTATCCTGATCAAGCAGCTTTGGCACATGGGTATACGTGATAGACGAATGCTCATGATTATCAAAGCCATGCTGAAAGCAGGAGTTATAAAAGAAACCAAGATAAATGAAATGGGCACGCCACAAGGTGGAATTATCTCCCCACTATTAGCCAATGTGTATCTTCATAAACTCGACCAATGGATAACAAGAGAATGGGAAGAGAAGAAAATGCGAAATGGTACAACCATTCGCACGGCAAAATACAAGTCCCTCCGAGATCACTCAACAATAACCAAACCAGAGTTCTACGTAAGATACGCAGACGACTGGATACTGTTCACCAATAGCAGGGGGAATGCCGAAAAATGGAAATATCGAATCAAGAAATATCTAAAAGAAAACCTTAAACTTGAACTATCCGATGACAAAACACTCATAACCAACATTAAGAAGAAACCAATGAAATTCCTAGGTTTCAAAATTAAAATGATACCACACGGTAAAGGTGGAAAATACATCGGATACGCGAGTGCAGACACGGAAAAAATTAAAGGGAAAGTTGAACAGATCAGGAAAGATCTGCGTAAACTAAAATTCGCCACGAATCAAGAATGGCTTATAACGGACATCAACCGAATTAACAGTAAAATTAGAGGTATCATTAATTATTACTCAAGTGCTCCTAGCGTCAACAGAGATGTAAGGCCATTTAAGGAAAAACTTAAATATGCGTCCTACAAAGCACTAAAGAGATATGGAGCGAAATGGATACCTGCTAATCAATGCTACAACTTAGCACCCCTGTACCCAGATAGAACAGAACAAGTGCCTGCAATCAAAATAAATGGAAGATGGCTTGGTATAATGAGTATTGGGTTCGCAACTTGGATTAAAACAAACCAGAAAAATCAGAAGGAAACACCATACACAGCGGAAGGAAGAAGAATTAGGCTTCAAAACACGGGTAAGAAGCCGCTGACCGTAAGAGCACAATGGTTATTAGACAGTGGTTACCTAAACCTAATTCAAGGAGTTAAGTCTAGTAAAATTTACAACTTCGAATTCTTCATGAATCGGTGTTATGCGTTTAACAGAGATAAAGGAAAATGTAAAATATGTGGTGACATTCTGCAGCCATTTAACACTAGAACCCACCATATCAATACGAAACTTCCGCTGAACGAAATTAATAAGGTAAGCAATCTTGTAACGGTCTGCGACAAATGTCATACATTGATCCATTTAAAGGATCTAAGTGATGTCAACCTCAGTCGCTTAAAAACAAACGCAATAAGGAAACTCGAGGAATACAGAAAGTGCGTACACTAGTAAAGTCTAGAGCGGATTAGTAACCGGGGTACTCGATGGAACGCCGTGTGCGGGGAAACTCGCACGCACGGTGTGAAGCGGGGGAAAATAGCCCCTCCGGGTAATGCCGAGGGTGACTATTACCTATCGCTATCGCTCGACCCCATCTATGCACAAAAATTAGGGGTCAATATCGATGAATTGCTGCTTTCCCAGCCTGACACGGGCGAGCAGGCGCTCGAAATCGCGGAAGCGCTCGTGCGAAGCGGCGCGGTCGATATTATCGTCATCGACTCGGTGGCGGCGCTTGTGCCGAAAGCGGAAATTGAAGGGGAGATGGGCGACGCCCATGTCGGCTTGCAAGCGCGGCTTATGTCCCAGGCGCTTCGCAAGCTGTCTGGCGCCATTAACAAATCGAAAACGATCGCCATCTTCATCAACCAAATTCGCGAAAAAGTCGGCGTCATGTTTGGCAATCCGGAAACGACGCCGGGCGGGCGGGCGCTCAAGTTTTACGCTTCCGTCCGCCTAGAGGTGCGCCGCGCCGAGCAAATTAAGCAAGGCAATGATATGGTCGGCAACAAGACGAAAATTAAAGTCGTCAAAAACAAAGTTGCGCCGCCATTTAAAACGGCTGACGTCGACATTATGTACGGCGAAGGCATTTCCCGCGAAGGGGAAATTCTCGACATGGCGTCCGAATTGGACATCGTGCAAAAAAGCGGTTCGTGGTATTCGTACAAAGACGAGCGGCTTGGCCAAGGGCGGGAAAACGCGAAGCAATTTTTGAAGGAAAACCCGCACATCGCCGATGAGATCGCCCGCGCCATCCGCCAGCATTACGGCATCGACGTTGAAGAGGGAACGAGCGAACCGCAGCAAGACGGGTTCGGATTGCTTGAAGAATAACGGGACAAGGCGTCCTGGCAAGCTGCCGGGGCGCCTTTTTCCATCCGTTCGGCCTGCCAAGGAGAGCGATAAGCCTAAAAAAGGACGGCGTGCGGAACGGTCTTGTTCCGTTGTCATCCTCTAGGCGCGTCGGTGTAATATCTTGACAATTCCTATTGCCGCCTTTACAATGAACATGTATATTTGTCCATACGCGCGGCAGGGCCATACGCCCGCCCGCTGCGGCGGACCGCCTTCGTGCGGAAGGCTGCGCGGGTCGATTGTGATGCCAAGCGACTGAGCTAATGGATTGAAAACGGGAATGTCCATCTGCGCCGGTCATGGCGGTGAGAAGAGAGAGCGAAAGGAAACCGAACAGCAAGAGGAGGTGAAACGATGGGTTCGATCATCATCTCCGCTTTGCTTGCCTTAGTCATTGGTGCCGTTGTTGGCTTTTTTGTTCGCAAATCGATTGCCGAAGCGAAAATCGGCGGGGCGAAAGCCGCTGCCGAACAGCTGATTGAGGAGGCGAAACGCGAGGCGGACGCCTTGAAAAAAGAGGCGCTTCTCGAAGCGAAAGACGAGATTCATAAACTGCGTACGGAGGCGGAGCGTGATATCCGCGACCGGAGAAGCGAGCTCCAAAAACAAGAAAACCGCCTGATGCAAAAGGAGGAGAATCTCGACCGCAAAGATGAAGCGCTCAACAAACGTGAGGCGTTGCTTGAGGCAAAGGAAGAAGCGTTGAACGAAAGACAACAGCATATTGAACAAATGGAAAGCAAAGTGGAAGCGCTCGTCAAACAACAACAAGCCGAACTTGAACGCATTTCCGGCCTGACGCGCGACGATGCCCGCCAGCTCATTTTAGAGCGCGTCGAGAAAGAGCTGTCGCATGAGATTGCGATGATGATCAAAGAGGCGGAAACGCGGGCGAAAGAGGAGGCAGACAAACGGGCAAAGGCGATTTTGTCGCTTGCCATCCAACGTTGCGCCGCCGACCATGTCGCCGAAACGACTGTTTCCGTCGTCAATTTGCCAAACGACGAAATGAAAGGGCGGATCATCGGGCGCGAAGGGCGGAACATCCGCACGCTCGAGACGTTGACCGGCATCGATTTGATCATCGACGATACGCCGGAAGCGGTCATTTTGTCCGGATTTGACCCGATTCGCCGCGAGACGGCGCGCATCGCGCTCGATAAGCTTGTGCAAGATGGCCGCATCCATCCAGCGCGCATTGAGGAAATGGTCGAAAAGGCGCGCCGCGAAGTGGATGAGCATATCCGCGAAGTCGGCGAACAGACGACGTTTGAAGTCGGTGTTCACGGCTTGCATCCGGATTTGATCAAAATTTTAGGGCGGCTCAAGTTCCGAACGAGCTACGGACAAAACGTCTTAAAACACTCGGTGGAAGTGGCGTTTTTAGCCGGACTGATGGCGGCCGAGCTTGGGGAGGACGAAATGCTGGCGCGCCGGGCCGGCTTGCTTCATGACATTGGCAAAGCGATCGACCACGAAGTCGAAGGAAGCCATGTGGAAATCGGCGTTGAGCTGGCGACGAAGTATAAAGAACATCCGGTCGTCATCAACAGCATCGCTTCCCACCATGGCGATACGGAACCGACGTCGGTCATCGCTGTGCTCGTCGCGGCGGCCGATGCGCTGTCGGCGGCGCGGCCGGGAGCGCGCAGCGAAACGCTGGAAAACTATATCCGTCGTCTAGAGAAGCTTGAAGAAATCGCCGAATCGTACGAAGGCGTTGAAAAATCGTACGCCATTCAAGCTGGGCGTGAAGTGCGCATTATGGTCAAACCAGATATGATCGACGATTTGGAAGCGCACCGGCTGGCGCGTGACATCCGCAAACGAATCGAAGAAGAGCTCGATTACCCGGGCCATATTAAAGTGACGGTCATCCGCGAAACGCGGGCGGTCGAATACGCGAAATAAAGTGGCTATTGCCACTTTCTTTTTTTGTGCGTAAAATAGGAGGGTATAACGATGCGGAGATGGGCGCAAGGCGATATTTTTCGTTTAGAAAGGGATCAGGGATGAGAATTTTATTTATCGGCGACGTCGTCGGTTTGCCGGGGCAAAAAATGGTGGAGCACTATTTGCCAAGGCTGAAGGAAAAACATCGGCCGGACGTTGTTGTGATCAACGGCGAAAACGCCGCCGGCGGGAAAGGAATCACCGAACCGATTTACCGGGCGCTTCTCGCTTGGGGGGCTCATGTGATCACGTTGGGCAATCACGCATGGGACAAACGCGATATTTTTGAGTTTATCGATCAGGCGAAGGCGTTGATTCGCCCGGCGAATTACCCGCCCGGCACACCGGGAAAAGGCATCGTCTTTGTGCCGACCGAGCATGGCGAAGCGGCGGTCATCAATTTGCAAGGGCGGGCGTTTTTGCCGGCGATTGACTGCCCATTTCAAAAGGCGGACGAGCTGATCGCCGCCGCCTCCGCGCGCACGCCGGTCATCATCGTCGATTTCCATGCCGAGGCGACGAGTGAAAAACAGGCGATGGGCTGGTACTTAGACGGCCGCGTATCCGCGGTCATCGGCACGCATACACACGTCCAGACGGCCGATAACCGCATTTTGCCAAGAGGGACGGCGTACATTACCGACGTTGGCATGACCGGTCCATACGACGGCATTTTAGGCGTCGATCGAGAGGCGGTGCTGCGCAAATTTTTAACCGGGCTGCCAGTTCGTTTCGACGTCAAGGAAGGACGAAGCCAATTGAATGCCGTCTTTGTTGATGTAGACGAAAAAAGCGGACGGGCGTTTCGCATTGAACGGTTGATCATTAACGATGACCACCCTTATTTTGAATAGTCCATCTTTTAAAAATTTTTTAAAATGTCCTCCTCCCATGCAGGAATAGTTGTCGAAACAGTGAATATAGTTACAATGAAGACCTTTTACCGAAATCATTTTCCAAGGAAACGAGGGAGGAGCTAGGAATGGAAATATTAAAAGTTTCAGCAAAATCGAATCCGAACTCTGTAGCTGGTGCACTTGCCGGGGTGTTGCGCGAGCGCGGCGCAGCGGAAATTCAAGCGATCGGCGCAGGTGCATTGAACCAAGCCGTTAAAGCAGTAGCGATCGCACGAGGGTTTGTGGCACCGAGCGGCATGGACTTGATTTGCATTCCGGCGTTTACGGATATTATCATCGACGGAGAAGAGCGGACAGCGATCAAATTGATTGTCGAACCTCGTTAACTGGATGATCAGACAATGGCGGCTATAACCTGTTGGCGCCTTCGGCTGCGAAGGCAGGCAGGTTATTTTTGCTTTTTCAAGGGGGGAACGGAATGATCTTCGATGCACATTGCGATGTGTTGATGAAGTTATGGCAAGATCGGTCTCTGTCGTTTTACGACGGAGCTTCGCTTCACGTCACTCTTTCCGGGATGGCGGAAGCAGGGGTGAAAGTGCAATGCTTTGCCATCTACATACCGGAAACGGTGCCGGAGGAAGCCCGGTTCACTGTTGCGCTGGAGATGGTGGACATCTTCTTTGCCCGCATTATCGATGCGTTTCCGTCTGTGAAGTTCGTGCGGACGAGACGGGATATCGCCGCCCTTAAAAAAGAGGAAGTCGGCGCCATGTTGACGCTGGAAGGGTGCGACGCCATCGGCGTCAACCTTGTCAAGCTAAAGACGCTCCTCCGCCTCGGCGTCGCTTCCGTAGGGTTGACATGGAACTTCCCGAACGCTGTCGCTGACGGAGCGTGGGAGAAGCGCGGCGCCGGGCTGACGGCGTTTGGCCGGCAAGTCGTTGCACTTCTTAATGAAGCAAAACGATGGGTCGATGTGTCCCACTTATCGGAGAAAGCGTTTTGGGATGTCATCGAGATGGCTCGGTTCCCCATCGCTTCCCATTCCAACGTGCATCGTCTATGCCCACATCCACGCAACTTAACCGACGAGCAGATCAAAGCGTTGATCGAAAAAGACGGCATGATCGGCATTAATTTCGTTCCGTATTTTTTGACGGCGAAGAAAAACGAGGCGATGATCGCTGATGTGCTTCGCCATCTCGACCATATATGCGCGCTCGGGGGGGAAAACAACGTCGGGTTTGGCTCCGACTTCGATGGCATCACGGAGACGGTCGCCGGCCTTGGAACGGTAAGGGAATATGCGCGGCTTGTCAACGAGTTGTACAAGCATTACTCCACCGAGCAAGTATCCCGCTTTTTATTCGGCAACTTCTACGCCCATTTGCCGGAGTGACGAATATCACTGAGTATCGGCTCTGCGTATCCTAGAATAGAAGACAGGGCATCCGCGGCGCCGGCTGAAAAAGGCGTTCAAAATGGTAGTTTCCTTGTCAGAAAAGTGGTACAATAGTAGCGAAAGGCTGGAGTGAATATAAAGGGGTGTAATTCATGATCGAACAGCTGTCATGGAAGGTAGGCGGCCAGCAAGGGGAAGGAATTGAAAGTACAGGGGAAATTTTTTCCACAGCGCTGAACCGCCTCGGATATTACTTATATGGATACCGCCATTTTTCTTCACGCATCAAAGGGGGTCATACGAACAACAAAATTCGCGTCAGCACGAAACCGGTGCGGGCGGTCGCTGATGATTTGGACATCTTGGTGGCGTTCGACCAAGAGACAATCGACTTCAACTTCCACGAGCTGCGTGACGGCGGCATCGTCATTGCGGACGCCAAATTCAATCCAGTGATTCCGGAAGGAAAAGGAGTGGCGCTTTACGCCGTTCCGTTCACCGATATCGCTACACAGCTTGGCAATCCGCTGATGAAAAACATGGTTGCCATCGGCGCGACAAGTGCGGTGCTCGATTTGGACGCCGCCGTGTTCGAAAGTGTTGTTGTGGATACATTTGGGCGCAAAGGGGCGCAAGTCGTTGAGAAAAACATGGAAGCGATTCGCGCTGGAGCGCAATATATGAAAGAGCAGCTCGATGGTTCGACGAAAACGATGAAACTAGCCAAAGCCGACGGCAAACGGCGAATGTTCATGATTGGCAACGATGCCATCGCCTTGGGCGCCATTGCCGGCGGGGCGCGCTTTATGGCCGCCTATCCGATCACCCCAGCTTCGGAGATTATGGAGTATTTGATTAAAAAGCTGCCGGATTTTGGGGGCGCGGTCATCCAGACAGAAGATGAAATCGCAGCCTGTACGATGGCGATCGGCGCCAACTATGCGGGCGTGCGGGCGTTCACCGCTTCCGCCGGACCCGGGTTGTCGCTTATGGCCGAAGCGATCGGACTAGCTGGGATGACGGAAACACCGCTTGTTGTGGTTGACACGCAACGAGGCGGTCCAAGCACCGGCTTGCCGACAAAGCAAGAGCAGTCGGATTTGCTCGCGATGATCTATGGCACGCACGGGGAAATTCCCAAAATTGTCATGGCGCCAAGCACGGTCGAAGAAGCGTTTTACGATATGGCGGAAGCGTTCAACTTAGCTGAGGAATACCAATGCCCGGTCATTTTCCTGTCGGATTTGCAGCTGTCGCTCGGCAAGCAGACGGTTGAGCCGCTTGATTACGATCGGATCGAGATCCGCCGCGGCAAGCTGATGAATGGTGAGCTGCCGCCGCTTCCGGACAAAGACAACTTCAAACGGTATGAAATCACGCCGGACGGTGTTTCGCCGCGGGTGCTGCCGGGAACAAAATACGGCATCCACCATGTCACCGGGGTCGAACACGCCGAAACAGGCCGCCCGTCAGAGACGGCGGCAAACCGCCGGGCGCAAATGGAAAAACGGATGCGCAAACTCGAGCACATCCACTTCCCGACGCCGGTGCACAAACAACTCCGCCACGAAGAACCGGATTTGCTCCTTGTTGGCTTTTTATCGACGCGCGGAGCCATTGAAGAAGCGATGGAGCGGCTCGAGCAAGATGGCGTCAAAGTCAACCATGCGCACATCCGTCTGCTTCATCCGTTCCCGGTTGACGACGTGCGGCCGCTTGTCGAGAAAGCGAAACGAGTCGTCGTCGTCGAGCAAAACGCCACCGGGCAGCTGGCGAACTTGTTGAAAATGAACGTCGGGCACGCTGATAAAATCGCCAGCGTCTTAAAATTCGACGGCAATCCGTTCTTGCCGGGCGACGTCTATACTAAATGCAAGGAGTTGTTAGCGCAATGGCCACTTTTAAAGATTTCCGCAATGATGTGAAACCGAACTGGTGTCCGGGGTGCGGCGACTTTTCCGTGCAGGCCGCCATCCAGCGCGCGGCCGCCAATCTCGGGTTGGAGCCGCACGAACTCGCGGTCATTTCCGGGATCGGCTGCTCGGGCCGCATTTCCGGCTACATTCACTCTTACGGCTTTCACGGCACGCACGGCCGCGTTTTGCCGCTGGCGCAAGGAGTGAAAATGGCGAACCGCGATTTGACGGTCATCGCCGCCGGCGGGGATGGCGACGGATTCGCGATCGGCATGGGGCACACGGTTCATGCCATTCGCCGCAACATCGACATCACATACATCGTCATGGACAACCAAATTTACGGGTTGACGAAAGGACAAACATCGCCGCGCAGCGCTGCCGGCTTCCAAACAAAAAGCACGCCGCACGGGTCGATCGAGCCGGCTTTGTCGCCGCTTGAGATCGCGTTAAGCGCCGGAGCGACGTTTGTCGCGCAAGGTTTCTCAAGCGATTTAAAAGAATTGACGAGCTTGATTGAGGAAGGCGTCAAGCATAAAGGCTTTGCGCTCATCAACGTCTTCAGCCCGTGCGTGACGTACAACAAAGTGAATACGTACGAGTGGTTCAAAGAGCGGCTCATCAAGGTGAGCGACATCGAAGGATACGACCCGTCCGACCGGGAGATGGCGATGCAGACGGTCATGAAATACGATGGGCTCGTCACCGGGATCATTTATCAAAACAAAGAACAAAAGTCGTACCAAGAGCTTGTGCCAGGCTACAGCGAGGCGCCGCTTGCCGAGGCGGAGCTGAAAATGAGCAAAGAAAAGTTCGCCGAACTCGTAGCAGAGTTTATGTAAAAATGGAAACAATTTGCACCCGATGGAGGCTTGCCTCATTGGGTGTTTTTTGTTATCATGACATGTTCCGGTCCTCCGGAACAGTGTGAGTAAAATATTTGTGGGTGACATTCCGAAATGATCCCCGACGAGGGTTGCGAACTTTTGTTCGCGACGCTCGTCGGGGCCACCAAGCGAAGCGCGGTAGAAAAAGCAAATGTCGTGAAAAAAGGACTCTCTCCCTGCTATGATGGTGATTGGCAAACCAACCGAAAACAGGAGGGAGAGAGTCCATGAAACATCTTACCACAGAATGGCCCCTATTAAAAGAGTTGGAGGAACAATTAGTCAGAACTCTTCAAAAGGTGTTCGCTGTCTTGTTGGCGGCCCTTTTGGAGGAGATTGATCAACAACTGGCGGAAGCGCGGGACAAGCGCCGGTATCAGCTGAAAGACAAACGGCCGACTACGATCCAAACGCTGTTTGGAGAAGTGACGTTTCGACGGAACTACTACTATGACCGGCAAACGGGGAACTATACCTTCTTGCTGGATGCCGAATTAGGCTTTGATGGGGCCCGATCGATCAGTCCTTGCCTCGAGGAAACGGCGGTCGAGTTGGCCGTAGAGTGCTCTTCCTACCGCAAAGCGGCCCGTACGT
This sequence comes from Geobacillus thermoleovorans, assembly GCF_001610955.1. GTDB lineage: Bacteria > Bacillota > Bacilli > Bacillales > Anoxybacillaceae > Geobacillus > Geobacillus thermoleovorans. The sequence continues at coordinate 1,217,880 of NZ_CP014335.1, forward strand.
TGGAGTCGATCGTGGGGTATGCGGTCATGAGCCACGAGGCGATTCGCCAACTGGTGCTGGAGGCCCCTGTCTCGCTGCACCGCCCTGTTTCCCAACGGCACGGCCGGGTGCTGTTTGTGGAGGCGGATGGACTGTTTATTTCCCGCCAGGGGAAAGGGAAACGGGCGAAAGAAGAGAAAATCCTGGCGGTTCACGAGGGATGGAAACGAAACGGTTCGCAGCTTGAGCTCGTGAACCGGCGCCACTACCTCCATGAAGGGGAGGGAGACGTGTGGGAACGGTTCGAAGAGTGGCTGATGAACGAATATGCCTATGATCCGTGCCGGGACCTGTTGATCATCAACGGCGACGCGGCGTCGTGGATCACGGCCTGCCGGGAGTATTTTGGGAAGCGGGCGTGCTTTCAGCTGGATCGATTTCATGTGGCGCGGGAGCTGCGTCAGTGTCTGTCCGGCCACCCGCGTTGGCGGGAGGTGCGGAAGAAGCTGGCGAAACAAGACGAGGAGGGGCTTCTGGTGGAGCTGAACAGCGCGGTCGGCACGTTGGAGGACGAAGCGAAAGAGAAGCAGATGGCTGCCATGATCCGCCGGATCGAGTCGATGCCGGGATGCATCCGGGACTATCGGGAGTGGCTGTCGGAGCAAGGGGTGGAGACGACCGGCATGCGTCCGATGGGTCACGCCGAGAGCGTGATGAGCCGGTTTGCGCATCGGGTGAAATCCCGCCGCAGCTGGAAAGACCAAGGGCTTCGGGCGTTTCTGAGGGCGATGGCAGCCCGAATCGACGGGATTTGGCGGAGAAATGGGCAGTTGGTGGAGGAAGAAGAGACCCGAACGGCAGCCTCGGCCTCGACGAAGTCCAAGCGGGTTGAACAGGCCAAACGGAAGGCAGGACGGTTATGGGCAGATGTGGTGCGTCAGAATCTACCGTGTCTGCAGCGGTCATCCGGGACGCCGATCCATCAAGCGTTGTCGGCGCTCCGGGATGGTGGTTGGGTGTAAAAAAATGGAATATCGTATCATCGCCTCAAGATGAGGGACGAGAGTCCGAAAGCGCTTACGATATTAATTCCTGAAAATGGTTCGCTAACTAGTGATTGACAACGCCCGTAGTGAACCGAAAAAATGTTCTCCACAAAGTCTTGACTGACTCTCCGGAACAAACCCCATTGTGTTTCCTTGCCGCTCGCGATATACTATGGTAGTGTGTGGTTGGAAGAAATTTGCCGAGGCGAGGCCGGCTGCACAGGAAACGGCGGCCGCTCGTCTCGGATGATCGAATGATTTTGTGAAGAAAGGAGATTGCTATGAACGAAAAACAACGTTTGGAGCAAACGGGACAAATCAAAACCGAAAGCCATCCAGCGGACAGAAAATCCGCCTTGGACCGGCTGAAAGAAAAAACGACGAAAGACTATGAGAAATATTTCACGAGCGTGTTTCTCCCGCCGAATTTAAAAGAGGCGAAGAAACGCGGCAAAGAGGAAGTCAAGTACGTCAAAGACTTTTCGATTCCTGAAGAGTTTCGCGGCATGGGGCGCGGACGGAAGTTTTACATCCGCACGTATGGCTGTCAAATGAACGAGCACGATACGGAAGTGATGGCTGGCATTTTCATGGCGCTCGGCTATGAGCCGACCGACCGTCCGGAAGAGGCAAACGTCATTTTGCTCAACACGTGCGCGATCCGTGAAAACGCGGAAAACAAAGTGTTTGGCGAGCTCGGCTACTTAAAGCCGCTCAAAACGACGAACCCGGACTTATTGCTCGGCGTGTGCGGCTGTATGTCGCAAGAAGAATCGGTTGTCAAGAAAATTTTAAAACAATACCAATACGTCGACCTCATTTTCGGCACGCACAACATCCATCGCCTGCCGTACATTTTGCATGAGGCGTACATGTCGAAAGAAATGGTCGTCGAAGTATGGTCGAAAGAGGGCGACGTTGTTGAAAACTTGCCGAAAGTGCGCAAAGGGAAGATTAAAGCATGGGTCAACATTATGTACGGCTGTGACAAGTTTTGCACGTACTGCATCGTTCCGTACACGCGCGGCAAAGAGCGAAGCCGCCGTCCGGAAGACATCATCCAAGAAGTGCGCCAGCTCGCCGCCCAAGGCTATAAAGAAATTACGCTCCTTGGGCAAAACGTCAACGCTTACGGAAAGGATTTCACCGACATCCAGTACGGCCTTGGCGATTTAATGGATGAGCTGCGCAAAATTGACATTGCGCGCATCCGCTTCACAACGAGCCATCCGCGCGACTTTGACGACCGGCTCATCGAAGTGCTCGCCAAACGCGGCAACTTGGTTGAGCATATCCATTTGCCGGTGCAATCGGGCAGCACGGAAATTTTAAAAATGATGGGCCGCAAATATACGCGCGAGGAGTACTTGGAGCTCGTTCGCAAAATCAAAGCCGCCATTCCGGATGTCGCGTTGACGACGGATATTATCGTCGGCTTCCCGAACGAGACGGACGAGCAGTTTGAAGAAACGCTGTCGCTTTACCGTGAAGTCGAATTTGACTCGGCCTACACGTTCATCTATTCACCGCGCGAAGGCACGCCGGCGGCGAACATGAAGGACAACGTGCCGATGGAAGTGAAAAAAGAGCGGCTCAAGCGTCTCAACGACCTTGTTCAAGAAATCGCGGCCAAGAAAATGAAGCAATACGAAGGGCAAGTCGTCGAAGTGCTTGTGGAAGGCGAAAGCAAAACGAATCCGGATGTATTGGCGGGTTATACGCGCAAAAACAAGCTCGTCCACTTCGTCGGCCCCAAATCGCTCATTGGCCAATTGGTCAACGTGCGCATTACGCAGGCAAAGACGTGGACGCTGACGGGCGAGCTAGTCAATGAAGCGATCGAGGTGAACGAACATGGCAAAATATACGCGGGATGATATCTTGGCCCAGGCGAAGCAGCTGGCGAAAATGATCGCCGAAACGGAAGAAGTCGACTTTTTCAAACGAGCGGAAGAAAAAATCCACCAAAACGAAAAAGTGCGCACGTTGATCAACGAGCTGAAATCGCTGCAAAAGCAAGCGGTCAACCTTCAGCATTACGGAAAACATGAAGCGCTGAAACAGGTTGAGGCCAAAATTGACGCCATTTACGAAGAGTTGTCGCAAATCCCGATCGTCAGCGAATTCCAGCAGTCCCAATCCGATGTGAACGACCTGCTTCAGCTCGTCGCCTCGACGATTTCGAATACGGTGACCGATGAAATTCTCGCTTCGACGGGCGGCGATGTGCTGCGCGGCGAAACCGGCGCCGCGCTTCGCTACAACAAACACGGCGGCTGCCATTAATGGCATGCGGCTCAAAAGCGTCCTTTGGGGCGCTTTTTTTCTTATGGGCGCGCTCTCCCTTTCCCCGAACCGCGGGCGGCTGCCTGGCGGCAAAAAAGAAGGCACATCGAACGGAGCAGGCGCATACAATGAACTATACGGAATAATGATTCATTTGCTGTGCACATTAGCGGAGATGGCGCATAGGATGAAATGAAGATTCATTTGAGGAGGGTTCCGTTCGATGTCTGAATACAGAGAAATTATTACGAAAGCCGTTGTCGGCAAAGGCCGCAAGTTTACACAATCGACCCATACGGTGACGGCGCCGAACCGCCCGTCAAGCATTCTTGGCTGCTGGATCATCAACCACCGTTATGAAGCGAAAAAATGCGATAAAACGGTCGAAATTCACGGCCATTATGACATCAACGTCTGGTATTCGTACAACCACAATACAAAAACCGAAGTCGTCACCGAAACGGTGTCGTATACGGACGTCGTCAAATTAAAATATCGCGACAAAGATAATTTAATCAGCGATGACACCGATGTCATCGTCCGCGTCATCCAGCAGCCGAACTGCCTCGAATGCACGATTTCGCCAAACGGCAATAAAATCGTTGTCGATGTTGAGCGGGAGTTTGTCGCCGAAGTGATCGGCGAAACGAAGGTGTGCGTTGCCATCAATCCGGAAGGATGCGGCAAGGACGACGATTTTTGCGACGAGGATGACCTTGATGAAGAATTAGAAGATTTAAGCCCAGATTTGCTGCTTGGCGAAGAAGAATAAAACTAGGAAATTTCTTTCCTAGTTTTTTCTTTTGCCGCTTGTTATAATAGTAGCGCAATCAACGAGCCTTCGGGCCGAAAAGGTTGGGGAGAAGCGATGCCATCGTACACACCGATGATCCAGCAATATTTGCACATTAAAGCGCAATATCCGGACGCGTTTTTATTTTTCCGGCTTGGCGATTTTTACGAACTGTTTTTTGACGACGCCATCAAGGCGGCGCAAGAGCTGGAAATTACATTAACAAGCCGCGACGGCGGCGATGAACGGGTGCCGATGTGCGGGGTGCCGTACCATTCGGCGCAAGGATATATTGAGCAGTTAATCGAAAAGGGATATAAAGTCGCCATTTGCGAACAAGTCGAAGACCCGAAAACGGCCAAAGGCGTCGTTCGCCGCGAAGTTGTGCAGCTCATCACCCCAGGGACGCTCATGGAAGGCAAAGGGCTCACCGAGAAGGAAAACCACTACTTGGCGGCGCTCACGCCGTTTGCTGATGGTACATACGGATTGGCTTACGCCGATTTGTCGACCGGCGAGGTCCGGTTGACGCTTCTTTCTTCGTGGGAGGAAGCGGCAAACGAATTGCACGCCGTTGGAGCGCGGGAGATCATCGTTGCCACAGACAGCGGCGAAGAGTGGGTGCGCGAGCTGAAAGAGCGGTACGGGGCGGCGGTCTCTTATGAGGACGACACATCTCTATGCGACGAATGGAACGGCGTCATCGGCCATGTGGCGCAAGAAAAGCTGCGGCAGGCCGCAGCCCGCTTGCTTCATTACCTCGTCCGCACGCAAAAGCGGCGGCTCGATCATTTGCAGCCGGCTGAGTTGTATCAAGTTGACCACTATATGAAAATGGACCGACATTCCAAGCTGCATTTGGAATTGGTCGAAACGGTGCGGTCAAAAGGAAGGAAAGGCTCGTTGTTATGGCTTTTGGATGAAACGGTGACAGCGATGGGTGGGCGGCTCTTAAAACAATGGCTGGACCGGCCGCTCATTGATCGGCGCGAAATCGAACGGCGCCTCGATTTTGTGGAAACGTTGAAAACGAGCTATTTTGAACGGCAGGAGCTGCGCGACAGGCTGCGCGGCGTTTACGACATTGAGCGCCTTGTCGGCCGTGTCTCCTACGGCAACGCCAATGCCCGCGATCTCGTGCAGCTGAAAAAGTCGCTTCTTCAAGTGCCGGCGCTCCGCCAGACGGTCGGCGCACTGCCGCTCGCTGAAGCGGACAAGCTGTGCGAGCGCCTTGACCCGTGCGAAGAGCTCGTCGATTTGCTCGAGCGCTCGATTCAAGAACAGCCGCCGCTTTCCGTCAAAGAAGGGAACCTCATCAAAGACGGATATGACAAGCAGCTCGACCGCTACCGCGATGCGAGCCGCAACGGCAAGGCGTGGATCGCTGAACTTGAGGCGAAGGAGCGGGAAGCGACCGGCATCAAATCGCTCAAAGTCGGCTACAACCGAGTGTTTGGCTACTATATTGAAGTGACAAAGCCCAATCTCCCCCTTGTTCCGGAAGGACGTTACGAGCGGAAGCAGACGCTCGCCAACGCCGAGCGGTTTATCACCCCGGAGTTGAAGGAAAAAGAGGCGCTCATTTTGGAGGCGGAAGAAAAAAGCATCGAACTCGAATATGAACTGTTTGTCGCCATTCGCGAGCAGGTGAAGCAATACATCCCGCGCCTGCAGACGTTGGCGAAAGCCATTGCCGAGCTTGATGTGCTTCAATCATTCGCAACGATCAGCGACGAGTATCGCTACGTGCGTCCGCAGTTTTCCACGGAGCGCGTCTTGGTGATTCAAGGCGGCCGCCACCCGGTTGTCGAAAAAGTGCTCGGCGCGCAAATGTACGTGCCGAATGACTGCTACATGAACCGCGAGCGGGAAATGCTGCTCATCACTGGACCGAACATGGCTGGAAAAAGCACGTACATGCGGCAAGTGGCGCTCACCGCCGTCATGGCGCAAATCGGCTGTTTCGTTCCCGCCGAGCGGGCGGTGCTGCCCATTTTTGACCAAGTGTTCACCCGCATCGGCGCTGCTGACGACCTGTCGGCAGGACAAAGCACGTTTATGGTCGAAATGTTGGAGGCGCGCCACGCCATCGCTCATGCGACACAAAACAGCCTCATTTTGTTTGATGAAATCGGGCGCGGCACATCGACGTACGACGGCATGGCGCTCGCCCAGGCGATCATTGAGTACATTCACGACCATATCGGCGCGAAAACACTATTTAGCACCCACTACCATGAACTCACCGCCTTGGAGCGTTCGCTCCCGCGGCTTTCGAACGTCCATGCCCGCGCCATCGAGGAAAACGGCAAAGTCGTCTTTTTGCATCAAATCGCCGACGGGCCGGCCGACAAGAGCTACGGCATTCACGTCGCCGAACTGGCCGGGCTGCCGGCTTCGCTCATTGAACGCGCGCGGGCCATTTTAGCGGAACTGGAGAAAGCGGCGGGAAAACAGGAAGCCGCCGCAGGCAGGATGGACGATGGCGCTTTGGCGGAAGCGGGTTTGGCTTTTCAGGGGAACGAAGCGTTAGACGTCGGCAGCAAGGTTGAGCGCGAGAAGGCCTCCCGTCCGTCAGCCGGCGCGGCGCGGGAGGGCGTTTTGGCGGAAGCGGCGTTTGAGCAGCTGAGCATGTTTCCTGACCTTGCCCCGGCGCCTGTGGAGCCGCCTCTTTCAAGCAAAGAGAAAAAGGCGCTCGCGGCGCTGAAAGAGATCAATTTGCTCGAGATGACGCCGCTTGAGGCGCTCAACAAACTGTATGAACTGCAAAAGCTCCTCAAGTAAAGGAGGGAGGCCCGATGGGACGCATCCGCAAGCTCGATGACCTGCTGGCAAACAAAATCGCCGCCGGCGAGGTCGTCGAGCGGCCGGCTTCGGTCGTCAAGGAGTTGGTGGAAAACGCCATTGATGCCCATAGTACGGTCATCAACATCGAGCTTGAAGAGGCGGGAATGGCGAAAATCCGCGTCATCGACAACGGCGACGGCATGGAGGAAGACGACTGCTTGCTCGCTTTTGAACGCCATGCGACAAGCAAAATTCATGACGAGCACGATTTGTTCCGCATCCGCACGCTCGGGTTCCGCGGTGAGGCGCTGCCGAGCATCGCTTCTGTATCCGAAGTGGAGCTGACGACCGGCACGGGCAGCGGACCGGGAACGAAGCTTGTGCTTCAAGGCGGCGCACTCGTCTCCCGCGAGCGGGCGGCGGGGCGCAAAGGAACGGATATTACCGTATCGAACTTGTTTTTCAACACCCCAGCGCGCTTGAAATATATGAAAACGATCCACACCGAGCTCGGCCATGCGGCCGACGTCGTCAACCGACTAGCGCTCGCCCATCCGGACGTATCATTTCGCCTCCGCCACCAGGGCAAAACATTGCTTGCCACCAATGGCAGCGGCGATGTCCGGCACGTGCTCGCCGCTATTTACGGCGCCGAGACGGCGAGACAAATGATCCCCATCGAAGCGGAATCGCTCGATTTTACCGTTCGCGGCTACATTTCGCCGCCGGACGTGACGCGCGCCTCGCGCAACTACATCTCGCTTGTTGTCAACGGCCGCTATGTGCGCAGCGTGCCGCTCATGAAAGCGATTGAAGCCGGCTACCATACGCTCTTGCCGATCGGCCGCTATCCGATTGTGTTTTTATCCATTGAAATGGATCCGGTGCTTGTCGATGTCAACGTCCATCCGGCAAAGCTCGAAGTCCGCTTTAGCAAGGAAGCAGAGCTGAATGAGCTCGTCACAGACGCCATCCGCCAGGCATTTCGCAAGCGGACGCTCATTCCGTCCGTATCTGCCGACAGCAAGATGGCAAAACCAAAGGCGGAGCAGGCGGCTTGGACGTTCACTCATCGCGTCCGCGAGCCGTCTGTCTTATCGAGCGACATCGGCGGCGGGGAAGATGCGACCGCCCCTCTTGCGCCGCTAACCGGTGACGCACCGGCTGAGCGGCCATCCGCGGCTGTGCAGACGGATGAATGTGGAATACCGGACGAACATGGGCCCGCTTTCGAGCGAAAGCAGGAGGAAGAGGAGGGAGAAGAGCGGTGCTCTCCCCGCTTGCCGACAGATGGGCAAGCGGAGGATAAAGCGGCGGCCGATCGCCTGCCGCCGCTTTATCCGATTGGACAATTGCATGGGACGTACATTTTGGCGGAGAACGAACATGGGCTGTATATGATCGATCAGCATGCGGCTCAAGAGCGGATCAACTATGAATATTTCCGGGAAAAACTCGGCGAAGCCACGAAGGAAGTGCAGGAGCTGCTCGTTCCGTTGATGTTTGAATATCCAGCCGACGAGTACGAGCGGATCGCCGCCTGCCGCGATGAGCTGGCGCGCTGCGGCGTGTTTCTTGAGCCGTTTGGGCCGCGGGCGTTTCTCGTTCGCTCCCATCCGACGTGGTTTCCGAAAGGGAGAGAAAGGGAAATCATCGAGGAAATGATCGAACAAGTGTTGGCGGCCAAAACGGTCGACATCAAGCAATTGCGCGAACAAGCGGCGATCTTAATGAGCTGCAAGCGCGCCATTAAAGCAAACCAACATTTGCGCCAGGATGAACTGTTCGCTTTGCTTGAGGCGCTGCGGCAGACAACGGACCCATTTACTTGTCCCCACGGCCGGCCGATCATCGTTCATTTTTCGACATATGAAATTGAAAAACTATTTAAACGGGTGATGTAGCCTGCGCCCCCTTTGCGCGACAAAGGGGGCGCTTTTTGTAATCGTTTTGTAATCTACTTTTATTCTTTCTGTTACAGACGGATTGCTTTGATTTTACTATAATGGCTCATGTGTAGGAATACGTGGTGAATTTTGTAGAGTGATAGCGAATTTTGTATAAACATGGATACATAAAGATGGATACATCGACGTCATAGGGGGATGCAGCATGAAAAAGACGGTTGTATTGACAAGCACGTTGATCGGCTCGCTGTTGGCCGGCCACGCGGCATCGGCGGCGAGCTATACGGTGCAAAAAGGCGATACGCTTTGGAAGATTGCCCGGCAATCCGGCACGACGGTCGCCGCGTTAAAGCAAGAAAACGGTTTGTCTTCGGATTTGATTTTTCCCGGACAAGTATTGCGCGTCAATGAACCAAATAAATCGAACGAAACTTCTTCGAATACATATACGGTCGAGCCTGGTGATACGCTAAGCGGAATCGCCCGCAAGTTTAGCACGACTGTGGATGCGTTGCTCAAGCTTAATCCAAGCATTACGAACCCAGACTTCATTCGCGCCGGGCAGAAGCTGCAAGTAGCAGGGGAACAGGAACGTTCCAATACATACAATGTGCAGCCGGCAGCCGTGCCGACAAGCGGCCGGTATATCGTGCAGGCGGGGGATACGCTGCTTGAGATTGCGAACAAGTTTCAAACGACGGTCGACCGTCTATTGGCACTGAATCCGCAAATTACAAACCCGAACACCATCCGCATTGGCCAAGCCATTAAAGTGGCGGGCGGAACGACTGATGTCCGGGAGGCCAAGCAGCAAGTATCGGCCGCCAACTCGGCTGCCACTGAGTCGTCCACATCGCTTGCCGACCGAATCATCGATATTGCGGAAAAATATTTAGGGGCGCGTTATTTGTACGGAGCAAGCCCGTCGCGCACCGATGTGTTTGACTGCTCATCGTTTACGATGCGCGTCTTCAGCGAAGCCGGCATTTCGCTGCCGCGCACATCCACCGCTCAAGCGCAAGCCGGAAGAACGGTGTCGTTTAACCAATTGCAAAAAGGCGATCTCGTCTTTTTTGACACCGATTCAAATGGGACGATCAACCATGTCGGCATTTACGCTGGCAACGGGCAAATGATCAACGCGACCGTTTCGTTGGGTGTTGCGTATTCGTCGCTGACGTCATCCTATTGGAAAACGCGGTATGTAAAAGCGGTTCGGGTCATCAACTAAATGAAAGACGATTAACGCAGCTGTTCGTGCGAAGCCTTAGGCGCTTCGGTGAACAGCTTTTTTGTTGTTCGTGCGAGTGAAAGCCGAATCCAACAAAGATGCAGGATGATGCCGCGGAAAAACGGGTTAGCGGTTTTGAGGCTTTCTGCTTTTAAGGCAACAAAAAACAGCAACAAGTACAAATAGTCCGGCTTTCTGGCGCGTATCATTTGGTGCCATGATGATTCATCATGTAAAATAAGATATTCATAGATGATCAAAAAGGAGGGCATTGGTATGAACAGCCGTCTGTCCGTGATGGTGAGCATTGTGCTGGCCATGCTCGTCGCCTCGATGGATACGACGATCATGAACACGACGATGCCGATCATCGCCAAAGAACTTGGGGGATTCTCCCTTTATGCATGGGCGTTTGCGTCATACATGATTACGACAACCGTCCTGTCACCGATTGCCGGCCGTCTGTCCGACCTGTTTGGCCGCAAAAACGTATTCAGCTTTGGCATCATTTTATTTTTGATTGGCTCGCTTCTTTGCGGTTTGTCGCAAAATATGGTGCAACTCGTCCTGTTCCGCGCCGTACAAGGGGTCGGCGCCGGGTTTATGATGCCGTTTCCGGCCATTATCGCCGGCGATTTGTTTCCGGTGGAAAAGCGCGGAAAGATCCAGGCGTTTTTTACCGCCATGTGGGGGATTTCCGCCGTCTTGGCGCCGCTTTTAGGCTCGCTGTTTGTCGAATACGCGACATGGCGCTGGATTTTTTATGTCAACATTCCCATTTGCCTGCTCTCGCTTGTGACGTTGTTTCCATATAAAGAAGTATATGAACCGAAGCGGGCGGCGGTTGACTATATGGGGGCGGTGTTATTTGCCGCCGCAGTCAGCCTGCTTTTGCTCGTCACTGTTGCGAAGCGCGGACAATGGTGGTACGGGGCGGCCGGTGCGCTCTTGCTCATGGTGTTTTACTTTTTCGAAAAACGGCAGCCGTCTCCGCTCGTGCCGCTTTCACTTGTTCATCACCGCACGCTCAAATGGATGAACATTAACGGCTTTGTCAGCTGCGTCGCGCTGTTTGGCACGTCAAGCTACATTCCGCTCTTTTTGCAAAATGTTGCTCATTTATCGGTATTTATCAGCGGCGTCGCTTTGCTCGGCTCGTCCGTTGGTTGGATGATCGCCGCCGTGCCGGCCGGGAAATGGATTTTGCGCTATGGCTACCGTCCGCTTCTCATCATCGGCAATGTGCTGCTGGTTGCGTCCGGCTTGCTTCTGGCGCTGCTGAACGAAAGTCACGGGTTTTGGTATGTGTTTTTCGTCATGTTTGTCCAAGGGCTGTCGTTTGGGTTGACCTCGACCGTCGGCGTCATCGGCTCGCAGCAGCTTGCGGACGTCCATGAAAAAGGAATCGCGACGTCCTTTTTTATGTTTTGCCGCAATATCGGCACGGCGATCGGCGTGACCGTCATGGGAGCGTTTTTGACGAAGGCGCCGACGTTTATGACCGGCATCCATCATTTGTTTTTATTCGGCCTCATTGGCAGCATCGCCGCGCTTGTCACCTCGCTTTTCATTCATGATGAAGCCGAAACCGGCCGAAACACGTGGCAGCCGGAAGGAACGGCGTAAGGCGGGGAAGCGGCATGGGGGCGGCCGGTTTGCTCTCCTTGCGAGTTTACGGTGAAAGAGGAGGCTCATTGAGAAAATCCAGTTGATTTTCTCAATGAAGCAGGCCTTTTCATCAAAGATGGCGAAAGAGCCAAAAAAATACTAAACATTGGCTGTTATCATCCGATAATGTAGATGGAACAACATACTGATTCACAGACGGAGGACTTGCCAATGAACATGAAAATGACCGTGCGCAAAAAACTGCTGGCTGGCTTCGGCCTCGTCTACGTGTTGATCGCGCTGCTAGTCGGGTTTTCTTATTACGAAATTTCGACTCTTGACCGTACATACACCGATGTGATCGACAAACGGGTGACGAAGCTTGTCAATGCCAAAGAGCTTGAAGTATTGATCCGCCGCGAGGTCGGCAGCATGCGCGGCTATTTGTTGACCGGCGATGAGACGTCAAGGAAAAATTTTGAAAAAGCGCATGGGGAGTACAAGAAAATAAGCGAAAAGCTTGCGGCGGAGCTGACGCGGGAAGAAACGAAACAGCTGCTTGCCGAGCTCGATTTGCTTGAACAGCAGTTTTACGAACTTGGGCAAAAAACGTTCGACCTAAAAGCGCAAAACAAACCGGAGCAGTACATCGCCCTTGTGACCACAACAGGGCGCGACTTAACAACCCAATTTGATGAAAAGGTGAATCAATTGGTCGCTCTCCAGCAGCGGGAAATGAAGGAAGCTAATGATGATGCGAGCGCATCGGCGGCTGCGGTCCAGCGGCTGATCATCATCGTCGGCTTGTTGACGGCGGCGGCTGGAGCGACCGTCAGCTATTACATCAGCCGCTCGCTTTCCCGCCCGCTATTGGCGCTGTCGGAAGCGGCGAAGCGGATCGCCGCCGGCGATTTGACGGACGGGCGGCTCTCGGTTCGCAACCGCGATGAAATTGGCGCACTCGCCGCTTCGTTTGAGCAAATGGCGAAAAACTTGCGCGAAGTGCTCCAAGAAGTGGCGCAAAACGCCGAGCAAGTCGCCGCTTCGTCGGAGGAGCTGGCAGCGAGCGCCGAACAGACGAGCAAGGCGACCGAGCAAATCGCCATGACGATTCAGGGCGTTGCTTCCGGCATGGACAAGCAAATGCAAAGCGTGGAAGAAACGTCCGCCGCCGTCGATTCGATGTCTGAGAGAATCGAGCAAATTTCCGGACGGGCGCAAAGCGTGTCCGCCATCGCTGCTGAGGCGTCAAGACAAGCGGCTGAGGGAGGGCAAACGATCGAGGCGGGCGTTGCGCAAATGAACAAAGTCAACGATACGGTCGAGCGGCTGGCTGACCTCATTAAAGGGCTTGGCCACCGTTCCGAGCAAATCGGCTCGATCATCGAAGCAATCCGCAGCATCGCGGCGCAGACGAACTTGCTCGCCTTAAACGCCGCCATTGAGGCGGCGCGCGCCGGCGAGCACGGGCGCGGCTTTGCCGTCGTTGCTGACGAAGTGCGGAAGCTCGCCGAGCAATCGGCCCAATCGGCCCAGCAAATCGCGGAATTGATCGCTGCCATTCAAGAAGAAACGGTCCATGCCGTCCAATCGATGGAGTCGGTCGTCAACGAAGTGACGGCCGGAACGAACGTCATTCGCGCCTCGGGAGAAATGTTCGCCCGCATTCGCGCCGCCGTGGACGAAGTTGCGGCGCAAATCCGCGACGTATCCACCGCGGTCAGCGACATGGTCTCTTCTTCGGAGCAAATGGTGCGCTCCGTCCGGCTTGTCGCCGACGTGGCCGAGTCGACATCGGCCGGTGCGCAGGAGGTGTCGGCGGCGACCGAGGAACAGCTGGCCTCGATGGAGGAAATTTCAGCTTCGGCCGCGTCGCTCTCGAAAATGGCGGACGATTTGCAGGCGATTGTCAACAAGTTTTCATTATGATGAGCGCCTTTTATGGCGTTCATTTTTTTCCATATGGTTATGGCGAAAGGGAAGAAAGGCGATTTTTCGCGCTGCCATGTATAAAACGATTTGTGGATGGCGAAAACGTATGAAAGAAATGGTTCCATGCACAGCTGTTTTTATGTATAATGATGGTTGACACAAGTCCCACAACAGAAAGCAGTGACGCGCTATGGCTGAAAAAGTCGCCGTCATCGTCGGGCCGACGGCGGTCGGCAAAACGAAGCTCGGCATCGCGTTGGCGAAAAAGCTGGGCGGAGAGGTCATCAGCGGCGATTCGATGCAAATTTATAAAGGGATGGACATTGGCACGGCGAAAGTGAAGCCCGATGAGATGGAAGGAATCCCGCATCATTTGCTGGACATCAAAGAGCCGTGCGAACCGTTTTCCGTCGTCGAATTTCAGCGGCTTTGCCGTGCGCTCATCACCGAGATTTCGGCGCGCGGCCGGCTGCCGATCATCGTCGGCGGCACCGGGCTGTACATTCAGGCAGCCCTTTACGATTACCAATTTTCCGCCGCCCCTTCCGACGAAGCGTACCGCCGGGCGCTCAAACAGCTGGCGGCCGAGCAAGGAGCCGAAGCGCTTCACCGGCGGCTTGAGGCGGTTGATCCAATAAGTGCGGCCCGCATTCATCCGCACAACATCCGCCGCGTCATCCGCGCCTTAGAAGTGTATCATTGCACCGGAAAGCCGTTCAGCGAGTGGCAGCAAGGGCAGTCAAAGCGGCTTTTGTATGAGGCGGCCATCGTTGGCTTGACGGCGGAGCGGGAGGCGCTTTACCGCCGCATCAACGAGCGGGTCGATGAGATGATCGCCGCAGGGTTGATCGAAGAGGCGAGGGCGCTTTATGACCGCGGCCTGCGCGACTGCCAGGCGGTGCAAGCCATCGGCTACAAGGAGCTGTACGACTATTTTGACGGCCGCGTTTCCCTTGATGAAGCGATCGAGCAGCTGAAACAAAATTCGCGCCGCTATGCGAAACGGCAGCTCACTTGGTTTCGCAACCAAATGCCGGTGAAATGGTTTGACATGACCGACGCTGGGCAGTTCGCCGCCAAGGTGGAGGAAATTTCTCGCTATGTAGCAGGAAAGCTTCAACTTGAAGCGAATATATAATTATATCCTTAGAGAGAAAAGAGGAGGACGTTTGATGAAAAATACGATCAATATTCAAGACCAGTTTTTAAACCAGCTGCGCAAAGAGGGCATTCAAGTGACCGTCTTCTTATTGAACGGCTTCCAACTGCGCGGATACATTAAAGGGTTTGACAACTTCACCGTACTTTTGGAAGTGCAAGGAAAACAACAGCTCATTTACAAGCACGCCATTTCGACGTTTGCGCCGGAGCGGAACATCCATTTTGAAACCGAACAGTAAGACCGACGGTACATACGCCGCCGAAAAAAGGCGCCTTCCTTCGCGGAGGGCGCCTTTTGCCATTTCCCGTTTTCCTTCCGCGCCCGCTATTTGATCGACAAGCTCCTGCGTCACCCGAAGGGAAGTGAGGGACGAGGTGAATTCAGATGCGTAAACCGCCGCTTTTGTGAATAAACATATACAAACTTTTTCCGCTATAGCCGACCCGCTGTTCGTTTGGGCGATTGTCACGGATCGGCGGTGGCGTACGTATACTAGTAACGAAAAGGCAAGGCGTCAAAAGCCAAGTCGGAACGGGTGCGGATGGCAGAAAACGGGAAGCGAGGTGACGCCCCTTGTCAGAATTGACGATGAACAAGGCGAAAGGGCAAATCAACATCGTGTTGAACTCCAAAACGGTAAACCATTTAGTGAAAGAAGAGAGAAACGACTGGCTCGATGGCGAAGAGCATCAGGCGCTCCGCAATATTCAAAAGGAGCTTGATCAGCTGATCGGCCTTGATCATGTCAAAAAAATCATCAAGGAAATTTACGCCTGGCTGTACATCAACCGGCTGCGCAAGGAGAACGGCTTAAAGGCCAACCGCCAGGCGCTCCATATGATTTTCAAAGGCAATCCCGGCACCGGCAAAACGACGGTGGCGCGCTTGCTCGGCAAGCTGTTTTTTGAGATGAACGTGCTGTCCAAAGGGCATTTCATCGAGGCGGAGCGGGCCGATTTGGTCGGAGAGTACATCGGGCATACGGCGAGCAAAACGCGCGATTTGATCAAAAAAGCGCGCGGCGGAATTTTGTTCATCGATGAAGCGTATTCGCTCGCCCGCGGGGGCGAAAAAGATTTCGGCAAAGAAGCGATTGACACGCTTGTCAAAGGGATGGAAGACTATTGCGACGACTTGGTTGTGATTTTGGCCGGCTATCCGAAAGAAATGGACTATTTTTTGTCGCTAAATCCCGGCTTGCCGTCGCGCTTTCCTCTCACGATCGAGTTTCCCGATTATACGGTCGAGGAGCTTGTGCAAATCGCCAAGCAAATGCTGCGCGAACGCGAGTATGAAATGACGCCGGAAGCGGAGCGGAAACTGTACATTCATCTCGAAGGGACGCTGGAAGCGACCGGCCGCCTCAAGTTCAGCAACGGCCGCTATGTGCGCAACTTAATCGAAAAAGCGATCCGCAAGCAGGCGGTCCGCCTTCTTCATGAAGGGCGCTACGACAAAAAAGAGCTGATGACGATCCGTGACCGCGATTTAGTGATTCATGCTTGAACGCTCTCCCACCTACGCTCACGCGTGGAAGTGGGGGTCTTCTCGGCGCGAGATGAAAAAAAGCAAAGGAGGCTCCTCTTTCTTTTTCTTGTCGAAAGAAAGAGGTCTTCCTTTCTTTTTTGTGCCGCAAAAAAGAGGAATGCGATCAAAAAGAGCGAATACATAAACAGCGGGGGCATCATACACCTATTTATCTGAATGATCTGTCTAGTGGATCTGCACGCCCTGCGTCCATTCGGAGAAAAGGGGGAAAGGCGCTTGTACATGACGATTGGTGAGATGTTTTCCCAGACAGTGCGAAAGTTTCCAAACCGGGAGGCGGTCGTCGACGCGGCGACCGGACGCCGCTATACGTACGCCGAATGGGAGAGGGAAGTGAACCGGTGGGCGAACGCGTTTTTGGAAGCGGGCGTCCGCAAAGGAGACCGCGTTTCGACGGTGCTGTACAATACGCTTGAGCTCGCGACCGCTTTGTTTGCCTGCGCCAAAATCGGCGCGGTGTTCAATCCGATCAACTTTCGGCTGAGGGCGGAAGAAATCGCCTATATTTTGACGGACGCCGAGCCGAAAATCGTGCTGTTTGAACGGGCGGTGGAACCGGAACTTGCCGCGATTCACAGCCGTTTCCCGCACGTGTCATTTTGGTCGATCGACCGCGATCCGCCGCCGTTTGCCAAAAACGCTCACGAGCAGGCCGCGCGGGCCCTAGGGGAAGCGCCGCGTGTTCATGTGGATGAGAGCGATCTTTATGCCATTATGTATACAAGCGGCACAACTGGGCGTCCAAAAGGAGTGATGCACCGTCACCGCGACATGATCGAGCAAAGCGTCATTTGCCATGGCGTCATGCGCATCCGCGAGACGGATCGCGGGCTGGCGGCAGCGCCGCTGTTCCATTGCGCCGAGCTGCATTGCTGCTTGCTGCCGCGCGTGCATGCCGGAGCGGCGAGCGTCATTTTGCACCATTTTGACGCCAAGCTCGTGCTTGAAACGATCGAACGGGAGCGGATTACGATCATGTTTGGAGCCCCGACGATGTGGAACATGATCTTGCAGGAGAATGTAAGCGGTTACGATTTATCTTCGCTTCGCCTCGGCCTATACGGCGCCGCTCCGATGGCTCCAGCGCTTGTCAGGCAATGCCAAGAGCAGCTCGGCATCGAGCTGATTCAAGCGTACGGCATGACGGAAATGGGGCCGGCGGTGACGTTTTTGTTGGAAGACGAGCAGCTGAAAAAAGCCGGTTCCGCTGGACGCGCCTGCCTGAACCATGAGATCCGCGTCGTCCGTGCGCGTGAAGACGGGCCGTCCGACCCAGACGATGTGCTGCCGCCATATGAAGTCGGTGAAATTGTGATGCGCGGGCCGTGTATGATGGCTGGCTACTACAAGCGCGAGGAAGCGACGGAAAAAGCGTTGTACAAAGGTTGGTATCATTCCGGCGACCTCGGCTACCTTGATGAAGACGGCTACTTGTATGTCGCCGACCGGGTCGATGACATGGTGATCAGCGGCGGGGAAAACGTCTATCCGCGCGAAGTCGAGGACGTGTTGTACGAGCATCCGAAAGTGCTCGATGTCGCTGTGCTCGGTGAGCCGGATGAGTTGTGGGGCGAAAAAGTCGTCGCCTTCGTGGTCAAAAAAGATGACCTCCTGACCGCCGATGAGCTCGAGCAGTTTTGCAAAACGAGCGACCGCCTCGCTCCGTACAAACGTCCGCGCGCCTACTATTTCATCGATGCCCTGCCGCGCAACGCGAGCGGGAAAATCCAAAAGTTTTTGCTGCGCGAACAGCTGAAAAAACAGGCGACGGGCGGAACAGAGAAAAAGTGACCGAACAGAAGAGAGGGATGAACGGGTGACGGCTCGCTATTTGCGTGAGGAGCACCATATGTTCCGCGCGGCGTTTCGCAAGTTTTTGGAAAAAGAAGCGTACCCGCATTATAACGATTGGGAGAAGCGCGGCATCATTCCGCGTTCGTTTTGGGCGAAGATGGGCGAGAACGGCTTTCTTTGCCCGTGGGTCGATGAGAAGTATGGGGGTCTAAACGCCGATTTTGCCTACTCAGTCGTCATCAATGAAGAACTGGAAAAAGTCGGATCGAGCCTCGTCGGCATCGGCCTGCACAACGACATCGTCACGCCGTATATCGCATCGTACGGAACCGAGGAGCAAAAACAAAAATGGCTGCCAAAATGCGTCACCGGCGAGCTCATCACGGCGATCGCCATGACCGAGCCGGGGGCGGGTTCGGATTTGGCCAACATTTCGACAACGGCAGTAAAAGACGGTGACTACTACATCGTCAACGGACAAAAAACGTTTATCACGAACGGCATTCATGCCGACTTGATCGTCGTCGCCTGCAAAACCGACCCGCAGGCAAAGCCGCCGCACCGCGGCATCAGCCTGCTCGTCGTGGAGCGGGATACGCCGGGGTTTACGCGCGGTCGGAAGCTCGAGAAAGTCGGGCTGCACGCCCAAGATACCGCCGAACTGTTTTTCCAAGATGCGAAAGTGCCGGCATATAATTTGCTCGGCGAGGAAGGAAAAGGTTTTTACTATTTGATGGAAAAGCTCCAGCAGGAGCGGCTCGTTGTCGCCATTGCCGCACAAACGGCGGCGGAAGTGATGTTTTCCTTGACGAAGCAATATGTCAAACAGCGCACGGCGTTCGGCAAACGGGTGAGCGAGTTTCAGACCGTCCAGTTCCGCCTTGCCGAGATGGCGACGGAAATCGCCCTTGGCCGCACGTTTGTCGACCGCGTCATTGAAGAGCATATGGCGGGAAAACAGATCGTCACGGAAGTGTCGATGGCGAAATGGTGGATTACCGAGATGGCAAAACGTGTCGCGGCCGAGGCGATGCAGCTGCACGGCGGTTATGGTTATATGGAAGAATATGAGATCGCCCGGCGCTATCGCGACATTCCCGTAAGCGCCATTTACGCTGGGACGAACGAGATGATGAAAACAATCATCGCCCGGCAGCTAGATTTGTAGAGAGAGGGAAAGATATGCTTCGTGGCATTGTAGTCGTTGATTTTTCCCATTACTTGCCGGGCCCATTTGCCAGCTGGCGGCTCGCCCAGCTCGGAGCAGAAGTCATCAAAATTGAGCCCCCATCCGGCGATCGGCTGCGCCCGTTCGCCGAGGGCCGGTTGTTTGCCGCCTATAACGCCGGCAAAAAAAGCATCGGGTTGGATTTAAAAACGGACGCGGGTCGCGAGCAAGCCCGGCGGCTCGCCGCCCGCGCCGATGTAGTGATCGAAAGCTTCCGCCCCGGGGTGATGGCGCGGCTTGGGCTCGGTTATGACGATATGTGCCGCATGAACGAACAAATCATCTATTGCTCGATCAGCGGCTTCGGTCAACAGAGCAGCCGCTCATTGCTTGGCAGCCATGATTTAAACTATATGGCGCTCTCCGGCTTGCTTGCGCAGCTGGCCGATGAACGCGGCCGCCCGGTTCATCCGAAGATCACGCTTGCCGATTTTATCGGCGGCATGGCGGCGGCCGAGCGCATTTTGGCTGCCCTCTTTGCACGCGAGCGAACCGGCAAAGGCGCCCATCTTGATGTTTCGCTTGTCGATGGCTTGGCAGCGATGATGGCTGGCCATTTTGCCATTGAACACGGCGGTGGGCCGAAGACCGGTCTTTCCGAGTTGTCTGGGGAGGTGGTGTGCTACCAGCTGTATGAGACAAAAGACGGCCGTTATATGAGTTTAGCGGCGCTCGAGCCGCACTTTTGGCAGCGGTTTTGCGAGGCGGTCGGCCATCCGGAATGGACGGAGGCGCAATGGGCGCCGGCGCGATCGGGGGAAGCCGTATATGACGAGCTCGCCGCCTTGTTCCGTGAAAAGACATTGGATGAGTGGAGCGCGTTCGCCGAAGCGGTCGACGTCTGCCTTGCCCCGGTGCTGGAGACGGGTGAGGCGAAGGCGCTGTTTGCTGACAGCCGGCTCCGCCATCTCGTTCGGCTGCAGCCGGGCGGCGCATGGACGGCCGCACATGGGCCGGACGGCCAATGGGGCGGCGGGGAGCCGCCTAAAGTCAATGAACATGCGCATTTGGTAAAGGGGGAGGAATGACCGATGATGAAAACACCGTTAAACATTTCCATGATGCTTGAGCGGGCGGAGTTGTTTTTCCCAAAAAAGCAAGTCGTTTCGCGCATGAAAGAAGGCGTCGTCCGCCATACATACAAGGAGATCGGCGAGCGGACGCGCAGGCTGTCAAGCGTGTTGAAGCGGCTCGGGGTGGAAGTCGGCGACCGCGTTGGCACGTTCGCTTGGAACCATCACCGCCATTTGGAAGCGTATTTTGCCATTCCCGGCATCGGGGCTGTGCTCCATACGATCAACATCCGCCTCTCGCCGCAGCATATCTCTTACATCATCAACCACGCCGATGACCGTGTGCTGCTGATCGATGATGATTTGCTGCCGGCAATTGAAGCGATCAAGGACGAGATCCCGAACGTACGCGCTTTCATCGTCATGACCGATGCCGACGAGCTGCCGGAAACAACGTTGTCACCAGTGTACCATTACGAGAAACTGCTTGCCGAGGGCGATCCAACATTTCCGTTCTTGAAAGACCTCGATGAATACCAACCGGCTGGTATGTGTTATACGTCGGCGACAACGGGAAATCCAAAAGGAGTTGTGTATACCCACCGCAGCACCGTTTTGCACGCGATGGCGTTAGGGCTGGCTGATACGCAAGGGCTGTGCGAGCGCGATGTCGTCATGCCGGTCGTACCGATGTTCCATGTCAACGCGTGGGGGCTGCCGTTTGCCGCCACTTGGTTCGGTTCGACGATCGTTATGCCGGGACCGGCGTTTACGCCGAAAGTGCTTGCCGAGCTGATTGACTCCGAACGGGTGACGATCACCGCCGGCGTGCCGACGATTTGGCTCGGGCTGTTGCAAGAGTTGGAGAAAGGAAACTATGACGTCAGCAGCCTGACGCGTGTCATTTGCGGCGGTTCAGCCGCGCCGAAAGGGATCATCCATGCGTTTGAAGAAAAATACGGCATTCCGTTCATTCACGCGTACGGCATGACGGAAACGAGCCCGCTTGTGCTTGTCTCACGCCCGAAAAGCTATCAAGACGGGCTGTCGTACGAGGAGAAACTGGACATTCGCGCCAAGCAAGGGCTGCTTGCTCCAGGGCTTGAGATGAAAGTGATCGGCCAAAACGGGCCGGTTCGTTGGGACGGGCAGGAAATGGGCGAGCTTTGCTTGCGCGGTCCGTGGATTGCCGCCGAGTATTACAACGATGAGAGAACGAACGAAGCATTTCGCGATGGCTGGCTGCATACCGGCGATGTCGTCACCGTGGACGAAGAAGGGTTTGTGAAAATTGTCGACCGGACGAAGGATGTCATTAAAAGCGGCGGCGAATGGATTTCATCGGTTGATTTGGAGAATGCGCTCATGGCCCATGAGGCGGTGTTCGAAGCGGCGGTCGTCGCTGTGCCGCATCCGAAATGGCAAGAGCGCCCGATTGCCTGCGTCGTGCTGAAAGAAGGCAAAAGCGTGACAAAAGAAGAGCTGTACGACTTTTTGCGCCCGCAGTTTACGAAATGGTGGCTGCCGGATGACATTGTGTTTCTCGATGAAATTCCGAAAACGAGCGTCGGCAAATTTTTAAAGAGAAAACTGCGCGATGAGATGGCAGCGCGCTATGCCGATGCGGCGAAGGAGTAAAGGAGGCGGACACCGTGGCAGAAACGATTGCAGTCATCGGCGCCGGGGTGATGGGAAGCGGCATCGCGCAAACGGCGGCGATGGCGGGAAAAACGGTGTATTTATATGACGTGTCCGAAGCGGCCTTGCAAAATGGGCTCGCTTCGGCGGAAAAAAGCTTGCGCCGCTTTGTCAAAACCGGCGGGCTGTCCGAGCCGGAAGCGCGAGCGGCGCTCGGGCGCATCCGCTCGACCGTCGATTTGGCCGAAGCGGTGCGCGGGGCGGATGTCGTCATCGAAGCCGTGCCGGAAAACTTGGCGCTGAAAAAAGACGTGTTTCAGCAGCTTGATCAATTGGCGAAGCCGGACGCCATTTTAGCGACCAACACATCCGAGCTGAGCGTCACGGCGCTTGCCGCCGCGACCAACCGGCCGGAGAACGTCATCGGCATGCATTGGTTCAATCCGGCGCCAGTGATGAAGTTGATCGAAATTGTGAAAGGTGAGACGACTTCCGACGACACAGTCGACGCCATCCGTCGGCTGTCTGTGGAGCTTGGCAAAGAAACGGTCGTCGTGAAAGACCGGCAAGGGTTTGTGACGACACGGGCGCTTGCCGCCCATATGATTGAATGCATCCGCATGTACGAAGAAGGAGTTGCTTCCGCTGAGGATATCGACAAAGCGGTGCGGCTTGGCCTCAATTATCCGATGGGGCCGCTGGAGCTGGCCGACATGGTCGGGCTTGATACGCTCCTGTTTGTGAGTGAAAACATGACGGAAGCATACGGCGACCGGTTCCGGGCGCCGCAGCTGTTGCGCAAGCTCGTTGAAGCCGGGCATTTAGGGCGGAAGACGGGGAAAGGGTTTTACACGTATTGAGCAGCGCTCGCCGTCCATCTGATGTCGCGCGCCAACAAGCGCTTAAAGAGCGCCCGCTTTCGCCCGTGCGGAAGCGCCCGAATAGGCAAGGCAACGAAGAAATCACGAAAGTAGAGCAAAAGGAGGAAGTTGCATGGTGCGTGAAGCGGTCATTGTCGAAGCGGTCAGGACGCCGGTCGGCAAGCGGAACGGCGTCTTCCGGGACGTTCATCCGGTCCATTTGGCCGCGGTGGTGCTCGATGAAGTCGTGCGCCGGGCCGGCATGGACAAAGGGGCGGTGGAAGACATCGTCATGGGCTGCGTGACGCCGGTCGCCGAACAAGGGTACAACATCGGCCGGCTGGCGGCGCTTGAGGCCGGATTCCCGATCGAAGTGCCGGCAGTGCAAATCAACCGAATGTGCGGCTCGGGGCAGCAGGCGATTCATTTCGCCGCCCAGGAAATCCGCTCCGGCGATATGGATGTCACGATCGCCGCCGGGGTCGAAAGCATGACGAAAGTGCCGATTTTAAGCGATGGCAACGAGCAGACGATTCCGCCGTCGCTTCATGAAAAATACGAATTCATCCACCAAGGTGTCTCGGCTGAGCGGATCGCCAAAAAATACGGCCTAACGCGCGAGGAGCTTGACGCCTACGCGTACGAAAGCCATCAACGCGCCTTGGCGGCCTTGCGCGAAGGGAAGTTTCGCGCGGAAATCGTCCCGGTGAAAGGGCTTGACCGCGATGGCCGCGAAATCCTTGTCACCGATGATGAAGGGCCGCGGGCCGACACATCGCCGGAAGCGCTCGCCGCGCTCAAGCCGGTGTTTCAAGAAGACGGTCTCATCACCGCTGGCAATGCGAGCCAAATGAGCGACGGGGCGGCCGCTGTGCTTTTGATGGAACGGGAGGCGGCGAGGCGGTTCGGACTGAAGCCGAAAGCGCGCATTGTCGCGCAAACGGTCGTCGGCTCCGACCCGACGTATATGCTCGATGGCGTCATTCCGGCGACGAGGCAAGTGCTGAAAAAAGCCGGCCTCTCGATCGATGACATCGACCTCATTGAAATCAACGAAGCGTTCGCCCCGGTCGTGCTCGCCTGGCAAAAAGAAATCGGCGCTCCGCTTGAGAAGGTGAATGTCAACGGCGGCGCCATTGCGCTTGGCCATCCGCTCGGCGCCACCGGTGCGAAGCTCATGACGTCGCTTGTTCATGAACTTGAACGGCGCGGCGGCCGCTATGGGCTATTGACGATTTGCATCGGCCACGGGATGGCGACGGCCACGATCATCGAGCGGGAGTAAGAGCAACGCGTGGAAAAAACATTTGTTTGACACACACTCGACAGCGGTGGCGGCCGCTGTTTTTTCTGTCATGACGAGAAAATAAAAATATGAGACGGAACTGGAGCGATGTGATAAGATGAAAGAAAAGCAAGTGAAAGGGGAAGCGCAGTGCAGAAGGAGAAGCCGTTTTACACGTATCGCGACATTGAAAATTGGGAAGGAAATTGGGAACTGATCGATGGTGTTCCCTATTTATTGGCGTCTCCGTCGTTTGAGCACCAGTATGTGGTCGGACAACTGCACCTTGCATTGGCTTTGTATTTTCAGGCGCGTGGCTGTCATGTCATTCTTGCCCCGTTTGATGTTCAGCTTGATCCTGAGGAGCCAGAACGGATGGCGAAAACGGTTGTTCAGCCGGATTTATCAGTTGTTTGTCGGGTTGAGCAAATCGGGAATCGGCGAATGAAAGGGGCTCCCGATCTCGTTGTGGAAGTGCTGTCACCAAGCACCGCCTTGCGTGATCGAAACCAGAAATACTATTTATACGAAAAATATGGTGTGCATGAATATTGGATTGTAGACCCCAGCAATCGAACGATCGAAGTGCTCAGCTGGCAAGATGGACGATTTCAACAGCGAGCGGTTTTCGGGCCAAGCGATGAGTTGGTTTCTTTTTGGCAACCGGATTTGACGGTTTCGCTCGCCCCCGTGTTTCCTCCGGAAGAAAGCGATGTGTAGCTGATGGAGAACAACCTTGTTTGGCTGCCATCTCTGGAAATAACGGCTTCGCTTTTGGTGTCAGCAGCAGAAAGAAGAAAGCAAAGGGGATCGATGTCATGAAGCAAGCCTTTCTCGCTTCCTTCTATTTATCCCTTGCCGCTGGCATTTGGGGCGGGATGTATGTGGTGAGCAAATACGTGTTGGACTACATTCCGCCGTTTACGCTCGTCTGGCTGCGCTACGCCGTCGCCTTGATCGTGCTGGGCGCCGTCGCCGTGGCGAAACGCGAGCGCCCCCCAAAGAACGGGCGTGACTGGGGAATGATTATCACGGTCGGGATCATCGGCTACGTCGTTTCCATTTCCTTGCAGTTTGTCGGCACGAAATGGTCGAACGCCCATACCGCTTCGCTCATCACCGCCTCGACGCCGGCGTTTGTCGTTTTGTTTGCCCGCTGGCTGATTGGTGAGGCGCTCACATGGCGGAAGCTTGGCGCGCTCCTATTGGCGACATTCGGCGTCATCGTCATCGTCGGCTTAGGAGGCGGAGAAGAATCAACGTTTCTTGGCAACGTTTGCTTAGTCGGCGCGGCGGTCACTTGGGCGCTGTTGTCGGTGCTCGTGAAAATCGCTTCGGCCCGCTTGTCCGTGTTTTCGATCACCACGTATGCCATTTTTGTGGCACTCATTGGCATGACGCCGATGATGCTCGCCGAAGGGCCGGGGCTTGCTGCGAGCCATTGGAGTGTTCCCGTCGCCCTTGGGGTGTTGTATCTTGGCGTTGTATCGACAGCGGGAGCATTTTTTCTTTGGAACAAAGGGATGGAAATGATCGATGCCGGCGTCGGCTCGCTCTTTTTCTTTTTCCAGCCGCTCGTCGGCTCGCTCTTTGGCCGGCTGTTTTTACAAGAGCAACTCGATGTCTCGTTTTGGCTCGGCGGGGCGCTCATTGCTGCCGGCGTGGCCGTGGCGGTGCGAAGCGAGCAAAGCGCGTAAGGAAGGCGTCAGCAAACCAAAAGCGAGGAGTCCGCGTTGGGCGCCTTCGCTTCCGTGCTTACGGTTTTGCTTCTTTTCGCTTCCTTCGTACCAAGAGGCAGGGGCAGAGAGGAGCCATACAACGGCTGTCAAACGGAATGGGACGATTTATACAAAAGTCTATCTTTTCGTATAAATCAATGAGTAGTTGTTGCTTTTGCCGTTTGATCATTGCTCGCCCGCTTTTTCTCCGACCGCCCGCCGCGGCAGCTTCCAGCCGTACGTGTATGACAAAACGCGCAAAGCGGCGACGACAATCAACAACACATACAGCTCCATGGGCGATTCGGCCCATTTCAGCCCAACAGCGAGGCCGGCGAGAATGGCCCAGGCGGCATAAATTTCTGCGCGCAACACGAGCGGCTTTCTTCCCGCCAACACGTCACGGATAATGCCGCCGCCGCTTCCGGTCAACACCGCGGCGACGATGACCGCACTTAACGGATGATCCATGTTGACGGCATACAGCGCTCCTTGGATGGCGAACGCGGACAGCCCAAGGGCGTCAAAAAAGTTGCCCCACCGCTTCCACGGCGGCAGCATTTGCTTTGGGAACAAATACACAACTGTCATGGCCGCCAAAGCGACAAGAAAGAGCGGCTGCTGTTCCCATAACGCCGACACGGGAACCCCGATCAGCAAATTGCGCACCGCCCCGCCGCCAAAAGCGGTGACAATCCCTAAAATGTACACCCCAAGCAAATCGTACTCCTCTTCCATCGCGACAATCGCCCCGCTAATGGCAAAGGCGATCGTGCCGATGATGCTCAATACTTCCCACGTCATTCGTGCTGTTCCTTTCCGTACGGTGTTCTTGTATCATTGTAGGGGCAAAAGCGGCGGAAAATCAATCGTTTTTTTGGAACGAACTAGCAGACCGACGGTGGGATTTGGTATCATGAACATAGAGAACATGTTCGCCGCGAGGGAAAGGAAGGGGGATGCCATGAGCCGTGAACAAGCGATCCTTGTCGGCTGCCAGCTCGCTGGTGTCGATGATGAACGGTTTCGCTATTCGATGGAGGAGCTCGCTTCGCTCGTTGCGACGGCGAACGGCGAGGTTGTGGCAGAGGTGACGCAAAAACGTGAAGCGCCGCACCCGGCGACGTATATCGGCAAAGGGAAAACGGAAGAGCTCGCCGCCATAGTCAAGCAGCTGGAACCGGACGTGGTTATTTTCAACAGCGAGCTCTCTCCAAGCCAAGCGCGCAATTTGACGAAAATGCTTGGCGAGGTGAAAGTGATTGACCGGACGCAGCTCATTTTAGACATTTTTGCAAGACGCGCCCGCTCAAAAGAAGGAAAGCTGCAAGTCGAGCTCGCCCAGCTGGAGTATATGTTGCCGCGCCTTAGCGGTCAAGGAGAGGCGCTATCCCGCTTGGGCGGCGGCATCGGCACGCGCGGCCCGGGGGAGACGAAGCTCGAGACCGACCGCCGCCATATTCGCCGCCGCATTGACGACATTAAAGCTGAGCTTGTGCGCATTGCTGAGCATCGAGGGCGGTACCGCGAGCGCCGGCAAAAAAACCAAGCGTTTCAAGTGGCGCTCGTCGGCTATACAAACGCCGGCAAATCAACGATTTTCAATCGGCTGACCGCCGCCGATTCGTTGGAAGAAAACTTGTTGTTTGCCACGCTCGACCCGTTGACGCGCAAATGTGTCTTGCCATGCGGCTACACGGTGCTTGTCACCGATACGGTCGGGTTCATTCAAGACTTGCCGACGACACTTGTCGCCGCGTTCCGCTCGACGCTCGAGGAAGTGACGGAAGCCGATCTATTGCTTCACGTCGTCGATTCGTCTCATCCGGATTACGTTGCGCACGAGCGAACGGTGTCGCGGCTGCTCGCTGAATTAGGGGCTTCTTCCATTCCGATGGTCACGGTGTACAATAAAAGCGATCAAAAAGCGTCGGAATTCATTCCGACAACGACTGCTTCCATCATGATCAGCGCGCTTTCCGCCGCCGACATTGACCGGCTCCGCTATTTTCTTGAAGAGGCGGTGAAACAGCAAATGGCCCGTTACGACGTGTCGATCCCAAGCGGTGAAGGAAAATTGCTCGCTCGGTTAAAATCGGACACCATTTTGCACGAATGGCATTATAATGAACAGGGAGGCACGTACGACTGCCAAGGGTACGTGCTGCCGACGCACCCCTTGTATGGGGAGCTGCAATCATTCCAACGGTAGAAAGGGTTCATCTATGTTTTGGACACAATGGAGACACGGAGAAACCATCGCTCTTCTCATCGAGGAAATCGAAGCACAAATCGCGCCGATTCACCGCCGCATCGATGAACTGGTCGACGTCAACCAATACCGCGTGCTTGAGAGCTTCCGTCGCCATCAAGTGAGCGACGCCCACTTCATTCCGTCAACCGGTTATGGGTATGACGATGCGGGCCGCGATACGCTCGATCGCATTTTCGCTGATGTGTTTGGAGCGGAAGCGGGACTTGTGCGCCCGCAAATCATTTCCGGCACGCATGCGATTGCGATCGCGCTGTTTGGCGTGTTGCGCCCGGGCGATGAGTTGCTTTACATCACGGGCGCTCCGTACGATACGCTTGAGGAAATCGTCGGCGTCCGCGGCCGCGGCGTCGGCTCGCTGAAAGAGTTTGGCATTCGTTATCGCAGCGTGCCGCTCACAGCGGAAGGGATGGTCGATTTTCCGGCCGTTCGCGAAGCGATCCATGAGCGGACGAAAATGATCGGCATTCAACGTTCGCGCGGCTATGCGGACCGGCCGTCGTTTACTGTCGAAGAGATCGGCGACATGATTGCATTCGTCAAGTCGATCAAACCGGATGTCGTCGTGTTTGTCGACAATTGCTACGGAGAATTCGTCGAGGAGAAAGAGCCATGCCATGTCGGCGCCGATTTGATGGCCGGCTCGCTCATTAAAAACCCGGGAGGGGGCTTGGCGAAAACGGGCGGCTACATTGTCGGCAAGCGGGAATATGTGGAGGCGTGCGCCTATCGGATGACCTCGCCGGGCATTGGAGCGGAAGTCGGTCCGTCGCTTTACAGCTTGCCGGATATGTATCAAGGCTTTTTCCTTGCGCCGCACACCGTGGGTCAGGCGCTCAAGGGGGCGGTTTTTACGGCGGCGATGCTCGAGCGGATCGGACTAAAAACCTCGCC
The DNA here is from genome assembly GCF_001610955.1 of Geobacillus thermoleovorans. Classification (GTDB taxonomy): domain Bacteria; phylum Bacillota; class Bacilli; order Bacillales; family Anoxybacillaceae; genus Geobacillus; species Geobacillus thermoleovorans. Next base: position 1,246,861 of record NZ_CP014335.1, read on the forward strand.
ATCGTGGAAGGCGAAGCGCACGGATTTGGTTCAGTCCGTCCGTTTTGACGATCCGGAACAAATGGTGGCGTTTTGCCAAGCGATTCAGGCTTCCTCCCCGGTCAACGCTCATTTCACTCCGTATCCGAGCGACATGCCCGGCTATGAAGACAAAGTGATCATGGCCGCCGGCACGTTCGTCCAAGGGGCAAGCATTGAGTTGACGGCCGACGGGCCGTTGCGCCCCCCATATGTCGCGTATGTGCAAGGCGGATTGACGTATTCGCATGTGAAAATCGCCGTCTGTTCCGCCATTCAGCGTTTGCTTGAACAGCGGTTGATTTGTTTGTGAGGAAACATCACGTTTCATTGACTCATTTCCTAACATTATGGTAAAATAAAGGTATCAAAAGCGAGGAGGAATTGGCATGAGCAGCCAAATTCGTCGTTCCATGCCATTGTTTCCGATTGGGATTGTGATGCAGCTGACCGACTTGTCGGCTCGGCAAATCCGCTATTATGAAGAGCACGGCCTCGTTTCGCCAGCGCGCACTGAAGGCAACCGGAGGCTGTTTTCGCTCAATGACATTGACCGCTTGCTGGAAATTAAAGATTTGATCGACCAAGGCGTCAACTTGGCGGGCATTAAGCAAATTTTTGCCGCGCGGGAGGAAGGACGCCACCAGCAGGCGGAGAAAGTCGAAAAAGTAGGAAAACCGAAGCTGTCGGACGAAGAACTGCGCGAAATTTTGCGGAATGAATTGCTGCAGGCCGGGCGGTTCCAGCGCGCATCGCTTCGCCAAGGAGATCTCGCTCGCTTCTTTCATTAATGACGGAAAATGATTTCCGAGCCGGGGAGGAGTTTGGACATGGCAAAATATACGCGTGACGACATTCTACACATCGTCAAAGAGGAAAATGTCAAGTACATCCGCCTGCAATTCACCGATATTTTGGGCACGATCAAAAACGTCGAAATTCCGATCAGCCAGCTGGAGAAAGCGCTTAACAACAAAATTATGTTTGACGGGTCGTCGATCGAAGGATTTGTCCGCATCGAAGAGTCGGATATGTATTTGTATCCGGACTTGGATACGTTCGTCATTTTCCCGTGGACTTCAGAAAAAGGAAAAGTCGCCCGCTTTATCTGCGACATTTACAACCCGGACGGCACGCCGTTTGAAGGCTGTCCGCGCTATAACTTGAAGCGGATGCTGAAAGAGATGGAGGCGCTTGGCTTCAACGCCTTTAACTTAGGAGCTGAGCCTGAATTCTTCCTTTTCAAGCTGGACGAAAAAGGACACCCGACGATGGAGCTGAACGATCGCGGCGGCTATTTCGATTTGGCGCCGACCGATCTTGGGGAAAACTGCCGGCGCGACATTGTGCTCGAGCTTGAGGAAATGGGGTTTGAAATCGAAGCGTCCCATCATGAAGTCGCCCCGGGCCAGCATGAGATCGATTTTAAATACGCTGATGCCGTAAAAGCGTGCGACGACATTCAAACGTTTAAGCTCGTCGTCAAAACGATCGCCCGCAAACACGGATTGCATGCGACCTTTATGCCGAAGCCGATTTTTGGGATTAACGGTTCAGGAATGCATTGCAACCTGTCGCTGTTCCGCAACGGTGAAAACGCCTTTTTCGATCCGAACGGCGACTTGCAGTTGAGCGATACGGCGCGGCAGTTTATCGCCGGTGTGCTGAAGCATGCGCCGAACTTTACGGCGGTGACGAACCCGACCGTCAACTCGTACAAGCGGCTTGTTCCAGGCTATGAAGCGCCGTGCTACGTCGCTTGGTCGGCGCGCAACCGCAGCCCGCTCATCCGCATTCCAGCTTCGCGCGGCATGAGCACGCGCATTGAGGTGCGCAGCGTCGACCCGTCGGCCAACCCATACTTGGCCATGGCGGTGCTTTTAGCCGCTGGGCTTGACGGCATTCGCAACAAGCTCACTCCTCCGGCGCCAGTGGATCGAAACATTTACGTCATGACGAAAGAAGAACGGCTCGAAGAAGGCATTGTCGATTTGCCGGCAACGCTGCATGAAGCGTTGGAAAACTTGAAGTCCGATGAAGTGATGATTCACGCGCTCGGCAAACATTTATTCGAGCATTTCGTCGAAGCGAAAGAAATTGAGTGGGATATGTATCGGACAACGGTTCATCAATGGGAATTGGACCAATATATGGAACTCTACTGATTCATAAAAAAGCTGCCCTGAAAAAAACGGGGCAGCTTTTTTATGGGCGCAGGCCGGCACGAGTCAGTCGAACAGGCGATAGACGCCGATCACTTTGCCGAGAATCGTGCAGTCGCGGACGATGATCGGCTCAAGATGGGCGTTTTCCGGCTGCAGGCGGATGTGGTCTTTTTCCTTGAAAAACCGCTTCACCGTCGCCTCGTTGTCTTCCGTCATGGCGACGACGATGTCGCCGTTGTTGGCCGATGACTGCTGGCGGACGATGACGTAGTCGCCGTCGAGAATGCCGGCTTCGATCATGCTGTCGCCCATCACTTCAAGCATAAACAGCTGCTCCTCGCCGGCGGCGAGCCGCTTCGGCAGCGGAAAGTAGCCTTCGATGTTTTCCACCGCTGTAATCGGTTGGCCGGCCGTCACCTTGCCGATGATCGGCACCGAGATGATCTCCTCTTTTTCTCTCTCCTTGGCCATATCGTTGTCCAAAATTTCAATGGCGCGCGGCTTTGTCGGGTCGCGGCGGATGTACCCTTTGCTTTCTAGGCGCGCGAGATGCCCGTGGACCGTCGAACTTGACGCCAGTCCAACCGCTTCCCCAATTTCCCGCACCGACGGAGGATAGCCTTTTGTTTTTACTTCCTGTTTAATAAACTCTAAAATTTGCTGTTGTCGTTTTGACAGTTTCGTCATTGTTTCACACCTCTCGCCACATCATTTGCCTTCATTATACCATGCGGAAGACGAAAAAACAAACATAAGTTCGAGTTTTTTATTGACACAAACAAATGTTCCTGGCTATAATGAAGGAAAGCGAACAAACATTCTAGAAAGGGTGGGAGGGAATGAGGAAAACGTTGCTGCACTATGTTTTGTTTTCATTTTTGTTTGCGCTCGTGTTGGCAGGGTTCGTTTACGCCAGCAGCCCGGTCGATAAAAAAGAATACGTGACGATCACGGTTGCTCCCGGCGATACGCTTTGGGGGCTGGCAAAACAGTACGAACAGGAACACCATATGCCGCCTGATGAGTTCATCCGCTGGGTCGTCGATGTCAACCATTTGCCGAGCCCGCGTCTTGCCGCCGGTGAACAAATTGTCATTCCTGTGTTAAAATCAAAGCAGGGCGGCTCGGTGGCCGTCAATCAGTGATGGAAAGAAGGGATTGGCCATGAGGGCGGTCATTTACTGCCGCGTCAGCACGGACAAAGCTGAACAGGAAACGTCGCTCGCGAGGCAACGAGATGAGCTCGAGCAGCTGGCGGCCGAGTGTGGATTTGAAGTCGTGAAAGTGATCGCCGAGCAGGCGAGCGGTTATGAAGCCGACCGCGACGGCGTGTTGGAGCTGCTTTCGCTTTGCGAGGAAGGCGAGGTCGATGTGCTGCTCATTCAAGATGAAACGCGGCTTGGGCGCGGCCATGCGCGCATGGCGGTGCTGCATTGCTTGAAAAAGCAAGGGGTGAAAATATACAGCGCCAGCCACCGCGGGGAGATGCCGCTGTCGGAGGCCGATGAGATGGTGTTATCCATCATCGCGATTGTCGAGGAGTACCAAAGAAAAATACATAACGCCAAAATTAAGCGTGGCATGCAGCGAGCCATCGCCAGCGGCTACCGACCGGAGCGGAACCTAAGGCGCCGGGGCGAAAACGCCGGGCGCGATCGAATTGATCTGCCGGTTGAGGAGATCGTCCGCTTGCGCGAGCGCGGACTGACGTTTGCCGATATCGCCGCGACGATGCGAAGCTTCGGTTACGAGGCGTCCAAGGCGACCGTCCATCGGCGTTACCAGGAATATATGGACGAGCAACAAAGGCGGCGTTGATCGTGTACTGCGCCTGACCCTAAAGCGGCGAGCGGGCAAAGGAAGCCAAGATGCCATCGTTGCCATCTTCCCGGTTGATCAGATAAGATAAAACAGAGTGAGAATATGGCAGATAGGAGAAGATGATCAATGCTTGCCAAACATAAATTAGCCCGCATCAATGAACTGGCGAAAAAAGCGAAAACGGCCGGCTTGTCGGCCGAAGAGGCCTTCGAGCAAGCGAAGCTGCGCCGTGAGTACATTCAAGCGTTCCGCAAGGCGATGACCGATATGCTCCATACAGTGACCGTCATTGACCCGAACGGCAACGACGTGACGCCGAAAAAATTAAAGGAAAGCCAGCGGCGGCGCTTCCATTAAACGGTCGAAAGAGGGGTGGCTCGGAAAATAACGTTGTACAAGCCGATCGATTTTCTATATGATAGTAAATGACACCATGTTGATGAAAGGGAGGAAGACGATGGCGCATTCAATCGAGGAGTTGGCGATTACGACGATTCGAACGCTGTCGATTGACGCGATCGAAAAAGCGAAATCCGGGCACCCGGGCATGCCGATGGGCGCGGCGCCGATGGCGTACACGCTTTGGACGAAATTTATGAATCATAACCCGGCGAATCCAAACTGGTTCAACCGCGACCGGTTTGTCTTGTCAGCCGGGCACGGGTCGATGTTATTGTACAGCTTGCTTCATTTAAGCGGCTACGACGTATCGATGGATGATTTGAAACAATTCCGTCAATGGGGAAGCAAAACGCCGGGCCATCCGGAATACGGCCATACGCCGGGCGTGGAAGCGACGACGGGACCGCTTGGCCAAGGGATCGCGATGGCGGTCGGCATGGCGATGGCGGAGCGGCATTTGGCCGCTACATACAACCGCGACGGGTTTGAGATTATCAATCATTATACGTACGCCATTTGCGGCGATGGCGATTTGATGGAAGGAGTGGCGAGCGAAGCGGCGTCACTCGCCGGCCACTTGAAGCTCGGCCGTCTGATCGTCCTGTATGACTCGAACGACATTTCGCTGGACGGGGAGCTCAACCTGTCGTTCTCGGAAAACGTCGCCCAACGTTTCCAAGCGTACGGTTGGCAATATTTGCGCGTTGAGGACGGCAACAATATTGAAGAAATCGCCAAAGCGCTCGAGGAGGCGCGGGCGGACCTCAGCCGGCCGACGCTCATTGAAGTCAAAACGACGATTGGCTACGGCGCGCCAAATAAAGCGGGCACGTCCGGCGTCCACGGCGCTCCGCTCGGCGCCCAAGAGGCGAAGCTGACGAAAGAGGCGTATCGTTGGACATTTGCGGAAGATTTTTACGTGCCAGAAGAAGTGTACGCCCACTTCCGTGCGACGGTGCAAGAGCCGGGAGCGAAAAAAGAGGCGGAATGGAATGAGCAGCTCGCCGCCTATGAACAGGCCCATCCGGAACTGGCCGCCCAATTGAAGCGAGCGATCGAAGGCAAACTGCCAGATGGATGGGAAGCTTCTTTGCCGGTATACGAAGCAGGCAAAAGCCTGGCGACCCGCTCATCGTCCGGGGACGTGATCAACGCCATCGCCAAAGCGGTGCCGCAATTGTTTGGCGGTTCGGCGGACTTGGCAAGCTCGAATAAAACGCTCATCAAAGGCGGCGGCAACTTCTTGCCGGACAGCTACGAAGGGCGCAACATTTGGTTTGGCGTGCGCGAGTTTGCCATGGGGGCGGCGCTGAACGGCATGGCGCTTCACGGCGGGTTGAAAGTGTTCGGAGGCACGTTCTTCGTGTTCTCTGACTATTTGCGTCCGGCGATCCGCTTGGCGGCGCTGATGGGCTTGCCGGTCATCTACGTCTTGACGCACGACAGCATCGCCGTCGGCGAAGACGGGCCGACGCACGAGCCGATCGAACATCTCGCTTCGCTTCGGGCGATGCCGAACTTGTCGGTCATCCGTCCGGCTGACGCAAACGAAACGGCGGCAGCATGGCGGCTGGCGCTCGAATCGACGGACAAGCCGACTGCGCTCGTCTTGACGCGTCAAGATGTGCCGACGTTGGCGGCAACAGCTGAGTTGGCGTATGAAGGCGTGAAAAAAGGTGCGTACGTCGTTTCACCGGCGAAAAACGGCGCTCCGGAGGCGCTGTTGTTGGCGACTGGCTCGGAAGTCGGTCTGGCCGTCAAAGCGCAAGAAGCGCTCGCCGCTGAGGGCATCCATGTCTCCGTCATCAGCATGCCATCGTGGGACCGCTTCGAAGCGCAGCCAAAATCGTACCGCGATGAAGTGCTTCCGCCGGCCGTGACGAAGCGGCTCGCCATTGAAATGGGCGCGTCGCTCGGTTGGGAGCGCTACGTCGGCGCCGAGGGCGACATTTTGGCCATCGACCGATTCGGTGCTTCCGCTCCGGGAGAGAAAATCATGGCCGAGTATGGCTTTACGGTTGACAACGTCGTCCGCCGCACAAAAGCGCTGCTCGGCAAGTAACCGGGAAAGCTGCCCTTGCGTTGTTGCAGGGGCAGCTTGTTTTTGTGAAAGATGGCTGCGCCTTGGTCAAGTATTTTCGGGGTTGAATCGAGGGCAAAGGCTTGTTCATGACGTGTTGGCCTGTTTGCGGCCGCATGGCCACCGCAAACAAAAATCGACAATGTTAGTGAAAAAACTTGCCGTTAATAGACATATTTTTCCCCTTTCCTTTTCTATAATAGAAAATAGATGAACAGAAATGGGGGATGGGGCATGGTCCGCTATTGGATTTATTTGTTGAATGACGATGTGGCGTCGCATTACCGCCATCGGGCAGAAAAAATTGTCGAACTGCTTCGTGAGCATCAATACGCGAAAGCGCCGCTGAAGGCGATTTGCCGCAAGCAAGTCGAATTTATCACCGAACGGCTGTCATTTTCGCGCCTGGAACTTGGCTTAAAGCAATATTTTGCCGGCCGCGTCGGCAAAAATTTGGAGCGCAATATGTTTGTTTTGCAAAACGACGCCGGCGAGGAAGCGTTGCTTGTCGTGCAAAAGCGCCGCTTGCTTCTTGTCGCTGACAGCGCGCCGCTTGCCGCGGACATCGGGCGGGCGCTCGCTCGGCTTTCGCCGACGTTTTTGGCGGTCGACGCCGATTTTGTCGATTACTACTGGCTGTCTGCGCCTCGGCAAGGAAGAAAATTTGCGTAATGAAAAGATTTTTGTCGCGAAATATTGTCTAATGACGCATCGTTTAGTACACTGTTAGGGAGACAACAAGAAGGAGGAAAATCGCTGTTATGTGGGGTACGATTCTCGTTGGCGTGCTGGCGCTCATCGCCGGGGTGGCGATCGGATTTTTCGTCGCCCGCAAAACGATGATCAATTATTTGAAGAAAAACCCGCCGATCAATGAACAAATGATTCGCATGATGATGATGCAAATGGGCATGACTCCGTCGCAGAAGAAAATCAATCAGATGATGAAAATGATGAACAATCAACTGAAATAAGCGAAACGGACACTCGATCGAGAGTGTCTTTTTATTTTGCCAAAATGTTCTTTCAAAATTTTTCTAGTTTTGTTACAATAATATGGCGATTGTTCGTCAGCCAAATGAAAGGAGGGCGGGCCTTATGCGCGTGTTTCGCGATTTGTTTTGGTTTTTCCGTCAAGAAAAGAAGGCGTATATCACCGGCATTTTCGTGCTTGTCATCGTGGCGTTTTTGGAGACAGTCCCGCCGAAAGTGATCGGCTTGTTGGTCGATCATGTGAAAAACGGCACGATGACAAAAGAAGTGCTCATCCGCTGGATCGCCGTCCTCGCCGCCGTTGCGGCGGCGCTTTACGGGCTCCGCTACGCTTGGCGCATTTTCATTTTCGGTTCGGCGGTCAAGCTTGCCCGCCAGCTGCGCAACGAGCTGTATCAGCATTTTACGAACATGTCGCCGTCGTTTTACCAGCGGAAGCGGATCGGCGATTTAATGGCCCATGCGACCAACGATTTGCAAGCGATTCAGCAGACGGCCGGAAGCGGCATTTTGACGCTTGTTGACTCGGTGACGCTTGGCGGGTTTGTGTTGGCAACGATGGCGTTTTCGATCAGCTGGAAGCTGACGCTCATCAGCCTATTGCCGATGCCCGTGATGGCGGCGGCGACGAGCCGCTATGGGACGATGCTCCATCGTCGGTTTTTAACGGCGCAAGCGGCGTTTTCGTCGCTGAACGACAAGGTGCAGGAAAGCGTCAACGGCATCCGCGTCATCAAGGCGTTCGGCTATGAGGAACACGATGTCGAGGCGTTTCGCCGTCAATCGGAAGACGTCGTGGCGAAAAACGTTGCCGTCGCCAAAATTGACGCCTTGTTTGATCCGACGATCGGGCTGCTTGTTGGGCTGTCATTTTTTCTCGCTGTGGCGTTTGGCAGCCAAATGGTTTTGGCGGGCGAATTGACGATCGGCGAGCTTGTGTCGTTTACGACCTACCTTGGCCTGCTTATTTGGCCGATGTTGGCGTTCGGCTGGCTGTTTAACATTGTTGAGCGAGGGCGTGCTTCGTACGACCGGGTGCGGGCGCTGTTGGCTGAACAAGATGAAATCAACGAACGTCCGGATGCCCTTCACATCGCTCCGCAAGGCGACATTGAGTATGATGTTCGTCAATTTGCCTATCCGGGCGAGGCGAAGCCGGCGCTTCGGGGCATTCGTTTTCAGCTCAAGCGTGGGGCGACGCTTGGCGTCGTCGGCAAAACGGGGGCGGGAAAAACGACGTTGCTTCGCCTGCTGCTGCGCGAGTTTGACGGCTATGACGGCGAGATTCGCTTCGGCGGCCGCGACATCCGCGATTATACGCTTTTCGCGCTCCGTTCGGCGATCGGCTACGTGCCGCAAGACCATTTCTTGTTTTCTGCCTCCATCCGCGACAACATCGCCTTTGCCAAGCCGGAAGCCGGAGAGGACGAGGTCGTACGGGCGGCGCGGCTGGCCGACATTCATGATGACATTTTGCAGTTTCCCGACGGGTATGAGACGGTCATCGGAGAGCGCGGCGTTTCCCTATCCGGTGGGCAAAAACAGCGGCTGTCAATCGCCCGGGCGCTTCTCATTGACCCGGAAGTGCTCATTTTTGATGACGCGTTGTCGGCCGTGGATGCGAAGACCGAGGCGCGGATTTTAGCGGCGCTCAAACAGGAGCGGCGCGGAAAAACGACGATCATCGCCGCTCACCGTTTAAGCGCGGTTGAGCATGCCGATTGGATTCTCGTCCTTGACGGGGGGCGAATTGTGCAGGCCGGAACGCACGAGCAGCTGATGGCAGAAGGCGGCTGGTATCGTGACATGCACCGACGCCAGCAGCTTGAGGCGCTTGCGGAGTAACAACAGGTCTGAACGTTCGAGCTCTCGCCAAAAACGAGCGGAGCGAAAAACCTGAAAATACAAGTTGTTTGTAAGATAGGGGGAAGTGGATGAACGACCGATGGTTGACAACAAAAGAGCAGCGGCGCGTCTTATGGCGGCTGCTCGCTTATATGGGAAGATACAAAAAAGAAACTGCGCTTGCGTTTGCGCTTCTTCTGTTGGCAACGGCCGGGGAGCTTTCCGGCCCGTATTTGGTGAAAGTGTTCATTGATGACTATTTGGTGCCGGGCCGCCTCGCTTTTGGACCGGTGGCGGCGCTGGCGGCCGCCTATCTCGGCGTGCTCGTCTTGAAAACGATCATTTCCTACTTCCAGCTTGTCGAGTTTCAGCGGCTCGCTTTGTACGTCATTCAAGCGCTGCGGATGGATGTGTTTGCGAAAGTGCACCGGCTCGGGATGAGCTATTTTGACCGGACGCCGGGCGGAAGCATCGTTTCGCGGGTGACGAACGATACAGAAGCGATCAAGGACATGTTCATCAGCGTCCTAGCGGCCTTTGTGCAAAACGGCTTGTTTGTCATCGGCGTGTTTGTCGCCATGTTTTCGCTTGATGCTAAGCTTGCGTTGTTTTGCCTGTTCATCCTCCCGGCGATCGCGTTCATCATGCACACATACCGCCGCTACAGCTCAGTGTTTTATCAAGAGATGCGCGAACGGCTGAGCGAACTGAACGCCAAATTGAACGAATCGCTGCAAGGAATGGCCGTCATTCAAGCGTTCCGCCAGCAGCGCCGTTTATATCAAGAGTTTGCCGCCGTCAATGAAGCGCATTACAAGGCGGGGATGAAAAACATCCACCTTGATGGACTGCTGCTTCGACCGGCGATCGATGTGGTGTATATGTTGTCGATCATGGTTGTGCTCAGCTTTTTTGGCATCACGGCGCTTGATGGCCCAGTTGAGATCGGCGTGCTGTATGCGTTTGTCAACTATTTGGAGCGCTTTTTCGAACCGGTGACGCAAATGATGATGCGCCTGTCTCTTTACCAGCAGGCGATCGTTTCCGCCTCTCGCGTGTTTGCCCTTCTTGATCATCAAGAAGAGGCGCCGGCCAATCCAAATTGGTCGCCGCATGTGATCGAGCGCGGGGAAATCGAATTTCGGGATGTCAGCTTTTCCTACGACGGCAAACGGGATGTGCTGAAACGGCTGTCGTTTGTCATCCGTCCAGGTCAGACGGTCGCGTTTGTCGGCCATACTGGCAGCGGCAAAAGTTCGATCATCAACTTGCTCATGCGCTTTTATGAGTTTGACCGCGGCGATATTTTGCTTGACGGCCGGTCGATCCGCGATTACTCGCGCGCCGAGCTGCGCCGCCGCCTCGGCCTTGTCTTGCAAGATCCGTTTTTGTTTTACGGGACGGTCAAAGAGAACATTCGCATGTATAATCAGGAACTGGACGACGAAGCCATTAAGGAGGCCGCTCGGCTCGTGCAGGCCGATGCGTTTATTGAGCAATTGCCCGGCGGCTACGACCATGTGCTCGCCGAGCGCGGGGCGACGTTATCAAGCGGTCAGCGCCAGCTTCTTTCCTTTGCTCGCACGATCGCTGCTGATCCGAAAATTTTGGTGCTCGATGAGGCGACCGCCCATATTGACACCGAAACAGAGGAAGCGATTCAAGATGCGCTCATGCGCATGCGGAAAGGGCGGACGACGATCGCCATCGCCCACCGTCTATCAACGATTCAAGACGCTGATCAAATTTTCGTCCTCCACCGCGGCGAAATCATCGAGCGCGGTACGCATCAGCAACTGCTGGCGCAAAAAGGGCTTTACTACCAAATGTACTTGCTGCAAAACGGCCTCGTCGACGTCCATGCGTAAATGGCGGCGTTTTGCCGCCCCTGCTTGGAACAAAAAGAAGAAAGCGCCATGTCCCGCCTAGCGGGAGGCGCTTTGCTTTCGCCGCTTGGTTTGTTCGCGTTGATAGGCATTGAGCAACGTGTCAAGTTCTTTGCTGATTTTCATGGCCGCCGCCGAGTTTAACCCCGTTTTGGCCACCGTGTCGACAAGCTCCATCCGCTTTTGTTCAATCAAGGTCAACAATTTGCATTTCGGCACGAATCGACCGTCCTTTGCTTGAAGTATTGTGTATGGTGCTTTATACTATTTTATCAGTGAACGCAAAAATGGAAAATAGAAAAATTGACCAGGAACAATGAGAAACGTGTTACGGGAAGAAGGAATTCTGCTAAAATAAAAAGTAAAAAAGCAGGGGCTGGTTCACCAATGAATGATCTCAATCTATTTTTAGCGTTCGGCGCCGGGTTTTTGTCGTTTATTTCCCCGTGCTGCTTGCCGCTTTATCCGGCGTTTTTATCGTATATCACCGGCGTGTCGGTCAGCGAGTTGAAAGAGGAAAACGCGATGCTGAACCGCCGCAGCTTATGGCATACGCTTTGCTTTTTGCTCGGCTTCTCGCTCATTTTTATCTCGCTTGGCTTTGGCACCTCGCTTCTTGGAAGGCTGTTTGTTGATTATCAAGATGCGATCCGGCAAATCGGCGCGGTCGTGATCGTCGCTCTTGGCCTCGTCGTCGCCGGGCTGTGGAAGCCGGCGTTTTTGCTGAAAGATCGGCGCATTTCGTTTCGTGAACGGCCATCGGGATATGTCGGCTCCGTGCTGATCGGCATGGCGTTTGCCGCCGGTTGGACGCCGTGCATGGGGCCGATTTTGGTGGCGGTTGTCGCTCTAGCCGCCACCAACCCGGGCTCAGGAATGATGTATATGCTTGCTTATACGCTTGGATTTGCCGTTCCGTTTTTCATGTTGTCGTTTTTTATCGGCAAGCTGCAATGGATCCGCCGCCATAGCGCATCCATCATGAAGGCGGGCGGCTATGTCATGGTGGCGATGGGCGTCGTTTTGTACTTTGACTGGATGACAAAGCTGATTGCTTATACGACAAGCTTGTTTGGCGGATTTACTGGTTTTTAGCGGCGATGGAGCCGCCCTTTGTGCGGCTGTTGTTGGAGGAATATCGTTGAGGAGAGGGCGATGGAAAGATGGCTGCCATTTTAATTGCTGACGATGCGAAGTTTATGCGGGTAACGCTGGCGCGCATACTGGAAAAAACGGATCACACCGTAGCCGGTGAGGCGGAAAACGGCAAAGAGGCGGTCGAGCTGTATCGCCGGCTGCGCCCCGATCTTGTCATCATGGACATTACGATGCCGGTCATGAATGGGATTGAAGCGGTGCGGGCGATTAAGGAGATCGATCCCGGGGCGAAAATCATCATCTGCTCGGCGCTCGGGCAGCAGCGTATGGTCGTTGAGGCCATTGAAGCCGGAGCGGCTGACTTCATCGTCAAGCCGTTTGAAGAAACCCGCGTGCTCGAGGCGATTGCCCGTCTTTTGTAAGCGGGCTTTGGCTTCGTACGGCATAGGAAGGCGCCGGCTTATGACCGCTGGAAAACAGCTGACTGCGTTCCTCTTGGCAAGCGAGAGGGATGAAGCGAGCGCGATGTTTGGCGAAGGCGGGGGCGGCTGGAGAGGGCGGTAGGCAAGCGGAGCGGTTTTTGCTATAATAGCGTTGTCCGTGAATTTTGTCGGAAGAAGGTGATGGCTTTGGCGTTCATTACATCGCTCATCGCCGTTGTGATGGCGTTTTTCATCTTTTTTGTGCGCATGAAGGCGTCGGAAAAGCCGACGAATGCCAAAAAAATTATTTTGCCGCCGCTGTTTATGAGCACCGGGGCGCTGATGTTCATCGATCCGGTCTTTCGCGTTACGCGCGGGGAGCTCATCGAAGCGGTCATTCTCGGCCTGTTTTTCTCGCTGTTTCTCATTAAAACGTCAAAATTTGAAATCCGTGGCAGCGATATTTATTTGAAACGCTCAAAATCCTTTATTTGGATTTTGCTCGGGTTGATTGTCATTCGTCTTGGCTTGAAAACGTATTTAGGACGAACGATCGACTACCGCCAGTTAAGCGGCATGTTTTATTTGCTCGCGTTTTCGATGATCGTCCCATGGCGGATTGCGATGTACGTTTCGTATAGAAAGCTGGCGGCGCAGCTGAAACCGCCAGTGCTGACATAAAGAGCTGTCCCGCTGATGGACAGCTCCCTTTTTTGTTGCACCAAGCCGCTTCACTTCGCTTCCCTGGAATTGTCCCGCAGACGGAGCTGAAGTCGTCGGTCCCGGCCTAAAAAGCTGCTTGTTTGGGCCGCTTTTTCCATGCTGAAACAGACGAAAGCCGCCGGTCAGCCTTAGACGAAAGGCGGAACGTCAGCGGCTTTCCAATAAATGTTTATAAGGGGCGAGATCGATGTTCTTCGCCTGCAATGTCCGGATCAAAAACTTATGGTCGCGCTTGGGGGTTGCGATGATATAGCCGCGGATCAGCAAGTCGCGTGTGATGCGCGGCGCCTGTTCCTTGAGCGCAAGCTCGCCGATTTTGCCGGCGATCTTTTGCCGCGCGACGTCGCGGAACAATTCCGGCACAGGGCGAACCAATTCCTCAAGCAGCGCTTTTTCTTCTTCCCCCCATAGATGACGCGTCTGTTCAATGTAATATTCCTGCCAGTCGAGCTCCGATTTCCCATCTTCTTTCGGCAGCCGCTTCAAAAACTTGCGGAACATGAAAAAGCCGCCGATCGACATCATGACAAGCAAAAAGACGACCCAAAGCAAAATAAACCAAAGAAACCATCCGGTCAGCACGATCCCCACCCCAACATGATGATCAACTGTTTTTGCCATAGGCAAGATTCGTCTACTATTATGTCGAAAAGCTTGCTGTTTGGCAAGTTTCAAACAGCGGCTTGTTACGAAGCGTAACGCAACTGTAATGCAACTGTAAAAAAGCTTGTCCCACCTTACAGCGCCAATGGATTGAAAGCCGCCGGCCGCTTTGTATGGAAAAGATATACAGTGACGTTCCCTTCTTTGCCTGCTAATCTAGTAAACAAAGAAAAAAAGCCAAAAGGCAACGATGAGGGGGATGCGCAGAGTGAAAGTGAAAAAGACGATTGCAGCGCTCACGATCATTTGCTGTATGGCGTTAAGCTCTCATGGGCTGTCGGCGGAAGCGGCTGGCTCGTATACATACTATCAAGTGAAAAAAGGGGATACGTTGTCGAAGATCGCCAAACAATATCATACTACGGTTGCTTCGTTAAAGTTGTTAAATCACTTAAAAAGCGATGCCATTTATGCCGGAGAAAGGCTGAAAGTGCCGGCTGCGGCGAAACGATCGGCTTCGGCGCCGGCAAAGAAGAAATCGATCTCATTAAGCGCCGCTGACCGGAAGCTGCTCGCCCAGCTTGTGCAAGCGGAGACCGGTTCGAGCGAGCCGTTTGCCGGCAAGGTGGAAGTGGCGCTTGTGATTTTAAACCGCACAAAGCATCCGGAGTTTCCAAAGACGGTGCGCGGCGTCATTTATCAAAAAACGAAATCCGGCTATGCGTTTGTGCCAGCCAAAACGGGGAAATTGACCCGCATTCAGCCGACCAAGCAGGATTACGAGGCGGTCGACAAGGCGCTAGCCTTATTCCCAAACGATCGCCGCGGCTCGCTTTATTTCTACAATCCGAAAATCACAAAAGACAAATGGATGTTGTCGCGTCCGGTGACGATTCGCATCGGGCACCATGTCTTCACGAGATGAACGGGGTCGAATAAGGCCTCGTTCTTTTGTTTTGTGCATAGCGGCGGGCCGGCGTTGTTTCATCACGATTCGGCAGGAATTTCGACCGGCGGCTGCGAATGTGTGTAACGAGGAGGGGAGCGATCGTGAAAAGAATCGATCTCATCTATAACACGCTGTGTCAGTGGAAGAAGAGCGGAGAGTCGTGGGCGAGCGCAGAGGAGCTAGCTGACGCTCTCGGATTGGATCGAGCTAACGTCAGCCGCGATTTGAATCGGTTGTGGAGGGAAGGAAAAGTGCAAAAACGGCCGGGAAGGCCGGTGCGGTTTGCGGTCGCCGGCAATAGAGCGACAGCGCCGCGGTTGGACCGGCTTGCCGCCGAACAGCCGAGTTTGGCCATGGCCATCGAGCAGGGCAAAGCTGCCCTCTTGTATCCGCCGAAAGGACTGCCGATGCTGATTGTCGGGGAAACTGGGACGGGAAAATCGATGTTTGCCGAGTTGCTCCATGAATTTGCCGTCGCAACTGGCCGTTTTCCGCCGGGGGCGCCGTTTGTGACTTTTAACTGTGCTGACTACGCCAACAACCCGCAACTGTTGCTTGGGCAACTGTTTGGAATCCGGAAAGGAGCGTACACGGGAGCGCATGAACAAAAAGGGCTGCTTGAGAAGGCGGATGGAGGCATTTTATTTTTAGATGAAGTGCACCGCCTGCCGGCGGAAGGTCAGGAGATGCTGTTTACATTCATTGACCGCGGCGTCTACCGCCGGCTAGGGGAAACGGACACGGAACGAAAGGCTGATGTGCTGTTGATTTGCGCAACGACTGAAAACCCGGAATCCAACTTGCTGAAAACGTTTCGTCGCCGCATTCCGATGCATATTTGGCTGCCGCCGCTTGAGAAGCGGACGCTTGAGGAACGATACTGTCTCGTCATGCAATTTTTTCAACAGGAAGCGGTGCGCCTCGGGAAAGACATTCATGTCTCTGCCAATGCGTTGCGCGCCTTTTTGTTTTACCCCTGTCCAAACAACGTCGGACAGCTGAAAGCCGACATTCAGCTCGTTTGCGCCAAGGCGTATGCCGACTATGTCACCGGAAAAAAAGAAAACGTCCGCATCCAGCGCGCTGACTTGTCGTTTGAGGTGCAAAGCGGGCTGCTGCTCGAGAAAAAGCATCCGCAGGCCGCCTCCTTTCCGCTGCCGCACGGTCGGTGCGTGTTTTCAGCGCATGGAGGCGAATGCCGACCAGAACTGGTGAATGATGACCAGCAATCGATTTATGACAATATTGAGCGCAAATACAGTGAGTTGAAAAAGCAGGGCGTCACCGGCGATGAACTGGATTTGCTGCTTGAGATGGACATTGAACGTTATGTTTCGCAGTATATGAAAGGTCTTCATCGCCGCATTCGCGATCGCTGCGATCTGGAGAAAATGATCGCACCTGACGTCCTGTCATTAACCGAGGCGCTAATCGCCTACGCGGAGAACAGACTGGAACGCCGTTTTCCGGAAAAGGTGATGTATGCGCTCGCTTTGCATATTCAAACGGCGCTTAATCGCCTTCGGACCGGGAACGCCGTGACCCACCCACAGCTCAATCAGGTGCGCACCGCTTATAAAAAAGAGTTTGCCGTTGCCTTGGACTGCTTGCAGCTTATGGAAGAACAGATGCGCATTGATTTTCCCATCGATGAAGCGGGGTTTTTGACCATGTTTTTCGCGCACCGTGACGAAGAACAGGAGGAACAGGAAGAGCGGGTGGCGGTGGTTGTCATCATGCATGGCAACGGCGTTGCGTCGGCTATGGCGGATGTCGTCAACAAATTGTTGGCAGCCGCATGCGTGCAAGCGGTCGATATGCCGCTCGATGCGGACCCGAAACAAGTTTACAAGCAAGTAAAAGCGGTCTTGCAGCCGGTTGCATCGACGAAAGGGGCATTGCTGCTTGTTGATATGGGATCGCTCGTGTCTTTTGCCCATTTTTTAGAAAAAGAGCTTGCCATTCCAGTGAAAGTCATTTCTGCAGCGAGTACGCCGCATGTATTGGAAGCCGCCCGCAAAGCGATGCTCGGCTATTCGCTTGTCGACATTTATAACGAAGTGAAAACCGCTGCGCCATATTATATGAGCCAACCGTTTTGGGAAGAGGACGGGGCGGAGCAAGATAGGCTGGCGATTGTTACGGCTTGTTTGACGGGAAAAGGAAGTGCGCTTGCATTAAAGCATATATTGGAAACTTACTTGCAGCTTGATGAACAATTGTGGGAAATTATCCCTATTCATATCGTTGATGAAAAAGAAGCGCAAAATAGGTTGTCAAACATAGCCAAACATGTTCGAATCGTCGCCATCGTCAGCCATTTCCGCCTCGATGAACGGGTTCCGCACTTTGCTTTGGACGAAGTGCTCAGTCTGAAAGCCATGAAAGAAATACAAGCGCTTGTCGATGATGAAGAAATGTATATGCATATGGCCCGAGAACTGGACGGCCATCTTCGCCATCTGTCCTCAGGACGGGCGATTCCGGTGATCCGTGCGGTGCTCGCGTCGATCAGCCAAGAGATTGGGTTTCCGTCGCAGTCCAGCGATATGGCCGGACTTGTCCTTCATTTATGCTGCCTGCTTGATCGGTTGTTGGCCGGTGAACCATCAAGCGATGCTGGGACGGACGGTGGTTGCCGTGAACACGAACCGCTGTATACGATCGTGAAGGAGGGGTTGTTTCCGCTCGAACAGCGGTACGGCGTTCGCATCGGTGAGAATGAATTGTGTCACATTATTCGCTTTTTCCGCTCGCTGCAGCAAAAACGGGACACATAAGGCGTCTGCTTCTTTGTTTTGCGCTGTTTGATTGAAAACGGTTTCAATACACAGTTGCCGCTGACTGACACACAATGAGCCGATCTCGCTTTTCACTTCTTTTTTATTGTTGGCATGGAATTTGCTTGTTAAGATGGCGATCACAAAACAAAGGAGGAGAAAAGCGATGAACATTTTACTCATTTGCGCCGCCGGCATGTCGACGAGTTTGCTCGTGACGAAGATGCAGGAGGCGGCAAAGCAAAAAGGGATCGAGGCGAACATTTGGGCTGTGTCAGCTGATGAAGCGAAAAGTCATCTCGACCAGGCGGATGTTGTGCTGATTGGCCCACAAATCCGCTATAAGCTCGCCGCCTTCAAAAAAGAGGGTGAGGCGCGCGGCATTCCGGTTGATGTCATCAATCCAGCTGACTACGGGCGTGTCAACGGCTCTGGGGTGCTGGACTTTGCGCTGCGGTTAAAAAAATAAACAGGGGGTAGGGGCGGATGGATCGGTTTATTCGTGTGTTGGAAGAGCGTGTGATGCCTATCGCCGGCAGGATTGCCGAACAGCGCCATTTGCAAGCCATTCGTGATGGAATCATTTTGTCGATGCCGCTCTTGATTATCGGGTCTTTATTTTTAATCATTGGTTTTTTGCCGATCCCCGGCTATAACGAATGGATGGCGAAATGGTTTGGCGAACATTGGCTCGATAAGCTGTTGTATCCGGTCGGGGCGACATTCGACATTATGGCGCTTGTCGTCAGCTTCGGCGTCGCTTACCGGTTGGCGGAAAAGTACAAAGTTGATGCGCTTTCGGCCGGGGCGATTTCACTTGCCGCTTTTTTGCTCGCAACTCCGTATAAAGTGCCGTTCACGCCGGAAGGAGCGAAAGAAGCCATTATGGTCAGCGGCGGCATTCCGGTGCAATGGGTCGGCAGCAAAGGTTTGTTTGTCGCCATGATTTTGGCGATCGTATCGACGGAAATTTACCGAAAAATCATCCAAAAAAATATTGTCATTCGACTTCCGGATGGGGTGCCGCCTGCAGTGGCCCGCTCTTTTGTTGCTTTGATTCCGGGGGCCGCTGTTCTCGTCGTTGTCTGGGTGGCCCGCCTTATTTTGGAAATGACACCGTTTGAAAGTTTCCATAATATTGTATCTGTGCTTCTAAACAAACCGCTCAGTGTGCTCGGCGGCAGTTTATTTGGCGCCATTGTCGCTGTACTGCTTGTGCAGCTGCTATGGTCGACCGGTTTGCACGGGGCGGCGATCGTAGGAGGAGTAATGGGGCCGATTTGGTTGTCGCTGATGGACGAAAACCGGATGGTGTTCCAGCAAAATCCGAATGCCGAACTGCCCAACGTCATTACGCAGCAGTTTTTTGATCTTTGGATTTACATCGGCGGTTCAGGAGCGACATTGGCGTTGGCGTTGACCATGATGCTTCGGGCGCGCAGCCGGCAGCTGAAAAGCTTAGGGCGGCTCGCGATCGCACCTGGCATTTTCAATATTAATGAGCCGATCACGTTCGGTATGCCGATCGTCATGAATCCATTGCTTATCATTCCATTCATTCTCGTGCCTGTCGTGCTTGTTGTTGTCTCCTACGCGGCGATGGCGACTGGGCTTGTCGCCAAACCAAGCGGGGTGGCCGTGCCATGGACGACACCGATCGTGATCAGTGGCTATTTAGCGACGGGGGGCAAAATTTCCGGGAGCATTTTGCAAATCGTCAACTTCTTCATCGCGTTTGCCATCTACTATCCATTTTTCTCGATTTGGGACAAACAAAAAGCGGCCGAAGAGCAGACCGATCCAACGATCTCAAGCGGAGCGGGAACAACGCAATCGCTGTAAATAAGGAGAGGAACGAAATGCCGCGCTATTGCATAGTCAACGCCGATGATTTCGGTTACTCGAAAGGGGTCAACTACGGAATTTTGGAAGCGTTTCAACACGGTGTCGTCACGTCGGCGACGCTGATGGCCAACATGCCAGCGGCAGAACACGCCGCCCGATTGGCGAAGGAACATCCGGAACTCGGCGTCGGCATTCATTTTGTGCTGACGTGCGGCCGGCCGCTGGCCGATGTTCCGTCGCTTGTGAACGAGAACGGGGAGTTTCCTAGGCGTGGAGAGGCGCTTGCTGGCGCTAGGCGCAGCGATATCGAGCGGGAGCTTGCTGCCCAACTCGAGCGGTTTTTCTCGCTTGGGCTCTCTCCAACGCATATCGACAGCCATCATCACGTCCATGAGCACCCGAATGTGTTTCCGGTTGTGGAACAATTGGCTGAACGCTATCGGCTGCCGATCCGTCCGGTGCGGACGACACGGCCGCACCGGCTGGCAACCGTCGATGTCTTTTTTCCCGACTTTTACGGGGATGGATTGACAAAGGACCATTTTTTGACGCTCATCGACCGGATTGGCGACGGGCAGACGGCAGAAGTGATGTGCCATCCGGCCTATATGGACGCCCCTCTTGCTGCGGGAAGCTCTTATTGCCGGCAACGGATCGAGGAGTTGGCTGTACTGACCGATCCAGCGCTCTCTAAGGAGATCGCAGAGCGTGGTGTCCAGTTAATTACGTACCGTGAATTCTATCAACTATAGGAGATGGCGTTATGCAAACGTATGAACAAACTGTATTCCAACTGATTCTTCATGGCGGAAACGGCCGCAGTTATGCAATGGAGGCGATTACGGCGGCGAAAAAAGGGGAATTTGCCGAGGCGCGCAGGCTGCTTGAACAGGCGGGAGCAGAACTGCAGGCGGCCCATGGGCTGCAGACCGCGTTGCTGCAACAAGAAGCGAGCGGCGGGCAGCCGGTGGTGACGCTTCTGATGGTGCATGCCCAAGATCATTTAATGACGGCGATCACGGTCAAGGATTTAGCCGCTGAATTCGTGGAGCTGTATGAAGCGCTCAAGCGGCAAACAACCGAATCATAATTGTCGTCGGCCGGCTTGTTGACCGGGTGAGGATGATTCGCTTCAACGGGAATGAACCCAAGGCGGGCGGCAACGGGCTGTTCTAGCGACCGCCCGCTTTGTTGATTTTACAATAATTTTATTATGTGAACATAAGGGCGCCAGCCGTTCAGCCCTCCCGGCTGCCGCCGGTCTCGGCTGAACGGAGAAGGAAAACTCCGCTTGTTTGCGTCACATATCGTGGCTTGTGTTGTGCTTTTGCCGCGTGTGATTGCGGTTCTTCACTTTTTTCGAACCGTCAAGCGGCTCCGGCTGCCCAGGATTGTCGCCTTTTGGGGCGTTTTTGCGCATATCTTTGCCGTCGTTTTTGTTCGTCATTTGTTGTCCCTCCTTTGTCCGTTAGCATGCGGCGTTGTGCTTTCGCTTATTCGGCGCATAATTTGCGCCCGGTTTGAAACGATAAGTAGTGAACGACCGCGATGACTGCGAAGGAGGGACGAGCCATGGTTTACCATAAAACGAAGCAAGAGGCGTTTCAAGCAGCGCAAAAGGCGACGATGGAAGCGAAAGAATGGCACGATCACTTGGTGCGTGATCAAGCCGACTACGGCCACCAGCTGGCCCATCTTCGGCAAGAAGTAAACGAGGCGTTCGCCCAAATTGAAAACGCGCTCGAAGTTGCCTCGGAAACGCAGCGCGTGCAGCTCGAAAAATTCCGCAGCGATTTGCAGGCGATCGTTGACGAAGTCAATGAAAACGAGTAAGGGAATGCCGGCGGCGGACATTCCCTTTTTTCATGCTATGGCAGTCCGGGATGGCGGAATGGCCGCCACGCTATTGGTTCTTTTTTCGTTTTTTGTTGTTTTGGCGCTGTGCTTCTGTCAGTGGTTCATTGGAAAACTCTTCGTTGTAGCCGGCCCCCATTCCTTGCGCTTTGGCGGCGTTCATGCCAGGGATCACGTGGTTTGCTTTTCGCTTTGCCATTCGTTTCACCTCCGCTTCTAGTTTGCGACGAAACGGGCGCCTTATTCCTCTTTTGCCGCGGTAAGGAAGTAATATGGCGAGACATTGGAAATCATTATTTACAACTTGTGCTGTTCTATAATAAGATAAAGTCGTGCCGAACTTTATGGGGATTGGGAGAATTCATGCTATTTTTTCGACTTTTGTGCGAAAAAATAGTATAGTATTATTGTGAAGTGAAGGGGGTTATACATATGGCGAAACAAGATGTGTTCAACGCCCGCTCTTCATTCGAAGTCAACGGTAAAAAATACAATTATTACCGTTTGCAAGCGCTTGAAGAAGCGGGCATCGGCCAGGTGAGCCGCCTGCCGTACTCGATCAAAGTATTGCTTGAATCGGTGCTCCGCCAAGTCGACGGCCGCGTCATCACGAAAGAGCACGTCGAAAACTTGGCGAAATGGGGAACGCCGGAAATGAAAGACATCGACGTGCCGTTTAAGCCGTCGCGCGTCATTTTGCAAGACTTCACCGGCGTGCCGGCTGTCGTCGATTTGGCTTCGATGCGCAAAGCGATGGCCGATTTGGGAGGCGATCCGTACGAAATCAACCCGGAAATTCCGGTCGATCTCGTCATCGACCACTCGGTGCAAGTCGACCGCTACGGGTCAGACGATGCGCTGGAGTACAACATGGATTTGGAATTCAAACGGAACGCCGAACGGTACAAGTTTTTGAAATGGGCGCAAAAAGCGTTTAACAACTATCGTGCCGTTCCGCCGGCAACGGGGATCGTCCACCAAGTGAACTTGGAATATTTGGCAAGCGTCGTTCACGCGGTCGAAGGGGAGAACGGCGAGTACGAAGCGTTCCCGGATACGCTTGTCGGCACGGACTCGCATACGACGATGATCAACGGCCTCGGCGTCCTCGGTTGGGGGGTCGGCGGCATTGAAGCGGAAGCCGGCATGCTCGGCCAACCGTCGTACTTCCCGGTGCCGGAAGTCATCGGCGTCCGCCTGACAGGCAAGCTGCCGGACGGAGCGACGGCCACCGACTTGGCGCTTAAGGTGACGCAAGTGCTCCGGAAAAAAGGCGTCGTCGGCAAATTCGTTGAATTTTTCGGACCAGGAGTGGCGACTTTGCCGCTTGCCGACCGGGCGACGATTGCCAACATGGCGCCGGAATACGGGGCAACGTGCGGCTTCTTCCCGGTCGACGCTGAAGCGCTTGACTATTTGCGCTTGACCGGCCGCGACGAACATCACGTTCAAGTCGTCGAAGCGTATTGCAAAGCGAACGGTTTGTTCTACACGCCGGATGCACCGGAGCCGGTGTTTACGGATGTTGTGGAAATCAACTTGTCGGAAATTGAAACGAACTTGTCTGGCCCGAAACGGCCGCAAGACTTGATCCCGCTCTCGAAAATGAAACAGTCGTTCCGCGACGCGGTGAAAGCGCCGCAAGGCAACCAAGGCTTTGGCTTGACGGAAGCGGACTTGGAGCGGGAAATTACGGTCGAGCTGAACGGCGAACAAGTGAAATTAAAAACGGGCGCTGTCGTCATCGCGGCGATCACAAGCTGTACGAACACGTCGAACCCGTACGTGCTTGTCGCCGCTGGTTTAGTGGCGAAAAAAGCGGTCGAAAAAGGCTTGCAAGTGCCGAAATACGTGAAAACGTCGCTCGCGCCGGGCTCGAAAGTCGTCACCGGCTACTTGCGTGACTCGGGGCTGCTTCCGTATCTTGAACAGCTCGGTTTCAACATTGTCGGCTACGGCTGCACGACATGCATCGGCAACTCAGGTCCGCTTGCGCCGGAGCTCGAAAAAGCGCTCGCGGAAAGCGATCTGCTCGTGACAAGCGTCCTGTCCGGCAACCGGAACTTTGAAGGCCGCATCCACCCGCTTGTCAAAGGCAACTATTTGGCATCGCCGCCGCTTGTTGTCGCCTATGCGCTCGCCGGCACGGTCGACATTGACTTGTTGAACGAGCCGATTGGCAAAGACAAAGACGGCAACGACGTCTATTTCCGCGACATTTGGCCGTCGATGGAAGAAGTGAAGAATGTCGTCAAGCAAGCGGTCGATCCGGAACTGTTCCGCAAAGAATATGAGCGCGTGTTCGACGGCAATCCGCGCTGGAACGCCATCGAAACGACGGATGAGCCGCTGTACCAATGGGATGAAAACTCGACGTACATTCAAAATCCGCCGTTCTTTGAAGGCTTGTCGCCGGAAGTGCGCAAAGTTGAACCTCTCACCGGCTTGCGCGTCGTCGGCAAGTTCGGTGATTCGGTCACGACTGACCATATTTCGCCAGCTGGGTCGATCGGCAAAAACACGCCGGCAGGCCAATATTTGATCTCGAAAGGCGTCGAGCCGAAAGATTTCAACTCGTACGGTTCGCGGCGCGGCAACCATGAAGTGATGATGCGCGGCACGTTCGCCAACATCCGCATCCGCAACCAAATCGCGCCGGGCACGGAAGGCGGCTATACGACGTACTGGCCGACCGGCGAAGTGATGTCGATGTACGATGCGTGCATGAGATACAAACAAGACGGCACTGGGCTTGTCGTCATCGCCGGCAAAGACTACGGCATGGGCAGCTCGCGCGACTGGGCGGCGAAAGGGACGTTCTTGCTCGGCATTAAAACGGTCATCGCCGAAAGCTTTGAGCGCATCCACCGCTCGAACCTCGTTTTGATGGGCGTCCTGCCGCTGCAATTTAAAGAAGGCGAAAATGCGGAGACGCTCGGCTTGACGGGTAAAGAAGTGTTCGACATTCACATCGATGAAAACGTCAAACCGCGCGATCTCGTCAAAGTGACGGCGACGAACCCGGATACGGGTGAGAAGAAAGAATTTGAGGTCATCGTCCGCTTTGACAGCGAAGTCGAAATCGACTACTATCGCCACGGCGGCATTTTGCAAATGGTGTTGCGCGAAAAATTGGCGAAAGTGAAACAATAACGACAAAAAGCAGGCTCCCATATCGGGAAGCCTGCTTTTATTTTGTGTTGAGCTTTTTCGCTGCGTTCTCAAGCTTGCTTTTTGGATCCGG
Organism: Geobacillus thermoleovorans; assembly: GCF_001610955.1. Lineage (GTDB taxonomy): Bacteria > Bacillota > Bacilli > Bacillales > Anoxybacillaceae > Geobacillus > Geobacillus thermoleovorans. The sequence goes on from NZ_CP014335.1 coordinate 1,271,589, forward strand.
GGTGAACGTTCCGTCTTGGCCAAAGCCTTGCGGGTTGACGCCCGGCGCCTTCGTGCCGCGGTTTCGGCCGCCGTTTTTGGTCATTGCTCTCACCTCCGCTCTTTACGGATAGTATGGCCACCCTTGGTCAAAATATAAGCAAAGGAGGAAAGCGTGATGAACAAGGGGCTGAAGACGGCGCTCGCGACAATCGCGCTCGCCCAGTTTTTGAAAATCCCGATCAAGCAGTTGGAGACTGGCCGATGGGACTGGCGGCTCTTTTTCGAAACCGGCGGAATGCCAAGCTCCCACTCTGCCGGTGTTTCCGCCTTAGCGACATTTATCGCCCTCGAGCGAGGCGTGCGCACGATTGATTTTGCCTTGGCCGCGTTGTTTGGACTGATCGTCATGTACGATGCGCAAGGGGTGCGGCGCCAAGCGGGCGAACTCGCCCTTCGCCTGAACGAGCTTGCCGAGGAAGTAAAAAAGTTGGAAGGAGACCCAAAACAAACCGTTTATCACAAACGACAGCGGCAGCTGCGCGCCCGGCTCGGACACGAGCCGATCGAAGTCGTCGGCGGGGCGCTCTTGGGCATGGCGACCGGTGCTCTTTCGTATTGGGCGTGCCGACGCCGCAAACGAATGGTTTAGGCGGTGAGGCGGGTGGAGCGTCCACAGCATTGGAATGATGGGCGGCCTAACACCTGGAGTTAGGAAAAGAGCTGTCCCGCTTTTCATGCAGGACAGCTTCTGTCGCTACGATGGGATGTTCCGCTTTTCCCGCCACCGTCTGCCCCAGAGGCGCATGCTTGGCAGTTCGGCGAAAATCATGCCGGCCAAAATCGCAGCGCCGCCAAGCCAGGCCGATGGCGACAGCCGCTCTCCAGCCCAAAGGTAGGCGGTCAAAGCGGCGAACACCGGCTCCATGGCGAAAATCAGCGCGACATGGGCGGGAGTCGTATATTTTTGCACCGCCGTTTGGATGAGAAACGCCGCGGTCGTCGCCAACAACGATGTCACAGCGAGCGCCCCCCATACTTCCGGACGGCGGAGCACCGCCATATTCCACATTTGCGCGGCGTCTTCAAACCAAAAGGCAAAGAAGAAACAGAGGATGCCGACGGTAAAAATTTGCACCATTGTCAACAGCATCGTCGAATACTGAGAGGAATAGCGGCCGGTGACGATAATGTGCATGGCAAAGGAAACAGCACAAAGAAAGACAAAGAAATCGCCCTGATTGAACGACAGCTCCGCTCCCCCTGTCAGCCAATACAGGCCGAACGCGGCAAGTGCCGCTCCAACGACCGCATTCACAGACGGTTTTTGCTTTAAAATCAAAAAGGAAAACAATGGAACGAGCACAACGCTCAGTCCGGTAATAAAGCCGGCTTTCGAGGAAGTGGTATACAACAGTCCGATCGTTTGGAATGCGTAGCCGCAAAACAGCCATAGCCCCATCCACGCCCCAGCGCCGATGACTCGCCATGACAACTGGCCGAAGAGTGGGCGGGAAGCGGCAGCGATCCAAGCGAGAAGCAACAAGCCGGCCAAACTGAAGCGAACGGCGTTAAACGACAACGGCTCCAAAAACGAAATGGCATTTTGGACGACGACGAACGTCGCCCCCCAGACGAACGTCACCATTAGCAGACTCAGATCGGCTATGGTTTGACGCTTCAATTCGAATCCTCCCTCTTCATATGCTTGCGCCCCATCTCATTTTGGGTGCTAGCCGCTAGTGTACCACAAGTAGGCCGAAAAAGATAGATATTTTGGAAAAAAGATGGGCGCCTGCGGCAAAATGGTTGATACAAGAAGAAATTGCGCATAATATTAGGTAATGAACAAGGGCGCAAGTGTGGTAAAATAAAAACCAGCTCCGATCATCGCCACGCGGAAGGGTGACAATGCGTTGGACGTACAAATCCACTGGACGTATATCACGCCGAAAAAACAAGAGGCGTTTCTTGTCTCCGATTGGGTCGATGCCAAAAAGGCGCTCGCTTTGGCGGATGATTTTGAAAAAACCGGGCGGACGAAAACAGTGGAGTTCGTCGATCGAAACGGCACGGTGTGGTCAAAAAAAGAGCTGCAAAAGCTGCTTGAGGAGATCGCCGGCGAGCCGCATGAGATCGTTGTGTATTTCGACGGCGGCTTTGACCATGAGACGTCCCAAGGCGGCGCCGGCGCGGTCGTATACTATAAGCAAAACGATCATCGCTACCGGTTGCGCGCCAACCGCCGGCTCGGCGAAATCAAATCCAATAATGAGGCAGAGTATGCGGCGTTTTGGTTTGTCATGCAGCTGCTCGAGGAACTTGGCGTCCATCATTTGCCGGTGACGTTCCGCGGCGACTCCCACGTCGTGTTAAAGCAGCTGTCCGGCGATTGGCCGTGTTTTGAGGACGATTTCAACATCTGGCTTGACCGCATTGAAGCGAAAATGCGCGAGCTTCACATCGAACCGGCGTACGAGCCGATTTCGCGCAAACAAAATAAAGAGGCGGATTCGCTCGCCCGCCAGGCGCTTGAAGGGCAGATCATCACAAGCCGAACGGAATTGACAGGGAAAGGGTAAGGTCGTATGGGAAAGAAGCGGAACCGACGCAAAGAAATATTGGACCAAATCGCTTGGCTGGAGGAAACGTACTGCGATGGCTGCTTTTTAAAAAGCACGTTCCGGAAAGAGTACGGCAAAACGTACGCCCAATCGTTTTGCATCCAGCAATGCACGGTCGGGGAACAAATGCGGCAGTACGGGGAGATGCTTCTATCAGCGCCGCCGCGTTCGCGTCGGTAATGAAGGAATTTTTTTCAAGAGGCGGTTGGTGCGGGCGATAGGAGCCCCAATCTGCGCTTTCGCGGGCCTGGGGCGGTGCCGGCTGCGACCAGGCAAGCTTTGGCGTTTGAACGGAGGAAGCGGATGCGCTGCGAAGGCCGGTGATTGACAGAACATACGTTTTAACATGGAGAAACCTCAAAAGCAGTTCTTCTTTTCACTCCAAAAGGAAATCGCTTTTTGTCCTCCGCCTTAATAGATGCAATTTTTACTGAGCATTGGATCGACTGTCGAACGACCGAACAAACACCGCTTTCAGCCCCATGTATGGGTCTGAGAAGCGGGTGGTTGTTCGATCGTCCGTCACGCCAAGGCGTGACGGAGGCAAGCAAAGGCTTGCCCTCGACAGTCGAAAAATTGATAAGTGTCTTTTCTGTCAAAGAAAAGATATGTTAAACGTTTTGGTTGCATCTATATAGATGCAATTTAAAGCTTTAACATTTTTCGTTTTTACCGATCATTTCATCCGACTGTCGAGTGACCGAACAACACCGCTTCCAGACCCATGAATGGGTCTGGAAGCGAGTCGTTGTTCGGTCTTCCGTCACGCTAAAGCGTGACGGAGGCAAGCCTATGGCTTGCCTTCGACAGTCAAAAATGGATGAGCCACTTTTCCGTCAAGGATATGTTAAACGATTTCGTTGCATCTATATATATCGTTTTGCTGTTATTGCCGCGCCTCGCGAAGCTGGTGTTCGGCGCGGGCCAATGTTTGTTCGCAACGGGCGAGAAAATCACCGTCGACGCCCGTTGCTTCTTGGCGGGCGCGTGCAAGTTGGTCGCGGGAGTTTTTCACCGCTTGTTCGGCATGGCGAAGCATCTCGGGATCGAGCTGCATCGTCGCCTGGCCGACCATTTTCTCCGCCGTCTCGACGAACATTTCCACTTGCTTTAAGTCGTTGTATCCCGTATGTACGTCGGCATCGCGTCTGGCCATATGAACACCTCCCTTTTTTTATTGTTCGCCGCTTGGTTGAATCTATGCAAATCGCAATGAAAAAGGCACCCTGCTTAAGCAGGGTGCCTCTCGTTCCGCTCCCGTTCTCTCGTCTATGTCAACGAAGTCTTATAATTTGACAACGTTCGCTGCTTGCGGTCCGCGGTTTCCTTGGACGATTTCAAACGAAACTTCTTGGCCTTCTTCTAACGTTTTGAACCCTTCACCTTGGATCGCCGTGAAGTGGACGAATACGTCGGAACCGCCTTCCACTTCGATGAAACCGTAGCCTTTTTCGTTGTTAAACCATTTTACTTTACCACGTTGCATAATACTGAATTCCTCCTAATACCTTTAGCCTGTTCGGCTAACCTCAAGATTTTTATCAAATAACAAAATATACTTCACAGCCATCCAAGATGCACCTTCATGTTGAATGCCTGAAATATATTCTGTTATATGATGACTTTACTATACACTACCGCGGGTGGCCGCGTCAAGCAAAAGAAAGGAAATTTCCGAAAAAATTGTTTGCCGGCCCGAAAAACAATGCGTTGAAAAGGAAAACGGGCCGCTGGGGGAGAAAATAGTCATGAGCGGGCCACAACGCCCATACATTGGAATAGGAACGACAAAAAGGGGGAGAGCGGATGTACCGCGGAAAAATCGCGGGAAAAGAAGTGATCGTCCGGTTAGGGAGCCGGGTCAGCCGCCGCTATTTCAGCGACAATAAAATTTACCACATGGTTCTTTCGTACGGAGAGTCGGCGTTTCGCAAAGGGCTGGATATGTTTTGCATCTATAATGACCGCGTCGGCTTGATTGTCGCGGAAGTCGAGCAACAGGACGTCCCGGTCATTCGAATCGATTACATTATCGAAAACGAAAATGTGTACGAATAACCAATTGACAGCGGAAGGCGAATGCGGTAATCTCGAATGTAAGCGGTAACAAAACAAGCCGCATTCGTCCCTGTTTCTCCCAGGGGCAGACGTGCCGCGCCAGCATCGTCTGTTTATTTTTTGGCTCGCGTTGAAACAAGCGGCTTCGTTTTTTCGTATGATGATATGACAAGAGAGACAAAGAGGTGACTACGGTGTTATTGCGCAAAATGATGTCAAGAGTCGGAGTCGGGTCGGCGCACGTCGACTTGATCTTAAATAAATCGTTATGGCGCCAGGGGGAAATGATTCAAGGGATCGTCCACATTTACGGCGGAACGGTGGAACAAAGGATCGAGCGGCTCGATGTGGAGCTCGTGCAAAAAACAATCGAAAACGGCAAGGAACTGGATGCCATTGTCGCCGTCATTCCGGCGGCCGGAGCGTTTTGGATCAAGCCGAGCGAGAAAAAGGAAATCCCGTTTTCCTACACGATTCCGGAAACCTTGCCGCCATCGCGCCCGGGCCGGTCGTACCGGTTCATCACCCGCCTTCATATCGAAGACGCGGTCGATACGCTCGACTTCGATTACGTGCAAATTTTGCCGAAGAAATAGGTTGACAGCGTTTTCAACGGATGATATGCTAAAAGCAAGTTAATAACGTTGTGGTGGAGAAGCGGAGACCCACACATATTCCTCGTTGCTTAGCGGGGAAGTGTGTGGGTTTTTGTTTTTCCACCCAACGGCTAACCCTCCGGAGGGGCCGCCCAAGCAGGAAATAGCAGAGGAAATCACGAATGAAAAGGGGGAAGAGAACAAATGTCGCCATTTTTAGGGGAATTCATCGGCACGGCACTGCTCATCATTTTCGGCGCTGGTGTGTGCGCCGGGGTCAATTTAAAGAAATCATATGCGGCCAATTCGGGCTGGATTGTCATTACGATGGGGTGGGGGCTGGCGGTGGCCGTGGCCGTATACGCTGTCGGCCGGTATAGCGGCGCCCATCTCAATCCAGCGCTGACAGTGGCATTGGCCATAAGCGGTGATTTTCCATGGAAAGATGTCCCTGGCTATGTGTTGGCACAAGTACTTGGCGCTATGGTTGGGGCTGCCGTCGTCTATCTCCACTATTGGCCGCATTGGAAGGAAACAGACGACCCGGGTGTCAAGCTTGGCGTGTTTGCGACGGGTCCGGCAGTGCCGAATACGGCTGCCAACTTGCTTAGCGAGATCATCGGAACGTTTGTGTTGGTTTTGGCCATCTTGGCCATTGGCGCCAACAAATTCGCTGATGGACTCAATCCATTTATCGTTGGTTTTTTGATCGTGGCGATTGGACTGTCGCTCGGCGGTACGACGGGATACGCCATTAATCCAGCCCGAGACTTTGGACCTCGCTTAGCCCACTTTTTGTTGCCAATCCCAGGGAAAGGGTCATCGAATTGGGCGTATGCGTGGGTGCCGATCGTCGGACCGCTGCTTGGCGGCGCGTTAGGCAGTTTGGTCTATAAAGCCGTTTTCTTGGGAAAACCGACAGGCGCATTATGGGGAGTGCTGGCGGCAACCGCAGTCGTTTTGGCGGCGGCGAAGATGGCAAAAGGAAAAACAGCCAGCGCCGCAAGCCGCCGTTCTCTCTAGTTGGCGTACCGGGTTTGTAAGCAAATAAAGGTGAAGGGGGAAGAATGTCATGAATCAATACATTTTAGCCATCGACCAAGGCACAACGAGTTCGCGCGCGATTTTGTTCAATCAAAAGGGCGAAATCGTCCATATGGCGCAAAAAGAGTTTACGCAATATTTTCCGCAGCCCGGCTGGGTCGAGCACAACGCCAATGAAATTTGGGGATCGGTGCTTGCGGTCATTGCCAGCGTCTTGTCCGAGGCGCAAGTGAAGCCGGAACAAGTGGCGGCGATCGGCATTACGAACCAGCGGGAAACGACGGTTGTGTGGGAGAAAGACACCGGCAACCCGATTTACAACGCCATCGTCTGGCAGTCGCGGCAGACGGCCGGCATTTGCGATGAACTGAAAGCGAAAGGGTATGACCCGCTATTCCGCGAAAAAACCGGCTTGCTTATTGACGCCTATTTTTCCGGGACAAAAGTGAAATGGATTTTGGACCATGTCGAGGGGGCGCGCGAACGGGCGGAGCGAGGAGAGCTGCTCTTTGGCACGATTGATACGTGGCTCATTTGGAAGCTGTCCGGCGGCCGCGCCCATGTAACCGATTACTCGAACGCGTCGCGCACATTAATGTTTAACATTCATACGCTCGAGTGGGATGACGAGCTGCTTGCGATTTTAAACGTGCCAAAGGCGATGCTTCCTGAGGTGCGCCCGTCCTCGGAAGTATACGCGAAAACGGTTCCGCATCATTTCTTCGGCGTGGAGGTGCCGATCGCGGGAGCCGCGGGCGACCAGCAGGCGGCTTTGTTCGGCCAGGCGTGCTTTACGGAAGGGATGGCGAAAAATACGTACGGCACCGGCTGCTTTATGCTGATGAATACGGGGGAAAAAGCGGTGCAATCGAAACACGGGCTGCTCACAACGATCGCCTGGGGAATTGACGGCAAGGTTGAATACGCCCTTGAAGGCAGCATTTTCGTCGCCGGTTCGGCCATTCAATGGCTGCGCGACGGCTTGCGGATGATCAAAACGGCGGCTGACAGCGAAGCGTACGCTGAAAAAGTCGAGTCGACCGACGGGGTGTATGTCGTACCGGCGTTCGTCGGGCTTGGCACGCCGTATTGGGACAGCGAGGTGCGCGGGGCGGTGTTTGGCCTCACGCGCGGCACAACGAAAGAGCATTTCATCCGGGCCACCTTGGAATCGCTCGCTTACCAGACAAAAGATGTGCTCGCCGCCATGGAAGCCGATTCCGGCATCTCGCTGACCACGTTGCGCGTTGACGGCGGGGCGGTGAAAAACAATTTCCTTATGCAGTTCCAGAGCGATTTGCTTGCCGTTCCGGTCGAACGTCCGGTTGTGAATGAAACGACGGCCTTGGGTGCGGCGTATTTGGCCGGGCTGGCGGTCGGCTACTGGAACAGCCGAGATGACATCGCCGCCCAATGGCAGCTCGAGCGCCGGTTTGAGCCGAAGATGGATGACGACAAGCGAACGATGCTCTACGATGGCTGGAAAAAAGCGGTGCGGGCGGCGATGGCGTTTAAATAACTATAGGGAACAAAGCAATAATCGATCGTGAATGGGCGGCCGCGGTCAAGCTGTGTCCTTTTCCACTTTTTTGTTCATTGCTTAGGCAGATGTTCCTTTCGTGGAGCATCTGCTTATTTATTGTCCAAAAAATAGTGGTTGAAACTGAGCTGTAGTTCACAGTCATGTTTTTCTATGAGGTATAAGACTGGAAAGGAATCAAAAAATTTACTGATATTTTTTCTATAAATATTGAATTTACGAAAAAAAATGATAGAATATTATTTGAATTTACGAAAAAAAATGATAGAATATTATCTAAATATTATATATAGTCTAAAATTTAGTAATACTAACAAAAGGGAGAAGGACACATTGGCAAAGCAAATGTTATTGGAAATTGAGGAGTTGCGAATCTCTTTCCGCATCGGTGATGACTATTATGCGGCGGTCGACGACGTTTCGCTGGCGATCGGGGAGAACGAAGTCGTCGCTCTCGTCGGGGAGTCGGGTTGCGGCAAAAGCGCACTCGCTTTGTCGATTATGGGTCTCCACCCGCCCGAAAAGACAAAAATTGAGGGGCGCCTGCACTTTAAAGGGACAAATTTGCTGTCGCTCTCCGTTGCCGAACTCAATCGCATCCGCGGCAAAGAAATCGGGATGATCTTTCAGGATCCGTTAACGGCGCTCAATCCGCTCATGACGGTCGGCCGGCAGATCGAAGAAAGCATGGATTACCATCTGCGGCTGTCAGCAGCCGAAAAAAAGAAGCGAACGATCGGCTTGCTTCGCAAAGTCGGCATTCCGGAGCCGGAAAAGGTGTACTACCGTTATCCGCACGAGTTGTCCGGGGGGATGCGGCAGCGGGTCGTCATCGCGATCGCCATCGCCTGCGAGCCCGCCCTGCTCATCGCCGATGAACCGACAACGGCGCTTGATGTGACGATTCAGGCGCAGATCATAGGGCTGCTCAAAGAGTTGCAGCGGCAAATGAAAACGAGCATTATTTTAATCACGCATGATTTGGGGGTGGTGGCGGAAATGGCGGACCGTGTGGCGGTCATGTATGCTGGGGAAATCGTTGAGTTAGCGGACGTCGATACCATTTTTCACCGTCCGCTTCATCCATACACTCGCTCATTGTTGCAGTCGATCCCGTCTGCGCAGACGAAAAAGGAACGACTCCACGTCATCCAAGGGATCGTTCCGCCGCTGCATAAACTGCCGCGGCGCGGCTGCCGCTTCCAGCCGCGCATCAGCTGGATTGGGGCGGATAAGCACGAATCGGATCCGAAGTTGCGGGAAGTGGAGCCGGGGCACTGGGTGCGTTGCACATGTTACCAACATTTTTATTTTCCCGATGATCAAACGGTAGGTGGAATCGGCTATGGCGCTTCTTAACGTCAACCATTTGAAAGTATACTATCCGGTGCGCGGCGGTTTTTTTCGCCGGGTGGTCGACCATGTCCGCGCGGTGGATGATGTCAGTTTCACGCTGAACAAAGGGGAAACGTACGGGCTCGTCGGCGAGTCCGGCTGCGGCAAGACGACGACAGGGCGCACGATTATCGGTTTGATTCGCGCCACGGCCGGGGAAGTGCTGTTTGAAGGGACGGATTTGACAAAGCTTCGCCGCCGCGAGTTTCATCCGTATCGGAAAGACATCCAGATGATTTTCCAAGATCCGTATTCTTCGCTCAATCCGCGCAAACGTGTGCTCGACATTGTCGCCGAGCCGCTCCGCAATTTTGAACGCCTGTCCCCGCAAGAGGAGCGGCAGAAGGTGCAATACGTTTTAGAGCGGGTCGGCTTGAGCGCGGAGTCGATTTACAAATATCCGCATGAATTTTCCGGCGGACAGCGCCAACGCATCGGCATTGCGCGGGCGCTCACGCTCAATCCGAAGCTCATCATCGCCGATGAGCCGGTGTCGGCGCTTGATGTGTCGGTGCAGGCGCAAGTGTTGAATTTCATGAAAGAAATCCAGCAGGAGTACGGGCTGACGTATTTGTTCATCAGCCATGATTTAGGGATCATCCGGCATATGTGCGACCGCATCGGCATTATGTACCGCGGCCGGCTCGTGGAGGAAGGGACGAGCGAGGAGATTTTTACGAATCCTCAACATATTTATACGAAACGTCTGCTCTCCGCCATTCCGAACGCCGATCCGCGCGAACGCGGCCGGCAGGAGGCGCTTCGCCGCGAAGTGGAAAAAGAATATGAGCAGTCGTATTCCCGCTATTTTGATGAAAACGGCCGGGCTCACCCGCTCAAGCCGATTTCGCCGACGCACTCGGTGGCCATTCCGTAAAGAGGGGAAGACGGGAAGATGCTGAAATTTATTTTACGGCGAATCCTCATTATGATTCCGCAATTGTTTTTGCTGAGCGTCCTCATTTTCTTACTGGCGAAGGCGATGCCGGGCGATGCGCTGACGGGGCAGCTGGCGGCCAACCCGAAAATGGATCCGCAGACGCTTGAGGAAATGCGGGAAAAACTTGGCTTGAATGATCCGGTACATATTCAATACATCCGTTGGGTGAAAAACATGCTGCAAGGGGATCTCGGCCTTTCCTATACCCACCAGCAGCCGGTCACTGATCTGCTGGCCGGACGGATCGGGAATACGGTGTTGCTGTCGGCGGCGATTTTAATTTTGACGTACCTGATTGCCATTCCGCTTGGCATCGTGTCGGGGCGATGGACAGATACGTGGGCTGATAAGCTGATCGTCGGCTACAGCTATCTCGGGTTTGCCACGCCGCTGTTCATTTTTGCTTTGATCATGCTGTTTATTTTCGGCTTTCACCTTGGCTGGTTTCCAACCGGCGGCAGCGTGGACGTTCAGGTCGAGGAAGGGACGCTCGCTTACTATTTAAGCAAATTGAACCATCTCATGCTTCCGGCGTTGTCGGGAGCGCTCATCAACACGGTCGTTACGATTCAATATTTGCGCAGCGAAATCGTCGATACGAAAGTGAAAGATTTCGTGAAAACGGCGCGGGCGAAAGGCGTGCCGGAGCGGCACATCTATTGGCGCCATATTTTGCGCAATTCGTTTTTGCCGATCGCGGCGTTTTTAGGGTATGAGATCACCGGGCTTGTCGGCGGTTCCGTGTTTTTGGAGTCGATCTACAGCTATCCGGGGCTTGGCCAGCTGTTTTTGCAGTCGATTATGCAGCGGGATTACAGCGTCGTGACGGCGCTCGTCATGATTTCCGGCCTGGCGACGCTGGTGGGCACTCTGTTGTCGGACATCATTTTGAGTGCGGTCGACCCGCGCATCCGGATTGAGTAGGGAAGGAGGAAGGCAGCTGACATGAAAGCGGAAATCAGCGGCCCAACGCCGGCCGGAGCGAACATCGAGAAAAGCCCTTCCGCCTTTTCGATCATGTGGCGGGAGGTGGTTCGGGATCGGCTCGCGCTTGGTTCGCTCATCATTTTAGGAATCCTTTTGTCGATCGTCTATGGCGTGTCGCTCTTTTTGGATCAAGAGGAAATCGTGAAAGTGGATTTTCTTTCCATCTATTCTCCGCCGTCAGCGGAACACTGGCTTGGCACAGACTACGGAGGGCGCGACGTGTTTGGCCAGCTCATCATCGGCGCCCGCAATTCGTTTACGATCGGACTGGCCATTACGCTCATCACTGGGGCGATCGGCCTCATTGTCGGATTGGTGGCCGGCTATTTTGGCGGCTGGATTGACAATGTCATTATGCGCATCATCGATTTCATTCTCGTTCTGCCGTTTTTGATGCTCGTTATTGTTTTTGTCGCCATTGTGCCTAAATATAATGTATTGACGTTCATTTTGATCATGAGCGCGTTTTTGTGGACGGGCAAAGCCCGGCTGATCCGCGCCAAAACGCTGGCCGAGCGCGAGCTGGATTATGTCAGCGCGTCAAAAACGCTCGGCACGCCAGATTGGAAAATCATTATTTTTCAAATTTTGCCCAACCTCAGCTCGATCATTATCGTCAATTTGACGTTAAATTTGGCGGGCAACATCGGCATCGAGTCCGGGCTCACGTATCTTGGCTTCGGGCTGCCGGAGAGCACGCCGAGCTTAGGGACGTTGGTCAGCTATGCGACCAACCCGGATGTTTTGCAAAACAAATGGTGGGTTTGGTTGCCTGCGTCATTGCTTATTTTAGTGATGATGCTGTGCATAAATTTCATCGGCCAAGCGCTGAAACGTGCGGCTGATGCAAGACAACGACTAGGATAAGGGGGAAGAAAATGTGAAGAGAAAATGGCTGGCGGCTCTCGCCGCGCTCTTGCTCGTGCTCGCCGGGTGCACGGGCAAATCCGACACAACGAGCGGAAAGGGCAACAATAACGAAAAACCGGCGGCTCAGAAGGAAGACATCAGCAAATTCCCGATGACGGTGAAAAACGACGGGAAAATCATCGACGGCGGCGTGTTGAAATACGGCCTTGTGTCCGATACGCCGTTTGAAGGGACGCTCAGCTATGCATTCTACACCGGAGCGCCCGACGCAGAGATTTTGCAATTTTTTGACGAGTCGCTTTTCCGGACGAACGGTGACTATGAAATTACAAATGATGGGGCTGCCACGTATGAGTTGTCGGATGATAAAAAGACGATGACAATCCATATTAAAGACAATGTGAATTGGCATGACGGCCAGCCGGTGACCGCTGAAGACTTGGAGTATGCGTATTTGGTCATCGGCCATAAAGATTACACCGGCGTCCGCTATGGCGATGCGCTCATCCAAGGGATCGTCGGGATGGAAGAATATCACAGCGGCAAAGCGGATAAAATTTCCGGCATTAAAGTCATCGACAAAAAGACGTTGACGATCACATGGAAACAGGCCAATCCGTCGGTGTTGACCGGCATTTGGGCGTATCCGCTGCCGAAGCATTACTTGAAAGACATTCCGATCAAAGACTTGGCGAAATCGGATAAAATCCGGAAAAACCCGATCGGGTTCGGTCCGTTTAAAGTGAAGAAAATCGTTCCGGGCGAGTCGGTAGAGTTTGTTCGCAATGATGACTACTGGGCTGGCAAACCGAACTTGGAAGGCGTCATTTTGAAAGTCGTCAGCCCGCAAGTCGTCCTGCAAGCGCTGAAAAAAGGCGAAATTGACGTCGCTGAGTTCCCGACTGACCAATATTTGAACGCGAAAGGGACGAAAAACATTCAGTTTATCGGTAGAGTGGATTTGGCGTACAACTATATCGGCTTTAAACTCGGCCATTGGGATGCGAAAAAGCAGGAAAACGTAATGGACAATCCGAAATTCCAAAACAAAAAACTGCGCCAAGCCATGGCGTACGCCATCAACAACCAAGAGGTGGCCGACCGCCTGTATCATGGTTTGCGCTTCCCGGCGAACACGCTCATTCCGCCGTCGTTCCCGGGCTATCATGACAGCTCCATCAAAGGATATACGTACAATCCGGAAAAAGCGAAACAATTGCTGGATGAAGCGGGATATAAAGATGTGGATGGCGATGGCCTCCGCGAAGATCCAAACGGCAAAAAATTCAAGATCAACTTCTTGGCGATGAGCGGTGGGGACATCGCTGAACCGCTGGCCAAATTTTATATGCAATGCTGGAAAGATGTGGGCCTCGATGTTCAGCTTGTAGACGGACGCTTGGCGGAGTTCAACTCCTTCTACGATATGGTCGAAAAAGACGATCCGAAAGTGGATGTCTACGCCGCCGCTTGGGGAACTGGAACGGACGTCGACCCGTACGGATTGTACGGCCGCAACGTCATGTTCAACTACTCGCGCTGGGTGAATGAGAAAAACGATGAACTGTTGGAAAAAGGCCATTCCGAACAGGCGTTTGACAAAGAATATCGTCGGAAAATTTACAGTGAATGGCAAAAGCTGATGAACGAAGAAGTGCCGGTCATCCCGACGTTGTATCGTTCGGCCATTTATGCCGTCAACAACCGCGTCGCCAACTTCACGGTCGATCCGGGCTCGAAACTGACGTGGAAAGATGTCGGCGTCACGTCCGAGCAACCGGAAGTCGAACAATGACGATTGTTGCCTTTGATGATGTATGATAAGATAGAAGATAAATTGCATACGTCTTATCAAGAGTGGGCGAGAGAACGGGCTTGATGACCCCACAGCAACCTGCCGCAGGCAAGGTGCTAACACCCGCAAAGCGGTTTCGCTTTGGATGATAAGAATGGCTCATGGCCCCTTTCGCATCATTCCGAGGCGAAGGGGGTTTTTGTCGATGGGAGGTGAAGGAGAAACAGTGGAGGAGGCGGTTTCGCTCCGCGCTTGCATGGCCGCTCATCTCCCTGCCGCAGCGTTCGCCGTTTGTGTCATGCGCTGTGTGCAGGCGGAGCTCATCCGGTTTGACCCTAAGGCGGCGGTGCATGTCGACCGTGGGGACGGATACGTTCATTTGTATGGGGAAGCGCAAGGAACAGCCTTTTCGTTGTTGTTGACCAACAGTGAGGCGGACGAATGGAAGGCGGACGGACCGTACGCCCTTGACCGCTACATATGGACAGAGCTTGGGAAAAAAGGGATTTTCCCGATGCAGATGACGCCGTATTTACAAGCAGTATGGTTAACTGAGTCATAGAAAGGAAGAGGGACGAATGGCAGTCAAAAAATTTGAACATGTCGGCATTCAAGTGAAAGACATCGAGGCATCGAAAGAGTTTTATCAAAATGTTGTCGGCTTGGAGCTGCTCGACGAAATGATTCATACGAACGGCACGATGAAATTGGCGTTTTTAGGGATTGGCGGCTCGATCATTGTCGAGCTGATCGAAGGATACAATCCGGATTTGCCGACGGAAGGAAAAGTGCACCATGTGGCGTTTACGGTGGAAGGCATTGAGCAGGAGAAAGAACGGCTTCAGTCGCTCGGTGTGCCGCTTGTGTGGGAAGAAATAACGACACTTCCGAACGGGGCCAAATATTTGTTCTTCCTCGGGCCCGACGGCGAATGGATCGAGTTTTACGAGCCTGCTCGATAAATGGCGTCACGCTAGGCGGCCAGCTGTTTGGGCCGCCTATGAATTTGCCGTCTGGCGATTGGCGCTTCGTTCCATTTTTCTTCGTATGGCCTTGCCTGCCGCTAGACAACAACCGTCCATGTAGGAGTCGTCGTCTTCTCGATTCAATGGTATACTAGAAAAAGAGAGGGGGAGGATGACGTGGAAGAAATGATCGTGCACGCGATTCAAGACGACTACCCTGATGAATTCGCCTGGTGCTACGGCTGCGGGCGTCTGAATGAACAAGGCCACCATTTCCGCACCGGGTGGCGGGGCGACAAAACGGTGACGGTGTATACGCCGCGTCCGGAACATACGGCGATTCCAGGGTTTGTGTACGGCGGGCTGATCGCCTCGCTCATTGATTGCCACGGCACCGGTTCAGCGGCGCTTGCCTTGCATCGGAAAAACGGCCATGAACCAGGGAGCGGGGAAACGCCGCCGCGCTTTGTCACTGCGTCGCTTCACGTCGATTTCGTCAAGCCGACGCCGCATGGAGTGCCGCTTGTCGCCGTCGGCACTGTGACGGAGATTCATCCGAAAAAATGGAAAGTGGACACCGAAGTGTTCGCCAACGGCGAACTGTGCGCCCGCGGGCAAGTCGTCGCCGTCGTAATGCCGAAAACGTTTGTCCGTGGGTAACAAGCAACGAAAGGCGCCGGAGAGCGGCTGTTTTTGACAGCGCTTTCTCCGGCGCTTGGCAACTGGTCGAAAACGGCTGCGCCTCACCTCGTTTCGCCATTGAGGACTGATGATGTCATGAAAAAGGCAACTCGACAACGCCTCTTCTCAAGTGGGGAAACCTTGTGAAATTGGTTCTCCTTTTTCAACAAAACCACCGATTTGGCGAACATCATCGTTTTTCACCGGTTTTCTCGGATTCCTCTGATCATCGCTTTCCATGCGTTTCAAAACAACAACAGCAGCTGCTGTTTGGACTCGTCGAATCCAAGGAGAACGAGCATGCGCAAAAACGCCTTTTGGAGATCCATCACCTTCACGGTTTGTCCATGATCAGCACCGACGACGTGGCGCTCGCCACCTCTTTGCCGTTTTGCCGCACGATGGCGGTTACATAGGCGACGGTTTTCCCGAACTTTTCCACCCGCGCCTCGATTTCGGCTTCTCCAGCCGCCGCTGGGCGGTGAAACGTCGTCTGCAAGTTGATGGAGGCGTGCATTTGGTCATCGCGAAGCAAGGTCGTCACCGCATACGCCATGAGAATGTCCGCCGCCGCCCCGACGAACCCGCCCATAATCACCCCGTTGCCGTTGAGCAGCGATTCGCTGATCGTCCATACGCCTTTCGCATAGCCGTCTCGGGCTTCCGTCAGGCGGACGCCGAGCGTTTCGTCGCATGGGGGCGGCGCGCTTTGACCGGCGATGACAGCGTGCAAGTTGGTCATTGGCTTCATGTGGAACACCCTTTCTGTTGTCAATCATGTTTTTTTATTCGCCAAACGGCGGCGATTTCCTCTTTTCGCGTGCATGAGGAGGAGAACGGCAAAGCTGTGGCGAAAGAAACAAGCAGCTGATGATGGAAAGGAGATGGTCTCATGTATCAACCGCCAGACGCCGGCCGTTGGACGGGACGGATTGACAGCGTGAGCGATGAGCAGGCGTTTCGTCTTCATCAGCGCATTCGCTTGCTCGATTTGTCGCAGCCATTGGAGACGGTGGAACGAGCGGCGGCATTCATCGGGTTTGCGTGCGACGAAGGAGTGCGCCGCAACCAAGGCCGCCAAGGGGCGAAAGAGGCGCCGGCCGCCGTCAAAGCGGCGCTGGCCCGGCTGCCTTGGCATCTTCCGGAAGGGGTCGTTGTCTATGACGCAGGCGATGTCGTTTGCGTCGATGAACGGCTCGAACAAAGCCAGACTGAACTTGGGAAGGCGGTCGCCCGCCTGCTGAAAAACGGGATGGCGTCTATCGTGATCGGCGGCGGCCATGAGACGGCGTACGGCCATTACTTGGGCGTTCGCGAAGCGCTCGGGCCCGAAGCCCGCCTTGGCATCCTCAACATTGACGCCCATTTCGACTTGCGCCCGTACGATGACGGGCCGACGTCCGGGACGATGTTCCGGCAAATATTGGATCAAGACGAACGGGTCCGTTACTTCTGCCTCGGCATTCAGCGGCTTGGCAACACGGCGGCGCTGTTTGCGGCGGCCGAGACGTACGGCTGCCGGTACATGCTTGAAGACGAGCTGACCGCAGGGCCGATCGAGGCCGCCTATGAACAAATCGAGGAATTTGCCGCTCATCACGATGCCGTGATGTTGACCATTTGCATGGACGCCATCAGCGCGGCTGCCGCGCCGGGGGTGAGCGCGCCGTCGCCGTTTGGACTTGCTCCGTCGCTAGTGCGCGCTCTCGTCCGCCGAATCGTTTCTCATCCGAAAACGATCAGCGTCGATCTTTGCGAAGTCAATCCACTCTGGGATGAAGGCGGAAAAACGGTGGCGTTGGCCGCCGCCTTTTGCATGGAAGCGCTCCTTCATTTTCGACGCTTGCAGCCAAGGCGGTGAGAACGTGAAATTGGTCATTGCCGAACGGGACGACAAGGAACGAGAAGCGATCCGCTGGCTCGTTTCCGCGTATTCCTTGCCGATTGAGCAAGTATATACGGCGGCTACGGTCGAGGAGATGATGGCGTTTCTTGAGCGGGAGGCGCCGGAGCTATTGTACGTCGAACTGGATATGATTCCGTATGAACGATGGTCGAAGGCGACATCCCACGTCCGCTTGTTTTGCCAACGCGTGATTGCCGCAACGGCCGAGGCGACGTTTGCGCGGGCGAAACAAGCCATCGACTGGCAATGCGTCGATTTGCTTGTGAAGCCGCTTGAGCCCGCCAAGCTGAAACAAGCGTTGAGGACGGCGGTTTCGCTTTCCTCCAACAGCCGCTCGAGCCTGACAGCGGGTTTTGACGGCCATGACGACTACCGCGCATTATTTTACGATGACCCCGCCGCAGCTTCCACCCATGTATGGCTTGTGCAGGCGGAACAGCCTGCCTTGTCTCGAGAAGTGATCCGCTTTTTAACGAGCTATCCGTTTCGCGGACGGGCGCGCGTATTGCCGCTCACCCATATGGCGGTTTGCCTGCTTCCCGATTTGCCGGGCGACGGGAAAGAAGAGGCGTGGAAGCTGTTGCGCGATTGGGAAGAGGAGCATCATGAGCCGCTCGCGGTTGTCGTGATGCCGCCTGATGGTCGGAAAACGGTGCGCGGGCAATACCAAGCGGCCCGCCGGTTGCTGGAGACGACGTTTTTCATTGGCTATCGCCAAGTGATCGCTCCCGCTTCGGAATACGAACAGTGGCGTGAGCTCGATCCCTTTTTGACGCCGGAGGAGCAGCGGCAATGGATCGAGATGCTCGAGCGGTTCGACCATGAAGGGGTGAAGCGATGGCTGCGGCGCGAATTCTCCCATTGGAAGCCGCCGTTTCCGAGCCCGGAGATGGTGCGGACGCGGCTGACGAGCATCTTGGCGCAAATCCGCCGGTTTATGAAAACATACGGCCTTGACCGCGGCGGAACCGAGCGGGAGTATATGCGCATTTTTCAAGACATTTTGTACAATCCCGTCTTGTATCGCATCGTTCAAGAATTGATTTTATTTTTATATCGATTGTTCCATGAGGCCAAGCAGGCCGAGGAAGACGCGCGCGTCGACGCCGTGGAGCGCGGCCTCCGCTATATGGAGGCGCATTTTCGCGATCCGTCGCTCACGCTTGAGCGGGTCGCGGCCGCCGCCGGGCGCAGCCCCGCGTATTTCAGCCATTTGTTGTCGAAAAAGCGCGGCGTGACGTTTCGCCAGTGGCTGACCAACCGGCGGCTTGAGGAAGCGAAACGGCTGCTTCGGCAGACGGATTTGTCGATTAAAGAAATCGCCGAACAAACCGGGTTTCGCACCGCCCATTATTTGATGCGCGTCTTTAAAGCCGAACTGAACCAGACGCCGACCGCCTACCGCGATGAACAACGGCTGAAACCGTCATCACCGCGGTAGGCGGTTTTTTCAAAAGAAATGAACATATATCAAAAGAAATGGATAGATGAAGCGAAAAGAAAAAAGAAATTTCAAAAAAAATGGATCATCTTGAAAAGACGAGAATCTATCTCCATCCTCTTGGCTTCCTTACAATAAAAAGCAAAGAGGAAAAAGGAGAGGATGACGATGGCAGAAAAACGGACCGTACGCCCGTTTGCGGGAACAGAGCGGCGGGTGAAAGGATGGATTCAAGAAGCGGCGTTGCGTATGTTAAACAACAATTTGCATCCCGATGTCGCCGAGCGGCCGGATGAGTTGATCGTCTACGGCGGCATCGGCAAGGCGGCGCGCAACTGGGAATGTTACGAGGCGATTGTGGACACCCTTCTTCGTTTAGAAAACGATGAAACGTTGCTCATTCAATCCGGCAAGCCGGTGGCGGTGTTTCGCACGCATCCGGACGCCCCTCGCGTGCTGATCGCCAACTCCAACCTCGTGCCCGCATGGGCGACGTGGGACCATTTCCACGAACTTGACAAAAAAGGGTTGATCATGTACGGACAAATGACGGCCGGGAGCTGGATTTACATCGGCAGCCAAGGGATCGTCCAAGGGACGTATGAAACGTTTGCCGAAGTGGCGCGCCAGCACTTTGGCGGCACGCTGGCCGGGACGATCACGCTAACCGCCGGCCTTGGCGGCATGGGCGGGGCGCAGCCGCTCGCCGTGACGATGAACGGCGGCGTCTGCCTCGCCATCGAAGTCGATCCGGCCCGCATCCAGCGCCGCATTGACACGAATTACTTGGATACGATGACCGACAGCCTAGACGCGGCGCTCGAGATGGCGAAACAAGCGAAGGAAGAGAAAAAAGCGCTGTCGATCGGCCTTGTCGGCAATGCGGCTGAAGTGTTGCCGCGTCTCGTCGAAATGGGCTTTGTTCCGGACGTCTTGACCGATCAAACGTCCGCCCACGATCCGTTAAACGGCTACATCCCGGCTGGCCTTACGCTTGATGAGGCCGCCGAACTCAGGGCGCGCGATCCGAAGCAGTACATCGCCCGTGCAAAACAGTCGATCGCCGCGCATGTTCGAGCGATGCTGGCGATGCAAAAGCAAGGGGCGGTGACGTTTGATTACGGCAACAACATCCGCCAAGTGGCAAAAGACGAAGGGGTGGACGACGCCTTTTCCTTCCCGGGTTTTGTGCCGGCCTACATCCGTCCGCTCTTTTGCGAAGGAAAAGGGCCGTTCCGCTGGGTGGCATTATCCGGCGACCCGGAAGACATTTATAAAACCGATGAAGTCATTTTGCGTGAATTCAGCGACAATGAGCGTCTTTGCCATTGGATTCGCATGGCGCAAAAACGCATTAAGTTCCAAGGGCTGCCGGCGCGCATTTGTTGGCTCGGCTACGGCGAGCGGGCGAAGTTCGGGAAAATCATCAACGACATGGTGGCCAAAGGCGAGCTGAAAGCGCCGATCGTCATCGGTCGCGATCATTTGGATTCGGGCTCCGTTGCTTCGCCGAACCGGGAGACGGAAGGAATGAAAGACGGAAGCGACGCCATCGCCGACTGGCCGATTTTAAACGCGCTGTTGAATGCGGTCGGCGGCGCAAGCTGGGTGTCGGTTCACCACGGCGGCGGCGTCGGCATGGGCTACTCCATTCACGCCGGCATGGTCATTGTCGCCGACGGCACGAAAGAGGCGGAAAAACGGCTGGAGCGCGTGTTGACGACCGACCCGGGGCTTGGTGTGGTCCGCCACGCCGACGCTGGGTATGAGCTCGCCATTCGGACAGCGAAAGAAAAAGGCATCGATATGCCGATGCTGAAGTAGAAAGGGGGATCCATATGCGCCCGCTTTTTGTCCGCCGCGCCCGCCAGCTCGTCACGCTGGCGGGAAGCTCCGCGGCTCCGCTTGTCAAGGAGAAGATGAGCGATCTTCACATCATCGAAAACGGCAGCGTCTGGATCGAACATGGCACGATCGTGGCGGTTGGGGCGGACGATGAACTGGCCCGCCAATTTGCCGATCGGCTCGCCGAAGCGGAAGTCATTGACGCTAAGGGCAAAACGGTGACGCCTGGGCTTGTCGATCCTCATACTCATCTCGTTTACGCCGGCAGCCGCGAACACGAATGGACGATGCGGCTCGGCGGGGCGACGTACATGGAAATCATGAACGCAGGCGGCGGCATTCATGCGACGACAAAAGCGACGCGCGAGGCGTCGGAAGAGATGTTGTATGAAGAAAGCAAGCGGCGGCTCGATCAGTTTTTGCTTCATGGGGTCACGACCGTCGAAGCAAAAAGCGGCTATGGTTTAAGCCTTGAGCACGAAATCAAGCAGCTTGAAGTCGCCAAGCGTCTCGATGACACCCACCCGGTCGATATCGTCTCCACGTTTCTTGGCGCTCATGCCGTTCCGCCGGAGTGGAAGCACGATCCGGATGAATACGTCCGCCTTGTCATCGACGAGATGATTCCCGAAGTGAGCCGGCGGGGGCTCGCCGAGTTCAACGACGTCTTTTGCGAGCGCGGCGTCTTTACCCCCGACCAGGCGCGCCTCATCCTCGAAGCAGGCAAAGAGCACGGCTTGACGCCGAAAATCCACGCCGATGAAATCGAGCCGTATGGCGGGGCGGAACTGGCAGCCGAAGTCGGCGCGATATCCGCCGACCACCTGCTTCGTGCGTCGGACGAAGGGCTTCGGCGCATGGCGGAGCGCGGCGTGATCGGCGTTCTCTTGCCGGGCACGGCATTTTTCTTAATGACAAAAGCCGCTGATGCCCGCCGTTTGATCGACGCCGGCGTTCCCGTCGCTTTGGCGACCGACTGCAACCCCGGTTCGTCGCCGACCGTCTCGCTGCCGCTTGTCATGAGCCTTGCCTGCCTGCATATGGGCATGACTCCCGCTGAAGCGATGGCCGCCGCCACGATCAATGCCGCCCACGCCATCGGCCGCGCGCATCTCGTCGGCAGCCTCGAGCCGGGGAAGAAGGCGGATTTGGTCATTTTCAATGTCCCGAATTATATGCAAATCATGTACTATTACGGCGTCAACCATGCGGTGACGGTGATCAAAGGTGGAAAGGTGGTGGTGAACGACGGCAAGGTGTACATCTGAAGGGGGAATGGTCTTCCGTCGAGGTGTCTAGCGACCGGGAGCGGTTATGCTTCCGGCCGTGCTGTCGTCTTTAGCCTGTAGAAGAACAAATGGGGGTGGAGGAAAATGAAAACGGATACAAACATGGCGCCATCCGTGCCGACACCAACGCCGGCAAGCGGGGCATGGAAGTTTTTCGTCTTTAGCGCCATCGGGATTTTCGTGTTTTTCGTTCCGGTGTCAATTGGCGGCACATCATCGATTTTGCTCGATCATATTGTGACATGGATCCGCACCCAGTTTTCGGCACTTGTTCCTTATTATGCTCTTATCGTGATCGCTCTCGGTGCCGTTTATCCGTTTTACAAAAAAACGTGGAACAAAGATGCTGTGACAACCGTTTTTTCACTGTTGAAAGTTCTAGGACTGATCACGGCGGTCATGCTTGTGTTTCACATCGGTCCGTCGTGGCTGTTTCAACCGAATATGGGGCCGTTTTTGTATGACAAACTCGTCATTTCCGTCGGTCTCCTTGTGCCGATTGGCTCGGTTTTTCTCGCTCTTCTTGTTGGTTACGGGCTGCTTGAATTTGTCGGTGTGTGGATGCAACCCGTCATGCGGCCGATTTGGAAAACGCCGGGCCGCTCGGCGATTGACGCCGTCGCTTCCTTTGTCGGCAGCTACTCCATTGGGTTATTGATCACTAATAAAGTGTTCAAAGAAGGCAAATATACCGTGAAAGAAGCGGCGATCATCGCCACCGGCTTTTCCACTGTATCCGTGACATTTATGGTCGTTGTGGCGAAAACATTGGGGCTCATGCCAATCTGGAATACGTATTTTTGGGTGACATTTCTTGTCACGTTTGCCGTTACAGCGTTCACCGCTCGGATTTGGCCGCTAAGCCGCATGAGCGATGAATACTACGACGGCAAGGGGGATCCCGAGCAAAAAGTAACGGGCAACTATATGAAACAAGCTTGGGCTGAAGCGATGAGGGCGGTAGAGCAGTCAAAAGGGATTGGGACAAACATATGGGAGAACTTGCGAGATGGCTTCATCATGACGATGGGCATTTTGCCGTCCATTATGTCAGTCGGACTGATCGGGCTGTTGCTCGCTGAATATACGCCGGTGTTTGACTGGTTGGGTTACCTGTTCTATCCATTCACCCTTCTGTTGCAAATCCCTGAACCGCTGTTGGCCGCGAAAGCTTCGGCCATCGAAATCGCAGAAATGTTTTTGCCGGCCTTGCTTGTCACCGAAGCACCGCTTGTCACGAAATTCATTATTGCTGTTGTATCCGTATCAGCGATCCTATTCTTTTCCGCTGTCATTCCATGCATTTTGTCTACGGAAATCCCGCTCAGCTTGCCGCGGCTTCTTGTCATTTGGTTCGAGCGGACTGTATTGACGCTCATCCTCACCGCGCCGCTTGCATATTGGCTGCTTTGACGGGAGTGCGGCGCTTCGATGAAAACGGACATCGATGGGGCGGCTGCGATTTTCAGGTTCGCCGCCATTCCATCAACCCGACTGAGAAGTTTCAGCGCCATGAAAGCCTGTCCATCTTCCAGACAGGCTTTCACGTCGTTTCCCGTTGCTGCTTTAACAAATCGCGAATTTCTGTCAATAGCTCCTCCTCTTTCGTCAGCGTCGGCGCGGTTTCCTTCACCTCTTCCTGCTTTTTCACCCGTTCATACAGCGTGTTGATCAATTTCACAAACAGGAAAATCGAAAACGCGATGATCAAAAAATCGACGACTGTTTGGATAAACGCCCCATATTTCACTTCCGCTTTGCCGACTTTCCAAGACAAATCGCTGAAATTGATGCCGCCTAGAATCAGCCCGACAAGCGGCATGATGATGTCATTGACGAGCGAGGAAACGATTTTGCCAAACGCCCCGCCGATGATCACCCCAACGGCTAAATCGATGACATTGCCGCGGATGGCGAATTTTTTAAATTCGTTCCACATGTGAATCTCCTTTCTCGAAATGTGATCCTCTACATTATACCATAAGTTCATACGTGAAATTTTTATATCTAAATCATAGAAAATCAATCTGTTTTATATTATTATAGAGTATATTAACAATGGGGAAAGAAAAGGGGGATATGCACCATGGAAATGACTGCGCAACAAGACGTTCGCGCGAAACAGGCGGCGAACGCCCCGAAAAATCCGACGGCATGGATCATTGCAGTCTCCTGCTTCGTGTTAATCGGTGGAGCATTGTTCTTATACAGCCGTGTGTCCTGGCAACAAGCGCTGTTATATTTGTTGGGAGCGTTCGGCGGTTTTGTGCTTTATCAGGCCCATTTCGGTTTTACTTCGGCCTGGCGGAAATTCATTTTGTACCGCCAAGGGGAAGGCATTCGGGCACAGATGATCATGATGGCTGTGGCCAGCGCGTTGTTTTTGCCGTTGCTCGTGAAAGGTTCGGCGCTCGGGCACCCGGTGTCAGGGTATGTATTTGGCGTGGGGGTATCAGTCATCGTCGGCGCCTTCCTGTTTGGCATCGGCATGCAGCTTGGCGACGGCTGCGCGTCCGGGACGTTGTACCATATCGGCGGAGGCGATGCGAACGGCATCGTGACGCTCATCGGGTTCATCGCTGGCTCAGTCATTGCGACGACCCACTTTGACGTGTGGGCGAAGATGCCGCAATGGAAGCCGTTCTCGTTCATTGGCGAGTTCGGCGCCTTGGGAGGGTTTTTGCTTCAGTTGGTTTTGTTGGCAGCGGTCTACTATGTGGTGACCGTGGCGGAAAAACGGCGCTATGGCCAACTCGTTGCTACATCGCTTGAGAACCGTCATGGCTGGAAAGCGATTTACAAAGGGCCATGGTCGCTTCTGGTCGGGGCGTTGCTCTTGGCTGTAACGAACGCGCTTGTGCTGATGATTAGCGGTAAGCCGTGGGGCATTACGTCCGCCTTCGCCCTTTGGGGGGCGAAGTTCGTGCAGCTGTTTGGCGTCGATCCGACTGCTTGGGCGTACTGGCAAGATGAAGCGAAACGGCAGGCGCTCGCGAATCCACTCTACTACGATACAACGACCGTGATGGACATCAGCTTGATGGTCGGCGCCTTATTGGCGGCAGCGCTTGCGGGCCGCTATACAAAACCGATTCAGTGGAAGCGTCCGACGCGCATGACGATCGGTGCGCTGATCGGCGGCCTGATGATGGGATACGGCGCCCGGCTGGCGTTCGGCTGCAATATCGGCGCGTATTTCGGCGGCATTGCGTCATTCAGCGCCCACGGCTGGGCGTGGTTTGTCTTTGCTTTCCTCGGCAGCCTGATCGGCGTCAAACTGCGTCCGTATTGCGCGTACAAAAACTAAGTGTCCGAAAGTTGGCATCCCGTCGTTTTGACGGGGTGCCTTCTTTATGCCGTTCTTGCCAGGCGGTATGTGGTACAATGGGTGGTGAGGCTTCGAAGCGTGCAGCTGTCCGCTTTTTTGAAATCGTTTTCTCCGTTTGGAAAGAGGCGGGATCGCGCGGCTGCGATCATTGGAAGAGAGGGGGAAAGGCATGGGGAAAGCGGCCTCGATCGTCTGCATCGGCGGGGCGAATGTCGATCGGAAAGCGCGGTTGCTTGTGCCGTTTCAGCTTGGCACGTCCCATCCCGTCACCACGACGCAAACCGCGGGCGGGGTGGCGAGAAACGTGGCGGAAAACTTAGGGCGGCTTGCTCAACCTGTTTCGCTCGTCAGCGCCGTTGGCGATGATCACGATGGACAGTGGCTCATTGACGTGACGAGCCGATATGTCAATACGAGCTTCATCGTGCGAACGCCAAAAGCGAACACCGGGACGTATACAGCGGTGCTCGATGAACGCGGCGAGATGGTTCTCGCCTTGGCGGGTATGGCCATTTATCATCCTGAACCGAGAAGACCCCCACTTCCACGTGTGAGCGTAAGTGGGGGATGAATCGGTATTTGTCATCGCTCTTCCTCTTGCCTTAACAAAACAGAAGGTGTAAATGGGAGAGCGTTCAAGATACAGTGGGAAACGAGTGGATGAAGCAGCGATGGTTGAAATTCGGTCCGATTTCCACTGTCGTGCTCGATACGAATTTTCCGCCTGATGTCATCTCATGGGTGATCGAGCAGTGCCGCCAAGACCGCCTTCCGCTTTGCGTCGTGACTGTGTCCGTGCCCAAAGTGAAGCGGTTGCCCAGCGATTTGTCTGGTGTGACGTGGTTTGTCACGAATGAAGCGGAGGCTAAGGAATTTGTGGGACGCAACGGGCATACGGACGACATAATGAAACCGATCCTTCAAGCCGGTGCCAAGAACGTTGTCGTCACGCGCGGCGCAAACGGCGTCGCGTACGCCACCAAGCAAGGGGAAACAGGAGCGATTGCGGCGCCGAAGGTTGAGGTCACCGACGCCACCGGAGCGGGCGACGCCTTTGCGGCTGGATTTTTGTACGGCGTCTTAGGCGGACATACGGTGGAAGACGCCTGCCGCTTTGGGATGAGCAGCGCGGCGCTTACGCTGCAAACGGCCGAAACGGTGCATCCCGCTTTGAATGAACACCTGTTGCAAGCCGCCTATGCGCGGTATTTTCGCGAAGGGGGAACGAAGTGATGAATGATTTTCTCGTCTTTTCCGAAGAAGTCGCTCAAGCGAAGGCCGAAAAAAAGCCGATTGTCGCCTTAGAATCAACGATCATCTCGCATGGCATGCCGTATCCGGAAAACGTGCAGACGGCGAAAGACGTCGAGCGGATCATCCGCGACCGCGGCGCCGTGCCGGCGACGATCGCGATCATCGATGGAAAGATTAAAATCGGGTTAACGGATGACGAACTTGAATTGTTAGGGACAAGCCGCGATGTAGAAAAAGTGAGCCGCCGCGACTTGCCGTATGTCGTCGCTATGAAGAAACACGGGGCGACGACCGTGGCGGGGACGATGATTTGCGCTGAGATGGCGGGCATCCGCGTATTTGCGACCGGCGGCATCGGCGGCGTGCACCGCGGCGCCGAGCGGACGATGGACATCTCGGCTGATTTGCAAGAGTTGGCGCGGACAAACGTCGCGGTCGTCTGCGCCGGGGCGAAATCGATTTTGGATTTAGGGTTGACGCTTGAATACCTCGAGACGCACGGCGTTCCGGTCATCGGCTATCAGACGGACGTCCTGCCGGCGTTCTATTCGCGGACAAGCCCGTTTCGCGTCGGTTATCGCTTAGACAGCGCCAAAGAGATCGCCCAGTTCCTCGAAACGAAATGGAAGCTTGGGTTAAACGGCGGTGTTGTGATCACCAATCCTGTCCCAAAAGAAGATGAGCTCGAGGAGTCGTATATCAACGCTATCATCGAACAAGCGCTCAAGGAAGCAGAAAAGCAGCACATCACCGGAAAATCGGTCACCCCGTTTTTGCTTGACCGTGTGAAAACGTTAACCGGAGGCAAAAGCTTGCAAGCAAACATCGCCTTAGTGAAAAACAACGCCGCCTTGGCGGCCGACCTTGCCCGAGAGCTTTCTTGATGCGAACGCCCCCGCCTTGATGGAAGGACGGGGGCATGATGGCGGTGGAGGATTTATCGAGCGTGAAGCAAATGGCGGATTTTTCGATCATGCTGGGCGATTTTGACGGAGTGGAAGTCGACCGTTTCTTGTGTTTCAACTAGTTCCACGCGGATGTGGCCGAGTTTCGCTTCGAGCCGTTCGAACCGTTCGTTCACGGTGCGCTCCAACTGGGCAATCTGCCGCTCAAACCGTCCATCCATCTCCTCGATGCGCTTGTCCATTTCATCCGTTTTTTCATTCAACGCTTGAACTTGGCGTTGAAGCGAGTCGAATTTCTCATGGAGCGCTTCGAACTGCTTGCGCATATCCGCCGCGTACAAATCAAGCACTTGCAAAATTTGCGCCAATATCGTTTTTTTTCCACCCTCTTCACCTCCTTCCACTTCTAGCATATCAAACAAGCGAGTTTGCGAGAAGGAAAAACGGTTTCAAATCAAGCGGATTTTGTCTATGATAGAGGAGGAGATGCTGTGATGTTTGAAATGACCAAGAGCTCCTTTGGCTGCCCATTTCCATCGCATCGGCCGCTGCTTGTGTTCCATGTATGAAGGAAGAACCCGCAAGCCCGTCGCGAGGAGGTTGAATGTCGATATTCTGTCAGCGACGGGGGTGAAATTTCAGAAAAAAGAAGGTGTGATCATGTCCTTTATTCAAACAATCGAGCCGCATTTGTTTAGCGACCATCCTGTCCTCCGCCAGTTTGCGTTTGACGCAATCGAAGAGTATCCGGATATTCCAGCCGCGCTTGTGGAGCGTTTGGTGGATGAGGCTGTAACGGCGGACAACGAAGAAACACGGAGGATGATTTTGCACGGCATCTCCAAACAGCCGTTGACCGACCGAGCGCTTGAGCAGTTGTTGAGCATGAAAGATGCAGCGAAGTACATCCGTTGGTTTTTCCCGTTTCCAGCCGCCCAGCTCGAAAAATACGGAGAACAGCTGCTCCCTCACTTCCCGCGGTCTTGGCAGCGAGCTGTCCGCCTTGCTTTAGAAGGAACGGAAGATGACGTATGGGAACACTATTTTTCAGTGCTTTCGCATTTGCACGAGGAAGAGTTTCACAATCACGATTGGTTTTTAGTAGCCAAGCAAGCCGTGCGCATTCTCGTTGAACGCGGATGGATGACGAAGGAAGATATCGGTCTGACATGGATGAAAAACGAGCAACAGCCTTGGTTTTCGTATGACGGCATTTTGGCGGTGTATGCGGTCTCGCTCGTCGGCGCCGCTGAATATATTCCCCGCCTCGCCCGACTGTTGGAACAACAAGACGGTGATGTGCTTGTTGATCAAGCCGTTTCCACCTTATCGATGTTCCAACGTGAAGAAACGATCGAAGCGGTGCGCCCATATGCGTTTCAGGAAGACACGGCGCTGTCCGCTATTCATGTGCTCGCCAACATCAAATCTAAACAGGCCGTGCGTGTATTGCGAGAAGTCTTTTCCAAACAGCGCGATGATGACCTCCAAGCATTTTGCTTTGAGGCGCTTTGCCATCAGCTGGATAAAGAGGCGCTCCCAGAAGTAGAGCAGTATGTAAAAAGAGCGGAAAAACGAGGGCGTTCTTGGATGATTGATGTCGAACAGAACGCGTACGCCTATTATACGATTCTAGAGATCGATCACCCGAAGCTGGAAACGTGGAAAGCCATTGCCGAGCAGCGGTATCGCCATTTTCAAGCCGTGCTGCAAACACCTCCGCGGCCGACCAACATCCCATACCGCCGAAAAGAGCAAAAAATCGGCCGCAACGACCCATGTCCGTGCGGCAGCGGGAAAAAGTATAAAAAGTGCTGTGGCAAATGAGAACGCTGCTTTGTCTCAAAGAAACGGCCCGTCCCCACGCGGTGGCGTCGGAGGCGGGCCTTTTAAAAAGACACAGCCATGAGGCTTAAGCTTCCATATTGATATTCTCGGAACAACACGCGCGGCGCTTGGTCGCGATCGCCTGCGCCGTAAGCGATCCAATACGGCGCGAGGTGTTCGGGGGTCGGTACGGCCTGCTTGGCGTAAGGTGCTTTTTCTTCATAATGGAATACATCCTCACTGCGGGCGGCTGACTCGCGCAACAGCCAGTCATCAAAAGCGGCCGCCCAGCTTTCTGCCTCCGCATGCCCTTCCCAACGGAGCGCCATCAAATTGTGCACCGTCCCGCCGCTGCCGATGACCATCAATCCTTCGTCACGCAATGGACGCAGCGCCTCACCAAGCTGGAACAATTGCTTCGGCGTCCACCACGGCACGACCGACGCTTGCACAATCGGGATGTCAGCGTTGGGAAATAGGCGGTGCAACAACACCCAAGAACCGTGATCCAGCCCGCGCGTGGAATCAACGGCCACTTCCGCCACACCAGCGAGACGCTCGCGCACGCGCTCCGCCCACTCGACCGACCCGCGCGCCGGATAAACCACTTCATACAGCTCGCGCGGAAACCCGGAAAAATCATAAATCATGTCATACGTCCCCTCAACCGCCGAAACCGTCGGTTGGCGCGTCATCCAATGCGCTGTAAAGATGACGACCGCCTGCGGGCGAATTCCTTCCCCAAGCTTTTTCAAAAACGCCGTATACGCATTGTCTTCGATCGCCAACATCGGCGAACCGTGGGCGAGAAACAGGGCAGGGGGGTTCATCGTTCCATTCCTCCCTTGAGTCATATTGACGGATCAACACTTTGCGGCCTGATGCCGCCTCTAGAAGGTTGGTGAAAAACCACTGTTTGACTTGATCGATGATTGAACGCGCGAACATAGAGGCTGATGCAACAAGTTTTTTCTACTTGAGAACCGATTTCCAGAAGCGGTTGCGCAAGTAAATCACCAACCTCCTAGAGAGCTGGTGAAAAATTTGTTTTTTGCTTGAACCGGTGGCAGTTCATCAGAAAGGGGGACAGATCTGACAAGGCTTCCCTAATTGAAAAAAATAATGGGGATGAGCCGCCTTTTTCATTCCTCGTCGGCCTTTCTAGACGATTCGACGAAAAACGGTGTATGGGCCGCTTCCCTTGCCAATCCCCTTACCCTTAGTGTAGCATAAGCATCCTTTGCCATTCTATGCCCTTGCAAAACTTTTCCTTGTCCATTTAACCTTTTAAAACAGCAAAAAATCAGTTATAATATACCCGTCTGACACGCCATAAACGGTATGCATCAACAAACATGACTAGAGCCTGCCCCCAGTTCACTGGCAACCAAACAATGAACATATTCTCAAACTGGCCGCGCGTTTGATCGGTTGCACAGCGCCAAAGGCAAGGAGCGGTCTCGTTTCGATGTTTTTCCTCAAAAAACCAGGAACGGATCAAACAATCGGAATTCTCGACGTCTCGAGGGGATGGAGTCTCTCCCCTAGCCGTCCCAGCGCTTAGGTGTACATTCTTATCATGGCCCCGTAGCTCAGTGGATAGAGCGTCGGTTTCCTAAACCGTGCGTCGGAGGTTCGAATCCTCTCGGGGCCGTTCCAACGATCCGACTAGTTCGGATTAAAATTCTTAAACCCCTTGATACGACTGCGTTTGCAGTCATTTTCTATTTTTTTGGAATCCGAAAAAATACGATAGAATTTGAAAAAATTTTGCACGAATTTTGCACGGCTATTTGGCATGATGCAGTTCCTCCATTGCCAGATCAACTTGGCGGAATCCTTTTTGCTTCATTCCCTTCTATTCTAGAAACAGTCAAGTACCACTTTTGGCGAAGATCCAAAATGATATGTATTTGGACATAAATGGTAACCCGGTGGCAAAGGGATCAAAAGCTTCGCATATTGTGATTAATAGGGGGAAGAAATGATGAGAATATCTGATTTTCTTAAAAGATATAATTTACATGGGAGTTTAATTAATAATGTGGAATATGATTCCACTACAAAAAGAGTATCTATTGAAACTGAGTTATGTAAATGGCAGCAATTTGATTATGACGAAACTAAAGATCCTGAAATGATTGAGGGATTCATTGTTTTTGAAGATGTAACATATTTTGAAACAGATTGCGTTAAAGACTTTGATGCTGATGAAATATTGGAAGCGGTGCTTATTTCCGAAACTCCATCGCTTGAAAAAGTTAAAATAGTAACCGATGGGGTGAACATCATCATTATTGAGGCAGGGAATGTAGAGTGGCACTCACTTTGAGTTCAATGCTTGAGGAAAAGAACATTAAAATGTATACAGCGCATACAGTTGTATCGAACGATATTGCTTCATACAGTTTCGAGAAACAAAGGGAGGATGACATCACATATGAAGATGAACCGCCTCGCGAAATAAAGCTGGTGAAGGTGGATGGTACGTATGGAACGTATCGCGTCGAGGAGAAGATGAAGCCGAGTGATGTGGTGGGGTGTGCTTTGTTATCGTTTTACTTATAGCTTATTTTAGCTAAACAAAAGGCGGATCTCTCCGCCTTTTCGCACGAGATAGCAACTCAAAAGAATTTTGCACAAATTTTGCACAACACAAAAGAATGTGTCGCTCAAACATTGAAATATCAATACTTTTCGGTAAATGGTTATTATCCTCTCGGGCCGCTAGTGAAAACCCTTGCGATGCGGGGGTTTTTTCTTTATCTCCCGCCATATTCGCCGCAGCTCACCCCGATCGAGCGTTTGCGGAAATGGCGGAAAGATCCTGTCATGGCGAATGTATTTCATAAAGAACGAAACGATATCATGCAAGCCTTTGATCGATGGCTTATATCCATGAACATCCGGAGAAGGTGCTGCAGCGCTTGGGGGATGGGGCGTGATGAGAAGTCCACTCTTCATGTTGCATGTATATACATAAAGAACGCCTGCTCGTGACGAAAGAAGCGGCTCTCTCACTAGTTGAGAGAGCCGCTTTTTTAGTAGAATAGAAGAAAAATAGAAACGAAGAATAACATTTCTATACGAAGGAGTTATTCCCATGTCATTGCACGATCTTTTCCGCCAAGTGATGGCCATTTACGAACAAGAAAAACGCGAAAAACTGTCAAAAGAGCGACGGTCGTTTCAGCTGGTGACACGAGCGATTCCAGAGGCGTTGAAAACATTGCCTTTCTTACCGCCTGACCGGTATGTGGTGAAAGGTTCTGTCGGTCAAGGGGTGTGGACCGACGTGCCGTGGGTGGCGGTGATGGATCAAGAGGTGACGGATTCGACGCAACGCGGGTATTATATCGTCTACTTATTCAGTGAAGATATGCGCCGGCTCTATTTGACGCTTGCCCAAGGAGTGACGGAGACGCCGAAAGACGAAATGGAGCGGGTGAAGCGCGGCATCCGCCAACTCATTCCCGCTGAAGAACGCGTGCGGACCGATGATGACATCCGTCTTGGCGAAAGCAAACGGGCGAAAGAGTACGAACGGTCGGTGGCGGCGTATATCGCCTATTCGTTTGACGATCTGCCGTCCGATGAACAACTCGCGCGCGACCTCGAAACGATGATCGATTATTACCGACAGTATGTAGAGCGAACAGAACCAATGACACCGCCCGAGCAGGCCCTTTCCTATCGGGAGGCGGTTGAGCATATTCATTCATACATATCCGCTAAAGGGTTTTACTATACGAAAGAGGAAGTGGCCAACCTCTTTCTATCGTTAAAAACAAAACCGTTCGTCATCTTGTGCGGCATTTCCGGAACCGGGAAAACGAAAATCGTTCAATGGCTCGCCGAGAGCGTCGGCGCGACGGAAGACAACGGCCGCTTCACCTTGATCCCCGTCCGCCCGGATTGGAACGACGGTTCGGACTTGCTTGGCTATGTCGACATTAAAGGCGATTTCAAGCCCGGGCCGCTCACGAGCGTCATCATCGAAGCGGGGAAGCATCCGGACAAGCCGTATTTCGTCGTGTTGGATGAGATGAACCTCGCCCGCGTTGAGCATTATTTCAGCGATGTGCTGAGCGTCATGGAAAGCCGCCGCTGGGAAGACGGGCGCATCACCTCGTCACGGCTGCTGCCGAGAGAAACAGCAGGGTGTGATCTTTTTCTCCCACCGAACGTCTACATCATCGGCACGGTCAACATGGACGAGACGACTCACCCCTTCAGCAAAAAAGTGCTCGACCGGGCGAACACGATCGAGTTCAACCGCGTCCAGCTCGACCATCTCGATTTTTTGCGCGACTTGCCGACCGTCGCGCC
Source organism: Geobacillus thermoleovorans (assembly GCF_001610955.1). Classification (GTDB taxonomy): domain Bacteria; phylum Bacillota; class Bacilli; order Bacillales; family Anoxybacillaceae; genus Geobacillus; species Geobacillus thermoleovorans. The sequence goes on from NZ_CP014335.1 coordinate 1,305,186, forward strand.
CCTGTCAATCGGACAGGAGCTGTTCGCGGCGCGGTATTTGCATTTGAAAGATGTGTACGCACGCTGCCCAGAGCTTGTTGAAACGGTGACGAAACAGCTCGTGGAGATCAACCGCATCCTCGCGCCGCTCGGCGCGCATATCGGTTACCGCGTCCGCGATGAAATTTGCTTCTACCTTGCGTATAACGAAGAAGGAAAGCTGATGGAATTTGACAAGGCGTTCGACTATTGCCTGATGCAAAAAATTTTGCCGCGCCTTTCGGGAAGCGACGTGCGGCTCGAAACAGCGCTCAAGCAGCTGTTTGTCCTGTGCGCCGGTTTTGAACCGGACGGTGAATACAGCGGCGTGCTTGATGTTTCGTATGCCCGTTATCCAAAAAGTGCGGAGAAAATTTGGCAGATGCTGCGGAGGTTAGAGGACGATGGCTTCACTTCGTTCTGGCTCGGGGCGTGACGACCGCGAGCTTGTCCATATCGAAACGAAACAGCTCACGCTCGTGATCAAAGGAAAGCCGTACCACGAACAATACGAAGGGCTTCAGCAGTACCGCCGCCTCGATTTCCACGAGACGATGGAGTTTTTCGTCAGCGGTGAAGACATCTTGGACGTCAAACTGTTTGACGTGGACGCTGGCGAGCTTGTCGACTGGTCGGGCGGCCACCGCCCGATTTTCTTTGAAAACGGCGTCTATCAGCTGCTCGTCGTTCCGAAAACCGAGCGGGTGCTTACCTTTTATCATGAATCGCCAGCCATTCGGAACGCCGTCAGCCGCGTTGACATCGGCGGACAGGCGGTGTTGATGGGCAACCTCTATTTCCCGAATGAAGTCGGGCTGTCGACGTTGGAAATCCGCGACGGCAGCCGTTCCATTTTGGACGTGACGATCGAAATTTTTCCGACGAAGCTGACATATAAACAAGACTACCAAATCCTTCTTGACGAAGTCAGCGAAGAAATTTACAACTTGGCGTTTCACTTCATCAAGCGCACGTACCAGCGGGCGAGAGCGAAGCGGGACGACGCACCGTCCCGAAGCGAGTTTTTCCGGCTCATGGAAGCGCATATCAGTGACTTTTTGCATGCCATTCGGCATATTGAGCGGCAGCCGCACCATCAACTGTCGACCGTCCATGTGAGAGTGCGCGGCGACCAGCTCGGCCGTTTGGATGCGGCAGGAAGAAACGATTTGCGCAAGCGGCCGCAAGTGTTCCGTGACGTCAAGCGCGGCATCAACATCGGAAGTCGAACCGTCATGCCGCGATCGGGGCTCAAAGCGAAAAAAGAACTGACGTACGACACGCTCGAAAACCGGTTCGTCAAATGGATGATGACGCGCCTTGTCGAGAAGCTGCGCGATTTGTTCGAACACGTGCAAGGGAAGCAAAAGCGATACGAAACGGAACCGGATCCGGGTTTGCTTGAGCGCATCCAATCGATGATCCGCGCGCTCGAAACTCGGCTTCGTCACTCTTTTTGGCGGCCGATCGGGCGGCTTGACCGCTCCGTCATGAGCCTCGTCCTGCAAATGGCGCCCGGGTACCGCGACGCCTATCAGCTGTTTCTCATCATCACCCGCGGCCTCGCCTTGCAAGGGAAGCTGTACCGAATGTCCGTAAAAGACGTCGCCACGTTGTACGAGTATTGGACGTTTTTGAAGCTCGGGCAGCTCCTCGGGAAAAAATACAAACTCATCAGCCAAAATGTCATCCAAGTGAACCGCTTAGGGCTGTTCGTCAATCTCGAAAAAAACCGCTCCGCCAAGCGGGTGTACGAACACCCATACACCGGAGAGCGAATCACGCTGACCTATCAGCCGTACGAAGGAAGGCTGCCAACCGTCCCGCAAATGCCTGACACGGTTTTGGCGATTGAAAAGAAGGGAAAAGACTATACATTCAACTACATTTTCGACGCCAAATACCGCCTGGACTTCGCCGTTTCGGGCAGCTCATACGAAAAACGGTACGGAATGCCGGGCCCGATGGAAGACGACATCAACACGATGCACCGCTACCGCGATTCGCTTGTCGCCCGCCGCGGCGGCCCATACGAGCGCACCGCCTTTGGCGCCTACGTGCTGTTCCCGTGGCATGACGAAGACAGCTACCAAGCGCACCCGCTGTACAAAAGCATCAACGACGTCAACATCGGCGGCCTGCCGTTTTTGCCGAACGCCACCCGCCTGGTCGAGCAGTTCATCGAGCGGCTGATTGAAAAGAATCCCGAAGAACTGCAAAACGAAGGCATCCTGCCGCAAGGGATCATCGAAGAATGGCGGTCGGGGTTCGATGAGCATGTGCTTGTCGGCATGGTGCCAAGCGCGCGGCATTACGAAGCCTACCGGAAACACCGCTTCTACCATATCCCGGTCAAGCAGCTGAAAAAAGGCTGGCAAGACGCGCGCTACATCGCCCTTTACCCGAAGCGGGGAGCCGCCCCGCAAAACGGGGTCACGTGCTTTGGCAAAATCGCCGCTGTGAACATCGTCAAACGATCGGCCATCACCGAGCTGCCGAAACGAAGCGATGAGGAATACGTTCGCTTCGAAGTCGAAAGCTGGAACTTTCTCCAAAACGTCATCCGTCCCGTCGGCTACGGCATCGCCGTCTATGCGATGACGACGTTCAACATGCTCAAACAGGCGAAAGAACTGCCGGAACTGTTCATGAAATCAAGCGAGGAAATCGCCCTTTGGCGCATCCTGCGGCGGCTGTCCGACCGCATCCGCTTCGACCTTGACGCCCGCTACTTGGATCAGGCGTCCAAGATCACCGCGTACCGCATCAAAAACGTGTCCATCCGCCTAGGAGACGGCCTGCTCATGATCACGAACGGCACGAAGCACAAAACGATCCCCGCCGAACTGCTCCGCAAGCAGCCATCGGCCGTGTTTCGCGAAGTGGTGGGGATGATGGGGGGAGAGTGAGCTACGGCGATGTCCGAAGAAGACCTCGCCCCTTGCTCCATTATCAAACCGCATCGTTGATAATTCATCTATGTCCGACAAATTTCAACAACATTTCTGGGGACGGTTTAGTAAAATAAAGTGAAGAAAAGGAATAAGGAGCAATCGGGACATGAAGGCAAAAGGGATGATTGACAATAGACAAAACGGCCTAGTCGGCGATGTGTTGAAAGCGCATATTACAAAAGGCAGCAAACTATCGATTGCGGCGGCCCATTTTACGTTATATGCGTTTGCACAATTGAAAAAAGAGCTGGCGCAAATCGATGAATTCCGTTTTATTTTCACAGAGCCTGCCTTTGTGCGCGGTGATCGTTCATTCAATGAATGGATGAAGAAAAACGAAGCGGCGCTGTATGGAGTAGAAGAAGAACGAAAATACAAAATTGAACTTAACCAAGCATACATAGCAAGGGAACTGGCGAAATGGCTGAAACAGAAAGCAAGGGTGAAATCGGTCGTCAATCAGCGCATTCAAGGCAGCATATATCATGTGCGAAATGAGGACGGGTCACAAATCGGCTTGATCGGCGGGGCGCCGTTTTCCAGTCCGGGGCTCGGCTACAGCAACTCCTCCCATTTTTATTTTACCCATATGATGAATGATCGAGATTCCAGCGCCCAGCTGCTTTGCCAGTTTGAGGCGATTTGGCAAGATGAACAGGCGCTGCAAGATGTGAAAGATGAAATTTTGCGGCGCTTGGAAGTCATGTATCAAGAGCATCCGCCAGAGTTTATTTACTTTGTCACACTTTATTACCTATTCAAAGATTTTTTAAAAGAAGCGACAAACTACGAAACATTGCAGACGAGAACTGGTTTCCAAAATACGGTGATTTGGAACAAACTTTATGACTTTCAGCGCGATGGGGTCCTTGGGGCTATCAATAAAATTGAAACGTACGGGGGCTGCATCATCGCCGACAGTGTCGGGCTTGGAAAAACGTTCGAAGCGTTGGCGGTGATCAAATATTACGAATTGCGCAACCATCGCGTTCTCGTATTGGCGCCGAAAAAATTGCGGGAAAACTGGGCCATCTACCGTTTAAATGATAAGCGAAACATTTTAGCCGCAGACCGCTTTTCGTATGACTTGCTCAACCATACCGACTTATCGCGTGAGCGCGGCTACAGCGGCGATATTAACCTAGAGCATGTCAACTGGGGAAACTATGACCTTGTTGTCATTGACGAATCGCATAACTTTCGCAACAACGATCCGCGCAATGACCGGGTGACGAGATATTCCCGCTTGATGAACGATATTATTAAAGCGGGGGTGAAAACGAAGGTATTGATGCTTTCCGCCACCCCCGTCAACAACAAGCTTGATGACTTGAAAAATCAAATTGCCTTTATTACAGAAGGAAATGACAAGGCATTGGCGGAAACGGCAAACATCAAAAGCATCAGCCAGACGATTCGGCGCGCCCAGTCGCAGTTTAACAAATGGAGCCAACTTCCCGAAGAAGAGCGGACGACCGAGCGGTTGTTGGATATGCTCGATTGGGATTATTTTGCTTTGCTTGATTCGCTGACAATCGCCCGTTCGCGCCGCCATATCGAAAAATATTACAATGTGGATGCCATCGGGCCGTTTCCGACACGCCTAAAGCCGATCAATCTAAAAGAAAAAATTGACGCCAAAGGCGAGTTTCCGCCGCTTGAGAAAATCAATAACGACATCTTGCGGCTTCGGATGGCGGTCTATTCGCCGATGCAATACATTTTGCCGAACAAAAAAGCGGACTATAGCGAAAAATACGATACAAAGGTCGCAAACGGCAGAGTGTTTAAGCAAACGGACCGGGAGCACAATCTCGTTTATTTAATGAAATCCAATTTGCTGAAGCGGCTAGAGAGCAGTGTCCATTCGTTTTCTTTAACATTGCAAAACATCATCCAACAAATCGAAGAACATATTAAGAAAATCGACCGTTACGATGGAAGTTCCGGGACAATTGGAGAGATGGACGGGATCGACGCGGAAGATCCGGAATTGGAAGAGGCGTTGATTGGCTCGAAAGTCAAAATCTTTTTGAAAGACATGGATTTGATCCGTTGGAAACAAGATTTGTTATACGACCGGGAGATTTTGCTGAGGCTGCTTCACCAGGCGCGGAACGTAACGCCGGATCGCGATCAGAAGCTGTTGGCGTTGAAACGATTGATCGAACAGAAAATCAAGCACCCGATTAACGATCAGAACAAAAAACTGCTCATTTTCACAGCTTTTGCCGATACGGCGAAATACTTATACGAGAATTTGCATCAATGGGTGCAAAACCAATTTGGATTGCACTGTGCGGTCGTGACGGGTACCGATCAGCCGAAAACAACATTGAAGATGAAGAAAGTCGATTTCAATCATGTGTTGATGAACTTTTCGCCCGTCTCGAAAGAGCGGGATAAAGTGATGCCGGAAATGAAAGACGAAATCGACATCCTCATCGCCACGGACTGTATTTCCGAAGGACAGAACTTGCAAGACTGCGATTATCTTGTCAACTATGACATCCATTGGAACCCGGTCCGCATCATCCAGCGGTTCGGCCGCATCGACCGGATCGGCAGCAAAAACAATCAGATCCAGCTCGTAAACTTCTGGCCATCAATCGAGCTTGACGAATACATTCAGCTCGTCAATCGGGTCAAAGGCCGAATGACGATCCTGGATATTTCATCGACCGGGGAAGAAAACGTCATTGCCGACAACAGCAACGAAATGAATGACTTGGAATACCGCCGAAAACAGCTGGAAAAATTGCAAAATGAAGTCATCGACTTAGAGGACATTTCCGGAAATATCTCGCTGACGGATTTTACACTCGACGACTTCCGAATGGACTTGTTGAATTTCATGAAGGAACATAAGGAAGAGCTCGAGCGGGCGCCGTTTGGACTGTTCAGCATTACCGCCAATCAAAATGAAAAACTGAAAGATGAAATTCAGCCAGGCGTCATTTTCTGCCTAAAACAAACGGCACCAACGGCATCTGCACATGAACAAAACGCGCTTCATCCGTATTACTTAGTGTACGTGCGGGAAGACGGCACGGTGTTGTATAACCATGTCCACGTAAAGAAAGTGTTGGATTTATACCGCTCGCTTTGCAGCGGCAAAAAAGACGTTGAAAGGGGCTTGTACAAGGCGTTTTATCAAGAGACGAAAAACGGAAAAGACATGGGGCAATACAAGGCGCTGCTGGAAAAAGCGGTGGAAGAGATCGTCGGCAAGATGGACCAGCAATTGATGCTCAACATCTTCAGCCTTGGAAACTTGGACGCCTTCGTGACGAACGCCAACACGAGTTTGCAAGACTTTGAGATCGTTTCGTATTTGATCATTGAAGGGTGAGTGTCATGGCCGCATCCGTGTTTTATGCTACAATAGGGCTGGACGAGCGTGTCCGTCCGTTGCATAAAAAGCTCGATAAAAAAATGTTTTACGACTATGCGGACTTGACGAGAAAAGAAAAGGACTATATGACGAAAGACATCGAGCGGATCGAGCTGACGTATTTGTTGTCTCCGGGCGTCATCAACATTCAGCCGTTCGTCAACGACGACTACCATTACGAAGGGGTTATGTTTATCACCGTTCGTCTGCGCCCGGAATCGAAGGATGCGCACGTTTCCGTGATCGGGGAGATCATCCAAAAAACAGTGCCCAACCCAACCGTTATCGTGTTTGAAAAAGAAGGAAACGTTCGAATGGGGACATGCCGCAAGCGGCTGAACAAAAACGACCGGACCAAAACCGTGGCCGAAGAATGGGCGTATACGCCGTGGTTTTCTCCCGATCATGCTGACGAGACAGTCAAGCAGTTTCTTCGCGCCGTCCATATGACGAGGCTTTCGTTCGCCAACTTTTTTCGGTTTTATCAAGACATCCATCTGGCGGTGCAGGCGTTCCAGCACGCCAAAGCGATCGGCGCCTTTTACATCGCCGCTGATGAACAATCAAAACAGCTCGTCGCGCAAATCGAACAGGCGGAAGTCGAAATCGCAAAATGGAAAAACGAAATCAAAAAAGAAACGCAGTTTAATCGAAAAGTCGAATACCATATGAAAATTCAACAGCTAACGAAGCAAATCGAACAATGGAAGCAACAATTGCACGGAAAGGAGCAGCATGATGGAAAAACTGGACGGAAGATCATTGGATCTCATCAAAACGAACATTGAAGCGTTAAAGCAGCTATTCCCAGAAGTTGTCACGGAGGGAAAAATCGATTTTGACAAACTGAAGCTTGTTCTCGGCGAAGAGATTGAAACGCGCAACGAAAAGTACGAATTCACCTGGCACGGCAAAACACAAGCGATGAAACTTGCGCAAACGCCGTCCACTGGCACCTTGCGGCCGGACAAAGCATCAAGCAAAAATTGGGAGACAACGGAGAACTTGTATATTGAAGGCGACAACTTGGAAGTGCTGAAATTGCTGCAAAAATCGTATTTTGGCAAAATCAAAATGATCTACATCGACCCGCCGTACAATACGGGGAAAGACTTTGTGTACAAAGACGATTTTCGCGACAATATCAAAAATTATAAAGAAATCACACAGCAAACGACCAAAGCGAATACGGAGACAAACGGACGGTATCATACCGATTGGTTGAATATGATGTACCCCCGGTTGAAGTTGGCAAGGAATTTGTTGAGGGAGGATGGGGTTATATTTATAAGTATTGATGATAATGAGGTTGCCAACTTAAGAAAAATTTGTGATGAAATATTTGGGGAACAAAATTTTATTACTCAAATCACGGTTTTATGTAATCCAAAAGGTCGTTCCCAAGATAAATATTTTGCAACTAATCACGAATACATACTAGTATACTCGAAAAATGATCTAGAGCAAGGTTATTTTTCCATTCAAAAAGACGAAGAACAAATAGTTAATGACTACCCGGAACAAGATGAGCAAGGGAGATACAGGCTGATTGAATTAAGAAACACTCACAGGGAATTCGGTAAGCATAATCGTAAAAATCTCTTTTATCCTATTTATGTAAATCCAGTTACATCAGAAATATCCCTTGAATATAAGGACAGCTATAATATAAAGGTTGAACCTATCTGGGATGACGGGTACGAGGGATGTTGGACGTGGGATAAGTCAAAAGCTCTAGAAGATATTCACTTATTGGTTGCTAGAAAAACTAACAAGGGTAACTGGAAAATTTATAGAAAAAACTATGCTAATGGCGCGAAAAAAATGTTAAAAACAATTTTTTTAGATAAGTTATTCTATACGGAAAAGGGACAGGCAGTATTTTCTTCCTTGTTCTCAACAAAATCTAAGTTGTTTCCATCACCTAAATCTGTAGATTTAATTGCTCAATTGCTTCTCACAGCTACTCAGAATGATGATATAGTTCTTGATTTCTTCTCCGGCTCCGCTACAACTGCCCATGCAGTCATGCAGTTAAACGCGGAGGATGGCGGCAATCGCAAGTTTATTATGGTCCAGTTGCCGGAAAAAACGGATGAAACGTCGGATGCGTATAAAGCGGGATATAAAAACATTTGCGAAATCGGCAAGGAGCGCATCCGTCGGGCGGGGGAGAAAATCGTTCAAGAAACCGGAAAGACCGATTTAGATATCGGTTTTAAAGTGTTTAAGCTCGATTCTTCCAATATTAAAGAATGGGATCCGGACTTTGACAACCTCGAACAAACGCTTTTCGATTTGCAGAATAACATTAAGGAAGATCGGACGAAAGAAGACTTGTTGTATGAGATTTTGCTGAAAATCGGGTTGCCGTTGACGGTGCCGATTGAGGAAATCGACTGCCGCGGCAAAACGATTTACAACGTCGCCTACGGTTCTGTGTTGGTCTGCCTAGAAGATGAGATTGACCTTGACCTTGTTCAGGAGATGTTGAACTACAGGTCCGAGCATATGCCGCCGAAAGTCATTTTTAAAGAATCCGGCTTTATGAGCGACGCGGTGAAAACGAACGCCTTGCAAACGTTGAAAAAGCACGGCATCACGGATGTTAGGAGTGTATAACCGATGAAGCTGAAGTTTAACGCGGATTTGGACTACCAACGGCGCGCGATTGAGTCGGTGGTGCATATTTTCAAAGGACAGGAACTGAACCAGTCGAACTTCACCGTTTCGTACGGCCCTGAGGCGGGAATGCTTCAAACGGACTTGGGCGTCGGGAATCGGCTTGACCTGACGCCTGAGGAAATTTTAAAAAACGTCCAAGACATCCAGGTGAGAAACGGCCTGCCGCGCAGCGAGCGGCTCGATGGCATGCATTTTACGATTGAAATGGAGACGGGGACGGGGAAGACGTACGTCTATTTGCGGACGATTTATGAGCTCCATAAGCATTATGGATTTACGAAATTTGTCATCGTCGTTCCGTCCGTGGCGATTCGCGAAGGAGTGTACAAGTCGCTGCAAATCACTCGCGACCATTTCGATGAACTGTACGACCGCACTCCGGCGGAATATTTTATTTACGATTCGCAGAAGCTTGATCAAGTCCGCAATTTTGCGACGGCGACAACGATTCAAATCATGATCATCAATATCGATGCGTTCCGCAAAAGCTTTGAAGATCCGGAAAAAGAAGATAAGGCGAACGTCATTCATCGGCCGAACGACCGTCTAAACGGGTATCGCCCGATTGAATTTATCCAACAGACGAATCCGATCGTGATCATCGATGAGCCGCAAAGCGTCGATACGACGCCGAAATCGAAGGAAGCGATCGCGTCGCTCAACCCGCTTTGTACGCTGCGCTACTCGGCGACGCATGTGGACAAGTATCATATGGTGTACCGCCTTGATGCGGTTGACGCCTATAATCAAAAGCTGGTGAAAAAAATTGAAGTCATGTCTGTCCGATCCGAACCGTCGTTCAATGTGCCGTACATCAAGCTCATTGAGGTGAAAGAGCGAAAAGCGAAAATTGAGCTCGATGTCGAATCGCGCGGGAAGATCAAACGGATGACGAAAACGGTCAAATACGGCGATGATTTGTATGACATTTCCGGAGAGCGCGAACTGTACCGCGGATATATCGTCGAGCAAATCGATTGGACGGAAGGAAATGAAGCGGTTGAAATCAATGGCTACCGACTCGGTGTGGGCGACGCAATCGGGGATGTCGATGACGATGCCATCAAGCGGTATCAAATCCGCAAAACGATTGAAGAGCATTTAAATAAAGAATTGTGGCTCCGCCCGCGTGGGATTAAAGTGCTCAGCTTGTTCTTTATCGACAAGGTCGCTCATTACCGCGACTATGATCAAGAAGGCCAGCCGGTAAAAGGAAAATATGCGATCATGTTTGAGGAAGAGTATCGGAATTTAATGCAAAAGCCGAAATACCGTCCGCTCTGGGACGATCCGGGCATTGACCAAGACATCGAGAAGGTGCATAATGGCTATTTTGCTCAAGATAAAAAAGGACGGTTGAAAGATACGAAAGGGAATACAGAGGCGGATACAGATGTATACAATCTCATTATGAGGGACAAAGAACGGCTGCTCAGCCTCGATGAGCCGCTCCGCTTCATTTTCTCTCATTCCGCGCTCCGTGAAGGATGGGACAACCCGAACGTCTTCCAAATTTGCACGTTGAAAGACTCGTCAGGCACGTATGTATCGAGGCGCCAGGAAATCGGGCGTGGTTTGCGTTTGGCTGTCAACCAAAACGGGGAACGGGTGCATGACGATCATATCAACATATTGACGGTTATGGCGAATGAGTCATATGAAGAATTTGTTGCCACTTTGCAAAGAGAGATTGAAGAAGATACGGGCATCCAGTTCGGCAAAATCGAAAAACATGTATTTGCCAAACTCGTTTATGTGGACGAGGCGACGGAAGAGCCGGTGCAAATGGGCTATGATTTATCATTGAAGCTGTATGAGGAATTAAAACAAAACGGCTATATTGACAAACAGAGCAAAGCAACGGAAAAACTCAAACGAGCCATTGAAAACTATGATCTCCATCTGAGCGATGAATTCCAGCCGTGGCTATTGTCCATCGTGAAAGAGATCAAACGCCATTTGCAAGCATTGCCGATCAAAGACGGGACGAAAAAGAAAAAAGTCCATGTCAATATGGCGGTCCTTAATCAAGAGGAGTTCACGCGGCTGTGGGATAAAATCAAATATAAAACCGTTTATTCCGTTGATTTTGACAGCGAACAGCTCATTGACTTATGCATTGCCGCCATTCAAGAAATGAGGCCGATTGAGAAAATCCGCATTGTCAGCCGAAAAGGACGGGTGGAAATTGATCATGTGACAGGCGTACAGGCGCAAACGATCAGCGAAAAAGTGGAAGATTACGTGAGTTTGCACCATACGCTCCCGGATCTCATCACCGAGCTGCAAAACCGGACGAATTTAACGCGGAAGACGATCGTGCGCATTTTGACCGGCTGCAAGCGGCTCGATGATTTCAAAAACAATCCGCAAAAGTTTATTGAAGAAGTGGCGAACATCATCCAGCGCCAAATGAGGCTGCTGCTGAAAGATGGCGTGAAATATTACAAAATTGGTGATGATGCGTATTACGCGGTCGAGCTGTTCCAAAATGAAGAGCTGCTCGCCTATTTGAACGACAACGCCATCCCGAGCGAAAAATCGCCGTTTGACCATATCCTTTACGATTCTGAGGTGGAAGAGCGGTTCGCCAAACGTTTTGAACACGATGAAAACGTAAAAGTGTACGTCAAACTGCCGAGTTGGTTTAAAATTGACACCCCAATCGGCTCCTACAATCCCGACTGGGCGCTTGTCATCGAAAAGGATGGTGAGGAAAAACTGTACTTCGTCCTCGAGACGAAAGGACAGGAATGGGAGGGCGAACTGCGTCCCGGTGAAGCAGCGAAAATTGCCTTCGCCCGCAAACACTTCCAAGCCATCGGAACGGACGTGGAATTCATCGGACCGGAAAATGATGTCGAGCGGTTTATGCTGCAAGTCTTAAGCCGTTAAAGGTGGGGACAAAGCAGAGGCCGATTGGGCTTCTGTTTTGTCTCAGCATCACATTACAGATCAGCGAGCGAGAAAGCCCGCTCCTTGAGGGGTGGGATGAAAGCGAGCCGTTTTCTTCATATTATTGAATGATGATGAAAAAAACGGTATCATGTAATCGTCGCAAGGAGGTGAATCCATGCCGACCATCACACTAAGGCTGGAGCTGCACAACCCAACGAAAGTCAAACAGGAAATGTATGAACGGATGACAGAAGTGAACACAGAGTTTGCGAATTGGCTGTTGGATCATCCAGAACTGAATCAAGTGACGAGTAAAATTTTTAAAGCGTTTTCGTCACAACGATTTCCTTCCGCCGTCGTGAATCAAACGATTCGAGAAGTGAAGTCCCAAAAGAAAAACCAGAAAACAAAGAGGTTTCGAACATTATGGTGTTGCTTTAACAATCAAAACGTGAAGGTGGAAAAGAAAGGAGAGTTCTACACCGTTTCATTCCCAACATTAGAGAAGCGAATCGGTGTGCCGGTGGTCACGCGTCCCTATCAAGAAGCATGGCTGAATCGGCTGCTTAACGGAACCGCCAAACAAGGGGCAGCCAAGCTCTACAAAAAGAGAAAGAAATGGTACTTGGCTGTTGCGATCACAGTTGAAGTCCAACAACGGGAAGAAACGAAGGCAATGGGCGTTGATTTGGGACTTCGTTATATCGCCGTTGCCAGCGTGGGAACGAAATCACTGTTTTTCAAAGGGAACCAATGCGCCTTTGTACGCCGACGATATGCGGCTTTGCGAAGGAGATTAGGAAAAGCTAAGAAGCTCCATATGATTCGCAAAATCGGCCGTAAAGAGTCCCGCTGGATGAAGGATCAAAATCACAAAATCAGCCGTCAAATCGTGAATTTTGCGCTCGCCAACGGTGTTGGCGTGATTCGGATGGAAGCGTTGACGGGGATTCGCAAGCGGGCAAAATCGGCCAAAGAAGCGGGGCGAAGCCTTCATGCTTGGGCGTTTCATCAACTGCAAACGATGATCGCCTATAAAGCGGAAATGGCGGGCATTCGTGTTGAGTGGGTGAATCCAACCTACACAAGCCAAACGTGTAAATGTGGTTATCGAGAGAAAGCGAACCGAAACGGCATCCGCTTCCGATGCCAAAAGTGCGGATACACCCTCCACGCCGACTTGAATGGCGCGATCAACATCGCCAAAGCGATTTCGGGCTTTGCCGTCTAACTCACATTTCGCACCCTGAATAAAAATTCGAAATAAGCCTGATTTGATTGAATAAAAATTAATTATCTTACAATTTTTGTATAAAAAATTATTTTTATGCGAATATCCAGGTTGTTTTTTGTATATTATGCAAAGGTTGCGAAATATGAGGTCTAACCTAGCGCACTGGTCACAGGTGCGCCGCCCATTGGGGTACATCCTAACCCGATGGGATGGGGTGATGACACACCCCTGAACTTGGGCGTTGTCCGAACCAGAAATGGATGAGGACGCAAACGACCCAAGAATCCCACGCCTTTAGGCGTGCGGAGTGTCAATAATCGACCCGGTTGAATGCAAAATCTTTGAGACATCCAAGAGCACATTCCCGAGTAGCAACAGGGCGCTAGTGTATTGCACACTTAGAGAAATAGGAGTTGATAAAAAATGAGTTTCAAAGCGGAAGCGTTATGTGTTCTCATCGCTTCGCCATCGGTATAGAAAAGGGAGCGGCACCGCACCGCTCTTTTTGTATTTTTGATCGGTCGACAAAGTTCGACGGCAACGTTTTACAAAAGTTGATACAATCAAATCAACTGAATCTTTTTATCTATGACAAAGGGAGGGGTCACGGGATGGCAACGATTCGTAAAGCAGATTACGGCAGCAAGCGCGCAGATGTATTGGATGGGAAAGATCATACGATCAAAATTGAACGAAATCGATTAAGCAGTTTGTAATAGACGGAGAACACCGATGGGCGGGCTTATTCTATATGGTTTTTTCGTTTTTGCTCATCTTATAATGGTATTGCATATAGTGGGGAGCTATCTGCTCGTCTTTTAAGCGCCTGTTTTTAGAAAATGTTTGCTTCGCGAATGGAGCGATTTCTTTTTACAAAAAAGGGGGAAATCCAATGGCAAAATGGTGGATGATCCGCGCGGGCGACCGCAATGAACTGATTCCGCTTTGGCTGGAAAAGGGCATCGCATCGATCGGCTGGGCGCGGTTAGGAAACCCAAGGCATTTTTCATCAAAGCAACAGCTTCAACAGAAGGCAGACGAAGTGTTTAACGAGGCCAAACCGAAATCAAGAAATAGCTGGGTTAATCAAGTGTGGCGTTTCAGCCATGAAATTAAAAAAGGCGATCGTGTGATCACGTACTCTAAAGAAAGAAGAGAATACATTGTCGGAACGGTCACAGAGGAGCATGTGTACGATCCTGGCATCGGGCACCCGAATTATCCGAACATCATTCGGGTCAACTGGGAAAACGCCCGGATCTCAAGAGATTCATTGCCGCAGGCGGCGAAAAACAGTTTAGGCTCTACCTTAACAGTTTTTCGGGTCGATGAGTGGGGGGATGAAATCGAACGACAATTGAGCAACCCGTCATTAGCTTCCGTCGATAAAACCATTGAACCGGAAGAGGACGAAATCGTCGAAGATCTTGTTGGAAAAGCGTTGATGATGATCCAGGACAAAGTGGACAAGCTTGATCCGTGGCAAATGCAAGATTTAGTAGCAGGCTTGCTTCGGGCTATGGGGTACAATGTGCAAGTCAGCCCGAAAGGCCCTGACGGTGGGGTGGATGTGTTGGCCTATAAGGATGCATTCGGTTTTGAAAAACCAATTATTAAAGTGCAAGTTAAGCATCGCAAAAGTGCCGCTTCGGCTCCAGAAATCCAGCAGCTTCTCGGGGCCAACCCGATTGATGCCAATTGCCTGTTCGTCTCAACAGGCGGTTTTACTTCCCATGCAGAGGCAGTCGCCAAACATAATTCCGTTAAACTGATTGATTTGGAAGAACTGGTCAACTTGATTGTCCATTGGTACGAGAACATGCCAAATGATGCGAGAGCGCTGTTGCCGCTGCAGAAAATGTATGTGCCCGAATCTTGACAAACATAAGGCTTCATCCCTGCTTGGCAAGTGCGAGAGGATGAAGCCTTTAGTGATGATCGACATGTTTTTACTCCAAAACGCTGCGATATTGATCGTACACTAGCGAGGTCAAACTAATCTTGTCTAAATAACGAACAGGGCACAAGAAGGTCACGGTGATGACCCCAGGATGTCGGCCAATTTCGATGGCGCCGGTAATCGTGGCACGGTTCATCACCTCAGGGACAGAGATGCCTAACGTTTTGGCTGCCCGCTGCAACCCGTTTTCTGTTGCCTCATTTAGGTTGGCACCTGTCCCGACAAAGGAAATCGGCAACGATTCTTCCAACTTGTTTACCCCCCATGATTGTGCCAAATCGAGGGCGATCTCTTTTTCTTTTTTTGTCAATGGCTTTGCCAAGTAGGGGAGGTCCTCAGCAACAGGAAGAAGAATCGGTCCGTCAATGGTCAACCCTTTGATCACTTTCACTTGAAGGGTGACGATGCCAGATACGTCGGTCGTATGCCCAGCAATTTCCCCGTCGCCCTGCATGGCATGCATATCACCGAGATAAACACCTCCGCCCCGCACTTTCACAGGGCAGATCAACACGGCGCCTTCGCGTACACGGTTAATGTCCATATGTCCGTCCGTGCGATCTTCCAGCTGTTCTTTCGTAATCCCGTATTCATGTGGGGCGTTGATCAGAAATTGGCCAAAGTCGCCAGCGTTATGTGAATCCGGTAGCGGACGCGCCGGGGTGGTGCCGAGCTGTCCGAGGAACGGGCGGAGTCTGGCCACCGTTCCGACTAAGTCATGGGGCGCAAACGTGACGATCGGGTTTTGGACGGAGTTGTCGGGTGTCGCCATGTAGTACCGTCCTTGTCGAGCGATGTGTTCTGCCGCTTCTTTATGCACGGTCACGCCGATTTGTCGGTTTGGATCAAACGTCATCGTATAGCCGTTCGTAAATACAAATGGAGTCACGTCCGCGCCACAATTCGCACACCGAATGGCTTCCGGGCCGAT
Organism: Geobacillus thermoleovorans; assembly: GCF_001610955.1. Lineage (GTDB taxonomy): Bacteria > Bacillota > Bacilli > Bacillales > Anoxybacillaceae > Geobacillus > Geobacillus thermoleovorans. Next base: position 1,321,260 of record NZ_CP014335.1, read on the forward strand.
CCCCTCGATTTTCGTTTCCGGGTACATCGTTCCGCACTGTGGGCATTTGACAGCAACGAACGGATCGCCGACAAACCGACCTTCCATTGGTTTATCATTTCCTGAGGATGTGGCGATAGAGGTGACGCGAATCGATTTGATCTTAATCGCAATGGCGTCTCCTACTTCAGCGCCTTCGACAAAAACGGGCTTTGTCACTTCATGGCCACCGCGGATGCAAGGAGTGATCATCGGTCCCCAGCAGCCAGGAGTAGTATTGGCGACAATGTATCCCCCATCCTGCACGGGGCCAAGCATGTTTCCATGAGGGTCTAAGATGCCGTTAGTGAACTCATTGACAAACACGGTTTGTTTCGCTTCCATGGCGTTCCCCTCTTTACTTTTAGATTTTAGGATTGGTTACATAGGAACCTTGGATCGCTGACAACGAACCTTCGACGGGTGATGTCTAACTACATTTTAGGAAATTCAGTAGAGTATTGTCAAAATAATCGGGTGTATATTTATTATATTTTGTTAAGTCAAAATATTTTGGAATTTAATTCTTGTAATGTATAATAATTTTAGAAGGGAGGAAACGAAATGAGCAATAGCATAGAAAAGAAATTAAGAGAAAAAGGGATTAAGTGTTCAGAACAGGAATTGATGATGCTTGAGCATCAGTGGAAAGCCATTCAGCAACTAAAACAGGGAGTCGAAAAACTTGGTTTGAATGAGGCAGATATTGGAGTCGTCCACCAACCGGGAGGTGTGTATCGTGGAAAAACGGCTAAATACGAAAACAATCTCTGAACTTTCCCCTCTTCTAAAAAACAAAGAAGTTTCACCTGTTGAACTCGTTGACGATGTACTCGAACAAATTGAAACATTAAACAATAAGCTGAATGCCTATATAGAGGTGACAGCAGAGAAAGCACGCAAGCAAGCTGAGTTGGCGGAATCGGAAATCCGATCTGGAAATTACCGCGGCCCGCTACATGGCATCCCTATAGCAATCAAAGATATTCTTTACGTAGCTAATGAAACAACAACGATGGGGTCAAAAATTCACCGAAACTTCCGGCCAACTTACAGTGCGACAGTAATCGAGAAGTTGACGGAAGCGGGAGCAGTGTTTCCTGGAAAAACAAACTTGCATGAGTATGCTTGGGGAGCAACGAACAATAATCCTCATTTCGGACCTGCCCGAAATCCTTGGGATCCTGAACGCATTCCCGGAGGCTCAAGCGGAGGATCGGGGGTCGCAACGGCGGCGCATATGACGATTGCTTCCCTAGGAACAGATACCGGTGGTTCGATTCGAATTCCTTCTTCGTTTTGCGGCATTGTCGGTTTAAAGCCCACCTATGGACTAGTAAGCAAATATGGTTGTTTCCCGCTTGCATGGTCGTTGGACCATATCGGTCCGATGGCGAAAACGGCGAGGGACGCTGCCTATATTTTAGAAGCCATGGCAGGATACGACCCAAAAGATCCTACTTCCACCGATGCCCCTGCAACGAGTTATTCCACACAATTCATGGAGTCTGTTAAAGGTGTAAAAATTGGCATAGAACCGTACTTCTTTGATCATGTGGATGAAGGAGTCGAAAGAGCGGTTAAACAGGCGATTGCTTCTTTGGAACGCGAAGGTGCTGTTGTAGAAACCGTGCGAATTCCAACATTGCAATATGCGCAGTATGCGGAAATGATCACGATTCTTTCAGAAGCCAGCGCTATTCATCACAATCATTTAGTAGAAAGGGAAGAAGATTTTGGCGATGATGTCCGTTTCCTTTTAAAGCTTGGAGAACTCCCTTCCGCTGTAGACTACTTGGAAGCGCAACAAATTCGTTTGAAATTGGATCACGAGTTCATGGAAATATTCAATAAGGTAGATGTTTTGATCACCCCAACCATTCCGTTTCTCCCTCCCAAAATCGGGCAGGATACGGTATGGATCAATGGAGAGGAAGTAAACTTTCTTGACCATATCATCCGTTTTACAGGACCGTTTAACTTGACGGGCTTGCCTGTTGTAACGGTGCCATGTGGTTTTGTTCAAGGACTTCCTGTAGGGATGCAAATCATCGGCCCAGCCTTTGGGGAAGGAACGATATTAAATGTTGCTGATGTGTTTGAAACGTTGCATCCTGAGCTGAAATACCCGCCGGCCGTTCTAAGAAAGTAAAAGCAAACGCTGGTCGTGGCGATGTACTTACTGAAGGGCGGTCTCAAAAGGTGATGATGACATAACTTTTTGAAGCAGCCTTTTTCAACTGAGTGTTTTTCACTCGCGTTCGCTGCCGTTTGTATGACGGGGAGCAAGCACAAAACGGAGAGCTTTTTCCTGGCTCTCCATTTTTTATATCGTACATGCAGGATTTTCGCCTCGTGCTCACGAATGATAGTTGGTGAACATCTTCATCGTGAGGTGATCGGATGGCCATTGACCATGACCGATTGTTCAAAGAGCTGATCCAGACGTTCTTCGAAGAGTTTTTCTTCCTCTTTTTCCCCGACATGCACGAGCATATCGATTTCCGCCATTTGTCCTTTTTGTCCGAAGAACTGTTCACTGATGTGACCGCAGGAGAAAAATACCGCGTTGATCTGTTGGTCGAGACGAAGCTGAAAGGGGAAGATGGACTGATCATCGTTCATGTGGAGAATCAAAGCAGCGTGCAGTCGTCCTTTCCGGAGCGCATGTTTGTCTATTTCAGCCGTTTGTTTGAAAAATACCGCATCCGCATTGTTCCCATTGCCGTCTTCAGCCATGATGCCCTCCGTGATGAACCGTCCGTGTTTTCGATTGAGTTTCCCTTTGGCGAGGTGTTGCAGTTCCGCTTTTTCCCGGTGGAGTTGCGCAAGAAACATTGGCGGGATTCTATTCGGCATGACAATCCGATTGCGGCTGCGCTGCTTGGCAAAATGGGGTATACTGAAAGTGAGAAAGTCGAGTTGAAAAAAGAGTTTTTGCGCATGTTGGTGCGATTGGAGCTGGATGAAGCGAGGCAGCGGCTGCTCTTGGGCTTTTTTGAAACGTATGTGAAGTTGTCGGAGGAGGAAGAGCAACAACTGCAAAGAGAAGTGAAGGCGATGGAAACGAAAGAAAAAGAGAACGTGTTGGGGCTGATCATTTCCTATGAGCAAAAGGGAAGGAGGGGTTGGAAGAAGGGATGGAACGTGGAATTCAACAAGGAATGAAACAGCTGATTCGTAACATGGAGCGCAAAGGAATGACGGTGGAAGACATTGCTCGGTTGGTGGATCTTCTAGAGGAAGATGTTCGGGGATTGCTTGAAGAGTAGGGAAATAAAAAACAAGGGGATGGCCATGGGGAATAAGAAGGTTGGTGACGACAAGCGGCCAATTGATCGTCGTATGGACGGCATGGCCTAAGGATGCCGAAGGGCCGCTGCGTTTGTGAAGACCGTGACCGCGGAAGCGCCTTGCTTGATTACGAAATTTGGCCGCCTTTCATCCTACGGTTTCCATTGCGGGATGAAAGACGGTGTTGTTTCGCATCTTCTTGTGAGGGAGGAAGAGAAAAGTTGGATTTCCGTGATATCCCGCAACTCATTGCCCGAATGCTCATGGAAGTGATTCAAACGCATATACCGCACCAATGGATATACACCGCTGAACCATTCATCAATCCATACAACGGCAAGATCAGCTATGACTATTCCGGTGAAGTGAGGAAAATGAAGAAGGAAGAGTTCGCCGAGCTTGTCCGGTCGCTGGGGAGAAGTAAGGGCTCGCGATTTTATTGTTCTCCGTTAGATGAGTTGTTAAACAACGTTTACATTGATCAATGGGTGCCGACGTATATGTCTAACTATGGAAAGCGTTGGGTGACATACTGTGACTTGCTTAGGGAAACATTTGATCAATGGAAGTACAGCCACTTTGAGATTTATGACGAGGACGGGAATGAGGTCAATGAAGATCTCAACTTGCAACTTGATGAAATATTCGAAGATTTTTTAGAGAATACTTCGCACGAGCCATTTGTTAGAGAAATTGAAAAAACGATTGCCTAATACGATGGATGTCACCTTGGAATGTTTCGGGTGTAGATGGTTTATATGACGCTTTGGCGGCATGGAGCCGTCTTTTTTGCTGCTATGAAATGATTTCGTTTGTTTTTCATCAGTCTTCTTGAAAAATCTCTGCGTTTTTTCTCGAGATGGTGGCGAAATATTCAACGATTTTGTAAAATTATTATGAAGGGCGATGTTGGGATGGCTGTGTTGATGTTATGAATATACGATGTTGCATTGAATTATAGTAATATATTTTGTTCAAATTGATAATAGTGACATACTATTAATCAATTGTGTTATAATAAATGTTGAAATCGCCCTCAAAAATAAAAGGGGTATCGGTGGAATCATTTCGAGCGCTCGCTCGATGGTCTTTTACAACTATTCATGGATAGGGATGGTAAACATGGGCAACAAACAAGGAAAAACGGATGTCATCTTAATCGGCGCGGGCGTTATGAGCGCGACGCTGGGGACGCTCTTGAAGGAATTGGCGCCCGAGTGGGACATTGTCGTCTTTGAAAGACTGGAAGAGGCAGGAGCGGAAAGCTCCAACGAGTGGAACAACGCCGGGACGGGGCATGCGGCGCTGTGTGAGTTGAACTATACGGTTGAGAAGGCCGATGGGTCGATTGACATCGGCAAAGCGATTAAAATCAATGAGCAGTTTTACGTCTCTTTGCAGTTTTGGGCTTATTTAGTCAACAGCGGTATTCTTCGTGACCCGAAAGATTTCGTCCGTCCGCTGCCGCATATGAGCTTTGTGCAAGGGGAAGACAATGTGGCGTTTTTGAAGAAGCGCCACGAAACGATGGCGGCCAATCCGCTGTTTAAAGGGATGGAGTTCACAGATGATCCGAAAAAGTTGGCCGAATGGGTGCCGCTCATGATGGAAGGGCGGGTGGTGGACGAGCCGATCGCGGCGACCCGCATCGAATCGGGGACGGACGTGAACTTCGGGGCGTTGACGCGCCAACTGTTTGAACATTTGAAACGGAAGAACGTGGAGATCCGCTACCGCCATCATGTCGAGGATATCAAACGGACAAGCGACGGTTTATGGGAGCTGAAAGTGCGGAATTTGGACACAGGCACGGTGGAGCTTCATGCGGCCAAGTTCGTCTTCATCGGCGCCGGGGGAGGCAGCCTCCATTTGTTGCAAAAATCCGGCATTCCCGAAGGAAAGGGGATTGGCGGTTTCCCGGTGAGCGGGTTGTTTATGGTGTGCAACAATCCGGAAGTGGTGGAAAAGCACCATGCGAAAGTGTACGGCAAAGCGAAAGTCGGCGCGCCGCCGATGTCGGTGCCGCATTTGGACACGCGGTTCATCGACAATCAAAAGATGCTGCTGTTTGGGCCGTTTGCTGGTTTTTCGCCGAAATTTTTGAAAAACGGATCGATGCTCGACTTGTTCACTTCAATCAAGCCGCATAACGTATTGACGATCTTGGCGGCGGGCGTGAAAAATATGGCCTTGACCAACTATTTGATCCAGCAAGTGCTGTTGTCCAAAGAACAGCGCATGCAGGAGCTGCGGGAATTTGTCCCGACGGCGAAAAGCGACGAATGGGACATCATCGTCGCTGGTCAGCGCGTGCAAGTGATCAAAGACACGGAATCTGACGGCAAAGGAACGCTGCAATTCGGCACGGAGGTCGTTCATGCGGCCGATGGCTCGATCGCGGCGTTGCTCGGCGCTTCGCCAGGCGCATCGACGGCGGTTCATGTCATGCTTGAAGTGATGGAGAAGTGCTTCCCAGAACGGATGAACGAATGGCGGGCGAAAGTGAAAGAGATGATTCCGTCTTACGGCGAGTCGTTGATGAAAAACGAAGCGCTGTTGCGGCAAGTGCAAGCATCCACAGCCGAAGCGCTCGGATTGAACGGGCACTTTGCGATGCAGTTGGCGTAGGCCCATGCCAATTGCGGCCTGCTGGGGATAGCTTGGCCGTCTGTGAGAAACAGCTGCCTGAAGACGAAGGGCAGCTGTTTTCCTATTTTGATTGTTGTTCTGTTGATGGGATCAAAGATGTGCGGCGGAAGCCTTGAACACCGCTCGCGGCTGCGTGATGGGGCAAAATCGGTTATACTGAAAGTAAGTAAATGGATGGAATGGGAATAGACGTTTTTACGCTATCATTTGCTTCACGTTGAATAAACCTGTGTCGCGGTTCGTCCCTTGGTTTTTGAACAATGAGGAGATGGTCAGACAACTCCGCGGTGGCAGGCGAATAGGCTAGGGTGAAGGGGGTGACGCAATGATGAGGTGGGTGTCGGCTTTGGAAAAGCGCAATTTTTTAACATCGTTTTTGCACAATCATCGCTTAAAGCATCCGGATGCCCGATTTGTGCTTAAGTATTTGCTTCAGCACCCCCATTTGCTTGAGAACGTCCAGTTTACGGAAACCGAGCAAAAGCAAGCGCGGTGGCTCATCATCTCAACCGCGATGGCGGAAGAAGAGGGGCTTGTGTTTTATCGACGCGGTCAAAAAAGCACGAGTTTGGCCGCCATTATGGGCGATTTGGCGCTGCATCCAAATGAACCGCTCTATTTGACGCTTCATTTTCCAGGAAAGGCAAGGAATTTTTCGTACCTTCGGCTTATTGATCACCAAGCGTTTGAAAATGTCAGACGGCACGAGCGGCATGAGAAAATGGCGAAGGCGGCCGAGCAAGTGTTGGATGAGGCGCTGAAACGTCATGAACTGTCGGTGTTGAAAATGCAAATTGACCAGGCGCTTGACCGAAAAGATATGGCGTTGTTTCAACAGCTGACGGAACAGTTGAAAAAATACGAAGGACAAAGCTGACAAAACACGGTCAGCTTTGCCCTGACGGTGAGAAAGGGATATCAGTCGCTGCGTTGGCTATTGTCCATATCGTGGAAGCTCCGTTGTTGCTTTTTCTGATCCCCCTCATTGAACGATCGGTGCGACGGCGCTTGCTGCGTCATAATCGCTTGGGTCGAGTTCCGTCGGCAGGCCGATGACGAGTTTCGCCAACTCCTTTCCTAAATACGGGCCGACGGTGAGACCTGAGGAGCCGAGCCCATTGGCGATATACACCCCAGAAAAGCCCGGAAGCGGTCCGAAGATCGGGAGAAACCCAGGCGTGCGCGGGCGAAACCCGACCCGTGTTTCCACGTAGGTGCACGCCGACAGCCCTGGCGCGACGGCGAGCGCTTTGTCCAGTATTTCGTGGATGCCGCCGGCGGTGGCGCGGACATCCATCCCCGCTTCATCTTCATGGGTCGTTCCGATGATGATTCGCCCTCTAGGGAAGGCGAGCATATACTGATTGTTCGGCGGCATGACGACCGGCCATCGGCCAGTCTCGCCTGCCAACCATTCGAGATGAACGATTTGTCCTTTTTGCGGAGTGACGGCAAACCGAACGCCCAGCGGCTCCAGCAACTCGCCGGCCCAGGCGCCGGCCGTGACGATGACCGCTTCGGCAGCGTATTTCGTTCCGTCGGTTTCCACGCCGATGATGCGGGAGCCTTCAAACAGGAGTCGGGCGTTTCCGCGGATGTAGGCGGCGCCGCGCTTTTGGGAAGCGTTCATGAGGGCGTCTCGCACCGCCCGACCGTTCACTCGGGCGGCGCCGCTCACATAAAGGGCATGATGCTCGCCGACAAGCGGCGGAAACAGCTCCTTCGCCTCTTGGGGATGAAGCCGCACGATCTCTCCCATTTCCGGCGCGTCTTCGCGCCGTTTGAGAGCGCGCTCCTCCATTTGTTCCAGTTTCTGTTCATCTGTGTGCAGCCATAGAGCCCCGACGCGTGCGTAACCGGTCTCCGTTTCCCCGTATGATTCCAGCTCTTCAATGAGGGAAGGATAAAATTTCGCCCCGCCTTTCGCTAACCGATACCATTTTTGGTTGCGGCGCTGCGAGAGCCAAGGGCACACGATCCCCGCCGCCGCATCGGTCGCTTGGCCTTTGTCGCCGCGGTCGATGATCATCACGCTTGCCCCTTCTTTAGCCAAATGATAGGCGGTAGAGGCCCCTAAAATGCCAGCTCCAATGACGATGTATGACTTCATTCCCTGACACCTTTTCTGCGTTTTTCTCTATTAGCATAACATACGCAGCGTCAATGGGGAACAGCAGACGCCTGCCTGAACGGCCAATGGGCCGTCCAGCACCAAAAAGGTGTAACTGTCCATGGCGAGGGAAGAATACGAAATGGAAGACAACGAGAGTTGGGGGAGACGGCGGCAGAAAAGAAAGCAGCGGCGGGCGTAAAAAGGCTGCCCCACAACGCAATCATGGCCATCTCGGGCAGCCCCGCCTCAGCCCGCTTGTTTCGTCTCATATTCCTGAATGACCGACCGGATGATATGGAGCGAGTCCCATTCTCCACCCGAGAAAAAGACGATCGGGTATTTTTTCGGAAACAAAAGGGCCTGGATTTGTTTGGGCGGTGTTCCTTTTTCGTATAAATCGATGATCGTCCCTTGCAGTTCAAGCAAATAGTCAAGCTTCCGCTGCAAGGCCTCGCGCCCGTTCGGGAGATAGCCCGCATGGGCGCAGAAGACGTCGCCGAAATCGTACGTCAACACGTGTTGCAAGGAAGTGATGATCGCCGGGATGTTTTCCTCGCGCAAGATGACTTTCGTTTTCTCTTGGCAGTACAAGTCGCCGCTGAACAGCTGGCCGGTTTCGCGATTTAAAAACGCCACATGGTCGATCGAGTGACCCGGCGTGGGAATGACGTCCCACGTTGCGCTTCGCGAGGAAAACGTCGCGCCGATGGGCTTGGCGGTGAATGGATCGCGCTTGCCCCAAAACACTTTTCGATAGAGCGGATAGTCCGCCTTTTGCTGGCAATAATGGATCATCAGTTCGTTCATATAGATGGGCAGGCCCATCTTCCGCTGCAAAAACGCTGCGCAGCCGGTATGGTCTTCGTGATAATGGGTGATGACGACTTGGTCGATGTCTTGTTGTTGGAAAAACGAAGTAAATTCGTTTTCCATCGATTTTGCGCCGGTGTCAATCAGCATCCCATCGATGACAAAGCAGCGGACGGTAAGACGGACGCCTTGAAACATCGCCGTTCCTTTGGCGATGCGCACGTTTTGCACGGTCTCCGTTTCAAACCGCTTTTTGATCACTTTATCGAGCCACATAGGGGAACCTCCTTGCCGCAAAAGTGGTTGTGTTCATTATACCATAGAGAATGAGTATTCATTCATTTTTGTTCAATCACCAATCGTTGTGTATCCCTTCTTTTACGGGGAATGAGCGCTCTATCAACATTTCCGGTTCGTTAGAATGACGGGGAAGGCGTTAATAGTAAAATGGTAGAAAACGATTCATTGGGTCATTTTGATGGAGAAGGTTCCCCCATTTCCACCTTAGGGAAACACATAGAGTTGCAATGGGGAGCTCGGGAAGCCTTCTGGCAACGGCGTTGTTCGCTCGCCCGACAGTCGATCCAATCGCTCTGTAAAAACTACAAATGTTAAAGATTCAAATTGCATCTATATATTTATAAAAATAGGAATATATGATAAATTACAGTTATAATTCATAATATTCCATTGGGGATTTTTAACTTTCATAATTAGTCAAGGGGGAGCCACATGACATTATCGCAACTCAGAAGGCAAGCGAGGCAGGCGTTAAAAGGGCAATGGGGAATGGCAGTTCTTATCATGCTCGTGTATTTTGTGTTGAATACGGTCATCCCAACAGTGTTGGAAATGGTGCTCAGCGGTGGATGGAGCGCTTGGATGGCGCAAGAGGATCCGCCTTTTGCGGCCCAGCTGGTCAGTTTGTTGTATACGGCGGCGCTGCTTCCGCTCGGTATCGCGGTCTATTGGGTGTTTTTGGATGCCTATCGAGGGCAGCCGCTTTCGGTGGCGCCGCTCTTCACCGTGTATCGGCAAGGAAAGCTGCCGCTTAAGTTGATCGGCGCATCGATTTTGTACGGCATTTTTGTTTTCCTATGGACTCTTTTGCTCATCATCCCGGGGATTATCAAATCATTGGCTTACTCGCAGACGTTCTTTTTGTTAAAAGACCATCCGGAGTATGGGGCGCTTCAAGCGATTCGTGAAAGCAACAAGCGGATGAAAGGGTATAAATGGAAGCTTTTTTTGCTTTATTTGAGTTTTCTCGGCTGGGGGATTTTATCCCTTCTGACGCTCGGCATCGGGTTGTTATGGCTGATTCCTTATGTGTACACGTCGCTGGCGGCTTTTTATGATGAGTTTATTCGTGTGCAGGAATAGACCATAATAGTTTCGATTCTTGGAAAAAACTATCCGCTAGAAAGGGGAATTTCTTTAAAGGATGAAAAATGTTGCCCGCAGCCAGTTCAATAGGTTGGCTGCAGGCCGTTGTTTGGTTAAAGCACGTACAAAAAGACGGAAGCAACAATGCCGACGTAAAGGAAGGTGATCGTTGTAAAGCCCATAATGTCGCGAATGCGTAGGCCGGCAATGGCAAGGAGCGGGATAGCCCAAAACGGTTGGATCATGTTGCTCCATTCGCCCCAGGCGACGGCCATCACCATTTTGGCTGGATCCACGCCCATCTCAAGGGCTGCAGGAAGGGCGATCGGCGCCTGCACGACCCATTGGCCACCACCAGACGGGATGAATAAGTTTAAAAATCCGGCTGACCAGAAGGTGAACAACGGCAGCGTTTCGCTCGTTGAAAATTTCGTGAAGACGTCGGATAGCCATTGAGCCAACCCGGATGAGGACATCATGCCCATAATGCCGGCGTAAAACGGGTATTGCAAAATAATTTGGCTGACGCTGTTGGATGATTTGACAAGGCCGATTCCGAGTTCACGCACGTTTCCAAACAGCAACAAAGCGAGCGTTAAAAACATCAAGTTGACGGTGTTCAGATCGAGAGAAAATCCGTTTTTCGAAAAGTGGATGATTAAATAAATCAATCCAAGAATGCCGGCTGCTACCGTAATGAGGCGGCTTTTTTCAATTTTGTCGTTGATGAAGTTCGATTGTTCCTGTGGTTCATCGATCGAATCTTCTAGCAAGTTCGGATCGATGAGAAAACGATCTTCTTTTTTGGCCGGGTGAATGAGTTTCATAATGAAGGGCAGTGTAAAGAAGACGACGAGAATAATCGCCATATTCACCATTGAGAAAATCGTTTCCGACGTTGGGATGACACCGATTTGGTCTTCGAACACATGTCCTTTGGTGGCGACGAACAGAGCGGCGGAAGATGACAAGCCGCCTTGCCAAATGACAAATCCGGAATACCCGGCGGCGACAAGGACGCGATAGTCGACGTCACGCACCTTTTTCGCCACGAGCTTGGCGATGATGCCGGCCACGACGAGGCCGAACGCCCAGCTGATGAATGAAGCGGCCAGCGATGTAAAAGTGACGAGCAGGATGGCGGAATTGGGCGTATGGCATTTCCCGGCGATTTTTTCAAGCAATCGCGAGACGGGTTTCGTCAACGCCAAGGCATAGCTCATGACAAACGTGGTAATGACTTGGGCGGTGAAGGCGAGCAATCCCCAGAGTCCGTCACCCCAATATGTGATCATTTCGATCGGACTTTTTCCATTAATCAATAGGCCGCCTAGAAACGTCACAAATGTGAGAACAACGGCGAAGACGAAAGAGTCTGGCAGCCAGCGCTCGGCGATTTTGGCGAAAAAAAGCGCCAGTTTCGCGATCAAATTGTTTTCTTGTTTTTCCATAGACATGTTTGTCTGCACTTTTGCTTCCATACGCGTCAGCCTCCTCGACAGATTTTATGTCCCAGTCCTCCCTTTATGACTCATGGCAGCGCGCATATAAGGGAGGAACAGCGGGTTCAAACAGGATAATTGACAACGCTTTCAAAACAACCGTCCTTCCACGCTTGCGATCTTGATCATTGTCGTTGATTCGTCATCGACATTTCGATCAGTTTGTTTTTTAAAATTTTCCCTCCTGGATTGCGTGGGAGCTGGTCAAGGAATTCGACTTGCTTTGGCGTCTTGAATTTCGGAAGCCGCTCGCGGGTAAAGGCGATAATCTCATCGGCTGTCGGAGATTCACCGGATTTGGGGACAATGTAGGCTTTTACCTCTTCTCCGAATATCGGGTCTTTCACCCCGACGACCGCTGCTTCGAACACTTTCGGGTGAGCGTAGAGAACATTTTCAACCTCGACTGAATAGATTTTTTCCCCACCGCGGTTGATGATGTCTTTTTTTCGGTCGAGGATGTACACAAATCCGTCTTCATCGATGCGGGCGATGTCGCCGGATTTCCAGTACCCGTCTTCAGTGAAAGATGAGAGGTTCGCTTCCGGGCGGTTCCAATATTCTTTAATGACCATAGGGCCTTTAATGTACAGCTCGCCGGCTTCTCCCGGCTTGGCGGGTTCGCCGTTTTCCGCGATGACTTTGACATCGGCGACAGGCACCGGTACGCCGACAGAGTCCGTTTTGTCATCTGGGTATGGTTTGGGCATGATCGTTGTTGGCGAGGTTGTTTCTGTTGCCCCGTAGGCGTTGTGTAGACATGCATTCGGAAAACAGTTCCTCAACTGACTGATCGTTTCTTTGGACATCGGAGCCCCGCCATAGGCGACGATGCGCACAAAGTCATATGAGGATGCGTGAAACGACGGGTGCGACATCATCATGATGTACATTGTCGGTACATTGAACAAAAAGGTGATCCGTTCTTGCAGGATTAGCCGGATGGCGGCTTCTGTCTGGTAGCGTTCCATCAGAACGACCGTACCGCCGACAAGCATCATATGGAACAGTTGGCCAATTAAGCCGGTGACATGAAACAGCGGGACGGCGACAAGTGTGCGCACCGTATGGTCGGTCTGCATAACCGTCTGATAGCTTAAACAGCTATGGATGGCGTTCACATGGCTGCCCACTGCTCCTTTTGGCCGCCCGGTTGTTCCGGATGTGTACATGATATAGAGCGGATCTGTCTCATGCGGAGGAGAGAATGGTTGCTCTTCCCCTCTGGCATGGCCAAGCAAGTCTTCATGAAACGAATACAGGCGTTTGTCGGGCTCGCGGCCATCGGTCAAGTAACAGCAGGGAGCCGCTGAATGATGGATGAGCCAGTTTTCAAGCGATTTGACGAGCTCACGGTTCGTGATGAGCATGTTCACCCCAGCATCTGTCATCATGTAAATCAGGTCGTTGGCGGTGAGCTTCGTGTTCAGCGGTACGAACATGGCCCCAATTTTGGCGCACGCCAATGCGGTTAGCACAAATTCGATGTCATTACCAAGCAATATGGCGATGCGGTCGCCTTTTTTCACTTGGTTTTCACTGAGGCAGGCAGCTGTTCTGTCAACAAGTTGCTTCAGTTCGGCATAACTGAGCCGCGTGCCGCCTTTGACGAGCGCTTCCCTGTTTAGGAACTGCGCGGCCGAACGTGCGAGCATTTCGTAAACGTTTGCCGGCCGTTTGGAGTACAACTTGACCGTCCGGCCGTATAAACGCCCTTCTGAGATCATGGAATCCCCCCTGATGATGTTATTTGGCCGTCCAGCCGCCGTCCACGTATAAAATGTGTCCGGTAATGTAATTGGCGGCGTCAGAGGCGAGAAAGACAACGGGCCCCGCCACATCCTCTGGTTCGCCAACGCGATTGAGCATCGTGCTCTTGACAATGTCCCGATACCGTTCCTCATCCTCAAGCCAGGCGCCCGTCATTGGCGTCCGAATATAAGCCGGGGCGATGGCGTTGACGTTGATATTGTATGGAGCGAGTTCACTCGCCCAAACCTTTGTCAACTGGTTGATGCCGCCTTTGCTGGCGGCGTAGCTCGTTTGAAACGGCATGCCGACGCCGCCGAAAATGGACGAAATGTTAATAATTTTTCCGCTCCGCTGTTGGATCATCTGTTTGGCAGCTGCCTGGCCGACGAGGAAGATGCCTTTTAAGTTGGTGTTTAACACTTGGTTCCAATCGTCTTCCTCAATGTCAATGAGCGGCTTGCGGATGTTCATGCCAGCGTTGTTCACCAAAATATCGAGACGGCCGTGCTGCTCGACAACGCAATTGACCATGTGTTGAACGCTTTCTTTGTCGGTGACATCCGCTTGAACCCAAGAAAGTGAGATTCCTTGGCCGGCCATGTCTTCGGTCGCCTTTTTCAAATCGACCGCCTTCCGGCTGGCGATCACGACATCGGCCCCATGAACCGCCAAGGCGCATGCCATGGCTAACCCGATGCCTCTGCTACCGCCGGTGACAAGGGCGACTTTTCCGTCAAGCCGAAAGGAAGGGAAGCATCTTGCATCCATCAACGACACCTCTTTCCATCATTAGGAATATCAGTCTTCATCTGTGTATAAGCAATTTTCATGCCAATAAACAAGAGAATAGGAGAGTTCACAAAATTGTTACATTTTCAGTTCGCGCTAGCCAAAAGGTGATTCTGTACGGAATCAATGATGAAAAAACGAATCAATCCGTTCAAATGCCGAGCCGTTGCATTTTTTTTACCAAGGCGGATTGGCTGATGCCGAGCGCCTGAGCTGCTTTTCTTGTCGTCTTGTATTCGGAAATCGCTTTCAAAATCAGTTCTCGTTCCAGATTGCGGACCATGTCTTTCATCGTTTTTGACGCTTGTTTCATCTCCAATGATGACGAGGAATGGGAAAAAGGCAAGTGTATGGCTGTGATATGATCGGTTTCCATTGTAATGACGAGCCGTTCGATTAAGTTCTGCATTTCCCGGACATTCCCTGGCCATGCATACGACTTCATCGCTAGCAGTGCATCATCGGTGAATTGTTTATTGAGGCGGTATTTTTGATTAGCTCGCTCTAAAAAATAATGGGCGAGCAAAGGAATGTCTTCTTGGCGTTCCCGCAGCGGCGGAATGTGAATCGGGATAATGTTCAGACGATAGTACAAGTCTTCGCGAAACTTCCCCTGTTTGACGAGAGACTCCAAATCTTGATTGGTCGCCGATATGACGCGCACGTCAATTTTGATCGTCTGCCGCCCGCCGATTCGCGTCACTTCGAACTCCTGAAGCACTCTCAGCAGTTTTCCTTGAAGTGAAAGCGGCATTTCCCCGATTTCATCGAGGAAAATCGTCCCAGTGTGCGCCTGTTCGAACAAGCCTGGACGCCCTCGGCTGTCTGCTCCAGTGAACGCGCCTTTTTCGTATCCGAACAGTTCGGATTCAATCAGCTCTTTTGGAATAGCAGCACAGTTGACTTTAATAAAAGGTTTATCGGAACGCGGGCTCCACTTTTGAATCAAATTGGCGATCACTTCCTTGCCGACACCCGATTCTCCGAGCAATAGCACGGTCGAGTTGAAAGGAGCAATTTTTTGTGCCAAATGAAGGACGTGCAACATTTGGCGGCTATGGGCGATGACCCCCTCATGGCGAATGATATCCTCACGGCGTTGGTACACTTTGATCTCTTGCAGGTATTGGTCAGCCAACGCTTTCGTCCGCATCAATTCCTGCTCTAACATTTTCAGCGCCGATATATCCCGCAAGTTCGTCACCACATAGGATACATCGCCGTCTTCGTCAAAAATCGGATTTCCAGTCACGAGCAAGTCTTTTCCGTTGACGTGCTGGATGATCGTCACCCGCCGTTTTTCCTGTAGTACTTTTAGCGAGACGGACTCCGATATGATGCCGTCTTGGACGACGTCTTTCAAATGGCGGCCGATGAGCTGATCTTCCGTGATGCCAGTCACCCGAGTGTATGCCTCGTTCATTTTGATTCCATAGCCATGCTTATCGGCGATAAAGATCGGGTCATAGCTGGCATTGATCACTCCTTCGTACAGCGCAGCTTTCTTCTGCAGCTCGCGGATGACGGCGTTGAGTTCCTGGATGCGAGTTTGCAGTTGTTCGAGTGTGGTAATAACAATCCCTCCAATCAAACAGAATTATCTTAACTTTTACAATATTATAACTGTTTTGATGAAATTTTTCATCGCTTTTGTCTGTCCGAAAGAGTAGCGTTTATTGGCATGAAACATGCGTGCCATAGAGGAAAAAAGGAAGGAGTGGAAACGATGTACAGCTTTCATCCATCGCCAGAACAACAAGAGATGATGGAAAAAGCCAGCACTTTTATGGAAGAGTTCGTATACCCGAACGAGCGATATATCGTCCCGCATCGGGGGCTGCCTGAGGAAATATTGAAGCCTCTCCAACAAAGGGCGAAAGAGATGGGGCTATGGGCGGCCCATATGCCGAAAGAGGCAGGCGGCGCGGGGCTGGGCCTTGTTTCACTGGCGCTGTTGTCGGAAATCACGGGGCGGAGCCCGGCCGGTCCTTATGTGTTTGGCTGCATGGCGCCGGATGCAGGAAATGCTGAGATATTGTGGCACGCCGGAACAGAAGAGCAAAAGCAGAGATATTTGTATCCGCTCGTCAACGGGGATATCCGTTCTTGTTTTGCCATGACCGAACCGGAAATATCCGGGTCGGATCCGAAGCTGCTTCGCGCCACGGCTGTGCTTGATGGGGACGAATGGGTCATCAATGCGCATAAATGGTTTACGACGGGAGCGGTCGGTTCGAGTTTTTCCATTGTGGTTGCCAAGACCGACCCGAGTGCTCCACCCCATCGGCAGTTCAGCTTATTTATCGTCGAGCATGATAACCCTGGGTTTGAAATCGTCCGCGAGCTTCCTGTCATCGGCGATCATTTCACTGGCGGCCATTGCGAAGTGCGGTATACGAATTGCCGCATCCCCAAAGAAAATCTGTTAGGGCCGCAGGGAATGGGATTGGAGCTGGCGCAGTTGCGACTAAAGACAGGTCGCATCACTCATGCGATGCGCTGGATCGGCATCGCCCAACGAAGTTTAGACTTAATGATCAGCTATTCCTTAAAGCGAGAAACGCGCGGGAAGCGGCTGGCGGATTATCAGACGATCCAAAACTTTATCGCCGATTCGGCAGTTGAAATTGAGGCGTTCCGTCTTATGACGCTGAAGGCGGCGTGGATGATGGACAACGGTTACGAGGCGAAAAAAGAAGTTTCCGCCATTAAGTTTTTCGGCGCTAAAGTGCTCCATGATGTGATTGATCGGGCGATTCAAGTGCACGGCGCCCTTGGCGTGACCGGGGATATACCGCTTGAGGGGTTTTACCGCGAAGCCCGAACGGCGCGGATTTACGACGGTCCAGATGAAGTTCACCGCATGGTCGTGGCTCGTTCGATAATCAAAGAGTTTGAACAAAATGAAGGCAAACATGTTGACGTCCCGCAAGCGTGATTGGGGCATAACACCATACCCATCAAGTTAAGAATTTTGGTCTTTGTGCATCGTCAAAAACATGGTATCCTTTCTAACGAACACTCCACGTTAGAAAGGATTTTTTTCATGGAAAAACAAATGAAAGCATGGATTCAAACCATTCATCAACTCTTTTCTCCCGAAGAATGAACCCGTCTCGCACGGAAAACAGGCTTTATCCGGCGGCAGCGTTCGTTAACGGCGGAAGCCTTTCTGACTCTCTGTGCATGGGGAGATGGCTCACTGGCAAAACAGTCGCTTCAGCGGTTGTGTGCGGCCTTGACGCTCTGGCATGGCTGTTCCCTTTCAAGCGAAGGCTTGAATCAGCGTTTTACCGATCGGGCCGTGGCATTTTTGCGAGAAGTGTTTTTCCTTCTCCTCCTGCATCAACGTCCATTGCTTTTGTCAGCCATGGAGACCTATCGAACTTGTTTTACCCGCCTGCGGATTTTGGACTCAACCAGCTTTTTGGTTCCCGCTGACTATGGGGAAGACTATCGAGGTTCCGTTTCGTCGGGGGTGAAAATTCAGTTTGAATATGACTTGTTATCCGGCGCCTGCCTTCAGCTATGCGTTCAATCGGCCAATGACTCGGACGCTCGTTTTGCCTATCATGCCCAGCATACGATTTTACCGAATGACCTATGTATTCGGGATTTGGGCTTTTTCTCCGTTGCCGCACTGGCCGAGATCGACGCCCGCGGAGCGTATTATATTACTCGGCTCCGTTCCGATATGAAAGTGTATATCAAGGAGAATGGCCAGTGGAAGGAATGGGATTGGGAATCCCTTGGGAATCAATTAGAGGAAGGGGAATCAGTGGAAATGGAACATGTGTACATCGGACATGAACGCTTGTATGTTCCACGGTTGGTTTTCCGCCGTCTGACGGCGGAAGAATGGCAAAAACGGATGGCGTATGTGCGGAAAAAGGAAAAAAGAAAAGGGAAGGCGCTGGCACGCCAAACCCTCGAACAAAAGAAATACCACATCTTACTGACGAATTTACCACAAGAGTCGTTTGATGGTCAACAGGTTTATGAGCTCTATTCCCTGCGCTGGCAAATTGAATTGTTGTTTAAAGCCTGGAAATCCGTATTTGATTTGGAGAAAGTCAAGGAGATGAAAAAAGAACGTTTCGAATGCCATTTATACGGGACGTTGATTGCCATTTTGGCCACCCAGACGTTTCTGTTTCAAGCTCGGATGTATTGGCATCAAAAGGAAGACATTCAAATCAGTGAACAGAAAGCTCTTGATCTTCTCCAATCGTATTGGCACCAGTTGCTTTTGCGTTCGCATATGGCGGAAATCTCAACCTTTTCTCTCTCCTTTTCCTGTTGTGAAAACATACCAAGAAAGGGCGAAGGAAAGGGGAAGAAACGGCATCAGATATTTTTTAGAGATATGGTAGAATCAGATATGGATATAAATGCCAAATCCCCCTCTTCTGGAGGGGGATTTGGTATGCCCAATAATGGATGTGATCCCCATCATTCACTGCAGGGATGAACACGAGTATCGTCTTAAAAATTTTATATCGCTAAACTTGACGGGTATGGATGGCCGTTCTCCTTTTTCATGACGCAGATAGTGGAGATCAGTATTCATCTCTGTGAACATTATGGAGCAGGATCATATCCCACCACCGTCCATATTCCCGTCGCGTCTTGCCGGATCAGCCGTTTCAAATATACTCGCTTGATTGGAGTGTTGTGGGCGTCCACTTCTACGATGGCCTCCTTCCCGTTGTTTTGGATAATGCGCAAGTCTTCATAGTGAATCGGGTAATCTCCAGTAATGCCTCCAGGGGACATTTGCAGGCTGACAAATACTTGAGCCACAAACAAAGGATCCAATTTCCAAGGCGAACTTCCAGCATCGACGTTTTTTTGATCATTTTTCTCCCGTTCCAAGTCAACAGGAACTTCCACCTTCGGCTTGAATGGGAATGGATCTTTATGTGTCGGCATTTCAAAGGCTCCGTTTGTCAGCTCTTTGGTGAATGCGATCAAGTCCCCCAAAGAGGCATGGCCGATAACGGCGTATTCAAACCCGTTTTGCCGCCAGCGAATCGAATGGAGGTCCGTCAGGCCGGCATATGGTCCTCCTGCTCCGATCACGCCTGATTCTTCTACAACCGGCGACTGAATTTCAGCAGTTTGGTGATGAATTTTCCCGACCATCGCGGTTGGGGCAAGTTTCCATTCGCCGATGGCTTTTCCTTGGATGATGACAATCTCTTTGTCCAGTGCCCGGTAATAGAGTTTGACCAGTTTTTTGTCCGGTATGATCGCGATGCGGTCTTGGACATATCCAGACGGGATTTGGCTGACCGTATCAGGCAGAAATCCGACAGCCTCCTTTGCTTCATCGATGCTGGTGACGATTTGTTCCGGGTTTTGGTTGACTTCTTGAAACCCTTTTGGCACATGGTAGGTCAGCAGTTTTTCAGGGATAGCGTGGTTCCATTCGATTTTCGTGTACGTAATTTTGTATTGGATCCCATGCTGCATTGCATATTGTTTTTGCAACGGAAGACGGGTTTCCTTATCAATCCATATCCGATAAGGCTCCCCTCCTTGTGGGGTGACTTCGACAATCCAAGATGGACGGTTGGCTGCCTTCTCTTCCCCGATGATGTTCGTTGATATGGCCTGTTTGATCCCTTTGATTTCGTTTCCGAGTTCAAAGGCAAAACGATACGGATCAGGGAAGGCAGGAAATCGATGAACTTGTTTTTCGGAAGGCCGGATCTGCCATTTCGTTTGCCCGTTATTGACGGTAATCAGCCCTTTGTTTGAACCTTCCAGTTCTTGTATATAATAGCGTCCGTGTTTGTCGGCCCAAATTTCCAATTTGGCTTGTGTGGTCGTCTTGCCTTGGGCATTCGTTTCGACAATTTCCAAAAATCCATGGTAGGCGTTGACGTCTTGAAAGGCTTTTTCCATCGCCTTTACAATGTTGGGATGGTCAAAGAGTGAAGCGAAATGGATCAGCAACGATAGGGCCAACATAGCCGCGATGCCGGCGATGCTGGCCATCCAGGCCCGTTTTTTCTTTTTCTGTTTTGTTTGCACTAGTTGATCGGTGACCGCACGGACCAGTTTGGCTGGAAAATCCCGCTCCGGCATGGCAGGCTCCCTGAGGTTGCGGACGAGCCTGACTGTATGAAACAGCTTTTGCAATTCGGGATCTGCCCCTAAATGTTCATGGTCTTTTGGTTTTTTCTCGGCGTTCAATTGATCGATATAATCGGATAATCGGCGTTCGTTGTCATGCATCGATGGACTCCTCCTTCATTTCATCCCGTCATGTAAAATGCGGGTAAGAGACTGCAATGCCCGATGCTGCATTACGCGAATGGTTGTTTCTTTTTTGTTCATGATTTGGGCGGTTTCAGCGACGGAATACCCTTTTATAATTCTTAGTTCGATCACCGTGCGTTGCTCTTCATTGAGTTCATTTAACGCTTTTTCGATCGTCATGCGCTGTACACTCCATTCCGCAGGATCCTCAAAGGCAGCCTCTTTGGGGGCAATGGCTTCCAAATCGGCTGTCGTTCCTCGGCGTTGGTGCTGCCGCCAGCGATCCCGGATGATATTCAAGGCCACTGTTTTTAGAAAGGCCATCTGTTTATCAGGGGGGACGTGGTTTTTTTGCAAATAGGGGATGGCCCTTACATACGTTTCTTGTGTGATGTCTTCCGCTTCTTCACGGTTTTGGACCTTAAAATAGATCAATCGGTAGACCGGCTCCCAAGTGGAAAGGCATAAATGTTCGATCCAGTTGACGCGGCTGTCTTCATTCGCATGAACCATACATCGTAACTCCTTTTTCCCGATCGGGTCATTTACGCTAATAAAAACGATGAAGCTGCTTAAAACGTTACGGCCATGGAAGTTTTTTTGATCGATGGCTGTGTCCATCGGTTGGATAACGGTTTTCTATGCATGTCGCTATGCCGATCTTCAAGGTAAAACAAGGACGAAGGCTGTGATCATTTCGATCATGGTGCATATCCGCGTTGTTTTGCCCATACACTGAAAGAAGAGGAGAAACAGGGAGGGAAGAGCGTGCAATTTTACTACGGCCCACACATGCCGCTGCGCGTTTTGGATGAGATTGAATTTTGGAAGCATCAAGAAGAGGAGCATACGGTCGTCATTCGCGAGCTTGCGTCTGGATTGGAAGCGCCATATGTAGAAGCGTTGAAAAAATGGGAGGAGGCGCTTTCGGCTGCGCATCAGCACGCGGTCCGTTATATCGAATCGGTGGTTCGGGCCGGCCATTATGTTCCTGAACAACTGCATCAACAAGTGCTCCATTTTGTGTCGTACTGCCTAGAGCAGAGCCTTCAGTTCATCGAATTATGCCGGCAAATCAAAACCCGCAGCAAAGCCGTCAGCCAAAACCCGACCGCCAAGGTGGTGCTCGATCACATCATTCGCGAATCGGAGTATTTTGTCGGCATCGCGCAGTTGTTGCTGTACGGTACTCATTCGGCATCGGCTGCACTGCGGACCAATCCATCGGTGACGTCATATGATGTGCCGTAGTATAATCGAATGGGGTGCTTCCACCTATTATGATGAGCCACGAGGGGGACATAGCTGTGATTGTCACGACCACCAATACCATTGAGGGAAAAGAAATTGAAGAGTATTTGGGCATCGTAGCGGGAGAGGTCATTTTGGGCGCCAATGTCGTCCGTGATTTTCTCGCCAGCATCACCGACATCATCGGCGGGCGGAGCGGAACGTATGAAAGCAAGCTGGCCGAAGGGCGGGAGATGGCGATCAAGGAGATGGTCAATAAGGCGAGAAGCCTTGGCGCCAACGCCGTCATCGGGGTGGATCTCGATTTTGAAACGCTGCGCGACGGCATGATGATGTGCATTGCGACGGGGACGGCGGTGCGGCTGAAATCGTAATGGGAAAGCAGCGGGTCTATCGGCCCCTGCTTTTTTTTGCTTTGTCGGCTGCCGTTGTGGGGGTGTCAGTGCATCGGCTGTTGATGCTGATGGGGTTTTGCAGCTTGAAATAGGATTGACAGAAGAAAAAAAAGCGGTTTATGATTCGCATATATGAACAAATGCTCATATATTAAAATGTGAGGGAACAGCCATGAACGCAGAGGATCATTCGTTTTTAGATGAAAGTGTGATTGAGGAAGTGTCACGGATCTTTAAAGCCCTAGCGGATCCGACTCGGATGAAGATGTTGTATTTGTTGTCGCAGGAAGAATGCCATGTAGGCCATATTGCGGAAGTGCTCGGCATGTCGCAATCGGCGGTTTCCCATCAGTTGGCGCTGCTTCGGACGTTGCGGCTTGTGAAATATCGCCGTGAGGGGAAGATGTTGGTTTACTCATGTGATGACGAACATGTCATATCGTTGCTAAAGCAGGCGATTGATCACGCACAACACCAATAAATAAGGAGAGAAGATGGATGCATCATCACGCGCACGGCCATTGTGATCACCATCACGGGCATCATCACGGCAGAGAAGGAAATCAAAAAGGGCTGGCGATTGCCCTCGGTGTAACGATCGGGATCATGGTGCTCGAGTTTGTCGGCGGGCTTGTGACGAACAGCCTTGCTCTTCTTTCGGATTCGGGGCATATGCTGAGTGATGCCATTTCGCTTCTGTTAAGCCTGGCGGCGGTTTGGCTGGCGGCGAAGCCCGCGTCGCCGAAGAGAACGTATGGATTTTACCGGTTCGAGATTTTAGCGGCGCTAGTAAACGGGGTCACGTTGGTGGTGATTGCCGCTTGGATTATTTGGGAAGCGGTCGGGAGGTTTGTGAATCCACCTGCTGTCGCGAGCGGGCCGATGATGGCGGTGGCCGCCGTCGGGTTGTTGGCAAATCTCGTGAGCGCTTGGGTGTTAATGCGCAAAGGGGATGTCAAAGAGAACGTCAATGTCCGCAGTGCGTATTTGCACGTGATCGGCGATGCGTTAGGCTCGGTCGGGGCGATGGCGGCAGGGCTTGTCATCTGGCTGTTCGATTGGTACGCGGCCGATCCGCTCATTTCCATCGCGGTGGCGGTTTTGATTCTAAAAGGAGCATTTGCCGTAGTCAAGCAGACAGTGCATATTTTAATGGAAGGAACGCCGGCGGCGATTGACCATGCGGAAGTGAAGGCGGCGCTCTCGGG
Source organism: Geobacillus thermoleovorans (assembly GCF_001610955.1). GTDB lineage: Bacteria > Bacillota > Bacilli > Bacillales > Anoxybacillaceae > Geobacillus > Geobacillus thermoleovorans. The sequence continues at coordinate 1,344,694 of NZ_CP014335.1, forward strand.
CATTGATGGGGTGATCGATGTCCACGATTTGCATATTTGGACGATCACCTCGGGGCTTGATTCGTTAAGCTGCCATTTGCTCATTGAGGAAGGATGCGATGGACAGGCGGTTTTGCAGCGGGCGATTGATTTGGTCGAAACGCGCTTTCACATTCGCCATGCGACGATTCAAATTGAAATGCCGCACATCCGCCATGGGGAGATGGAAGTGTGAGGGCGGGTCATCCATGACCACGCCCTTCTGTTATTGGCTGACGCCAGTCCAATTGGTTTGCAAGGCTTCAAGGAAAATGCGCACGTTTTGTTTGTTTTCCATAATCGGTGCATAGATGTAGGAAAACATTCGGTAAAACGGTGGATGGTTCAGGCGAACGATGGACAGGTGGCCGTGCTCGATGTCGCGGGCGACGACGCTGCGCGACAGCAAGGACAGGGCGTTGCCGTTGATCAACGTTTCTTTAATGCCTTGGTTGCTGCTGATGATCATGAGCGATTTGACTTTCAGCCCGTTCGAGCGGATGAAATGGTTGAAATATTCCCTTGTTCCCGACCCGACTTCGCGCGCCACCCATGCTTCGTTTTGCAGCTCGGCGATCGTGACCTCCTCTTTTTGCGCCAGTTCGTGGCGGTTGGAGGCGACGATGACAAGCTCGTCCTGCATGAACGGATGAACGGACAGTTCTTTTTCGTTCGTTTGCCCTTCGATCAAGCCGATGTCGACTTGATATGATTTGACGAGTTCGACAATTTCTTTTGTGTTGCCGATCATGACCTCAAGCTCCAACTCTGGGTAACGTTTTTGGAAATCGGGCAAAAGCGGCGGCAAAATATACTCTCCAATTGTAAAGCTCGCCCCGATTTTCAATTTTCCTTTGACGGAATGATGGTGTTCCAAAATGTCTTGTTTCGTTTGTTCATAAAGCGCCACCATTTGTTTGGCGCGGTCGTATAGGAGCTCGCCGGTCGGCGTCATGCGCAGCCGCTTCGGGGAGCGGATGAACAGTTTCGTTTGAAACTCTTTTTCTAAATTTTTGATGTGCAAGCTGACGCTTGGCTGCGACAAATGGAGAATTTCCGCAGTTTTGGTGAAGTTTTTTACTTCAGCTAAGGTGATGAACGTTTTTAACTCTTCATAGTACATGTCCGCCTCTCCTCCGTCCCCATGATGACCGTACTATTAGAAATACTAATAGTTTTAATAATTTATATTTATTTTACTAATGTTTTGTTTTGCGGTAAAGTGTAAATATGATACCCTCATTAAAGTATACTTGGCTTATAGGAATAATGGAATTTGGCGTTCGTCCTGTCGTTGAGACCGAAACGGCGCCAATCGTTCCATTTTATTTTATATTGTGAGGTGGACACCGTTGCAGCTGCAAGTAACCAACAGTCCGTTTACCCAGGAGCAGATTGAGCTTTTGAATCGTTTGTTGCCGACGTTGACGCCGTCGCAAAAGCTTTGGCTGAGCGGGTATTTGGCTGCTGCCGAGGCGGCGGTCGCCGTTTTGGATGCCGAAGCGCCGGCGCTGTTTGCTGGAAGCAGCAAACCGGTTTCGAAAGAAGTGACGGTATTGTACGGCTCGCAAACCGGCAATGCGCAAAAGTTGGCTGAAAAAGCCGGCAAGGCGCTCAAAGAGCGTGGTTTTGAAGCGAAAGTGTTGTCCATGCTTGATTTTAAGCCGAACGAATTAAAGAAAGTGGAGACGCTGCTCATTGTCGTGAGCACGCATGGGGAAGGCGATCCGCCGGACAATGCGGTATCGTTTTACGAATTTCTCCACAGCAAACGGGCGCCAAAGCTCAACCATCTTCGTTTCTCTGTCTTGGCGCTCGGCGATACGTCGTATGAACATTTTTGCCAGACGGGGAAAGATTTCGACAAACGTCTTGAGGAGCTGGGCGGAACACGGTTTTATCCGCGCGTCGATTGCGATGTCGACTATGAAGAAGCGGCGGCGAAATGGCTTGATGGCGTGCTTGGCGAGTTAAGCAAAGAAGCGAATGCCCATGTTGGGGCCACGCCGCTTTTGTCCGCTGCGGCCACGGCACCAAAAATGGAACCAGCTGTCGTCTATTCGCGGAAAAACCCGTTCCCGGCCGAGGTGCTTGAAAACATCAACTTAAACGGCCGCGGATCGAACAAGGAAACGCGCCATTTGGAATTGTCGCTCGAGGGATCGGGGTTGAAGTACGAACCGGGCGATGCGCTTGGCATTTTCCCGAAAAATGATCCCGAGCTTGTCGACCTCATCATCCAAGAAATGAAATGGAACCCGGAAGAAACGGTGACGATCGACAAAGATGGGGAAGTGCGGTCGCTGCGTGAAGCGCTCACCTCACATTTTGAAATTACGGTGCTGACGAAAGCGCTGTTGCAAAAGCTGGCGACGCTGTCAAAAAACAGTGAGCTCCAAGCGCTTGTGGCGCCCGGCAATGAAGCCAAATTGAAAGAATACGCCAAAGGCCGTGATTTGTTGGATGCGCTCCGCGATTTCGGCCCATGGGACGCCACTCCGCAGCAACTCATCTCCATCTTGCGGAAAATGCCGCCGCGCCTGTACTCGATCGCGAGCAGCTTAGCGGCCTATCCAGATGAAGTGCACTTGACGATCGGTGCGGTCCGTTATGAGTCGCACGGCCGCCTGCGCAAAGGGGTGTGCTCGACGTTCTGCGCCGAACGCGTCCAAATCGGCGATACGTTGCCGGTCTTTGTGCAGCCGAACCCGAACTTTAAGTTGCCGAAGGATCCCGACACGCCGATCATTATGATCGGTCCAGGCACCGGAGTGGCGCCGTTCCGCGCCTTTATGCAAGAGCGCGAGGCCATCGGGGCGAAAGGAAAATCGTGGCTCTTTTTCGGGGACCAACACTTTATGACCGACTTCCTGTATCAAACCGAATGGCTCGCATGGTTGAAAAGCGGTGTGCTGACCAAAATGGATGTCGCCTTCTCTCGCGATACGGAGAAGAAAGTGTATGTGCAGCACCGGATGCTTGAACGAAGCAAAGAGCTGTTCGGTTGGCTTGAGGAAGGTGCTGTTGTCTACGTTTGCGGCGACAAGCAACACATGGCGCGCGACGTTCATCAGACGTTGATCGAGATTATCGAAAAAGAGGGCGGCATGAGCCGCGAACAGGCGGAAGCGTATTTGACGGAAATGCAAAAGCAAAAACGGTACCAACGCGACGTCTATTAATCTCTAAAGAAGGAGTGGAATCGGAAATGGCGAAAGTCGTGTTAAAAGCGCCGGACGGACCGCCAAGCGATGTCGAGCGCATTAAACAGGAAAGCCGTTACTTGCGCGGCACGCTTGCCGAAACGATGGAAGACCCGCTCAGCGCGGGCATCCCAGATGATGACAACCGGCTGATGAAGTTTCACGGCAGCTACTTGCAAGACGACCGCGACGTGCGCACCGAACGGCAAAAACAAAAGCTTGAACCGGCCTATCAATTTATGATCCGCGTGCGCACGCCGGGCGGGGTGGCGACGCCCGAACAGTGGCTTGTCATGGATGAACTTGCCCGCAAATACGCGAACGGCACGTTAAAATTAACGACGCGCCAGGCGTTCCAACTGCACGGCGTCTTGAAATGGAACGTGAAAAAAACGATGCAAGCCATCAATGGCGCCTTGATGACGACACTCGCCGCCTGTGGCGACGTCAACCGAAACGTCATGTGCAACCCGAACCCGTACCAGTCGGAAGTGCATGCGGAAGTGTATGAATGGGCGAAGCTGATCAGCGACCATTTGCTGCCGCGGACGAGGGCGTATTACGAAATTTGGCTTGATGATGAAAAAGTCGCCGGCACGCCGCCGGTCGACGGTGAAGAAGAACCGATTTACGGTCCGACGTATTTGCCGCGGAAGTTTAAAATCGGCATCGCCGTTCCGCCGTCCAACGACGTGGATGTGTTCTCGCAAGACATTGGGTTCATCGCCATTGTCGAGGACGGCAAGCTCGCCGGGTTTAATGTCGCCATCGGCGGCGGCATGGGGATGACCCATGGGGACAAAACGACGTATCCGCAACTGGCGAAAGTGATCGGCTTCTGCAAGCCGGATCAAGTCGTGGAAGTGGCGGAGAAAATTATGACCGTTCAGCGCGACTACGGCAACCGCTCATCGCGCAAACACGCCCGCTTCAAATACACGATCGATCGGCTTGGGCTGGAAGCGGTGAAAGAAGAAATTGAGCGCCGCCTCGGCTGGAGGCTCGGCGAAGCGCGCCCGTACCATTTCGAGCATAGCGGCGACCGCTACGGCTGGGTCGAAGGCGTCAATGGGACATGGCATTTCACGCTCTTTGTCGAAGGCGGCCGCGTCAAAGACTACGACGATTACAAGCTGATGACCGGCCTGCGCGAAATCGCGAAAGTCCATACCGGCGATTTCCGGTTGACGCCAAACCAAAACTTGATCATCGCCAATGTCACGAGCGAGAAAAAGCCGGAAATCGAGGCGCTCATCGCCAAATACGGCTTGACCGACGGCCGCCGGTACACCGCCTTGCGCCGCAACGCGCTCGCCTGTGTCGCCTTGCCGACGTGCGGTTTGGCGATGGCGGAAGCGGAGCGGTACTTGCCGAAACTGCTCGATAAAATCGAGGAAATTATCGATGAAAACGGTTTGCGCGACGAAGAAATCACGATCCGCATGACGGGCTGTCCGAACGGCTGCGCCCGCCACGTGCTCGCGGAAATCGCCTTCGTCGGCAAAGCGGTCGGCAAATACAACATGTACCTTGGAGCCGCGTTCAATGGCACGCGCTTAGGCAAACTGTACCGCGAAAACATCGGCGAGGAGGAAATTTTGCGCGAACTGCGCATGCTCCTATCCCGCTATGCGAAAGAGCGGCTTGACGGTGAACACTTCGGCGACTTCGTCATCCGCGCCGGCATCGTCAAAGAAGTGACGGATGGGACGAATTTCCATGATTAAAGTGGTCAGGGTGAAATGGAAACCAGCCTCTCCTTGTTTAGGGGAGGTTGGTTTTTTGTTGCTTTCATGCAATGGCTTCGGTGTTTTGTTCATTGTAGCCGCATTCAATCTATATTAGGTTGTAATAAAGGATTTCCGATCTCCATGTCCTATCTTTATCACTTGAAAAGCTGGCACGGTGACAAAAAGAGCGAACAATGCTATGTAAAAAAGTTGCAACTTATATAATTCACAAAATATTTCAACTATATTATAGTAGTGTTATGAACTTGTATTTTTCAGATCATGACCAAGGGCAAACATTTTTTCCAAGATCGTATGCAGCGATCACGTGAATGGAAAGGGGGAGAAGATATTATGAAGATGAGAACAGAAAAACAAACATACTTGAATTACATCAATGGCGAATGGATTCATTCCTCCACTGGAAAAATCGAAGCCAGCCTTAACCCAGCCAACATCGATGATATCGTCGGCTACGTTCAAGAGTCCGGAGTCGAGGATGTGAACGTTGCGGTTGAGGCGGCGCGAAGGGCGCAGGCGGCATGGCGGAAGCTGTCCGGCCCGAAACGCGGAGAGTATTTGTTCCGCGCGGCTGACGTTCTTGAGAAACGGCTTGACGAGATCGCCGAAACGATGACAAGAGAAATGGGAAAAACGCTCCCGGAAGCAAAAGGGGAAGTGCAGCGGGGAGTCAATATTTTGCGCTACTATGCTGGGGAGGGGATGCGGTCCATCGGCGAGGTCATTCCATCCATGGACAGCGAAGCGTTGATGTTTACCACGCGCGTGCCTCTTGGCGTGGTTGGGGTCATCACGCCGTGGAACTTTCCAGTCGCGATTCCGATTTGGAAAATCGCACCCGCCATCGTCTATGGAAACACCGTTGTGTTTAAGCCGGCGCAAGAAACAGCTGTCACCGCCGCGAAAATCGTGGAGTGCTTTGATCAAGCGGGGCTGCCGGCCGGCGTTGTGAATTTGGTGACAGGCAAAGGATCGGTCATCGGCAATGCGATCGCCGAACACCCCCATATTCACGGCATCACCTTCACCGGCTCCAATGAAGTCGGCAAAACGATCGCCCAAAAAGCGGTAGCCCGAGGGGCGAAATACCAGCTGGAAATGGGCGGAAAGAATCCGGTGATCGTGCTCGAGGACGCTGACCTTGATCGCGCCGTCGAAGCGACGATTAGCGGAGGACTGCGTTCGACGGGGCAAAAATGTACGGCGACAAGCCGTGTCTTCGTTCAGAGTTCCATCTATGAATCGTTTAAAGAACAATTATTAGCGAAGATTAAACAGTTGAAAATTGGCGACGGACTGAAAGAAGGCGTCTGGATGGGCCCGTGCGCCAGCCGGAAGCAGTTGGAGACGATTCTTTCTTATATCGAAAAAGGGATCGAAGAAGGGGCGACATTGCTTTGCGGCGGCCGCCGCTTGGTCGATGGAGAGCTCGGAAACGGGTTTTATATAGAGCCGACGGTGTTTGAGAACGTATCCCCGAACATGACGATCGCTCGCGAGGAAATTTTCGGGCCGGTGCTCTCCTTAATTAAAGTGGACACGTTTGAAGAAGCGTTAGCCTTAGCCAATGACACACCGTTTGGCCTTAGCGCCTCGATTTTCACGCAAAATATCGGCAAGATGCTCGCGTTCATCCAAGACATCGAGGCCGGACTCGTCCGGATTAATGAAGAAAGCGCCGGCGTCGAACTGCAAGCGCCGTTTGGCGGGATGAAGCAGTCCAGCTCCCACTCGCGGGAACAAGGACGGGCGGCCATCGAGTTTTTCACGGCGATTAAAACGGTGTTTGTAAAAGGATAAGAAGTTGAGGAAAGTGCGCTGCCGTTTGGGCAGGGCGCTTTTTTAGCGTGAGGGAATTGGCAAAGGCGATTGTCGGCGAGCAAACGGTTTGCTTACATATAGAGGAAATAGCATGTGCGGGAGGGAGAGCGGCATGAGCCAATCAGGCGAGCAACGCCGGTATACGCTCGGCGAGTTCTTTTCTTTAGCTGGAGACGAGCGAATGGAGCTGTACGAAGGAACGATTGTGTTGATGTCCCCAGCTCCTTATGAGCATGAAGGGGTGGTCGCCAATTTGATTGCCGAGTTTCGCATGGCGTTAAAAGGAAGTCCTTGTCTTGTGTTCGGCAGCAACCTCCAAGTCTTTTGTTTGAAGATGAACAAAAAGGAACGAAAAATGTAACGGTGCTGCCCGACCTATCTATTATTGGTGATCGAACGAAACTGCGCCAAGGTCGGTGTTACGGCGCCCCCGACCTAGTGGTGGAAGTGTTGTCGCCAAGCACCGCCCGCAACGACCGGCTGCTTAAGCGTCATTATTATGAGAAAGCAGGAGTCCGCGAGTATTGGATTGTCGATTATCAGCACCAGGTGATGGAAAAATACGTTTGGCAATCGGGAGCGTTTCAGCTAGAAGACGTGTACGATGCAGCCAACGGGGCGGCTGCATCGACCACGTTTCCCGAGGTGCGCTTTTCCGTGAAGGAGATTTTTACGTTTTTGACGTCGTGAAGAGCGGCACAGGCACATACAAAATAACAACAAGCATAACGGCCGACTCAAAGAAATGATCCGTATCGCGAAACGGGCAGCAGAGTCGGACTTGCCAGTGTTCATTATGGGGGAAAGCGGAACCGGCAAGGAGCTGTTCGCCCAGGCGATTCATCAGGAAAGCCCGCGGGCTGACCGCCCATTCGTTCCTGTAAACTGTGCGGCCATTCCTGACGCTTTGCTGGAAAGCGAATTGTTCGGCTATGTGGAGGGATCGTTTACACATGCGAAAAAAGGAGGAAAAATCGGGCTGTTTGAACTGGCGGACGGGGGAAATGGTTAAATAAGTTGAACAAGAGCTTAGATAACGGACAGGCGGGCTTAGGCGGCCCGCCTGCTTTATCGTCATAAAATGACATTCTTAATTTTGTAGATTTCCCGTTCGTGTTCGATGACTTTGTTCGAGAGGAAGGTGATGTCAAGCTTGATGTTGTTCAGCTGTTCGGTGAATGATTGGGCATGGGAATCGACTTTTTTCTCTAAGGCGTCGAGTCTTTGGTGGATGGAAGAGACTTCGCCGTGAAGTTTATGCACGTCCATCGCGAGGGCGTCGAGTGCAGCGTCGGTTTCATCCTGGCGGTGAAGAAGAGCAGACATCAGATCATACAGCTCTTTTTGGCCGGCTTTGATATGGGCTTGTTCTTCTTCTAACCGCTTTTGGCCTTCAAGGAGAGCTTGCTGGATCCGTCGGAATTCTTCCTGTTCTTTTCGCATTTCTTGCTGTTCTCTTCGGATCTCCTGCTGCTCTTTCCGCATTTCTTGCTGTTCTCTTCGGATCTCCTGCTGTTCTTTTCGCATTTCTTGTTGTTCTCTTCGGATCTCCTGCTGCTCTTTCCGTATTTCTTGTTGTTCTCTTCGGATCTCCTGCTGCTCTTTTCGCATTTCTTGTTGTTCCGCTTCCAGCCGTTTGTGGCTTTCGACGAGGAGATGCAACGTGTTTTCGATATGACCGAGCCGGTCGAACAGTTGCAAGAGGATCTCTTCGCTCATGTTGGCCCCTCTTTCATCTTAATTTCCTTCATTATAGCACATATGTTCTTGTTAGACAAGCAGGAATGGTGTATATAGGAAAGCGTACAAACATATGATACAATGGATAAACAAACTGACAAATCTCAGTGCGGGCATCGGCCAGTACGTTTTAGAAAGGGATCGATGTATGCTTTACGTTTCTCCTGCCAAAATCGCAAGCTATTTTTATCATGAGTGCGAGCGGAATTTTTATTTTCAGTCGTTGGCGAAAGAGCGGCGCGGCGAGCTCGATGTGCCGGAAGAGCTGTTTGAGCGGCCCGCGGTTCATGAGGGAGTGCTGCGCCGAGGAGTTGAGTGGGAAGAGGAAGTGATCACGACCCATTTGGCCGGCCAAGTGAAGATGGGAGAGCGAGAGCCTGGCGTGCCGATTTCCCACTGCTATTTGGATGGCGAGGAAACGATCCGCGAGTTGAAGCGGCCGAGCAAGCGATATTTGTATCAGCCGACATTGATCGCGCCGCCGCGCTTTTACGAACGGTACGGGTTGGATCGGGACGACATCCATTTTGCGGCGTGCCGCCCGGATTTGATTGAGTGCATACCGGGACAAAACGGCTTTGTGTTTCGCATCATCGACATCAAATCATCAGACGTGTTGAAGCTTTCCCACCGCGTGCAAACGGCGTTGTACGCCTTGATTTTGTCTTCCGTTTTAGAGGAGCACGGCATTAGGGGCAATGTGGATTGGTGCGAAGCGGGGGTATGGACGTACAAAACCGAGCAGCCGCAAGCAGCGGATATCAGCCAGTTGCTCCCGTATCTCGAACAGTTTTTGGCTGGCGAACTGACGGCGCTGGCCGAGAAGCAACCCGATGAGCTGTTTTGGCACTTAGATTACCGGTGTGAATGGTGTCCGTTTTATGACTATTGTTTCGACAAAGCACGGCAACAGAAGCACATTTCCCTCGTTCCGTACTTATCGAACTACACGTCCCGCTTCATCCGTGAGCGGCAGCTGCCTGAGACGATCGGTGAGTTTCGCCAATTTCTTGAACGTCAAGAAAACAGGCATGTGCTGAAACAAAACGCCGGGCTGGCGCGCCAACTTCGGCGGCTTGAAGCGCAGCTTGAGGCCATCACGCAAGAAAAAGTCGTTCCGTATGACCGTGCGGTGACACATATGCCGATATGGGAAGACATCCGTCTTATTCTCACCGCGCAACGCGACCCGTTGACGGGCAAGATCGCGGCGGCATCGCTGTACCGTGTTGGTGGAACAGACGTGTTTGGAACGGGATCGGAAATGCATCATGTTATCGCCGGTTCGTTTGAGGAATGCGACGAGGTTGGCCGAAAGCTGGCCGATGCGCTGGACCGCCTGCTTCATACGGTGCACGATTACAACCGAGAGCGAGAGTGGCGGGCGCAAAAGTCCGTGCAGGCGTATGTCGTCGACAACTATGAATGGGACAATGTGCAACAGTTGCTTCAAGAGCTTTTGTTCGATCCAGAATATCAAGAAAAAGCCGTTCGGTTGCTGTCGTATTTTCATAGCAGCTCATTAGCAAGTGCCAGCGACCACCCAAGCGAAATGGTTCCGCTTCCTGTCGTTGTCCTGACAACGGCCGTGAGCCAGCTGTTCGCCTTGCCGGCGCATGTCGCGTACCGTCTTGAAGACTTGTCGCGATATATTGCGGCCTACAATGATTCGCCGTTTCTGTACTCGGCGAGTGAGCGTTTTTCATTTCGTTTGACAAACGCCATGAAACTGGATGTGCTGCACGACGCCTGGCAAACGGGGGACGAGGAAAAACGAAAAGCGGTCGAGAAGGAGCTAAGCCGGCGTCTTTGGGCCGCAAGCAGCATTATCCAAGGCATCCGCGTCTGGGCTGAGAGCGTCCATCCTTCGCCGCTTATTGTCTGGCCGGAAAAATTTGCGTTTCCTCATTCGGCTGATTACCGCGATCCGCTTGTGTCCAAGCTGGCGTTTATGGCGCGCTACGAGGCGCTATTAAACTACTTGGATATTCGCCAAAAGCGCCTGCTCCCGCTTTCGGAGCGGCTTGAGAACGGAGTGACGCTTCATGTCACGTACCTTGGCGGCGATCGGTTCCGATTGAACAACCGCCAGGCGCTTGAAACGATCGATCTAAAGGCGAGCTGGCTTTTGACGGAGTGCAATGAGGAAGGAGAAAAGGCGCAACAGACGTTTCCAGATTATAAGTATTCCAGCGAATGGAAGCCGCCCCAATGGGCCAATTTGTACTTTACCCGCATTCGCGCCATCGAAGATGATGGCAAGACAGCTGAACTCGAGCTCGAGTTGCCCAAATGGATCGACCGGTTTCCGCTTGTGGAAGGAGAGGAGTATCGGCTGTCGATCCGGCATGCCGATTTTACCACCCCGCGCGTCTTGCAGGCGTTGCAACAGTTGGATAAGGACAATCATCGCATCTTGGACTTGATTCGCGATCCGATTCGCTATCGGAAAACGTTTCGTCCCAACTGGGATGCAGAGGAAGTCAAGGCGCTTCTCCGCCGAAGCGGGTTGACAAAAAGCCAGCGCCAGGCGTTTCTTCAATTTCTTCGTCATACGTTGACACTCGTCTGGGGGCCGCCTGGCACCGGGAAAACGCATTTTATTGCCGTTGCTCTTCGGTTGCTGATGGAAATGTATGAAAAACGGGGGCGAAGGCTTGCCATTCTTGTTTCGGGTTTCACCCATGCGGCGATCGAAAACGTTCTGCGCAAAATTCAGGAGCTTGCGCCGCGGCGCAGCGTCCATATCGCGAAACTCGGCGAGATTCAGACGGAAAACGCCAAAGGAATCGCCGAGGTGGCGGACCGTGACCTTCTCGGATGGCTTGGCAGCGGCGGCCATCGGGTGCTTGGCGCCACGCTGTACGGCATTCAAAGGGCATACGAAAAAGGCTATATAGAAGGGTTTGACGTCGTCGTCCTTGATGAGGCGTCGCAAATCCGCGTGGCCGATTCACTGTTGGCGTTACGCCATGTCAAAAAAGCAGGCAGGCTGCTCATTGTCGGCGACCATTTCCAGCTGCCGCCGATCATTCAAGGGACGTATGCGGCCGGCGAAGGGGAGCCGCACTTGTTCGACTCGATTTTCCGCCTGTTGTTTGACGCCGATGTCGAGAAGCGGTATACCCGCCAATTGACGGACAATTTCCGTATGAATGAGGCGCTTTGCCGCTACCCGGCCGATCGGATTTATGGACGTGACTATACAGCGTTCAACCGCCAAATTGCCGAGCAAACATTGGCGCTCGTCGACGCTCCAACTGCCGATGAATGGGTGGAAGCGGCGATCGACCCCGATTATCCGCTTGTTGTTTGCGTTTATGATGGTGCGCACGGCACGCAAGAAAATGAGGCCGAAGCGCGCTGGGTGGCCAACATAACGAGGGTGCTTCGGGAACGGCTCCTTGATGGTGATGGAAAACGGTATGATGACACGCCGGATGGCGATCAAGCGTTTTGGCGCCACGGGCTGTTTATCATCTCGCCGCATCGGGCGCAAATCCGCGCCATTCGCCGTGAGCTTGAACGCCAAGAATTGCGCCCGCCGTTTTTCGTCGATACGGTTGATAAAATGCAAGGGCAAGAGGCGGATGCGGCGATCATTAGCTACGGCGTCGCCGACCCTGAACTGGCTGTGATGGAAGGGGAGTTCATCTACAGTTTGAACCGCCTCAACGTTTCGCTTACACGGGCGCGGAAAAAGGCGATCCTCTTCCTCTCGCGCCAACTCATGTCGCCGTCGCTTCAGGTGATCGGCAACGAGGAATACCGTGAAGGAGTGAATTTTATGCTCGGGCTCGAGCACTACGCTTCACGGCGTGGGGAAGCCCGGGCATTCATGATCGACGGCGTCAAACTGTACATGTACCGGGTCGGCTGTTCTAAGCTTGAAAAGGTGGACCATTCCTCTCTTTGAAAACCGTATGAGCGGTCGCCATCCGCCATGCCGCCTTCTCCGTCTCATTGGCTCGTCTTGTTTTCGGTGCCGAATTCAGCCATGCACGGTCCGAAAACGGTCAAAAAACAGGGGGAGGTGTGCATGGCGGTTTTTCTTTCGGGAACAGAAATATGGTGTTGATATACCAATGGTTTGAACGGTTGACGACTTTAGTCACTTGTTAAAGTTGACATAACCACATTTTATTTTTGAGAGGAGTAGAAGGGGTGTGCAAGAATACCCGTTGCAACCTTAGAAAATCAATGGTAAAATGAAGGTACTCTTGAAAAAGGAAGGTCTCGTTTAGAGGATAAAAACCGCAAGTAAATATGTTTCAACAAGATTTACTGAACGGATCTTGAAAATGAAAAAGGAAAACCTCGTTCAAAGGTTTTGCTCCCCCGCTTTTTGCAGAAGGCGGGGGTGTTTTTATGGCCAAAGGAAGGAAACCGGTGCGCCGTGGCGAAATAATGGAAATAAGATTCGTCAAAAAAAGCACCGCGTTGGGAAGGGCGAGGGGAGAGAGGGGGAGTGCCATGGCAAACGTCGGCGGGAGAAGGAAACCGGCAGCGGATGCAAGGCTTGAGGCGATCAAAAAGCTCTTTCCGGAAGCGGTTGTAGATGGGGGCATCGATTGGGAGTTGCTGAAGAAAGTGTTTGGCGGTCACGAACGGCAAGAAGCATATGAGTTCACGTGGCCGGGGAAGGCGGAGGCGAGGCGGCTCGCTGAGCTGCCTGCGTCCGGAGTATTGCGGCCGGATCAGGCAGCGAGCAAACAGTGGGAGACGACGAACAATTGGTATATTGAAGGAGACAATTTAGAGGCGTTAAAGCTGCTGAGAACGTCGCATGCGGGAACCATTCAAATGATTTACATCGATCCGCCGTACAATACAGGAAAAGTGCTCACGTACAAAGACAATTGGCGCAAGGGGAAAGCCGTTGTTCCTAGCGGAATCCAGGAAGAAGCGCGTGCCCATGCCGGCTGGCTCAACATGATGTACCCGCGCCTTTGGGTGGCGAGGGAGCTGTTAGCCGAGACGGGGGCCATCTTTATCTCCATTGATGATACGGAGCAGGCGAATTTGAGAAAAATGTGCGATGAAATTTTTGGCGAGCGGAATTTTGTCGCCACGTTCATTTGGCAGCGGGCGTTTTCGCCCGTGAATATGAACAAGTTCGCCTCGCGCAACCATGATTTCATTTTATGTTATGCGAAAAACATCGATCGCCTGGCTTGGTACGGCTTGCCGCGCCATCCGGAAGCGGATGGGCGGTATGCCAACCCAGACAATGACCCACGCGGTCCATGGACGTCAGGCGATTTGTCGGTGGGTCCGCCGATTCCGGAAAAGATTTATGAGATTGTGACGCCAAGCGGTCGGGTCGTTTCCCCGCCGAATGGGTATTGCTGGCGGGTGACGAAGGAGCGCTTCGCCGAGCTGGCGGCGGATAACCGCATTTGGTTTGGCAAAGACGGAAACGGGGTGCCGCGCCTGAAGCGGTTTTTAAGCGAAGTGAAGTCGACGGTGACGCCGCTTACGATTTGGACGCATGACGAGGTGTCCCATTCGCAGGAGGCGAAAAAGGAGCTGAAGGAGCTGTTCGATGGGCTCGCGGTGATGGATTACCCGAAGCCGGTGAAGCTCATTCAGCGCATGGTGGCGTTGACAACGAGGGATGATGATCTCATCCTGGACTTTTTTTCCGGCTCGGCGACAACGGCTCATGCCGTCATGCAGCAAAACGCCGAAGACGGCGGCCGGCGGTCGTTTATAATGGTGCAGCTTCCCGAACGGCTTGCGGAAACGTCCGAGGCGTATCGGGTGGGGTTTCGGACGATTTGCGACATTGGCCGCGAGCGCATCCGCCGCGCGGGGGAGAAAATCGTTTATGAAACGGGGAAGACGGAGCTTGATATCGGCTTTAAAGTGTTTCGAATTGAGAGAACCAACCAGCCCGCTCGCTAGGCGAACGGGCTGTTCCTTGACTAGGTTGATGAAAGGCGCTTTGGTTGAGGTGATACCCGTGTTTTCCGAGTCTCTGATGTCCAACGTTTCGGGCGCTTTTTTTACAACGACGCCGCAGCCCAACGGTCGTTGACAAAGACGTCGTACTCCGCGGCAATCGTTTCTTTGAGCTCCGCTAAAGATGGGATGCCGTCGGCGAAAGTGTAGGTGTCAAGGCAAATGAGGGAGTATTCGTCGCCGGGATCAAATACGATGGTGACGACTTCTTCCGTTCCGGCGTCCACTTGCCGGACGGTGTCGCCGTCTTCCGGCTCAACGAGTACGTTTTGGTATGTTTCGCGAATCACGTAGTAGCCTTCCTGCAATTGTTCAGTGAATAGATGTTCGATGTCCGTCAGTTCGTGGACAATCATTATTTAAGTCCTCCTAACTTGTGAAATCATTCTCAATGTCAGTATATAACGTAGTCGCTGTCGATATAATAGATGCCGTGGAAAGTTCGAAAAGTTGTCATGTTTGCATGCCAAGCGTAGATAAGGTTGGGTGCAGGATTGATAAGGGAAAATAACAGCTTCCTGCAAAAAGAAAGCGCCCTCGTGGGAGGGCGATGTCAACGTTTAACCAGTGACACTGCTTGCCTTCTGTCATCGATAGGCTGTTTAGGTGTAAATGATTCATTATTTTGCGATTTCTGTCGGACTGTTATGTTTTGAATCGAAAAGGGTGATTTGTTCATACTCGCCTTCCTTTAATACGCTTTGGTCGTTTTTCATTAAGTAGGTGTAGACACCAATTGCAATGAACAATCCAAATGTCCACGCGTTGTCCCAAAGAAAACGAAGTGGTGGTATGAATAAACCAAGTACAGGAATAACGACTCCCACAATCAGTGCGTACACTCCGTTTTTGTTAAACCCATTTGCATAATTGTAACGGCCATTCGGTTTGTACAGTTCTTTTAAGTGCAACTGTCTTCGGCGAACGAGCCAATAGTCCGCAATAGCAATGCCGTCAATGGGTCCAAGCAAAGCGGCGTATGTGCCAAGCCAGCCGAATATATAATTCCCAAAGTTGGACATAATATACCATGGCTGCAATAAAATAGCGAATAGTCCTGTGATAATCGCGCCAATTCCAAATGTAATTCGCTTCGGATATAAATTTTCGATCGCTCGGGCAGGGGCAACCACGTTGGCACCCACATTAATAGTTACAGAAGAGATGACAATAATAATAGTCCCTAATAGAATGACAAATGGGGGAAATTTAGCTAACAGCTGCACGGGATCCCAAATGGCTTGACCAAAAATCACAATGGTTGCTGAGGTTACGGCAATTCCGATAAATGAAAAAACAGTCATTGTAATAGGCAAGGATAAACTTTGGGCGACCATTTGTGATTTCTGACTCTGTGCGTATCGGCAAAAATCAGGGATGTTTAATGCCAATGTGGCCCAAAAGCCGATGACGCCAGTTAAAGAAGGGAAAAAGACTTTCAAAAATTCACCGGTTGTTTCGAACTTAGAAGGAGTCTCTAAAATCGGTCCCCATCCTCCGGCGTTCGTAAATGCCCAAATGAGCAAAATGATGGAAGAAATCCCGACAACAGGTGCAGCCACTGCGCTTAGCTTTTTGATGCCTTCTGGGCCTCTATAAGCAACGCTGATATTTAAGATCCAAAATAATGCAAATACAATGGCTGTATGTCCCGGTAAATTCCCCCACGAAGAGAATGATGCCATGAGTAATGTGTCAATGGCTTCTGTTCCGATCCACGTATTGATTCCAAACCATCCGGCTGCTACAAGGGCCCGGGCTAAAGTGGGAATATGGGCGCCTTTATCTCCAAACCAAAGCCGGGCAAACACAGGATAAGGAATCCCGAATTTTGTTCCTGCATGAGAGTTTAATAAAATCGGAATAAGGACGATCACGTTCCCCAGAAAAATGGTACCAACAGCTTGCCACCAGTTCATTCCTAAAGCAATCATGCCGCTGGCCATGGTGTATGAAGGAATGCATAAACACATTCCAATCCACAATGTAGCAAAATTGATTCCTTTCCATGAATGTTCTTGCCTTGTTGTCGGACGCAAGTCATCATTCCATAAAGGACTTCCACTGACTTCTTGTGCGGCTTCCTCCGTCAAGACCACAATCCCATTGTGTTCAATTTGTGTTTTCATTCATATCCCCCTTTTTTTAAAAATCCAGTGTATAAAAGAGAAATTTAAGAAAATTCTATCTATACTATGTAAATTTTTCATTATACGATTTGTCAAATAAGAAAAAGAGAAATCTATTCATTATGTAAAATGTGTAACTATTCCTCACATTTTGATGTTCTCAATCCTAGGGAGCAACTTCGTCTAGCTGTATATTTATTTCGCTGAAATTTACATAGTGAACAATCAATGTTTTCTATTATTTAACAAAGTGTATAATGAAAAGCTGGTGATTTACTATGTAGAATATTCTTAAAGTTCAGCCTAATTGTGAAACCAGATAAAATGAAGAAGGAGTGATTGGAGCATGGCTGATCAAGTGACCATTGGTTTGATCCAAGCTTCTCATAATGTGCATGGGGACGAGCCGGTCGAGGTTCATAAGGAAAAGGCGATTGAAAAGCACGTCAAGCTTGTCAAGGAGGCAAAAGATCGGGGAGCACAAATCATCTGTTTGCAAGAGATTTTCTATGGCCCGTATTTCTGCGCCGAGCAAAATACAAAATGGTATGAGGCGGCGGAAGAAATTCCAAATGGTCCGACGACCAAAATGTTTCAGGAAATAGCAAAACAGCTGGGGGTAGTGATCGTTCTACCGATTTATGAAAGGGAAGGAATTGCTACTTACTATAATACGGCAGCTGTCATTGATGCCGATGGAACCTACTTAGGAAAGTATCGCAAACAGCATATTCCGCATGTCGGGGTAGGAAACGAGGGCTGTGGATTTTGGGAAAAATTTTATTTTAAGCCTGGAAATTTAGGCTATCCGGTATTTGATACCGCATTTGCCAAGATCGGCGTTTATATTTGTTATGACCGTCATTTCCCAGAGGGAGCGCGAATTTTAGGACTAAAAGGCGCTGAAATTGTGTTCAATCCATCCGCTACGGTAGCAGGTCTCTCCGAATATTTATGGAAACTGGAACAACCGGCTCATGCCGTTGCCAATGGCTATTACGTGGCTGCCATCAATCGGGTTGGATATGAAGCACCGTGGAACATGGGAGAGTTTTACGGGCAGTCTTACTTGGTTGATCCTAGAGGGAACTTTGTGGCCATGGGCAGCCGTGATCAAGATGAAGTGGTGATTGGCGTTATGAATAAGAAGATGATTCGGGAAGTGCGCGATATTTGGCAATTTTACCGTGATCGTCGTCCGGAAACCTATAGTGAAATGACGGCTTTACTTCCATAGAAAGCAGCGAGAAAGGGGAGGAGGGAATGACTCTATTCCCTTTCTTTAAAAATGACGCGTGGAGGGGGATGGAGATGGAGCAATCACGTTTGGAAAAGAACTTTGAAGAAGTAGAGCCTGGCTTGACAGATCGAGAAGCAATGGAAGAAGCGAATCGATGTTTGTACTGTTATGACGCTCCTTGTATTCGAGCTTGTCCGACAGGGATTGATATCCCCGCTTTTATCAAAAAAATTGCTTCTGGGAATGTAAAAGGGTCAGCGAAAACCATTATGTTGTCAAACCCGGTTGGCGCCAGTTGTGCAAGAGTGTGTCCGACAGAGGAATTATGTGAAGGGGCTTGTGTTTTAAATCATTCTACAAAACCCATTATGATTGGAAAATTGCAGCGATATGCGACCGATTGGGCGATCCGAAATAAAGAAGTATTATTCCAAGCGGGACGAAAAAATGGAAAAACAGTGGCGGTTGTCGGCGGCGGCCCTGCTGGATTATCATCGGCCAGAGAACTAGCTCGTCTTGGGTATGAAGTGACCATTTTTGAAGCGGAGAACCAAGCAGGCGGGCTAAACACGTATGGCATTGTTTCTTTCCGCCTCCCTCAAAATATCTCGTTGTGGGAAGTCAATCAAATCAAAAGCTTAGGCGTGCAAATCCGCACGAATACAAGGGTTGGTAAGGATATTGAAGTAAACGAGCTCCTAGAAAATTATGATGCTGTTGTTTTAGCTGTTGGCATGGGGAAAGTGCCAAAGTTAGGAATCCCGGGAGAAGATTTGGACGGAGTATATGATGCCATTGAGTTGATTAAAGAGACGAAAACAAAACCGTTGACTGATCGGCTGGTGGGGAAAAGGGTAGTTGTGATAGGTGCGGGAAATACCGCGATTGATGCAGCTACCTGTTCGGTGCGTCTAGGAGCGGAAAATGTAAAAATTTTATATCGCCGGACGAAAGAAGAAATGACAGCTTATGAATTTGAGTATGAGTTTGCCAAACAGGATGGTGTCGAATTTCGCTGGCTAACAGCACCCAAAAGGATTATTGGCGACAGTAAGGGCAAGGTTACTCATGTTGAATGCGTTCGGATGGAATTGGGAGAACCAGACGCTGATGGCCGCCGCCGCCCTCTTCCGGTTGAGGGATCGGAATTTATTATGCCGGTTGATGTTGTCATTAAAGCCATTGGGCAAGAGCGCCATATCGAATTGATTGAAGCTTTTGGATTAGAGCATGATCATGGCGT
The DNA here is from genome assembly GCF_001610955.1 of Geobacillus thermoleovorans. Classification (GTDB taxonomy): domain Bacteria; phylum Bacillota; class Bacilli; order Bacillales; family Anoxybacillaceae; genus Geobacillus; species Geobacillus thermoleovorans. Next base: position 1,363,803 of record NZ_CP014335.1, read on the forward strand.
AGTCAAGGTGAATCCTGAAACTTATCAAACGTCGAATCCGAAGGTGTTTGCTTGTGGGGATGTGATTTTTGAAAGAGGAAAAGGCGAAGCGATGGTGGTGGTGGCAGCGCAGCAAGGGAAGGAAGCAGCTTACGGGATTCATCGATATTTGACAAAGGCAGTAAGCGAAACGGCCTAAATGAGAGGAGGGAACGGCAATGGCTGATTTAAGCATTAACTTAGCGGGAATCAAGTCCCCCAATCCATTTTGGCTCGCTTCCGCCCCTCCCACCAATTCGGGGTATCAAGTGCAAAGGGCATTTGAGGCGGGTTGGGGAGGAGCGGTATGGAAAACATTAGGGGAACCTATTTTGAATGTATCGTCCCGATTTGCGGCAATCAGTTTTAACGGACAGCGAGTCATGGGCTTTAACAATATTGAATTAATCACGGATCGTCCTCTTGAGGAAAATTTAAAGGAAATTTATGAGACGAAAAAACGTTTTCCTGACCGGGCTGTCGTTGCTTCTTTGATGGTCGAGCCCAAGCGCGAAAAATGGCATGAGATTGTGAAGCGAGTAGAAGATGTGGGCGTGGATGGGTTGGAACTCAATTTTGGCTGTCCGCATGGAATGGCGGAACGGGGGATGGGATCGGCATCAGGTCAAGTGCCAGAATTGGTCGAACGACAAACATATTGGGTCAAAGAGGTGGCACGCACCCCTGTCATTGTTAAATTAACTCCTAATATTACCGATATTACGGCGACCGCTGAAGCGGCTGCCCAAGGCGGGGCAGATGCCATCAGTTTGATCAACACAATCAATAGTCTCATGGGGGTGGACTTAGATACGTGGAATACGATTCCACATGTAGCAGGAAAGGGGGCGCACGGGGGATACTGCGGTCCAGCAGTAAAACCCATTGCTTTAAATATGGTGGCCGAATGCGCGCGACACCCGCGTATCCGCATTCCGATTTCGGGAATTGGCGGGATCTCCAATTGGAGAGATGCCGTTGAGTTTATGTTAATGGGAGCGACAGGAGTTCAAGTGTGCACGGCGGTTATGCACCATGGGTTTCGGATTATCGAGGATATGATTGAAGGGTTGAATCACTATCTTGATGAAAAAGGAATTGCTTCCGTAATGGATATTGTAGGGAAATCAGTGTCAAAGTATTCTGATTGGGGAGATTTGGACCTCAATTATAAGGTTGTGGCGCGAATTCATCGTGAGCGCTGTATTCAGTGCAATAAGTGCTACATTTCTTGTGAAGATGCTTCCCATCAATGCATTGAGCGTCTCGTAGACGAAAACGGAAAAGAATATTTAAAAGTGCGCGAAGAAGATTGTGTAGGATGCAATTTATGTTCCATCGTCTGTCCGGTTGACGGAGCGATTGAGATGGTCGAAGTGCCAAGCGAACATCCCCCGATGACATGGAATGAACGGCAAGTGGCCCTTGGCCGGCTAAGCGGTTGCAGTGTGGATATCAAATCATTATAAATGAAGGAGGGTATCATGATGACAAAATTGATAAAAAATGGAACAATTGTCACCGCTACAGATATATATGAAGCCGATCTCCTCATTCAAGATGGGAAAATTGCAGTAATCGGGAGAAATTTAGATGAGAGCGGAGCGGAAGTGATTGATGCCACAGGTTGTTATGTGTTTCCAGGAGGCATTGATCCGCACACCCATTTAGATATGCCGTTTGGCGGCACTGTGACAAAAGACGACTTTGAGTCGGGGACGATTGCCGCCGCATTTGGCGGGACGACGACCATTATTGATTTTTGCTTAACGAATAAAGGTGAGCCCCTGAAAAAAGCGATTGAAACTTGGCATAACAAAGCGACGGGGAAAGCGGTGATCGATTACGGGTTCCATTTGATGATCAGTGAAATAACGGACGATGTGCTTGAAGAGCTTCCAAAAGTGATCGAAGAAGAAGGAATTACCTCCTTTAAAGTATTTATGGCGTATAAAGATGTGTTTCAAGCTGATGATGGAACCTTGTATCGGACGCTAGTCGCGGCAAAAGAACTCGGAGCGCTTGTCATGGTGCATGCCGAGAATGGAGACGTGATTGACTATTTAACGAAAAAAGCCTTGGAGGACGGGCATACTGATCCGATTTATCATGCATTAACGAGACCTCCAGAGCTAGAAGGAGAAGCGACGGGGCGCGCCTGTCAATTGACAGAACTCGCTGGTTCGCAATTGTACGTCGTTCATGTATCGTGTGCTCAAGCGGTAGAGAAAATTGCTGAAGCGCGCAATAAGGGGTTGAATGTATGGGGCGAAACTTGTCCCCAGTATCTGGTGCTCGATCAGTCCTATTTAGAAAAGCCGAATTTTGAAGGTGCTAAATATGTATGGTCACCGCCGCTTCGTGAGAAATGGCATCAAGAAGTGCTATGGAATGCCTTGAAAAACGGCCAGCTGCAAACGCTCGGATCTGACCAATGCTCATTTGATTTTAAAGGCCAAAAAGAATTAGGAAGGGGAGATTTTACCAAAATCCCAAATGGTGGTCCTATTATTGAGGATCGGGTGAGTATTCTTTTCAGTGAAGGAGTGAAAAAAGGGAGAATTACCCTCAACCAGTTTGTTGATATTGTATCAACAAGAATCGCCAAATTGTTTGGTCTATTCCCGAAGAAAGGAACCATTGCCGTCGGTGCGGATGCGGATTTAGTCATTTTTGATCCAACGGTTGAACGGGTGATTTCAGCCGAAACACACCATATGGCTGTGGATTATAATCCGTTTGAAGGGATGAAAGTAACAGGGGAACCTGTGTCGGTTTTATGTAGAGGAGAATTTGTGGTACGTGATAAACAATTTGTCGGGAAACCGGGGTACGGCCAATATGTTAAACGCGCGAAATATGGGGCGCTAATGGCCGACCAAGATGTGGTGAAAATGTCCTAACGTAAATAAATCATTGAACACCAACAAGCTGTGCCTGGCGGTAAGGATGCGGGTCACGACGAGAAGCGGGGGGTGTGTGATGACTTACCATCAGTTTCTACGTGAGCGAGAAAAGATCGATTACTTAATTGAACAAGGATACTATATGAAAAGCGTAAAAGAAAATTTAAGCGGATCGTTTGTTGAATTTGAGAAAGAAGACTCTTTGTCAGAAACAAGAGATATCCAAACACTGCATATTACAAACGCTGATGCACGCAAATATTTTTCGTCATTATTAATCCGCCAGCTCAGAAAACACCACGAATAGAGAGAAGAGCGATGCACATCGCGATAAGCGCCGGAACGAGTTCCTCTATATATCCTCAATCATTATAGAGGCAGGGCCGGCTCTTTGATTTTCATGAAACAGAGCGCGAATCGCCTAAATGAATGTCACATCTCATAACATAAAACGAGATCGATGATGTTGCTTTCTGTATAATGAAACGTAGAAGGCCATATATAGCCAAGCCGTTACATAAAAATTTGTGATAGAAGCAGGAGCGACCGTTTACGCTGCCTAATATTAAAATGGCATTGCCATGATTGGTGTAAGGGGAGTGAAACAAAGTGTATGAAGACTCCTACATTAACGGTTTCTGATATTCTAAAGCGGAAACATTTTGAACATGTTGAAGTGGTTGCAGGGCATAATGGGCTCAACCGCACTGTAAAATGGGTTCATGTTGTCGAGGTTGCGAAAATCCATCATCTGTTAAACGGAAAAGAGCTGATTTTATCTACTGGGGTAGGATGGAAGGAAAATAAGGAACTGTTTCGATCGTTTGTAGAACAGCTTATCAACTGTGACGCTTCGGGATTATGTATTGAAATCGGTATGCATACTCCTTCTGTTCCGCAAGAAGTAATCGATTTAGCGAATGCGCATCACTTTCCGATCATTCTCTTTCTCAAAGAAGTGCCTTTCGTTGAGATCACCCAAGACATCCACACTTATTTAATTAACCAACACTATGAAATCATCTCCGGACTAGAATCATATTCACAGCAATTAAACAAAAAATTACTTTCAATGGACCATTATAGTGAAATTTTAAAACTATTGCACCACTATTCGGGACATCAAGTGGTTTTTAAAATAAACGGCAGAGAGGTGGAGATATTTCCTAAATATAGCAAAACATTTAAGGAAGAACAGTTGATAGTTGACGACAACGCAGCTTCCAAGAAAAGAGTGGCCACCCAACCGATCCAATTTCTCGGGAATGAATATGCCGAGCTATCCATTGTGTCAACCGGAAAGGAAATCAGCGAATTTGATCTGCTGATTTTGGATCGTACGGCAACTGCGCTGGCACAGCATCTGCTTCGTGATTTGTATGTCGATGAAAAAAAGAGAGTAGAAGAAAATGAGTGGTTGAAAAGCTGGCTAGAGGGAGAGCATCCCATTGAAAATGTGTTTAGTTATTTGGCTGAGTATGGGGCAGAGCCAAATCCAAAAGGAGGGACAGTGCTTGTTGTCCGTTTTAAATCTTCAATGAAGCAATGCTCGAATTTAGACATGATTTATTTTAAAATGCTATGCCGGACGATTTTTGAACAACAAGGTTTTTCGACATTTCCTGTCGATTTTCACAGCAGCATCGTATTTATTATGATCAATAACAGGGAAATGAAAACATGGAAAAGTCGAATGAAAATAGGACTGAATTCTTTGCTTGAATCGGATTATATTCAAAAGAAGAAATTACCTCAATTTGTTGTCGGGGTCGGAAAATTTATCGAAAATGTTTCTCATATGGACAAAAGTTATCGGACGGCTTTAGAGACGATCAAAATTCAACATCATCTTGGCGGCAGAGCCAATAGCTGTTTTTATGAGGATTTGCATATCTATCGAATTATTTCCCTTATTCATAAATACAATGATTTGTATGAAGTTGTCATGGAATACTTAGAGCCTGTTCTTCAATACGATGAAAAATATAATGGAAACTTGTTGGAAACGTTAAAGGTATATTTGGCGTGTAACGGTTCAAAAAAAGAAACCGCACAAACACTATTTGTCGTTAGGCAAACGCTGTATCATCGAATCCAAAAACTAGAGTCGCTTTTAGGAGAGGATTTTATGAATCCGGAAAAACGGCTCGCTATTGAGTTTATGATCAAGGCATATGAATATTTACAATCGCAAAGTATGGAAAACAAATATGTGCAGCATGATCGGTTGCGAAGATTGTAAGTAAGAAGTCTCCCCCCTGAGAAGCGAAAAGCAGAAGATGCCGTAGGCTTCTAGGGGGATTTCTTTCGTAAAAACATCCATGAGCAACAGGCGTGTTGATTATCCAATAAAATCCAAAGGGTATAGAAAAAAGAGCACCTTTCCTGTAGAATGTGAGTAGCGACACAAACAAACCCAGGGGGTGCTCTCTATGAACAAGCATACCACACTCCCGAATTTGATGCAAAAACTTGTTTCGGATGAAGAGATTCAACGGATTGCCGAAGCGGTTGGGTATCGTGATTCGTCTCGAACCTTTCCGTTGCGCGAGTTGATTCACTTCTTCCTGCTGGCCGCCATGCATCAATGGAAAAGCTTTCGCCACGGAGCCGATGTGGGGCCTCTGTATGGATTGCCGCGATTCCATTATTCCACAGTATCCAAGAAAGCGAAAGAAGTTCCCTATGACATCATGAAACGCTTGTTGGCGTTGATCATTTCCAAGTGCAACCGCCAAACCCGCCGTTCGCTTCGGTTTCCCAAACCGCTTCGGGTGGTGGATTCGACGACCGTCACGGTCGGGAAAAACCGCCTGCCATGGGCGCCGTATCACGGCGAACGCGCCGGAGTGAAGCTGCACGTCGCGTATTCGCCGGAATCCTCGTTGCCGGCAGACGTGGTGGAAACCATCGGACTGCGTCATGATGGCCCGGTGGGAGAACAGTTGACGAACGCTCAACAAGTGCTGGTGGAAGACCGGGCGTATGTCAAAATCGAACGCCTCGATCGATTTGTGGAGCAGCATCAGCTCTTTGTCATTCGGATGAAGGACAACATCGAACTTCATCAGAAAAAAAGCTTGAAACGCCTTTCCAGCACATCCTCATCGGTTCAAGCCGACTTCACGTGCCAGTTGGGGACGAAACAATGCCGCTCCACCAAGCGTCACCGGGTGGTGATCTTTCGAGATGCGAATGGCCGCGACATTCGGGTCGTGACGAACCTCTTCCATGCGTCTGCGGAAACCATTGCCGACATGTACCAACAACGTTGGACTGTTGAGGTCTTTTTCCGTTGGGTGAAGCAATATCTGAATGTCCCGACCTTGTTTGGCACGACGGAAAATGCGGTATACAACCAACTGTTTGCGGCGTTCATCGCGTATGTGTTGCTGCGATGGCTGTATGATCAAACCAAAAAACAGACGAACGTCTCTCTTTCCTTCATTTCGTTCGTTCGCCGTTTTTTCTCTGGGCAGCTTCCTCTCGATTGGAAATCCGGGATGGCCGCTGCTTTGTTTGAGTATGCCCAAATTTATGGAAGGCGTATGTATAATTTTGGATAATCAACACTCGTGCATGAGCAATTTTTTGCTCTCCACCGACATGAAAATCTCAGTCCAAGGCGCGCACATTTTCAAAATTTGGTCACATTGTGGAATAAATAGGCTAATCGCTTTTACGCTTTGTCTAGTGAAGGCAATCAAAAACTGGAGGATAATTTTGTGTAACAATACAAAATATTTAGATCATGAACAAAGATAGGAATAAGGAGGAGAATCTGATGTCCATCACCAAACCGGAAACAACGGTTCTCAAAAACTATATCGGCGGACAGTGGGTGGCATCGAGTGGCACAGAAACGCTAGAAGTCCCGAACCCGGCGACTGGGGAAGTGTTGGCGCGTGTTCCGATCTCAACCAAAGAGGATGTCGATCAAGCGGTGCAAGCAGCCAAGAAAGCGTTTGCGACGTGGAAAGATGTCCCTGTTCCCAAACGAGCGCGGATTATGTTTTCATTTCACCATTTGTTAAACCAGCATCATGAGGAATTAGCGGAGCTTGTCGTACAGGAAAATGGCAAAGCGTATAAAGAAGCGTACGGAGAAATTCAACGGGGGATTGAATGCGTGGAGTTTGCGGCCGGCGCTCCGACTTTGCTGATGGGGGAATCGCTGTCGAATATTGCGGAAGAGATTGACTCGGAAATGTTTCGTTATCCGTTGGGAGTTGTGGCAGGGATCACTCCGTTCAACTTCCCCATGATGGTGCCGCTTTGGATGTTCCCGTTGGCGATTGTGTGCGGCAATACGTTTGTATTGAAGCCATCGGAACGGACGCCCATTTTGGCCAATAAGTTAGCAGAACTGTTTACGGAGGCAGGTGCCCCTCCTGGAGTGCTCAATGTCGTTCATGGAGCGCATGAGGTGGTCAACGCCTTGATTGATCATGAGGATATTCGTGCGATTTCATTTGTCGGTTCACAGCCAGTGGCCAAGTATGTGTATGAACGGACAGCAGCGCAAGGCAAACGAGTGCAGGCGTTGTCGGGGGCGAAAAATCATCATATTGTCATGCCAGATGCGGATGTAGAGACGGCCGTACAACATGTGATCAGCTCAGCGTTTGGCAGCGCGGGCCAGCGTTGCATGGCTTGCAGTGCAGTCGTGATTGTCGGGGAAAACGAAACGTTCGTCCGTCGGTTGAAACAAAAAGCGGATGAGTTGATTATTGGGAATGGTATGGATCCGGAAGTGTTATTAACCCCGGTCATTCGGCAGTCTCACCGTGAAAAGGTGCTAGGCTACATTCAGAAGGGGATTGAAGAGGGCGCGGTATTGCTGCGCGATGGGCGAAAGGAAATGGATGATAGACCCGAAGGCAATTTTTTAGGTCCCACGATTTTTGATTATGTCACCCCGGATATGACGATCGCGAAAGAAGAGATCTTCGCACCTGTATTAAGTTTGCTGAGGGCCAATGATTTAGATGAAGCGCTCAGCTATATTCGGAAGTCTCGGTATGGGAACGGGGCGACGATTTATACAAAGGATGCGAAGGCCGTCCGGAAATTCCGTGAAGAGGCCGATGCGGGGATGTTGGGCATTAACGTCGGCGTGCCGGCGACGATGGCGTTTTTCCCGTTCTCTGGCTGGAAAGATTCGTTTTACGGCGATCTTCATGTGAATGGAAAAGATGGCGTGAATTTTTACACGCGCAAAAAGATGATTACTTCCCGGTTTGATTTTTAACCTGTGTTGGGTGAAAGGGGCAGAGAATCATGCAAACTGAACAACCCCACCAACTGTGGCTCGACAAAGATGACCGATATATCTGGCATTCGATGAAGCCATATAACCCACAAGCAACGCTGATTGTGGCCGAAGCAAAAGGCTGCTGGGTGACGGATGCAGCTGGCCATCAGTATTTGGATGCGATGGCCGGGCTCTGGTGCGTCAACGTCGGCTACGGGCGCGAGGAACTCGCCGAAGCGGCGTATGAGCAGCTGAAGACGCTGGCGTATTTCCCGTTGACGCAAAGCCACTTGTCGGCGATTCAGCTCGGGGAAAAGCTCAACGAACTGTTAGGCGATGAGTATGTGATTTTCTTTTCCAACAGCGGGTCGGAAGCGAACGAAACGGCGTTTAAAATCGCCCGCCAATACCATCAGCAACGCGGGGAGCATCATCGGTACAAAATCATTTCCCGCTACCGGGCGTACCATGGGAATTCGATGGGGGCGCTCTCAGCCACCGGGCAGGCGCAGCGGAAATACAAATACGAGCCGCTCGCCCCAGGTTTCATCCACGTGCCGCCGCCGGATGTCTACCGCGACCCGGATGCGGCGGACGATCCGCGCCGACTGCGGGCGGTAAAGGCCATTGATGATGTCATGACGTGGGAGTTGAGCGAAACGATTGCGGCCGTCATTATGGAGCCGATCATCACCGGGGGCGGTGTGCTCATTCCTCCGGACGGGTATATGAAAGCGGTCAAAGAAGTGTGTGAAAAACACGGGGCTTTGCTTATTGTCGATGAAGTCATCTGCGGCTTCGGCCGGACGGGAAAAGCGTTCGGATTTCAACACTACGGCGTCAAGCCGGACATCATCACAATGGCGAAAGGCATTACGAGCGCGTATTTGCCGCTGGCGGCAACGGCGGTTCGGAAAGAGATTTACGAGGCGTTCAAAGGAACAGGCGAATACGACTATTTCCGCCATGTCAATACGTTTGGGGGCCATCCAGCTGCTTGTGCGGTGGCGCTGAAAAACATCGAGATTATGGAGGAGGAGCGTCTGTTTGACCGTTCGCGTGAAGCGGGCGAATGGCTGCTTTCGGCACTGAAAACGAAACTGGCCGACCATCCGTACGTCGGGGATGTGCGCGGCAAAGGGCTGCTTGTCGGCATTGAGCTTGTCGCTGACACGGCGACGAAAGAGCCTCTTGATGTGTCGCTTGTCAATCAAGTGATCCATCGATGCAAAGAAAACGGCCTCATCATCGGCAAAAACGGAACGACAGTCGCCGGATACAACAACGTACTCACGCTGTCGCCGCCGCTTTGCATCACGGATGATGAACTTTCGTTTGTGGTGCGTGTCTTGACCGGGGCGCTAGCGGCCATTCAATAAGAAGAAGGACAAACGCCAGCTTGGGTCGACAGGCTGGTGTTTTGTTTGCCTTCGTGCAGACATTCGGAAAAACATAGAAGCAGGCGGCTGTCGCTAGGGCTGAACGTTCTCCCGCCTATGCGCTTGTTCTTCGAGATGGGAGATTCTTAGACACCTGCCTCAGGGCAGGCTGCCCGATCATCGATTCCTGTGTGTTTGACGAAAGATCGATCATGAACACTGAATGGCCATTCCGAACAAGAGCCGTTTTAACCCCATTCAAATACATACGTTAATGGAATAGCTAAGTCCTTAAATTGTGCGGAATGCAGCGTGTCTTGTTGTCCGTATGTTGCATGTCGTTGAGTATGTACCTTCGTGCAAATAGTACACATGAATCATTTTATTAGCAGTATCAACAATCCAATATTCCGCAATTCCATAGTGTTGGTAAGTATAAAATTTTTCGTTGTAGTCTTTTAAAGCGGTTGAAGGTGACAAGACTTCAACAACCAGTGTAGGTGCCCCGTAACATCCTTTTTGGACAATCTGTTTTTTATTGCAAATCACGGCAATATCGGGTTGGACAATGTCATCAGGGGTTTCATACGTTTCATTTTTGCTAAGGAATACATCAAACGGCGCCATAAAAACATAACAATGTTTGTTTTGGAAAAAATGGCGCAAAGCAAAATACAATTCTCCGACTGCAAATTGATGTTCCGAAGATGGAGCAGGTGTCGTATTATATGCTTTTCCATTTATAAGTTCCCAGCGACCTTCCCATGTTTTCCAGTCAGCGTAAGTGTAAATTTTGTTCGAGTCAGGGATATTGCCCATTGTTTCACCCTCTTTCATTTTTAAGAATACGTTTGTTTACAGTTTAGCAAAAGAAATCAAGGAAGTGTAGGGAGGACTTTCATTAGACGTTTATTTATCACCCGCTTACGCTCACAAGCGGGAGTGAGGGTCTTCTTGGTTTAGGATGATAAAAAAGGAATCTGGCGTTTGTTTGTCGAATGACATGAGTGAAGAATGTATGGGGAAAGGGAGAGAATGATGTCCGCATTTCAAGCGTTTGTTGTCAACAAAACCGAAACAGAATTTACCGCCGGTGTGCAGACGATTTCCATGGATGATTTGCCGGAAGGTGATGTCCTTGTCCGCGTCCATTATTCAAGCGTCAACTACAAAGACGGATTGGCGTCCATTCCGGACGGCAAAATTGTGAAAACGTATCCGTTTGTGCCCGGAATTGATTTGGCCGGGGTGGTTGTTTCGTCGCAACATCCGCGTTTTCGCGAAGGGGATGAGGTGATTGCGACCGGTTATGAAATCGGCGTGACACATTTCGGAGGCTACAGTGAATATGCTCGCCTGCACGGCGAATGGCTCGTTCCGCTGCCGAAAGGGTTGACGTTGAAAGAAGCGATGGCGATCGGGACAGCTGGGTTTACAGCGGCGCTGTCCATTCACCGTCTTGAGGAGCACGGGCTGACGCCGGAACGCGGACCGGTGCTTGTCACGGGGGCGACGGGCGGCGTCGGGAGTCTGGCCGTGTCGATGCTCGCGAAGCGCGGCTACACGGTGGAAGCGAGCACAGGCAAAGCGGCGGAGCACGATTATTTGCGCGTTTTAGGGGCGAAAGAAGTGTTGACGCGAGAGGACGTCACGGCTGAGCGCATTCGTCCGCTTGATCGGCAGCGCTGGGCAGCGGCAGTCGATCCGGTCGGCGGCCGGACGCTGGCCACGGTGTTAAGCCGCATCCGCTACGGCGGAGCCGTGGCGGTGAGCGGACTGACCGGAGGGGCGGAAGTGCCGACGACGGTCCATCCGTTTATTTTGCGCGGTGTCAGCTTGCTTGGCATCGATTCTGTCTATTGTCCAATGGATGTGCGCCTCCGCATTTGGGAGCGGCTCGCTGGCGACTTAAAGCCGGATTTGGAGCGGATTGCTCAAGAGATTTCGCTCGCTGAATTGCCGCAAGCGCTTAAGCGCATTTTGCGCGGCGAACTGCGCGGCCGGATGGTGGTGCGGCTGGGATGACGTTTGGGACGCGGTCTGCTTGAAGCAACGCCAAAAGCTCGATGCTTCCACATTCCTTCTTGTTTTGTCCTTGACACGAACACTTCCTAAAAGGTCGGTGAAAAACGATCATTTTCGTCAAATGGGTGATTTTTGTTGGAAAAGAAGAGACATTTTTACAAGGTTTCTTAACTTGAGAAGGGATATTGTTGAGCTGATTTTTTCATTAAATCACCAGTCTTCTAAAAGAGTGAAGGGGACGGGGGAGGCAGGCGTGCAGAAGAATAAGAGAAAGACGCAGGAAGCAGCGCCTGCGTCTTTTTTATCCCCGCAATTGATACCGCTCCAGCTCGGAGAAAAAGTCTTTCACAAACCGGTAAAACACTTTCACCGACGGGGCGAGCTCGTGATGGTCGGAGACGATGATGCCGACATTTCGCTTCACTTGCGGCATTTCAATCGGCACTTTGGCGGCGTAGCGAAGCAAGCTTTCCGACAGGGCGCTCTCCGGCAAGAGGGTCACGCCGATGCCGGCGGAGACAAGCCCTTTAATGGCATCGAGATCTTCGCCTTCCGATGAGATGTTGGGCGAAAATCCGGCTTGGTGGCAAGCGTCAATGACGATTTGATGCAAAATGTATCCCTTTGGAAACGTAACAAACGGGTCGTGGCGCAGTTCGTTTAACACGATCCGGTCGCGGCGAGCGAGCGGATGGCTGTTCGGCAGGAGGGCCGCAAACGGTTCAGAAAATAAAATTTCCCCTTTGATGCCGATTTCGCGTGCGGGAATTGGTCCAAGAAAGGCCAAGTCAATTTCCCGTTTTTTCACCGCTTCGATTAAATAATAGTACGACCCTTGGCGGAGATGGAACGAGACGTTTGGGTGTTCCGCTTTAAAGGCGGAGATGACCATGGGCATCATGTGGCTTGCCAGGCTTGTCGGAAACCCGATTTTAATCGTCCCGCGCTCCGGGTCTAAATATTCTTCGATTTGTTGCTTTGCATCATCGACCGCCTTCAACACTGCTTCGGCGTGCGGCAAAAAATGACGGCCGATGGGGGTGAGCTTCACGTTCCGCCCTTCCCGTTCAAAAAGCTGCACGCCAAGCTCCGCTTCTAAGTTTGCGATTTGCCGGCTGATCGCCGACTGCGCGACATGGAGGGCATCGGCGGCTTCGGAGACGTGTTCGCGCCGGGCGACTTCCACGAAATATTGCAGCTGCCGCAGCTCCATTTTTCTCCCTCCTTTTGATTGATCGCAAAATGAGATGGATTTTATCTAAATTATATATTGTTTATATTAATTTTGAAAACTACAATGAATATTACAGACAATTCGGAACGGGAGGGGAAGGCAGCATGAAACACTACGGATTACCGGAAGCGCAAGGGTTATATCGCCCGGAATTTGAGCATGATGCATGCGGGATCGGGTTTTATGCGCATTTGAAAGGAAAACCGTCGCACGACATTATCAAAAAGGCACTTCATATGCTTCGCCAGCTTGAACACCGCGGCGGACAAGGGAGCGATCCGGAAACGGGCGATGGCGCGGGCATTATGACGCAAATTCCGCATGAGTATTTTCAAGCGGTGTGCGGCGGGATGAACTTGCCGGAAAAAGGGCGCTACGGGGTCGGGATGTTCTTTTTGCCGGAAGAGGAAGCGAAACGGGCGTACTATGAATCGATGTTCAATGAGATCGTCGCTCAAGAAGGGCAACGGCTGCTCGGATGGCGGACAGTTCCAGTTGATCGTGAAAAGCTTGGCAAACTGGCGCGGCAAAGCCAGCCGTTCATCCGCCAAGTGTTTGTCGCGGCAAGTGATGACGTGGCTGATGAGTTGGCGTTTGAACGGAAGCTGTATGTGATCCGCAAACAATTCGAAAAATGTGTGGAAAACAACGAGTGCTATGTAGCGAGCTTCTCGAGCCGGACGATCGTTTATAAAGGGTTGCTTACGCCGGAACAAATCGATGCGTTTTATTTGGATTTGCAAGATGAACGGTTCCGTTCGGCGTTTGCCCTCGTGCACTCGCGCTTCAGCACGAACACGTTCCCGAGCTGGGAGCGGGCCCATCCGAACCGCTATTTGATCCATAACGGCGAGATCAACACGCTGCGCGGCAATGTCAACTGGATGACGGCGCGCGAGAAGCAATTTGTGTCGGAAGCGTTCGGCGCGGATTTGGAAAAAGTCGTGCCGATTTTGGATACGAACGGCAGCGACTCGTCGATTTTGGACAATGCGTTCGAATTTTTCGTTCTTGCTGGCCGGAAGCCGGCCCATGTCGCGATGATGCTCATTCCGGAACCGTGGTTTTGGGATGAGCAGATGGACGGGGCGAAAAAGGCGTTTTACGAGTACCATAGCTGTCTCATGGAGCCGTGGGATGGACCGACGGCGATTTCGTTCACCGACGGCAAGCAAATCGGCGCCATTTTGGACCGGAACGGCTTGCGTCCGGCCCGCTATTACGTCACCAAAGACGACTACATTATTTTTTCATCCGAAGTCGGCGTCATTGATGTCGACCCGAACAACATTTTATATAAGGAACGGCTGAGCCCGGGGAAAATGCTTTTGGTTGACCTCGAGCAAGGGCGCATCATCTCCGACCAGGAAATCAAGGAAGAAATGGCTCATGAAAAGCCATATCGCCAATGGATCAACGAGCAAATGATCACGCTTGGCGATCTGGAAATTCCGGAGGACGTCGAAGCGCCGAAGCAACTCGTCAAACTGCAAAAAGCGTTCGGCTACACGTTTGAAGATGTGGAAAAAACGATTTTGCCGATGGCGGCGGAAGGAAAAGATCCGACCGGCGCTATGGGCATGGACGCGCCGCTTGCCGTGCTGTCGGAGCGGCCGCAAAGTTTGTTCAACTACTTCAAGCAGCTGTTCGCCCAAGTGACAAATCCGCCGATTGATGCGATCCGCGAATATGTCGTCACCTCGACGATGACGCTGCTTGGCAAAGAAGGGAACATTTTGCATCCGGACGCCAAAGCGGCGCGGCGCATCCGCTTGGAAACTCCGCTATTGACGAACGAAGAGCTCGCAGCGTTAAAAGCCAATCCGTACCCGGAATTTGCGTGCGCGGTGCTGCCTACGCTGTTTACTGATGATTTGAAACAGGCGCTTGATGAGCTGTTTGCCAAAGCGGATGAAGCGATCGAAAACGGGGCGGCGCTTCTTGTGCTGTCCGACCGCGGCGTTGATGAAACACATGTCGCCATTCCGGTTTTGTTGGCGACAAGCGGGCTTCACCAGCATCTTGTCCGCAAAGGGACGCGCACGAACGTCAGCCTGCTTGTAGAAAGCGGTGAAGCGCGTGAAGTGCATCATTTTGCGGCGCTCATCGGCTACGGGGCGGACGCCATCAACCCGTACTTGGCGCTGGAGACGATCCGCCAAGCGTCAGAAAACGGCACGATCGCCTTGTCTTACCGTGAAGCGGTGAAAACATATATCAAGGCGGCTGTTGACGGTGTCGTCAAAGTGATGTCGAAAATGGGCATTTCGACGGTGCAAAGCTACCGCGGCGCACAAATTTTTGAGGCCGTCGGCATCGGCAACGATGTCATTGATGAATACTTTACCGGCACGGCATCGCAAATTGGCGGCATCGGGCTTGCGGAAATCGCCAAAGAAGCGAAAATGCGCCATGAGTCCGCATTTGACGCACGGTACGAAGACGATGTGCTGGATACGGGCAGCGAGCTGCAATGGCGACGCAACGGCGAACATCACGCGTTCAACCCGAAGACGATCCATTTGCTGCAGTGGGCGTGCCGGAAAAACGATTACAACCTCTATAAACAATATTCGAAACTGGCCAATGAAGAACAGTTGACGTTCTTGCGCAATTTGTTCGATTTCGATTCGAGCCGGCAACCGGTGCCGATTGAGGAAGTCGAACCGGTCGAGTCGATCGTCCGCCGCTTTAAAACAGGGGCCATGTCGTTCGGTTCGATCAGCCAGGAAGCCCATGAGGCGCTGGCGATCGCCATGAACCGGATCGGCGGAAAAAGCAACAGCGGCGAGGGCGGCGAAGACCCGGCCCGCTATGTGAAAGATGAAAACGGCGACTGGCGCCGCAGCGCGATCAAACAAGTGGCGTCCGGACGTTTTGGCGTAAAAAGCCATTATTTGGTCAATGCCGATGAATTGCAAATCAAAATGGCCCAAGGAGCAAAACCGGGTGAAGGCGGGCAGCTTCCGGCCAACAAAGTGTATCCGTGGGTCGGCAAAGTGCGCGGCTCAACGCCAGGGGTGGAGCTTATTTCTCCGCCGCCGCACCATGACATTTACTCGATTGAAGATTTGGCCCAACTCATTTATGATTTGAAAAACGCCAACAAAGATGCGCGCATCAGCGTGAAGCTCGTCGCCAAAGCCGGCGTTGGCACGATCGCCGCTGGCGTGGCGAAAGGGAACGCCGATGTCATTGTCATCAGCGGCTATGACGGCGGCACGGGCGCTTCGCCGAAAACGAGTATTAAACATGCCGGCCTGCCGTGGGAGCTTGGTTTGGCGGAAACGCATCAGACGCTCATGCTCAATGGGTTGCGCGACCGCGTCGTTCTAGAAACCGACGGCAAATTGATGACCGGCCGTGACGTTGTGATGGCGGCGCTGTTTGGGGCCGAAGAATTCGGATTTGCGACGGCACCGCTCGTCGTTTTAGGCTGTGTCATGATGCGCGTCTGCCATTTGGATACATGCCCGGTCGGCGTGGCGACGCAAAATCCGGAACTGCGTAAAAAATTCACCGGGAAGCCAGAACATGTCGTCAACTTTATGTACTTTGTCGCTCAAGAAGTGCGGGAAATTATGGCGGAGCTCGGCTTCCGCACGATCGACGAAATGGTCGGCCGCGTCGATGTCTTGAAGGTAAGCGAGCGGGCGAAAGCGCATTGGAAAGCGAAACATCTCGATCTGTCGCGTCTTCTGTACCAAGTCGATGGACCGCGCACTTGCATCAAAGGGCAAAACCATCGTTTGGAAGAGACGCTTGATCATACAGAAATTTTGCCGGCGGTGCAGCCAGCGCTTGAACGGCAGGAGCCGGTCGAACTTCACCTCGCCATCCGCAACGTCCACCGCACGGTCGGGGCGATGACCGGCAGCGAGATTTCGAAACGCTACGGTGAGGAAGGGTTGCCGGATGATACGATCCGCCTCCATTTCACCGGATCGGCCGGGCAAAGTTTTGCGGCGTTTGTGCCGAAAGGGATGACGCTCGAGCTCGTCGGCGACGCGAACGACTACGTCGGCAAAGGGCTTTCCGGCGGCAAAGTGATCGTCCGTCCGCCGCATGAGGCGCCGTTTGCCGCAGCGGACAATGTCATTATCGGCAACGTCGCTTTCTACGGGGCGACGAGCGGCGAGGCGTACATTCGCGGCCGCGCCGGTGAACGGTTCTGTGTGCGCAACAGCGGCGTTCATGCCGTTGTTGAGGGAGTCGGCGATCACGGGTGTGAATATATGACCGGCGGCCGCGTCGTCATCCTCGGTTCGGTTGGCAAAAACTTCGCCGCTGGCATGTCCGGGGGCATCGCTTACGTTCTCGCTGACGAAGACAGCTGGCAGCAAACCGCCAACCTTGAGCTCGTCTCGTTTGAGCGGCTCGAAGACGAGGAAGAAATTCGCGACGTGCGTCGGATGATCGAAAACCATTACCGCTATACGGGAAGCCCGCGGGCGGCGTTAGTGCTCGAAGAGTGGGATGCGTATGTCCGCCGGTTTGTCAAAGTCATTCCACACAACTACAAACTGATGGTGGAAACGATTCAAGCGCTCGAACAATCCGGGTTTTCGTATGATGAAGCTGCCTTGGCGGCGTTTGAAACGGTGGCGAAACGGAAAAAAGCGGCTGCCGTCGGTGTCCATGTGTTGCAAGCGGCCGCGAAATAAGGTCTTCCTTTCGGGCGGCTGTGGCATGGCGGCGCCGCTTTGGCCCCGCGGCCGCGCGGGGCTCGCTTTTTGACTGGCCTAACAGGCGGGAAGGCCGCATCGGGGAGAAGAGAGGACGTGTACGGAAAGAAGGAGGGGGAACCATCGTGGGAAAAGCAACAGGGTTTATGGAATATGCACGCGAGGAGGAAAAAAAGCGCGACCCGCTTTCCCGTCTTGATGATTGGAAAGAATATACACAGCCGTTTTCGGAAGAGGTGCTGGCCCGCCAAGGCGCCCGCTGTATGGACTGTGGCACGCCGTTTTGTCATATGGGATTGGAGCTGAACGGCCTTACCTCGGGGTGTCCGGTGCACAACTTGATCCCAGAATGGAACGATTTGGTGTACCGAGGGCGCTGGAAAGAAGCGCTTGACCGACTTTTAAAGACCAATAATTTCCCGGAATTTACTGGACGCGTCTGTCCGGCGCCATGCGAAGGATCGTGCACGGTGGCCATTTCCGACCCAGCGGTTGCGATTAAAGGAATCGAACGGGCCATTATTGATAAAGGGTTTGCTGAAGGATGGGTGAAACCGCGCATCCCGAAGACGCGCACGGGGAAAAAGGTGGCCATCGTCGGCTCCGGCCCGGCCGGGTTGGCCTGCGCTGACCAACTCAACCAAGCCGGCCATTCGGTGACGGTGTATGAGCGGGCTGACCGCATCGGCGGCTTATTGATGTACGGCATTCCGAATATGAAGTTGGAAAAAGAAGTGGTCGAGCGGCGGGTGCGTCTGCTCGAAGAGGAAGGCATCACGTTTATTACGAACACCGAAGTCGGCAAAGATATTATGGCTGACGAACTTCGTGCTCAGTACGACGCCGTCGTCTTGTGCATCGGTGCGCAAAAGCAGCGCGATTTGGCCATTGAAGGCCGGGAGCTTGAGGGGGTCCATTTTGCGATGGATTATTTGACCGGCGTGACGAAAAGTTTATTGGATTCGAATTTTGCCGACGGCCAGTTTATCGATGCCAAGGGAAAACGTGTCATCGTGATCGGGGGCGGCGACACGGGGGCCGACTGCGTGGCGACCGCGCTGCGCCAAGGCTGCAAAAGCGTCGTCCAGTTTGGCAAACACCCGGCTTTGCCGGACAAGCGCCCAGACAATAACCCTTGGCCGCAATATCCGCTCGTTTTCACGCTTGATTATGCGTATGAGGAAGCGAAGGCGAAATTTGGGGCAGACCCGCGTCAATATTGCATTCAAACGAAAAAAATCGTAGGCGACGAGCACGGCCGCGTGAAAGAGCTGCATACGATTCAAATGGAAAAAATCATTGATGAAAACGGCAAAGCGATCTTTAAAGAAATTCCGGGGACGGAACAAGTATGGCCGTGTGATTTGGTGTTTATCGCCATCGGGTTTGAAGGGCCAGAGCAGCCGTTGTTGAAGCAGTTTGGCGTTGAAACGATCAACAACAAAGTGAAAGCCCCATACGGCAAATATACAACAAACATCGAGGGCGTGTTTGCGGCTGGCGACGCCCGCCGCGGCCAAAGCCTGATCGTTTGGGCGATCCACGAGGGCCGGGGGGCGGCCCGTGAAGTGGACCGGTTCCTGATGGGAGAGACGAAGCTGCCGTCGTAACGGTTGTTTCCTCCTTAAAAAGTGTTGCTTTTTAAGGAGGATTTTTCTTTTGTTCATGAAAATATATTAAGTTATAATGAGGAACTTTCAATGTTTCCTTTTGGTTTGATCTCCGTACAAATCGACTTTGATATCCAGTGGTGGGCAACCGACTGATGCGGTTGTGAGGAAGCATCAACAAGGAGTGAGTCAGAGTGAACCGACGATTATGGATGATAGCGGCTGTCGGCGCGGTCTTTTTTTTGGCTGTTTGGGCAAGCGTGGCAGCCGGGGTGACAAAGGCGGCTGACGAAGGTGGGCTGCAGCTGTTTGATTCATGGCAATGGCTCGATCCGTTTACGTTTCTCGGCAATGGGAAAACAATAGGCATCATCAGTGTGATGCTTGTCATTGGTTTATGGTTTTTCCGCCGCGATGTCTATGGAATGGTGTTGGTTGTCGTCGCTGTTGGTGGGGGGTATGGCATCAACGAATGGATCAAGCATGTTGTGGGGCGGGAGCGCCCGCCGCATGCCGAGATCGGGGGGTTCAGTTTTCCGAGCGGCCACGCGATGATCGGGACGATTTACTTGCTGCTTTTAGCGTATTTTTTGGCGCAAACGCGCACCAAGCGTGGAGAACGGGCGGCCATTTACGGCGTGTTTGCGGCGCTGGCGCTCTTAACTGGCTTAAGCCGGTTAAGCTTGCAAGTGCATTATCCGTCTGATGTGCTTGGCGGGTTTGTGCTTGGCGGTGCTTACTTGGCGGCCTGTCTTGCTCTTTATCGGATGTGGATTCATCGAGGCGGCCGTTTGTAGCTGATCATCAAAAAATCATTTTTTGCCCCATGTTGATTTGATGATGAAGCCGATTCATCGGTTTGATTTAGCGTCTGATCTTGTCGAAAAGGAGAAGAAAATCTCTTTTTCTATACTATGACGTTGTGTGGGACAATGATACAATGGGGGAAAGGAGGTGAGAAACGATGAGCCAAGCCGAACTCGTGCAACTAATGGCTGAATTGCTTGACCAAAAGTTGAATCCGATCCACATGCGGCTCGATCGGATCGAAGGCGATGTCCGGGCCCTTCAAGAAGGACAAGCGCGTTTGGAAGGCGAGATCCAAGCGCTGAAAGAAGGACAGGCGCGCTTGGAAGGTGAAGTGCAGTTGTTGCAAGAGGGGCAAGCCCGCTTGGAACAGCGGCTTCACCGGGTGGAAGAGGATGTGCGCACATTAAAAGCGGACATGGACATGGTCAAAGGCGACGTGCAAACGTTGAAAGCGGACATGGACGCGGTCAAAGGCGACGTGCAAACGTTGAAAGCGGACATGGACGCGGTCAAAGGTGACGTGCAAACGTTGAAAGCGGACATGGACGCGGTCAAAGGCGACGTGCAAACGTTGAAAGCGGACATGGACGCGGTCAAAGGCGACGTGCAAACGTTGAAAGCGGACATGGACGCGGTCAAAGGCGACGTGCAAACGTTGAAAGCGGACATGGACATGATCAAGGGCGACGTGCAAACGCTCAAAGAAGGGCAACAACGGCTTGAAGCGAAAGTTGAACGGGTCGAAGAAAAAGTTGACAACCTCGCAACAGAAATGCGGAGCCACTTTCGCCACATCGAGAACATGCTTCATAAGCATCAGGCCGCTCTTGATCTGGCTTCGCGCGAGTTCTCTTCCAAACAGGCATCCATCGATTATTTGATGAAAAAAGTGACAGAGCATGATATGGAAATTTTCCACTTAAAAAATTATCTCCAACCATAATGTTCTTCACCGCAACAAAGAAAAAAGTCTAAAAGGCCGGTGGTAACTAGGAAAATGCGATGGAATAAGGCGTGTTTTCACTGGTCTTCTAGACAGCTTTTTCAGCATATGCTTTATAGAGGAAAGATCTGAGTCACAGGGAGGAAGCGATATGGCGGCCCGGATCGTGAAAACGGGGTATGCGTTGGCGTTTTTGTGCATCATTGCCGGCATTGTGTATTTTTTTGCCGCCAACTGGCCGGGGATGGGGCGAGAGGTGAAAGTCGGAATCAGCATCGGCATGATGGCGGCATTTTACATCGCAAGCGCGGCGCTTTGGGGCCGCCATCGTTTCTTAGGGCGCTGGATGCTGATCGGCGGGGTGTTGTCATTTGGCATTGCGTTGGCGTTGCTTGGACAAATTTACAATTCGCATGCTGACAGTTATTGGCTGTTTCTTGCCTGGCTTGCGCCGACCGCTTTGTTGGCGCTGCTGACAAAAGAACGGGTGCTGTCCGTGATCGCGATTGGGTTGTTGCAGCTTGCGTGCTGGTTTTATTATTTTCCGTCCGCTTATCGGATTGAGTGGACGGAATGGTCGTCGTTTGGTTTGCTCTTATTGTTTGCAGCGATCAACGGCGTGCTGGTTGGTGTCAGCCGTACGCCGTTAGTCGCCCATCTCGCTTATATTGCCATGCAAGGTTGGCTGCTTGTGATTGACGTAACCGGTTTTTCCTATGGGCGCGACGCATGGTGGCCATACGTGTATACCGTGTTGCTCGCCGTGTTGCTTTATTATTTTCTTGTCATCGCCAAGCAGCGGCCGTACGTGTTGTTGACGAGTTTGTTTGCTGGACTGTTTTTGTTCATTCAATACATTCGCTTGCTCGCAGATCATTTTGAAACGTGGCTGCTTCTCATTGGGCTTATGGCGGCCGCTGCTGTGCTGTGCGGCGGCGTTGTGCTATTGCGGCGGGCTGGGCTGTTTTCAGCGGAGACGAAAGCTGGAAGGCGTTTTTTGGCGTCGTTTCAAGCGATTGTCACGCTTGCGGCTTCCGCGTTGGCCATACAAAGCCTGCTTGGCTTGTATTTCCTTTGGACAGAGTCATGGTCGCCTTACGTGCTCTTTTTCATTTCCATCTTTGGATTTGTCGTTCCCGCCTCATTTGGCCGGCATTGGAATCCGGTCGTTCGTTATACACTGCTTGCTATTGGTTACGGGCTCGGGGTGGCGATGGCGTGGGAGGTCTCGCGGTCGACTCTGTTCCTCTATGCCATTGGGCTTGCGATTGGCGTCATCCGATCATCAGACAGCGGAGTGCGCCGGTTGACGACGGCGGCGCTGACGGTCTATTTAGGGATCGCCTTAAGTTCGGTGATGGATGACGGCCGGATGGTGTTGCTCACCTTGGCTTTGGTCAACGGCGGGTTGTATGCGTATGGCCGCTTTCGCGAAACGCCGTTTCTCACTCCGCTTGTCTTGGCGTTCGGCGCGCTTGGGATTGCGACAAGCGTTGATGTGTTTGCGGCTGATGGACTGTACGTGACGTTGAATATCGCCATGATTTTGGCGCTTGCCTTCTTTCTTTTCCGCGGTCGGCAACTGGAGCGGAAGACCGCTTGGGTGTACACAGCGCTTTATCTCGTGCTGAAATATTATGAACTCGCATGGAATTTGCTTCATAAATCGGTCAGTTTGCTGGCGGCGGGAGCGGTGTTGCTCGCATGGGCGGTATGGCTTGAGAAACGAAATGGCTTCACATGGAGGCTGGGCGTGCGCTGGGGGCGGCGCGTTTCGTTGTTGACGCTCATAGTCGTGATCGCTCAATTTTCATTTTTAGGTTATACCGTGTGGCAAAAAGAACGATTGTTGCGATATGGTGATGTAGTAAAGTTGGAACTTGAACCGTTGGATCCACGCTCCATGTTGCAAGGGGATTATATTCAGCTTCGGTACGATATTTCCACCATTCCGTCGCTTGACGGAAGCGGACGGGTGCAAGTCGGGCTGCGAAAAGGAGAGGACGGGGTGCACCGTTTGGCTGGCGTATATATGGTCAATGGGGAAAAAAGGCCGGGATACACGCCGCAACCGGGGGATGTGATCATCACCGGTACGTTTCACGGCCCGCAAGTCGTGTATGGCATTGAATCGTATTTCATTCCGGAAAAAACGGGGATGAAACGGCAAGAGAATGTTCGGTTTGCCTATGTGCGCGTGAGCGAAAACGGTGATGCGCTGCTCGAAGCGATCCGTGCTGAATAAGGATGGCGGGGGAAGCAGGAAAAACTACTCCCCCGCGTAACGATCCAGCACGCGGTCAACCGCGCTGCCGTATGTTTCGCCAAATAAATTTAGATGAACGAGCAAGTAAAACAGCTGGTAGAGTGGTTTTCGGCCATGATAATCAGCCGAGAGCGGCATAAGCTCGCGATAGCTCTCATAAAACCGGACTGGGAAGCCGCCAAACAGCTCGGTAAACGCGATCTCAAACTCATGATGGCCATACAAAACAGACGGATCGATCAAATACGGCACTCCGTCTGGCCCTGGAATCCAGTTGCCGCTCCATAAATCGCCATGCAAAAGCGATGGAAAACAGTCATCCGGGAGCCATTGGTCAAGCCGCTCGAGCAGCCATTCGAGACGTTTGCGCCGCTTGACGGGCAGGAGGCCTCTCTCCGCCGCTCGCGTCATTTGTGGTCTAAGGCGGGCGTCGCGGTAATAGTCGGTCCAGCGGCCGTACCAGCCGTTGCGCTGCGGCAGCATGCCGATATAGGTATCGCGGTCAAGGCCAAACGCCGGCCCGCGGCATTGATGGAGGCGGGCAAGGCCGCGGCCGAGCTGTTCGGCCGTCTGTGTCGTTTCCGTTCCTTCGACCCATTCCAAGACGAGCCAGCCCCAGCCGTCCGCTTCCCCGAAGCCGAAGGTATGCGGAACGTCGATGGCGCGTGCTTGCCTGATCAGCTCGAGGCCCATCTGTTCGGCAGCGAAAAATCCACTCGGCGGGAAACGTTGCATTTTGATAAAGTACGTTTGTTTGCCGCTTTGGACGCGATAGACGTCATTGATGTCGCCGCCCGAGACGCGGCGCCAATGGCGGATGCGGGAGTGGTCGCCGATCGATTCGAGCGCCATTTGCAACATCGTTTCTTTGTTCATTCCGCCGCCTCCGTCAACTGCCGCTCCAGCTCGTTCAGCACCTCGCCGATTTTCCGGCCGTGAATGACAGCGTCGGCGAGATCGTCCAAGTCAGTCGGCTCCCAATTGATGATGACAAGCTTCGCACCGTTTCGTTTGGCGACAAGCGGCAGTTGATTGGCCGGCGACACTTGCAGGGAGGAGCCAAGCACGAGGAATAGATCAGCCTGTTGGGCAGCCTCCCATGCTTCCGTGATGGCTTTCTCCGGCAGCGGCTCGCCAAACAGCACGACCGACGGGCGCAAAACTCCGCCGCATTCGCACGTCAACACACCGTGCAAATAGACAAAGCTGGGTTTTGACTCCCCGCACCGCTGACAATGGACGGTGCGGAGCGAGCCATGAAGTTCGATGACGCGTCGGCTTCCCGCTTCTTGGTGAAAGCCATCGACATTTTGCGTCACAATCGTTTGCACGATCCCGCGCCGCTCCCAATCGGCCAATAAGCGGTGTCCGTCATGCGGTTGGCATTGTTGCAAGGTGCGAATGCGATATTGGTAAAACTCGACGAACGATTCACGGCGATGGTACAGCGCATCGATGGTAGCGAGTTCGCTCGGGTTAAAACGCGCCCACAGCCCGGTGCGCGGCGAGCGGAAATCGGGCAGCCCGCTTTCGGTTGACATGCCGGCGCCGGTCAGCACGACGGTGTGGCGCGAGGCGGCCAGCCATGAGGTGATGGTCATTCTGTTTCCCTCCTTACTGTCGCAACCATAGCGACTCTCGTTTCTGCTGCTTCATACCTTTCCACCAATCATTTTACTTTTCCTTTTCACTCGTTTCCAGTATGATAGAAATGAAAGAAAAAAATGGACAAGGAGGCGGGAATCCATGAGCAAAAAAGTGCTGATCATCACGGGTGATGCTGTTGAGGCGCTTGAAGTATACTATCCGTATTACCGCTTGCTTGAAGAAGGTTATGAAGCGACGATTGCCGCGCCGAAGAAAAAGAAACTGCATACGGTCGTTCACGATTTTGCCGACTGGGATACGTACGTGGAAAAGCAAGGCTATTTGATCGACGCCCATGCGTCGTTCGCCGAAGTCGATCCGGCGCAATACGACGGATTGGTCATTCCGGGCGGGCGCGCTCCGGAGTACATTCGCCTTGATGAGAACGTGCAGCGCATCGTTCGCCATTTCTTTGAGGCGAATAAGCCGATTGCCGCCATTTGCCACGCCTCGCTCATTTTTGAAACAATGCCGGATTTGCTGAAAGGACGGAGTTTGACAGCGTATATTGCCTGCAAGCCGGGGGTTGAGGCGCTAGGAGCGACGTATGTGTCTGACCATACAGTCCACGTTGACGGCAACCTCGTCTCCGCCCATGCGTGGCCGGATTTGCCGGCGTTTATGCGTGAGTTCCTTCGATTGCTCCAATAGCCAAAAAGCGGTCTCCCTTTGGGTGAGGGGAGACCGCTTGTGCATGCAACAGGGTTTTGGGTGCGGCGGGCGGCGCTGTTTTTCATGGCTAAAGGTTCCCGCTTGTGATGGCGGGTTTTATTTTTGATGATGCTGTCCGCCAAACGGCCCGGCCGTCATCCTGCGATATCCACTTGTTCCGTCTTCACTTTCGGCGCTTTTGTCGCCAAATAGACGCCGAACAAGACGATTGCGCCGCCGGCCAGCTGCAGGACGGATAGAGCACCGCCAAGCAAAAACGTGATCACAGCGGTAAATACGGCAATTAAGTTTAAATATACACCGGCATGGCTCGGACCGACTTTTTGCACTGAGATGTTCCAAAATAAGAAGGAAAGAATGGACGGAAACAAGCAAATATAGACCAATCCGGCGAGCCCAGCTGCACTTATGTGATCAGCTGGAAACGGATAAAAGAATGCGAACGGCCACAGCAGCAGCAAGCTAAAAAAAACGGAGCACGTTGTCGCTGTAATCGGTGGGACGGGTAGTTTTTTGCCGATGATCGAATAAAGCGCCCAGACGACACCGGCGGCGAGCATCATCAAATCACCGCGGTTGTAGTTCATTCGGAAGACGTGTGCTATATGCCCATCCGTTAAAATAAACAATACACCGGCCAGCGACAACAAAAAGCCGGCAATATTGGTTTTTGACAGCCGCTCCCGCAGCAGCGCATACGACAACACGACGATGATCGCCGGATTGAGCGAATTGACGATCGCTGCGTTCATCGGCGATGTATAGGCGAGCGCGCCGTATAAAAGCAAATTATAGCCGATGACGCCAAGAATTCCGGCTGCAGCGAGCGGCAGCCAATATTGTTTGATGATGTCCTGGTAGCGCGGCCGCTCAAGCCAGTACGATACGGGCGCCAACACGATAAAAGCGGCGCACCAACGGATCAACGTCAGCCAAAATGGGCCCGTTTCCGCAATGATGGACTTCCCGATGACGTAATTGCCGGCCCAAAACAAGTTGGCCAGCACGAGAAACAGCTTTTCTCTCATTCTTTTTCGCTCCTGTCTAGTTTTTCCTTTCTTTTACGTTTACTTCATTGCTGCTCTGATTTCCTTCTTGCATGTTGTTTTTCTGCCGTCAGCCACCCCTGTTGCTGTTTTGCCAACAGCGGAACATGAACGGTGGGAAGAAGGCTGCGCTGGCTCAGGACGCATGCTGTTTCACGTTCGGCGGAAAGATGCATGTGTTTGCCGAAAGGGGTGTACAATAAGGGTTGTCTTTTTCCGGTTCATAGGATAACATTTGTACCGTAAGATGATTTACTGATTTAAACAAAAATAGAGAAAAGGAAGGACGATTGTTATGGCATTACCAGGCGGGGCAGCGATGAACATTACGATTCGTCTCCAGTTCGAAAAAGATATCGTCTCGTTCAGCGATATCGCCGCCGCAATCGGCAAAGCGGGCGGGG
The DNA here is from genome assembly GCF_001610955.1 of Geobacillus thermoleovorans. Taxonomy (GTDB): domain Bacteria; phylum Bacillota; class Bacilli; order Bacillales; family Anoxybacillaceae; genus Geobacillus; species Geobacillus thermoleovorans. The sequence goes on from NZ_CP014335.1 coordinate 1,390,702, forward strand.
ACATTGTCGGAATTGACGTCATTTCATCAAGCAAAGTTCACACGGTGCGCGACATCACCGTCAGCGCCCTCGACACGAAGCAGTGCGATTTGATCATTGAGGCGCTGAAAAAAATTCGCGGTGTCAAAATCATCAACGTTTCCGACCGCACGTTTTTGATGCACATCGGGGGGAAAATTGAAACAAATTCAAAAATCCCAGTGAAAACGCGCGACGACTTGTCGCGGGTGTACACGCCGGGCGTGGCGCGCGTCTGCACGGCCATCGCTGAGGATCCGCGCAAGGCGTATTCGCTGACGATTAAACGGAATACGGTCGCCGTTGTCTCGGATGGCACGGCGGTGCTCGGGCTTGGCGACATCGGCCCGTATGCGGCGATGCCGGTCATGGAAGGGAAAGCGATGCTGTTTAAGGAATTTGCCGGAGTGGACGCGTTCCCGATTTGTTTGGATACGAAAGACACGGAAGAAATCATTCAAATTGTGAAAGCGATCGCCCCGGCGTTTGGCGGCATTAATCTCGAAGACATTTCCGCTCCGCGCTGCTTTGAGATTGAAAAGCGGTTGAAGGAAGAGCTTGACATCCCGGTGTTCCATGACGACCAACACGGCACGGCGGTCGTGCTCTTGGCCGGGTTGCTTAATGCGTTGAAAATCGTCGACAAAAAGCTCGAGGACATTAAAGTGGTTCTCACCGGCATTGGCGCCGCTGGCATCGCCTGCACGAAAATTTTGCTTGCGGCCGGCGTACGCAACATTATCGGGGTCGACCGCCACGGCGCCATCCATCGCGATGAAACGTATGAAAATCCGTATTGGCAAGAATATGCGCAAATCACGAACCCGGATAATCTGAAAGGAAGCTTGTCCGATGTCATCGCCGGCGCAGATGTGTTTATTGGCGTCTCAGCTCCCGGCATTTTAAAAGTGGAAGATGTGAAAAAAATGGCGCGCGACCCGATCGTGTTTGCGATGGCCAACCCGATTCCGGAAATTGATCCGGAGCTGGCCGAACCGTACGTGCGCGTTATGGCGACCGGACGTTCTGATTATCCGAACCAAATTAACAACGTCCTTTGCTTCCCGGGCATTTTCCGCGGGGCGCTCGACTGCCGGGCGAGAGAAATTAACGAGGAAATGAAGCTTGCCGCTGCGAAGGCGATTGCCTCTGTCGTGACGGAGGATGAATTGAACGAAACATACATCATCCCGAGCGTCTTCAACAGCAAAGTCGTTGAACGCGTCAGACAAGCGGTCATCGAAGCCGCTTACCGCACTGGGGTGGCGCGGAAGGACAATATCCCGGTTGGCGGATATACAGGGCAGTAAAGCAAGGAATGCGATGGAACCGACGGACGGCTTCCTTTATAGGGGAAGCCGTTTTTTTGGCTGCAGGAGCGGGTCTAACTGTGGCTGCGGCGGGCTAAATCTAGTTTAGGGATAGGAAATCAAGCGCTTAAGGGGCGAATGGCCGATGATCAATCAATATTTCCAAAAAATCAATGAACATCTGGAACTCGTTTTAAGCCATGAAAAGGACAATCTAAAAAAGGCCGCCCATATGGTAAGCGAAGCGATTCAAAACGGCGGAATCGTTCAGTTATTCGGATGCGGCCACTCCCATATTTTGACAGAGGAAGTGTTTTACCGGGCGGGAGGGCTTGTTCCGGTGAAACCGATCTTTGTCGAGCCGCTGATGCTTCACGAAGGGGCGGTGCGGTCGTCCATGTTGGAGAGAATGAATGATTTGGCACAAAATTTTATCAATCATGAGGATATCCGTCCTGAAGATGTGTTTTTTGTTTTGTCCACATCGGGGCGCAATCCTGTTCCGATTGATGTGGCGTTGGCAGCAAAGGAGAAAGGGGCGTACACGATCGCGATTACATCTTTGGAATATTCGAAGAGTCAACCGTCGCGGCATAAGAGCGGTCGGTTATTGTATGAAGTGGTGGACTTGGTGATTGACAATCATTGTGTGAGAGGAGACGCGATTTTAGCTCATCCGAATGTTTCCGTTCCATTTGCCCCTACTTCGACCGTGATCGGCAGCGCGATTTTAAACGCCGTTTTCGCCGAGGCGATTGTCCTCATGGCGGAAAATGGAATAGAACCGCCGATCTTTTTAAGCGGCAACATTGAGGGGGCGGACGAACATAACCGCCGATGGGTGGAGAAATATAAAGAACGCATTCCGGTGTTGGTTGAGGGGCATCAACTATCGCAATAGAAGAGGCGCTCTATAGCCAACCGCCATCCGTTCTTGCTAAAATAGTAGCAAACGATGAGACGGTGGGGGATGGAGATCGATGCGCTTTGACGAACGGGTGCGGCTGTATGCCGATAAGCTCCTCTTTTACAATTCAACGCCAACGATAACGACGGCGGCGTTCCAATGGAACAAGCCGTTTTCGGGCGTTTTTCGCGCGAATCTCAACGAGGAGCCGCTTGACTCGCTCGCGGCGGACGAATGCGGGACGTTTGCCGTCGAGGTGAAGCCGAATGAAGTGCAAACGGTGCTCGTTGTCGACTAGGAACGAAAAAGATCATGACAGAAGCTGGGGCTGATCGCCACCAGCTTCTTTTTTAAAACAAGAATGTGAATATCTCCCCTGTTTTGTAACACAGCTGTAACAATTGTTAAACGAAATGGTCCAAAAAAGAGGCTGTCAACTCCCTTTTTCCTAGAAAAATGTGGGTGGCTAGAATAATAGAGGGGAAAAAGGAAGGGCAGTTAGTGAAAGGATGCCGCTTCCAATCGTTGCAACTGCCGTGATGGGCAGCCAACTGGCAATGAAAACAAGCGCTTGTTTTTCCAGGTGTTGCCAGCCTGCGTTTTTTCCATTTTAGCCCAAAAATATTACAAAAAACCCGTGTTATAATGAGGGCGAAGGCAAGGGAACAACGAAACCGTTCCTCTTCGAATCTCATCGTGTAGGCATGACTGACGGACGCAATATCTCTGAAACTTTCAAATAGAGGATACAAGGAGGAATTCCGATGAAGAAAAAAATGGTAGCAACAATCGCAGCTTCGGTCGCACTCGCCGGCGCTTCGTTCGCGGCAACGAAAACGGAAGCAGCTGGGACGACGTGTCCGACAGCGAATGCGTATCAAGTAAAATATGTCAGCACAAACGTTCAAGATTTTGAGAAATGGCTGCAACAATACTTCCCGTTCGTGTCGTTCCAACCCGTAAAACCGGCAACACAACAACCGGCGGCAAAACAGCCAACGACAAAACCGCAGGCGCCGGCAACGGTCAAACAGCCAGCGACGAAACCGGCTGCGAATACGCCAGCACCGGCGAAAACGCCAGCGACGGCCCCAACAGCAGCACCGCAAAAAGCAACTGGCTTAAACGCCTATGAGCAACAAGTCGTTGAACTGACGAATAAAGAGCGGGCAAAATACGGCTTGCCGCCGCTTCAAGTTGACTTGGCCCTCAGCAAAGTCGCACGCGAAAAATCGCGCGATATGGCCGTGAACCACTACTTCTCGCACAACAGCCCGACGTACGGTTCTCCATTTGAGATGATGAAAAAATTCGGCATCTCGTACACGGCTGCCGGGGAAAACATCGCCAAAGGCCAACGCACACCACAGGAAGTCGTCAATGCGTGGATGAACAGTGAAGGCCACCGCGCGAACATTTTGAACAAAAACTTTACGCACATCGGCGTTGGTTTTGAAGAAAATGGATATATTTGGACGCAGCAATTCATCCGCAAGTAAGAGACAAAAGAAATGCAAGTCGAGGGTGTCCCAAAAGGATCGGGACACTTTTTTTCTGTGAAAATCCATAAAACCCGGTCAACTCTGTATATCCTGTGATCAGTTTGGATACACTACAAATGGCCAAAAAAGACAACAGGAAAGCAGAGGTGCCTTATTTTTAGGCATCTCGTATATTCTGTATTCATTTTGGCTATACTAACTTACTTGTGGTCCCCAAAACGGTTCTTTTCGGGAAAGCATGCAGTAAATGGTGACAAGCATTCGGTGCGCGATCGCAACGAGTGCTTTTTTCTTTCCCCGGCGAGCCGCCAATGACCAAAATTTCGCCGCCAACGGTTGATTCCTGCATCGGGATAACGCCCATGCCGCCTCGCATAACGCGGATTTAATATGAGGATTACCCTTTACCGTTCGTGTACTTTTGCGTTTTCCAGCGCTTTCGTGATTTCCCGGGGCCACCCCAGCCCAAGAAGCGAGGCGCTGCGGTGTCGGGAACTGTCCCATATCCACTCCGATTTCGGCGATGATGACGGCGGCGGTTTCCTTTTTCACTCCAGGAATCGTCATCAGAAGATCCACTTCCTGTTGATACGGTTGTAAGAGATGGTCGATGCGTTGGTCCATCTCCTGAATCAAGCTTTCCAAATACTCGATGTGCTTCCACGATTGGCGAATCATGAACAACTCATGTTCGGTTAATGTCCCAAAGAGCGATTCCTGAATTTGTTGCTTTTTCCCTTTCATTCTTCCGTGAAGGCAAGCGTCGATATCGGCTTCTTCGATGTACCCCTGTTCCATTAAACGGGTCAAGAGTTTTCGGCCCGATACTCCGAAGATGTCGGAAATCACCGTACCCAGCTTGATATTGGAACACTCCAATACTTTATGAATTCGGTTTTTTTCCGCAATCAATTGACCCACCCACTTTTTGCGTAAACGGGTCAAGTCCCGCAATTCTCGAATTGGCGCGGGTGGCACAAAACTCTTTTCAATCAGTCCATAACGCAATAATTTAGCGATCCATTCCGCATCGGATACATCCGTTTTTCTCCCTGGGACATTCTTGATTCGCTGAGCGTTGGCCAAGGTAATGTCAAAGTAGTCCTCTAAAATGTTAAAGACCGGTTTCCAGTAAACCCCCGTACTCTCCATCGCTAGATGAGTGATTTCTCGATCCTCGAGCCATTTCAGGAGGCGAAACAAGTCTTTGGTAAACGTCGAAAACGTTTCGATCTCCTTTTGAATGTGGTCTTCTTCTCCCCAAAGCGCACAAACGACAATCGTTTTGGCATGAACATCTAAACCTGCGCAACGATGATAAAGCACATCCATGATCCGGACTCCTTCCATTGATGAATTCGCAAACAGTGAGTCCACTTGTTCGTTAGGCATTTTTCTGTTCGTAGTCACCTTTTCCAAATGAAAAGGGCTTACAATGGGTGGAACACCAAATGGACTCAAACAGTTTTTTGTACAGGGTCGAACCACCATTAAAAAGCACGTCTTTCCAAACTGTTTGCGTTCATCCTCCATTATGGAAGGAGAGATGGATTTTCATGCCTGGGTGGGGAGTAAAATTTACTCATGGATGTTTTCTGTGAAAATCCATAAAACCCGGTCAACTCTGTATATCCTGTGATCAGTTTGGATACACTACAAATGGCCAAAAAAGACAACAGGAAAGCAGAGGTGCCTTATTTTTAGGCATCTCGTATATTCTGTATTCATTTTGGCTATACTAACTTACTTGTGGTCCCCAAAACGGTTCTTTTCGGGAAAGCATGCAGTAAATGGTGACAAGCATTCGGTGCGCGATCGCAACGAGTGCTTTTTTCTTTCCCCGGCGAGCCGCCAATGACCAAAATTTCGCCGCCAACGGTTGATTCCTGCATCGGGATAACGCCCATGCCGCCTCGCATAACGCGGATTTAATATGAGGATTACCCTTTACCGTTCGTGTACTTTTGCGTTTTCCAGCGCTTTCGTGATTTCCCGGGGCCACCCCAGCCCAAGAAGCGAGGCGCTGCGGTGTCGGGAACTGTCCCATATCCACTCCGATTTCGGCGATGATGACGGCGGCGGTTTCCTTTTTCACTCCAGGAATCGTCATCAGAAGATCCACTTCCTGTTGATACGGTTGTAAGAGATGGTCGATGCGTTGGTCCATCTCCTGAATCAAGCTTTCCAAATACTCGATGTGCTTCCACGATTGGCGAATCATGAACAACTCATGTTCGGTTAATGTCCCAAAGAGCGATTCCTGAATTTGTTGCTTTTTCCCTTTCATTCTTCCGTGAAGGCAAGCGTCGATATCGGCTTCTTCGATGTACCCCTGTTCCATTAAACGGGTCAAGAGTTTTCGGCCCGATACTCCGAAGATGTCGGAAATCACCGTACCCAGCTTGATATTGGAACACTCCAATACTTTATGAATTCGGTTTTTTTCCGCAATCAATTGACCCACCCACTTTTTGCGTAAACGGGTCAAGTCCCGCAATTCTCGAATTGGCGCGGGTGGCACAAAACTCTTTTCAATCAGTCCATAACGCAATAATTTAGCGATCCATTCCGCATCGGATACATCCGTTTTTCTCCCTGGGACATTCTTGATTCGCTGAGCGTTGGCCAAGGTAATGTCAAAGTAGTCCTCTAAAATGTTAAAGACCGGTTTCCAGTAAACCCCCGTACTCTCCATCGCTAGATGAGTGATTTCTCGATCCTCGAGCCATTTCAGGAGGCGAAACAAGTCTTTGGTAAACGTCGAAAACGTTTCGATCTCCTTTTGAATGTGGTCTTCTTCTCCCCAAAGCGCACAAACGACAATCGTTTTGGCATGAACATCTAAACCTGCGCAACGATGATAAAGCACATCCATGATCCGGACTCCTTCCATTGATGAATTCGCAAACAGTGAGTCCACTTGTTCGTTAGGCATTTTTCTGTTCGTAGTCACCTTTTCCAAATGAAAAGGGCTTACAATGGGTGGAACACCAAATGGACTCAAACAGTTTTTTGTACAGGGTCGAACCACCATTAAAAAGCACGTCTTTCCAAACTGTTTGCGTTCATCCTCCATTATGGAAGGAGAGATGGATTTTCATGCCTGGGTGGGGAGTAAAATTTACTCATGGATGTTTTCTGTGAAAATCAAATGACCATGGCCGAAGATGTATACCTCGGGATCCGTGTGGATATACTACAAATGACCAAAAAAGACAACAGGAAAGCAGAGGTGCCTTATTTTTAGGCATCTCGTATATTCTGTATTCATTTTGGCTATACTAACTTACTTGTGGTCCCCAAAACGGTTCTTTTCGGGAAAGCATGCAGTAAATGGTGACAAGCATTCGGTGCGCGATCGCAACGAGTGCTTTTTTTGTTCCCCTTCGTGCTTTCAATGACCAAAACTTTGCCGCCAAACGCTGATTCTTACATCGGGATAACGCCCATGCCGCCTCGCATAAGGCGGATTTGATATGAGGATTGCCCTTTGTTGTTCGCGTACTTTTTCGTTTTCCTGCACTTTCGTGATTGCCCGGTGCGACCCCAGCCCACGAAGCCAGATGTTGGGAGGTCGGGAATTGTCCCATATCCACTCCGATTTCTGCGATAATGACGGCGGCGGTTTCTTTCTTCACCCCAGGAATGGTCATTAAAAGCTCTACCTCCTGTTGATAGGATTGCAGTAACTGGTCAATGCGTTGATCGATCTCTTGAATCAAGCTTTCCAAATACTCGATGTGTTTCCATGATTGTCGAATCATAAACAATTGGTGTTCGGTTAACGTTCCGAAGAGTGACTCTTGAATTTGCGCCTTTTTCTCTTTCATTCTTCCGTGAAGGCAAGCGTCGATTTCCCATTCTTCGATATACCCTTGTTTCATTAAACGATCAAGTAATTTCCGACCAGATGCTCCGAAAATATCCGAAATGACCGTGCTGAGTTTAATATTCGAACATTCCAATACCTTATGAATGCGATTCTTCTCGGCGGTCAATTGTCCCATCCATTTTTTTCGCAAACGGGTCAAATCTCGTAATTCCCGAATATCCGAAGGTGGCACAAAGCTTTTTTCGATCAACCCATGGCGCAACAATCTGGCAATCCATTCTGCATCGGATACATCCGTTTTTCTTCCTGGTACATTTTTGATTCGTTGGGCATTCGCTAGCGTAATGTCAAAATAGTCTTCTAAAATGTTGAACACTGGTTTCCAATACACTCCCGTACTCTCCATCGCAAGGTGAGTAATTCCACGATCTTCTAACCATTTGAAAAGACGAAACAAATCCTTTGTGAACGTAGGAAAGGTTTCGATTTCTTTCTGAATTTGCCCCTCCTCTTCCATTAGTGCACAAACGACGATCGTTTCTGCATGAACATCTAAACCTGCACAGCGAGGATAAAGAACCTCCATTCGTTTTCTACTCCTTTCGTTGATGATGAATTTCGCAAACAGAGAGTCCGTTTGTGTGCTAGGCATTTTTCTGTTCGTAGTCACCTTTTCCATCAGAAAAGGGCTCACAATGGGTGGTGCACCAAACGGGCTCGAGCAGTTTTATTCACAGGGTCGAACCACCATTAAAAAGAACGTCCTTCTATCCGTTTGCGTTCATCATTCATTATGGGAAGGAGGGGCTGATTTTCATGCATGGGTGGAGAGAAAATTTTTCTCATGGATGTTTTATTTGAAAAATATTTCTCCGATCCCCTATAAAAATATGATATAATTTCCAAAGAAATTCGAAAGACGAAAGATTAGGGGGACAGCGGATGCGAATACGCGATTGGGACCGCAACCTAAAAGTGCGCCTGTTTGGCGAGGCGCTCATGAATACGACCTTTTGGATGTTTTTTCCGTTTATATCGATTTATTTTGCCGATGCCTTTGGCAAAGAGACAGCGGGGTTGTTGTTGATTGTTTCGCAGTTGTTCTCGGTCATCACCAATTTAATGGGCGGCTATTGTGCTGATGTATTCGGACGCAAGCGGATGATGGTGTTATCCGCCTACGGACAGGGGGCGGCGTTTTTCGTTTTCGCCTTGGCCAGCTCCCCGTGGTGGTCGTCGCCGTTTGTTGGATTTCTTAGTTTTACAGAAAATGCCGTCTGAAAGCCCACGGTTTGAATCGTGGGATGAAAGACGGCGTTGCTCGGTAATCTCTTCATGGGATTGCTTAGAGCAACCATTTTTTATCTTTAATTGTTTGAGTATGACCATTAAACTGATACAATTAATAATATGGAACAAAAATATCGAAGAACGAAAACAACTGTATCTTTAATTAACTACCATTTTGTTTTTTGCCCGCGTTATCGAAGAAAAGTGTTAGTGAACAAAGTGGAAGAGCGATTCAGGCAGTTAGTAGAAGAAATTTGCCAAGAGAATGATTGGATTATTCTTGCTTTCTTGCTATGGAAGTGATGCCTGATCATTGTCATTTGTTCTTGAATGGCCTCCCTTCTGATTCTCCATCAGATATGATGACAAAAGTGAAAGGAGTGACTTCCCGACGATGAAGGGAAGAATTTCAACACTTGTCTCATCTGCCAAGTCTTTGGACACGCTCTTTCTTCGTGAGTACAGCAGGGAATGGATCAAGTGAAATCATCAAACGCTATGTGGAATCTCAAAAGAAAAGGGGGTGAATCCATGCCGACGATCACGCTAAGGCTGGAACTGCACAACCCAACGAAAGTCAAACAGGAAATGTATGAACGGATGACAGAAGTGAACACAGAGTTTGCGAATTGGCTGTTGGATCATCCAGAACTGAATCAAGCGACGAGTAAAATTTTTAAAGCGTTTTCGTCACAACGATTTCCTTCCGCCGTCGTGAATCAAACGATTCGAGAAGTGAAGTCCCAAAAGAAAAACCAGAAAACAAAGAGGTTTCGAACATTATGGTGTTGCTTTAACAATCAAAACGTGAAGGTGGAAAAGAAAGGAGAGTTCTACACCGTTTCATTCCCAACATTAGAGAAGCGAGTCGGTGTGCCGGTGGTCACGCGTCCCTATCAAGAAGCATGGCTGAATCGATTGTTGAACGGAACCGCCAAACAAGGGGCGGCCAAGCTCTACAAAAAGAGAAAGAAATGGTGCTTGGCGATCGCGATCACCTTTGAAGTCAAGCCGCGACACGAAACAAAGGTGATGGGGGTTGACCTTGGACTTCGCTATCTCGCTGTTGCCAGCGTGGGAACGAAATCGTGGTTTTTCAAAGGGAACCAATGCGCCTTTGTACGCCGACGATATGCGGCTTTGCGAAGGAGATTAGGAAAAGCCAAGAAGCTCCATATGATTCGCAAAATCGGCCGTAAAGAGTCCCGCTGGATGAAGGATCAAAATCACAAAATCAGCCGTCAAATCGTGAATTTTGCGCTCGCCAACGGTGTTGGCGTGATTCGAATGGAAGAGTTGACGGGCATTCGGAAACGGGCAACATCGGCCAAAGAAGCGGGGCGAAGCCTTCACTCTTGGGCGTTTCGTCAACTGCAAATGATGATTGCCTATAAAGCGGAAATGGCGGGTATTCGGGTGGAGTGGGTGAAGCCGACCTACACGAGCCAAACGTGTAAATGTGGACATCGGGAAAAGGGAAATCGCAATGGCATCCACTTTCAGTGTAAAAAATGCGGATACACCCTCCACGCCGACTTAAATGGCGCCATCAACATCGCCAAAGCAATTTCGGGCTTCGCCGCCTAACCTAGCGCACTGGGTGCGCCGCCCATCGGGGTACATTCTAACCCGATGGGACGGGGTGATGACACACCCCTGATCTTGGGCGTGGTCCGAACCAGAAATGGATGAGGACGCGAATGACCCAAGAATCCCACGGCTTTAGCCGTGCGGAGTGTCAAACAGCTTGACTTGCTGATCCCGGTATATACAAAAGAAACGGTCGAAGCCGAAACATTGGCAGGATGGACGATTGACGGCGCGAGCGCCTTTAGTTGGCTCATTGCCGAAAACGGTCTGTCGGTCGCACTATGCACGGTGGCTGTGACGCGTTGGATGTCTCGCTACTCGGAGCGGCAGGCGTTTGTCGGTTCATCCGTCTTATACGGCATCTCGATGTGGCTGTTTAGTCAAACGTCTTCGCTGCTCGGATTGATCGCGGTCATGGCGCTGTTTACGCTGGCTGAGTTGATGACAGCTGGCTTGCAGCAGTCGTTCATTTCCCGCTTGGCTCCGGAGGCGATGCGCGGCCAATATTTTGCCGCCGCCAGTCTCCGTTTTACGATTGGGCGGATGTTGGCGCCGCTGTCGCTCGCCGCGGCGGAATGGATCGGCTATGCATGGACGTTTGTTGTCCTTGGGATGCTGGCGCTAGGAAGCGCGGCCTTATACGCCTGGATGTTTCAACAAGTCGGGCGGCGAATGGAGCGACCGAACGCTTCGTTTTCGCGATAATGGGCGGTGCAAACGGCTATCCGTTTTTCGCTCAGGCGGGTATAATAAAAAGCGCACCGTTGTTCGTGTAACATATATTCCCTGTCTCTGACATAAAGTGGAACTAGGCAGCGAGAAGGAGAGGGGAAGCGCTCATGAAACCGCGCGTGTTCGAACCGGATGCCATTGAGGGGGAAACGGGAAGCCGCGGCGGTCAGAACGGCGCCGCGGCGTTGGCGCGCAGCGAAAAGAGGCAGCAGGCGCGCGTTTTGTCTCGGGAAAAGAGGAGAAAAAAGCAATACCGTCTCATCGGCTGGCTGCTTGTCGCCATCGTCGTTCTGTGGGGGGCGAGCACGCTTCTTTGGAGCGGGTATGGGGCGTTGAAGACGGCCGCGAGCCGAGAAATGGCCATTATGCGTTTAAAAGATGCGATCGAAGACCGCGATGTGGCCGCTTTGCAGGCGATGCTGCGGGTGACGGAGGAAAGCGTGCCGATCAACGAGAAAACGTTGGCGCCGTTGTTCGTGTATGTGGAACGGCACCCAGAAGCGTATAAACAGCTAGATCGGGAGTTTGCCCGCCAGCGCAAGAGCGGCCACGTGTATATTAAAGGATTGACATCTTACCCGCCGGTGTTTACGATTCATGTGTTTGAGGACCGGTATGTGTTTGAGCCAGCCCTCTATTTTCTCCATGTGCGCGTCGATGATCCGGAGGCGTCGCTTGTCGTCAATGGGGTGAAAACGGAAGAGGAGGCGACGAAAGACCCATTTGTCAAAAAAATCGGCCCGTATTTGCCGGGCGCGTACGCTGTGACCATCGTCCATTCGAACGGGAAAAAGAAAACCACCCGCGTCGAGCTGTTTGGCGGCGCTCGTGTCCATGAAGTCGACATCACGAAATGAACGAATAAGCAAATACCGCTTCCACGACGGCGGTAATGACAACATCTTGCGTCTGCACAGGCGGCGCTGATGAGGGAACGCTGAGAACAGCCGGACCGTATGGCGTCGGCCGGATCGATGACTGTTCTTTCAGTTCAATCGGCGTGTCATAAAGAGGCAAGCTGAGAGCGCGGGCGATGGCCAGCGCTTTTTCTTTGGCGTTTTTCACGGCCAACGCCAATGCCTGCTGGTAATAGGCTTGTTCGTTTGCTAGACGGAATTCCAAGCCGCGGGCGAGGTTTGCTCCATGGGCAACGGCCGCCTCGTAAATGGCGCCGGCTTTTTTAGGGTCGCGGACGGTGATTTCAAGCCAATGTTCGACTCCATAGCTGGATAATACGTCGGCTCCATTGTGATGTTCGTATTGGGGATAGATGGAAAACGCCGTCGTCTCCAAATCTTCTGTTTGCACGCCAAGCGCCTTGAGTGCTCCAATGACTGCGTCGGTGCGTTTCGCGTTGTCAGCAAGCGCTTCTTGAATATGGACGTGTTCGGTGCGCACCCCGAGCGCAATGAGGACGGTGTCTGGCTTGGCGATGACTGTCCCTTGGCCGGTGACGGTCAGTGCGGCGCGGGAGGCGGTTGGCGGTGTGGGGCGGTGCCAAGGCTGCATCGTGTTCCCTCCTTCTGCTGTTAGGCAGTTTTTTTGTCATCATCCGCCGCCTGCCAATAGTAGACGCGCGGCAGTCCGGCATAGCACCAATATTCTTTCAACAGCGAGATCGCGACAAAGGAGACAAGCTGCCAATTCATCGCTTTCATCCCGATTCCCCTTTCGATGGCCCTGTTACTATAGCCTATTCGAAACGGCCATTGTCCTATGCGCGCCGTCCAGTTGGCGATGAAACTTCTTTGGGCGCTTGTACGTATCATGGAATGGACATGCTATAATGAAAGAAAAGATAAAGAAGGAGAGGGACAATGAAGCAGCTGCTTCGTACGATATGGCGTTGGTTTGTCTCATGGAACGCAGGGGTCATCGTCGCGGTGATCGTATTCATCACTGCTGATTTTCGCTTTTGGCCTTCGATTTTATCCGGAATGGGGGCGATGTGGGGGGTGTCCGCCATCATGAAAAGGCGGCATCATCGCCTGCCGGCTGATGTGTCCGCTGAGGAGCTTGTCTACGTTCGCAGCCAGCTTGGCGAAGCGCGCGCGTTATGGAAGCGGCTGCGTCGCGCTCGCTATCGGCTTCGTTCTGTGGTGATGTGGCAAACGGTTTCCCGGTTGAGTGCCATCGTCGATCGAATCATTCGCGCCATCGAGCAACAACCACATCAACTGCGCCTCGCCCAGCCATTTTTCTTAAACGAATGGCCGACGGCGGTGGAGATGGTGGAGAAATACGTTTATTTGGCGCAGCAGCCGGTGCAAAGCGCCGATATGGCAAAAGCGTTGCAGGAGACGGAAAGAGTGCTTGACGAGCTGACTTCAGCGGCTGAACGGCAGTTGCTTGAGGTGTTATCGAACGACATCTGGTCGCTGCAAACGGAAGCGAAATGGCTCGAGCGATCGCTCCGACAATCGGATGGGCTTCGTCTGCCGCTGTCAAAGAAAGGAGAATGACGATGGACGAACGGAATCACGGGATGGAATCGACGGATTGGCTGCAAGGGCTGGAACGGACAAGTTCCCTTGATGAGCTGCTTGCAAAGCCGTTTTCTTCGCCGGCCGAATCGCGGCTCAAGGAGGAAGAAAAGCCGGCGCGCGCGCTTGATGCGTTGAAGCCTGAGCATCGGGAAAAAGCGCTTGCGCTCGCCAAACAAATCGACCCGGCCAACCATCAGGCCGTCTTGCAATACGGTGTGGCGGCGCAAGCCGAGCTGTCGAAGTTTTCTCATGCGATTTTGCATCATGTGCAAACGAAAGACGCTGGGCCGGTCGGCGAAGTGATCAGCGAACTGATGGCCAAAATTAAGGAGGTCAACCCCGATGACCTAATGCCGGCGAAAAAAGGGTGGCTGTCCCGCTTGTTCGGCGCAGTGGCCAAGCCGCTGCAAGAGATGGTGGCGAAATACCAAAAAATCGGCGTTGAAATTGACAAAATCGCTGATCGGCTTGAGAAGCACCGGCATTTGTTGCTTCGCGACATCATGATGCTTGAGACGCTCTATGAAAAAAACAAAGACTATTTTGAAGCGCTCAATATTTATATTGCGGCAGCGGAATACAAACTCGAAGAGCTGCGGACGAAGACGATTCCAGAAAAGCAAGCGGAAGCGGAGCGCTCCGGCGACCAAATGGCATGGCAGGATGTACAGGATTTGCGGCAGTTTGCCGAGCGGCTTGAGAAGCGGGTGCATGACCTAAAGCTCAGCCGGCAAGTGACGATTCAAACGGCACCGCAAATCCGCATGATTCAGCATATGAACGAAACGCTTGTCGAGCGGATTCAATCGTCGATTTTGCATGCCATCCCCCTTTGGAAAAATCAAGTCGTGATTGCCTTGACGCTGTTTCGGCAGCAAAGGGCGGCTGCGGCGCAAAAGCAGGTCGCCGAAACGACGAATGAGCTGTTATTGCGCAATTCGGAGATGTTAAAAACAAACAGCATCGAAATCGCCAAGGAAAACGAGCGTGGCTTGGTTGATATCGAAACGTTGAAGCGAACACAAGAAAATTTGATCGCTACGCTCGAAGAAACGTTGAAAATCCAAGCGGAAGGCCGCTTAAAACGGCAGCAGGCCGAACGCGAGCTGGCGGCGATGGAAGCGGAATTGAAACAGACGCTGCTTGCGCTGAAGCGACCGGAGCAATAAGGGCGGATAGGAGATCGTCCTGTTTCGGCTTGCGGCCAAACGTCCGATGGATCCGCCCATGGCTGTAGAAGAAAGCGCCGAAAAACCAAAGATCCTCATGCGAAACGGGTGTCTAGCGAACGAGAAGACACCCGTTTTTTCGTTCGCCATCTGTGTTATGATTTCCCAATTGAAGCTCCCCCACTTCCCTTTTGTACAGGGCGCAACCCAAAACGAAGTGGAGATGCAGCCATTGAATGTTCCAAACAAAGGTGGAGTCATTCACGTTGAAGCCCTGTTTGGAAGGAAGGAGAAGCGGCTGGCGTCTCAGACTGCAGCCGCCAACATTTGTTCCTCCTTCATAGGATGGGGGGATGGGGAGGCTCTTGATGATGCTGTTCATCCTCTTGTTCCGCTCGTTCACGATCGTTGCCGTCCGGGCGGGCGGCGCGGACATCAAACTCTTCTGCCGCCTCCGTTTGCCATTGGCGGCCGATGAGCGGGGCGTCTTTTTCACCGTGCTCGACAGTGACAAATCGCAGCACATAGGCGTGAAACAGCAATTCTCCGAACGCTGTAAGCAGAGCAGAGAAAAACGCCGCGTTTAATATGGCGGCGCCGGCGATGTCATAAAACGCGCCGATGCCGATCCATACCGCCACAAACACAAGTCCAAAGTCGGCAATCGTCGCTGAGACGTTGCCAAGGCGCCGCAGAACGTACAAGTCGCCGAGCGCATAGGCGACAAGCGTCAGCCAAAGGCTGAACCATAAAATCTCTGCCGATGAAATGCGCAAAAACAGCGGTAAAATGGCAAACATCACCGTGGCGGTCAGCAAATATTTCAGCACTAACGCAAGCAAATGTCTCATTGGGATTCGCCGCCTTTATTCTGCTGGATGGTTTGGACCTTCTAGTTTTTTATCGCCGCATCCCGGCTGTTTTTCCCTGTCTTTGTCCGGTTGCTGCTTTTTTTGTTGCTGTTCAACGCTGTCGTTTCGTGTTGGCTTTCTCATCGGGGCTATCATCCTCTCTTGATCGTTGTTTATTCGTTAGTTTGCCACGTTTGCCTTTCTATATGCATTCATCATCCATAAACTTCCTCTGTTCATTTTTCGCTCTTGTTTTCACACTAATCACGAAACAGCATTCATGTAGGAGGAATGGTGGATGACGAAAAAGAAACGGCCCGTTGCGATTGCGGGGCAGCAATACGATCCGGCAGATGGCGGGGACGAGTCGTTTGTGTATGAGGCGCTCTCTGAGACGCGCGAACAGGTAAGCGATGTGTATGCAGAAGGAACGATTGAGGCGGCAGTGAATCAAGAAAATGGTTCGAACATCCCCCTTTCGCAGTAGTAAGAAACGTCAAGGAGCTGTTCCTTGGCGTTTTGGTTTATGTTTGTGAAACGGGAGGGGAAAAAGGAAAGAAAAACAGTTCGTACTTTCCCCCATCGTCGTCTATACTAGTAGTGCGCACGGCGATTCACCGATATAAGGGGGATGATCATCGTGAGATGGCAGCGGGCTTTATTGGCGTTGCTCAAAGAGCGGAAAGACCATTCCATCGCGTTGGCGATCGACACATCAAACCGTCCGGAGCGGCCAATGCTCATTCAAAACATTGTGAAGCTGTTTGAAAAGCTGCGTCCGGATACGCTGCTCGTCCAAGCGGATTTTAAAATTCGCGATGTCTCTCCGGTTGGCGTGGCGACGATTAAATATTTCAAGCACGGGAAATCGTCGTACACCGAAGTGTTGGAATGGGCCGCTGCGCAAAAAATCGATACGTTGTTTTACATTACCGATGTAACCGGCTATTTTTATGAAGAACTCGAAGTCGACTATGAAGTGTTTTGGCTTGTGCCGGACGATTATATGCCGCGCGTGCCGTTTGGCAAGCCCATTCGTGTGGCGTAACACTGTGAGGAATGCCCCTCGTGATGAGGGGCATTCTTTTTTTGTTAAGAAATTTAACAAACTTTTTGTGTTTGAAACCGATTGCAACCAAAAACACGCGTTGCTTTTGGTTGGTTTATGTTATATATTATGACATATAAAAGGGATGATAAATGACAAAAGGGGGATGCGTAAAATGGATGAAAAAACGTTGACGCTTGGGCTGGATGCACTCTGGGTCATGCTTTCGGCGGTGCTCGTCATCGGCATGCAGGCAGGGTTTGCTTTGCTTGAGGCCGGATCAACGCGCATGAAAAACTCCGGGCATGTGGCTGGCAAACAAATTTTAAGCTTTGCCATCGCCTCATTGGCGTTTTGGGCGTTCGGCTTTGCGATTACGTTTGGGGCTGGGAATAGCTTCATCGGGACGGAAGGATGGTTTTTAAAAGAAGGAAAAGGAACGTTTGACTCGTTGTCGTGGGCGAATGTGCCGCTCGAGCTCAAATTTTTATTCCAGCTCGGCTTTGCCGGCGTGTCGCTGGCCATCGCTTGGGGCGGCTTCGCTGAGCGGGCGAAACTGTCTGTTTATTTTCTTTTCGGCACGATTTTTACGATCGCCATTTACCCGGTGATCGGCCATTGGGTGTGGGGCGGCGGCTGGCTTGGAAAAATGGGAATGCAAGATTTCGCCGGTTCGACCGTTGTTCACTTGCAAGGAGCGATTGCGGCGCTCGTGGCTACAATTTTGCTTGGGCCGCGCATCGGCAAGTTCAATAAAGATAAGACTCCAAACGTCATTCCTGGGCATAACCAAGTATATACGGTCATTGGCGGATTGATTTTATGGATCGGCTGGTTCGGCTTTAACGCTGGCAGCACGATGGCGGTTGGCGACGGATTTTTCGGCTATGTCGCGCTGACGACGAATTTGGCCGCCGCGGCGGGAGCGATCGCCGCGATTGTGACGGCGAAAATTTTGGTCGGCAAAGCGGACATTCCAGCGATGGTCAACGGCGTGCTCGCGGCTTTGGTTGCCATTACCGCCGCGTGCGCGTTCGTCGAACCGTGGGCGGCGGTTGTGATCGGTGCAGTGGCGGGGTCGTTTACGTTCTGGACATCCATCTACTTTGAACGCAAAGGGATTGACGATCCGATTTATGCTTTTTCCGTCCATGGTGTCGCTGGCATTATTGGCACGATTTCAACCGGGTTTTTCGCCTCGCCGCGTTTAGTCGAGATCACGGGCATCGGGAAGGCTGGACTGTTTTACGGCGGCGGATTTGATCAGCTGATTGTGCAAACGGTCGGGGTGCTCGGCGCTGCGGTGTATGTCGCTGCTGTTTCGTTTGTCATCTTATATGCCCTGAAGAAAACGATCGGGCTGCGTGTCACGGCGGAACAAGAAATTTCAGGTCTTGATATTAGCGAGCACGGTTCTTATGGCTATCCGGAACAGCTCGATCCGGCGTATCAGCCCAAGACCCTCGCCCAGCAGTAGCCAGGAGGGGAAAGGTGATGGAATCGTTGGCGGCAAAGGTGGTCGAGCGGCTAAACCGAGCCGAGTCGGCCGCCGAACTTCGTTTTTGCCACGATGAACTGGCGCGCGAACTGCGGCGCTGTCTAGCACCTGAACAAATAATGAAGCAGCTTGCAGGCGACGTCGTTTGTGTGCATGAAGCCATCCTTCGCCGCGCGTTCTTCCTTGCGGAGCGGGAGACGATGAAACGGTCGGTCGGCATTCGTCCCCCGGCGTGGTGCTGGTATGTGATGGGAAGCATCGGCCGGTGTGAGCCGACGATTTGGACGGACCAGGACCACGGCATTTTATTCGACTGTCCTGAGGAAGAGGAGGCGGCTTGTTATGAATTCATCCGCCATATGGCGGCGGTTGGGGTGGACATGTTGCATGAGGCCGGCTATCCGTACTGCTCCGGTTACGTGATGGCGACGAACAAGCGGTGGGCGCAGTCGGTCCGCGGTTGGGAGCAACAACTTTCTTCCTATTTAGACAGCGGGTGGCCGAACGACATTCGTTTTTTGTTGATTGCAATGGATATGCGGCCTCTTTATGGGGAAGCAGAATTGGCTGAGAAGGCAAGAAAGGCGCTGTTTGCGGCGGTGGCCAAACGGCCGCCGCTGTTGGCGCGCATGGGCGAGCACGTTCAATTTCCTCCGGTTCCGCTCGGTTGGCTGGGCAACGTGCAAACGGAGCGATGGGGGCCGTACAGCGGGGCCGTTCATATGAAACAAAGCGGCTACGTGCAACTCACTAACGCTCTGAAATGGTTGGCCTGTTTTGCGCACGTCCCGACGGCGGGCACAGCCGAGCGGCGGCGGGCGCTTGAAGCGAATGGCGTATTGACGGCGCCGCTTTCCGACGCCGTTTGCGAGGCGCTTTCTGTTTACTATTCGATTCGCCTTAAGTACAGCACTGAGGCGGGGGACGGACGTGAATATGTGTTATGGCGGGCGCTTGAGCGGACGGAACAAAAGCAGCTGAAACAAGCGATGCGCACCGCAAAACGGTTGCAGCGCTTTGTCGCCCGGCGGGTGGCTAACATTCATGCATGAGCGGCACCGGTTTTGGCAACGGGCGCTCCGCTTGTTGTCGCTCGGCGTTCCGCGCGAGGCATCATCCGCCTTATTTGGGCATGACCATTCGCTGCAACAGGAAACATGGCTTCGCTCGCTGCAAAAGGAAAAACAGCACATCATCGATTGGCATGACCGTTTGACTGACATCCCGTTTGTCATCATCGATATGGAAACGACCGGCTTTTCCCCGGAGCAAGGCGATGAAATTTTGGCCATGGCGGCAGCGAAAACGGTTGGAGGAGTCGTGACGGATGCGTACATGACGCTCGTCAAGCCGGAAAAGCCGATTCCGGAACATATTTCCGCCTTGACCGGGATTGAGGCGAAGGATGTGGTGTTCGCTCCGCCGCTTGCCGAGGCGCTGCGCACGTTTGTGCCGTTTATTGCCGCCGGCGTCTTAATTGGCTATCATATCGGCCATGATTTGGCGTTTTTGCGCCATGCCCTTTGGCGCCATTATCGGCAAAAATGGAGCGGACGTTTTGTCGACTTGCAGCCGATGATGACGCTGATCGGCCATTCGTGCCCGACGTTTGACGATGCGTTAGCTTGTTATGGCATCCGTTGCCCGCGCCGCCATACGGCGGATGGCGACGTCGAAGCGATGGCGAAGCTATGGGCGATCTTGCTTGATGAATTCCGCCAGCGCGGCATCGAAACATTGCATGACTTGTACGCCGCGCTCAGCCGGTGTTGATGTTGCCTGTGCGAAGCCTTTGTGAACTCTCCTTGAGAGGAGCGAAATCCAGTTTCAGCAGCCTTGTTTCTGTTGATCGAAAAGCAGTGGGCGCTCGGTGGGGCAAACGGGGGACTGGCTGCAATGAAAAAAGCGCCGGATTTGGCGCTTTTTTTCGTTCGTATTAGAGCGGCTTTGTCGGCGTCGGTTCGGCGTAGCCTTCTTTATATTTTTCATCGATCATATGCCGAATGTCTTTGATCGATTTCCCTTGATCGTAAGCGGCGATCGATTCAGCGGCGATGTCGAGGCAGACGCCGCATTTGGTCGCATGATCATCCCAGACGACCGAGCCGTCTTTTTTATTTTCATAGACAAAGCAGTCATAATTGTTCTTATGGCCAGCTGATTGCCCGCAGCCGCAATAGCAAGGGATATTCTCAAGCAGCTCGCGGTGTTCAGCAGCCTGTTGGTACAAGGCAGCCATCTCTTCTTCAAACGCGCTCAAAAAGCTTGGCAAATGCTCGATCGATTTTGTCGTCTCCCGAATATCGCCGGTGGCGGTTTTCGTCATCTGCGAGTGGCTTTGTTCCTGAACGCCGTCATCGGTGCAGCTTGAGAGCAGAACGCTGAATGACAATACACATGCGGTGATGAAGGTAGAGCGTTTCACCATCTTTCTTCCTTTCCGTGCGAGGTTTGCATTTTGAATGTACCATACCGATGGATAAGCAGCAACTATATAGATGCAACAAAGAAGTTTAACATATCCTTGACAGAAAAGTGGTTTGCCCATTTTCGACTGTCGAAGGCAAGCGTGTGGCTTGCCTCCGTCACGCCTTAGCGTGACGGAAGACCGAACAACGACTCGCTTCACAGACCCATTCATGGGTCTGGAAGCGGCGTTGTTCGGTCACTCGACAGTCGGATGCAATGACCGGCAAAGACGAAAAATGTTAAAGCTTTAAATTGCATCTATATATTTTTGCCCTTGGGAAATGAAGTTAGCGTCGAGACGAGCCACAGGGCAGGAATGATGGAAGAGGAAAAAGGCAGAAGCAGCTGACCGCTTCTGCCTTTCGTTAGCGGGCGATTATTGCCTTTGCAAGAAATATTTCTCAATATCATCCAACATCAAATGAGCCGCGAGCACACCGCCAGCCGTGTTCCAAATCGTGTCGCTCACTTTGTATACTTTTCCTTGTTTAGCGACATTTAAGTTTTGAAAGAGCGGGTCGTTGATCCATTCTTTTTCAAGTTCGCTCGCTTTGCCGTCCCCCGTCTCATATGTAAAGTAGAACAGGATGTCGCCATCCATTGCTGGAATGCGTTCTCTCGTCACGCCGGTTTCCGCAAAGTCGTTTACGTTTTGCGATTCCGGGCGGGCGAAGCCAAGTTGATCCAAAATGACGCCGGAGAACGAGTCTTTATGGTAAATGCGCACGTCGCCGGCCATAAAGCGGACGATGGATACTTTCATCTTCAGCTTGTCACCGAGTTTTGCTTTTAAGTCTTCAATGCGTTTGTCATATTCTGCAATGACTTGTTTCCCTTTTGCCTCTTGGTTTACGGCTTTCGCATAGAGCATAAAGTTGTCTTTCCAGTTGCCGCGCAGCGTTTCAGAGAAAACGGTTGGAGCGATTTGTTTCAACTGTTCATAAATTTTTTCATGACGCAGTTTGTTGCCGATAATCAAATCTGGTTTCAAGGCGGCGATCGCTTCAACGTTCGGCTCTGATTCCAAACCGAGCTCTTTGACGCCGTCCATTTTGTCTTTAATATGGTCGTACCACGGATCGCCCGTCCACGATTTGACGGCGCCGACCGGCTTTATGCCTAGCGCCAGCAACGCTTCTGTTCCTTCGTTTGTCAATACAACAACCCGTTTGGGCGTGCCTTTGATTTCGGCCGTGCCCATGGCGTGTTCGACTGCGTAGCTTGCTTCTTTCGATTGATTGCTGTCCTTCGGTTTGGCCGTTTCTTCCTGTTTTCCGCCGCAGCCGGCAAGAAGCAGGAGGGAAAGGATGAAGGCGGAAAGAAGGGTGAGATGTCGTGATTTCACTAGCCAATCCCCCTTTGTATTTGATAATGAATTTCATTTCCGTGTTATATAGTAATAAAAGTGAGAATCATTGTCAACTATAAAATGAAAAAATGATAAAAAAATCATAAGAAAACGTGAAAAAACATTGACGATGAGAGTCATTATCAAATAGACTTGACGATAGAGATATAGAAAATGAAGCAAGGGAGATCTCAGAGATGCTGGTGACAAACCGTCAAAAAATGGTTGGCCTCATCGGTTTGCTGATTGTGCTGCTTGCCGCCATGTGGATGAGCATCGTTTGCGGATATACCGATACGAGTTGGCGGCAGGCGGTGGCGGCTCTCATCGACAATGATGGATCGAATGCCCATTTAGTCGTGGCGACGGTTCGGCTGCCGCGAGCGTTGATTGCGGCTGCCGTTGGCGCCAGCTTGGCGATGGCCGGAGCGCTCATGCAAGCGCTGACGCGAAACCCGCTCGCTTCGCCAGGCATTTTCGGCATTAACGCCGGGGCCGGTTTTTTGATTGTTGTGATGGTCACCTTTTTTTCCATTTCTTCATTGCAAATGTTGTCTTGGGTCGCATTTATGGGGGCGGCGATGGCGGCGTTGATCGTGTTTGTGATCAGCGCCGCGGGGAAGGACGGGCTGACCCCGCTCAAAATGACGCTCGCCGGCACGGCGGTCGCGGCTTTATTTGCCTCGCTGACGCAAGGGATGCTGGCGATGAATGAAAAAGCGCTTGAAGAAGTGCTCTTTTGGCTGGCCGGGTCGGTCGCCGGCCGGAAGCTCGAGCTGTTGGCAGCCGTCTTTCCGTATTTGGCCGCCGCCTGGCTTGGGTCCATGCTGCTGGCGCGCCATGTCAACATCTTAATGATGGGAGACGATGTAGCGAAAGGGCTCGGGCAGCGGACAACCTTCATTAAAGCGGCCGCCGCTCTCTTAGTTGTCCTGCTCGCCGGCGGTTCGGTCGCTGTTGCCGGTCCGATCGGCTTTATCGGCATCATGGTGCCGCATATGGCGCGGGCGCTGGCCGGCGTCGACCACCGCTGGCTGCTTCCATACTGCGCCTTGCTTGGCGGGATTTTGCTTCTTATGGCCGATATTGGGGCGCGCTACGTTCTGATGCCGCGCGAAGTGCCGGTCGGCATCGTCACCGCCTTGCTCGGCGTTCCATTTTTCATCTACATTGCCCGCAGGGGGATCGCCGCAAAATGAAAAAATACATCACGGTCCGAATGGGAAAACACATCTCGTTTTTCTATGACAAAAAAGCTGTTGCGGTGCTCGCCGCGCTCATAGCAGCGGCCGTCTTACTTTTCCTGATCAGCATTGGCAGCGGCGAAATGCGCATGTCCCCGCTTGAGGCCGCTGCCGCGCTGTTCGGATACGGAGAGGAAATTCATCAGACGGTGATTGTGACGTTCCGCCTGCCGCGTGTGCTTGTCGCTTGGTTGGCCGGAATGGCGCTGGCTGCCGCGGGTGCCATTTTGCAAGGAATGGTGCGCAATCCGCTCGCTTCGCCGGATGTGCTCGGCATCACCGGCGGAGCGGCGGCCGCGGTCGTTGGCTTTTTGGCGCTGTTTAGCGATGAAAACAACTCTTTGACCGTCAGCATCCACTGGCTGCCGCTTGCCGCCTTTCTCGGCGCAGCGGCCGCTGCTTGGCTCGTGTATATGCTGGCGTGGAAAAACGGCCTCGCCCCGCTTCGGCTCGTGCTTGTCGGCATCGGCGTTTCTGCGCTCATGCAGGCGTTGACGACACTGTTGATGATCACAGGACCCATCTATCGGGCGAGCCAGGCAAACGTGTGGATTACGGGCAGTGTGTATGGAGCTTCTTGGCAGCACGTTTCGCTCATGGCGCCATGGGTCATCGGACTGCTCCTTGTGGCGATATTGGCCGCGCGGCATGTCAATGTGCAGGAGCTGGGCGATGAGCTGGCGATTGGGCTTGGCGGCGCGGTCGAACGGCAACGGCTAGGACTTGTTTTGCTTAGCACCGCGCTCACCGGCGGCGCGGTCGCTTTCGCCGGCGGCATCGGCTTTGTCGGGCTGATGGCGCCGCATATGGCGCGCCGCCTTGTCGGTTCGGCGTTTGGCGCTCTTCTTCCGACCGCTGCGCTGTTAGGCGGTGTGTTCGTCATGGGGGCGGATTTGGCTGGGCGGCTGCTTTTGGCGCCGACGGAAATTCCGGCTGGAGTGTTTACCGCGGCGATTGGAGCACCGTATTTCATTTATTTATTGTACCGAAGTCGGAAATTATAAGGAGGGATGCGCATGCATGGGTTGCAGGCGAAAGAGTTGACGCTATCCTATGGCGAGGCGATCGTTATTGACCGTTTAGACTTGACGATTCCAAAAGGAAAAATCACGGTGTTCATCGGCGCGAACGGCTGCGGCAAGTCGACGTTGCTGCGCGCCTTGGCCCGGCTGCTAAAACCAACAAGCGGCGCTGTGCTGCTGGATGGAAAAGAAATCGCCAAACAGCCGACAAAAGAAATCGCCCGCCGGCTCGCCATTTTGCCGCAGTCGCCTATGGCTCCGGAAGGACTGACCGTGTTGCAACTTGTGAAGCAAGGGCGCTACCCGTATCAAACGTGGTTCAAGCAATGGAGTGACGAAGATGAGCGGGCGGTTGTGCGGGCCCTAGAGGCAACTGGACTCGCCGAATTCGCCGAGCGGCCGGTCGATTCGCTTTCCGGCGGACAGCGCCAACGCGCATGGATCGCCATGACATTAGCGCAAGAAACAGACATCATTTTGCTTGACGAGCCGACGACGTATTTGGATCTCGCGCATCAAATTGACATTTTAGATTTATTGTTTGAGCTGAATGAAAAAGAACGGCGGACGATCGTCATGGTGCTTCACGATTTGAATTTAGCGTGCCGTTACGCCCATCATCTCGTCGCCATTCGCGATAAAACGGTGTATGCCGAAGGAAAGCCGGAAGACGTCATTTCCCGCCAGCTCGTGAAAGATGTGTTCCAAATGGATTGCCAAATCACGTACGATCCGATCTTTGGCACCCCGCTTTGCATTCCGTATGGGAAAGGACGGCGAATTTTACAGAAAGAAGGCGTATCGTGATGAGACTGCGTGAAGACGAAATGAAAACGTTGGAAACGTACCGTTTTTCAAGCGGGGCGGCTGATGTCTCGTCGTCGATGTTGTTTGCTTGGCTGCTTCATGACGACGGGCAGCTCGCGAAGTATGTCGCGCACGTCCGCACCGAGATGGGAGCGGCAAATGACGCCGTTGCGGCGTCGATGCTCGTCAAACGATTAAGCTTTTTGGCACCGATGGCGCTATACGCCATGTCGGTATGGAACAAGCGGCTTGTGCTCGATCCTGGACGAATTTGGCTTGACACGGACGGCGAAGGGGAGATGTGGATGCCGCGGTTTCGCTTTGAGCCGCCGGAAGCGGAGGCGTGCGGCATTGAGCGCAGCCGCTGGCGCGAGCAAGTCGTTCGCGACGTGTTCGCCGGCTTGTTCGCTCCGCTCATCGCTCGGTTGCGGCGTCTGACGCGCATATCGCCGCTCGTCTTATGGGAAAATGTCGCGATTTACGTGTATTGGGTATATGAACGTTGGCTTGAGGATGAGTCGCTTGCCCCGGTCGCCGACCGGCTGCGCGATGATTTCCGCTTCCTTATTCATGAAGCCGACGGCCGCCTGTTTGGACAAAAAGACAACCCACTTCGCCGCTTTTTTAAAGGAGCAAGCGGCATGCAGCGGACGACGTGCTGCCTGTACGTGCACACAAAAGGAGGGACGTGCTGCCAAACGTGTCCCACTCGCGCCCGCCAGCGGCAAACCGGGTGACCGGAAGGCCGCCGGTGGGCAGTTCCATATTTTTGACAAAATGTTTGCGAAATTTGTTGATTTTTGCCGTGATTTTCGTGAAAATGGAAGTGTGGACATCGCTTATTTTGGTGAAACGGCGAGGTAGCAATTGCATGGACAAATATACGGCCTTTTTCCATCACTTCACAGAAGCAGTGGTCATCTTGAATTTGCAAGGCGTGATCATTTACAACAATCCGGCTTTTGCCGGCTTGGCGCTGAGTGAAGAAGAACAGAGGACGCTGTCCGTCGAAGGACGGGCGTTGGTTGAACGGGTGAAACAGCGCCCGGCTGCCTTTCGCTGGGAGTTGCTTGACGGCTTATTGGTTGCAGGCGTGTCGCCGATCATCGGTGAAAACGGACAGACGGCCGCCGTCTTATGCGTTCTTCGCCGCCAAGCGGAGGAGAGCGGCCTGCAAGCGCGGCTTGCCGAAGCGGAACGGCGTCTGCAGCTGATTGTTGAGCATTCGAACGATTACGTGTTGATTTTTTCTCCCAATCGTGAGTTGTCATACATTCCGCCGTCATGGAAGCGAAAAACAAACAAGCGCCTTCCAGTGTCATACGAAGAGGTGCTGACATTTGTCCACCCTGATGACGCCCCGGTCGTGGCACAAAAATTGGCTGAGCTGTACGATACATACGAGACGCAATCCGCCGAATTTCGCAAGCAAGGCGAGAAAGGCGAATGGGTTTGGATGGAGGCGCAAGGGAAGGCGATCATCGATGAAGCAGGGACGCTCGATTGCGTCATTGTGACCGTGAAAAACATCAGCGAGCGGAAGCGGTACGAAGAAAAGCTGCGCCAACTTGCCTATTTCGATTCGCTCACGGGCATCGCCAACCGCAGCTATTTCGAGCGGCATATTCATGAGCTGATCGCGAGTCAGACGCCGTTTGCTCTTTGTTATTTGGATTTTGACAAATTCAAATGGATCAACGATCATTTTTCCCATCAAGCCGGCGATTACTTTTTGCGCGAGGCGGTCAAGCGCGTCGAGCGGGCGTTGCGTCCCGGCGACTTTTTTGCCCGCATCGGCGGTGATGAGTTTGTTCTCTTGCTGCCGAACATAACGAAAACAGAGATGACCGCCTTGGCGGAACAGCTTGTCAGTTCGTTTCACGAGCCGTTTTATTACGAAAAACAGCTGATTCAATCAACATTGTCGATCGGCATCGCTTTTTTCCCGAAAGACAGCGATCGGATCGAGCAAGTGATGAAATATGCCGATCAAGCGTTGTACGAAGTGAAAGAGCGGGGGCGGAACGGCTATGCCTTTTACCGGCCGACCGAGCATCGGCATGCGGTGATCGAGCAAGATTTGCCGTTTGCCATTATGCGCGGGCAGTTGTATTTATGCTATCAGCCGAAAGTGCAACTTGCTAAAGGAAAGGCGATGGGGGTTGAGGCGCTTTTGCGCTGGCGTCATCCGTCGCTCGGTGAAATTCCGCCGCTCGATTTCATTCCGTTGGCGGAGGAAAGCGGGTTTATTTTTGAAATTACATTATGGGTGTTGGAACAGGCGTCCCGTCAAGTGAAAGAGTGGGAAAGAAAATTTCCGGGCCTCAAGCTCGCAGTCAACTTGTCGCCGTTTTTGCTCAATCGTCCGGAGCTCATCGAGCATGTGAAGCGCATTTTGCGGGAGACGGGGCTTTCGCCCGATCGGCTCATTTTGGAAGTGACCGAAAGCGGACTGATGGAAAACATCGAAACAGGGCAGCACATTTTAACCGAATTGCAACGTCTCGGTGTGCAGGCGGCGATCGATGACTTTGGAACCGGTTTTTCATCATTGGCTTACATCCGCAATTTGCCAGTGTCGCTGTTGAAAATCGACCGCAGTTTCATTGAAGGCATTGCGGAAAACTCGAAAGATGCAACGATTGTTGATACGATCATTCATTTAGCAAAAAGCCTGGATATTGAAGTATTGGCCGAAGGGGTGGAGAGTGAATCGCAAGTGGCGCTTCTTTCGCAAATGCATTGCGACTATGCACAAGGGTTTTACTTCAGCCGCTCGCTCGAAGCGGAAAAGTTGCAGCAATGGCTTGAGGAGTACAACCGCACGGCTTGCAATGGGCCTTCGTCATAAGTCGGTCATTTCCACTCATGAGTTTCCTCGGCTTGCCGCAAACTACACTTGATGACTAGGCAAGAGGAGGAAAAACCATGGAATTTGCGCCAAGAAGCGTTGTGATCGAGGAGTTCATCGACACGCTCGAGCCGATGATGGAAGCCTATGGACTCGACCAAGTCGGCATTTTTGAAGAGCATGGTGAAGGCAATCGCTATTATGTCGGCTATACGATCAACAAAGACGATGAGATGATCACCATTCACATGCCGTTTGTAAAAAACGAACGCGGTGAACTGGCGCTTGAGAAGCAGGAATGGACCGTTCGAAAAGACGGTCGGGAGAAAAAAGGCTTTCATTCGCTGCAAGAGGCGATGGAGGAAGTGATTCATTCATGATAAGCGGCCGGGCTCGGCCGCTTTTTCGCCATCGAAAGGGAGAGGAGCATGATTGCGGAACTTCACATAGCAGACGACGAAACGGCCGTTAAGGTGCTGCACCTACAGCGGCGCGCGTATACGATCGAGGCGCAGATCATCGGCAGCACGGCGCTCCCGCCGCTTCACGATACGATCGCTTCTCTGCAACGATGCGGCGAGCGCTTTTTCGGCTATTTTCAAGGGGAACGACTCGTTGGGGCGATCGCTTGCAAGCGGAATGGGAAGACGCTTCGCCTTTGCCGGCTGATGGTCGATCCGGATTGTTTCCGCCAAGGGATCGCCAGCGCGTTGCTCGACTTTGTGATCAAGCAAGAGCCGTCGATAAGCGAGATCGTCGTGACGACCGGAAGCGGCAACGCGCCGGCCATTCGCTTTTATGAACGCCATGGGTTTCGTGCCATCGAGCGCATCGAAACGCCGGAAAGAATCGAGTTAACGAAACTCGTGAAACGAAGCGGATGACACGCGGGTACGAGTTTCCGGTTGTGTATGATGCCGATTTTGGCCATACAGATCCAATGGCAGTGTTGCCAAAAGGCATTCAAGCAGAGATGAAAACGGACAAAAGCGGATCTGTTGCGTTTCGCTTGCCTGAGCGGGCGGTTGAATGAGAGGTAGATTAATAGAGAGGAGACATGAGGGAAGACATGGCGACAACCTTGTATTTGACCAGACATGGGGAAACGAAGTGGAACGTCGAAAGGCGGATGCAAGGCTGGCAAGACTCGCCGCTCACGGAAAAAGGGCGGCAAGACGCCATGCGGCTTGGAAAGCGGCTTGAAGCGGTGGAATTGGCCGCGATTTACACAAGCACAAGCGGCCGGGCGCTTGAGACGGCGGAGATTGTCCGCGGCGGGCGGCTCATTCCGATCTATCAAGACGAGCGGCTGCGCGAGATTCATCTTGGCGATTGGGAAGGAAAGACGCATGACGAGATTCGGCAAATGGATCCGATCGCGTTCGACCATTTTTGGAACGCGCCCCATCTGTACGCTCCACAGCGAGGCGAGCGGTTTTGTGACGTGCAGCAGCGGGCGCTTGAAGCGGTGCAGCGCATCGTTGAGCGGCACGAGGGAGAAACGGTGTTAATCGTCACTCACGGCGTCGTGCTGAAAACGCTCATGGCGGCGTTCAAAGACACGCCGCTTGACCACCTGTGGTCGCCGCCGTATATGTACGGCACGAGTGTGACGATCATTGAAGTTGACGGTGGGACGTTTCACGTGGCCGTTGAAGGAGATGTGTCACATATTGAGGAAGTAAGGGAAGTATAGCGCTGAATAATTGATTAAGACAGGAAGGACGGGCGCTTGACCGTTGCCCGTCTTTTTTTTTGTGAAACAACAGCTTCTTAAATATAGGTCATAACGATCCATCGCAACAATGTTGGATGGCTGACTCCATTGTTACGTAGGGGTTGCGGCTATGAAAACGGAGATGTCTATGCATCATCATCCGTTTTTTGTTTGTCTGTCGATCGCTATTTCATTTTTCGCTTCGTTTTTGACATTGTTTATCCTGTTTGTTGCCTGCCGTGTAAAGAACGATCAGTTTTTAAAAAAGGCGGTTCGTTCCGTTGTCCTGGGAGGAGGAATCGCAGCAATGCATTATATATCGATGAAAGGAACATTGTTCCAACTGCCTTATGGCCAAGAAATAATGCGAGCGGAATCGGCATCCTTGATTTCGGTTAATAGTTTGGCTTACATCCTCGCTTTTATTACAATGGCTATATTGATCATGACTAATGTAATTGCTTATCTCGAACGGCGTGAAGTTTTGCGAAAAAAAAAACTTTACTGAAGCTCATTACAAATGTTTAGTCGATTACAATCCGCATCTTGTGTTGTCTGCTGACCTTAAGGGAGAAATTGTAAGCATCAATCCAAAGGCGATGGAGATCCTGCATGTTCATCAAGATGCACCGTTGACCAGTTTATACGACCTATTTTATGAGCATGATGATGAAAAAATTGATGAATGCTTAAGAAAAGTAGAAAAAGGTCAATCATGTTTCTTTAAGGCTTCAGTGAAAACGTCTCGGGAAGAAAGAGTCATCATGGAGTTTACTTTTATTCCGATAGTGGAAAAGAAAGATGTCATAGGGTTGTTTGTGGTGGGAAAAGATATTACAGAGCTAATAAAATATCAGGAGCGCATCAAAAAAGTGCAACGAGATTTATGGAATGCCATGTGCCAGCAGCAAGGCATGATTTTTAAATTTGTGAAAAGAGGGGAAAGTTTTATTCATACGTTATGCGGCGGGGAATTACTCAATAATTTCGGCATAGATCCTAAACAAGTGCTAGGTAAGAGATTACATGATTTTTTACCGGAGCCTATTGCCGATCAAAAAGAACAATATTATCGGTATACATGGGAAACCGGGGAAACATTGTACTATGAGGGGAATATAAACGGGATTGATTATTTAGTCAGTTTACGTCCCATAAAAAAAGATGGCAAAGTGATTGAAGTGGTTGGTTCGGCGATCGATATTACAGAAAGAAAAATGATGGAACAAGAGATGCTGCGGGCAAAAGAGGAGGCGGAGAAGGCCAACCAGGCGAAATCTAATTTAATTTCACGCATGAGCCACGAAATTCGAACGCCATTGAACGGAGTGCTAGGGTTCGCCCAATTGTTGGAGATGGATCCTTCCTTAAAGGGCCGGCAGCGGGAGTTTGTGCAAGAAATATTGGGAGGTGCCCGCCATTTATTAAATTTAATCAACGAAATGTTAGACTTGGCAAGGATCGAAACAGGAAGGCTGCCCTTAACTTATGATGTAGTCCATCCAGACGACATTATTAAAGAAAGCATTAAATTAGTCGAACCGTTAGCCAATAAGAAAAACATCGACATTCAAGCTCGATCGAGCTTCAGTGAACAAGTGTATTTATACACAGATGCGACGAGAGTGAGACAAGTGTTATTAAACTTGCTTGACAATGCCATTAAATACAATCGTGATGGCGGTACCGTCCTCATTGAAGGGAAATATGATCAGGAAAAAGTGGTTATACATGTAAAAGATAATGGGATAGGCATCCCGGATGAAGAACAAGAAAATATCTTTGAACCATTTTATCGCATAAAAGGCACTCATGTCGACGGCAATGGCATTGGGCTCGCTTTTGTCAAGCAGATTATCCGTCTTTTGGGCGGCACGATTGAGGTGAAAAGCAAGTTGGGCGTGGGAAGCGACTTTTCGTTCAGTCTTCCGGCTGTCAGTTATTTTCACAGCTGGCCGCATTCATCACGAAACAAACCGGTGAATCAGGAGAGGCTATTGAAGCTTGGAAACAAAAAAATTTTATACATCGAAGATCATATATCCAACTTGAAACTGTTGGAGCATATCTTGAAGCCGTTTCCCAATCTTTTGTTAACGTTTGCCTGCAATGGCGGCGAAGGCTTGCAAAAGGCTATCAGTGGCTGGTTTGATTTGATTCTCATCGATATTCATCTCCCAGATATAAGCGGATATACGGTGTTGGAAATGTTGCAAAGCGATGAACGAACAAAGCATATTCCGATGATTGCGCTCAGTGCCAATGCGGTACCAAAAGAGATTGAAAGGGCTTTAAAAGCAGGATTTACGGATTACATGACAAAACCGTTGGAGGTAAACGTGTTTCTTGAAAAACTAATACACATATGGGAGGAAAAGCGCCCTCATAAGTAAGGGGCATTTTTGCATTTTATGACAAAAAATAACGAAAACGAGAGTTGAACATGCCGTAAAAAGTCGAAAAAAAGGTTTTATATGTCCTTTTGTGTGCTTCTAAAGTCTGTATAGATGCTTCATGTGCGAGAATGGAGTTAGACAGGTACATGAAAAAAAGGTTAAGGTTAAAACAAAAGGTATATTAGGTTAATTGCCCCATTCATCGGTGGTGTTTATAGGATTAAATGACTATGGAAGGATAGTGAAAGCGTGATCCCGGTCTCTATCAGAGAAATGATCGACAAACGACAGTTTGAACATGTTTACCAGCCGCTGTGGGACTTGTTTAACTGGAGCATCTTTGGATATGAATCGCTGTTGCGGGTAAACGGGATCAATAACGTTGAGCATCTTTTTCAAAAGGCTCGGGAGGAAGGATGTTTATACGAACTCGATCTCGCACTGCTGGAAAGTTCCATCTTTCAGTTTCCTTTTTTAGAGAATAAGGGAAGGCTGCTTTTTTTGAATGTATATCCCTCTACTATTTTGCATCATGAATTTAAACCGTTTTTGGAAAGAGTAGTTGAACGCTTTCCGTATATTGAAAACCGAATTGTGTTCGAATTGAACGAGACAAAAGAAGAAGAGGGTATATGGAAGGATGGAGAGTTAAAAGCAGCTATAGAGTTGATGAGAGGGTATGGTTTTTACATTGCTATTGACGATGTTGGCAAAGGGGCATCGACCTTGCAAAAAATTATTGAATTGCAGCCTGATTATGTGAAGTTGGATCGGTACTTTGCTCAAGGGCTGGCAGCCAATGAAGAAAAACAAAAAATGGTCAGTTTGTTGGCAAGCTACTGCGGCCGCAAAATGGTGCTCGTTTTAGAGGGAATTGAGGAAGAAGTGGATCTCGCCCAAGCGAAGCTTTTGAGAGTGCCGGCAGCGCAAGGGTATCTTTTAGGAAAACCGGGTAAGTTAACATAAGCAAAACATCAATGTTGGCAGGTGTATAAATATTGCTTTACTTAACACGTACAATTGCATTTTCGGCAGCACACCGGTATTGGATTGAGGATTGGAGTGTGGAAAAAAATAAAGCTGTTTTTGGCCTATGCAGCAACTTGAACGGGCATGGCCATGATTATCAGCTTGACGTGACGGTAAAAGGGCTTGTCAATCCGCTCACCGGTATTGTCGTTAATATCACTCAAGTCGATGCCATTATGAAAGAAGTAGTTTCTGCCGAATTAGACGGAAAATTTCTCAATCAAGAACATCCATATTTTCAAACACATATTCCGACGACTGAGATGATGGTCACGTACATTTGGGATGTTTTGCAAGGAAAATTTAGCTGCTGTCAACTTTGCAAAGTGAAACTGCAGGAAAATGAGACGCTTTATGCAGTCAAGGAGGAACAAGAGTTGGTCCAATTGACGAGAAGGTACTATTTCAGCAGCGCCCATCGGTTGCATAGCGATCAATTGACTAATGAAGAAAACCAAAGGTTATTTGGCAAGTGCAATAATCGTTACGGCCACGGCCACAATTATTGTCTGGAAGTCACTGTAATCGGAAAACCCGATCCGATTACTGGGATGGTGGTAAACTTAGCGGAATTAGATGAAATTGTAAATAGGGAGGTTTTAGTGAAATTTGATCATAAACATCTTAACCTGGATACAGATGAATTTAAGCAAATCAACCCGACGGCAGAGAATATAGTGATCGTCATTTGGGAGCTTCTTGCCCCGCATCTTTCGTCTCTTTATAAAATTGGACTATGGGAGACACAGAAGAACTATTTTGAATATTTCGGACCGCATAAGGAGAAGTAAAAACATGTTTGATATGAAGGCATTAAAAGGAAAAAACATTGTTATTACGGGGGCAAGTCGCGGCATTGGGTATGAAACGGCGAAACAACTAGCAAAACTTGGATCTAATTTAGCGTTAGGCAGCCGGACGATAAAACAGATGAGCCCAGAACAGTTCAGCAGTTACGGGAATGTTTTCTTGGCGGAAGTGGACGTTGCTGACGAACGTTCAGTCAAAGATTTTGTATGCGATGTGGTTAGCACGTTAGGCTCGGTCGATGCCTTGATTAACAGCGCGGGGGTCGGAACGTTTGCGAATGTGCTCGATTCACAGACCGATGAGTTTGATACGATGATATCGGTGAATTTAAGAGGAACGTATTTATGCTGCAAACATTTTGGGCGGCATATGGTGGAGCGGAGAAAAGGAAGAATTTTAAATATGGTATCCGTCGCGGGCGTCACCGCAATTCCAGGATGTGGAGGGTACTGCGCCTCGAAGTTTGGAGTGCTCGGTTTAACGAAGGTGCTTCAGTCGGAGTTAAGAGCCCAAGGTGTATATGTTTCCGCCGTCATTCCTGGGGCGGTAAGAAGCAGTTTTTGGGATCGTATCGACCATCAACTGGATGTCAAGCAAATGATTCCAGTTGAAACATTAGCGAAGCATATTGTTTACATGCTTGCCCAACCGGAAGATGCCTTGATCGACGAAATCGTCATTACCCCGCCTCTTGGAATATTATAGGAGAGAAGGTGGGATGGTGGCGAAACTGTTTAAAAGCTTCTTTCGTCGCTCCGATGAAGAAACGGCCTCTTTTCCCTTGTTTTGCATGCCTGAGCTGCCGCTGCCGGAGTTGTTACATCGAACGAAACGAGCGTTTCTTGCTAGAAAACTAGGCCAATATATTGGGATTAGGGCACGGGGTGTGGATCGTTTCTTTTATGAATCGCTAGCCACGAAAACATTTAAAAATAACAAGAAAGACTTGGAAAGTTATGTCCTTTATTTAAGTGAATTGATGCTCGAGTGGGGCGAGAATGGACAGGATATTCAACAAGAAATAAAGGAGTTAAACGAAACAGCCATTTTCACTAATGCCATGTTAAAAGCGTATGACATATACAAGGATGAGCTGTTTGGCCGCCCTGCGCATTCCTGTTCTTGTCAGCCAAAATGCAATGTTCGTGATATTGATGAGAAAAAGTGGGAAATATACCGCGATGTGATGCACGCCGCCACTCAAGGGAAATTTCTGCTCGTTAAGGAGGAAGAAGTGGGGCGGCTTGAACAAGGAACGATCATTTGCCGGGCCGGAATCCGCTCCCGCTCAGACATTCCGAAATGCAGGGAGTTGGCCAAGCAGGCGTTTGAAGCTCTCGGCGTTGGCCCATTGGCCCTTGTCAGCTGGTTGCTTGCCGTCTCCGAAGCAGTGACAAATGTCATTAAACATGCGGAATGGGGAGAAATGTCGCTGATCCAGGACAAGGCAAGCAAGGAGTTGCGGTTGATTGTGAAGGACCAAGGACCTGGATTCCCGATGAAGGAACTTCCGAAAATGGTGCTTCTATCCGGATATTCAACAAAGAAATCGCTTGGTCAGGGATTTACGTTAATCATGAGAATAGCCCAAAAAGTGTTTCTATCTACTTCCTCGCAAGGTTCCGTGCTTGTTTTAGTTTTTTACGCCGAGGAGGGAGCCAATGTCAACGGATTGCTTAAAGACGATGCAAAAAACGATCATCGCCGCCAAGTGGATTGATGGTTTTTGGGACCGATGGATTGTCCATGGGGTGGAGAAGGACGATATTTCTTCGATCCGCTCTTTTTTGGTCGATAAAGAAAGCTGGGTGGAAACATGGGGGGCGCTCGCCCGTTCATGGGCTGAAAGAGCGGTGAGTTTGCCGGCTGCGGAGGCGGAAACCGCTTGGCGGAAGGCGAGCCTTTATTACCATTTGGCGCAATGGATCATCCCGGAACGGAATGAGGAAAAGAAGGAATGGCTGTTAAAAAGCTTGCAAGCCGCCCGCATAGCTGATGAGCTGTCGCCGCTCGAAACTCATTACGTCCAACTCGATGTGGAGGGTAAGACGTGTTTTGGAAGGGTTCGGCTGCCCGTTAAGGCCAAAGGGGCGGTCATTATCATCAATCCGCTTGATTCAACGAAAGAAGAACTTTTCACATATGAGGACGATTTTTTGCAAAACGGGTTTGTGACTGTCAGTTTTGACGGCCCTGGCCAAGGCGAAACGTATGTGCATAGCGGCTTAAAAGGCGCCGCCGGGCGTTGGGAGCAGTTTATTCATTTATTGATCGACTGGACATCTTCGCACTTTTCGCTGCCGATTTGCGTATTTGGCACCAGCTCTGGCGCTTCTTGGGCCATTTACAGCAGCGGCCATCCGAAAGTGAGAAAAGTGGCGGCTGTTTCTCCAGCGTTCGAGAGTAAAGAAATTCAGCTGCCTGCCTATTTTGTTGAGAGGGTACAGTTTGTCAGCGAAGAAAAGGGGTCGGTTTGGCTCCCACAGTTAGAAAGGACAACGTTTCGCCATCCGGTTTTGCTTGTGCATGGAAAACGGGATACTATGGTGCCAAGCGAGCACATTTATCGCCTATATGATCGGTTGCCCGTTGGAAAACAACTGCTCGAATTCGACGATGAAGGACATTGTTGCAATTATAAACTGCACTATATTCGCGGATATGCCGCATCATGGTTTCAAGAATAGCGGGGGATATCGATGGGGTTTTCTGACTTTTGCCAATTGATTGCTGAAGAGGCAAAAGTGCCGGTGGAGCAAGTAACCGCCGAATCTTCGTTTCAAAATGACTTAGGGGTTGATTCGTTGCAACTTGTTCATTTGCTTGTCGTATTGGCTGAAAAGCTTCAGTTAGAAATTGGGCAAATTCCTCACGATTTGGACTTCCGAACCGTTGGTGGACTGTACAAGTCGTTAGTTGGGAAAGGAGAAATAATATGAGCCAGCTATACAAATGGATATTTGAGGAAGGGAAAAACGAAGATGTTCATAAGACGATTTTAACGTCGCAAACGGGCAGCTATTCGCTAGACGATATACGGCAGGAAGTAAACAAATACTGTTCTCTCCTGACGCAGCTCGGCCCCGTCCAAAGAAAAAGAGTAGCGTTTATGATTCCATATGCTTCCAGTTTCCTTAGTTTACTGTTGGCCGTTAACCGCCTCGGAGCGGTTGCTGTGCCGATCAGTCCGTTTTTAAGAAGCGAAGATTTATCCCGCTTGCTCGAATTCATAAATCCGCATGTGATTTTGACCATCAGGCAACATCAAAATTTTCAATTTTTCAATGCCGTTTCCCAATGGGCTCATGGCACGGGAGAGGAAACGATCATTTATGATTCGGTAAAAGGGGATCATTGGAAAGCAACGGTCGTTGCCGGGATGCCTAAGCCGGTTGAAAGCGAGCCTGTTGACATCATTGCGTGTACGTCAGGGAGCACTGGGGTCCCAAAAGGGGTGATGGTTGATTTCAACTTTATCCAATTTGGCGATGCAGCGTTATCTGCTGCGCTGTCTCTTTCTGCATCGGACAAAGTGCTTGGGATAGTTCCGTTTTCAGGATTATTCGGGCTATGTTTAATGGTAGTATCGATCAAAAAACGGCTGCATTTTGTTGCTACTGAATCATTTCACTTTCCCGATATCATTCGACTGTTGCACACCCATCCTGTCAATAAGTTGGTGACAAGCCCGTCACTATTTCGATCGCTGTACTTGTTGGCGAAAAAACCGGTGCTCGAGCCGCTCGAGCTCATCGGGTTGGCGGGGGAGAGGATTACGGCCGATTTTATCGAAGCCGTGCGGCCGATTGACCATTGCCGCATCATAAGCATATATGGCTTGACGGAGATTGGCGGTGTGATGTTTAGCAAAAACGATGTTCGCCAAGGAATGGATTGGGAATTAGTTCCAGGGGTTGAGGCGGCCATCGTCAATGCTCCGGACAAAAGGGAGATCGGTGAATTGGTCGTCAAGACGCCTAACGGATTTTTAGGATATTATCAGCGCCCGGATTTAACGCAGGAAGCCTACCGGGATGGATGGTTTTATACCGGAGATGTAGCGCGGATGACAGAAAGCGGGGCGATTGAAATCGTCGGCCGCAAAAAAGAAATGATTAAAAAAGGTGGGCAACAGGTGATTCCGGGAGAGATCGAGAGTTTGTTGGCCAGTCATCCGAGCATTTTTGCGGCAGCGGTTGTGGGGATTCCTCATCCAATTTTTGGAGAGCAAATTGTCGCCTTCGTTGTTCCGAAAGAACATGTAAGCGATACGAATCTTTACTCATTTTGCCGCGAGCGGCTCGCTTCTTATAAAGTGCCCGATCATATTTTCACCATCGATGAGATCCCGGTCAGCCAAGGGAAGGCCGATAAAGTCAAATTGCAGCAGTTGGCGACGAAGCGGATTGCTGCCCGTGAATAGCAGGCGAAGGAGTTGGATGGATGAGGCGAATAACGTTAAGAAAGCGGTTTTTAGTGCAAGTATTTTCTTTGCTTATCGTCATTGCGTGCCTGTTTGGTATGTTGCAAGTTTATTTTATGAATCGGCAAATCGAAGCCGATATTTATGAAAAGTCGTTGCTCATAGCTCGCGGCGTCGAGCAAGGGATCGAGGAAACAGAGCTGGCGTCGAAAATGATCGAGCACCAAATTGACTTGCAAATGGTAGCGGTCGCACGGCATATCGGCGATCTTCTCCGTACGCCGGAAGCCCGACATATTCGCCATGAGCAGTTGGAAGAGATGAAAGAGAGGTTTCAACTGGCCGGGCTGACGATTTTTGAACGAAAGGGCGACGATATTGTAGCGACGAAGTCGACGGATCCAAAAGATATTGGATTCAGCACCAAAAGTTACGGAAAAACCGTGTATGCATACGCGGACACCCTCTTAAAAGGGGGAATGCCGCGGGTTGCCGGGGAGGAAGGGTATGCGAGCCAAAACATCTTCGTGCTCCCAATTGTCCAATCCGGCTCCCATAAGGACAAGCCGCGCTTTTTTAAGTACGCCTACTATCATCCGCCCGG
Organism: Geobacillus thermoleovorans; assembly: GCF_001610955.1. Taxonomy (GTDB): domain Bacteria; phylum Bacillota; class Bacilli; order Bacillales; family Anoxybacillaceae; genus Geobacillus; species Geobacillus thermoleovorans. The sequence continues at coordinate 1,429,655 of NZ_CP014335.1, forward strand.
ATCGGATTATATTATTAACCCGTTTATTCAAGCGGGGGACGTATACCAGTTCACCAAGCAGGCGGGTCCGGATCAGTTGATCGAACAAATCAAGCGAAGAAGCTCCTATATCAAGGATATTTCCGTATTAAATGCGGCGGTATTTAAAAACCCTGCTTTGGAAACAAACTTTTATCCGCCGGTGAAGAAAATAGAATACGGCGAGTTTAAGTACCATACAAAACAAGATATTGATATGATGAAAGAGTTGGTAGACAATCCGGCAAAAAAACTGTCTGTCCAAGAAGTCAACAGCGAAAAACTGTATAAAGTTTTTCTGCCGATCAGCGATCATCGCATTCTTTATTTAGTGTTGGACTATCAAAAAATGACTGCGCCATTCTATAACTATTCGATTATTTTAATCGCTTCAAGCTTATTGTCTTTGCTGTCGCTGTTTGTAGTGACGATTCCATTTTTTAACCGCATTTATGAAAACATTCAAAAACTGAAACGGCAAATGCAACAGTTGGCGGCTGGGGATTTGACGGTAAAAAGCCATGTGAAGGATGGCAGCGAGTTAGAAGAACTTTCAAACGATGTGAATCAAATGGTTCAAAAGCTGAATGTGCTCGTCACAGACGTAAAGGAGCAGGCGGTCAAAACTCAGCGTTCATCCGTCGTGCTTGAAGCAGAGGCTTCGCGGTCGGTCGAGAAAATGTATGAGTTGGCCGTGGGAACAACGCTTCAATCGAGAGAATGGCTGAATGAAATCCATGCATTTTTAGACGAAATGGCAAATGTATTAAAAGCATTTCCGGGGGATCAAAAGGTGATGACTGTTTTGGAGAAGGTTGAGCAAATGAGAGTGATCGCCAATGACCGAACGGCGGTAGTCACAGAGATGACGATCCAATTGTCTGATTTACTGAAAGAGCTTCATGGTCAGTCAAAAGAGCTTTCATACATCTCTAATGCGCTGCTTCAACAGATGAGCCGTTTTATCCTTTAATTTTGTTTAGATAGGAGTGAAAAACAGCTGCTATGGGGTTACAGATCGGGTTGCACTTCGATGATGAGGCAGCCAATTTGGAAATCAGGGGAATACTTGATATATCGACCGCCCATATATTGGAAGGTTATATACAAAAGCTTATAGGCATCAAGGGGTTGACTATTGATCTTTCTGGATTGGAATTTATTGACTCTACAGGGGTTGGAGCGATCATGGAAATCATTTATCATTCCATCGAACATTCATTTTCAATCGAACTAAAAGGGATGAGTGGGCCAATACACGAGATTTTAGAAACGGTCGGTTTATTGACGATGTTGGAGACGATTGCCGGGAGGGCGGTTTGATGTATTTCAGTGAGAACATCTATCTATACGGTCGGCCGCTCGCCAATAAACCGGATATGGAGAAATGGCTGGAGCGAGAAATTCAGTTGGCGAAAAATATTCAAACGAAATTGTTGAATGGCTCGGTTCCTGATGTAAAAGGTGCAGAAGTGAAGGGCCTTTCCATTCCAGCTAGGTTGATTGGCGGAGACTACTATGATTTTTACCCGCTCGGCAACGGAAAAGTCCGTATCGTGATTGGCGATGTGATGGGAAAAGGGATTCCCGCGGCAATGTTAATGATTTTGACGCGCGGAGCGTTTCGCAGCGCCTCAGAAAGCAGTAAAAGCCCAAGTCAGACGCTGACGGCGATGAACAAAGCTCTCTGTCAAGATTTGCGCTCCTTGAAATCGTTTGTCACACTAGTTTGTGCTGATTGGGACCCGCATACGAACGTTCTGACATATGCGAGCGCCGGCCATATGATGCCTTTGCTGTTGAAAAGCAAAGAAAGGAAAGTCGTTGAACTTCCTAAGACGTTGGGGATCATGGTTGGCGCGTTCCCTGAATATGTGTATGAAGAAAAAGAGATCGCTCTTGAAACGGACGATGTCGTGTTGTTTTATACTGATGGCATTATCGAGGCGGAAAACCGGAAAAAGGAGCAATTTCAGCGTGATCGTCTTATCCGCGCATTATTAAAATACGCCAGCTGTCCAGCGCATCAGGCGGGGCAGCGTGTGATAGAGGATATTTACACCTTTACGGAAGGCGCTATGCAAAAAGATGATATGACCATGGTGATAGTAAAAATTCATCAAGAAACATAAACTTTTGGCAAGGGGGGGGCGGCGATGGGGCAAACGATCATTTCGAAAGGAAAAAACATCGATGAGGCGATTCACGTTGGCCTAGCGATTTTGCAAAGCAAACGTGAAGAGGTGCAGATCGAAATTATCCAACGGGAAACAAAAGGAATTTGGCGCATCGGTTTCAAACCAGCAATTGTAAAGCTGACGAAAGTAGAAAGGCAGGTTGAGCCGTCTAGCGTTGCTGAAGAAGAAAAATCCGATTCGGCCAGTGTGGGCGGAGCGCGGTCCAAAGTAACTGAGGATCATTTGAGCGGAAAAGCATGGGTACGAGGAGGGCAAATTTTTTATCGTCCATCGCCGCTATGCTATCCGACCATTACCGTGGGGCAAGGCGTTCTGCTTTTTAAAAATGGCGAGCCAGTGACGGGGACGACGGTCATCACGGAAGGCGACCAATTAGAAATACAAACGGCGGAGGAAACGGTCGAGACAAAATGGGATATCATCGTTGATGAAGACAAGCTGCACGCCATCTTGCGCATAGAGCCGGGGGTGAAAAAACGCTTTCAAATAAAAGATATCGACCCTGATTACCATATTGAGTTAAAAGCCGAACAGCACATTGAAGTGCAAAACACTCTCGAGTACAAACCGGTTTTGCAAAAACTAAAATCGTTGAATATTGTCCAAGGGCTTGATTTTATCGCGATGGCTGAAGCGGCCAAAACGACAAAACCGGGTGATTTCGTCATTGCTAGAGGAGTGAAACCGCAGCAAGGAAAAAACGGTTGGGTGGAGTTAACGGTCAATTTGGACAGTAAACAGGCGGGGCCGAAACTGCGGGAAGACGGCACTGTTGATTTCCGCGAAGTAAACAATATTCCTTCCGTTCATCCGGGGCAAGTCATCGCGATCGTTCATCCCCCGGTCCCGGGCGTTCCGGGCGTGACGGTGACGAATGAGCCGATTCCGCCTAAACCTGTCTACCCGGTGGCTGTCTATTTAGGAAAAGGAGTAACGGCGATTGAAAATGGAACGAAAATTGTGGCGTTGGCCAACGGGCGGCCCGTATTTCGGCAACAAGGGCTAGATGTGCATATATTTATAGTGGACAAGCTTACTCATCAAGGCGACGTCGATTTAGGTTCGGGCAATATTCGGTTTCATGGCGACGTCGACATTACCGGCAACGTCGAAGACGGGATGAGCGTCGAGGCGGAGGGCAATATTACGATATTTCAAAATGTCACTCGAGCGACGATTACGTCAAAACAAGCTGTCTTTATCAGACGAAATGTCATTGGAAGCGTCATCTCGGCGGGAACAGGCCATATACTGACTTCCGAGCTCGCGCATTTGTTAATCACAATCGAAGGATATATTGAAAAAATGATTTCCTCTATAAAGCAGCTAGTCAGTTCTCCGGCGTTTAAAAGGACAGATTGGAAACAGAACGGACTGTTCCCATTAATCAAGCTTTTAATGGATTATAAATTCCGCCCTTTAGTTGCAGTAGGGCACAAGTATATTGAGGTGACCAAAAGGGGCGACCGCCAGCAGTTTCATCCGGTTTGGTTCGATTTAGCTGAGCGGTTTCAACGCTGTTTTTTCTCGAGCATCCCGAACGAGCTCCATTCCCTTGAACAGCTCGCCAAGCTGCTTGAGGACATAAAGACAACAATGAAACAATACACGGATGTCAATGGCGAAAGCAGTTATATCGAGATGGCCTACGCGTTGAATAGCACGATCTACTGCAGCGGCGATATAACCGTTTTTGGCCAAGGATGCTATAACTGTACGATTCATTCCGGCGGTTTTCTAAACGTAAAAGGGGTTATGCGCGGCGGCCGCGCCTACGCCCGAAAAGGGGCGTCTATTCAAGAGGCTGGTTCGGATTCCGGGGTCGTTACACACATTGCCGTGCCTGAGGGCCAAACAGTGAGATTTGGTGTGGTGAAAGAGGGGACAATAGTTCAAATCGGTAAAACAGCTTACACGTTCCAAAAAGAACATCGCCAAATTGAAGCGGCGTTAGACGAAAACGGACAAATGATTTTCGATTAAAAAAGTTGAGGGGGATACAATGTTTTTATATGAGTTGGCGAAAAATGGGCAGAATGTAGATGTTTATTTTAAAGGGGACTTAGATATTGAGGCAACAGAGGCAATGGAAGCGATGTTTCAAGAAATCAGGTGTTTCCATACGGTTTCTTTCGATTTGTCAGCTGTCCCTTTTGTTGATTCGACGGGGATCGGGCTGCTCGTTCATTTCATTGATGCCTTAAAGGAGGACGGAAAACAAGTGATGATTTTCGGAATACAACCGGAAGTAAATGAAGTATTTCGCATTGTTCAGTTAGAGGAAATTTTAGGAGTGCCGATGTTCTGTCAATCGCGAGGGGATCAGTTGGAATAGGAGGATAGAAAGAAGGGAAGGAAGCAATGAATGATTTAAAAATCGTGATTGCTGATGATGATGCGTCTTCAAGAACGATTTTGCGGCATTTTATCCACTTATTCCCCAATTACAACGTTGTGGCTGAGGCGACAAGCGGAGAGGAGTTTTTGCAGCTTGTGCTCCAAGAACAGCCGGATATTGTATTGGTCGATATCAATATGCCTGGGCTCGATGGCATGGAGGCGGTCAAGATATGCAGGCAGCTTTTGCCTGCCCTCCAGGTGATTTTTATTACTGGATACGATGAATTTGCCGTAGAGGCTTTTGAAGTGTCCGCTACGGATTATATCGTGAAACCGATTGAGCGAACGCGTCTCTTTTATGCGTTGGAAAAGGCCCGCAAATTGATTGAAATGGCCAAGCAATGCGCCGCTGTAAAAGCGAAACAGCCGAGCAAAAGGCTTGGAATCCGATCGAAAAACTCTATTGTTTTGCTGCCGATGGAAGATATTTTATTCGTGGAAAAGGAAAGCAGAAAAACGGTCATTCACACGGCAAATGAGCAATATGAAACAACGGAGACGCTGAACGAAATTGAAAGGGAGCTGGACAATTGTTTTTTTAAGACTCACCGCTCTTATATTATCAATTTAAAAAAAATAATAAAAATTACCCAAGTTGGCGAAACGTATTTGGCTCATTTTTTCGATAGTGAGAAAGTCGCATATATTTCGAAACTGAAATTTCATGAAGTGCAGAGAAGAATTTTCGATATGAATAATTAGGTGAGTTTTTCAGCAGGAAGCAGAGAGCAGCACGGAATTGCTGAAAGACAGCGCTGGGCAACCTACAATCAGCATAGGAATCGTTGTTTGCCCATCGGATGGAAACACCTCGAAAAAAGTTGAGCGTCCACGTCGACCAGGTCTTTATCAAGCAAAGGGGGAGCGCAACAATTATACGTTTTATGGCCGGAAGGTTCGAAGGCTTGTCAAGAAGGCTCTATATGATCCGCAGGTGTTAGCAAGGAACATCGATGCCAAACATGAAGGATGTCCTCAAAAAAAGCGGGACATCCTTCTTTATTGTCGGCACTACTTACTGAGAAGCCTCTCCTCTTGAAACAGAAGGTGAGAGGAGAAAGTTCGGAGCGGGACAGCCTGTTAAGCCAGTCTCGAGAAGAGATCAAATAAGCCCCAACCATCTCGCCAGCTGTGCGGTCGTAAAGGTGACCGCAATGGCAATCGCTGTCGGCAAGGCAAAGGCGACGAACGTCCATTTCGCGCTTTTCGTTTCTTTGTAAATGTTGACGAGCGTCGTGCCGCATGGGTAGTGAAGCAGGGAAAACAGCATCATATTGAGGGCGGTGAGCCACGTCCAGCCGTGGTCAAGCAAAATTTGTTTTAGAGAATGCAGGCCATCGACTTCAGTGAGCGCCCCCGCGGATAAATAGCCCATCAGCAAAATCGGCACGACAATTTCATTGGCTGGCAAGCCTAAAATGAACGCCATCAAAATGTAGCCATCCAATCCCAATGCTTTGGCAAATGGGTCAAGCCAGTCGGCTAAATACGCCAGCACGGTCGTATCTCCCACGTGAACGTTGCCGAGCACCCATGTCAGAATGCCGGCCGGCGCCGCAACCGTTACCGCCCGTTTCAGCACATAGAGTGATTTGTCGAGGGTGGCCCGGATGATCGTCTCCATGATTTTCGGGCGTCGGTACGGCGGCAGCTCCAGCGTGTAATGGGTCGGAATGCCGCGCAAGGCCGTCTTGGATAAGACCCATGAAACGGTCAACGTGACGACGATGCCAAACAACACCATGGCGACGACCACACCCGCCGTAACGAACGTTTTCCATCCGCCTGTATAGCCGGCTGCCATAAATAAGGACGAAAGCAGGATCAGCGTTGGCCAACGTCCATTGCAGGGGACGAAGTTGTTGGTCAAAATGGCCAGCATTCGTTCGCGCGGTGATTCGATAATGCGCGTCGACATGATGGCCGCCGCGTTGCAGCCGAAGCCCATGGCCATCGTCAGTGATTGTTTGCCATGCGCCCCCGCTTTTTTAAACAAGCGATCCATGTTAAAGGCGACACGCGGCAAGTAGCCATAATTTTCGAGCAAAGCGAATACGGGAAAGAAAATCGCCATCGGCGGCAGCATCACGCTGACGACCCAAGCCGTGCCGCGGTATAGGCCAAGTACAATGAGGCCGTGCAACCAGTCGGGGGCGTGAATCGCTTGAAAGGCCATGGTGAGATACGTTTCGATCGTTCCGAACAAGCGGGCGAGCGAATCGGAAAATACGTTGGCGCCGGCGATCGTCATGTAAAGGACAGCGGCGAGAAGCGCCAGCATAATTGGAAATCCCCACCGCTTCGACGTGACGATCCGGTCAATCTGTTCCGTTCGATCACGTTTCACGCTCTTCGTATGATTGACACATTCTCGATAAAGCTCGGCCGATGTTTGAAAGATGGCGGCAACGATTTGCTCGCGCACATTGTCCGGCGCCAATGATTTCGCTTCTGTCATTAAGCGGTCAAATCGATTTGATGGATCCGCAGCAGGCATACGCGTTCCCCTCCTTGATCAATGGTTGCGGCGGTTGTTTCAGCGCTTGAAGCAGCGATGTATCGCCGTCAAGGAGACGAAGAGCGATCCAGCGAGCAGGATACGTGTCTCCCATCACGTCTTTCACGAGTGGAAGAAGTTTGGCAATGCCTCGTTCGATTTCCGGGCTGTACCGGATGGAAAGCGGGTTGGTGTTGATGCGGCCATGCGCCATGGCATCCACTGTATCAAGCAGTGCATCGATTCCTTCCCGGTTGCGGGCCGAGATCGGCACGACCGGCACGCCGAGTTTGACGGCTAATTTTTTTGTATTGATATGAATGCCTTTCTTTTTCGCTTCATCCATCAAATTGATAGCGATAATGACGCGGTCGGTCATTTCCAATACTTGAAGCGCTAGATTCAAGTTGCGTTCTAATGCCGTAGCGTCGACCACAACGACCGTGACGTCAGGACGTTGAAACAGGAGAAAATCGCGCGCCACCTCTTCATCGGCTGAATTGGAATAGAGCGAATACGTTCCCGGCAAGTCGACGATCCGGTACAACGTGCCGCGGTGGCGGCATTCTCCTTCCGCATGAGTGACCGTTTTCCCGGGCCAGTTGCCGGTATGTTGGCGCAGGCCCGTTAAGACGTTGAACAACGTGCTTTTGCCGGTGTTCGGATTTCCCATTAAGGCAATCGTATACGTCATATCAGTCATGGCTGATCTTCTCCCCGTAAATATAGTCACTTTCTTCTTTCCTTAATGCGATCGTCGTTCCACAAACGCGATAGGCGGTCGGGTCGCCAAGCGGGCTTCTTTGTCCAACCTTCACTTCCCCGCCGGGTACAAATCCCAAATCAAGCAACCGCCTTTTTAACATAGGATCAGGAACATCAACCTTTTCGATGCGAAATCGATCGCCCGGTTTCATATCGGAGAGGCGGCAACGTTTTCCTTGTGCCATAAAAGTTTCCCTCCGGTTAATATTTTTTATAAAAGACATTTTTTTTGCTTAGACCAACTTTTGTGTTTATCATATTCCAGTTGCCTCGCTGTTGTCAACAAATTTGTTTCATCTTTTTCTGACAGAGTTGTCGAACTGGCGACTATTCAAAACAATAGGAAATCATGTTATCATATGAATAGTCTGAACAAACTATCGGCAGAAAGGCGGTGACGGCGTCCATTGACGCACGATGAAATGAAAGCGATTACGGAAGGGACGATTCTTTGGCAGCCGACGGAGGAGCAAATTCGGCAATCGAACATTCGACGGTATATGGACTGGCTGAAAGAGAAAAAGGAGTTGTCATTTAACTCGTACCGCGAACTATGGACATGGTCAGTTGAGCATCTTGAAGAATTTTGGGAAACGGTTTGGGAATATTGTGGTGTTCAGGCGGCAACGCCGTATGAGTGTGTGCTGCGGGAGCGGAAGATGCCAGGGGCGGAGTGGTTTCCAGGCGCTGCGCTCAACTATGCGAAACATATTTTCCGGCATGCGCGCGCCGACCGCCCGGCCATCATTTTCCGCTCGGAACGCGTGCCGTACCGGGAAGTGTCATGGCAGGAGCTCGGCGAAAAAACGGCGGCGATCGCCAAAGCATTGCGAGCGATGGGAGTGAAGCGCGGCGACCGCGTCGTCGCTTATATGCCGAATATCCCCGAGACGGTGATGGCGTTTTTGGCGTGCGCCTCGATCGGCGCCATTTGGTCAAGCTGCTCGCCGGATTTTGGCGCTGGCAGCGTCATTGACCGGTTCGCGCAAATCGAGCCGACTGTCTTGTTTGCCGTCGACGGCTGCCAATACAACGGCAAAGAATTTGACAAAATGCCGGTCGTATCCGAATTGCGCGCCAAATTGCCGTCATTGAAAAAGACGGTGCTGCTTCCGTATTGGCGCGGGCAGATGGAAGCACCGGATGAGGGCGTCGTGCTGTGGGATGATGTCGTGGCGGACAAGGCGGAGCTCGTCTATGAAGACGTTCCGTTTGACCATCCGCTTTGGATTTTGTATTCTTCGGGAACGACCGGTTTGCCGAAGCCGATCGTCCAAGGGCATGGCGGCATTTTGCTTGAACATTTGAAAGCATTGACTATTTCAGAAAACTTGACGAAAGACAGCGCGTTTTTCTGGTTTACGACGACTGGATGGATGATGTGGAACTTTCTCGTCGGCGGACTGCTGGCCGGGTCGACCATCGTGCTCTATGACGGCAGCCCGACGTATCCGGATGGCAACGTTTTATGGGAGCTCGCCGAGAAGGCAGGCATCACCCATTTCGGCACAAGCGCGGCGTTTATCAACATCTGCATGAAGCTCGGCCTGAAGCCAAAAGAGCAATATGACTTGTCAAAGCTCGAGGCCGTGCTCTCGACCGGTTCGCCGCTGACGGTCGAAGGGTTCGCCTGGGTGTATGAAAACGTCAAGGATGACATTTGCCTGGCATCATGCAGCGGCGGAACGGATGTGTGCACCGCGTTTGTCGTCGGTTCGCCGATTTTGCCGGTGCGCGCCGGCATCCTCTCGTGCCGCGCGTTGGGCGCGGATGTGCAGGCGTTTGACGAAAACGGCCAGCCGCTTGTGAATGAAGTCGGTGAACTTGTGATTACAAAACCAATGCCGTCGATGCCGCTCTTTTTCTGGAACGATCCAGACGGCGAACGGTATCGGAACAGCTATTTTGACACGTACCCGGGCGTCTGGAAGCACGGCGACTGGATTAAAATTGACGAACAAGGGGGATGCGTCATTTACGGACGCTCCGACTCGACGATCAACCGCGCCGGCGTCCGCATGGGAACGAGCGAAATTTACCGTGCGGTCGAAGCGGTCGACGGGGTGTTCGAAAGCCTCATTGTCGATTTGGAAATGATGGGCAAGCAATCGTTTATGCCGCTGTTTGTCGTCCTCAAGCCGGGCGCAGTGCTCGATGACGAGCTGAAAGAACGCATCCGCCAATCGATTCGGCAACACGTCTCGCCGCGCTTTGTTCCAGATGAAATTTACGAGGTGAAGCAAATTCCGAAAACGCTAAATGGAAAGAAAATGGAGATTCCGATCCGGAAACTGCTCTTAGGCTTCCCGCTCGAAAAGGCAGTCAACCCGGGCTCAATGGCCAATCCAGAGGCGCTCGACTTTTTCCTCGAGCTGGCGAAGACGCTGGCGGCGAAGACGCAGATAAGCTGAAATGCGAAAGGTTGTTATTAAGTGACGATGCTTAATAACAACCTTTCTATGTATTAGTGAATTATAAATAGAGGAGTCGGGGGCATGGAAGAAAGCAAGCGGACTAGGCCAGTTTGGAAATCCATCGGTGATTGAGGAGCGGACGACGGTGAAAGAGATGTTGGGGCGATGAGACGAGACGGTGTCCGTTTTCATGATGAGAAAGTCCGGAAGATCTGTTTAGGAGAACCTTCCGGGCTTCATTTGCGGCGACGATGATTCGGAGTTTTAGTATGACGTAAGCAGGGGGATGTTGTTTGATGATGGCTATGTTCACACAGGATATGGAACAAGCGTTAAACGTCGAAGAGATCAACGAAATGGAGCGGACTGACGTCTAGTACATATTGAGCGCCGTCTTGACCCGCTTGATCTCCTTTTTGTTTTCGAACAGCTCTTCAACTAAAATGTTTTGGCCGTTGGCGACATCGGTGATCCGTTTGTCCATGTCGGCCACTTGCTGGCTTAATTGGTTGAGTTGTTCATTCGTTTGCTGCACTTGTTTGGCGAGCTGGTCGACTTGCTCATGAGTTTGCTGTACTTGGTGGTTCAGCTGCTGCACTTGGCTGTTAAGGTGTTGGACTTGTTGGCCCAGTTGCTGCACTTGCTCGTTTGTTTGTTGCACCTGTTGGCCCAGTTGCTGCACTTGTCCGTTCGTTTGTTGCAGCTGCTCGGCAAGTTCTTTAATGGCTTGCCAAATCATTTCATTTGTAATGTCCCCCATTCGACAATCCCCTTTCTCGTTCGATTCTCTCTCTATTATACATGACGAAAGATGGGAACGATAGAGAAAAGATGGCGAAATGTTTTTCTTTGCGGCGCGCCCCCTCGATGTGATATAACAAAAGAATGTCAACAGCACAAACAGTGGAGGATGGGGACTGTGATCCGTGTCAGCCATTTGCATAAATCGTTCCGCGTCCATCGCCGCGAAGCGGGATGGCTTGAGGCGGCGCGCAGTTTATGGCGGCGCGACTACCGCGTCATTGAGGCGGTGAAGGACGTTTCGTTTACGATTGAAAAAGGGGAGATTGTCGGTTTTTTAGGGCCAAACGGGGCGGGGAAAACGACGACGATGAAAATGCTTGCCGGCCTCTTGCATCCGACATCAGGAGAGATCACGGTCGGCGGGTTTGTGCCGTTTGAGCAAAAGCCGGAGTTTAAAAAAATGATGAGCTTGGTGATGGGGCAAAAAAGCCAGCTCATTTGGGACATTCCGCCAATGGAGACGTTTTTGGTCAATAAAGCGATTTATGACATCGACGATCGGGCTTTCCGCCAGACGCTCGAGGAATTGACGGAACTGCTCGACTTGGCGCCGCTGTTGGACAAGCCGACGCGCAGTCTGTCGCTCGGGCAGCGGATGCGCTGCGAGCTGGCGGCGGCGCTTTTGCATCGGCCGCAAGTGTTGTTTTTGGATGAGCCGACGATCGGGCTTGACGTTCATACGCAAGAAAACGTGCGTCGCTTTATCGTTGACTACAATCGGGAGCACGAGACGACGATTTTGTTGACATCGCATTACATGGGTGATGTTGCAGCGCTTTGCGACCGGGTGATGATCATCAACTACGGGCGATTGATTTACGACGGGGAACTGTCAGTGCTGACGGAGAAGCTGGCGCCGTACAAGCGATTGGAAGTCCGGTTTTCACGGGTTCCGGACATGGATTGGGGAGAGTATGGCGAAGTGGCGGAAATCGAAGAAGGAACAGTCGTATTGCGGGTGGCGCGCGAGAAGGCGGCGGGGACAGCAGCGCGGTTATTAGAGCGGTTTGATGTCCGCGACATCAATATTGAAGACCCGCCGCTTGAGGAAGTGATTACGCGCGCGTTTCAGGAGGAGCGTGTATGATTCGCAAATATATCGCTTTGTTGCGGATGAAATACATCGAAATGCTCGCGTATCGTTTGGCGACGTTCGTCTGGATGACGGGTGCGATCACGCAGCCGCTGATCACGATGTTTGTCTGGATGAACATTCATCCGGAAGAGAGCGATTCGTTTGTCTTTTATTTTATGGCCGTCATTTTTGTCGAACGAATGACGAGCGCGTGGGATGTATGGGAGCTGGACCGTGAAATTCGCGAAGGGACGTTTTCGAATTGGTTGCTTAGGCCGCTTCACCCGATCCATTGGGCGATCGCGGAAAACATCATTTATAAATGGCTGTTTGCCGTCATTTTAGTGCCTGTCTGGGTAGTGGCAGCGACATTTTGGCCGGCGCTTCGTCCTCACATGACGGCAAGTCAAATCATGTTGTTTTTGATGGCGGTTGTATTGGGTGCGGCGCTTCGTTTTTTGCTTAGTTACTCGTGCGGGTTGCTTGCGTTTTGGATGACGAAAGTGGCGGCTGTGTACGGCGTGATCGACGTCATTTCGTTGTTTTTGTCAGGACGGATCGCGCCGCTTGGGCTGCTTCCGCCGCAGCTTCGCGAATGGAGCGAGTGGCTGCCGTTTCGCTATATGATCAGTTTTCCGATCGAAATCGCCACCGGGGCGGCGGATGGAGGAGAGTTGGCGCGCGGCTTTGCGATCGCCGCCGGGTGGATGATGGCGCTGATTGGTGCTTTGCAATGGCTGTGGAAAGCGGGGATGAGAAAAAATCAGGCGGTAGGTGGATGAACATGCGGCGATACGGGCGGGTGTTCCGCGAGTTTTTCCGCGCTTGTTTGGTCGAGGAAATGGAATACCGGAGCGAATTTTTCGGCAATTTTATCGCCAGCTTTTTTGGCATCGCAATCGCTCTGTTGACCGTCCATATCTTTTTTTACCAGACGGATCGCTTAGGCGGCTGGACGTATGGGGAAGTGCTTGTGCTGCTCGGCGTCTTTAATACGCTGCGCGGATTCATCGATTTTGCGCTCCGCCCGAACATGCCAAGGCTGCTTGAGCATGTCAGGCGCGGCACGCTCGATTATATTTTGACGAAACCGGTCGACAGCATGTTTTACGTCAGCTTCCGCCACCTTGTCTTTTGGCGGCTTATCGATGTGGCGCTTGGCATCGGCGTCATCGGCTTCGGCTTGTATGTTGAACGCTACGTGCCATCGGCGGCCGACGTATGCATGTTTCTGATCGTGATGGCCGCTTCTCTTTTGCTCATTTATTCGCTATGGATGATGTTGATGACGACCTCGTTTTGGGTCGTGCGCATCGATGACTTGTCGTTTATTTTCGATTCGTTTTTTGATACGGCCCGCTTTCCCGGCAGCATGTACCGCGGGGCGGTGCGGTTGGTGATTACCTACATCTTGCCGGCGGTGTTGATCACCAATACGCCGGCTTTGGCGCTGCTTGGAAAATGGCGCATCCCGACAGCGCTGGCGGCTTTGGCTGCGGCCATTCTCTTTTTATGGCTGGCCCGTCGCTTTTGGCGGTTTGCCTTGCGCTTTTACACCGGGGCGGGCGGGTGAGGAAACGGCTCCTTAGACAGGGGCTTTTTTCTTTTGTCATGGTGATTTCGCCAGGGAATCAGCGGCGCGTATATCGACCCATGCCGTCCGATTCGCTTCTGGCCGCCATGAATAATGGAAAAGCGTTTCAGTGCTGATGACCTGTGCGTTCGGTCGACTGTCTCTTTCTTTGCATTGGCTTAGGATGTCTCCTTTCGCCGACGGCTCCCAGATCCATTTTTTCCATATTGATGGTTGGATGGCGGAGAGAATGGACACGGAGAAGGGGGAGGATGACTGTTTCTTTGCTTTCATATTCGTTGACTTTTACGTAAACGTCAATTAAAATAAAATTCAGAATATTGATTCTAGAAAAGGGATGGCCATGCACTATTTCACCATTTCCGATTTGGCGCAAGAGTTTGATGTGAGCACACGGACGATCCGCTATTATGAAGAACGCGGATTGCTCTCCCCAATCCGGACCGAGTCAGGGCAGCGGCTGTATACGAAAAAGGAGCGGGCGAAACTCAAGCTCATTTTGCGCGGCAAACGGTTCGGCTTTTCGCTTGACGAAATTCATGAGATGATTGCGCTGTTTGATGAGGATCGCACGGGGAAGAAACAGCTTGAAAAAACGGTCGAATACGGGCGGCGGAAATTGAAGGAGGTGAGCGAGCGGATCGAGGATTTGCTTCAGCTGAAGGCGGAGATGGAAGCGCTGCTTTCCGATTTTGAACAGCGATTGCGAGAATGGGAGGAATCGGATGGATGAACATTTCAGAGCTGCTCGCCCGGAATGCGAGGAAATTTCCAGAGAAAACGGCGGTCATCGAAGGAGAATCATCGCTGTCGTATGCCGAGGTCAACTGCATGGTCAATCGCTTGGCCTCATCATTGGCTCGGCTTGGTGTCGGACGCGGCGATAAAGTCGCGCTGTATATGCCCAATACCAAAGAGTTTGCCGTTTCGTACTTTGCTGTTTTGCGCCTTGGCGCGGTTGTTGTGCCGATTAACGCGCGCTTGACGGCGGCTGAGGTGCAGTATATTCTCGGCCATAGCGAGGCAAAGGCGCTCATCGCCCACGATTGGGTGCATCAAGTGCTCGCCCCGCTTGTCGGTGGAAGCGATGGAATCTGGGTGAAGACCGGGAAGGCGGAAGGCGGTTGGCTGTCGCTCGAGGAGTTGATCGATTCGGGTGATCCAGAAGAGATCGTCTGCCCAGCCAAAGAGGATGATGAGGCGACGATTTTGTATACATCGGGGACAACGGGGCGGCCAAAAGGGGTGTTGTTCACGCATCGCAATGTGATCACGGTTGCGGACATGATCGTGATCGAAACGAAAATCGACCGTCAAAGCCGCCTGCTGCATCTCATGCCGCTCAGCCACTCAGCGCCGCTTCATTTGTTTTTCATAGGCGGCACGTACGTCGGTGCGACCCATGTCCTAGCGCCTGCGTTTTCCCCGGATGCGTTGCTCGAACTGGTCGAGCGTCACAAGATCACCCACTTTTTCGGCGCGCCAGTGGCGTATTTGTTGACGGCGAAGCATCCGCGGTTTGACGAATACGACCTTTCTTCGGTCCGTTGCTGGATGTACGGCGGGGCTCCGCTGTCGCGTGAGGAAGTGAAGTTTGTCGCCAGCCGCTTTGGCGCCGGGCGGATGATGTGTTTATACGGTTTGACCGAAGCCGGCCCGAACGGGACGTACTTGTCTCCTGAGGAGCATGGCGAAAAAGCGGGGAGCGTCGGCCGAGATGCCGCTCTTCATTGCGAGGTGGCCCTCGTCGATGAGAACGGACAGGAAGTTGCGCCCGGCGAGGTCGGGGAGATCGTGCTGCGCGGGGAGAGCATCATGAAAGGATACTACAAGGACGAAGAAAAAACGAACGAGGTGATCAAAGACGGCTGGCTGTACACCGGCGATTTGGCGCGCCGCGATGAAGACGGCTACATTTGGATCGTCGACCGGAAAAAAGATGTCATCATTTCCGGCGGTGTCAACATTTATCCAAAGGAAGTCGAAGATGTGCTGCGAACGCATCCGGCGATCGCCGATGTTGCCGTGATCGGCGTGCCGCATCCGGAGTGGGGCGAAACAGCAAAAGCGTTTGTTGTATTGAGCCAACCTCTCGAACCGCTTGCGGAAGAGTGCAAGCGTTTCCTATCTGACAAGCTGGCTGACTATAAAATTCCGCGTCTGTATGAGGCGATCGCTGAACTGCCGCGCAATGCGACGGGAAAAGTGTTGAAACAAGTGCTGCGGATGTGGGAGACGACGGCGCAGGGAGCACAGGGACGATAAGAAGAGGGGAAAAAGGGGAGAGACGATGAAACCGCTTTATGAAGTCGATCCGAATTTGCTGGCGAATTTGAAACGGCATTTGGATGACGAATTGTATCGGTATGCGGAAGAAAAGCTCGCGTCGTTTTACGAATTTTGCTTGACGGACGTCGACCGCCGCGCCGTGCACACCGACCGCGAAGGGCAGCCGCGCCTCATCAAGTACGACCGGTTTGGGAACGACATTTCCGAAGTATGGGTAAACGAAGGATACGTGCAGACGGCAAAACAGACGTACGAAACGGGCATTGTCGGTTATGTGCACAAACCGATTCCCGAGCTTGGAAGAAAAGGAAACTACATGTATTCGTACGCCCAAGGGTACATTTTATCCCAAGCTGAGCCCGGGTTTTATTGTCCGGTGACGCTGACGATGGCAACCGCCTATGTGCTTGAACATTTCGCCGACGACGAGTTAAAAGCACGGTACTTGCCCCATGTCACTTCCACCGGTGAGGTCGAACTGTATGAAGGGGCGACGTTTTTAACCGAGCGCCAAGGCGGGTCGGACGTTGGCGCCAACGCGGTGCGTGCTGTGCCGTGCGGCGACCATTATAAACTATATGGGGAAAAATATTTTGCCAGCAATGCCGGCCGCTGCGGCGTGGCGCTCGTATTGGCGCGCATCGACGGGAGCGGGCCGGGGACGAAAGGGCTGAGCTTGTTCCTTGTCCCGTGGCGCAAAGAAGATGGGACGTTAAACGGCATCTCGATTCGCCGCCTGAAAGATAAGTTAGGAGTGCGCGCCGTGCCGTCGGCCGAAGTCGTGTTTGACGGGGCCGAGGCGTATGTGGTCGGCGATCCGCGGAAAGGCTTCTACTATATGATGGAAGCGCTTAATCTCTCGCGCGTCTGCAATGCGGTTGCTTCCGTCGGCATCATGAAGCGGGCGCTTGAAGAGGCGAAACAATACGCTGAGCGACGCACTGCCTTTGGCCATGTCTTGACGGATTACCCGATGGTGCGCGAGACGCTTGCCAATTTGACGGCGAGACAGGAAGTGGAAACGAGCGCCTGCTTTGACATGATCGCCTTGTTTGACCGCGTCATGGCCGCGCCGCATGAAGCGAGCGAGGCGGAGAAAGCATGGCTCAGGCTGCTGATTGCGCTCCTTAAGATGCGCACCGCCGAAGAGGCAATCGCGTTCAGCCATGAGGCGATTGAAATGCATGGAGGCAACGGGTATATTGAAGATTTTGTCACGCCACGCCTGTTGCGCGATGCGCAAGTGCTGACGGTTTGGGAGGGGACGGCGAACATTTTGGCGCTCGAGGTGCTGCGGTTGATGCGCAAATATCGCATCCACGAACGGTTTGCCGCCGAGATGCAGGAGCGCCTTGAGCGTTTGGCAGCTGACGTGAAGCCGCTCGCCCGCCCGGTCGAAGAAGGGCTTAAGGAATGGGGGGCAGCACTGGCGCGTCTTAACGGCCAGTCGGAAGAGGTCCAGACGTTCCACGCGAAAGCGATCGCCAATCGGATGTGCGATCTGTATTTGAGCATCATCGCCCTTGAACGCGGGCAAGAAGACGAACGGAACAGGTTGATCGCTGAGCTGTTTTTGCGCCATGTTTGGGAGCGCGGGCTCGTCGATGAACGCATGACGTCGGTGCGCGAGTTTGACTTGATCGTCAGATGTAAAGGAGCGTCTGCGCCGCTCGCGCATTCGTAAGTTGGCGGCATGAAGCGGGCCATGGGCGAAAGGGATGTTCGTTTTTGGCGGACATCTCTTTTTTTGACTGCCAAATGAGCAATTCAACAAGTAGGATGAAAGAAAGGAAGGGGAAAACGGACATGGAAGTGGTGCGCACGCCGCGCCGGACAAAACGGCGCGTTTGGATTTCTGCGGCCATTGGCGTTGTCATTTTGGGGTTGCTCGCCTGCGTCGGTTTGTCCGTTTATGTCGGCTGGCAGCTGACGCATAAACCGCGCGAGCCGGTTACCATGACGCCGAAAGACTATGGCATGGCGTATGAAAGTGCGACATTTACAAGCAAAGATGGGAAAACGGCGCTCGAAGGCTGGATCATTCCGCCTAAAGGAGCGGCGAAGATGACGGTCATTTTTGCCCATGGGTATGCCGGCAACCGGATTCAGAAAAACGTGCCGTTTTTGCCGCTCGCCAAGCGGCTTGTTGACGACGGGTACCGCGTCATCTTGTTTGATTTTCGCGCGAGCGGCGAGTCGGGAGGCGATATGATTACGATCGGCGTCAAAGAGAAAGACGATCTGCTTGGCGTCATCGATTACGCGAAGCGGCACTATCGCGAGCCAGTCGCCTTATACGGCGTTTCAATGGGGGCGGCGACATCGATTTTGGCGGCGGCAGAAGACAGCGATGTTCGCGGGGTGATTGCGGACAGCCCGTTTAGCGACCTCGAATCGTATTTGCGCGCCAATATGCCGGTATGGACGCACTTGCCCGATGTGCCGTTTACGTATTTGATTTTAGCGATCGTCCCGGCGCTTGCGGATTTGGATTTGGGTGTGTCTTCGCCCATCCATGCGGTCGATCGTGTCGCGCCGAGGCCGATTTTGTTCATCCACAGCAAAGACGACCGTTCGATTCCATACAAAGAAAGTGTGAAGTTGTACAACACCCATCCGCATGCGTTTCAACTATGGCTGACGGACAAAGCGGATCATGTGAAAAGTTTTTCTCTCTACAGCGATGAGTATGTAGAAAGAGTGTCGGCGTTTTTGCGCTCATTGGTAAAAACTTCTTCGTAAGGCGGCTGCGATTCGTGTTCGGCCGCTTTTTGTATTATAATGGAAGAAATAGAGAATGAAGATGGCATTGATCAACGAATCGAGGAGTGAATGCCATGTGCGGTCGGTTTACGTTGACAGTTGATTTGGAAACATTGCGGGCGTTGTTTCGTTTCCGTTATCAAGGTTCGCTTGCGCCTCGGTTCAACATCGCCCCGAGCCAGGAGGTGTTGACGGTCATTGTGGAAGAAGGGGAGCGAATCGGCAAAATGATGCGCTGGGGGCTTGTGCCGTTTTGGGCGAAAGATGATCGCATCGGTGTCAAAATGATCAACGCCCGGGCGGAAACAGTCGATGAGAAGGCGAGTTTTCGCCATGCGTTCAAGCGGCGGCGCTGTTTGATTTTAGCCGATGGATTTTATGAGTGGAAAAAAGAGGGATCGAAAAAAGTGCCGTATCGGTTTACGCTTGCAACGGATGCGCCGTTTGGGTTTGCCGGTCTGTGGGAGCGCTGGGAGGGAGCGAGCGGGCCGCTTGAGACGTGCACGATCATGACGACGAGGGCGAACGAGCTCATCGCCCCCATTCACGATCGGATGCCGGTCATATTGCCTCCCGAGCAGCATGAAGACTGGCTGGATCCGCGTTTAGACGACAGCGAGTATTTGAAATCGTTGCTGCGTCCGTATCCGAGCAGCGAGATGCGCATGTACGAAGTGGCGCCGCTGGTCAACTCGCCGAAAAACGACGTGATCGCCTGCATCGAGCCGGTCGACAGCCGGTCAATGGAGGGAACGTGATGCATCCTGTCATCTTATTTGATGGCGATTGCCTGTTTTGCCATGCGAGCGCACACTGGATCGCCGCCCGCGACCGCCAGGTGGTGTTCCGCTTTGCGGCGCAACAGAGCGCCGTTGGTCAAGCATTGTTAGCCAAGCAGGAGATGTCAGCGGGAGACAGCGTCGTCCTCATCGAGAACGGGTGCTGTTATGTAAAATCTGATGCTGTCCTGCGCATCGGACGTCGTCTTGCTTGGCCTTGGAATTGGCTGGCAGCGTCTGGATTTCTCATCCCTCGGCTGTTGCGCGATCATATATATGACACGGTCGCCAACCATCGGCATCGTCTCACTCTGAAGCGCGATCATTGTCAGCTGCCGCCGCCTGAGCTGCGATCCCGCTTTCTTGATGAATGGCCGCTGTGGTGAAGAAGGAAAATACGCCCGTTTGTCGTATTGAAAAGGGAAAGAAACGTGGGAGGGGAAATGGATATGGCAAACGGAACAACACGGTGGCTTGATGAATGCACGCCTCGGGCGCTTGAGCGTTTTGCCGATGAATTGATCGCTATGGCCGAGCAAAGGGAGAACGAGGATCGGCGCCGGTTTTACGAAGGGATGGCGGTGGCGGCGAAACTCATCGCGCTCCGTTGGGAAGGAAAATGTGCCTATATTGATGATCATTTGCTTGATAACGTATACGAGGCGTTGGCTGTCTTCTCATTGGAAAAACTTGAGGAAACGCTGGCCTTGGAGGCAGAAGAGGCGCATGGCGGCGGCCGCTGCTCGTTTTGTCTCAAAGAAAAACCAAGGCTGGCCAAAGGTCCGCTGGCGGCAATTTGCGACGATTGCCTGCAGTTTGGGCTGCAAGTGATCGCCAAGCAGCCGTAATCGAGGCGGCGGTCATCGTGAAGGCGATGGCCGTCGTTTTTCTGCATAGCGGATAAGCGGGTAGGACAAGGCGAGCAACACGGCGATAAAGGGATGACGCCGCTCCAATGAAAATGCGCCTAGACGCAGCCGCCGGCTGTTCCGGCAAGGCTTCCCTAAATCATACATTGATGATGGGAAGGCGCGGCAGGGAATGCCAAACGTTTCATGAACGCTCCATGAAGACCGTTCCATCGGACATCGTGGTTCGTTCTCAAAGCCTGATTCTCCCATGGCCAACATGTGCAAAAGATGGAGCGCCAAAGGGGACGAAGGCCAAAAGAAGAGAGGAGGAAGGAGAATGATTCCGGTCGTAACATCTGATGAAATGTACGCCATCGACCGAGAAGTGACGGAGCGGATCGGCATCAGCGCTGATTCGTTGATGGAAAACGCAGGGCAGGCGCTGTTTCGGGTGCTGAAAGGGCGGATTCCGCGCGCTGATAGGGTGGCGGTGCTTGCCGGGGCGGGCAACAACGGCGGGGATGGGTTTGTCGTTGCCCGTATGTTGAAAAGCTGCGGCTACGAAACCGATGTATGGCTCATTCCACCAAAGGAAAAGGTGAAAGGAGCGGCGCGCACCGCGCTTGAGGTGTACGAGCGGTCCGGGTATTCGTGGATTCCGTATGAAGGGAATGAACAAGAGTTTGCGATGCGTGCGCCGCACTACGACGTGATCATTGATGCGCTCCTTGGCATCGGCGTGAAAGGCGAGGTTCGCTCTCCGTATCAAGAAATCATTGAACAACTGAACCGCTCGCGGGCTGTTGTGTATGCAATCGATGTGCCAAGCGGGGTGCCGGCGGATGGCGGTGATGTCGCCGCGGCCGTTCGCGCGGATATGACGCTCACCATTCAATGCCCGAAGCTTGGGGCGTACACATTCCCAGCGGCCGATTATTACGGGGAACTCGCTGTTGTAGATATCGGCATTCCGCCGCTCGTGGTCAAAACGAATGCAGCCCGTCGGTTCGTGTGGGAGCGAAGCGATGTCATGCGGACGATGCCAAAGCGGAGGCGGTCCTCGCATAAAGGAACGTATGGCAAACTGCTTGTAGTCGGCGGATCGAAAGCTATGGCAGGAGCAGTGACGCTCGCCGCCAAGGCAGCGCTGCGAAGCGGGGCCGGACTTGTGACCATGGCTGTTCCAGAAACAGTGTACGAAGCGGTTGCCAATCGGATGCCCGAGGCGATGTGCAGGCCATGGCCGGCCGAAGGGGGAGCGTTTGCCGGCGCGGCCGATTGGAACGGGCTGGATGTCGATGCGCTCGCCGTTGGTCCAGGCATGGGGAGAACGGAAGGGGTGCGCCGTCTTGTTGGGGAGTTGGTGCGAAAGCCGGTGCCCCTTATCCTCGATGCCGATGCCCTATTTTTCTGGGATGATTACGCCGAACAGGTGCGCCGCCGAAGCGCGCCGACGGTGATCACCCCGCATCCGGGGGAAATGGCGCGCATCGTCCGTCGCTCCATTCGCGAGGTCGAGCACGACCGCTTTGGGTTATCCAAGCGGTTGGCGATGGAATATGGCGTGTATGTCGTGTTGAAAGGGCCGTATACGATTGTTACGGCGCCGGATGGATCGCAATATGTCAACACGACCGGCAACCCGGCTTTGGCGAAAGGCGGCAGCGGTGACGTGTTGACGGGCATCGTGGCGGCGTTTTTGTTGCAGCACGAGGCGGTGCAGCCTGCGGTGAGCAATGCGGCGTTCGTGCATGGAAAGGCTGCTGATTGGCTTGTTCAACACGGTCATTCGCCTTGGGATGTATTGGCGTCGGACGTTGTGGAGGCCTTGCCGGCTGTGCTCGCTTCGCTGGCGTGATCAACCGGTCCATTGAAAGGGGCGCTGGGGGATGAAAACGATCCAGCTGGCTTGCGAATAACCGGCTGGCGTTTTCTTTCTCCCAGCCTTCTGCGCATAAGGCATGTGGTTCGGGCGCAAACTTTACCGCTGAGGCCGTATTTGCGGCTGCAGCTGTAATCGTTGGTTTATCAGCCGACAATCTTCCACTGATCGCTGGGCTGCGCCCTTCACGCGCTTGAAGCGGGAGTCTTCTTTCGAAACGATGATCAACGTTGCGGAAAGGCGGAAGTTCCATTTTTGGACAAACATGGATATCATGAATGTAGAAATAGAAGAAGGGAGATGGGAGTCATGCCGCAATTTGTTTGGCTCGAGACGGAGGAGGAAGTAAGAAGCGCTTTTCCGGTCATGCGGGAGCTGCGCACTCATTTGGATGAAGAAACGTATGTCGCGCTTGTGCGTGAAGCGCAAGAAAAAGAAGGGTATAAGCTTGCGGCGTTATATGATCAGGACAAAATGGTTGCCGTTGTCGGATTCATGCCGATGATCACGCTCTATAACGGCCGTTTTATTTGGGTTTGCGATTTGGTCACGACATCAGCCGAACGTTCGAAAGGGTATGGAAAAGCGTTGCTGTCGCATGTGCACGAATGGGCGAAGGAGCACGGCTACGGGATTGTCTCGCTGTCATCCGGCCTGCAACGGGTTGACGCCCATCGCTTCTATGAGGAAAAAATGGAATATCAAAAAGTGAGTTATGTGTTTTTGAAACGCTTATCGATTTGAATCCGACGGCGTCCGTTCAGCGGGCGCTTTTCATTTTGTGGTAGAAAGTTGTTCCACTTTTCATTATAATAAAAAATATATAACTCGTATTTTGGAATTAATATTCTGATATTCGGAACAGAGGGACAATGATGAATAAAACGGTCTTAAAAACAAAAGAACTGCTTGATTTGTTTCTCGATTGCGAACGGTTGACGCTGCCGGAAATGGTCGAGCGGCTTCGGATGCCCAAAACGTCGGTGTACCGGATGGCGCAGTCGCTTGTTGTCCTTGGTTTTTTGCAAAAACGAGGCGATTACTATGAGCTCGGTTTAGCCTTCTTGACGTTTGGCGCGCTCGTCGCCGAGCGGCTCGATATTCGCCGGGCGGCGCTGCCGGTGATGAAGCGGCTGAAAGAGGAGACGAACGAAGCGGTGAATCTTGTCATTCGCGACGGCGATGAGGCGCTGTATATTGAAAAAGTCGAGACGTCCGAGCCGGTGCGCGTCTATACGAAAGTCGGGCGGCGCGCCCCTCTGTATGCCGGGGCGTGCCCTCGTGTCTTGCTCGCGTTTATGGACAAGGCGGATCGGGAACGTTATTTAGAACAAGTCGAGCTTGTCAAAATCGCCAAACATACGGTGACCGACAAAGAAGCGCTGCGCCGGTTGTTGGAAGAAGACCGGGACCGCGGCTATACGGTCAGCTATTCTGAGCTGGAAAACTATTCGGCCGCCGTTGCGGTGCCGATTTTCAACCATGAAGGCGCGGCGGTTGCCGGGCTGAGCGTTGCCGGGCCGGAACAGCGCTTTTCGCCAGATGATGTGGCGCGCATCGTTCCGCGATTGAAGCAGGCGGCGATGGACATTTCGCGCGAACTCGGCTTTCGGGGGAAGGGATGACGGTGGAGTATACGTTGTTTCCATTATGCGAATATGCGGTGACGGTTCGGTTTTCAGACCGCATTGACGAGGACGTGAATGATATCGTCCACCAAACGGCCGCCCGGCTTCAGGCCGAGCGAAAAGAAGGCATCGAGGAGATCGTGCCGGCGTTTTCGTCACTCACCATCTACTATGATCCATTGGTGATCGATTACATCGGCATAGGCGCATGGCTAAGGAAAAACATCAGGCGGTCTGAACAAGCGGTGCGGCGTTCGGCGCGGACGGTCGTCATTCCCGTCTGTTACGGCGGCGAATTCGGTCCGGATTTGCCGGATGTCGCTCGTTTCCATGGGATGACAGAAGACGAAGTGATAGCGCTCCATTCGGCCGGACGCTACCGAGTTTATATGATCGGCTTTTCTCCTGGATTTGCCTATTTAGGAGGGCTGTCGCCGCGCTTGGCGACGCCAAGGCGGTCGGTGCCGCGCACAAAAGTGCCTGCCGGTTCGGTCGGCATCGCCGGCGGACAGACGGGCGTCTACCCGCTTGCGACGCCGGGCGGCTGGCAACTGATCGGTCGAACGCCGCTGAAGCTGTTTGACCCGCACCGAGAGAAGCCAAGTTTGCTTGCGGCTGGCGATATCGTCGCGTTTCAGCCGATTGGGGCTGATGAATTTGCACGTTGGAGCGAGGAACATGATTGACGTCATCGAGGCTGGGTTGTTTACAACCGTGCAAGATGGCGGGCGTTTTGGCTACCGGCATGCCGGCGTGCCGGCGGGCGGGGCGATGGATGCGTGGGCGTATCGCCTGGCTAATGCGCTTGTCGGCAACAACGGTGATGAGGCGGTGCTTGAGGCGACGATGGCCGGACCGACGCTTCGGTTTCGCGTCGAGGCCGTCGTTGCGGTATGCGGCGGCGATTTCCCGTGCACGCTCAATGGGCAGCCGATTTCCCTTTGGAAACCGGAGATCGTCAAATCGGGCGATGTGCTCGAAGTAGGGGTGTGTCGGACGGGGTTTCGGGCGTATATCGCTGTATCAGGCGGCATCGACGTCCCGCCCGTGATGGGCAGTCGTTCCACGTACGTTCCAGCCCAGCTTGGCGGGCTTTCAGGCCGCCCGTTGCAGCGGGGCGATGCACTGCCGGTCGGCGTTACTCATGGGCGTCGTGTTATCGGCCGGATGCGTTGGGGTCTTGCTTCGGCCGCCCGCCGCTATATTGGTGGGAAAACGAAAACGGTGCGCGCGGTTCCCGGTCCGGAGTATGACGAATTTACGCCGGCGAGCCGCCGCCAGTTTTTCGCCGCCCGCTATGAGGTGACGACGCAGTCCGATCGGATCGGCTATCGGCTTTCTGGACGGGCGTTGGCGCTTGTGCGCGAGCGGGAGATGGTCTCGGAAGCGGTCGTTTTCGGCACGGTGCAAGTCCCGGCATCCGGCCAGCCGATCGTATTGATGGCGGACAGCCAGACAACCGGCGGCTACCCGCGCATCGCCCAGGTTGCGTCTGTGGATTTGCCGATTCTCGCGCAGGCTCGTCCGGGTGACTTTATCCAATTTCAGCCGATCGAGCCGGAAGAAGCGATGTGGCTTTATCGGGAACAACAGCAACGGCTGGCTCGATGGATTGCGGCCATTCGCCGTCAATGGGAGGGAGAACGGTGAGGACGATTGATTTGAATTGCGATTTCGGCGAAAGCTTTGGGGTGTATAGGCTTGGGCAGGAAGAAATCTTATCGTACGTGACCTCTGTCAACATCGCCTGTGGGTTTCACGCCGGCGACCCGCTCATCATGCGGCGGACGGTGCAACTCGCCATCCAGCATGGCGTTGCCATCGGCGCCCATCCGGGGTTTCCGGACTTGTTTGGCTTCGGACGGCGCGCCATGGCCGTTTCGCCAGAGGAGGTATACGCCTATGTAGTCTACCAAATCGGCGCGCTGGCTGCGTTTGTGAAGGCGGAAGGCGGCGTGATGACGCATGTTAAGCCGCACGGCGCCTTGTACAATATGGCGGCGAAAGACGCGGCGCTGGCCGAAGCGATCGCCAAAGCGGTGCATGATGTCGATCCGATGCTTGTCTTATACGGCTTGTCGGGAAGCGAACTCATCCGCGCCGGCCGCGCCTGCGGCTTGCGGACGGCGAGCGAAGTGTTCGCCGATCGGACGTATCAGGCGGACGGTTCGCTCACCCCAAGAAGCGATCCGCGCGCCATCATCGCGGATGAAGACGAAGCGGTCACGCAAGTGCTTATGATGATCCGCGACCGGCGCGTTCGCTCGGTGCAAGGGACGGACGTGGCGATTGAAGCCGACACCGTCTGTCTCCATGGCGACAATGAACAGGCGGTGCGATTTGCCAAGCGGCTCTATCAAGCCTTGCAAAACGAAGGAATCGCCATTCAGGCGCCGCGCCGAGAGGAAAGACGATGAAGAAAGCCGGAACACCATATTTGGCGCCCTTGCCGTCTTCTTTAATGGTGTATATGGGCGTGTGCACTGCCATGCAGCAGCTGCCGAATAAGCGCCTTAAGCAGGAAACTCGCTTAGGGCGCTGTTTTCATTTGGAGCTGTTTATTGCTTCTTCTAACTTATACCGATTTTTTGGCTGGCTCAATGAAATGGCCTTCATGACAGTCGATCTTCAATTGGTTACAATAACAAAGAGAGGTGACGGAACGAGAAAGGAGTACAAAAGGATGCACTACGCCATTCCGACAGTGGTGGTCAGCGAATGCCTCGGCTTTTCTGCCTGCCGGTATAACGGCGATATCATTCACAATTCGTTTGTCTCTCGTTTAGGGGAGTTTGCTCGGCTTGTGCCTGTATGCCCAGAAGTGGCCATTGGGCTTGGGGTTCCGCGGGAGACGGTCCGACTTGTGAAACGAGGCGAGGAAAGGCGGCTTGTGCAGTCGTCGACGAACCGAGATTGGACGAGGGAAATGAATTTGCCACCTCCTTTGTTTTTGACAGAGGCGGAGCGGGCCGCGCCCCCTGGATACTCTTTGTTCAGCGCGGTGCAGTTTGGATACGTTTTGATTTTGGCTGCCGCTTCGGCCGAACGGAACGAGTCGAAGAAAAAGCTGGCTGCGAGCGCAAAGGAAAGGACAAGCGGGATCACGAATCTCATCATGTGTTCCTCCTCTTTGCAACATAATGGTAAGCTTTTCCAGAATCATATTTTGCCATATTGGCTTTTGTCTATCAACCAAAAACGAACAAGCAAATGATGACGGGCCAAGAAAGGGGAAACGGTATGCACGGAGCAGACATCAAAGCGATCGTCTTTGATTTGGACGGAACATTATACGAGGAAACGGAGCATTTTGACTATTATGCCGAGCAGGTGGCGAAACGTCTTCGTGAAGCAGATCGGCCGCGCTTTTGGGACGACTACCGCGCCGTGCTCGCCGCCTGTTGTAGGCGGTGTATTTTTTGTTTTATATATTCAGAAAATTATTGAAAATATTCATGAAAGCGTGTACAATAAAAAACAGTCGGCTATATACCAACTGGTCAGTAAAAAAAGCTATCCAATGCTGCTTGCGTGGAGGCTGCCGCAGTGAACGATCGCGTGAAAAGGAGGAGGAAAACGGAATGAATACGAGACATTACCCGTATTGGCCGAAACGGCTCTCAAAAACGCTGGCTGTGCCGGAGACGACGCTGGTCGACCATTTGGAAACAACGGCGAAGCGCTATCCGAACAAAACGGCGATTTACTATTACGGAGCCGTGTATTCGTACAAACAGTTGCTCGATGAAGTGAACGCGTTGGCCGGCTATTTGCAGCAAAAGCTGTCCGTCAAACCGGGCGACCGCGTTCTATTGTACATGCAAAATTCTCCGCAGTTTGTCATCTCCTACTATGCCATTTTGCGCGCTGAAGCGATCGTCGTGCCGATCAATCCGATGAACACCTCAGAGGAGCTTTCCTTTTACGTCAATGATTGCGAAACGAGAGTCGCCATCGTTGGACAGGAGCTGCTTGACAAAGCGGCCCCGCTCCTTGGACGAACGGCGTTGGAACAAATCATCGTCGCCGCTTATTCTGATTATGCTTCCGATGAATCGCCGGTTTCGCTTCCGGCTGAAGTGGCGGCGCCGCGGCGGGCCATTGGGGATGAGCGCATTCTTTTATGGGCGGACTGCCTCGGCGCCCAATTGCCGCCGCTTCCATACAACGGCCATGTTGATGACATCGCCGTCTTGCCATACACATCCGGGACGACCGGGGTGCCAAAAGGCTGCATCCACCCGCACCGGACGGTGAACGCCAACATCGTCGGCGCCTACCACTGGGGCGATGTGACGAGCGATTCGGTCGCGTTGGCGACGCTGCCGTTTTTCCATGTCACGGGGATGGTCCATAGCATGCATACGCCGATTTTCGCCGGCGCCGCCATGGTGTTGATGACGCGCTGGGATCGGGACGCGGCCGCCCGGCTGATTGAATTGCACCGCTGCACGCATTGGGTGAACATCAGCACGATGCTGATCGACTTTTTGGCCAACCCGGCGCTTGGCCGGTATGACATTTCCTCGCTTTCGAGCATTTCCGGCGGCGGAGCGGCGCTTCCGGAAGCGGTCGGGGAAAAATTGTTCCAGCTCACCGGCGTCCGTTATTTTGAAGGCTACGGGCTGACGGAGACGATTTCGCAGACGCATTTCAATCCGCCGGACCGGCCGAAATTGCAATGTCTCGGCGTTCCGTCGTTTGACGTCGACGCGCGCATCATCGACCCGGCGACGGGGCGGGAGCTTGGCGTCGGCGAAGTCGGGGAGATCATCGTTTGTGGCCCGCAAGTGTTCCGCGGCTATTACCGGCGTGAAAAAGAAACGGAAGAAGCGTTCATCGAGCTCGACGGCAAGCGGTTTTTCCGCACCGGCGACATCGGGCGGATGGATGAGGAAGGCTACTTTTTCATCGTCGACCGCGTCAAACGGATGATCAACGCTTCTGGATACAAAGTGTGGCCGACCGAAGTCGAGTCGCTTTTGTACAAACATCCGGCTGTTCAGCAGGCGTGCGTTGTCGGCGTGCCGGATCCGCGCCGCGGCGAAACGGTGAAGGCGTTTATCGTCCTTCATGACGAGTATGTCGGCAAAGTAACGGAAGAAGAGATCATTGAATGGTCCAAGACGCAAATGGCGGCGTACAAATATCCGCGCCTCGTTGAATTCCGCTCATCGCTGCCGATGACGTCAAGCGGCAAGCTGCTTTGGCGGAAACTGCAGGAAGAGGAGTATGAAAAAGCGGGGAAAGGGGTGAACAACTGATGGCGGAGATGGTAGAAACGGTATGCGGGCCGGTGCCGGTGGAACAGCTTGGCAAAACGCTCATCCACGAGCATTTCCTCTTCGGTTATCCAGGGTTTCAAGGCGATGTGACGCGCGGCACGTTCCGTGAAGACGAGTCGCTTCGCGTCGCAGTCGAGGCGGCGGAAAAGATGAAGCGGCACGGCATTCAAACGGTTGTCGATCCGACGCCGAACGATTGCGGGCGCAACCCGGCGTTTTTGCGGCGCGTCGCTGAAGAGACGGGGCTGAACATTATTTGCGCCACCGGCTATTATTATGAAGGGGAAGGGGCGCCGCCGTACTTCCAATTCCGCCGGCTTCTCGGAACAGCAGAAGATGACATTTACGACATGTTTATGGCCGAGTTGACCGAGGGCATTGCCGATACCGGAATCAAGGCGGGTGTCATCAAGCTCGCCTCGAGCAAAGGGCGCATTACTGAGTACGAAAAGATGTTCTTCCGCGCTGCCGCCCGCGCGCAAAAAGAGACGGGTGCGGTCATCATCACCCATACGCAAGAAGGAACGATGGGGCCGGAACAAGCCGCCTATTTGCTTGAGCACGGCGCCGATCCGAAAAAAATTGTCATCGGCCATATGTGCGGCAACACGGACCCGGACTATCATCGAAAGACGCTTGCTTACGGCGTTTACATTGCGTTTGACCGCTTCGGCATCCAAGGGATGGTCGGCGCGCCGACCGATGAGGAGCGGGTGCGGACGCTCCTTGCTCTGCTCCGCGATGGGTACGAGAAACAAATTATGCTGTCGCATGACACTGTCAACGTTTGGCTCGGTCGTCCGTTTACGCTGCCGGAACCGTTTGCGGAAATGATGAAAAATTGGCATGTCGAGCATTTGTTTGTGAACCTCATTCCCGCGCTGAAAAATGAAGGAATCCGGGACGAAGTGCTTGAGCAAATGTTCATCGGCAATCCGGCGGCGCTGTTCTCGGCTTGACGCCGTTTGTAAGGTCGGTAAAAACCGCGCTTTCTGCAAAATCGTTGTTGCGAACGCGCGGAAAAGCGGTTGTTTATCATCCTAAACCGAGAAAACCCCCACTTCCACGCGTGAGCGTAGGTGGGAGAGCGTTCAAGAGCGAAATCTCCATGGTTCGCGCGTTTTTTCGTTCCATCACCAGCTTTTTGGGCAACGTTGTGTTGCATGCAAAAGGCTGATCGAAAGGTAAATAGACGAATAGAAAACCGCCGTCATCCGGCTTCATCCGGCCGACGGCGGTTTTTTGTTTGGACAGGGGTCCGTTTTTTTCCATTCTCATGAATAATTTTCCTGTTGGGTTGAACAATAAAGAAAGACAAGAGCCGGGCGAAAGGGGGAGAAAAGGTGCCGGCCATCGAAAAGCGAATCCTGATCTTCTCTTTCGTTGTCATCGCCTTGTACGTGTCGCCGTATTTTGTGCTTGGCGAGGATGCGCATATGCGCGTCCACGACAATTTGGATTCGAACATCGCCTGGTATAAGGTGCTCACTCGAAGCGGTGAGCTGTTCGGACCGGTCGATGGCGTCATTCCGCAAATCATCAACGGCCTGCCGCGCAACGCGTTCGGCACAGAATTCAGCGGCATCGTTTGGCTTCACGCCCTGTTTCCATCCATTTACGCCTATGGGCTCAGTCAAGCCGCAACCCGCGTATTGGCGTTCATCGGCATGTATTTGCTGCTGCGAAAACATGTGCTGCCGGGCGAGCGCTGGGGATGGATTCGCATCGGCTCTTCGTTGACGTTTGCCTTGACGCCGTTTTGGCCATCGGGAATGTTAAGTACGCTCGGGATGCCGCTTGCGCTTTGGGCGTTTTTAAACATTCGGGGCGGCGAGCGTTCATGGGTGAACTGGGCGGTGTTGACGCTTTTGCCGCTCTATTCGAGCTTCGTGCTTGGATTTTTCTTTTTCTTGAGCGCGCTTGGGATTTGGTGGCTCATTGATGTCATCCGCGGCAAGGGTTGGAATTGGCGGTTTTTGGCGGCCATCGTCTATATGACGATGCTCTATTTGGCGGTCGATTACCGGCTTGTCCATTCGCTCTTGTTTTCCAATGAGCCGACAAGCCGCGACGAATATTTCCACGCCCGTCTGCCGCTTTGGCGCGTCATCCGGCTGACGTTCAAAAACTATGTGTTCGGCCATACCCACGTCATGACCGTGCATGGGCTCGTCATTTTACCGGTGACGCTCGTTGCCTTGTACATTGTATGGAAGCGGAAAAGCTGGCGGCGGGAGAAACTGTTTTTGATTTTGCACGGGTTGAACTTCGCGCTGTCGACATGGTATGCGTTTTGGTTTTACAAAGGATGGCTGCCGCTCACCGAACGGTTTGATTTGCTCGATAAGTTCAATTTCGCCCGCTACCATTTTTTGCGGCCAATGGTGATTTACGTCTTGTTTGCACTGGCGCTGAAAATTTTTTGGCAGGAAGGCCGAAGGTGGCGGGCGGTCGGTGCGGCGGCCATTGTCTTGCAGCTTGTCGTGCTTGCTTTATGCAATGAGGAAATCGTCTACCGCGACAAGCCGTCGTTTCGCGAGTTTTACGCGGAAAAGCAGTTTGCCGCCATTCGCCGCTATATCGGCCGCCCGGTGCATACATACCGTGTCGCCAGCATCGGCATCCACCCGGCGATCGCTCAATACAACGGCTTTTACACACTCGATACGTACAACAACTTTTATCCGCTCGAATACAAGCATCGGTTTCGCCGCATCATCGCCAAGGAGCTTGCGAAAAACAAAAAACTGCGCGAGTATTTCGATGAATGGGGCGGGCGCTGCTATTTGTTCGTCGATGAGCTCGGCAAGCGGTATATGTTTCAGAAAAACTCGAAGCGGACGATTCGCAGCTTGGAATTGAACACAAACGTGTTTTATAACATGGGCGGGCGCTACATTTTTTCAGCGCTGCCGATTGAAAATGCCGACGAAAACGCCTTGCGCCTTGAGCGGGTGTTCCGTTCCAAAGAGTCCGCGTGGACCATCTATTTATACAAAGTCGTGCCGGAGGGAGGAAGGTGACATGTTCGAACCGACGTTGGCTATTGTTGTGCCGTGTTACAACGAAGAAGAGGTGCTGCCGGAGACGATCCGCCGCTTACGGGAGTTGCGCGAACAATTGATTGAAGAGCAGCTCATTTCATCCAACAGCGCGCTTTTGTTCGTCGATGACGGCAGCTGTGATGACACATGGAAGATCATATACAAAGCGAGTTTGCGTCACCCGGAAGTGAAAGGGCTGAAACTGGCGCATAACGCCGGCCACCAAAACGCGCTGCTTGCTGGGCTGTTCGCCGCGAAAAGGCATGCCGATTGCCTCATTTCGATCGACGCCGATTTGCAAGATGATGTAGCGGCGATTCGGGAATTTGTGCAAAAGTTTCGTGAAGGCTATGACATCGTCTACGGCGTGCGCCGGCGGCGCGATGCCGATACATGGTTCAAGCGCCATACGGCGCAAGGGTTTTATCGGTTGATGAAGGCGTTTGGCGTCGATCTCGTTTACAATCACGCCGACTATCGCCTTATGAGCCGGCGCGCTGTGGACGCGCTTGAACAGTTCGGGGAAGCGAACTTGTTTTTGCGCGGCATCGTTCCACTTTTGGGCTTTCGGTCGGCGACGGTTTATTATGACCGAAAAGAGCGGCTGGCCGGGAAAACGAAATATCCGCTGAAAAAAATGATCGCCTTTGCGCTTGACGGCGTGACGTCGTTCAGCGTCACCCCGATCCGTTTCATTTCGCTCGTTGGGTTTCTCTCGTTTGTCGTCAGCTTGATGTTTGGCGCCTATTTTCTTTTCCTCAAATGGGTCGGGCATACGGAAACGGGTTGGACGTCGCTCATTACGTCCATTTGGCTGTTAGGAGGGTTGCAACTGATGGCGCTCGGGCTGATTGGTGAATATATTGGAAAAATTTACAAAGAAACAAAACGGCGGCCGCGCTATATCATCGATTTGGATTTGTGGAATTGGCCGCTGCCGCAGCGGCTGTCGCCGGCGGCGCCGTCCGAAGAGGGAGGGGCGGCCGAATGGACGCGTTCGTAATGGAACAAAAAGGGAGGTGCGCTTTGGCGGCCGCCTTTTTTCTTTGTCTTGCAATTCAAAAAAAGAAAGAGTAGACTGATGGATGGGGAGAATGGATCATTCTATTGGCCGAAAGTACGGCGAAAGCCAGTGTATGGCCGGCGAAAGGGCTTGGAAAGGGGAGAAACCGGAAATGGCCAATTGGCATGAATGGGCGGAACTGCTCGAGCGGGTAAGAGAGGAGAATCCGCTCGTCCATAATATCACGAATGTCGTTGTGACGAATTGGACGGCGAATGGATTGCTTGCGCTTGGCGCTTCACCGGTGATGGCGTATGCGAAAGAGGAAGTGGGCGAGATGGCGAAGCTCGCTGGAGCGCTTGTCCTCAATATTGGGACGTTGAATGACAAAGAGGTGGAAGCGATGCTTGTCGCCGGCCAGGCAGCCAATGAAGCCGGCGTGCCGGTCATTTTCGACCCGGTCGGGGCCGGGGCCACGCGCTACCGGACGGAGACGGCGCGCCGCATCGCGGAACAAGTCAAGCTTGCCGTGATCCGTGGCAATGCGGCGGAGATCGCCAATATGATTGGTGAGGCGTGGACGATTAAAGGAGTCGATGCCGGCGGCGGCAGCGGCGATCGAGTGGCGTTGGCCAAACGGGCGGCGGAGCAGCTCGGCGCCGTTGTCGTGATTACTGGAAAAGAGGACGTCGTTGCGGACGGACAGACGACGTATCTTATTCAGAACGGCCATCCGTTGTTGACGAAAGTGACCGGAGCGGGCTGCTTGCTGACATCGGTCATCGGAGCGTTTGCGGCCGTTGAGCGCGATGCGGCGGCAGCGGCGGTGGCTGCGCTTGTGTATTACGGCGTCGCAGCGGAGCAGGCGGCGGCCAAAGCCGGGGAGCGCGGACCGGGCAGCTTCCAGACGGCGTTTTTGGACGCGTTGGCGTATACAAGCGTCGATGATGTCAAACGGCATGGCCGGGTGGAACAACGGTAAAAGGGGAGGAGAAACACGATGGTGTACAAAGCGTTGACGATTGCCGGGTCGGACAGCGGCGGCGGCGCCGGCATTCAGGCTGACTTGAAAACGTTCCAGGAGCTCGGCGTCTTTGGCATGTCAGCGATCACGGCGGTGACGGCGCAAAACACCCTTGGCGTGCAAGGAGTCTATCCGCTCTCGGCGGAAGCAGTCGCCGCCCAGATCGAATCGGTGGCCGCCGATTTAGGCGCGGATGCGGTGAAAACCGGCATGCTCTTTAGTGCCGAGATCATTCGTACGGTTGCTGAACAAGTGAAAAAACATAAATGGGAGCGGCTGGTCGTCGACCCGGTGATGATCGCCAAAGGCGGCGCTCCGCTGTTGCAAGAGGAAGCGGTGGCCGCGCTGAAAGAAGAGCTGCTGCCGATGGCGCTTGTCATTACACCGAACATTCCAGAAGCGGAAGCGTTGACAGGCGTTGTCATCCGCACGATGGATGACCGCCGCGAAGCCGCGCGCCTCCTCCACCGGATGGGCGCCCGCTATGTCGTCGTGAAAGGCGGCCATGACGATGATGGCGAAGAAACCGTCGACTTGCTGTATAACGGCAGCGAATTTTCCTATTTTAAAAGCAAGCGAATTGACACGCGCCATACGCACGGAACCGGGTGTACATTTGCCGCGGCGATCGCCGCTGAGCTGGCGAAAGGGCGGCATCCTGTCGACGCTGTCGCGACGGCGAAGGCGTTTGTGCAATCGGCGATTGCCCACCCGCTCGGCATCGGCCAAGGCCATGGGCCGACGAACCATTGGGCGTACCGCCAATATGGAGAGTGAGAACGATGGTGCGCATCGCGAGCGGCGAAATGAAGGAGCGGCTGGCTGTTTACTTCATTATGGGAAGCCAAAACAGCGAACGTCCGGCCGCCGATGTGCTGAAAGAAGCGCTTGACGGCGGTGTGACGTTGTTTCAATTCCGCGAAAAAGGGCCGGGCGCTTTAAAAGGGGCGGACAAAGAGGCGCTCGCCCGGCAGCTGCAGCGCCTTTGCCGCGCTTATGGGGTGCCGTTTATCGTCAACGATGACGTCGAGCTGGCCCTCGCCATTGATGCCGACGGCGTCCATGTCGGTCAAGACGATGAGGACGCGCGGCGCGTGCGGGAAAAAATCGGCGATAAAATTTTGGGCGTCTCAGCGCACAACGTCGAAGAAGCGATGGCGGCCGTTGAGGCGGGCGCCGATTACCTCGGCGTCGGCCCGATTTACCCGACCAGTTCGAAAGAGGATGCAAAGGAAGCGCAAGGACCGGATGTTCTCCGCCGCTTGCGCGAAGCCGGCATCACCATTCCAATCGTCGCCATTGGCGGCATTACGGCTGCGAACGCCAAAACCGTTGTGGAAGCCGGGGCGGATGGAGTATCCGTCATCAGCGCCATCGCTTCGGCTCCGTCGCCAAAGGCGGCGGCCGCCGCCTTAGCGGAAGCGGTGCGGGCAGCCCGCACGCGCTGAATGAAAAAGTCGGTTTCCACTTGTAGGCAAAGCGCCATAAATGGAAAAAGGTGTCCCGTTGATATTTCGGGACACCTTCTTTTTTGACTGCTAGGTCGTTGTCTGCCGCCAGTTCGGCCATCGCCATTCCAACAGCGGCCGCACGAGCCGGACGACCGGCTTGCTTCCAAGGATGAGCATCATGGCAACCGACAGTGCAAGCAGAAGCGGATAGCCGTGCACATCCATAATAAAGTCTGGGAATGGCGTCTCGTGCAAATATTTTAAAATAAACCCGTGCAAGATATAGATGTAAAACGTGCGCGCCCCGAGCACGGAAAAGGAGAAGCGACGGCTCGGGATGAGCGACAGAAAGCCAAACATCATGAGCAGGCTCGCCCCATAAATGGCGAGGCGGCTCGCAATGCCGGCTGATTCCGAGACGCCGAGCGTATCGTACGATTTCGAGCCGTACAGCCAATCTTGCGGCAAATCCGGAAACCCGAAATGGATGACGAAAAACATGCCAACAAGCACGAATAGCGAAACGAGGCGCACTGGGGCGGCAAACAAGCGCTCGATCGCCGACTTTTGAAAGAAAAATCCAAGCAAAAAGAACGGGAAAAACGTGAGCGTTCGCGACAAGCTCAGCCAT
Source organism: Geobacillus thermoleovorans (assembly GCF_001610955.1). Lineage (GTDB taxonomy): Bacteria > Bacillota > Bacilli > Bacillales > Anoxybacillaceae > Geobacillus > Geobacillus thermoleovorans. Next base: position 1,466,050 of record NZ_CP014335.1, read on the forward strand.
TTTTCCACTTCCATCATCCCGCCGGCAAGGCCGAAAAGAAGCGCCATCGGCAATGCGATCCGCTTTGGCAGCCGGCCGAACCATAACAGCAGCACGTTCCAGCTAAACAGGCTGAGCAAAAACCATAAACTCCAATGCGGGGTCAATAAGTCAAGTTCCAGCGACTGTTTGTCATACAGGAAGAAATAGTAGATCGAATACACCAGCTGGAACAGAACGTACGGGATGAGCAATTTTTTCGTGATCTTTTGCAAGTAGCCGTGCTCGTGGAATTTTTTTGCGAAATAGCCGGAAATGAAAACGAACGCCGGCATGTGGAAAAAGAAAATCCACGTATACAAGCTGTGCACCCATAAGACGTCATCAATGTACGGGCGCAGAAAGTGGCCAAACACGACGAGGAGCATGAGCGCGCATTTTGCGTTGTCAAAATAATAGTCCCGCTCCTTCATAGTGTTTCCTCCTTTCTGTACACACCAATTCGAATCATACTCCTTCTTTTTGAGGGAGTCAACGCAGGAAACGAAGCGATGGGATGTCCGCTGTCATCAGTTTGCCAAAGAAAGGTGATGATTCGGTGAAAAACGATCGGCGCGAAATAGGCGATATGACGCAGTTGCTTGAAATCATCAACGCCAAAGGAGACGAAGGCGAGCTTCATGAGATTGTCTGCAACGACGAGTTGTTTTGGAAAAGCTTGCGGGCACAGGCAGAAGACAGTGCGAAAGGAGGGGAGTAAATGGAACTGTTGCGGGCGAAGCGAATGGCTGAAGCCGGGGAGATCGTTCCGGTGATGTATAAAGGGAAACAAGTGGTGATTCAGCACGTCGATGATGAGCGCGAAATGGCTCGCGTTTATTTCACCGATGAGCCGGAACACGAACAAGACGTACCGGTGCGACTGCTTGAGGAACAATGAGAGATGTGCAAATTGTCGCCGTTTTGTCAAGGGAAAGACGATGACACTGTCTGTTCTTCTATGGTATAATGATTCAAGAAACGACGCTTGAACATTGGAGTGACAAACATGAACATCGGCTTTGGAGAAATTGCGCTCATCGTCTTTTTCGCTTTGCTCATTTTCGGGCCGAAAAAGCTGCCGGAGTTAGGACAAGCGGCCGGGAAAACGCTGCGCGAATTTAAGAATGCGACAAAAGGCATCATCGACGATGACGAGACGACAAAAGCGCAAAAATAAGAGGTTGGGCATAGAGGCCTGGCCTCTTATTTTTGCATTTCGTCCGTGACCAGCCATTTCCTCCGCGATGCGGCAAAAAAGAGACAAGCTCTGTCAAGGGGCGCCATATACATATATATGGAGGCATGTTGGCTCGTTGGGATAAGCCGTGGCGGAGGGGTTTCGTGATGATCAAAAAAATGGCGGCGGTGATTGTCGGCAGTCTGCTTCTTGGCGTTGGCATCAACGTCTTTTTAGTCCCTCACCATTTGCTTGATGGGGGGATGATCGGGCTCGGGCTGATCGCCAAATACGTGTGGCACGTTCAGGCTGGGTTGACGATGATCGTCTTAAGCGTTCCGCTTTATGCAGCCGCATGGTTTTACTACCGCCCGTTTTTTTACAACAGCTTGCACGGACTTTTATTTTCCTCATGGATGATTGACGTATTGTCCGTTTTGCGCGGCGTGGTGGTGTTGGATCCGCTTTTGAGCGCGGTCATCGGCGGGGTGCTGGTCGGCGCGGGCATCGGCTTGATGCTGCGCGAGGAGACGAGCACGGGCGGGACCGACCTGCTCGCCCAGTTTATCGCTAGATGGACGAACTGGAACGTCGGGATCATCATTTTTGTCATTGACGCCTGCATTATTTCAGCTGGGAGCATGATCATCGACTCAGTGCCGTTTGTCCACTCGCTTGTCGTCGTCACGGTCGTCGGAGCGGTGACGACGATGTTGACGTGCGAAAAAACGATGGGGGTATAGCCCGAATCCCCATCGTTTTTCGTTTCAGCAGAAATTTAGGCGCGCCTCTATGGAATATGGCATCGCTTGCCGGCGTGGGCTGTTCGCCCCCAGAGGCGCCGTTTCCGGCTGTTCGCTGATTTATGCTGTGGGGGAGTTTTAACATCGTTCGCACAGGAGATGAGAATTTTGTCCGTTTGACCTTTCCCAGCGACGAGTTCCCCAATCATTGGCGGAAGGAGCATCGGTTATTGCTTAGCCAGCTCGAGCGCGCGGTAGACGTTAATCAGCCCATAGCCGTAATACGGATCTTTTCCTCTCTCTCCCAAATCGTCAGCGCTTTCGAGAATAATGTCGCGCACTTCATCGTTCGAAAGCCGCGGGTTGACGGAGCGGATCAAAGCGGCGAGCGCGGTGACGTGCGGCGCGGCCATCGACGTGCCGGAAAGGGCGGCGTACCGGTGGCCGGCAAACGTGCTGGCAATGTTCGTTCCAGGCGCGACGACATCCATATAGTCGCCGTAGTTGGAATAAAGCGCATAGGAAAGATCCGGGTTGACAGCGCCAACACTGATCACTTCTGGATAAGCGGCTGGGAAGCTCGCCTGCGACGTGCTGTCGTTGCCGGAAGCGGCGACAAGCACGACATCATGAGCGTCGGCGTAGCGGATCGCTTCCTCAAGCACCGAGGACGGTTGGTAGTTGCCAAGGCTTAAATTGATGACCTTTGCCCCGTGGTCGACCGCCCAGCGGATTCCTTTCGCTACATCAATGCTCGTTCCATAGCCGTCCGCATTTAATGCTTTGACGGCCATGATCGGGTTGAACCATGTTATGCCGGCGACTCCTTCGCCGTTGTTCGGCTGTGAGGCGATAATGCCAGCGACATGGGTGCCATGGCCGTTTTCGTCATTCGGAGAGCGGTCGTCGGCCAATACGTTATATCCGGGCAGAAGGCGGCGGGTTAAATCGGGATGGGTCAAATCGACTCCGCTGTCGATGATGGCGACAGGCACATTCCGCTTGCCGCGCGACAGCGTCCAGCCGTCTTCGGTATGAATGGCCGGCAAGTTCCACTGGTAGCGGGCGTAAAACGAATCGTTCGGCACCGGCGCCGGCTTGTTCCACTCATTTTGCATGTAAATGTAGTGCGGTTCGCAATAATCAACCGTTGGAAGAGAGCGGAAATAGCGGCGCATTTCCTCATACGTTTGCTCGCGCGAGCGGAATACAAACACGTGGTCGACCTGCTTGATGAACTGGCCGGCGATGGCTGCCTCCATTTGTTGAAGACGGCTTTCCGATGGCAATGCCCGAAAGCGGACCACGATCTCATTGGCGAAATAATGGCTTCGGTCACCGCGGCGATTATGGAGGATTTCCCGAATGCGCGGGTGCTTGTTCAACTGCTGTTTCAGCTGCTCGCCTGCGCTTAAGCTGTCTAAGGCGACAACGGTTGGATGGGTGGGTGCGACCTCGGCGTCAAACGGCTTCAGCCGCGGTGGAGCCGGGGCGTTTTCTTCTGGAGCCGGTCGCCCCAAGACGGCTGCGGCAACGAGTAGAGCAACAACCGCGCTGGCCGCGGCCCATATTCGGTATCGGCGTTTCACGCTGTTCACCTCCTTTGTTGTTAGGATGGGCGATTGACGGACAAATCATGAAAAATGGGATTCACCTTTTGCCATGGTGAAATCCCATTTTCTTCTTCAGCGGCCGACCGATTGCATACAGATGCAGCGAGGAGCGGGCGGCGAGAGGAAGAGAGGTGTTTGTCCGCGCCGGTTGCATCCGCTGCCATGCCGGGGCGTATTTGACGAACAACCGAGTCATCGCTGCTGATGTAGTGGGCACCGAGCCGTCGCGGGCGAAAGCGCTGAAGAAAACAGAAAAAGTGTTTGGAGAGCCGGTGTTGTACGCTCCTGACACGCCGGTGCCGATTCCAAAAGGGGCGAAAGTGTTGAAAGTGCCAACTGATCAGTTAGACCGAGAACAAATCCGGCTCTCCTTTGCTCATGGCGATTCACCGGGAGGGTATAAAGTGCCGAGCCTGATCGGGCTCGCTTGGAGCGCTCCATACTTGCATGATGGCGGCGTGGCGGTTGGGCCGAATGGTGAGCTCGGGCTTTCGGGCACCGTTCAAAAAGGCATCGCCCCTGATGCGCGCAACAGTCTGCGGGCGCTGATCGACCGGACGTGGCGCGAGCGCGTCATCGCCGCCAACGCCAAGGACTCCGACTTGCGGACGGTGCATGTGACCGGCGCCGGGCACCGGTATTGGATCGACCGTCAAGCCGGATTTACGAAGGAAGAGCAAGAGGCGGTATTGGACTATTTGTTGTCGCTCACCTCGCGCTGACCGCATTGTGCGGTCGTTTGTTCTGCGCTCATGCCGCTGGGAATAGTTCCCTTGCAACGCTGTTATAAGACGGCTCACACTAATAGGCAAGGGAGGGAAAGCGATGAGCGAAACATGTTTTTACTGTCAGTGCGAGTGCGATGACAAGGTGCATTACGTATCGTTCCATACGAATGGCGAAGAACGCGAAGAAACGCTTTGTCCGGAATGTTACCAAGAATGGCTGCAGGGCATGAAAGGTTGACATTTCTTCCTGCTTTCATTTCGCTCGGAAGCGGGGCTTTTTCGCGAAATGATGATGAAGAAACCGCACCGTGGTCAAACCGGTGCGGTTTTTTGGGACAGCGGCGGAGTGGCGATGATGTCCGCCAAATCACTGTCTTCGTCATAGGCGCGGTAGACAGCGGCTTTCGTACGCGGAGCATGGACCGATAAAAAGAGAATGCGTTCCTTGTCTTCACGGGTGACTTTCGTTTCCATTTTCAATGACACTCCGTTTATCGTGAGCGAGTAGAACCGGTACGTCAAGCCAAGCCATGTGCGTTCTGACCGCACGGTATCTGGATGATGGCGGATGAACGCAGCGAGCTCGGCGAACGAATGCATCTCCCGCTCCAGCCATTCGCGGATGGCACTTGCCGCCTGCTCCAACCAGCCTTTCCAAGACGTTTTCATCGGCATCACCTTTTTTCATCCATCTTGCCCATTTTCGCTGTTCGTCATGCAGGGAGGCGGATGGAAAACGTCGTCATGTTGTCGTTGGAAGAACAGCAGATATCCCCGCCGTGGTCTTCGATCACTTTTTTGCAAATGTACAGGCCGATGCCGGTTCCGAGTTTTTTCGTTGTAAAAAACGGCTCGAAAATCGTTTCCACAATGTCGGCTGGAATTGACGGACCGTTGTTGGCGATTTCGATGATGATGCTTCCGTCTTGGCAACGGGCGGCGATGTTGATCCGCCGCGGTTTTTCCCTCTCTTTCACCGCTTCGATCGAGTTGAGCAAAATGTTTACCAGCACCTGGCGCAGCTGATCTTTATAGGCAAATATATGTATGGATTCATCGATCGCCACCGAAAGGTCGACATCGCTGTCGACGATCGTGGCGTATAAAAACTCGATAATTTCCTCCAACAACTGGTACAGCGAAAACGTTTCTTTTTCGCTTTCAACAATTTCTTTGCGTGAGGCATGCAAAAATTGCGAAATGCGAAATTTCAGCTGCTGCAACTCATGGTCGATAATGTCTAAATAAGGAAGATGCGGATGCTCAAACTTCAATAATTGAATAAAACCAATGATAGCCGTAAGCGGATTGCGAAACTCATGGACAAAACTCGATGACATTTGCCCAAGCAGCGTCAGCCGGTCTTGATGCGATCTGGCAATGAGCGCGTTTTTTTCATGCAGTTCTTTTTCCTTTAACTCATTGTATTTTGTGATGGCATGAAACAGAAATTGGTCAAACAGCTCGTTCAAATGGTCGATGAGCGGGGACAGCTCGTCGACCGGCAGCGGCGCGGCGAGCGCGTGGTTGATGACGAGCCGCCTCCCAAGGTTGACGTTGTAGACGAGAGCGCCGATGCCGACATTCATTTCCGCACGTTCTTTCGCGATTTTGTTGGCTAACCGTTCGACCGTCTCGCTAGATAGCGACCGCAACAGCGCTTCTTTGACCAGCTCAAACACTGCTAAGCCGTTTTGTTCGACATGATCGATGTATTTGTCATCGTCGGCAATTTTCATATGTTGCCGCCAATAGGCGAGAAAGTTCGGCAAATGGGCTTCTAAATGGGTGACGAGCTGCTGTGCCGCAGATGCCAAAAAAGCCACCTCGCTTTCCATCATTTATTTTTTATTATAAGGGGGAATATCGGACTAGAACAGGGGAAAAATCGCAATCGGTCCGGCCAAACGAACGTCCTTTTGCGAAAAACGATCAAAAAACCTGGTGCTGCGGGCGGGACAGACTGTTTGAACGAAAAAAGAAAAATCATTTATAATGAATGAGGCAAACAAATATTTTGCTAAAGGTTGGGGACGATCGTGAAATTGTATGACTCGATTTTAGATTTGATTGGCGGCACGCCGATTGTAAAGTTGCAGCGTCTTCCTGACCCGGACGGCGCGGATGTGTATATGAAGCTTGAATCGTTCAATCCGGGCGGCAGCGTCAAAGACCGGCCCGCTTGGGAAATGATCCGCCGCGCCGAGGCGGAAGGGAAAATTGCACCGGGAAAAAGCACGATCATTGAACCGACGTCCGGCAACACCGGCATCGGCCTGGCCATGGTGTGCGCCGCCAGAGGTTACCGTTGCATCATTACGATGCCCGACAATGCGACGGTCGAACGGGTGAAAATTTTAAAGGCGTACGGAGCCGAAGTCTATTTGACGCCGGCGGAGAAGCGGATGCAAGGGGCGATCGATGAGGCAAACCGGCTTGCTGGCGAAATCCCTGACAGCTTTATTCCGATGCAGTTTGAAAATCCGGCCAATCCGGATGCACACCGGCATACAACAGCGGTGGAAATTTATGAAGCGTTTGATGGACGGCTCGATGCGTTCGTGTTAACCGCCGGCACCGGCGGGACGGTGACCGGAACAGGGGAGGAGCTGAAAAAACGCATCCCGAATTTGCGCATTTACGTCGTTGAACCGTACGGTTCGCCTGTGTTGTCGGGCGGCAAGCCGGGGCCGCACAAAATTCCCGGCACGGGTCCGGGGTTTATCCCGAAAATTTTAAATCGCTCGATTTATGATGACATTTTTTTGATCAAAGATGAGGATGCCCAACAGATGGCGCGCGAACTGGCGGCGAAGGAAGGCATTTTGGTCGGCGCTTCGGCCGCTGCCAGTGCCTATTACGCCATCAAAGTGGCGAAACAGCTCCCCAAAGGCGCCCGCGTCCTTTGCATGGCGCCCGATTCCGGCGAGCGGTATTTGTCATCCGATTTATTCGCTGATTAAGCGGACGGCGCATCGGCGAAAAAGCGAGGGCCGTTGGCTTCACTGCTCCTTGCCTGTCATGGGAAGAGAAGCATTCCTCTCTGCTAAACAGGAGAGGAATGTTTTTGGTTTGGTATTTCTGATGCAATTTAAAGCTTTAACATTTTTCGTTTTTACCGGTCATTTCATCCGACTGTCGAGTGACCGAACAACACCGCTTAAAGACCCATGAATGGGTCTTTAAGCGAGTCGTTGTTCGGTCTTCCGTCACGCCTTAGCGTGACGGAGGCAAGCCTATGGCTTGCCTTCGACAGTCAAAAATGGATGAGTCACTTTTCCGTCAAGGATATGTTAAACGATTTCGTTGCATCTATATAGTTTGCAGAAAGCGGATAGTAGAGCAACAGTTGCCGTCCCTTTTTGCCTTCGCGCCGCCGTCCGCTGTCGATAAAACCGGCAGTCAAGTACAATCGCTGCGCTGTCAAGTTTTGTTCATTGACAGCAAGCACAATTTCGTTGATGTAAGGTGGAGAGGAAGTGTTCGCTTGGCTTTGGAAAGACAACAAGGGCGGAACAGCATGGCGCGCATCGCGTTGACGCTGGTGATCGTGGCGCTCGGCGGCTTCATTTTCGCCTTGTTTGGCGTTCCGCTCCATTGGATGCTCGGTCCAGCAGCTGCGTTGCTTTTGGTTGGTCGTTTTTTGAAGGGAAAGTTGTATTGGCCGGTCGGCATTCGCAACGCTGCGCTCATTCCGATCGGCTATACGCTAGGGACATCGATGACGGCAGGAACGCTTGTGGAGATGGGCCGACAATTGCCGGCGATGTTGCTGGCGACGGTGTTGATTTTGTTGTTTAGCTTCCTTGTTTCTTGCCTTGTCGCGAGATGGACAAGGATTCCGCTCCGTTCGGTTGTCACCGGCAGCATCCCCGGCGGATTGTCGCAAATGCTTGTGTTGGGCGAAGAGCTCGACGGTGTCGATGCAACGATTGTCACGTTTTTTCAAGTGATGCGCCTGATGGGCGTCGTGTTTCTCGTCCCGCTTATCGCCTTAAGCCCGTTCTTTTCCGGTGGCGCTGAGGCGGGGACGGGCGCAGCAAGCGGACAAGGGGCGCATTGGAGCGTCGGTCTTGTTTGGCTGTATTTGATCGTCACGGTTGCCAGCGCGATCATCGGAAGGCGCATCAAACTGCCGACTGCCTATTTGCTTGGCCCGATCATCGGAACATCGGCTCTGGTCATTGCCGGGACGCCGGCGCCCCATTTGCCAGCGCCTTTGTTAGATATCGCGCAAATCGCGATGGGCGCTTATCTAGGCTTAATGCTGAAACCGGCTCGCATCGCGGAAAAGGGAAGAGCCGTGCTGGCCGCTGTGGTTACCGGTCTTGCGCTCATTTTGTTTTCCATGGCTTCGGCATTTGTCTTAACGGCTCTGCATGGCGTGTCGTATTTGACAGCGTTCATCGCCTTGGCGCCGGGGGGCATGGATCAAATGGGAATTTTGGCGCGGGAGGCGCATGCCGACCTTGCCGTTGTGACAAGTTATCAAATGTTCCGCATTTTTTTCATTTTGCTTGTCGTTCCACCGGTGCTGAAAAAATGGTTTGCCGCCCGCTGGTTTCGATGGATCGAACGATGGGCCATACATCATGGTGGACGGTCCATGCAGTCTGCGTCAATCAAAAAGAAAGGGCTGTGACAAGAAACAAATATATGCTAAACTAGAAAGAAAAAGGAGGGGGTTGCCATGAATCATTCGACCGTTTATCGTCCGCATAGCCCAGTGGCGAAGTTGGCGGTTTCCTTTTTAGCGGCGCTGGCCGTCGCGACGGCGGGGCTGTATGCCGGGCAATGGGTGCCGGCTGGCCTGTATTTGCCCCTTTACGGGCTTGAACTTGTGCTGCTGTTGGTCATGATGTTCGCCCGCGTGAAAAAAGCTGTCGGCTATCCGCTTATGTTTGCGTTTATGTTTGTCTCGGGGGCGACGCTCTATCCGCTCATCGGCTATTACATTTCCATCATCGGCGCGGCGGCGGTGTTCAAAGCGTTTGCGCTGGCCGTTGTATCGTTTTCCGGCGTTGCCATTTACGCAGCGAGAACGAAAGAAGATTTTTCGTTCCTCGGCGGGTTTTTGATGCTGGGCGCGTTTGCGCTCCTTGGCTTGCTGATCATCCAATGGTTCATCCCATTCTCAAGCGTAGGGCAAATGGGCATCGCCGCTTTGGGGATTTTGATTTTCCTTGGCTTTACGATTTACGACATCAACCGTTTGGCCCGCTATGGCTTTACGGAAGCGGACATCCCGATGATTGTCGTCAATATTTACCTTGATTTCATCAACTTGTTTGTCTACATTTTGCGTTTTTTCGCCAGCGATGAGGATTGAGCGCCAAAAAGGGCTGCTTTTGGGGCAGCCCTTTTTCCATGACCGTGGCATTGATCAAAGCGGCAAGTCGAAATGGTGCGGCTGTTTTTTTACGGCATTAAAGGGGAAACGCGGTGAGGCAGGAATCGGCAAACGGTGGGGCGAATATAGAGAAAGAAATGGAGAAGAAAGGAGCCTCATGATGAAGTTTGCCGTCAATGTATCGACGATTTTCACGGAAGCGCCGTTTCTCGCCCGGTTTGCCAAGGCGAAGCAGCATGGGTTTTCGCACGTTGAATGCCAGTTTCCGTACTCGGTGGCTCCTGAGGCGATTGCTGATGAACTCGAGCAGCTTGAGCTGTCGCTTGTTTTGCTGAATTTGCCCGCTGGCGATTGGGAAAAGGGGGAGCGCGGGCTCGCCATTTTTTCTGACCGTCATGATGAATTCCGGCGTGCACTGGAGGAAGGAGTGCGTTATGCGCTCGCGCTCGGTGTACCGAATCTTCATTGCATGGCCGGAGTGTTGCCAAGGGACTTGCCGCGCGAGCGGGCGAAGGAGACGTATATGCGCCGCATTGACGAAGCGGCTGCAACGCTTGCTGTTCATGGTTTGACGCTGACGATTGAACCGATCAATCCGTTCGATATGCCCGGCTACTTTTTAACCGATATTGAGGAAGCGGCGGCGATCATCCGCGATCTCGGCCGGACGAATGTGAAATTGCAATATGACGTCTATCATATGGCTCGGCTCGGACGCAATGTGACAGCGATGTTTGCCGACTACGCACCGCTCATCGCGCATGTGCAATTCGCTGATGCCCCCGGGCGGCATGAGCCGGGGACGGGAGAGCTTCCGTATCGCGAGATTTTCGCATTTTTGCAAGAGCACGGCTACAATGGAGCGATTGGACTTGAGTACATTCCATCAGGGAAAAGCAGCGAAAGTTTTGTCTGGTATGATGAATACCGCGGAATGAAAGGGGGAGGCGGACGATGACACGCGTCGGCTTTATCGGATTGGGCGTGATGGGCTCGCGCATGGCTAGACGGCTGCTTGAAGCGGGATTCAATGTCACGGTGTACAACCGTACGACAGAAAAAGCGGTTCCGCTTGTCAACCTTGGCGCCCGACAGGCGGCGACAGTGGCAGAGCTGGCTGGCGAGGCGGATATCATTTGCACGTGCTTATCGATGCCGGATGATGTCATCGAGGTGTATACAGGTGAAGGCGGCGTCCTTAGCGCGGCCCATCCGGGGACGATTTGCCTTGATTTTACAACCGTCGGTCCGAAAACAAGCCGGTTTGTCGCTCGGCGCGCCGATGAGCACGGCGTCGCCTATTTGGACGCGCCGGTAAGCGGCGGGCCGGAAGGGGCGGAGCAAGGGGCGCTGACGATCATGGTCGGCGGGGCGAAAGAAGCATGGGAGCGGGTGCGTCCGCTGCTTCGGGTGTTAGGAAAAACGGTTGAATATTTAGGAGAAAGCGGCGCCGGCAGCGCGGCAAAAGCGATCAACCAGTACTTGGTCGCCGTCCATTCGGTCGCCGCGGCGGAAGCGATGGTCGCTGGCGTCGCTTATGGGCTTCATGCCGGGAAGCTGTATCGGCTGTTAAAAGAAAGCTATGGAGACAGCCGGATGTTGCGCCGCCATATGGAGCAGTTCGTGTTGCCGCGTCGATTCACTCCTGGCGGGGCGGTCAAGTATGTACATAAAGATGTGCGCTTGGCGAACGAGTTGATGGATGAAATCGGCCTTGGCCGCCGACTCGGCATTCAAGCAGAAGAAGCGTTTGCCGCAGCGATCGCCGCAGGCCTTGCCGACTTGGATATGGCCGCGGTCATTCAGCCGCTCGAGCAGCGGGTCGGAGTGGTGGTGGAAGAGACGGAATGAACAAAATGATCCCTAAATTCAAAAAATTCATTGAAAAAATGGATGAGCGATGGTTTAATAGAAGTAGCAGGAGGGCTGGCCCCAAAGGTTGTTTTGGGCTAAATCACTTGTATATATGACGGTGATCGGAAAAGGTGTCCCGATTCTTTTGGGACACCCTCCGCCTGATAAAGAAAACGGTTCGAGCGGCTCGCTTTTTTTTACTGATAAAAAGAAACGATGTTTCTTATTACGAAACGGAGGAGGGCGCTCATGCTTTCATTGACATGGATTGAGGAGCTGCAGGCGTTTTTGCATCCAGAACAGATCAAACGGAATGAATCGTTCCACCCCCTCGGCAATGATGGGGCGGTGACCGTCTATCCGCGAACAGAGGAAGAAATCGCTGCGGTGCTCCGCTATGCCGACCGCCATGGCAAAAAAGTCGTCATCGCTGGACGCGGCACAAAACGGGGGTTTGGAGGGCAGCGGGAACAGGCGGACATCTTGCTGTCGTTGGAACACTATGCCGGCATTGTCGAACATGCGGCCGCCGATATGACGGTCACTGTCAAAGCCGGAACGGTGTTTGGTGATTTGCAGCGCGCGCTCGCTCCGCATCGGCAAAAGGTCGCCTTGGACCCGTTTTGGCCGGAGGAAGCGACGATCGGAGGGGTCATTGCCGCGAACGATAGCGGTCCGAAGCGGCTCGGCTATGGGGCAGCGCGCGATTCGGTCATCGGGCTGCGCGTCGTCTATCCGAACGGGACCGTCATTCGTTCCGGAGGCAAAGTGGTAAAAAATGTCGCCGGCTACGATATGAATAAGTTGTTCATTGGGGCGATGGGGACGCTCGGGGTGCTGAGCGAGATTACGCTCAAGCTTCGACCGCTCGCGAAATATGAAAGCGTTGTGTTGCTGTCGTTCCCAAGCGGCGATCTTCATGACATTCGCTCGTTTGCCGTTTCGTTCCTCGATACAATGATGGAGCCGATTTGTTTTGAACTGCTCAACCCGGCGCTTTCCGAGCGGCTGACGGGACGGCCGGTTTATACGCTTGTGATCGGGTTTGAAGATGTGGAAAACGCCGTCCATTACCAAGAGCATTGGGTTGAACGACTGCGGCCGAAAGCGGTGGAAATGTCCATTTTAGCCGGCGAAGAGACGGCGGCGTTTTGGCGGACGTTTTACACGATGGCACCGAACGGGCGTCTGGAGCAGGCGGAAAACGGTGTTGAAGCGGCAGTGAAAATCGGGGTTGTCAACTTGGATGTACTCTCCATCTTGCGTGAAAGCGTTTTAATCGCTGACCGTTGCCATGTCCGCATCGAGGCGCACGGCGGATTGGGCCACGGGCTTTGTCAGGCGTATATGCACGGCGGCGAAGAGGGAGTGTTGACCGCGATCGAGGAGCTGCGCCAAACGGCGGTTCGCCTTGGCGGCTACGCGATTGTGAAACATTTGCCGCTTTCGCTGCGCCAGCGCGTCGACGTCTGGGGCGGAAAGCCGTCGTACTTTTTCTTGCTCGAAGGCATTAAGCGGAAAATCGATCCGAACAAAACGGTCAACGATCAACGCTTTATTGGGGGGATTTAATGATGAGCACGATGACCAATGAACGGGCGGACAGCCCGGCGTGTGCGACCGCGAGTCTTGGCAACTATCGTTTTCACGATTTGCCGGACCCGAGCAAGTGGGCTGATTGCGTTCATTGCGGCATGTGTTTAGAATCATGCCCGACGTACGAACAGACGGGTGAAGAACAGCACTCTCCGCGCGGCCGCGTTCATTTGATGAAGTCGGTCGGCGAAGGGAAGCTTGAGTTGACGCCTGATTTGCTCGATCCGATTTTTACGTGCTTGGATTGCCGTGCATGCACGACGGCTTGCCCGGCCGATGTCGATGTCGGTGGGCTCATTGAACAAGTGCGCGGCCAGCTCCGCCAGGCGGTTCCGCTCACCGGTTGGAAGGCGCTTGTCAGCGACGTTTTCTTAAAAGGCATTTTTCCGCATCCGTCGCGCCTCGATTGGCTCGGCCGCCTGCTGAAATGGTACCAAAAAAGCGGCTTGCAGACGGTGGCGCGCAAAACCGGACTGCTGCGTGTCATGCCCGATCACTTGGCTGAGATGGAGGCGATTTTGCCAGCGGTCGGTACGCCGGTTCGGAGAAAGTATAAACATCAGCCGCTCATTAAGGCGAAGGGGGAAACAAAGCGAACCGTCGCGATTTTGACCGGATGCGTCATGGATGTTATGTTTAGTGATATTAACGAAGCGACGATCCGTGTATTGACCCATAACGGCAACGATGTCGTCATCGTCCCGAACCAGACGTGCTGCGGGGCGCTTCACGTTCACGCCGGCGACCGCGAAACCGGCCGGAAGCTCGCCAAGCAAAATATTGAGGCGTTTCAACATGTCGACCATGTCATCGTTAACGCCGCCGGCTGCGGCTGCATGTTGAAAGAATATCCGGAACTGTTCCGCCATGACCCGGAATGGCATGAAAAGGCGGAGCAATTTGCCGCCAAAGTTGAGGATGTGTCCAAATTTTTGCATGACACGGGCTTCAAACCACCGAAAGCGGAATTGAACGTGCGCCTCACCTACCATGATGCGTGCCATTTGGCCCATGGCCAGGGCATCCGCCAAGAGCCGCGCGCTTTGATTGAAAGCATTCCGGGGGTGGAAATGGTCGCCATGCCAAACGCCGATCGTTGCTGCGGCAGCGCCGGCATTTACAACCTCACCCATCCGGAGATGGCACAAGCGGTGCTTGAGAGCAAAATGCAACACGTGCCGCAAGAGGTGGAGCTGATCTCGATGGGCAATCCAGGTTGCATGCTGCAAATGGCGCTTGGCGTCATGAAACATGGACGAAACCAAAAAATCGTCCATACGGTGCAGCTGCTCGATTGGGCGTACCAAAAAGAAGAAGGGAAGGACGTGCGCATATGAGAAAACGGCCGATTGCAACGAACGACCCGCACATCCAAGCGCTCGCCCGCATCGTTGGGGAACAGGCGATTTTATACCGGAAAGAAGATTTAATGGCGTATGACTGCGACGGCTTCACCGTCCACCGCCATTTGCCAAGGGCGGTTGTATTTCCAAACAGCACGGAGCAAGTGGCGGCGGTCGTCAAATACTGCCATGAGCATGATCTTCCGTTTCTCGCCCGGGGCGCCGGCACGGGGTTAAGCGGCGGGGCGATTCCGCTAAACGGCGAAGTCGTCATCAGCCTAACGCGGATGAAGCGGCTGTTGCACGTCGATCTCGAAAACCGGCGCGCCGTCGTCGAGCCGGGGTTTGTCAACTTGAAGTTGACGAACTCGGTCGCCCACCGCGGCTATTACTATGCGCCCGACCCGTCAAGCCAATATTGCTGCACGATCGGCGGCAACGTCGCTGAAAACGCTGGCGGCGCCCACTGCTTAAAATACGGAGTGACGACGAACCATATTTTAGGGCTTGAAGTCGTCTTGCCGAACGGCGAAGTGATTGAAATCGGCGGAAACGGCGTTCCCGATCCGCCAGGCTACGATTTGCTCGGGCTGCTGACCGGGTCGGAAGGGACGCTTGGCATCGTGACAAAAATCACCGTCCGTTTGTTGAAAAATCCCGAGGCCAAACAGACGGTGCTCGCCTATTTTGACGAAGTGGAAGATGCGAGCCAGACCGTTTCCGACATCATTTCCGCTGGAATCGTGCCGGCGGCGCTCGAGATGATGGACCAAACGGCCATCGAGGCGGTCGAAGCGGCCGCGTTTCCGGTCGGGCATCCGAAAGACATCGCCGCGCTGTTGCTCATTGAAGTGGATGGCATTTCCGCCGGGATCGACGAACAAATCAACGATATTTTAACGATTTGCCGCCGCCATCATGTGCGCGAAGTGAAAGTCGCCCAGTCAGAGGAAGAACGGGCCCGCTGGTGGGCGAACCGGAAAACCGGCTTTGGCGCCATGGGGGCGATTTCGCCTGACTATTTAGTGCAAGATGGCGTCATTCCGCGCAGCCGTCTGCCGGAAGTGCTGCGGGAAATCGCCGATATCAGCCGCAAGTATGGACTGAGAATCGCAAACATTTTCCACGCCGGCGACGGCAATTTGCACCCGCTTGTGCTGTTTGATGCGAGCAAGCCTGGGGAGACGGAGCGGGCGCTTGCCGCCGGAAGCGAATGCCTCAAGGCGTGCGCGGCGGTCGGCGGATCAATTACAGGGGAACATGGCGTTGGCATTGAGAAAAAAGAAGAGATGCGCTTCATTTTCACTGATGAGGAAATTTTGGCGCAAACGGCAATCCGCGACGTGTTTAACCCGAAAAACTTGCTCAACGCCGGCAAGCTGTTCCCGACGCCGGGGCGTTGTGTAGAGACAAAGACGCCGTCGACAGTGAAATGAAAATTTTTTGAAAACGATTGCCAGTCATTTCGTTTCATGGTATCATCTTTTTAGAGAAATTGAGAAACGATGTTTCGTAATAAGAAACAAGAGAGGGGAAGAGAATAATGGGCGAATACGTACAAAAAGGGAACATCCAAGTCGCCAAAGTGTTGTACGACTTTGTCAACGAGGAGCTTCTGCCGAACAGCGGGTTGGATCAAGACAAGTTTTGGAGCGATTTCGGCGCGCTCATTTCCGACTTGACGCCGCGCAACAAAGAATTGCTCGCCCGCCGCGACGAAATTCAAGAAAAATTGAATGAGTGGCATAAAGCGCATCGCGGCCGCTTTGATTTTAACGAATATAAAGCATTTTTGACAGACATCGGCTATTTGGAGCCGGAAGTCGAGGACTTTGAGATTACGACCGACAATGTCGATGATGAAATTGCCGTGCAAGCCGGGCCGCAGCTCGTCGTTCCGTTGACGAACGCCCGCTATGCATTAAACGCTGCCAACGCCCGTTGGGGCAGCCTGTACGACGCGCTGTACGGCACCGATGCCATCAGCGAAGAAGACGGCGCCGAGCGCGGTTCGTCGTACAACCCGGTGCGCGGGGCGAAAGTCATCGCCTACGGGCGGCAGTTTTTAGATGAAGCGGTGCCGCTGGCGCAATATTCCCATAAAGACGCTGTCCAGTACGCCATTGTTGATGGCCAGCTTGTCGTGACGACAGAAGGCGGGGCGACGACGGGGCTGAAAGAGCCGGAAAAATTCGTCGGCTTCCAAGGCGACCCGCAACATCCGACAGCGGTGTTGCTGAAGAACAATGGCCTTCACATTGAAATTCAAATCGACCGCGAGCATGCGGTCGGAAAAACGGATCAAGCCGGGGTCAAAGACATTGTCCTAGAAGCGGCCGTGACAACGATCATGGACGGTGAAGATTCGGTGGCGGCCGTTGACGCCGAAGACAAAGTGCTCGTTTACCGCAACTTGTTTGGTCTCGTTAAAGGCGATTTGACAGCGACATTTGAGAAAAACGGCAAAATCATGACGCGCTCCCTGAACCCGGATCGCGTATACAAAACGCCGGATGGCGGGGAGCTCGTGCTGCCGGGCCGTTCGCTCATGTTCGTGCGCAACGTCGGGCACTTAATGACGAACAACGCGATCTTGCATGCGAATGGCGAGGAAGTGCATGAAGGGATCATGGACGCCGTCATTACAAGCTTGATTATGAAACATTCGCTCATCGGCAATACACGCTACTTGAATTCGCGCAAAGGTTCCATCTACATCGTCAAGCCGAAAATGCACGGATCGGCGGAAGTGGCGTTTGCCAACGAGCTGTTTGACCGTGTCGAAGATATGCTCGGCCTTGAGCGGAATACGATTAAAATCGGCGTGATGGACGAGGAGCGCCGCACGTCGCTCAACTTGAAAAACTGCATCTACCAAGTGCGCGACCGCATCATTTTTATCAACACCGGCTTCCTCGACCGGACCGGAGACGAAATTCATACGTCGATGGAAGCGGGGCCGATGCTGCGCAAAAACGAGATGAAATCATCGACTTGGCTGCAGGCGTATGAAAAATCGAACGTCGCCGTTGGGCTTGCCGCCGGCTTCCGCGGCCGGGCGCAAATCGGCAAAGGAATGTGGGCGATGCCGGATTTGATGGCAGAAATGCTGAAGCAAAAAGGAGCGCAGCTCAAAGCAGGCGCCAATACGGCATGGGTGCCGTCGCCGACAGCGGCCACGCTCCATGCGCTTCATTACCATCAAGTGAACGTCTCCGCTGTGCAAAGCGAACTGGCGAACGATCGGAACGATTATCGCGACGACATGTTGCAAATCCCGGTCGTTGACCATCCGCAATGGACAGCGGAAGAGATTCAAGAAGAGCTCGACAACAACTGCCAAAGCATTTTAGGCTATGTCGTCCGCTGGATCGACCAAGGGATCGGCTGCTCGAAAGTGCCGGACATTCACAACGTCGGACTGATGGAAGACCGGGCGACGCTTCGCATCTCGAGCCAAATTCTCGCCAACTGGCTCCATCATGGCATTTGCACGAAAGAGCAAGTGCTTGAGACGCTCAAGCGGATGGCGAAAGTCGTCGACGAACAAAACGCCGGCGATCCGAACTATCGTCCGATGGCGCCGAATTACGATGATTCGGTGGCGTTCCAAGCGGCGTGCGATCTCATTTTCCGCGGCTATGAACAGCCAAACGGCTATACCGAGCCGATTTTGCACCGCCGCCGTCAAGAAGCAAAAGCGAAATTTGCCGCCATTCAGCAATAAACGCCAAAAGCTGTATAAGGAACAAGGGATGGATGACCTTGTTCCTTCCTATCTATTATGATCAGAAAATTAAGAAAATAAATGGAGAAAGGAGGCAGCTCCTAGTTACTACTGGCCGGTTGTCAAACGCAAAGCAGCACAAAAGGCGGTACAAGGGGATGGGGAAGGCTAGTAGCTAGGGATCAGTGATGGAACATTTGCGAGAACGAGCGTTGCTTGTCCATCGGCAGGCAAGAGGAAAGCTGTCAGTTGAAGTGAAAGTGCCGGTCGTGAATGCCAATGATTTAAGTCTCATTTATTCGCCGGGAGTGGCTGAACCGTGCAAAGAAATTTACGTCGACCAAGACGAAATGTACAACTATACAGTGAAGGGCAATTTTGTCGCCGTCGTCTCGAATGGCACGGCGGTGCTTGGGCTTGGCAACATTGGCGCGCGGGCGGCGCTTCCGGTCATGGAAGGGAAAGCCGCCTTGTTCAAAGCGTTCGCCGGGATCGATGCCGTGCCGCTTTGCCTCGATACTGAAGATCCGGAACAAATCATTCAAACGGTCAAGTTGCTGGAACCGGCGTTTGGGGGCATCAATTTGGAAGATATCGCCGCCCCCGCCTGCTTTGTCATTGAAGAGCGTCTTCGCCAAGAGATGGCGATCCCGGTGTTTCATGATGATCAGCATGGCACGGCGATTGTCGTGGCCGCTGGGCTGACGAACGCCTTGAAAGTGGTTGGCAAACAGCTTGCCGATTGCCGGGTTGTCATCAACGGCGCCGGCGCTGCCGGGGTGGCGATCGCCAAATTGCTGCTGTCGATCGGAGTCGGCGAACTGATCGTTTGCGACACAAAAGGAGCGATTTATGAAGGGCGCTCGCATGGGATGAACGCTATCAAGGAAGAAATCGCCCGGCAAACGAATCACCGCCGTATCTCCGGGACGCTTGCGGACGTCATTCAAGGCGCGGATGTGTTTATCGGTGTCTCGGTTGCTGGGGCGTTGACGCCGGCGATGGTTCGGACGATGAACCGCGGGGCGGTCGTATTCGCCTTGGCCAATCCGGTGCCTGAGATCATGCCGGATGAGGCAAAAGCCGCCGGCGCCGCCGTGGTCGCGACCGGCCGGTCGGATTTGCCGAACCAAGTGAACAACGTGTTGGCGTTCCCTGGCATTTTCCGCGGCGCGCTCGATGTGCGGGCGACGCAAATTAATGAGGCGATGAAAATTGCCGCTGCCGAAGCCATCGCCGGGCTCATCCAGCCGGAAGAGCTGACGGAAGAGTATGTCATCCCGAACCCGTTTGACCGGCGCGTCGTCGAGGCCGTCGCTTCCGCCGTCGCCCGTGCCGCCATGGAGACCGGGGTGGCTCGAGTCAAGGAAAAAGTTGAGGAACAAAATCGTGTCAGAGAGGGGTAGCCATCGATGAAATTTGCCCGTTTTCTCGCTGATGGCGCGATTCGCGCCGGTGTGGTGAACGGTGAAGTGATCCGCGAAATCGAAGGAAATATGTTCACCGCTTGGGATTATACGGGAAACGTATTTCGCTATGATCGCGTTTCGCTCGTGGCGCCGCTTGCGCCGCGCCATGTGATCGGCATTGGCGCCAACTATGTGGCCTCCAGTGAACAGCTGCCGGTGGAACTGCCAGATATTCCTGTCTTTTTCTTTAAACCATCCTCGTCGGTCGTCGGGCCGGAAGCGGAGGTGGTCATTCCGAGCGGGGTTGGTGAAGTGAAATTTGAATCCGAGCTGGCGGTTGTGATCGGCAAAGAGGCAAAACAGGTGAGCGAAGAAGACGTGTGGTCGTATATTTTCGGCTATACGGTCGCCAACGATGTCACCGCGCCGCAGTTTTTCCACCCGGACGGCCATTGGACGATCGGAAAATCGTTCGATACGTTTACACCGCTTGGCCCGGTCATTGAAACAGAGCTCGATCCTCGGGCTGTATCGGTGAAAGCGCGGGTCAATGGTGAAGAAAAGCAGAACAGCTCGACCAAGCTGATGATCATTTCCATCAGCAAAATGATTTCGTATTTGTCCCATGTCATGACGCTGCAACCGGGCGACGTCATTTTGACGGGAAGCCCGGTCGGCGCCGAGCTTGTCGGCCCGGGGACGGTCATTGAATGCGATGTGGACGGCATCGGCACGCTCCGCAATACGTTCGTCGCCGCCAAAGCGCCAGCCGTTTCCATCCGACGTTCATAACGAACCTGCGGCATCTCTGGGCCAAACAAGGCATCAGGCGCGTCCTGACGGTGAATACGTTCCGTCCGTTAAGGCGGCGCTCGCTGCCATGCGCGCCTGCGCTGCTCTCCCGCCTGCAAAAGCCCGGCTGTTCGTGTATAATGGCGAGCGGAGAGAACAAATCGAGGTGAATGCGATGGAACGAGAAAACACGGTCAAATCGGTCCGCCGGGCGCTGCAAATTATCGAAATCGTCAGCACGAAAAAGGACGGGCTGGGCGTGACGGAAATCGCGAAACAAATGGACATCAACAAAAGTTCGGTGTACCGCATTTTAACGACGCTTGCCCAATACGGCTATATCGAACAACATCCGGAAACGGAGCGGTATAAGCTCGGCTACAAGTTTTTAGAGCTCAGCTCAAAGCTGCTTGATTCGATCGATTTGCGCCAAGAGGCGAAGCCATATTTGCGCGAGCTCGAAAAAGAAACGAACGAGGTCATCCACCTCGTCGTCTATGATCAAGGGGAAGTCATTTATATTGAAAAATTGGAAGGAACGGAGACGCTGCGCATGCACTCCAAAGTCGGCAAGCGGGCTCCGATGCATTGCACGGCGGTCGGCAAGGCCATTTTAGCCCATTTGCCGCCCGCGGTGGCTGCAGAGATCATCGATCGGAAAGGACTGCCGAAGCATACCGATTGGACGATCACCGACCGCGAGGCATTTTTCCGCGAACTTGAGACCGTCCGGCAAAACGGGTATGCGCTTGACTTGGAAGAAAACGAGTACGGTATCCGATGTGTTGCCGTTCCGATTTTTGACTATACTGGCGGCGTCGTCGCGGCGATCAGCGTTTCCGGCCCGACGATCCGCATGACGGACGACCGCATCACATCGCTCACTGTGCGCATGCGGCAGATCGGCAAAGAACTGTCGGCAAGGCTCGGCTATCGTGGAGCCCATTCCGTCCAGCTGTAGCGGCTGGACGTTTTTTTTGTGCCAAGAAGAATGACCTATGTGGATGCCGCCTTGGCGGGGAAGATGAGAGGAAGGCGTCCTTTTTCCAAAACCGTTCAGATACAATCGAACGTTCTGTCGTTCGGCCGGCTCCGATATATCGGTTGTCTGCCAGTTTGAAACGAGAGAGGACTGCCTCTTGGTGGGCGTTTTTTGTAGTGCAAACAAACGGAATGCATGTAAAATAGAAACGAGGTGATATGCGACGTGAAAAAACAGACGCTGTCGGAATGGATCGAACAGCTTCGCCAAGATCCGAATGTCGTGCATTGGCATGAAATCGAACCGAAAGAAGCGAGTTTCGTTCCGTTTCCAGACGAACTCGATCCGCGGCTTGGCGCGGCGCTCAAAGCGCGCGGCATCGCTTCGTTGTATACGCACCAGGCGGCCGCTTATGACGCGGTCCAAAGCGGGCGGAACATTGTCGCCGTGACGCCGACCGCTTCAGGGAAAACGCTTTGCTACAATTTGCCGGTGCTCGATGCCATTGCCAAAGAGCCATCGAGCCGCGCCCTGTATATCTTTCCAACGAAGGCGCTCGCTCAAGATCAAAAAAATGAACTAAACGAGATCATCGCCGAGATGGGGGTGTCGATTTACAGCCATACATACGACGGCGACACGGCGCCGGCGCTGCGGCAAAAAATCCGTCAAGCGGGCCATATTGTCATCACCAACCCAGATATGCTCCATACGGCCATTTTGCCGCACCATACGAAATGGATTTCTCTTTTTGAACAGCTGCGCTACGTCGTCATCGATGAACTGCATACATACCGCGGCGTATTCGGCAGCCATGTGGCGAACGTCATCCGCCGCTTAAAGCGCATTTGCGCCTTTTACGGGAGTCGACCAACGTTTATTTGCACGTCGGCGACGATCGCCAATCCGAAAGAGTTGGCGGAGCGGCTGATCGGTGAACCGGTGGCGCTTATTGACAACAATGGGGCGCCGCGCGGGCGGAAATATTTCGTGTTTTACAATCCGCCGGTTGTCGAGCGGACGATGAACATCCGCCAAAGCGCGACAAAAACGGCCGTTGAGCTCGCAAGACAGCTGCTTGTCAACCGCATTCCGACGATCGTTTTCGCCCGCAGCCGCGTCCGTGTCGAGTTGATTTTAAGCCATTTGCAGGCGGTGGTGAACGAACGAATCGGCGATACGACGATCCGCGGCTACCGCGGCGGCTACTTGCCGAGCGAGCGGCGCGCCATTGAAAAAGGGTTGCGCAGCGGGGAGATTATCGGTGTGGTGAGCACGAATGCGCTCGAGCTCGGTGTTGATATCGGCCAATTGCAAGCGTGCATCTTAACAGGGTATCCGGGAACGATCGCCAGCACGTGGCAGCAAGCCGGGCGCGCCGGCCGGCGCCAGGGCGATTCGCTCGTTGTGATGATCGCAAGCGCAAGCCCCCTCGATCAGTACATCATCTCCCATCCAGAATACTTTTTCGCCCGCTCGCCGGAGGCGGCGCGCATCAACCCGGACAATCTGCTCATTTTGGTCGATCATATCAAATGCGCCGCCTATGAGCTTCCGTTCCGGCGCGGCGAGACGTTCGGCGGCGTCGAGGTCGAAGAGGTGCTCGACTTTTTGGCCGAGCAAGGGGTGCTAAACGAACGCGCTGGGCGCTGGCACTGGATGAGCGACGCGTTTCCCGCGCATGATATCAGTTTGCGCTCCGCGGCTCAGGAAAACGTCGTCATCATCGATATTTCCGACACCGCCCACCATCGCGTCATCGGCGAAATGGACCGCTTCAGCGCGATGACGCTGCTTCATGATGAAGCGATTTATTTGCACGAAGGAGCACAATACCAAGTTGAAAAGCTCGACTGGGAGGAGAAAAAGGCGTACGTCCGCCAAGTCGATGTTGAATATTTTACGGACGCCAATTTGGCTGTCCGGCTTGATGTGCTGTCGGAAGACCGGAGCGAAACGCGCGGACAAATGGCGGTGCGTTACGGTGATGTATCGGTCCGAGCGATGGCGACGATTTTTAAAAAGCTGAAGCTGTCGACGTTTGAAAACATCGGATCAGGGCCGATCCGCCTTCCGGAGGAAACGCTTCATACGTCGGCGGCGTGGATCGAGTGGGAGGCGGTGCCGTCACGGTTTTCCCCGGCGCTGTTTGAACAACTCCTTGTCGGCATCGCCAATGTGCTTGGTCATCTCGTGCCGGTGTTTGTCATGTGCGACCGCTCCGATCTTCACGTCGTGCCGCAGCTTAAGGCGCCGCATTCCGGACGGCCGACGATTTTCCTTTATGATCGCTATCCAGGCGGAGTCGGCCTGTCGGAGGCGGTGTTTGAACGGTATGAAGAGATCATGAAACATGTGAAAGAATGGGTCGAACGCTGCCCGTGTGCGGACGGCTGCCCATCGTGCATCGGCATTTCAAGCGCTGACGGACCGTCGTTGAAGCGCGAACTTGTCCAGTTTTTGGACGAACAACTTGCCGTTTGGGCCGGTCCGTCCGTTTAAGCGTCGTCATGCGTGTTTTTGCCGAGTGTGGGAGAATCAACTTATAGAAGCAAGCCGACGTCAAGCAAGGAGGGGGTGAACGGATGAAGCCGAAGTTGGCGCAATGGAAAGAATTGCTTGCCGCCCGGCATAAAAAGGAGAACGATGAAGAAAAAGAAGAGGAGAAACCGGACGGACGACCTGTGACGGACGTGCCGTATGCCGACGTTTGGCGGGAGTACGGCGCCAAGCCGTATTGGTTTGCCGGCGATTACTGCCTCATTCGGGAAACGGTGTATCCGCTTGACTATCAGCACGGCCGCTATCGGCTCGGAGCGCTGTATGAAGTGCACGAAAGATGGCAGGAAGCGCCGTTTTCCCATCCGCTCTCCTGCCGCGGCTTTGCCGTTAGCGACTTATTCTTTTTTGACACGGAGACGATGGGACTTTCAAGCGGGGCGGGAAACATCATGTTCTTGCTTGGCCACGCCCGCATTCTTGGCGATTTCGTCACCATCCGCCAGCACCTTCTGCCATACCCAGGGGCGGAAGTGGCGCTCTATCAAAGTTTTTTGTCTGACGTCGATTATACGACGCTTGTTACCTATAATGGAAAAGCGTTCGACTGGCCGCGCCTGAAAACGCGCCATGCGCTTGTCCGCAACATGGTGCCAAAACTGCCAGCGTTCGGTCATTTTGATTTGTATCACGCCGCCCGCCGCTTATGGAAAGACAAATTGGATTCGCTGCGCCTTTCGGAAGTGGAGCGGCACATTCTCCATGTCGAGCGGGACGATGATGTGCCGGGCTTTTTGGCGCCGATGATGTACAAGGAGTTTTTGCAAACGCCCCATCCAGACCGGCTCATGCCAGTATTGCGCCATAACGAGCGCGACGTGTTGTCGCTCATTGCTCTCTACATTCACCTATCCGTTCAGCTGCTTGAAGCGGACCGGCTCGCTGACCCCAAGGAGCAGTTGGCCGCCGCCCGTTGGTTCGAAGCGGTCGGGGAAACAGCGGCGGCAAGGGGGGTGTACGAGGAGGCGAGCGGCAAAGGGGCGAAGGAAGCGCAGACGGCGAAATGGCAGCTTTCTCTTTTATACCGAAAAGAAAAACGATATGAAGAGGCTGCTCTCCTTTGGCGCGACTTGTTTATCCACGGAAATGGCTATTGGAAGGCGAAGGCCGGGCTTGAACTGGCGAAGGTGTATGAACATTATTTCCGGGATGCGGCCGAAGCGCACCGTTATGCCGTTATGGCATATGAAGCGTGGCGGTCGCTCGCTAGGATGAGCCGACAACATAGCGAGAAAGAAGAAGCGGAATGGCGCAGGAGGCTCGCGCGGCTTAAACGCAAGAAAAACGGGTGAGAACTCGTCCATTTCCCTGGCAAGCGCAAAATATGACAGAAAACGAAAATGTTTCGTCTTTTTGTTGTGAATCTTGTAGAAAAAAGAAAAAACGTGTACAATGGCATCGGAATGAACGAAAACGATGGCAGGGAGAAGAAGACGATGCGGAGCATGTACAAAAAAATTTTGTATCTCTTTTTTATTGTCGTCGGTTTGACGTTTGTCGTGTTCAATTATATCTATTAATGAACGTCAGAGAGGCCGGCGCCGCATAACGGATTCAAAAAGACGAATGACTATGCCAAAACGTCCGAAGCACCGGAGCGAGAGAGCCGGTAGATTGTTGGCGCGAATGGCTCTTCAAAATGGGTGTTTATACTAGTACGAGTCCACTCCGTTCATCATAGGCTAGTATTGTCAAGCAACAGCCTAAATTGATGAAAGGAGAGGAATATGATGCATTGCCTGCCGAATGTAACGGCGCCGATCGTTCATCCGCCTCGTTGCAACGTTTTGCATCATTTCGAAGCAACGATTGTGCCGCATATCCATCCATCGCATACGATGCATGTTTATCATCACCTGTATGAACATCAACATTATTTCCCGCATACGGAATCGGCGGTGGCTCAGGCTGCCAATCGCCATCTGTACTGCCCGGGTCCGGGACCGATGCCATTTCCGCCGTTTCCGCTGCGATAGTAAGGGCCAAAAACAGAAGCCGCTTTGTCGGCTTCTGTTTTTTTACGGATGGAAAACGCCGGCAGCCGGCGGCGTTTGGGCGGGAGGACGGCGTTTCGGCGCCGCCGGGAAGTCTGCGTGGGCGCCATGCGGCTTCCCGATCGATGCGGCAAGCCAACCGTCAATTGACAACCGGCTGAATTTCTGAAAAAATAAAGAGAAGATGATCGTTGAATGCGGATTGAGGTGAAAAGCCATGTCAGCCCATCAAGTGAAACTGACGCCGAAAGACATTTTAGAAAAGGAATTTAAGGTAAGCATACGGGGGTACAACCAAGACGAAGTGGATCAATTTTTGGATCTCATTATTAAAGATTATGAAGCATTTCAGCAAGAAATTGACGAGTTGCGCCAGGAAAACGCCCGGCTGAAGCGGCAAGTCGAGGAGCTTCAAAAACGGCCGGCGATGTCGGCGGGAACGACGAACTACGACATTTTGCAGCGCCTTTCCAACTTAGAAAAGCATGTGTTTGGCCGGAAACTGTATGAATAACCAGCCGGCAGGGCGAAGTTGATGCAGGGATTTCTAATTTTTTCTTCTTGATTCTCACACCAAGATCAGCTATACTGTAAGATGCTCGCAGCGTTAATCATGTTCGGGTAATCGCTGCGGCCGGTTTCGGCCGTAGAGGAAAGTCCATGCTCGCACGGTGCTGAGATGCCCGTAGTGTTCGTGCCTAGCGAATCCATAAGCTAGGGCAGTCTGGCTTCGGCTGGGCTGACGGCGGGGAAAGAACCTACGTCCGCATGCGGATATGGTTCGATTACCCTGAAAGTGCCACAGTGACGCAGCTCTAAGGGAAACCTTAGAGGTGGAACGCGGTAAACCCCACGAGCGAGAAACCCAAATGATGGTAGGGGCACCTTCCCGAAGGAAATGAACGGAGGGAAGGACAGGCGGCGTACGCTGCCTGTAGATAGATGATTACCGCCGGAGTACGAGGCGAAAGCCGCTTGCAGTACGAAGGTACAGAACATGGCTTACAGAACATGATTAACGCGGTGATTGGAATCGTGGGAAAGCCCTCCTGCAGGTGAACATATCCCTGTCAAGTAGACAGTGTGAAAAATACCCACCTTCTTCAGCTGCTTGTTAGGATAGTGGAATGAGGAAACGTTGTCAAGGAAAGCACTTGACAACGTCTCCTTCATTCCACTTCATCGTTGGCAAGCTGAAGAAGGAGACATTCTCAGCCGTTCGTCTGCTAGGCTGCTTAGGCAATTCGGTATTCCACTGGGCTGAGGTAGTCTAGTTTTTTCTGGCACCGTTCATAATTATAAAAATACATGTACTGATCGATCGCCTCGATCATTTCCTCTTCCGTTTCAAAGGTGGGAAGGTCCACCATTTCCGATTTCAAATGCCCGAAAAAATTTTCCATGCAGGCATTGTCTAAACAGTTTCCTCTTCTGGACATACTAGGAATGATATGATGAGCCTTCAGCAGTTGATGGTACTGGCGGGATGTGTACTGGGAGCCTTGATCGCTATGGAGAAGGACTCCTCGCGCATCCCGTTTTTTGATGGCATCCTTGACAGTTTCGATCACCAATTTTAAGTCATTCGAACGACTGATGCGATACGCAATGATTTCATTGTTGTACAGATCTTTAATAGCAGACAGATACAAATAGGTTCCTTGAAATGGCACATAGGTAATATCCGTCACCCATTTTTGGTTGGCTGCAGTGGCCACAAAATCACGGTTTAACACGTTCGACGCTACGATATTCTCCTTTCCCGCTTTATACTTCGGCTTTTTTCGACGGATTTTGGCCTGAACCCCCAACTCTTTCATCAGTCGGTACACTCGCTTATGATTCACGGTCTTCCCATAATTTCGTTTTATCCATGCTTTCACGCGGTAGTATCCATAGATCCCATTGACCTTTTGATGGCATTCGAGGATCATTTGTTTGATTTGTTCATTTTCCTTTTGCTTCTCTGTGACGATTCCCTGCTGGTTCATCCATCGATAGTATCCACTTCTTGACACACCGGCCAGTTGGCATAGCCAGGCAATCGGATAGGTGTTGGATAACTCCTGAATGATCGAGAACCGCTCTTTCGGTTTCACCTCCTTGCCAGCTCTCGTAACTTTTTTAAATAATCATTCTCTGCTTTCAGTCTTCGATTCTCTTCCTCTAAACTGCACTCTTTTTTTCGAGGCCTTCCCTTGAATGGAGACTTGGATGTCCCGCGCCGTTCTTCGAGCCCTTTTAGACCATGTTCATGGTAACGTTTTACCCAAAGTCTGATCGTTTTCGTGCAGGGAATCCCTAACTCTTGGCATATCCGCTTATATCCCCATCCTTCTTCGATGTACATCTGGACAGCCCTCCATTTAAACTCCACGGAATAAGTGGTCTTCCCTTTCGGTGTTTGCTTGGTCTCGAACATAAACAAATCCCTCCAGTGTTTTTACTGACAGTATGGGCATTTTCCCAACTGTCTACACTAGAGGGATAATATCACAGGAAGGAGGGCTTTCTCTTTTGTGTGTTTTCCTTCCATATGACTATAATGGAAGTATAGGCCATGAATGAGGATACATACATCTATCAGATAGGGGGAACAGGATGACTTCGTTTTCGCTGATTGCCACGGCCGCGATGGGGCTCGAATCAGTCGTCGCGGAAGAAGTGCGCCGGCTTGGCTATGAGTGCCAAGTGGAGAACGGCAAAGTGACGTTTGAAGGCGATGCGCTCGCCATTTGCCGGGCCAACCTTTGGCTGCGCACCGCTGACCGCGTGAAGCTGAAAGTCGGTGAGTTTCGAGCGACGACGTTTGAGGAGTTGTTTGAACAAACGAAGGCGTTGCCATGGGCCGATTACTTGCCGAAAGATGCCGAGTTTCCGGTGATCGGGAAGTCGGTCAAATCAACGCTGTTCAGCGTTTCCGACTGCCAAGCCATTGTGAAAAAGGCAGTCGTCGAAAGCTTAAAAGCGCGCTATCATTTGTCGTGGTTCCCGGAAACCGGGCCGTTGTATCGGATCGAGGTGGCGCTTCACAAAGATATCGCTACGTTGACGATCGATACAAGCGGCGCCGGGCTGCATAAACGCGGCTACCGTGCTCGCCAAGGGGAGGCGCCGCTAAGAGAGACGCTCGCGGCCGCCTTAGTGTTGCTCACCAATTGGACGCCCGAGCGCCCGTTCGTCGATCCGTTTTGCGGGTCGGGCACGATTGCCATTGAGGCGGCGCTGATCGGCCAAAACATCGCCCCAGGGTTTAACCGGGATTTCGTCTCGGAGCAATGGCCGTGGATCGGGGAATCGGTATGGGAAGAGGCGCGCCAAGAGGCGGAACAGATGGCGCGTTACGACCAACCGCTTGATATTTGCGGGATTGACCTTGACCCGCACATGGTCGAGATCGCCAAGATGAATGCAGCCGAAGCGGGGCTTTCCGATCTCATTTCTTTTCGGGAGGGCCGCGCCGAGCAGTTTCAGACCGATGCACAATACGGGGTGATCGTCGGCAACCCGCCATACGGCGAACGGCTTGGCGAACAACGGGAGGTCGAAGCGCTCTATCGCGCCATCGGCCGCGCCTTCGCCGCCTTGGATACGTGGTCGG
This sequence comes from Geobacillus thermoleovorans, assembly GCF_001610955.1. GTDB lineage: Bacteria > Bacillota > Bacilli > Bacillales > Anoxybacillaceae > Geobacillus > Geobacillus thermoleovorans. The sequence goes on from NZ_CP014335.1 coordinate 1,495,539, forward strand.
TGTACATTTTAACCGCCCACCGCGGTTTTGAAACGCATTACGGCCGCCCGGCGACGAAGCGGCGCAAACTGTTTAACGGCTTTATTGAAACCCATTACTACCAGTACTGGGGGCCGCGGCCGCCGCGCGAAGCTCGAAGTTGACTTCTCGGCGGCCATCGATCATAATATTGTTTTGTTACTAGGGATCGAGCGCGCAACAAACTTGTTGCGCGCTTATGCATGATATGCCGGGGGAGTTTATGCCAATTGGAGGGGTGGCGACGATGGGCCATGAACGTTATCCGTTTGTTGTAGAAAAAAATGAAAACTTTTTTGATAAGTTGAGCCAGTGGATCGGCGATGTTTTTTATGACATTTTGCCGGAAGCCGGCTTTGAGCTGCGCGACGAGCAAATTTATATGGCGTTTCAGCTCGAGCGGGCGTTTCGAGAAAAAAAGGTGATCTTCGCCGAAGCGGGAGTTGGCACAGGGAAAACGATCGTGTATTTGCTGTATGCAGTCTGCTACGCCCGCTATACCGGCAAGCCGGCCATTATCGCCTGCGCCGATGAGACGCTCATTGAGCAGCTCGTCAAAAAGGAAGGCGATATTGCGAAGCTATCCAACGTGCTCGGGCTGGAAATCGACGTCCGGCTGGCGAAATCGCCAGATCAATATTTATGTTTGAATAAACTGGAAGAAGTAACGACGTATGACGATGACGACATCGAGCTGTATGAGCAAATTTACGATGAACTTCCGGCCTTCGTCCATGACAACAAACCGCTGCAGTCGTTCTACCGCTACGGCGACCGAAAAGAATACGCCCACCTGACTGATGAGCAGTGGAAAAAAATCGCCTGGGATCCGTTTCAAGACTGTTTCACGTGCGAAAAGCGGCATCGCTGCGGACAGACGCTTTGGCGCGACTATTACCGGAAGGCGGCGGATTTGATCGTCTGCTCGCACGATTTTTATATGGAACATGTTTGGACGTATGAAGCGCGCAAGCGGGAAGGACAGCTGCCGCTGTTGCCGGAAGCGAGCTGTGTCGTGTTTGACGAAGGGCATTTATTGGAGTTCGCTGCGCAAAAGGCGTTGACATATCGAATGAAAGAGACGACGCTTGAGACGTTGCTGACACGTCTTCTTGAAAACGACATCCGTGAAGAGCTCGCCTATTTAATTGAGGAGACGCTGGAGACGAGCACGCGCTTTTTTGATGAGCTGAAAGCGTGCGCGAAAGACGTTCCGGGTTCGAACCGGAAAGAAATTTTGCCGTCGCCGCGTCTTGAACAATGGGCGAAGCGGCTCCGCGGCCAAATGGTCGAAATCGGCAACGAGCTTGTGTTTGAAAGCGAGACGTATACGATCGATCATTACCAGCTGAACATTGTGGATGAATATTTGGACCAAATCCAGTATTCACTCGATTTGTTTTTGAAAAACGCCGACGCCATTACGTGGCTTGAGTCGTCGCGTCAAGAGGCGACGTTTGTCGTCATGCCGCGCACCGTTCAAGAAGTGTTGCGCGAAAAAGTGTTCAGCAAACGAATGCCGTTTATCTTTTCGTCAGCGACGCTATCGAGCGGAAAATCGTTTGCCTATATCGCCCAAAGCTTAGGCATTGATGACTATTTATCGTTCAGCGTGCCGTCGCCGTTTGATTACGACGAACAGATGACGATTTTTATGCCGACGTTCCGCGCGGATGAGACGCTGTTTGCCAAAAAATACGCATATGCGCTTGAAAAATTGCGCGAAACCGGAGGCCGGGCGCTCATCTTGTTCCCGACGCGCGAGGAGCTTCTTCAGTTTAAAGAGGCGGCAGCCGGCGAACCATTTTCGTTTTTGTTTGAAGGCGACCGTGAAATCAGCGATTTGGTCGCCGAGTTTCAGCGTAACGAGGAAACGGTGCTTTGTTCCGAACATTTATGGGAAGGACTTGACATCCCGGGGCCGTCGCTTTCGAACGTCATTATTTGGTCGCTGCCGTATCCGCCGAATGATCCGGTGTTTCAGGCGAAGCGAAAAGCGTATAGCAACCCGTTTTGGGACGTCGATGTGCCGTATATGCTTCTTCGCCTTCGCCAAGGAGTCGGACGGCTCATCCGCACGCGCGATGACCGCGGCATTGTTTCCATTTTCGTCACCGACAGGGAAGATGAACGGGTCATTGCGGCGATCAAAGACGTGTTGCCGACAGCGGTGAGGGAAGAATGATATTCTTCCCTTTTTCATTTTCCACAAAAATAGCATTTTCTCGCTGGCAAGCAGGAAAATGGCACCTTGTTATGGAAATGATGATACGGCCATGAAATACATAGGGGGACTGAGTATAGTGAAACCAATCGAAGCGCAGTTTTTGCAATACGTGAAAAAAATGACGGGCTACCGCGAAGCGATTGGCCTCATGTATTGGGATTTGCGGACTGGCGCCCCGAAAAAAGGGGTCGAGCAGCGATCAGAAGTGATCGGCATGCTGTCAGAAGAAGTGTTTCGCATGTCGACATCCGAGGAGATGGCAGCCTTTATCGCCAAGCTGTCGCCCAAAGCCGTCTACGAGCAGCTGAATGACGTGACAAAGAAAACGCTTGATGAATGCAAAAAAGAATACGAGCGCAATAAAAAAATTCCAGCGGATGAATACAAAGAGTTTGTCGTGCTTTGTTCCAAAGCGGAAAGCGTTTGGGAAGAAGCGAAAGCGGCTGCTGATTTCGCCCGGTTTCGCCCGTATTTGGAGCAAATCATCGAGTTTCAGCGCCGCTTTATCCGTTATTGGGGGTATGAAGGACACCCGTACAATACGCTGCTCGATCAATACGAGCCGGGCATGACCGTCGATTTGCTTGACGAACTGTTCAGCCGCCTGCGCGAACGCATCGTCCCGCTTGTGCACGCCATTTCCGCCGCGTCCGACAAGCCGGACACGTCCTTTTTGTTCGCGCCGTTTCCAAAAGAAAAGCAGCGCGCTTTTCTGCTTGAGTTGCTTAAAGAGCTCGGCTATGATTTTGGCAAGGGGAGACTTGATGAGACGGTCCATCCATTTGCGATCGGGCTCAACCCGAACGATGTGCGCATTACGACGCGCTACGACGAGCGCGACTTCCGCACCGCGGTGTTTGGCACGATCCATGAATGCGGCCATGCGCTGTATGAACAACACATTTCCGAGGCGCTTGTCGGCACTCCGCTTGCAAGCGGGGCGTCGATGGGCATTCATGAATCGCAGTCGCTCTTTTTTGAAAATATGATCGGACGCCACTATGCGTTTTGGAAGCGGCATTACCCGCGCCTGCAGCAATACGCGCCCACGCAGTTCGCCGACGTTTCGCTTGATGCGTTTTACCGGGCGATCAATGAAGCGAAGCCGTCGCTCATTCGTATTGAAGCGGACGAACTGACGTATCCGCTCCATATTATCATCCGCTATGAAATCGAAAAGCAGCTGTTTGCTGGGGAGCTGGAAGCGATCGACTTGCCGGATGTATGGAATGAGAAATATGAACAATACCTTGGCATCCGCCCGCACAACGATGCGGTCGGCGTGTTGCAGGACGTCCATTGGTCCGGCGGCAGCTTCGGCTATTTCCCATCGTATGCGCTCGGCTATATGTATGCGGCGCAATTCAAGCAAGCGATGAAAAAAGAGTTGGATGTAGCTGGGCTGCTTGAAGAGGGGAACATCGCACCGATCCGTGAATGGCTGACCGTTCATATCCACCAGTTTGGAAAAATGAAAAAGCCGCTCGAACTTGTGCGCGATGCGACGGGCGAAACGCTGAAAGCCGATTATCTTATTCAATATTTAGAAGAAAAATATAAGGCGCTTTATCGATTATAGAAACAGGCGCGTCAGTGCAAACATCGTTCTTACGCTGTTCGTTTAGTTTTTCTGTCGACAAAGTCCTATTGTGTCTCGGTTTTATGCACATAAAGAGGAAGGTGTCCCGATCGCTTGGGGACACCTTCTTGTTTCACCATAATTTGTATCCTTTCGACCCCGGCGGAGCGTTTTGAATGATGTCGATGATCGGCACCGTATAGGCGATCAAAATGAGCGCAACGACGAGGCCGATCCAAAGCTTCCAGTTTTCAAGCGCCAGCGCAGCCCGTTCATACGGAGCAGCTGCCTCGGCGACCGGAAACTCCGTTTCGCCTTTCGGGGCGAAAAAGGCCAAGTTGATCACGATGACGAGAATCAAAATAATGCCGATGAACAAGATGGTGCCGCCGACCGCTTGCGCGATTTGGTACGGAATCCATTCAAGCGCTTGCGGCGAATTGCTGTACGTTGAGAACGCCGAGCGTCGCGGTGCGCCGAGCAGACCGGCAAAATGCATCGAGCCGGACATGAACGTCATCCCAACCGCCCAAACGATCGTTTGAATGATGGCGAGCCGGTTCATCGCTTTCGTCATCACCCGGCCGGTCAAATGCGGAATGAGCCAGTATGACGCACCAAAAAATGTTAGGACGACAGTCGTTGCCACCGTTAAATGGAAGTGGCCGGTCACCCAAATCGTATTATGGACGACTTGGTTGAGTTGGTGCGAGGCGTTAATAATCCCGCCGGTGCCGGCCGGAATAAAAAACAGCATTCCGACAAACGGGGCGAAAAAGCGGGCGTCGCTCCACGGGAGTTTCCGCAGCCAGCCGAACAAGCCGGTCGCTCCCTGCGAGCGGCCGTACGATTCAAACGTCGCAAACATGGCGAACGCGGTCATGAGCGACGGAATGATGACCATGAACGTCAAGACGACTTGCACGTATTTCCAAAACGGCGAAATTCCCGGCTCAAGCAATTGGTGATGGAAGCCGACCGGAATCGAAAACAGCAAAAACAAGATAAACGCCAGCCGTGCGAGTGAATCGGAGAACATTTTGCCGCCGATCACTTTCGGAATGACGGCGTACCAAACCATATACGCCGGCAATAGCCAGAAGTAGACGAGCGGATGCCCAAAATACCAAAACAGCGTCCGGCTCAAGAGCACGTTCACCCGATCCGTGAGCCCAAGCGACCACGGAATGAGCTGGAAGACGACGGTGGCGGCGACGCCAAGCGAACAGACGAGCCATAGCACCATATTCGTCACTGACATGAACGCCAGCAGCGGGCTCACTTGACCGCGGTGCGTTTTCCGCCAGCGGGCATAATGAGCGAACATCGCAAAGCCGCTCACCCAGCTGCCGACGACGACAAGCGCCAAGCCGATGTAAAAGCCGGCGTGCGCTTGCAGCGGCGCGTAAAACGTATATAAGACAGATGCCTTGCCGGTTAAGATGAAAAACGCACTCATGGCTGTTCCGATTGTCATCAGCCAAAAACCGATCCAACCGGTCCGGCGCGAACCGTCTGAGAGCGCCCCGGTTGTACGGCTGACCGCGGCGAACTGAAAGCCGATAATGAAAAACGTCGTCAGCACGAGTCCAAGCAAGACGCCATGCGTCGTCAAAATCGTGTAATAGCTGATCCCAGCCGGGAGCTCAAACTTGCCGGAACGGACTAATGTTTGCAATAGGCCGGCGAACCCCCCGAGCGCGAGGGCGGTAAAGGCGACGAACAAATGGGCAAGCGCCAGTTTCGCATCGCGGCGATCGACTTTTTCCAACGGTTGTGCCATGTTACTCCACCACCTTTATGCGCGCCGTCATCATATGGTGGCCGGCGCCGCAATACTCGTTGCAAAGAATCGTATATTCGCCCGGTTTGTCAAACGTGGTTGTTAAGCTGTTCACATAACCGGGTTCGACCATCATGTTCACGTTCGTTCCCGGGATTTCAAATCCGTGGATGACGTCTTTCGAAGTGACGTTGATCGTCACTTTCGCTCCTTTTGGAATTTCGATCGCATTCGGTGTAAAAGAAAACGCGGCGACGACGATGTTCAACTCGTATTCCTTGTCTCCTTTTTTGACGAGCCCCGGATGATCAAACGGCGGGGTCGAATCGACTTTTTCTGGATCGATCGTCGTCAGGCAGCTCGGCGGCTGCTGTCCGGCGGCGAATGCACTTACGCCGACGACCGTCAAAAAAACGATCAAACAGCCGATGCCAAACGCAAGCCAAATTTTTTCATACTTATGGATGTGCATACCGATTCCCTCCTTTGCCGCTTACAGGCGGTGCAAAAATAAAAAGTAGACGCTGACCCAAGAAAAAATGATGAAAAAGCCGAGCAGAAACACAGAGGCCAGCGTGCCTTTGAGCGCCGGCTCTTTTTCCTTTTTCGTTTGCCGGGCCGCTGTGATCAGTTTTGCCATGCCGTATCCCTCCTCTTTGTTGGATTCATCCCCCATAACAGCAATTCGGCAGGTGCGCCAAACGGCCAATTTCCCTGCTTTGACACTATCATAACTGTACAAAACTGGGGCAACAGTGACTTTTCTCACAAAAACGATGCTGGAAGTGTGAACAAATGGTGACGTTTGTGAAAAAATGATGAAGACGTCATTTTCTCTCGCGGCAGCAGAGCCCGCCAATGTTCTTTTTGCTGGCATGTAAAGCGCCGGCGATTGAACAGGCAATGCGATGCAGCAAAGAGATTAAGCCTATCGATCATTGATGATTTTTTAGCCAACGGCCAAGCGGCGCTCGGAATGGTGGAGATCATCGAGCAAGCGGGGGCTGATATGGTCGGCATCGGCATTGTCATTGAAAAAGCGTTTCAAGACGGCGGCCGGCTGCTTCGTTCGCGCGGCTTCCGCGTTGTGTCGCTCGCCCGCATCGCATCGCTTGATGGTGGCGCCATTCAATTTGCTGACGAGGTGATGAGTCGATGAAGATGAAATGGTGGCAAGTCGGATCGCTCGGCATCCAACATGTATTGGCCATGTACGCCGGGGCGATCGTCGTTCCGCTCATCGTCGGCGGGGCGATGCTCGCGATGTTCGGCATGGTCATTGCCTACGGTGTGAAAATGTTAGGCCAAGTTGACCTAACTGTGCAAGAGAACTTGCTGATCATCGCCTGCTCGGTCGGCGTGGGGCTTGGGGTGACGGCGGTGCCGAACTTGTTTGTCGAGCTGCCGACCGGCTTGCGCATTTTAACCGACAGCGGCATCGTCGCCGGCAGCATGACCGCCATCATCTTAAACGCCGTCTTCCATTTCGGTAAGGCAAGAAAATCGGCTGCACTGCCGCTGCAGGAACAAAAAATTTCATAATGGTGTTGATCGCTTTTATAGCCATCTTCGTTTTCCGGCCACTGCTCGGGAAATGGGGGTGGCTTTTTTATTGGCGTGTCGATTGGCAGAGAAAATGATAGAAACTGGTGGAGGGATGATGGTATAATGGAAAGCGAATAGGAAAGGGGGTGAAACAATGGATGAATGGGTGGAGCGCCTTTTCGATGAGCTGCGGCAAATACGGAATCAGATGGCGACCAAACAGGATGTTGTGCGGGTGAATGATCGCATCGATCGGCTTGAACAAACGGTGAGCGCGACGAAAGAGGATGTTGCGCGGTTAAATGGACGCGTCGGGCAACTCGAAGAGACCGTGGCAGCGACGAGAGAAGACGTTGTCCGGATGAATGATCGCATCGGGCGGCTTGAGCAGACCGTGGCAGCGACGAGAGAAGACGTCGCAGCGCTGGATGAGCGCATCGGGACCATCGAGCGGACGATGGCAACGAAAGAGGATGTCGCAGCGCTGGATGGGCGCATCGGGCAACTCGAAGAGACCGTGGCGGCTAACAGAGACGACATTGCGGCGCTCGACAGCCGGATTGGGCGCATGGAACAAACGATGGCGACGAAAGAGGACGTTGCCGAATTGCCGTTTATTCGGCAAGCTGTCGTGGAAACGTTAGAAACGCTCCATGAAATTTCGGCGATGAAACAAACCCTCACAGAAATGCAACAAAAAGTCAATGAAGTCATTGCCGGACAAGCGCGGCAAGAGCTCGTACTTCAATCCCTCGCTTTGCACTTGCTCGAGCATGAAAGTGAAATCCGCGCGCTAAAAGCGAGATAAATAACGAACCTCTCCTACTTGTACATCCTCGCTGATGATCATGTTCCTTCCAAAACAGGCCGGTTTTGTCCGCGCCTGTTTTTTGATTGCAGCAACTTTTCATAACTTTTTTTGGCTGCGAAAACTAGAAATCCATTCGCTGTTCCTGAAAAAACGGGTGTACAAACATATTTTCCATTGCATATAGTTTGGCTTGTTGCGCATCCTAATAGAATAAAGAGGAACAGACCGAGGTGTTTGTATGCCGGTTCTTTTATCTGTCGGCACAGCAAGGATGCCGTATACGGCCGCCCAAGACGAGGTGAAGCAGCATGTCGCCGGGCTGTTCGCCGGTCGAATGGCGCGTGCGGAGCGGCTGCTGCAGGCGTTTGACAACAGCGGCATTCATACGCGCACGTTTGTCCAACCGCTTGCCTGGTACAGCGCGCCGCGCGGTTTCGGTGAAAAAAATGGGGTGTACATCGACCGTGCCGTCCGCTACAGCGCAGAGGCGGTCAATGACTGTTTGCGCAAGGCTTCGTCCGGCCCTGTTTTGCATGAGGAGATCGATGCGCTGTTTTACATCTCAACGACAGGGCTGTCGACGCCGAGCATCGAGGCGCGGCTGATGAACGTATTGCCGTTCTCCCCTCATGCCGTAAGAGTGCCGATTTGGGGGCTCGGTTGTGCGGGAGGGGCGGCTGGGCTCGCCCGGGCAGCCGACTATTGCCGGGCGTTTCCGAATGCCAAGGCGCTTGTGATCGCCGTTGAGTTTTGCAGTTTGACGTTTCAACTCAATGATTGGTCCAAAAGCAATGTGATCGGTACGTCGCTTTTTTCCGACGGCGTGGCGTGCTTGCTTGTGGCTGGCGACGGAGCGGCGCCGACAGCTGGCGCGCCGCGTGTCATCGCCGCCCGCTCGGTGCTCATGCCCGGCTCGGAAGACGTGATGGGCTGGGATGTTCGCGACGAAGGTTTGTTTGTCATCTTTTCAAAAGACATTCCGGCGATCGTTCGCTCTTGGCTGCGCCCGCAAGTCGAGTCGTTTTTGCAGGAACATGGGTTAGGGCTTGGGGATATTCATCATTTCATCGCCCACCCGGGCGGGAGGAAAGTCATTGAAGCGTACGAGGAGGCGTTCGGATTCGGTCCGGAACAGACAAAAGCCGCTAGAGACGTGCTCGCCCGCTACGGCAACATGTCGTCGGCCACCGTGTATTTTGTGCTCGAACAGATGATGCGGCAGCCGCTTTCGTCCGGGCACGGCCTGCTTATCGCTCTCGGCCCGGGCTTTAGTGCGGAAATGGTGCTGCTTCAATGGGGGGGATGATCGTGCGGTTTTGGTTCGTGTTTTTGGCGGTTGCCGGCATGCGCGTCATTGAGCTTCGGCTTGCAAAACGGAACGAACAGTATGTGAAAGCGCTCGGGGCGCGGGAGTTCGGCGCTCGCCATTACCCGTTGATCGTATTGATGCATGTCGGTTTCTTTTTGTCGTTGGCTGTTGAGGCGCTTCGAAAGGGCGCGCGCCCGTCGCGCCGCTGGCCGCTTTTGTTTCCGCTTTTTCTTGTCGTGCAAGGGCTGCGCGTATGGACAATTGGGTCGCTCGGCCGTTTTTGGAATACGAAAATTTTGATCGTACCAAACGGCCAAGTAGTGAAAAAAGGGCCGTACCGATGGCTTCGCCACCCGAACTATGTGGTTGTCGCCTTAGAGATTGCGCTGTTGCCGCTTTTGTTTCAAGCGCCGATCACCGCGCTTGTCTTTTCGCTTTTGAACGCATTTTTGCTGTCGATTCGCATCGCGGTTGAGGAAAGAGCGCTGGCGGCGCTCACCGACTACCGGGAGGCGTTTCGGGAGCGGCCGCGTTTTTTGCCCCGGTTAAGGGGGGAGGCTGCCATCCGCAAGATGCGGCAAGCTGAAAGCAGCGGACAAATAAAAAACAGCCCTTGAGCCGTCTATAATGGCATCTGTTCGCCGTTCGCCTGCGGGCGGCGGCAGGGCGTTGCCTCTTTCTCTATGTCATCCTGTCGGGTTACGGCAGGATTTTTCTTTTTTTCTATTGGGAAACGGGGCGAAATGCAGTAAAATGAATGTAAATGACATTGAGGGAGACAAAGGGGTTTTGGTCATGGGGCATATTGCGATTGAGCGGCCGTCATTGCGGCTGTGGCTTTCGAAAATGATCGACATGCACGATCAGCTTCAGTCCGCGGATGACCAGGAGCATGCGGACAAAGTGAAGCAGCTCATCGAAAAAGCGGCATCCGGTGAGCTCATTGTCGCGTTTTGCGGTCATTTTTCCGCCGGCAAATCGAGTTTGATCAACGCGTTGCTCGGCGAGCCGATGCTGCCGTCCAGCCCGATTCCGACGAGCGCCAATCTCGTCAAAGTGAAAGCCGGTCCGGACTATGTGCGCGTCTTTTTCCACCGCGATGAGCCGGTCGAGTATGAACCGCCGTACGACCCGGACTTGATTCGCGCCCAATGCCGGGACGGGGAGACGATCGAATGGATTGAAATCAGCCGAACGACGGACGCCATCCCGCCGGGGGTCGCGATCCTCGATACGCCGGGCATCGATTCGACCGATGACGCCCACCGGCTGGCGACGGAGTCAGCGCTTCATTTGGCGGATGTCGTCTTTTACGTCATGGATTATAACCATGTGCAGGCGGAATTAAACTTCCAATTTACAAAACAATTAACAGATGAAGGAAAGACCGTTTATTTGATCATCAACCAAATCGATAAACATCGCGACGACGAGCTGCCGTTCGCTGAATTTCGCGCCTCGGCCGCCGAGGCGTTCCGGCGTTGGGGAGTTGAGGCGGCCCGTTTGTTTTTCTTGTCGCTGAAAGACCCGTCACATCCGCACAACGAATGGCATGAGCTTGTCGCTTGTTTGCGCCGGTTGTTTGCCGACAAGGAGGAATGGCTCGTCCGCGGCGCCGAGTCGGCGTTAAAACGGATCGCGGACGGCCATCTTGAGCATCTCCGCGCGCGGCACGAGCTGCTTGAGCAAACGATTGAGACGCGCCTCGAGGCGCTTGGCGGCGCCGATGACGAGGCGGCGGCCATCGCGGAGCTCGATCGCCTTGAGGCGGAGCTTGCCGATTGGCAAACAGCGCCGTCGCGGGCGGAGGAGGCGTTCCGTTCGGAGCTTGAGCGCGTGCTGCAAAACGCGTACGTGATGCCGTTTGAGACGAGGGAGCGGGCTGAGGCGTACTTGCAGGCGATGCAGCCGAATTTCAAAGTGGGCTTGTTGTTCGCGAAGACAAAAACGGAGCAAGAGCGCAAGCGGCGGCTTGAGGCGTTTTATGAAAGCGTCAAAGCGCAAGCGGCGGCGCAGATCGAATGGCACGTCCGCCAGCTCCTTGTTCAGTTTGGGAAAGAATGGCATGCTGATGACGATTGGTTCAGCGAGTGCCAGCAATGGACGGCGGAGTGGGATGAGACGATGCTTGCCGGCCTCGTCAAACAAGGGGCGGAATCAAGCGGCGCCGCGCTATTAAATTATACGGATGAGGTGGCGGCGGCGCTGAAAAAACGCTACCGTGACTCGGCGCTCGCCTTGTTTGCCGAACTGAAGGAACAAATCGCCAAACGGGCGGCCGCCCAAACAGAAACATTGAACGGACAGCTTTCGGCGGCGCGCGAAAAAGTGGAGCTCGCCGCCCGCCTCGCCCGCCTCAGAGCCGAGCGGGACGAGCGCCGGCGTGCGTTCGAGCAGCTGATCGCTGCTCCATGCGAGTCTGCATCGCTTGATGAAAACCGTCTCGCCGCGTTGACGGCGCCGCCGGTCTTCCGGAAAGCGCGTCATGCCGAGACGGCAAAACCGCAAGCAGCATCCAAGCCAGCGGAAACAAGCCATCTTTCCGTCAAAGAGCAAGCGCTCGGTCAGGAAGCGGCCGGCCTCGGAGTGAGCGAAAGAGCGGACGAAGCTCGGACGCTTTCAAGCGGCAGAAAACAGCGGAGCGAAGAGGCGGCCGAGCGGCTTGAGGAGGCGGCGGCTTGGCTTGAACGGTCCGAACTGCTTGGCCGCTTCGCTGGACCATTGCGCGACAAGGCGCGTCGGCTTCGCGAGCGATCGTTTACCGTCGCCTTGTTTGGCGCCTTCAGCGCCGGCAAATCGTCGCTGGCGAACGCCTTGCTCGGCGCCCCGCTTCTGCCATCGTCGCCCAACCCGACAACCGCCGCCATCAGCAAAATCGCCCCGCCCGATCACAAGCACCCGCACGGCACGGCGGTGGTCAAGGTAAAAAGCGAACTGCAAATTTGGGCGGATGTGCAATCGTCGCTTCGGCAGTGCGGCCATGAGGCGGATACATGGGATGAAGCGCTCCGCCTTTGCGCCCGCCTGGCCGAATCGGGAGCCGAACATCCGGCGCAAAAGCCGCATGTGGCTTTTTTGGCAGCTGCCGCGGCCGGCTATGAGCGGATGAACGGTCGATTCGGGGAGATCGTCTCCATCGGTTGGGAAGAACTCGAGACGTATGTCGCTGACGAAGCGGTGTCATGTTTCTTAGATGAGGTCGTGTTGTACGCCGACTGTCCGCTCACCTGCCAAGGGGTGACGCTTGTCGATACCCCGGGGGTGGATTCACTTAACGCCCGCCATACGGGAGTGGCGTTTCATTACATGAAGCATGCTGATGCGTTGTTGTTTGTGACGTATTACAACCATGCGTTCTCGAAAGCAGACCGCGAGTTTTTGCTTCAGCTTGGGCGCGTGAAAGACACGTTTGCGCTTGATAAAATGTTTTTCGTCATCAATGCGGCTGATTTGGCCCAGTCGAAAGAGGAGCTTGAGGCCGTCATTTCCTATATGAACGGAGAGCTCGCCCGCTTCGGCATCCGCTTCCCGCGCCTTTATGCGCTCTCAAGCCGCTTGGCGCTGGCGGAAAAAACGGGGGCCGAGCCCGGTCCGCGCGGCGTCTTGGCGGACTCCGGCTTGTCTGCCTTTGAAACCGACTTCTTCCGCTTCTTAACGGAAGAACTGGCGGAAGTCGCCGTCGAGAGCGCATATGCCGAGCTTGAGCGGGCGCGGCGGGCGGCAGAGGAATTCGCGCGCGCCGCTGGGCAAAGCGAAGCGGAAAAAGCGGAGAAACGGCAGGCGCTTGAGGCGGTGAAAACGAAGATGCACGCCGTGCTTGCTGGCATTGATGATGCCTACGGCCGGCAGGCGCTTCGCCAGGAAGTCGACGAATTGCTCTATTACGTCAAGCAGCGCGTCTTTTTCCGCCTCAACGATGTGTTTAAGGAGGCGTTCAACCCGGCGGTGCTCCGCGACGACCAAGGCCCGGCGCGTCGGGCGCTTGAGCGTTGCCTCGACGAGTTGCTCGCATCGGTTGGCTTTGATTTGGCCCAAGAGTTGCGGGCGACGAGCTTGCGTGTTGAGTCGTTTTTGCACAAGCAGCTGGCCGAGCAGTTCTCGCGCCTATTCCATGAGCTTCGTCGTTTCGATGATGCGCTCGCGCTCACGCCGCCTGAGCCGTTTGCCTTTTCGGCGCCGGAGTTTGCCAACGCCCTTGGGGATGTAGACCGGGTGCGGTTTACCAAGGCGCTTTCGCTGTATAAAAACGCCAAATCGTTTTTTGAGCGCGACGAAAAGCGGCGGATGAAAGAGGAAATTGAGGCGGCGCTTGTCGAGCCGATCGACGCCTATTTGGCTGAGCAAAAAGAGCGGCTTGTGGCGACGTACGCAGAACAATACAAGGCTGCCGTCGCCTCACTTTCGGCCGCTCTCGCGGAACAAGTCGACAGCTATATGGAGGGCTTGCTTGCCGCGCTCGCCGAAGCGGCGGATCATGAGGCGCTCGCCCGCATCGAAGCGGCGCTTCGCGGCCTTCTTTCGGGCCGCGTCGGGGAGGCGCGTTGATGAACCGGTTTCACGCTTGCGCTACATGCATCCACTACCGTATAGAAAAGCGAGCCGACGGGCTGTACACGTATTGCCGCCGGCTCGGCTATGCGACGAAACCGAACTATCGGTTCAACTGTTGGACGCCGAAACCGAACGTCCGGCGTTTGATGGAAAAAGAAGCAGGAAAGGACGAGGACCATTGAGCGAAGTGCATCACGCGATCACTGCCCATGTGCAAAAACAGCATACCATCTTGAAGCAATTTGCTATGCTCGACGCCGAGCGCGAGCGGCTCATCGACGAAGCGGTCGAGCGGTGCCGCCGCGGCGAGTCGTTTACGGTTGATGGGATCAATGAAGTGACGAAGCGGATGAACGAACTGGCCAAAAGCGGCCTCGTGCCGGCGCGCCGGTGCGTGACGCCGGAGATGGTGCGCGAGTACGTGAGCCGGCTTGAAAGGAAAGAGCGATCGTGACGATGGCGAGCGCTGGTTGAGCGTGTCGGCGCCGCCGGCGTCCTGTTGATGATTGGCTGCTTTCCGTTCCGATCAAGAAACAACGTTTGGCGTCAGCAAAAACAAAGAGGGGGAGGACATATGGCGTCGCTTGTTTCCCATGAATGGCTCCTTCGCCATTTGCACGACGAAAACACGCGCATTCTTGATTGTCGGTTTTGGCTTGGCGATCCTGCGAAAGGAGCGGCCGTTTACCAGGAAGATCATATTCCTGGTGCCGTGTATATGGACTTGGAACGCGACTTGTCGGGCCCAGTCGGAGAGCACGGCGGCCGCCACCCGCTCCCGTCGGCCGAGCAAGCGGCGGACGTGTTTGGCCGGGTCGGCATCGATGAAACGGTGACCGTTGTCGCTTACGACGACCAAGACGGGGCGATGGCGGCGCGTTGCTGGTGGCTGCTTCGCTATTTCGGCCATGCCCACGTATACGTATTGGACGGCAATTATAGTGAATGGAAGAAGAAAGGGCATCCGGTGACGAACGTCGTCCCTGCTGTGGCGTCCCGCCCGTTTCGGCCGCGTCCGGATCGGTCATGGCTGGCGACGGTTGAGGATGTGCGCGCCGCCGTCCGCGATCGCTCGGTTGTGCTCATTGATTCGCGTGAATGGAAGCGATATGCCGGCCTGGAAGAACCGATCGACCGCCGAGCCGGCCGCATCCCAGGAGCGGTGCACCGGTTTTGGAAAGACGGAATGACGGAAGGCGGCTACTGGAAAAGCGCTGTCGAGCAGGCGGCTCGGTTTGCCGATTTTGACCGTGGGCAGCCGTTGATCGTTTACTGTGGTTCCGGCGTCACCGCCTGCCCGAACGTGTTGGCGCTCCACGAAGCTGGTTATCACAACGTTCGGCTGTACGTCGGCAGTTTCAGCGACTGGATTTCCTATCCGGACCACCCGATTGAAACGGGTGACCCGTCATCCGATGCTTAGTTTTCTCCGATTCGG
Source organism: Geobacillus thermoleovorans (assembly GCF_001610955.1). GTDB lineage: Bacteria > Bacillota > Bacilli > Bacillales > Anoxybacillaceae > Geobacillus > Geobacillus thermoleovorans. The sequence continues at coordinate 1,510,800 of NZ_CP014335.1, forward strand.
GCTGAAACATCATTCGACGCCTCGGTGTTGTCGGATGGAACCGTTGTTTTCTTTTCGTTTTCTTTTTTCGGTCCGCATGAGGTCGAAGCGTTGTTGATTTTCAACGATTTTCACCTAGTGTTTGTTTCGCTTTTCTTCCATTGTTTCGGCCGCCGGTTGAAGCCGCTGTATGCATAGTTTTTTGGCCGCCGGCGGATACTATAGGTGAACCGACGGAAGCAGAGGAGGAGACGCATGGGCCGGACAAAACTTGGCAATGCCAATGCCCAACGAAACAACAACGCGAAGAAGAAAAACGGCTTTAACGAATGGAGGAGCGAATTCGCTTCGTACGCAGAAGTCGAAGCGGAGAAAATGAAAAACGATCATAAAAACATCCGATCATGATGAGGGCGCGCCCCTCGTTTTTTCGTTTTAAGCACGATGGTTGGCAAATGGCAAACGTATGTGCTATAATCGTGGACAGAGCGGCGGGAGGCGCCGGTAGGGAGGGGACAACGTGCGGAAATGGCTAGTCGTTCTTTTGTTCTTGGCTGTCGCCGGCTATGGCCTTTGGAATGTGATGGCGGCTGACAAACCGAATGAAGCAAACGGAGCCGGTCCGGAAGTGGATCAGACGGCTCCCGACTTGACCTTGCCGGCGCTTGGGGGCCAGTCGGTTAAGTTGTCGGCGCTGCGCGGCAAAGCGGTCGTCCTCAACTTTTGGACGTCGTGGTGCCCGCCATGCAAAAAGGAAATGCCGGAGCTTGCCAAGTTTTACGAGCGGCATGGCCGCGAAGTTGCGCTCCTTGCCGTTCATTTGACGACGCAAGATACGTTGGACAACGCTGAGCGGTTTGCGAAAGCGAACAGGCTCGTGTTTCCAGTCGGCCTCGATGTGCGCGGCGAAGCGCTTCGTCAATATCGAATCCAAACGATTCCAACGACGTATATTATCGATCCAAACGGCGTCATTCGGCGAAAAATTGTCGGCCCGGTGACGGCGAAGCGGCTCGAGCAGGAAACAGCGCTTTTTCGTTGAGCAGATGGCTGCAGCGAAAGGCGCTTTCTTCGTGGTTCGTTATTTTTCAAAAAGTTGTCATAATTTTTATCTTTTTTGGGCATGAATAAGATTACAATAAAAGTGAGGGGAGGTTGAAGCGATGAGACGATCCCGCAAAATGACTCTCCAAGAACTGATCAGCGAGAACAAACGGCAATTGTTGAACGATCGGGAAGCGCTCGAAAAAATCGAGAAAAAGCTGGAAGAGCGGATGCTCAAAAAAGCAGAATGACCCATGCATAGCGGTTCTCCGGGCGGACAGACTAGATGGCGAGGAGGCGAAGACAATGAGCAATCCGAAAGGAAGCCGCAAACATTTTGTGCCGAACCATATCGGCACACAGCCTCGCGCCGCAGGAGGAAACAAGGGCAAACAAATGCAAGACCAGTCCGGCCAGCACGCCCAAGTCATCCAAACGAAGGGCGAATAGCCGGAAACTCGCGCAAAGGAGGAAGCGTTCATGCCGCGTCCGAAACCGGATGACCGCAGCGACAATGTGGAAAAGCTGCAAGAAATGGTGCAAAACACCATTGAGAACATAGAAAAAGCCGAAGAAACGATGCAGTTTGCGTCGCCGGAGGAGCAGGAGAAGATCCGTGCGAAAAACCGCCGCCGCGAAGAAGCGATCGCTGCGATGCGCGCGGAAATCCGAGACGAAGCAGCTGCACGGGAACACGGCTGCCAGTAAACGAAGCAGCCCTCATGCGGGGGCGGCTTCGTTTTTTTGTCTACCGCTTGAGCGAGCCGACGGGCGAATGGTAACATAGAAGAGGAGGCCCGGTAAAAAATGGAGGGAGAACGAACGTGAAAGTGGCAGAAAAACAAATTGAAGTGCGTTATGCGGAAACAGACCAAATGGGCGTCGTCTACCACGCGAACTATTTAGTTTGGATGGAAGTCGGGCGCACGGAATTGATCAAACAGCTTGGCTTTCATTATGCTGACATGGAGAAAGAAGGCATCATTTCGCCTGTTGTCGATTTGCAAGTGTCGTACAAAAAGCCGCTTCACTACGGGGAAACGGCGACTGTCCGCACATGGATTGACGCCTATGACGGCATCCGCGTGACATACGGCTACGAGATTCTCGCCCCGGACGGCGAGGTGGCGGTGACCGGAAAGTCGCAGCATGTTTGCGTCAAGCGCGATACGTTTCGGCCGATCGTGATCCGCAAATATTTTCCTGACTGGCATGAAGCATATGAGCGGGCGAAGCGGTAAAGGGGAGCGGTGCGATGGCGTTTGGCATCCGCCGACATGAGCTCGCGGCATGGAAAGAGAAAGTGAAGCGCGGTGAAATCGCCTTTTTGACCCACTATTGGTACGACGAACGGTTTCCGCATTGCACGACAGTGACGAAAGTCGGCTGCGCCGATGTCGAAAAACTCGCCGTTTGGGGGCGGCAGTACGGGCTGAAGGAAGAGTGGATCGATCGGCGCGGTGAGTTTCCGCATTTCGATTTGCTCGGTGAGACGCAAACGCGCATTTTGCAGCAGGAAGGACGGCTGTTTGAACTGGAACGATTCACGAAACGGGGGAAGAAGGAATGATGATCGATTTGGCCGTTGTGAAGGAAATGTCGAAACATACGTTGATCGATACGCTCGGCATCGAAATTGTTGAGGTTGGCGAAGGCCGCGTCGTCGCGACGATGCCGGTCGACTGGCGCACGCACCAGCCGGCTGGGCTGCTGCATGGCGGCGCCTCAGTCGCCTTAGCGGAGACGGTCGCCAGCATCGGCGCGTACGCGCTTGTGGACCCCAACACGGAAAACGTCGTTGGATTGGAAATCAACGCCAATCACGTCCGCGCCGTTCGCCGCGGGACGGTGACGGCGACAGGGACGGTGTTGCACCGCGGTCGGACGACGATGGTGTGGGATGTGCGCATTACGGACGAACAAGGGGAGCTCGTCTGCATCTCCCGCTGCACGATCGCCATTATTCGAAAAAGCGAGCGCCAAGGCTAGCTTTTTCAATCGCCGCGGGACATTCAATGGACGAGAAAAACCGGCTCATTGCTTTTTTCGTCCAAATCCACAGTCAAATCACGTCCATCGAAATACCATTGGTCGCTCTCTTCAATAAAAAAGGTGATGCCATCAACCGTCGTCTGCGCCGCCGGCTTGTCGACCAGTTCGTCTTTGGCCATGCCAAGCGAAAACCCTTTTTGCACGGTGCTGCACCCGCCGTAGCGGGCAAAAAAGCGGATCGCATCGCCCGGCTTCAGCCCGAGCTCCCGCTTGTACCAATCAAACGCTTTTTTGTAATCATGATGTTCATGGCTTCCCCTCCTCACTTGTTTATTATAAGTGAATGGACGGCGCCGGTAAAACGATTGTGTGAACATTGGCTGACAATTTGAGGGCGAAAAAATTTCCGGAAAATGGATTAAACTAGCCCTGACTGGCTCGAGTAAAATGCCGGCCGACGGCGAACAGTAAAAGCGAGGGGGGTGAAGACGGTGAGCAAGAAGCGGCCGTTTGCGCCAAGCTATGAATCGGATGGGGTGATGGGCGAAAAGAAAGAGCAACGCCCGCGCCGTTCCAACCGTCGGCAAATTGACAAACAAGCGCCTGATTTTTTCAACACGACGCCATCGAGCGAATAAAAAAGCCGAATCGAGCGGGCGATGGTTGAACATCGCGCTGTTTTGTGAATAAAGTAGCCAGTAGGCTGCTTTTTTTTTTATGGCACCTACTATACAAACGGGCCGGTCCGCGCTATCATTACTTGAGGGACATCTTTTTCGAAAGGAGTGGCGTTTTCGTATATGAGTAGTTCAAGCCCGAACGAACCGGAACCGGAATATAGCGGGGAACGCGGCCTGTTCCTTTTCTTGTCGGCTGCTCATCATACGAAAACGGGCTCCGGACGGAAAGGAAGAGGCGCCGCCTTCCTCGCGTGAAAAGGAGGAAGGATGCCAGATGATGAAAATGTATTTGTCCGATGCCAACGGCAAAATGCGCGAAATCGATCATATTGAAAATGGCTGCTGGATCAATCTCGTTGCCCCGACGGAAGACGAAATTCGCTACATCGCCCACCATTTGGACATTCCGATCGATTCGATCAAAGACGCGTTGGATGACGAGGAGCGGTCGCGCGTCGAAAAGGAAGACAACCATGTGCTCATTATCGTCGACATTCCGATTGTCGCCCATGATGAAGTGGACGGCCCGATTTACGAGACGATTCCGATCGGCATGATCATTACGAACACGTGTTTTATTACGGTTTGTTTGCAGGAGAATCCGATTTTCGAAGAATTCTCCAAAAACAAAATCAAAAACTTTTACACGTTTATGAAGACGCGGTTTGCGTTGCAAATGCTGTACATGATTTCAACGTATTATTTGCGCTATTTGAAGCAAATCAATCGGCGGACGAGCGAAATCGAAAAAGAATTGCACCAATCGATGAAAAACAAGGAGCTGTTTTCGCTTCTCAGCATGGAAAAAAGCTTAGTGTATTTTATGACGTCGCTGAAGGCGAACAACATCGTCATGGAGCGGCTCATGCGCCTCAATTATTTGCGCATGTACGAAGATGACCAGGATTTGCTGCAGGACGTCATTATTGAAAACAAGCAGGCGATTGAAATGGCCGAAGTATACAGCAGCATTTTAAGCGGCATGATGGACGCGTTTGCTTCGGTCATCTCAAACAACTTAAACATTGTGATGAAGTTTTTGACGGCCATTACGATCGTCATTTCGCTGCCGACGATGGTGGCGAGTTTCTACGGCATGAACGTACCGATTCCGTACCAACACTCTCCGTACGCCTTTTTGATCGCGATGGCGCTCGCCGGTTCACTGTCAGCGGCGACGGCGTACATCTTTTGGAAAAAGCGATACTTTTGACGGCCAGGCGCGTTTTGGATGGCCATGCGAACGGCTGCCCTGTCATTGGGGCAGCCGCTTTTGCTTTCGGACGGCCACACCGCCGGAGAGGATGAATTTCATCGCCTCTTCCGGCGAGATGTCGACGACTTCCACTTGCTCTTTCGGGACGAGCAGGGTGAGCCCGGCGACTTGAAACGCCTGCGGGATATAGACGGCGACGTAGTCGGCGAGAGGATCGTGCCAAGCGCCGACATCATCCATTGTCATGAAGCCGAGGCATTTCCAGCCGCTTTCTGGCATTGTAACGAGCACAACTTGCGAAAACGATCGTTTTTCCCCGACGAAGGAAGCGATTGTATCTTTGGCGACGGAATAAACCGTTTTCATCAAGGGAATGCTTTCAAGCAACCGGTCGATCAGTCGAATGAGGCGGCCGCTTACGTATTGCGTCGATAGCCAACCGCAGACGGTAATCAGCGCGACAGTCGCCAATAGGCCTAGGCCGGGAATGTAGCGGCCATCCAAATACGGACGGACGTATTGGCCAAGCAGCCCATCCAAAACGGTGAACACTTTGTAGCACACATAGACGGCGAGTAAAATTGGCACGATCGTCAGCATGCCGTTTAGAAAATGTTTCACGAAAAAACGCATCCCTTTCCCTCCCCGCTATTCATTCTCTACCACCATACCAATTTTTTTGGCTTTATACAACTCTCTATTATATCGAACATTTTCTGTTGTATTCGGTAAGAAAGTTCGTGTTTTTCCTTGACGAACTGCCAAATGTTCCGTATACTTTCGAATGGAACATGGGAAATGGGGGATGGATCATGAACAATCATTACGATGTGATCGTGGTCGGCGCCGGGCCGGCCGGCATTTTCACTTGCTACGAACTGACGCTCAAACTCCCTGGAGCGAACGTGCTCTTAATCGATAAAGGGCACGATATCTATAAACGCAATTGTCCGATTTTGCAAAGAAAAATTGAAAAGTGTCCGCCGCCGGCCGGCAAAAAAGACTATGCCGGCTGCGTGCCGGCCTGTTCGATCACGAATGGATTCGGCGGAGCGGGGGCGTATTCGGACGGCAAATTCAATATCACGAGCGAATTCGGCGGCTGGATGACCGACTATTTGCCGGCTTCGACCGTACTTGAGCTCATCCGCTATGTCGATGAGATCAACTTGAAGCACGGAGCGACGACATCGATCACCGACCCGATGACGGATAAAGTGAAAGAGATCGAGCGGCGCGCCTATGCGGCCGGGCTGAAGCTATTGCGCGCGTACGTCCGCCATTTGGGTACAGAGAAAAATTTGGAAATTTTGAAAAGCATTTTTGAATATTTGCGCGAGCGGATTGCGATGCGCTTTACAACGGAAGTGGATGATATCGTGACCGAGCGGACGGAGAGCGGCCATCGAGTGAAAGGCGTTGTGCTGAAAAACGGAGAAACGTTGACAGCGGAAAAAGTCGTCATCGCTCCGGGGCGCGATGGCTCGGTTTGGCTGAGCAAAATCTTGCGCAAGCGCCGTTTGCGGATGATCAACAATCAGGTTGACATCGGAGTGCGCGTGGAAACATCGAACATCGTCATGCAAGAAATTAACGAACATCTGTATGAAGGGAAATTCATTTTCAACACGTCGGTTGGGACGCAAGTGCGCACGTTTTGCAGCAACCCGTCCGGACATGTCGTCGTCGAAAACCATTCCGGCATCATGCTCGCCAACGGCCATGCGTACAAAGATCCAAAGCTCGGCAGCAACAACACGAACTTTGCCCTTCTTGTTTCACATAAGTTTTCCGATCCGTTTGACAAGCCGAACGAATACGCCCATGAAATTTCTCGGCTGGCGAACGCCTTGTCCAACGGCGGCATCATCGTGCAAAAATACGGCGACATTTTAAAAGGACGGCGATCGACGGAAAAGCGGATCAAAGAAGGGTTCATCGAACCGACGCTAAAAGAAGCGGTGCCGGGCGATTTAGGCCTCGTTTTGCCGTACAACACGATGAAAAGCTTGATCGAAATGACGGAGGCGCTCAACCACGTCACTCCGGGGCTTGCCTCTGAGCATACGCTCTTTTATGGGGTGGAAGCGAAGTTTTATTCGGCGCGTCCGAAACTGAACGACCGCTTTGAAACCGAAATCGCCGGGCTGTATGTCGGCGGCGACGGCGCCGGCGTTACGCGCGGCCTTGCGCAGGCGAGCGCCTGCGGCGTCTGGATCGCCCGCGACATCGTCGAGAAATTGACGCATTAGGTGAGGAACCGAGGGCAGGCCCCTTCAAACGGGGGCCTGTTTTTTTGCTGTCTGCCTGGGGACGGATTAAAAAGTAAACTGAAATGAAAATATAGTTGACAAATATGCGGCTGGTCCGTTACGATAAATGTAATGATATGGAAAGGGGAGAGGAGAGATGGCAAACTGGCTGGTGTTGGCCGAGCAAGTGTTGGGAGGCCACGAGCTGACCGATGAGGAAGCATTGGCGATATTGGATTGTCCGGATGAGGAGTTGCTCCTTTTGCTGCAAGGGGCGTACCGGATTCGCTCCGCCTATTATGGAAACAAAGTGAAGCTGAACATGATCATCAACGCCAAATCCGGCCTCTGTCCGGAAAACTGCGGCTACTGTTCGCAGTCCGCCGTATCGACGGCGCCGGTGAAAACGTATAAAATGGTCGACAAAGAGACGTTGTTGCGCGGCGCGGAAGAAGCACACCGTTTGCGCATTGGGACGTACTGCATCGTCGCCAGCGGCCGGGGGCCGAGCGATAAAGAGATCGACACCGTTGTGTCCGCGGTCAAGGAAATTAAAGAGCGGTTCGGGCTGAAAGTGTGCGCCTGCCTTGGGATCTTAAAGCCGGAGCAGGCGGCGCGGCTGAAAGAGGCGGGGGTGGATCGCTACAATCATAACATCAACACATCGAAGCAGCACCATCCGAACATTACGACGTCCCATACATACGACGATCGGGTGCGGACGGTGGAAACGGTGAAAGAAGCTGGTCTTTCGCCTTGTTCCGGCGTCATCATCGGCATGAAAGAAACGAAGCGGGATGTCGTCGATATGGCGCGCAGTTTGCGGGCGCTTGACGCCGATTCCATTCCAGTCAACTTTTTGCATGCGATCGACGGCACGCCGCTGGCTGGCACGAACGAATTAAACCCGCGTTACTGTTTGAAGGTGCTGGCCCTTTTTCGCTATATGAATCCAACCAAAGAAATCCGCATCGCCGGCGGGCGAGAAGTGAATTTGCGCTCACTTCAGCCGCTTGGCCTGTATGCCGCCAACTCGATTTTTGTCGGCGACTATTTGACGACCGCCGGGCAAGAAAAGTCAGCCGATTATCAAATGCTTGAGGATCTTGGGTTTGAAATCGAATTTGCCCCGGTTCCGCAAGCCGGAGTCGTATCATGAACGATGCCGCCGGAAGATGGCGGCTTTTTGTATGTGCGCTCACCGAGGACAAGACCTAGCGAAGCGGGAGGCATGGGAGGCGCCATGCGGTTTCAGATGGGACGCCACGATGGCGCATCGCAAGCCTTGGCGAGAAGCGGAGCGCATGATAAGACGGTGGACTTGGCCTGCCTATGCTCTGACGAGAAAAGCGGATTGAACCCCTATTGCGCCGTTTGACGCGCTTTTTTGGCATGAAAAGCCAACCCGACGCGTACGATGGGAATACAAGCTGCGAAAAAAGGCTTCACAAACAGCCAAAAGCTCATTATAATAGCAACAAAAGGAAAGGAAGAGGATGGGGGACATGGCAAAGTCATTCTACCGTTACTTGCTGCGCTTCCGCCATGGACACCAGGAAGATCCGGTCGTCCGGTTTGCGAACGGAGCGTATGAAGACCACAGCTTTCCAAAAGGGTCGACGGACTATGAAGAACTGAGCGGCTATTTGGAGCTTAACGGTGACTATTTGGAAAGTATGGTTGTGTTTGATGAGCTATGGGAGCAATTTTTGCATGAAGCGTAACTAAGGGAGCGTTCCCATTTCATAAATTGGGAGCGCTTTCAAATAGCTTTTTTCCGCGCGGTTGCAGGTGTCCACCCTTCTCTGCATGCATATACTATACTAACTATTTGTTCCAAAGGGTGGAGATGCCAATGAGCGCGCCGAAACGCCCGAAATTTTCCGTCGGCGACATCGTCGTCAATACATTGTACGGAACGGTCGGAACGATCACCGATATTCAGCAGATTGACGGTGTGTTTTTATACGAAATCAACCATGGCCATAGCTTGTTTGCCGAGCAAGCGCTCATTTTATTGTCTGAGTTTGTGGGTGATTTATGGATCGCGGAAGAGATTGAAATTGAGTTGCCGTTTTTCCTCGGCGAAATTGTCCGCGTCCGCGATTATGGCGGCCATTTGTTCAAAATTGTCGGGGTGCGGACAGAAATTTACCGCTACTACGGGGAAGGATGGGAAGAGACGATTTACGAATTGAAACGGCTGACGGATGGCTGGGAGATTGAAGTCCATTTGGAAGACATCATTCCGCTTGCCGACGGAGAGGAGACGTCCGTCACGCTCGTGCAAGATATTGTCATCGCCGCGCCGGTGAAAGCGTCGCTTCTATTGCCGCCGGCCGACAGCGGAGAGAAAGGGCCGTCGGTCGACGAGCTCCTTGACATGTACAACGATTATAAAGCGTTATATGAATGGTTCGGCGATGAACAGTACCAACGGATGATGGAAACAGTTGTAAAACGTTTGCGGACAATCGCCAATCACCAGGATAGAAATTGATAAAGAATAAAAAGAAAATAAGGAATGCCGGCGAAAATGACGATCGCGCCCAATCCATTGACAACTGTTTCCATCATTTTATCGATCGCAGTGAATTTGTCCATTTTGTCCGCCTCCGTGTTTTTTGTTTTGTTGGTACATATGTATGGGGGAGACTGAAAAAATAGTACAACATGATTTTTGACATAAAACGGAAGGCGGCGACATACAACATTACAAAGGGGGCGAGATGCGGTGAAGGAAATTGAAGTGATTATCGATACGGAAGAAATCGCTGAGTTTTTTTACCAAGAACTCATCCGCCGCGGCTTTGTGCCAACGCAAGAGGAGCTTGAGGAGCTCGCGGATATTACGTTTGACTATTTGCTTGAAAAATGCATCATCGATGAAGAGATTGACATCGATGGGGAGTAGTCCTCGTCGTTTTATGATGAAGTTGATTTGGCCGCCGCGATGGCGGCTGTTTTCATCATGACCAAATGCCGCTCGTAGCGGCTGGTCATGTCGCCCGAGGCCGGAAGCGGGAGCGTTTCAAGCGCCTGCATGATCGCCTCATCGGTGAACCAATCGCGATGATCGTGGAACGGGTGCGCAAGATCCGGCCAAGCTTCCTCAAGGCGGGGGCTGTAAAAGCGGTGCCCATCAGGCGTTTCAGCGAACGATTGCGGCCAGAAGTCGGCGCGTGAGCCGCTGTGGGGGACGCAGCGGGCAAAGCGGCAGGCGCCGCGAAACAGCCGGGCGTCAAACAGCAGCAGACTGTACAGCGTTTTGCCGATATGGATGCGGTGGTGGACGTCGGCGAAATCGCGCACGGTCGTTCCGGCAAGCGCTACGCGGCGGCCTTTGGCATATGGGATGAGCACATCGTTGAACCCGAGCCATTGCTCGACAATAAACGGCCAGCTTGACAGCACGCGGGTGCGGAAAAACGGATGTTCGATGACGCGAAGCTGGATGTACTGCTGCTCGTTGATGATCAGAGCAACCGTAAGAAGCGCGGCATTCCCCGTTTCCCAAAAATGTTCCCACATCGGCTTCATAAACGAAGACACCGCTAGCGCCGGCAACAAATGAAACAGCGGCGTCTCCCTCCGTTTGCTTTCTTCGTACAGCAGAAGCTGCGGATAGGCATCATGAAAAATGAGGGCATTGGCGCGCTCCAAAAACAAAAAAAGGGGTGCAATGATTTGTTCCGGCAGCAAAAACGGAAGAAGGCCGCCGCGCAAATCAGTCATGTTCCAACCGCCGTTGCGCGAGACGAGATGGGCTAAAAACGCCCAATGAATTTCCCGATGGCGCTCAAAAAACGCTAAGTAGGCGGCGGTGCGCGTCACGTTGTTGCGGTTATGTTCCGCTGTTTTCCGGCGAATGGCGGCAACAATGCCCTTTTCTTCCGCGCTGAGCGGTCCGTCAGTCGGGACAGTTGTGCGGGCGGCCATCCGGCGAAGCAGGCCGTCATCGGCGAGGCGGACCGGATGGCGGTACAAAAAGGAGCGGTAGGCATACTGAAGCGGATGGCGCAGCCAAGCGAACGGGCGAGTCGGCATCAGGCTGTCTCTCCTTTGCATCATTTGTGGACTTTTGCCAGAAGACCGCGATCGTTTCGACAAAAGGAGTGCTCGTTTGCTGAAGGAATCGACACGCCAAATCACCAAATAAGTATAATACACGTTTGTCTCGGCTCCGAAGACGATTCGCGATCGAATTCGACATCAACCATAGTATGGGGCGCGGAGGGCCGATTTATTGGGAGAAGGGAGAGGAAAACAATGGTTCGTTTATGGGGGAAACGGATGTGGATGACAAAACGTGCATATGAGGCGGTCGTTTTTCAAACACTGCGCTTTGGGGAAACGAAAGGCTACCGGCAAGTGTGCCGCATGACGGTGACGGCGGCCGGACATGATGAAGTGCTGGCGGTGTTGTATCGGATGTTTAATGTCGCCGATCTGATGCCGAAAAACTGTCAAGCTCGATTTATGCGGACTGGGGACGTTGTGCTGATCGATGAAGGGCGGAAAGGACAGACGTACTATCGCCTTTGTCCAGACGGATGGAAACAAGTGGAACGACAGCTCATCTGTTGACCGAATATTCAAAAATATAGTCGCCAGCAAGAGCTAGAGATGATATAATATGAATAAAGCCCCCTTGTTTCGGGAACGGATAAGAAAGGAAAGGGGGCGGACTTGATGGAACATGACGAACGGCGGCGCGACATGCCGACGGTGGCCCCGGGCATCGACGACGATGAGGAGCTGAATGAAAGAGCGACAAAAGAGGAAATTGAACGCGGGGAATATACAAAAGTCGTCACGCTTGCTTGGGACGAATCCGAGCCGTCGGAACCGCGATAGAAACCCTTGTATCGCACAAGGGTTTCTGCGGTTTGTCACGATTCTGGATTGTCGTGATGGCCCGGACCGTTTTTCCGGCCGCCGGCGGCGGAATATTCTTTGGCATGCGCCTCATCTTCAGCGATCAATGCTTCTTTTGGAATATGGTTGTTCTTTTTCTGCCCGTTAATGCGGTTGCGGTGTTTTTTGCCCATCGTTTTCCCTCCTTGAACCGTCGTTGTCGTTAGTGTATGCGGTCTGGCGGCGGTTCATCGACGGAAAATGTTTGCAGGCGGCATCATGCGGCGGGCGCAGGAGAAAAGAGGGAAGGGGGCGAAACGATGGCCGCACTGGCGCTGTCGCTGCTCTTGTGCGTCGTCTCGATTGCGGCATTGCTTTGGGTCAAAGGGCAAGTTGAGCGACTCTTGTTCCGCTGGAGAAGCGTGCCCCTTCTCCATGCGGTCAACGTCGTCATCATCGCTGCCATCGTTGCTGACATGTACTATCGGCTCAGCGGCATCGACGTGTACTTGCGCGATTTGGCCGATATCAACGGTTTTTGGTATGTCTTTGCCGGCGCGATGCAGCTCGTCTTTCCACTGTATTTGTTTTCCTGTTGGCTTGTCGCCAGGCGGCGCGAGCGCGAGAAAAAATATACGCGCAGCAAAGACAAAAAGGTGCTGTATATCAATGAGCGGTATTTGGCGCGCCGCCATCGCAGCGATTACCGCCGATCCAAAACATCATAAAAGAGAGCGGCTCCCCCGCAAACGACTCACCCACCTACGCGAGTGCATAGGGGGAGCTTTCAGCGATTTGCATATGTGCCAAACGACAAGCCGCACAAGGACCCTTTCCGCTTCCCTTCGTTTCGAAGGTGCCCGTTTGAACAACATGTGATTCGATCCGACAGCGATTGCCGGCCAACATTCATCTCCCACATGGACGGGTGCTCGTGCACCTTCACGTTTCGAAGTGGGAGACTTCTTTCGGAATGATGTTAGAATTTGGTCTTTTCCTTTTTCGATGTGGACGGCTGATTGTTTGATTTGGACGATGGATTGGTTTTGTTGGCGTATTCCACCGCTTGTTCGAGTTTCTTTTTCATCGGTCTTTTCCTCCTTTCTCCTCGGGCAGGCACACATAGTATGCCCGTTCGCCGCCTCGGCTACTCGAAGGAAGACTGCCATTTTCCGCAAACATATGATATGATAGACGAGGGCATGGCCCGACAACGATCGTTCAAACCAAAGGAGGAATCCCATTGAGCGTACATATCGGAGCGAAGACAGGGGAGATCGCGGAGCGCATTTTGCTGCCGGGTGATCCGCTGCGCGCCAAATACATTGCCGAAACGTTTCTGGAAGGAGCGGTATGCTACAACGAAGTGCGCGGCATGCTCGGATTTACCGGGACGTATAAAGGGGAGCGCATTTCCGTGCAAGGGACCGGCATGGGCGTGCCGTCCATTTCGATTTATGTGAACGAACTGATCCAAAGCTACGGCGTAAAGACGCTCATCCGCGTCGGAACGTGCGGAGCGATTCAGCCGGATGTGCGCGTCCGCGACGTCATTTTGGCGATGAGCGCGTCGACCGATTCCAACATGAACCGGCTCATTTTCCGCGGCCGCGATTATGCGCCAACCGCCGATTTCCATCTGCTGCGGACGGCGTATGAAGTAGGTGTGGAAAAAGGGCTGGCGCTAAAAGTCGGCAATGTGTTCACCGCCGACATGTTTTACAATGATGAACCGAATTGGGAAACGTGGGCGCGCTACGGTGTATTGGCCGTCGAGATGGAAACGGCGGCGCTCTATACGCTGGCGGCGAAATTCGGCTGCCGGGCGCTGTCGGTGCTGACGGTCAGCGACCATATTCTCACCGGAGAAGAAACAACGGCTGAGGAGCGGCAAATGACGTTTAACGAGATGATTGAAGTGGCGCTTGAAGCGGCGATCCGCAATGGCGCGTGATTGGGATGCCGGGCGCTTGGGCCTGGGAAAACAGAAAAGGAGAAGGAACATGAACCAGCGATGGCAAGCGGCGATGTTGGTATGCCTGCTGCTCGCCGGCTGCCAAACAGGGGAGAGCGGCAGCAACGGTGCGGCCGGCCCGTCCGGCCAGCCGCCGGAAAGCGCGGTGCACCCAAGCGATTATCAGCAGGGGAAAACGAGCCAGAGCCCCGTCGATCCCGATTTGCAGCTTGAGGCGAAATATTGGAACATCGTCAAGGTGCAAAACGGACAAAAAGTGATTCAAAACCCTGACAACATTTTGGTGCTCGTCAATAAAGAACAGTCGCTCCCGCCTGGCTATAAGCCGGCGGACTTGGTCGTGCCGCGCGTGCCGTTTGTGTGTGCTGACCCGAACGCGGAAAAACGGCATATGCGGGCCGAAGCGGCCGCGGCGCTTGAGGAGATGTTTGCCGCCGCACGCCGCGATGGCATTGAGCTGGTGGCCGTGTCCGCTTATCGTTCATACGAGCGGCAGCAGGTGATTTTTGCTGAAGAAGTGCGGCAAAAAGGGAAGGAAAAAGCGGTTCAAGCGGTCGCTCACCCAGGGCAGAGCGAGCATCAGACAGGGCTGGCGGTCGATATCAGCAGCCGCTCGGCCGGCTGTCAGCTGACCCAATCGTTCGGGGCGACAAAAGAAGGGCAATGGGTAGCCGCCCATGCGCACGAGTACGGATTCATCATCCGCTACCCGAAAGGAAAGGAAGCGGTGACCGGCTACAAGTATGAGCCGTGGCATCTCCGCTATGTTGGGCGGAAGGCGGCCGCGGTGATCAAAAAGCGCGGCTTGACGCTTGAAGAATATTTCAAAGTAGTGAAAAAAGTGTGAAAACGGCGTCTCGTCGAGGACGCCGTTTTTCTTGCCAGCTATGGTTCGCAGCAAAAGACGCAATAGCCAAGACGGTCGCCGAATTGAGCTGTCAACTGTTGGTGCATCTGCCACATGCTCGCCATCTCCGGTGTCGGCGGAAGGGCGATGACGATGGGTGCCCCAAGGCTTGGCGCTTCGGCCGCAGCCGCGTAGGAAAACTGGCGGCAGCCAAAGCCGCTTTGTTCGAGCACTTCTTTCCACTCCGCTGATGTCATTAGCTGACGGAAGCCGTAAAAGGCGGCGATTTGCTTTTGCTCGGCGGCGGTCAGCCGCTCATGACACGCTTCAATGCCGACGAATAGGCCATCGTTTTTGAGCACGCGGCGGATTTCGGAGAGCGCGTTTGGCAATGAAACGAAAGCAAGCACCGATTCAGAAAGCGCAAGGTCAAACGTCCCGGCGGGAAACGGGAGCGCTTCGACCGAGGCGCGATGCAAACGGACTGAGACCGCCTTGGAGGCAAAACGCTGTTTCGCCTTGGCAATCATCGTCGGGTGGATGTCGATGGCGGTGACGTTGGCCCCGTACTGTTCGGCGATATAAGCCGCCGTCTGTCCGGTGCCGCAGCCGACGTCAAGCACGGATGTCGAACGGTCGATCTTAAGTTTACGTAAGATTTGTTTTGTTAACTCAAAACCGCCTGGGTGAGCGCCATCGATCCCCATGTCCGCCAACCAGTCTAAATATGCAGACATCTGTTCCTCTCCTTTTTTTGTTTCGACTTGGTTTATCATACGCAAATGCGCTCGATTTTGCCTTTAGACAAAAAAATTTGCTTGTCCCTATTCTTATGAAAAAAGGAAATTTTCTTGCTGTAGACCCAACCGGCTTCAAGCTGGTACACTGATACGTGCAAGAATGAGATGGCTAGGTTGGTGAAGAAAGTGGATCGAAAACAAGGAGCCGAGGCGGGCGCACTGCTGAGCATTTTCGTCTATCTTCTCCTTTCGACCGGCAAGCTGTTGGCTGGGGCGGTGTTCGGCTCGGATGCGGTGGAAGCGGACGGTTGGAATAATTTGAGTGATATTATCGCTTCCTCGGCAGTCTATATCGGCATGAAAATCGCTAAAAAACCGCGTGATTGCAACCACCCGTACGGACATTCGCGGGCGGAGAACATCTCCTCGCTGTTGGCCGCTTTTTTGATGATGTCCATTGGCATTGACGTGATCACAAGCGGCATCCGCTCGCTGTTCGGCAAGGAAAAGGCAGCGGCTCCTGACGTTTTAGCGGCTGTGGTTGCGCTCGCCTCGGCGGCCGTTATGATTGGCGTTTATGCAATCAATCGCCGGCTGGCGCGGCGGACGAACAGCATGGCGCTGGCGGCCGTGGCGAAAGACAATTTATCGGATGCGCTGGTGAGCATTGGCGCCGCCATTGGCATCGCCGGCGCGCGGCTTGGGTGGCCATGGCTTGATCCGCTGGCGGCGCTTGTTATCGGGGCGATGATTGGCAAGACGGCGTGGGAGGTGTTTATGGAGACGGCGCATACGCTCACCGACGGTTTTGATGAACAGCAGCTCGCCGTTTATAAAGACGAAATCGCGGCGGTGAGCGGCGTGCGCGATGTCGCTGACATTAAAGCGCGCATGTTAGGCAACGACATTGTGCTGGAAGTGACGATCCGCGTTGACTCGCATTTGACGGTGGCAAAAAGTCATGAAATCGCTGATGAAGTCGAGCGTTTGATGCGAAACCGGCATAACATTCGGGCGACGCACGTCCATGTGGAACCGGAAGCGGTGCGCTGACTGGCTTCGGGCGCATTGGCGGGCGGACGCGGCGAGGCGCCTAGACAGCGAATGACTTGTCGGGATGTGACGCTTTGCAGCCGGGATGCAGCCGGGAGAAGCTGCTTGTCGCCAACAGCGAGCGGATGCGGCCAAACCGTTGCCGCTGACTTGTTTTTGGCGGCGGGAGGGGAGTAGTTTTGCGGCAAACAGCAAACAATACAATTAAAATCGTTTGCATGGAAAGGACGTCAGTCTATGGCGATCGAGCATAACTTTCGTTTGACGGTTGACGGAACGTACAAACGCCATGCGCCGGCAGGCAGCCAGTCGTGTTGGCTTCATTTCACCGCCGCCGCCAAGCCGGATTTGGAGCAGCTTCTTTCTTCGCTGTCCATTCACCCTCTCGCCCAACAGCGGCTGATGAACGGGACAGATATTCCCACGTTTGACGAATACGAAGGATGTTTCTTCTTATCGCTGTTTATCGTTCGTCCGTCCGGCCGGACAGTGAACGTTCGTTTGCTGGCCGGCAGCCAATATATGATCAGCTATATGGATGAAAACGATCCGCTTGTTGATCAAGTGAAAGAACGTTTGTTGAACCATCGCGGTCAGGCGCTGTATCCTGGGTACGTGCTGTATCACTTTTTAGACTTGGCCGCCATCCGTTTTTTGCAAGTCATCGATCAGATCGCTGACCGCATTCAGACGCTTGAACGGCAAGTGTTTGCGACCCCGTTTGCCAACGAAATCGGGCGCGAGATTTATCGGATGAAAACACATCTTCATGAGCTGCGCCAAATCGCCGAGGCGCAGGAAGAAGCGATCAAAATGATCCGCCACGCTGATTTGCCGTATATCAATCAAGAGACGAATCCGTATATCGAGGAAGTGGCGTCGCGATTCTCACGCGTGCCCGCCGCGCTCGACGCGTTTAAGGAATCATTGTCCGCCATTTTCGATTTGCAACTGTCGCTCAAATCAGATCATATGAACGTCATTATGAAGACATTGACATTGGTGAGCGTCATATTTTTGCCGATGACGTTTATCGCCGGTGTATACGGCATGAATTTTGCGTTTATGCCAGAGCTGAAATGGAGATACGGCTACCCGTTTGCCTTGTTGCTCATGGCAACCGTTGCTATGCTCATCGCCCTCTATTTTAAGCGAAAAGGTTGGTGGGGAGAGACGGGGACGAAAGAAAAATAGGCGTTTTTCTAGAAGGTCGGTGATTTAACGGAGAAAACGCTCCAGCAAGGAGCTTTCGCCAATGGATCAACGGCTCTTCCGTGCGTTCGTGGACCAATCTTTTTGAAGAAAACGCGGTTTTTCACCAATCTTCTAGAAATTTGGGCATTCGCCCGGCCGTTTGGGCGGGCGGGCGCATATGATGGCCCTGTGAACCGATGAAGGAGGTGCCCGCCGTGAGCGGTTTTGTCAACAGCGGTTATACGGTCGTCATCGTCCTGTTCATTTTACTGATTATTGTTGGCTGTGCCTGTGTCGCTTGATGAGCGAAAAAATAAGAAAGGACGGCGGTCAAACGGGCCGCGAAGGGGGCGGGTGCTCATATTCAGCTGCGCCCCTTCTCCATTGGGCAACCGCGTCGAGCGATGCGGGTGAGTGTTTTGATGGATAAAGTGAAGCGGCGGCGGTATAATGAAACAGAAATGATCATGGAAAAGGAGAAGACGACGTGGGGCATTGGAGCGAAGAAAAGCAAGGCATCTTGTATACGGCTGCTTCGTACTTGCTGTGGGGAGTATTGCCGCTGTACTGGAAGCTGCTAGAGGCGCGCCCGGCGCTTGAGATTTTGGCGCACCGCATCGTGTGGTCGTTCGTGTTTATGGCCATCCTTCTGGCAGCGAATGGGCAGCTTGGCGCCTTCCGCCGGGAGCTTCGGGCGATGCGCCGTAAGCCGGCTAAGGCATGGGGGATCGCCGCTGCTGCCGTGCTCATCAGCGCCAACTGGTTTGTCTACATATGGGCGGTGAATCATCATCATGTCGTTGAAACGAGCCTCGGCTATTATATCAACCCGCTTGTCAGCGTGGCGCTTGGGACGATCGTATTGCGCGAGCGGTTGAGCGTTGGGCAGTGGGCCGCTGTTTTTCTTGCCGCCGCCGGCGTGGCGGCGATGACGGCGGAATATGGCGCGTTTCCGTGGGTCGCCATATCGCTCGCGTTGACGTTCGGGTTTTACGGCTTAGTGAAAAAACTGGCCAGCGTTGACTCGTCCATTGGCTTGACGCTTGAAACAATGGCCGTCATGCCGCTTTCAGCCGTTTACTTATTATGTGTGTACAACGAAACGCCAGCCCTCGTCAAGACGGCCGAATGGTGGCAATGGGCGCTGTTGGCTGGAGCCGGGCCAGCGACGGCCGTGCCGCTTTTGTATTTCGCCAAAGGGGCGAAGCGTGTGTCAATGACAACACTTGGTTTTTTGCAATACATTTCGCCGACGATCAGCCTTCTCCTTGGCGTCTTTTTGTTCGGCGAGCCGTTTACGAAAGCGCATTTTTATGCGTTTAGCTGCATCTGGACGGCGCTTATTTTGTTTTCCGCTGTTCAAATCAAGCAAGCGCCGGGGCGGAAAAAATGGAAGCGAAACTCGCTCGGAGCATAACATCGGTCCGCGGATGGACCGTTTTTTTTTACGTTGCGGCAAATACCCATTTTTGCCGAAACATCTAACCATTTCCTCGGCTTCTGAATAGTCTACTAGTACAAAAACGAAGGAGGTGCTGGCAAATGGGTGCAGCTTACGGCGGCGGATTCGCGTTGATCGTCGTTCTGTTCATCTTGTTGATTATTGTCGGATGTGCATGTATCGGTGGTTGGGTGTACTGATGCCTCTTACTTGCTAGCAAGGAGGTGACGAATATGCCATATGGCTTTTATGGCGGCTGGGGCTGGGGCGGCTATGGCTTCGGTTATCCGGGTTACGGCGGCTACGGCTACGGCTTTGTGCTGATCGTCGTTTTGTTTATTTTGCTCATTATCGTCGGGGCAACATGGTGCTAGGCGGATGATGGGCATGCGGGGGGAGACGGCCGGGCAACGGCTGTTTCCCCCGCTTTTTTTGTGAACAGGCAGGAACAACGAAAGGAAGTGGAGAAATCATAAACGATGAGAAAATGGAAAGCATATGGAGGACGGGGAAATGACACATATTGCAAAAGACATCGTCGCGACGTTTTCGATCGTCGCGTTCGATCCGGCGACCGGGGAGCTTGGCATCGCTGTTCAATCGAAATTTTTAGGCGTTGGTGCGGTTGTTCCGTGGGCGAAAGCGGGCGTCGGAGCGGTGGCGACGCAATCGTACGCCAACACGTCGTACGGACCGCGCGGCCTCGAATGGATGGCAAAAGGGAAATCGGCGCAAGAAACGCTTGAGTTGCTCGTTGCCGATGACAGTGAGCGCGATTTGCGCCAAGTCGGCATCGTGGATGCGAAAGGACGGGCGGCGACGTTCACCGGGAAAAAATGTTACCCGTGGGCCGGGGGCATCACCGGGCCGAACTATGCGGCTCAAGGCAATATTTTAGCCGGCGAGGAAACGGTGCTGGCAATGGGAAGGGCGTTTGAGCAGACAAAAGGTCCGCTCGCCGAGCGATTGTTAAAGGCGCTTCAAGCTGGTCAGGCAGCGGGGGGCGACCGCCGCGGGCAACAGTCGGCCGCCTTGCTTGTCGTGAAAGAAGGAGGGGGATATGGCGGCTACAATGACCGTTATATCGACTTGCGCGTCGATGATCACCCGCGGCCGATCGAGGAGCTTATTCGCTTGTATCAGTTGCGCCAGCTTTACTTTGAGAAACCGCGTCCCGAAAAAGTGGCAGCGATTGAAGGAACGGTAAAGGAAGAGGTGGCCGCCCACTTGGTCCGTCTCGGTTATTTGTCGAAAGAGCGCTCGGCGGATCGCGAGGCGCTTCATGAGGCGCTGACCGTGTATATACATACAGAAAATTTTGAGGAGCGCCAAGTGGAGAAAGGAAAAATCGACCTCGATGTATTACAGTATATGAAGCAGCAGCCGTCGCCTAACGAGGTCGGCTAAGGGAAACCGGCCTTGTCGACTGCATGATCCATCATGCTGCAACAAAAAGGATGTCCCTAGAACTGGGCGGGACATCCTTGTTTATCGACCGCTCCCTCTTAAAAGGCGCATGGCGCACGCCCGCTGTCATGTCTGCGCCAAACGGCCCGCAGGCGAAAGCTGAGAAACAGCGCGCCCGTTGCCAATCCGGCGATCAGGCCGATCCAATAGCCGAACGCCCCGGCGGTAGTCAGTAGAGCG
Organism: Geobacillus thermoleovorans; assembly: GCF_001610955.1. Lineage (GTDB taxonomy): Bacteria > Bacillota > Bacilli > Bacillales > Anoxybacillaceae > Geobacillus > Geobacillus thermoleovorans. Next base: position 1,531,717 of record NZ_CP014335.1, read on the forward strand.
AGCGCGCAGCCAAGCGGAAGCCCAACGCCCCAATAGGCGAGAAGAGCGGACCAAAAAACGGCGTTTACCTCTTTATAGCCCCGCAGCGCTCCTTGGATGGGAGCGGCGATGGCATCGGAAACTTGAAAGAAGATCGCATAGAGCAAAAACTTCCCTGTCAACGCCGCCACTGTCGGATCGTTTGTATACAGCCGGGCGACATGGCTGCGGAAGGCGGAAAGGAACAGCGCTGCTGCGGCGGCGACGGCCAAGGCGAGGGTGATGCCGATCAAGCAATATTGTTTGGCGGCTTCATAACGGTTGGCCCCGGCTTCAACGCCCACGGCGATCGTCAGCGCCATCGATAAGCTGAGTGGAATCATATACAACAGTGAAGCGAAGTTGAGGGCGCTTTGATGCGCGGCGACCGTTTCCGCGCCAAACCGGCCGACAAGCAGCGTCACAGCAGCGAAAATGCTCGTTTCAAAAAAGATGGCCGACCCGATCGGCACCCCGGTTTTCAGCAACTCTTTCCATGCGGCCCATGACGGACGGTAGAAACGGACGAGTACACGATAGGGAGCCAAGCGCCGAAATTTCAAAGCGGCAAAGGCAGCGGCCGCGAAGCAGTACGCATACGTGATCGCCGTCGCGTAACCAGTGCCGATGCCGCCAAGGCGCGGAAATCCGCCATGCCCGTAAATCAACAACCAGTTGAACAGCATATTGACCGGCAAGGCGGTGAGCGTAATCCACATCGTCACTTTCGTTTGCCCAAGCGCATCGATGAAATAGCGGAGCACAGAATAAAGAAACAGAGGGATGATCCCAAACGACAAGGCGCGCAAATAATGAAAGGCGATATGCCGAACGTTTTCATCCAAAGACATCTGTTTCAAGATAAACGGCACGGCAGCGGCGCCGATCAGGACAATGGCGACAGCAAGCGCGACAGCCAAGTAGAGCGCCTGGGCGACGGCGCGAGTGATCGAGTCATGCCGTCCGGCGCCGAAATGGTGTGAGACGATCGGGGACAGGGCGAGCAAAATGCCGCCGGCGCCGGTAAACACCGGCACCCATAGGCTTGAGCCGATCGCGACGCCGGCAAGATCTTCGGCGCTCGCATGACCGGACATGGCGACATCGACAAAGTTCATGGCATATTGACCGGTTTGCGAAACAAAAATGGGAAGAAACAAGGCGAACAGGCGCCGCCATTTGCCGTTGGGCGGAGCGGTCGTTGCCATAATGGCTCCTCCTTTTCTGTGATAAAGTGACACATTGTTCTAAATCATCAATCTCCCCACTTCCGAAGCTGGGATGGCCCCCTCTTCGGAAGCGATTTATGACGAAAGAAACGGCGGTTGGCTGCAAAGCGGAAATTCGATCAAAAAACATGTGCCGTGCGCGTCGCTTTGCACTTTCATCGTCCCGCGATGCAGTTCGACGATTTTTTTCGATAATGACAGGCCGAGCCCAGTTCCCGTTTCCTTCGTTGAAAAAAACGGATCGAAAACATGGTCGATGACCGACGGCGGAATGCCGGGCCCATCGTCGCAGAAGCGAAGCTGAACGAGATGGTTGATTTTTCGGCTGCAGATCGACACCCTCATCGTTTTCGCCACTTTTGCTTCCACGGCGTTGCGAAATAAGTTTAAAAACACTTGCAAAAGCTGGCTGCGGTCGCCGTTCATTTCGTAATCGTCAAGCTGGTCATCAAGGTCAAAATGGACGTCGACGTTATGCAATAGCGCTTCGCTTTGCAATAGGACGCCGACATCGTCGCGCAAAAAGCGGTGCAAGTTGAACGTCTCCATTTTGACGTCCGCCGGCTTGGCGATATTCAAAAAATCCGTGATAATGTCGTTCGCCCGGTCGAGCTCAGGAATTAAAAGCCGCTCAACGAGCGAGGCGATGCGATCCGGCAAGTCGCTTTTCAATAGTTGCAAATATCCGCGCACCGTCGTCAGCGGATTGCGGATTTCATGGGCGATGCCGGCGGCGATGCGGCCAGCGACCGCCAGCTTTTCTGTTTCTTTCATCATATTGAGCGACTGAAACATACTGATGACTCGTTTGATCGATCCGTCATCGTTGTAAATAAAACGGGTGTTGACGATCCCGTAAAATCGGTCGAGCACTTCGTAATTGTAAAGCGGCTCGCCTTTTTCAAGCGATTCGAGCGTCGCGATCAGCTCATCAGGGAGCTTCAGCAGCTCGCGAATATGTTTGCCGATGATGGCATCGCGATCCACGCCGGTGTCAACAGCCGCCTGCAAATTGCAAAGCGTGATGATCCCTTGAGCGTCGACAAAGACAATGTGGTGCGGAACGAGATCGAGCAACGGCGTCAAAAAGGCTTCCACTTTTTCAAACGGTACGTCGCGATGCAAGTCAATATCCCACTGCCATTTGGCTTCCTTTTCAAGGGACGGCGGAATGGTGCGAAGGTGCGGCCGGACGTCGCCGCGCTTTTTTTCGATGGCGATTCCACTTTCATAATCGGCAAAGGTGAACGGAAACGGAAGCTTTTCGATGAGCCGCTCATAAGCGCGCAGCTTTCGTTCGAGTTCTTCGATTTGCGATTGTACGAGTCGATCGTTCATCTTTCCAAACTCCTTAGCTGCACATTTCGTTTTTTATTTTACAAAAACCGCCCTCCGTTGGCTATGGCGGACATCCTGACGACATATGTTTCGCCGCCTTGGCGGACGCTTGTCATCGCCGTTGTCCACGCGGCAACATCCGGCGCTGTATAGTACAACTTTTTAGTCACAATCGCTTCATCCTTTCGTATTCCGAATGCTTTTCTTTCATATTAGCAAATTCCCTCGCGTTTGCCTATCGCCGATCTTTTTGGCCGCTTTTTCCCGTTGGCAATTGGCCAAATCTATAGAACAATGTTCTAAATAAACAATATTCACAAAAGAAAAAGAACAGACCGTAGACAGCTCTTCCCCTAGAAACACTCTGATGTTTTGGGACAAGTCCAACGTTCAAACGGTTTGACAAAGGAAGCGGGTTGCAGCGATGTTTGTTGAACATGATTTTATGCAACAAAACTATATGCTAAAAATAATCCAAAACCAACTAAAGAAAAGCAACATTTGTCGGTGATGAAATGTTTTGTATATAATAAAGCGGGGTGAACAAGAACCGGTCGCCCGATCGGAAAGGGTGGTTTGATGATGTTGACGTTAACAGACATTGAACAAGCGCGAGCGAAAATGAAAGGCATCGTCCACCAAACGCCGCTTGAGCATTCGCAGACGTTCAGCCGGCTGTCCGGCAATGACGTGTATATGAAACTGGAAAATTTGCAAAAAACAGGTTCGTTTAAGGTAAGAGGCTCATTCAATAAAATTATGTCGCTCACGGAAGAAGAGAGGGCGCGCGGCGTCATCGCCGCTTCGGCCGGCAACCACGCCCAAGGGGTCGCCTATGCGAGCGGCATGCTTCATATTCCGTGCACGATCGTCATGCCAAAAGGCGCGCCGCTCAGCAAAATTGAAGCGACGAAAAGCTACGGGGCGGAAGTCGTGCTGTACGGCGATGTGTTTGACGAGTCTTTGGAATATGCGTTAGAGTTGCAGCGCGAGCGGGGAATGACGTTTGTACACCCGTTTGACGACTTGGCGGTGATGGCTGGCCAAGGGACGATCGGCTTGGAGCTGATCGAGCAGCTTCCCGACGTCGATGTCGTTCTTTGTCCGGTCGGCGGCGGCGGCTTGTTGGCCGGCCTGGCGTTTACGTTAAAACAGCTGAAGCCATCGGTTGAAGTGTACGGCGTTGAGTCATCGGCTTGCCCAGGCATGACGGCAGCCATACGCCATAAACAGCCCGTCTCCATTGCCGCATCGAATACGATCGCCGATGGGATTGCCGTGAAAAAGCCGGGCAATATTACGTACCAATACATTGAGCAATACGTCGATGGCGTTGTGTGCGTGGAAGAGGCGGAAATTTCACGGACGATGCTGTATGTGCTCGAGCGGAACAAGCTGTTAATCGAAGGGGCGGCAGCTTGTCCGTTGGCGGCATTGTTGTATCAAAAGCTGCCGTTTCGCGGCAAAAAAGTCGCCGCTGTGCTAAGCGGCGGCAACGTCGATGTGACGCTCATTTCCCGCATTATTGAGCGGGGGCTTGTCGAAGCCGGGCGATTCGTTACGTTTACAACGGTCATCTCCGACAAGCCGGGCCAGTTGAACAAACTGCTTCGCATTATCGCCGAGCTCGAGGCGAATGTCATGTCGATTCATCATCAGCGCATCGGCGCTAAAGTGTTGCCGGGCCAGGCGGAAATTCACTTTTCGCTCGAGACAAAAAACGAAGACCATATTCAGCAAATCTACCAAGTGTTGTTGAAAGAAGGCTATGATGTACAGTTTTACCGATGAGCGTGCGATGGGAAAACGGTTTGTGTTTCGCCGCTGTCTGTTAAGCAAGCAATGGAAAAGCCGTCTTCGAAATCATGTTCACAGGGCTGCCAAATGAATACGAAACCATCATTTGCCCAACATAGCGGCTGTTCCTTATGACATGGGGGACAGCCGTTTTGTTTTGTCAATGCACGCGCGGCGCATCTTGCGGCCGCGTCGCGCCGAGGCCTTCGCGGGCCATTTTCGCTTTCAAGCTTTCCAGGACATACAAACCGAACATGCCAAGCAGCTCTTCATCAGTCATCTCACCGATCAGCTTGAGCACATCGCGGCGGTCGAGTTCATCCAAAATCGACATCGCCACCGCTTCGGCGTCTTCTTCATCTCCGGTCAGTCGATCTTTATAGTATTCGTACAGATCGTCAATAAACTTCATCGGCATCGTCGCCTCGCTTTTTTGAGAGCGGGCTTCCTCCTTTCTTTGCAGTTGGCCGATGCAGACTTAGGGGCATCGGCAGTCCTCTCGGTTTGACGCCACAAATGCCATTGGCAACAGGGATGATTCATAGTATAATGGAAAAAATATCATTCGAAAAGCGGGGGAATTCTATGATTCGCCGGTTAACGGCCGAAGACGATCAACAAGTATTTTCGTTTTTGCGGCAAGATCCGTCGTTCAATTTATTTATCATCGGCGATATTGAGTCGTTTGGCTATGACGCCGATTTCCAAGACGTTTGGGGGCAGTTTGACGATGCTGGCTCGCTGAAGGCGGTGCTGCTCCGTTATTACGATTCCTACATTCCGTATGCGCCTGGCGATTTTGATGCCGATGGCTTTGCTCGTCTCATCCGCGAGACAGCCCAATCATCGTCCATCCAGCTGTCCGGCAAGGCGGACATTGCCAGGCAGTTCGAAGAGCGGCTGCCGCTTGGGGAGAAGCGAACGCTTTACTTTTGCGAGTGTCGGACGGATGAATACGCCCGTCAAGAAATGGGGGCGTTCGCCGTCAAAAAAGCCGAATTGGCCGATGTCGACCGGATTCTCGACTTGCGGCGCCGCATTGTCGAATTTGAGACGAGGCCGTCGTCCCGCGATATGCTAGTAAAAGGGATGGAAACCAATTCAGCTAGAACGTACTACATTGAACAAGACGGCCGAATGGTGGCCGCGGCATCGACATCAGCGGAAAACTCATTGTCGGCGATGATCGTCGGCGTCTGCACGGATCAGGAGCATCGAGGGAAAGGGTATGCCAGCACCATCGTGGCGAAGCTCGTTTGCGATTTGCTCGCTGAAGGGAAGATGCCGTGCTTGTTTTATGACAATCCAGACGCCGGCCGCATTTACCATCGCCTTGGTTTTCGCGATATCGGATTGTGGGCGATGTACCGTTAGAAGGGCGGAAGTCCCGCCAGCTTGCTTGTGTACAAAAGCAGGCTGGCGGTTATTGTCCGTCTGCGCCGTTGGGCGTGCCGCGGCGAATGTGCTCGCCGCCGTGCTCCCGCATCGCTTTTGCCTTGTCGTTGACGAGCTGTTTTTGGTCAGCGATGGAAGAAGGTGTTTGTTTTTTGTTCGCCATATCGAATCACCTCAATGGAGACGATTTAGCGCGCTGAATGAACATGTCCGCATCTTCGATCAGCCCGCAGACGCCGCATTGGACGCGGTAGCTCGGGCCGCGGTATGGGAGATGGAACGGTTCGAGCGCTTCGTTTGTGTATTCGTGCTCGATGTCGCCGGTGTGCGGATCGAGCTTGACCGCACGCGGGTGCTGCTCAATGAGATGAAACCGCGTCCGGTTCGTTTTGCAGTTTGGGCATAGCATCGGTTCCAATGAAAGCCACCTCCGGTTTTTATCTTTTGGAAAAACGGCCGTGATTATGTATAGGTCATCTGTTTTGTTTCAGTTCGTGCGGCTAGGGGATAGGGCTCGCGCAGCCGATCGGACGATGTGCGGCGAAAGACGCCTCCATTTTTCGGGCGCCGGAACGATTTTTGTTGACAATGGCTGCAACTGTCGAGTATCTTAATAAACAAGAAGAAGATTTTGCTTTTTTCGAAATGTTTTACAGTTCAGGCGAAGGAGACTGTTATGGCAGAGAAACCGCTTCGAGACCGCATTATCGACACCGCTCTTCATTTGTTTGAGAAATATGGCTACCATGGCGTGACGGTCGACCGCATCGTCGCGGAAAGCGATACGTCGAAAGGCGGGTTTTACCATAATTTTAAATCAAAAGACGAGTTGCTTTACCATATTCATGACGTCTTTATTACGTATGCGCTGACAAAAGCGCAGGAGGCGTATGAGGGCTTCCCTACGCCGACCGAGCGCTTGTACGCCATCGTTCAGTCGTTTGTCAAAGTGTTTCATTTGTATAAACCACACATCACCGTGTTTTACCAGGAAAGCACGTACTTAAAACCGGAATACGCCGAACCGATCAATGAAAAGCGCGAAGAATTTAAACAAATTATTTTTCGCGTCATCCGCGAGGGAATCGAGGCCGGCGAGTTTCGTCCGGAGCTGTCGGTGGAGATTACTGGCATGTCCATTATCGGCATGGTCAACTGGACATACAAATGGTACAATCCGGATGGTCCGTTGTCAATTGAGGAGATCGCGGCGTATTTTGCCGATTTCATTTTGCATGCGGTGCTCCGCACACCAGAAAACCCAGCGGCGGCGCGGTTTTTGTTGCGGCCGGCCGCCGAATAAGTTGTTGATCGTATACAGACCAACTAGTCGGTTTTGAAAACGCTTCAAAAATCAAAACCGTTTACACTCGTTTTCTTACTAAAACCGACTAGTCGGTTCAAATGATAGAACATTTTCTATGGGGGAGAGGGACAGGATGAATTTTTCATTAACAAAAGAGCAACAAATGATTAAAGAAATGGTTCGCGACTTTGCTGAGAAGGAAATTGCCCCATACGCGGCGAAATGGGATGAAGAGGCGCATTTTCCGCTGGATGTCTTCCGCAAAATGGGCGAGTTGGGGCTATTGGGTTTGCCGTTTCCGGAAGAATACGGCGGCGCTGGAGGCGATACGATTTCGTATGCCATCGCCGTTGAGGAAATCGGCCGCGCCTGCGGCGGCACCGGGCTAAGCTATGCGGCCGCCGTGTCACTTGGGGCGAGTCCCATTTATTACTTTGGAACAGAGGAGCAGAAACAAAAATGGCTCGTGCCGATGGCCAAAGGAGAGACGCTTGGCGCTTTTGGGCTCACGGAGCCGAACGCCGGGTCCGATGCTGGGGGCACGCGCACAACAGCGGTGCTCGATGGCGATGAATATGTCATCAACGGCGAAAAATGCTGGATCACGAACGCCCAATACGCGCGGCAAGTCATTGTCACCGCCGTGACAGGCAAAGATGCGCGCGGCAAAAACATCATCACCGCTCTCATCGTGCCAACTGACTCCCCAGGATTTACGATCCGTTCGAATTACGACAAGATGGGCGTGCGCGCGTCCAATACGTGCGAGCTTGTTTTCGAGAACGTCCGCGTGCCGAAAGAAAACGTCTTGGGCGACCCTCAAAAAGGGTTTAAACAGTTTTTGTACACGCTTGATGGCGGCCGCATTTCCATCGCAGCTTTAGCCGTCGGCATCGCGCAAGCGGCGTTTGAGAAAGCGCTTCAATACGCGAAAGAACGCGTTCAGTTTGGCCAGCCGATTTCCAAGTTTCAAGCGATCCAGTTTAAGCTCGCTGACATGGCGATGGAAATTGAGCTTGCCCGCAATATGGTGTACAAGGCGGCTTGGTTGAAAGACCAAGGGAAACCGTTTACAAAAGAAGCATCGTTCGCCAAGCTGTTTGCGTCGGAAATGGGGTTCCGCGTCTGCAACCAGGCGATTCAAATTCACGGCGGATACGGCTATATGAAAGAGTACGGCGTTGAGCGCCATTTGCGGGATATCAAGCTCATGGAAATCGGCGAAGGCACATCAGAAATCCAACGGCTCGTCATCGCCCGCCAACTGGGATGCTAAAAGCGGAAATGCCTGCATATCCATAACAATGAATTCGGACAAAGGGGAGGAAACGGCCGATGTTGACGGTGACGGTGGGGAAATTGTTGGAAGAGCGAGCCAGGCAATATGCGGATCGCGAGGCGGTCGTGTATGCCGACCGCGGCTTGCGTCTGACGTATCGGCAGTTTAACGACTATTGCCGCCTCGTTGCGCGCGGGTTGATGCGGCTTGGCATCGAAAAAGGGGAGCATGTCGCCATTTGGGCGACGAACGTCCCGGAATGGATCGCCTGCCAGTTTGCGACCGGCAAAATGGGAGCGGTGCTCGTTACGGTCAATACGAACTACCGCGCGGCGGAGCTTGAGTATTTGCTTCGGCAGTCCGACTCGACGACGCTCTTTTTGATTGAGCAATATCGCGACTCGTCGTATATCGATATTTTATATGAAATCGTTCCCGAGCTGCGCACGTCGGCGCCCGGACAGCTGCAATCGAAACGGCTGCCGAAGTTGAAAAACGTGATCTTTCTTGGCGACAAACGGCACCCGGGCATGTTTACATGGAACGACATCTTGGCGATGGCGCACGACGTATCGGAAGAAGAACTCGATGAACGGATGGAGAGCCTCGACCCGCACGATGTGATCAACATGCAATACACGTCCGGGACGACTGGATTCCCGAAAGGGGTGATGTTGACGCATTACAACATCGTCAACAACGCCCACCAAGTGGCGCAATGCATGGGACTTGGCGAAGGCGATCGATTGTGCATTCCGGTGCCGTTTTTCCATTGCTTCGGCTGCGTCATGAGCACGCTTGCATGCGTGACGGTCGGGGCGACGATGGTGCCGGTTGTGGAGTTCCATCCGAAGCGGGTTCTCGAGACGGTGGAAGCGGAGCGGTGCACGGCGCTTCACGGCGTGCCGACGATGTTCATCGCCGAGCTCAACGACCCGGATTTTGCCAAATACGATTTGTCGTCGCTGCGCACGGGCATTATGGCCGGTTCTCCTTGCCCGGTCGAAGTGATGAAGGCGGTCATCGAGAAAATGGGGATGAAAGACATTACGATCGCCTACGGGCAGACGGAAGCGTCCCCAGTCATCACGCAAACGCGCACCGACGATCCGCTTGAGCTGCGTGTCGAAACGGTTGGCCGCGCCTTGCCGGGCGTGGAAGTGAAAATCGTTGAGCCGGGCACGAACAAGGAAGTGCCGCGGGGTGTGCAAGGGGAACTGTGCACGCGCGGCTATCATGTCATGAAAGGGTATTACAACAATCCGGAAGCGACAAATGAAGCGATCGACCAAGACGGCTGGCTGCATACCGGCGATTTGGCGACGATGGATGAAAACGGTTACTGCCGCATCACCGGCCGGCTGAAAGATATGATCATCCGCGGCGGGGAGAACATTTATCCGCGCGAAATCGAAGAGTTTTTGTACAAACATCCGAAAATTTTGGACGTTCAAGTCGTCGGCGTGCCGGATGAGGTATACGGTGAAGAAGTGATGGCGTGGATCATCTTAAAAGACGGCGAAACGGCGACCGCTGAGGAGATTCGCGAGTTTTGCCGCGGCAACATTTCCCGGCATAAAATCCCGCGTTATATCGAATTTACCGACTCGTACCCGATGACGGCATCTGGGAAAATTCAGAAATTCAAATTGCGGGAAATGGCGAAACAGCGCCTCGGCTTAACAACCTAAGCCTAAACCGCCGCGCCGGGCGGACGAACCGTCCGGCGCCGGCACCTGTACTTTTAAGAAAGGGTGAGACGATGTTTTCGAAAGTGTTGATTGCCAACCGCGGCGAAATCGCCGTCCGTGTCATCCGCACGTGCCGACGTCTCGGCATTCAAACGGTTGCCATTTATTCCGAAGCAGACGCCGATTCGCTTCATGTCTCGCTCGCGGATGAAGCGTATTTGATCGGCAAGCCGCGCGTCGCGGAAAGCTATTTAAATATCGAAAAAATCATTGAGGTTGCCAAAACGGCGAAAGCGGAGGCGATCCATCCCGGCTACGGGCTGTTGTCGGAAAATCCAGCGTTTGCCCGCCGCTGCGAGGAAGAAGGAATCGTCTTCATCGGTCCGAAGGCGGACGTCATTGCGGCGATGGGCAGCAAAATCGAAGCGCGGCGGACGATGGAAAAAGCCGGCGTGCCGATCGTCCCGGGCGTCTCCTTTGCGCTTGATGGCGCCGATGAGGCGGCCAAAGCGGCGGCTTCGATTGGGTATCCAGTCATGCTGAAGGCGTCAGCCGGCGGCGGCGGCATCGGCATGCATATCGCTCGCGATGAAGCTGAGCTGCGCCAAGCGTTTGAAGGGAGCCAAAAACGGGCCGCTTCGTTTTTCGGCGACGGGACGATGTACATTGAAAAATATATTGAACGCCCGCGCCATATTGAAATTCAGCTTCTTGCCGACCAAAATGGCAACTGTGTTTACTTATGGGAGCGTGAATGTTCGATCCAACGCCGCCACCAAAAAGTGGTCGAAGAGGCGCCGTCGCCGTTTTTGGATGAAGAGACGCGGCGGAAGATGGGGGAGGCGGCGGTGCGGGCTGCGCGTTACATCGGTTATGCAAATGCCGGTACCATTGAATTTCTCGTCGATGAACAGAAAAATTTTTATTTTCTTGAGATGAACACTCGGCTGCAAGTCGAGCACCCGGTGACAGAAGAAATCACCGGCATCGACATCGTCGAAGAGCAGCTGCGCATCGCCGCCGGCGAGCCGCTCCGCTATAAACAAGAAGAGATTCGCCGCGACGGTCACGCCATTGAAGTGCGCATTTATGCCGAAGATCCGAACACGTTTTACCCGTCGCCCGGCCGCATTACGGTGTTTTCCGCCCCACAAGGCGAATGGATTCGTCATGAAACGGCGGTTCAAAGCGGCATCACGGTCACGCCGTTTTATGATCCGATGATCGCGAAATTGATCGCCAAAGGGCCGGATCGGCAAACGGCGATTGAACGCTTGCTCGAAGCGCTTCGAGACTATCGCGTTGAAGGGATTAAAACGAACATTCCGCTGCTTGAGGCCGTGTTGTCCCATCCGGCGTTTCAAGCGGGGGATACGACGACCGATTTCCTTTCGAAACATTGGAAACCAATAAAAACGAAATGAAGCAGAAATGAATGGGGGAAGAAATGATGAATCAAATAACCGCAACGATGGCAGGAAGTGTATGGAAAATTGTCGTCGCCGTCGGTGACCGTGTGGAAGAAGGGCAAGATGTCGTCATTTTGGAATCGATGAAAATGGAGATTCCGATTGCCGCGGAAACGTCTGGCGTCGTGAAGCACATCCACGTGCAGGAAGGAGATTTCGTGAACGAAGGCGACGTGCTTGTCGAGATTGAGTAAAAAGGGGGAGCAGAGCATGAGCCGATGGCCGGCGAAGGTGACGATCAAAGAAGTCGGCCCGCGCGACGGCCTGCAAAACGAAGCAACGCCGATCGCGACCGCCGATAAAATCGCTTGGATCAACCTATTGTCAGAAACGGGGCTGTCGTACATTGAGGTGACTTCCTTCGTCCATCCGAAATGGATTCCGCAGCTTGCGGACGCCGTTGAAGTGGCAGCGGGCATTCGCCGAAAAGCCGGCGTCACGTATGCGGCGCTCGTCCCCAACGAAAAGGGGCTTGAGCGGGCGCTTGGCGCCGGGGTCGATGAAGTGGGCGTCTTCATGTCAGCGAGCGAAACGCACAACCAAAAAAATATTAACAAAACCATCGCCGCCACATTTCCGGTGCTTGAAGCGGTCGTGAAAACGGCAAAACAAGCAGGAAAAACGGTGCGCGGCTACGTTTCCACCGTCTTTGGCTGCCCGTATGAAGGGCCTGTCGCCGTCGATCAAGTGCTGATGGTGGCGGACCGGTTGTTGGCGATGGGGGTTGACGAACTGTCGCTTGGCGATACGATTGGCGTCGCGACGCCCAAGCAAGTCGAAGAGGTGCTCACAATCGTGCTCCGCCGTTTTCCGGCTGATCGGATCGCGATGCATTTCCATGACACGAGAGGGACGGCGCTGGCCAATATTTTAGTGTCAATGGAAATGGGGATTACGACGTTTGACAGCTCGCTCGGCGGCCTCGGCGGCTGTCCATACGCTCCCGGAGCGTCGGGAAACGTCGCCACCGATGATTTAGTATATATGCTTCACGGCATGGGGATTGAAACCGGCATCGATGTCGAGCAGCTGACGAAAGCGGCTTTGTTTATCCGCGATAAAATCGGCCGCCCGCTTCCGAGCCGCTATTTGCAAACGGTTTGATCATAAGGGGGGGAGAAAACGTGAGCACACTTGTATCGTTTGAAACACAAGAAAACGGCATCGCCATTGTGACATTAAACCGTCCGGAAGCGGCCAATGCGCTTTCAAGAGCGCTTCTTTTCGAGCTTGGCGCGCTCTTTCAGGAGATCAAATTTCGCAAAGACGTGCGCGTTGTCATGTTGACCGGGGCAGGAGACAAGGTGTTTTGCGCCGGCGCTGATTTGAAAGAGCGGGCGGGGATGAATGAAACGGAAGTGCGGCAAACCGTTGCCTTAATCAGCAAAACGATCAATGAGGTCGAGAAAGTGCCGCAGCCGGTCATCGCCGTTTTAAACGGCTCGGCGTTTGGCGGCGGGTTGGAGCTTGCCTTGGCTTGCGACATTCGGTTTGCTGCCGACGATATTCAGCTTGGGTTGACGGAAACGTCGCTTGGCATCATTCCGGGAGCGGGGGGGACGCAGCGGCTGCCGCGCCTTGTCGGCATCGGAAAAGCGAAAGAATTGATTTTTGCCGCAAAGCGCATCACCGCCAAAGAGGCCGAGCGAATCGGCCTTGTCGAATACGCGGTGCCGCGCTCCGAGCTGATGGAGCGTGCGCTTTGTCTCGCGCAACAAATCGCTGACAATGCGCCGATAGCCGTCCGTCAGGCGAAACGGGCGATCCAAAGCGTATTCAACGTTGATTTGGAGACGGGCCTCGCGATTGAGCAGCTCGCCTATGAGGCGACCATTCCGACGAAAGACCGGTTGGAAGGATTGCAGGCGTTTAAAGAAAAGCGGAAGCCGGTGTACAAAGGCGAGTAAGCCCGCTTGGACAAGGAGGGGGCGGTTTGGAAGGAGGAAGCCGCACGGAGCGCTTGCGCCGCATCGGCCTTTTCACAGCGATAAATAAAACACGGCATCCAACCTTGCTCCAGCCGAACAAGCGGGATGGAACAGCAAGATCCATCAAAACAAGGAGGGGAAACAAAGAGATGAAGGAAACAGCCAATCAACAAGACACGCTCGCAGCGGAGCTGGAGAAAAGAGCGGCGGAAATCAAGAAAGGCGGGGCGCCAAAATATCATGAAAAAAACGCCGCCCAAGGGAAATTGTTTGTTCGCGAGCGGCTGAACTTGCTGCTTGATAACGGTTTGGAAGTGGAAGACGGATTGTTTGCCAACTGTTTGGCGGGCGATTTGCCGGCTGATGGAGTTGTGACCGGCATCGGCAAAATCAATGGCCGCACCGTCTGCGTGATGGCGAACGATTCGACCGTCAAAGCTGGCTCGTGGGGAGCGCGCACCGTCGAAAAAATCATCCGCATTCAAGAAACGGCGGAAAAACTGCGCTGCCCGATCATTTATTTGGTGGACTCGGCCGGCGCACGCATTACGGACCAAATCGAAATGTTTCCCGGCCGGCGCGGGGCGGGGCGCATTTTTTACAATGAGGTGAAGCTGTCCGGCAAAGTGCCGCAAGTGTGCCTGTTGTTTGGTCCATCAGCAGCCGGCGGCGCTTATATTCCGGCGTTTTGCGATATCGTCATCATGGTCGAAGGCAATGCCTCGATGTACTTAGGCTCGCCGCGCATGGCGGAAATGGTGATTGGGGAAAAAGTGACGCTCGAAGAGATGGGCGGCGCCCGCATGCATTGCACCGTCTCCGGCTGCGGCGACGTGCTCGTGAAAACCGAAGAAGAAGCGATTGCCTATGCACGCCGTTATTTGTCGTATTTTCCGTCCAATTACAGCGAAAAGCCGCCGGTGGTCGAGGCGAAGCCGCCGAAATCGTTTGACAAAACGATCGAGGACATTTTGCCAGAAAACCAAAATGCGCCGTTCAACATGTATGATTTGATTGAGCGGATCATTGACGAAGGATCGTTTTGTGAAATCAAAAAACTGTTTGCGCCAGAAATCATTACGGGACTGGCGCGCCTTGCCGGCCAGCCGATCGGCATCATCGCCAACCAGCCGCGCGTCAAAGGCGGCGTATTGTTCCACGATTCGGCTGATAAAGCGGCGAAATTCATCACGCTTTGCGACGCGTTCCATATCCCGCTTCTGTTTTTGGCCGACGTCCCTGGCTTTATGATCGGCACGAAAGTCGAGCGGGTCGGCATCATCCGCCATGGGGCGAAAATGATCGCGGCCATGTCGGAAGCCACCGTACCGAAGATCTCGGTCATCGTTCGCAAAGCGTACGGCGCCGGATTGTACGCGATGGCCGGGCCGGCGTTTGAACCAGATTGCTGCCTGGCGCTTCCGAACGCGCAAATCGCCGTCATGGGGCCGGAAGCGGCCGTCAACGCCGTCTACGCCAACAAAATTGCCGAGCTGCCGCCAGAAGAGCGTGCGGCATTTGTCGAACAAAAACGCGAGGAATACCGGCGCGACATCGACATTTACCGTCTCGCCTCCGAGCTTGTCGTCGACGGAATCGTCGCGCCGAACGATTTGCGCAACGAGCTCATCCGCCGATTTGACGCGTATATGTCCAAGTATATGGTCTTTTCTGAGCGGAAGCATGGGGTGTATCCAGTTTGAAAAAATGGATGGCTGTCCCTCTTGCCAAGGGACGGCCGATCATGTATCATAATAATCACCAATCCGTTGCTGCGTTGTGCGTTGTAGAATGAAGTTTCAACCGATGGCAATCAAAAGGGAGTTCTACATTGAAGCGGGAATGTCATGCCTCAATATTCGTGATGGAGGACGGCAGGAACGCTTCTGCGAACACCCACCTGGTGGAGCGTGGTTGAGAAACTGCATTCAGCCAACGGCAACAGCGGCGCGGATTCACGAATGAGGAGTTGGCAAAAGAGTCCAACTGGATGCAAAACATCCGGTTGGACTCTTTTTCGTTGCGTATGTTTTCTCAAAAAGACATGAAACAATATAGTTGATTTTCCCTGTTTTCATGTTATAATCATATTTCGTGCAGGGATAATTCGTATTGAAACTATTCCAACAAGAAAGATGAGGCAAGGAGGGGGATGAATGGAAGGGATCAGCCGGGACATCATGTACGCTGTCTTCCGGACGCAAAAGGCGCTTTATCGCCTCATCCGCGAGGACGCCGCCCGCGTCGGGGTGACAGAGGTGCAGCTGATCGTCTTATATACGCTGCTGAAAAAAGAGCATATTCGCCTGAATGACTTGGCGGAAAAATTAAACTTAAGCAACAGCAATGTCAGCGGCACGGTTGACCGGCTCGTCGGCGCCGGCCTTGTTGTCCGAGAGCCGTCGAAGCAAGATCGGCGCGCGGTCATTTTGAGTTTGACGGAAAAAGGAAAAGAGACGGTGTCGGAAGCGTTTGGCGAGCAGTCGGTGCTGCGCCGGCGGCTTGGCCGCATTCAAGAACTCGTCTCTCCAGAGGAGATTGAACAGTTTTTGCATCTTCATGAAAAAATTAAAGCGATTTTACTCGGGGAGGAATAGACGGTGAACGTGAAACGATTGGTTGCGCTGAACATCATTGTGCTCATTTTGCTTGTCGGTGGAGGCTTTGCCGCCTACTACTATGTGAATGAAGCAACGAACTACATTAAAACGGACAACGCCCGCATCGACGGCCAGGTCATCTCCGTCGCTGCGCCGCTGTCCGGGAAGCTGACATCCTGGCGGGGCGACACGGGAAAAACCTTCTCAGCTGGGGAAGAAATCGGCGAGGTGTTTGACGGCAAAACAACGATTCCGGTGACAGTGCCGCATCGGATGACGATCGTGCAGCAAAACGCAGTCAAGGACTCGTTTGTCGCCGCGGGGATGCCGCTGGCCCGCGGGTTTGATTTGAACGATTTGTGGGTGACGGCGAATATTGAAGAGACGGATATTGAAGACGTGAAAATCGGGCAAGACGTCGATATTTATGTCGATGCGTATCCGGATCGCAAATTCAGCGGCAAAGTCGAAAAAATCGGCAACGCGACAGCGAATACGTTCAGCCTGTTGCCAAGTTCCAATGCGACCGGCAACTACACGAAAGTGACCCAAGTGATTCCCGTTACGATTTCCATTGACAATTACAGCGGAGCCGGACTTGTGCCGGGCATGAACGTCACCGTCCGCATCCATAAGTAGGTGATTGAGGATGACAGCATTTGTCATTGGTTATATTGTGTTTGCCGTTTTGGTCTTGGCGGCGGTCAACATCGCGCTGCGCCGCCGCAAGCCTGCTTCAGCCGCGGTGAAGGCGGCAGATGAAGCGGCGGAAGCCAACGCTCAACCGTTAGCGGAAACGAAAGCAGAGCCGTCGACAGGAACGGATGGGCGTCCGGCCGCTCCAGCCGGTCAAGGCGGCCTTGGGGATATCGGCAGCCGCGGCAAGGTTGTGGCGACGGTCATGCTTGGTGCGTTTGTCGCCATTTTGAATCAAACGTTGATCAACGTCGCCTTGCCGCATATGATGCAAGATTTCAACGTGGAAACGTCGACGATTCAATGGCTCGTGACCGGCTATATGCTCGTCAACGGGGTGCTCATCCCGATCAGCCCGTTTTTAATCGCCAAGTTTCCAGCGAAACGGTTGTTTTTATCGGGCATGTCGTTTTTCGCCATCGGCGCGTTTGTCTGCTCGATCGCTCCGTCGTTTGCCGTCATGCTCACGGGGCGGTTGACACAAGCGGTCGGGGCCGGCATTATTATGCAGCTGATGATGGTCATTATGTTGTCGATTTTCCCGCCGGAACGCCGCGGGGTGGCCATGGGAACGGTCGGAATCGCCATGATGTTTGCGCCGGCGGTCGGGCCGACGCTGTCTGGCTGGATCGTTGAACATTATACATGGCGGCTGTTGTTTTACGTCGTGTTGCCGATCGCGATTTTAGACATTGTGCTTGCCTCCGTCTGGCTGAAACATACGCCGCGTAAAGGCAATCCAGTGCTGGACGTGCAAGGGGCGGTCTACTCCACGATCGGGTTTGGCGGCGTTCTGTATGGCTTCAGCGAGGCCGGAAGCAAAGGATGGGGCGAGACGGAAGTGGTTGTTTCGCTTGTCATCGGCGCCTTGTTCCTCATCATGTTCACATGGCGTTCGCTGCGCTCGGAGCATCCGGTGCTCAATTTCCGTGTGTTCCGCTACCCAGTGTTTACGTTGGCGACCGTCATCGGTTCGGTCATTAACATGGCGATGTTTGCCGCCATGGTCTTGCTTCCGGTGTATTTGCAAAACTTGCGCGGCTTTACGCCGCTCGATGCCGGTTTGCTGTTGCTGCCGGGGGCGATTGTGATGGCGGTCATGTCGCCGATCTCTGGTTGGGTGTTTGACCGCATCGGCGCGCGGATGCTCGCTATTGTCGGTTTGATCATCACCGCTGTGACGACGTGGGAATTCAGCAAGCTGACGATGGATACGCCATACAGCCAGTTGATTTGGCTTTACATTTTCCGCATGTTCGGCATGTCGATGCTCGGGATGCCGATTATGACGGAAGGGTTGAACGCCTTGCCGCGCCATTTGTACAGCCACGGCACGGCGATGTCGAATACGATTCGTCAAGTGGCGGCTTCGCTCGGGACGGCGTTCTTGGTGACGATCATGTCCAACCGGACGAAATTCCATGTGGAAGCTTATCGCAATGAAATGACGGAAAACAATCCGTTGTTCATGAGCCTTGTCGGCCAACTGAAACAGGCCATCCCAAGTGATGAGGCGATCGCTCAGCTGTTGTATGGACTTGTGCAGCAACGGTCAACGGTCGAGGGGATCAACGACGCCTTTTTCGTCGCTACTGGCTTAACGGTGGTGGCGCTCGTCATGGCGTTTTTCTTAAAAGGAAAAAAGCAGAAATCGCCATCGGCGTAAACAAGGGAAGCGGCGCACACGGCCGCTTCTTTTTTGTTTTGAGCCATGGAAAAGAGACGAAAACGGGCGGCCGGCTGCGAATCGTATAATCGTGACGAAGAGACAGGGGGGAACATTGTGGAGGCGCAAAGCAGGCAGCAAATGAGACAAACAAGACGAAGACGGTGTTGGCTGCAGGCGCTCGTTGTCGCCGCCTTGGCTTTGGCCGCCGTTGTTGCTGCGCTCGAGTGGGCGATTGATCGACAAAACATTGCCGCCTTGGAAACACCGTTGCCGGCAGCGACAATCATTTATGATGAACACGGCCGCATCGCGAGCAAGCTCGCGGCGGCAAACATCGAAGAAGTGCCGATCGACAGGGTGCCCAACTATTTTCTTGAGGCCATCGTCGCGACGGAAGACCGCCGCTTTTACGAGCATGATGGCGTCGATTATTATGGGCTTTTGCGCGCGATGTGGCGCAACATTCGCGCCGGGGCGTGGGTCGAGGGCGGCAGCACGATCACTCAACAGCTGGCGAAAAACGTCTTTTTAACGAATGAAAAAACGTTGACACGCAAATGGAAGGAATGGTTGATCGCACAAAAAATTGAGCGCACGTACAGCAAACAAGAAATTTTAGAAATGTACATCAATCGCATTTATTTCGGTGCGGGGGCGTGGGGGGTGGCCAGCGCGGCGAAAACGTACTTTGGCAAAGACGTTTCTGAGTTGACGCTAAGCGAATCCGCCATGTTGGCTGGTCTCATCAAAGCACCGTCCGCTTTATCGCCGGTCCGTCATTACGATAAGGCGGTCGCCCGGCGCAATGTCGTCTTGTCGCTCATGAAAGAACAAGGCTATATCGATGATCAAGAGTGGATCGCCGCGAAAAACGAGCACATTGCCATTCAACAGGAACCAAAACGCGACCCGTATGCCGGAAAATATCCGTACTACGTCGATGAACTAATCCACGAAGCGATTGCACAATACGGCCTGACGCAAAGCGATGTCCTTTCCGGGGGGCTCCGCATTTACACGGAGCTTGACCCGAACATGCAACAAGCGCTTGAAGCCGTGTATGCGAATGATTCGCTGTTTCCATCAAGCCCGGACGGTGTGCCTGTCCAAAGCGGAGCAGTGCTGCTCGACCCGAAAACGGGCGGGGTGAAGGCGCTTGTCGGCGGCCGCGGCCGCCATGTGTTCCGCGGTTTCAATCGCGCCACAGAGCTCAGGCGTCAACCGGGGTCAACGCTCAAGCCGCTCGCCGTGTACACGCCGGCGCTCGAACAAGGGTACGGGCCGTTTTCGCTGCTCAAAGACGAGCCGCTTAATCTCGGCGGCTACCGCCCGCAAAACTACGACCACACGCACCGCGGCACGGTGACGATGTATGAGGCGATCATCCATTCGCTCAATGTGCCGGCCGTCTGGCTGTTAAACGAAATCGGCCTTGACAAAGGGATGGAGGCGCTGCACCGGTTTGGTTTGCCGTTGGAAAAAGAGGACCGCCAGCTCGGCATCGCGCTCGGCGGCATGTCCCGCGGCGTCTCGCCGCTCGAGATGGCGGAAGCGTACGCCGTATTCGCCAATGACGGCGTCCGTTTGGACGGCCATCTCATTACAAAAATCGTTGATGCTTACGGCCGCAAGGTAGCGGAGTGGAAGCCGCGGCGAACGGTTGTCACGTCCAAGAAAGTGGCGCAGCAAATGACGTTTTTGCTCGAAGGCGTCATCCGCGAAGGGACCGGGAAGCGCGCTGCCATCCCGGGGCGGGAGCTTGCGGGCAAAACCGGGTCGACCGAGATGACGATCCCCGGCATCGACGGGGTGAAAGACCAATGGATGGTCGGCTATACGCCGCAGCTGGTCGGTGCGCTTTGGCTCGGCTATGACCGGCCGGACGAAACACATTATTTGACGACGACGAGCGGGGAAACGGCGGCCATCATTTTCCGCCATATGATGGAAAAAGCGCTGGCCGACGAGCCTGTCGTCCGCTTCTCGCTGCCGCTTGTGAAACAAGCGGAACGAGAACACAAAAAACGTGAGCCAAAGGCGCCTGAATCCGTGCCGCCAAAGGTGAAGGAAAAACCGCGTACGCCCGGCCATGAAAAAGGAAAAAACAAAAAAGAGAAAAAAGAAAAAAAGCACGGAAAAGGGCATGGCGGCAAGCGCGAATAGCTGTGGCCCAAGGCGTTCTCAACCTTTGTTTGGGCGCATATATATAAAGACAAGCCGCACGAAAAAGGAGGGGGAGCGCCCATGGCGCATTTCGGCTCGAAAGGATGGCTTGTGGCTGAGTTGAAAAAGGCGGGCATCGCCCGTCATCCGGTTGGACGGAAAAAAATTGAAACGTACAAGGCGGCGGAGCTGTACGGGCTGTACCGAAAATATGTGCAGAAAACGCGCTGAGCCGGATGAAAAATCCGGCTTCTTTTTTGGACAACCTAAAGGGGAAAGGAGGGAGGCGCGCCTGATGGTTGACAAGAGTGGGGACGCGCCGGAAGCGATGAAGAAAAAACGGTTTACGGTAGCGGAAGGGGAAACGATCGCCGCCTGTTTAGCGCGAATGAAACAGGAAGGCTACCGCCCTGTCCGCCGCATCGAGCAACCGATTTTCCGCGAAGTGGAAACGAACGGCGAAACGATGGTTGAGCCGTGCGGGCGCATCATCGAATTTGAGGGTGTGCGCGATGAGCCATAACGGGCGGTTGTTGGCTCCACCTTAGGCTGAAGGCGCGGCCGCAGATTCGACGGGCTCTGGTTATAGGGGCAAGAGAATTCATCAAAAAATTGCGAAGGAAGTTCTTTTCCCAACGATCGCCGCCTATACAAAGCGGGAATTCCAAGTTGCAGCCGGCGCGCCGTCCCGCTACAATAAAAAAGAGAACACCATCTAGATAAGGGGATGACGCCATGATTCATCACACATGGGCGACCCGGCCGACGATCAAAAAAGTAAAGTGCGTTCACACGAACGCGGAAAAGTACATGGTCAGCAATGTGTTGACGCCGGGCAAAGTATATGAAGTGAAAAGCGAAACGGACGAGTTTTATTTTGTCATCGACAACAGCGGAAAAGTCGGCGGGTTTTACAAAGATTATTTTGAGGAAGTCAAGTGATCGCGCCAATAGCCAAGAAAAAACGGATGTCCGAAACAGGGCATCCGTTTTTTCGATCAGCCGGCGGCGCTTTGTTCCGCCGTCGGCGGCCGCAACCGGCTTGCCGGCAGCGTGATCGTCAACGTCGTCCCTTTTTGTACGGCGCTTTCGATCGTCCACGTTCCTCCCATTTGTTCGATGATTTTGACGGCGACCATCGCACCAAGCCCAGTGCCTTTTTCTTTTGTGCTGAAGTATGGCTCGCCGAAGCGGCGCACTTGTTCTTTCGTCATGCCAACGCCGTTGTCGGAAATGGTGATGACGACTGATGCCCCCCGGTTCTCGGCCGCAACATGGAGCGTGCCGCCGTTCGGCATCGCCTCAATGCTGTTTTTCAACAAGTTGAGAAAACACTGTTGGAAATATTGTACGTTTCCGATGACGACACCATGTTCGAGGGAAGAGGATACATGGATCGAATGCATATGCGCCATTGGCGTAATCATTTGCAGCACTTTCTGAAGCTGGGTGGCGACATCAATCGGCTCGGTCTCTTTTGGCGCCGGTTTGGCAAACGTCAAATAGTCGCGGATGATGGCTTCCGCCCGCTCGAGTTCCTCTAAGGCGATGCGAATGTACCGCTCTTCGGTTTCGCGCGGCAGCCGACCAGTTTGCAGCAGCTGGATGAATCCTTTGACGACGGTGAGCGGGTTGCGGATTTCATGGGAAATGCTGGCTGCCATTTGGCTGACGATCTGCATTTTTTCCATCTTCATCAGCTCTGCCCGAGCGAGCTGCGCCTCATGAAGCGTCTCCATCAAATAGACAGCGAACATCATGACGAACGGCGGCATCATAATAAAATACACGATATATGGCTTCGTTACCGGAAAATCAGCAACAATCACGGCGACAAATGTCGTCAGCACCGCGAGCAAAAACGTCAGCCAAAGCGACATAACGAGCTTGCTCGACTGCGGCAGCTTGCGAAACAGCGGCGAAGCGGCCGCCGCTATGGCAAACATGATGGCGTAAACGATCAACGTGAGCGGCTGAAATCCGTACAAAACGGTGCGTGCCAGCATCAAGACAACAAACAGCACCGCCCCGACCGCGCCGCCGCCATACAATGTCCCAAGCAAAAACGGAATTTGCCGGAAATCATGGACGCACAGCGGATCAATGTAAATCGGAAATTTCATGCACAAAACGGCCGCCAACGCCAAACAAGCCCCAAGCAGCGCCTGGCCATAGAGCGGGCGCTGCCGGATCGCTCGACTATGGTCATAAATAAACGAAAAGGCAAAGATCGTGACTAAAATATAAAATAAGTTGTTCAGGACGTGCTGGTTAATGTATAAACCCGCCATACGAAAAATCTCCTAACTGAATGGACCTTATCACCTTCCATTATAGCGAAAAGAGATTGAAAGAAAAATATGCATTGGCTATGTCCGGTCTTTCGGCAGCCAAACCGCCAAGGCGCCAAAGAGCGGCAGCACGCTGCAAAGCCCCATTCATGTGCCGAGCGACGACAAGTCGGCGATTTTGCCGAGCACGACCGCGCCGAGCGCCCCCATGCCAAACGTCAGGCCGACGATGAGTCCGGACGCCATGCCGACATGGTTCGGAAGCAGCCGGTTGCATGACAGATGATGTCATGTTCAAGGCAAAGGCGACCCAGCCGATTTGCGCATACGACAGCTCCATTGTCGAGCGCAAAATCGGAAAGAGCGCCGGGATGACCGCTTGCATCGCATCGTTCAAAAAGTGGCCGAGGCTGATGGCGAACAAAATCGGGTAGACGGTCATTCTTGCGGCGCTCGTTCGCTCTGTATGGGTGTTCATCGTTCTCCCCTGTTCAAAATATATCTAATATTCCTAATTATACTTGATCCTATTGTATTTTCAATCACCGGCCCGGTAATTCAACTTTTCTTTTCCGGATGCCCCGATCGCGAGCTTGACGCTCACGGACAGCGTGTTGTTGCCGAGCGGGATGAGGCCATTGGACTGATGTTGTTTCCAAATATCCGGACGCTGGCGATACAGCTGCTCCGACAGATTCAATATATCGATCTGCTGCTTCTTGCCAAGTTCATACAAGCGGCGGATCTCCTGCTTCACCGTTTGTTCCGCCAGTTTGGTCAGTTGTTTTCGCGAGAGCGGTTTGCGCAGTTCGATGATGGCGCCTTGCGCCTGCACTTGGACATCAAAAGCGGGCTCTCCATCCTTCACTTTGACCGACCATTTCGTTTTCGGTTCCCGGACGACAAGAGAGGCGACCGTTTTCCCTTTTTGTTTGACATAAATCGGGGTGCGGCGAATGTCGTGTTCGAGCCAGCGAAGTCCCTCTAGATCGGAACGGCGGACACATTGCTGCAGGCTGTAATGGTGGACAAAACACACGCCGGAAACAGCGAGCATCGGTTTCGGCTTTTTATTTTCGATCCAGCGCCGGCGGTCGAGCGTTAAATAAGGAAGCCTTGCTGTATCGGCTTTTTCATCCATATCGACAATCAGCCGGCTGAGCCGGATCGGGCGGATAAACGAACTTTGTTGAAAGATTTCTTCCGGATTGGACAACAGCGAATAATACGAGGAAGCGTTTAACAGCGGCGTCGCTTCAAACAGCTCGGACAGCGGCTCATCGGTGGCGTACACCCATGCTGTATGGCGAATTTCGTTGTAACGGTTCAGCACGTCGATCACATCGGCCACGATGCCTTTTTGCAAGGCCCGTTTCGTAAAGACAATGCTTTTTACATGGCCCCATGACACCCTTTGTTGAATGGAAGGATAGATTTTGTCGGTCGCGATATTAAACGTTTCGCCAGCGGCTTTGCCGATGGAAACGGCCGCTTTCTCTTTGCCGCCTCCGGCCTCGACTTTGGCGAGGGCGGTGAAACCAACCAGCTGAACGTAGGCGACCACTTGACCATCTTTATAATCCACCCCAATGGCATGCATATACACAATATGA
Organism: Geobacillus thermoleovorans; assembly: GCF_001610955.1. Taxonomy (GTDB): domain Bacteria; phylum Bacillota; class Bacilli; order Bacillales; family Anoxybacillaceae; genus Geobacillus; species Geobacillus thermoleovorans. The sequence continues at coordinate 1,556,199 of NZ_CP014335.1, forward strand.
TCGATGTTGCGCGTATCCCAACAGCCGCTGAGCAAGATGACGGAAGCGATGATGGGAAAGAGCCGCTTCCTCATTTTTGTTCCCTCTCTTTCGCAATGAGATCATTTGGGCGCACAATGCGGTCGCGCGTGCGGAACTGTTTCCATGTGCTCGGGATAAATACTTTCCCGATATCTTTTGAGGGCGGCGCCAGCGGCGTCAAGTACGGAACGCCGCAGGTGCGCAAGTTGACCGCATAAGTCAAGATGAAAAACAGCGACAGAATGAAGCCAAACAGGCCAAGAACGGTGGAGGCCGTCAGGACAATAAAGCGCAGCAAGGTGACGCTGCCGGCCATGTTTTGGTTGACGAGCGTGAATGTCGAGATGACGGAAATGGCGGCGATGACGAGTGTGGCCGGGGCGGCAAGCCCCGCGTTGATCGCCGCCTGGCCGATGATTAAGCCGCCGACGACGGACAGCGTCTGCCCGATGGCGATTGGCAGACGCATCCCGGCTTCCTTAAACACCTCAAACAAAATCATCATCACAAACATCTCCAGCGGCACCGGAAGCGGCACTCCTTGGCGCGACAAAATGAGCGTCGCCAGCAAGGTGAACGGAAGCTGGTCCGGATGGAAGGAGGTCAAGGCGACCCAGGCGCCCGGCAAATAAATGGCGACCGAAGTGCCGACGAGCCGAAGCAGGCGCTGAAATACGACAAACAAGAAAAACGTGTTGTTATCTTCCGACGTGTTCAGCAAAAACGTTAAATTGCCCGGGCCGATCAAGGCGGTCGGCGCCCCGTCGACCAAGATGATAAAACGGCCGTTGAGGAGCGAATTGACGGCAAAATCGGGCCGCCCGGTATAACCGAACATCGGGAACAAAGAAAACCGGGTGTCAGACAACCACTCCTCAATTTGATTGGTGCTTGTCACCGAGTCGATGTACAAACTGAGCAGACGGCTTCTCACCTCATCGATGATGGTCGTGTTGGCAATATCATCGACATAAAGGAGCCCGACTTTTGTCTGGCTGCGCGTGCCGATGACAAACGGTTCATAGACGAGCCGGTGCGAGCGCAGCCGCTTGCGGATGAGCGCCACGTTTTTGCTGATTTCTTCAATAAATCCATCTTTGGGTCCACGGATCGATACTTCCGTGTTCGGCTCTTCCGGATCGCGGTTGGGCGGGCTGGCGAGCGGCATCGTGTACAAGACATCGGCTTCGTGAAAATAAATGAGCAAATCACCGCTAAACAGCTTGAAGTTGAGATCATCGATCCGCACTTCTTTTCCCATATACTCAAGCGCCGCCGGTTTGCGGGCCTCGATGTCGGCGGCCGAAAAGCATGGATGGTGTTCGCACAGCTCGCGGAACATCGGATAAATGGCCTTTTGCAGCATTTGCGTATCGCACAGTTCTTCACAATAAATAAACAGCAAGTGCACCACAGCCGCCGAGCCGTCAGGCAAAGAGGATGGAATCGCGGCTTCCGTCATGATGACGTCAGGGCATTTGGCGTACATCGTGCGCAACGCCTCTTCGGAGATGATGACGGTCTCGAGCCCTGTGTAATCGTCTTTCAACCGCTTGCCTTCGGCGGCGCGCATGGGTCGTTTCATCATGTCATCCCTCTTTTCTTTTTTCGGTATGCCAACAAAGCGAAACCACTTAACACAACGGACAGCGCAAGACTAAACAGCAGCGATGCCGGCAGCACCCCATGTTTGACAAAATGCAAAAACTGTTCATCGCTGACCGGCGCCAGCGCCGCCAATGTGATCGCCAAGTAGAGGACAATGAGCACCCAACGGCGGGTTTGCGGATGGCGGATCGGAAACAATTCCACAATCAGCGCTGTCGATAAGGAGATGCGGATAAAGGCGCCGGACAGCCATTGATAGACCGACAGAAAGTCCACATGCTCAATGTACGTCCCTAAACTGACCATCCGCCATTGCTCAAACGCCGGATAGCGAAGGCGCGTCGCCTGCTCGGGGCCAAATTCGGTGATGGCGCCAATCGTCGGCCCGATGCTCAGCCCGGCTGTGAAAACAGCGATGGCGGCAAGCGCCTTCCATGAAAATGGGCGAGGCAGGCGATGGGAGAGAAACAATAGAACGATCACTTCCACATATCCCGCTCCGGCGTACATCATGCCGTTGAGCACAGGTCCAACACCATGTTCAAGCGTTGGTCTGAGCAGTGAATAATCTTTATGAGGCGTGGTCGAGAGCATAACGAAAAAACCAAACACGATGACGAACGGGCAAATGATCATGGAAGTGTTGGCAATCGAGTCGATGCCTTGGTACGAGTTATAAAAACAAACGGCCACGATGACCAAAATCAGCGCCCATCTCGGCGTCGCCGTCAAATAAGAGGTGGTGGTAAACGTGACCGTATCGTTTAACGTGACAAAACTATGAAGAAGCAAGAATGCGCTGCTGACACCGGCCATCGCATAAGCAGCCGCGCTCGAAAACCGGGCCTTGAGCCAGTCAAACAGCCGCTCGCCGTTCAGTTGTCGGATGGTGAAATAAAGCAGCGGCAGCCAGAGGAGCAAACCTCCCAACGCTCCCAAGGCGGCGATCCACGCATCGCGGTGGGCGGCCTCAAGCATAAAGGGGATGATGATGACATGATTCATCAGCCCGACCGACAGCATGACCATGAATAATAGTTGCAGGACGCTAAGCGGCTGTCCGTTCATCATGGATCCCTTTCTTTCTATACGATCTCTAGAACGATAGTGTTTCCAGTCTAGGGTAATTTATCCGTCCAAACGGCAAACCAACAGCGAAACTTCTCAGGCGGCAGGGGGCACAATACAGGGAAGAAAGGGCGAACATCAACGGCATGCAAGGGGGGCGCAGCATGAAATGGCTTCATTTGACGATCGGCGTGAAGATTTCCGTCTGCCACCCCACCCGGTGTATGTCCCGGTGACGCTGATCCGGGATGGCCAGCTGTTGGCAGACGAATTAGCGGAGCTTGGGAAAACGGAGCAATGGCTGGCCGCCAAACTGCAAAAACAAGGAATTGCCTCGCCAAAAGACGTGTTGATCGCCGAGTGGCTCGAAGGAGATGGGCTGTTTGTTCAGACGTATCAGCCCGCCGAGCGGCAACGGTCAACGCGGCGGCCGACGGCGTCGGAATGAGAGGAAGAAAGAATCCAGGGATGGATTCTTTCTTTATTTTGGAAAAAACTCTTGCCTTTCTTCTGTTTTATGTGTACTATTAGTTATAGTACGGTTGTGACAATGAGAGGAGGAGGGGAGATGTTTGAGCTTGATATCCGCAGTCGCCAGCCGATTTACGAACAACTGATTGACAAAATGAAAGAAATGATCGTCCGCGAACTATGGCAGCCGCACGATCAGCTGCCATCGGTCAGGACGATGGCGAAACAGCTGATGGTGAATCCGAACACGATTCAAAAAGCGTACCGCGAACTGGAACGCGACGGCTGGATTTATTCGATTCCAGGGAAAGGCAGCTTCGTTGCCCCGCGCTCGAAAGAACCAAACATCGAGGCGATCGCTGCGGTCCGTGAGCAGCTTGTCCGCCTTGTCAAGGAAGCACGGTTTTTAGGGGTGACAAATGAGCAGTTATGGCAATGGGTTCGAGAAGGAGAGAAAGAGGGGGAGAATCGTGATTCAACTTGTGGACGTGACGAAAATGTTTGATCGATTTGCCGCTGTCAAGGGCGCGAACATGATGGTGCCAAAAGGATCGATTTACGGGCTGCTCGGCCCGAACGGCGCCGGGAAAACGACGCTGCTAAAGATGATGGCCGGCATTCTCCGCCAAGATCGCGGAACGATTACAGTGGACGGGGAGGATGTGTGGGAAAATGTCCGGGTGAAGCAACGCCTTTTGTTTTTGCCGGACTTTGTCTACTTTTTTCCGCACGCGACGATTCGGCAAATGGCGGATTTTTACGAGCAACTGTACCCGTCGTTCAGCCGCGGGCGGTTTACAGAATTGCGGTCCGCTTTTTCGCTTGATGTTGATCAAAAAATTCAGCAGTTTTCCAAAGGCATGCAGCGCCAAGCGGCGTTTTGGCTCGCCTTTTCCGTCCAGCCGGATGTGCTCATTATGGATGAGCCGCTTGATGGGCTCGATGCATTCGTCCGCCGTCATGTGAAGCAGCTGCTCATAGAAGAAGTGGCCGAACGGGAGATGACGGTCGTCATTTCGTCGCACAATTTGCGCGAGCTCGAAGATTTATGCGACATCGTCGGATTGATGGCGCAAGGGACCGTACGGATGGAGCGCGATTTAAACGAGCTGCGCGCCGGGATGCATAAAATTCAAGTCGCGTTTCGCGGCGGATTTCCGAGCGAGTTGGCCGAACGCCTTGACATCGTGCATCGCGAGGAGCGCGGCAGCATCGTTCTTCTTGTCGTCCGCGGCGAGAAACGATCCATCGAAGAGACGGTGAGTTCGTTTGCTCCGCTCATTCTTGACGTCTTGCCGTTGTCGTTGGAAGAAATTTTTGTGTATGAAATGGGGGATGTTGTCGATGTCCGCGAAACGGTTGTCGGCTAACCGCGCCATGTGGACGCAAAATGTTCGCCAAATCGGCTGGATTGCCATCATTCATCTGCTGTTATGGCTGGCGGCGATCGTATTGCCGATTGGGCTTTCGTACTCGCAATATGATCCAAAAGTCGGAAATGTGCCGCAATGGAAGAACGTATACTATATATCCAACGGGTTCGAGACGTTGATTGCTTGGCTTGTCCCGATCTTGGCGGCGGCCGGTGTGCTTCGCTACATGCACGAGAAACGGTCGGCTGATTTCATCCATAGCTTGCCAATCCGCCGCACCGAACTGCTTGTGGGGCAAGTGCTATTTGGCTGGATGCTTTTAATTGTGCCGCTTGCCGTGACCGCGTTGGCCGCCATTGGATGCCTGTATGGGCTCGATCTCCCGTGGCCGATTGGGGCGGCGGATGTAGGGCGCTGGTTCGGTGAGACGCTGGTGATGGAAACGGTTATTTTTGCTTTTAGCATCGTTATGGGGGTGCTTGTCGGCCAATCGGTGCTTCATATTGTGTTGACAAACATTTTTCTCGTTTTTCCGGCCGGCATCATGGTCCTTATGTTTAGCAACTTGTCGCTATTATTATACGGATTTCCGGATATGTACTATTTATCAAGCGAACTGGAACAGTGGGTGATGCCGATTCGTTATGCGATGCTGACGGATCAAGCGATGAGTGCGGGAGAAATCGGGATGTTGCTGCTGTTGTCGCTTCTATTTTTCAGTTTGTCCATTTGGCTGTACGAGCGGCGGCCGACGGAAGCGGCCGGGCAGGCGCTCGCCTTTTCAGTGCTTCGCCCGCTGTTTGTGTATGGAGTGGCATTTTGTTCTTGGCTTGTTGGCGGTTTCTATTTCGGAAACGTAGAAAGCAAGTGGAACTGGACGATATTCGGCTATATCAGCTTTTCCTTGATCGGGTATGCCATTGCCCAGATGGTGATTGCGAAAACGTGGCGTGTCTTTCACCGTTGGAAAGGATATATCGCGTTTGCGGGAGCGATGGGGGTCATCTGCCTGCTTGTTCATTTCGATCCCCTCGGTTATGAACAGCGCGTGCCGGCGCTGGCGGACATCAAACAAGTATATTTCGGCCAATCGGCCATGAATTTTGAACATCCTGAAATGATAGGCCGCTCATTTGAAGAGGTTGACCAGTTTTTGCGCAGCCAAGAAAACATCAAGGCAGTAAGGGCGTTCCATGAGCAGCTTGTGCACGATCAGCCGTCGCCGCCTCGGTTTGCCAACATCCGGACAGTTGTGATCGGCTATGTGCTAAAAGACGGCACGCGCCTCCTCCGCCGCTACGTAGTGCCGATTGAACCGTACATGCCGTATTTTCAGCGCATCATGGGCTCAAAAGAATATAAGCAGCAATATTATTTGTTGCTTCGCCCAGGAGGCTATGCGCCGATCCGTCAGGTGACGATCCGAAATGTGGAAACCGGGCGGGCAGAGGTTGTGCTTGCCGAGCCGAAGGAGATTGAGTCGTTTGTCCAGGCGCTCAAACAAGATTTGTGGAATGAGCCGGTGGAGGACATCATCGGCGGGGGGAGCACATGGCAGGGGAATATTGAATTGCTGCAAAGCGACGGCGATTCGTTTACCGTTCCCTTGTCTTCACACAGCACCCATGTTCGCGAGTGGTTGCAACAACAGCATCATTGGGAGCAAATACAGAAAAGGTAACGCCCGATGAAGAGAAAAGGTGTCCCGTTGCTTTTGGGGCACCTTCCTCTTTTTGCCCCCGGCTGTTGGTCAAGACGTTTTGTTTTTTCGTTTCCACATCCAAACGTTCAATAGATCGAGCAACAGCAAAAAAATGAACAAGGATAAAATAAATAGTTCCGGCGTTTCCATTACCCGAAAGGGATTCAGCACGATATGCAACGATTGATGCAAGGTCATCCCCATCAACTGATCCATGCTTACCATCGTTCCTATGGCGAGCAGGGCAAACATCAGCCAAACAACAATTAGTTTCATGGTGTTCCACCTGCTGTTTTTCTTTAGTTTTTGCTATTGATTCAAAACTGATGCACGGGCGTATGTCCTCCCGATTTCGTGTCCATAATGAGGGATAAAAAGGAAGCGGAGTGAGGAGGAAAAACATGCTGTTTCAATGGGGAATGGGCCGACAAAAAAAGCAGATCAATGACGGGGTGAAACAAGAAGGACCGGACCATAGCGGCGAGGCGGCGGACGTCCCGCAAGAGCCGATGTCAGCTGAATTAGCCGTCAACCTTGACATCATCCGCCAAACGACTGGACAAAGCAGCGATGTCGTCATCCGTCGGTTTTCGCTGGGTCAAGAGAGGCAAATCAAAGCAGCCATCGTCTTTGTGGATGGCCTTGTTGACGAAAAACATGTGTACGAGTTTTTGCTGACGCCGTTGCTGGAGGCGTCATTTCCACTGTCATTAACAGAAAAAGAATGGTTTCCGTGGATCGAACAAAAGTTGGCCGCGGTGGGCGGTGTGAAGCATGTCGTCGATTGGGAACACCTGTTTTTGGAGCTGTTTTCCGGAGAGACCATCATCTTGTTGGACGGGGTGCCGTCCGCTGTCAGCGCCAGCACGAAAGGCGGCCAATATCGTTCGATCGAGGAACCGCAAACGCAAATCGCCGTCCGCGGGCCGCGCGAGGGATTTACGGAGTCGTTGCGCGCGAACACCGCGATGATCCGCCGCCGCATTAAAAATCCCAATCTTTGGCTGGAAACGATGCAAATCGGCACCGTGACGCAAACGGATGTCGCGATCATGTACATCAAAGGCATTGCCAATGACGAGGTTATCGAGGAAGTGAGAGCGCGCCTGCGCCGCATTGATACGGACAGCGTGCTTGAGTCCGGTTATATTGAACAATTAATCGAAGATCAAACGTTTACGACGTTTCCGACGATCTATCATACCGAGCGTCCCGATGTGGTAGCCGCCAACCTGTTGGAAGGACGGATAGCGATTTTTATTGATGGGACGCCGTTTATCTTGATCGTGCCGGCTTTGTTTATCCAATTTTTTCAAGCGGTAGAGGATTATTATGCCCGTTTTGATATCGCCACTGCTCTTCGCTTTTTGCGCGTATTGATTTTTTTTCTCTCGCTCGTTGCGCCGGCCATTTATATAGCGGCGACGACGTTTCACCAAGAAATGATCCCAACTCAGCTTGTCATCGCCATTGCCGCCCAGCGTGAGGCCGTACCGTTTCCTGGTTTTGTCGAGGCGTTGATGATGGAAGTGACATTTGAGATTTTGCGTGAAGCGGGGATTCGGCTGCCGCGTGCAGTCGGACAGGCGGTGTCGATTGTTGGCGCCTTGGTCATCGGGCAGGCGGCAGTGGAAGCTGGGTTCGTTTCCTCGGCGATGGTGATCGTCGTTTCGATCACGGCGATCGCCAGCTTTGCGACGCCGTCGTTTGCCATCGCCATTTCAGCCCGTCTCATCCGCTTTGGGTTGATGTTTTTAGCAGCGATGTTCGGGTTTTACGGCATCATGATGGGGTTGTTGGTCATGATTCTCCATTTATGCAGCTTGCGTTCGTTTGGGGTGCCATACATGTCGCCGCTCGCTCCGTTCACCCCATCTAATATGGGCGATACCCTGTTTCGAATCCCGACATGGATGTACCGCGAGCGGCCGCGCCTGATTAACCAGAAAAATATCATTCGCCAATCAGGGGGTCAGAAACCGCAGCCTCCGGCACCAACACGCCGGGAAAAGGAGGATGGATCATGAAACGATCTATCGCCATGTTTGTGTCCTTTTTTGTTTGTGCGCTGTTGCTGGCTGGTTGTTGGAGTAAAAAGGAGCTTCCTGACTTAGCGTTTGTCATTGCCGTTGGCCTTGATAAAACAGAAGACGGCAGATATTTGGCCTCGTTTCAAGTCGTCAACCCGGGCAACGTCGCCGGCGCGACCCAGCGTGGCGGCGGGGCGGCCGGCGTGCCCGTTTCCATGTATACGTCGACCGGAGACACGTTGGTCGAGGCAAGCCGAAAAGCCTCGAAGAAGTTGTCACGCATTCTGTATTATGGCCATACGAACTTGGTGGTCATCGGCGAAGAGGTGGCGCGTGAGGGGTTGAATGGGGTATTCGATGCGATGGAACGGAACAACCAGTTTCGCACGACCTCACGGCTGGTTGTTGCCCGTGGCCATTCGGCGAAAGATGTGCTAGCTGTGTTGACACCGATTGATAAAATTTCCGCCAACCAAATTATTAAGACGTTGGAGTTTTCCGAGATGGCCTGGGGGCAGACAATCAACACCGATGTCTGGTGGGCGATTCGTAGCTTGTCTGGAGCCGGAAGAAATCCGGTGATGACCGGTATTACCATTGAAGGGGATCCCCAGCGCGGCAAACGGCAAACCAACGTCCAGACATCGGTCCCGAACGTCCGAATCAGTTTGGACGGATTGGCATTATTTAAAAAAGATCACCTTGTTCGCTGGGTGAGCGGGTCGACATCAAGGGGCGTGCTTTGGGTGCTGGATCGAATTAAACAAACGAATATCACGATCCCCTGGAATGGAAAAAAAGAAGCGATTGGCTATCGAACCGTGCGGGTGAAAACAGAAGTCAAGCCCCAATGGAAAAAGGGAAGGCCATCGATTTTGGTTCACATTCAAACGGAAGGAGATATCAGTGAAGCATACGTTCCGATTCGTTTGGATGACTACCGGCAATTGTTCCAATTGGAAAAGGCCATTGGCCGGGATATTGAACGGGAAGTGAAACAGGCGATTGAAACGGCCCAGTATGAAAAAACTGATGTTTTTGGTTTTGGCGAGGCGGTGCATCGCGCCCACCCCCGCCTGTGGAAAAGAATCAAAAAAGAGTGGGATGACCGCTATTTCCCTCATCTTCAGGTGACAGTGAAAGTGGATGCTTACATTCGGCGCACGGGATTGCGGAATACGCCATACATCAAATAAGCGTTTTCGGCTCAAAAAACTTGGATACGGTGGAGTGAGGAGCGATGGAGCGAGATGGAACATAGTAAAATCAATATGCGCCAGCTGTTTGTCCTGATTGTGTTGTTTGAGCATGGCAGTGCGATCGTCATTCCGCTCGGCGTCAGCGCCAAGCAAGATGTGTGGATCACCATTTTGCTCGGTCTGGCGCTTGGGCTGTTGCTGTTTTTGGTTTACGAGCGTTTGTTTCATTATTACCCCGATCAGCCGCTGACTTCCTATGTGACACATATCGTCGGCAAGCCGCTCGGCAAGTTGTTGGCGGTTCTCTATATTACCTATTTTTTCTATATCTCCGCCCGTGTGTTGCGTGATTTTGGCGAACTGTTGCTCACGTTTGCCTATCCGGAAACACCGCTGTTTGTTTTGAATGCCCTTATGGCTATGACGGTCATGTACAGCGCCTATAAAGGCATCGAAGTATTGGCGCGCACCGGCGAACTGCTTTATACGTTATTGCAAATACTGGCGGTTGTTGGATTCATCTTAGTTATCGCTTCCGGAGTTGTTGATCTCACCCAGCTCCAACCGGTATTAGAGGAAGGGTGGAAACGGGTGTGGAAAACGGTGTTCACGGAAACGTTGTACGTGCCGTTTGGCGAAATGATCGTGTTTACCATGCTGTTTCCATACTTGAATCGTCCGGAAAAAGCGCGGCGGGCCGCCGTTGCCGGGATGGTGTTGACCGGGATCAACCTGGCGATCATTATGGCCGTTAATACGGCCGTCTTGGGAGCTGATGCGGTGTCACGTTCATCGTTTCCGTTGCTCGATACGATCCGCCGCATTCAAGTCGCTCACTTTTTAGAGCGGCTTGATGTCTTTTTTATGGTCGCTCTAGTGATCGGGGGGTTTTTCAAAGTCTCCATCTTTTTTTATGCCGGCGTCGTGGGGGTGGCTCATGTATTCGGGTTTTCGAACCACCAGCGGCTTGTTTATCCGTTTGGGGCGCTTGTCTTATTGTGGTCGGTGGCGATGGCAAGCAACTATGTGGAGCATATTCATGAAGGATTAAAGATTGTCACGTTCTATCTGCACATCCCGCTGCAAATCATCATTCCGGTGCTCTTGCTTGTGATTGCGGCGATTCGCCGGCGGTTTGGATCATCGGCAAAATAAGAAAAACGGACTAGAAGATTTATGCGGCAGCAAGCAGGAAAAACCGCAAAAAAACACGAATACAACAATAACCTGTTCCTACGAGGAACAATGGGGCGAAAAGTGGTGCTGAACATGCAACCCGAAGGCGGGGTGGAAACAACCCGGCGCCGATGCGCGTTTTTGTTTCGGGAAGCCGGTGTCAGCTGAAGGCTATTGATTTTGATTATAACGAAAAAGGGTTGAACGATGGTGAAGGCGAATGTACAGGCGATCGATCAGCTAGACGCGGAACAGTTGGGCAGCGGCATGGTGATTACCGACCGTCAACTTTCGATTGTTGCGGTCAGCGAACCGACGCCAAGATGGCTCGGATTTGCCAAAAACGAATTAGTCGGGCGGCCGGTCGGCGTTCTGTTTTCAGCCGAATGGTCGGCCGCGTTGTTGGACGGCATCGCCGAGGCGGTAAAAAAGGACGGATGTTGGCAAGGAGAAGCGCGCCATGTGGCGAAAAGCGGGAAAGCATACATGAGCTGGATGAACGTCTATCGGTTGTCAGGCAGCGAGGGAGAATGGCTCGTTTGGCATTTTGTTGAACAAACCGCTATGCCTCCGGCTGATCGACCGACGCCGTCTGAGTTGCTTGAGGTCATTTACGATTCCGCCCCGTTCGCTGTTGTTCCGGTGGCGGCGGACGGAACCGTGCAAGATTGGGGGCTTAGTGCAGAGCGGCTGTTTGGGCGCCGAAAAGAAGAGGCGGTCGGCCGCCCGATATGGTCGCTCTTTCGTTGCGGCAGCCAAACATGGCTTCCGTTTCCTCCCAAAGAGCAGCGATGCGGCGAAGGGATGGTGCAGCGCCGGGACGGCACGTCCGCCAATGTCGCCTATACGGTCATTCCCGTGCTTCAGGCGGACGGATATATCGTCCTTGTCGAAGATGAGACGAAGCAAAAGCAAAAAGAGGCTGAGCGGCGGCGCCAAGTCGAGCTGGCCAAAAAAATTCAGCAAAATTTGCTGACGCCGCTCATTCAAAACGAGGCGGTGACGATGGATGCCGTCTATATTCCATCCGATGATTTGTCAGGCGATATTTACGCTTGCTATCAAATCGACCTGTACCGCTACGGGGTGATCGTCATCGACGTGATGGGCCACGGCATTTCGTCGGCCTTGGTGAGCATGTTGCTCCGCTCGCTTTTGCGCGGGTTGATCGTGCGCGTCATTGACCCGGTCTCGGTGGCGAGCGAGCTGGAGAAGCATGTGCAAACGTTGTTTCCTGATGAGGCCAACAACATCCGCCACCTATTTTCCATGATTTATTTAGTGATTGACACGAAAGAGCGGAAAATTGAATATACCAACGCCGGCCATCCGGCTGGGCTGCTCGTTTTGGACGACGGAAGCGTCCGTGAGTTGGACAAAGGCGGTTTGGCGATCGGCAGCCCGTTTTCCTTGCCGTTTGAAAAAGAGGTGATTCATTACGACAAGCGGGCCCGCCTCCTTTTGTATACAGACGGCATTTTAGAGGAGATCGATCCGTCGATTTTGCAAAGCATTGAAAAAATTCGCTTATGTACGCAAATGTGCCGCCATTTGCCGGATAAACGCTTCCTCGAACGTTTAATCAGCCAAGGTCCGCCGCTTGTCAGCCCTTCGGACGACATTTGCTTATTGTCCATCACGGTTCATGGATAGGCGGGACGCTTGGTGGTGTGTGAATGGATCGTGCGCTGCCGGGCGGACGAGGAAGCGGTTTTGGTTTGCCATCTCCTTGCGGAGCAGGCTGCTTCGTTGTTTGCTGTCCGTGATGCGGAATTGTTTGTGTTGGCGGTGCATGAAGCGGTCGTCAATGCCGTTAAAGCTGTTCAACGGGCGGGGATGGAGGCGGGGACGATTTCGCTCTCCTTTTTCGTCACAAGCGCTGATGTGGCCGTGGCGGTTGAAGACGAGGGCGGCGGCGTTCCAGCGGAAGTGATCGAGCAGCTTGATCAAATGACGCTCTCTGATGTATTGCTCGCCGAATCGGGACGAGGGTTGCTATTCATCCGAGAAATTATGGATGACGTTATGTGGGTTGAGCAAAAGGGCGGCCGTCGGATGCTTGTCATGAAAATGAGTCGGAATGCAACATAACTGGCTTTGGTGCAATGATGCACCCATGTGATCGGAACGAATGCGGGTGGTGGCCGAGGGCAAGGCATGGCTGGTCAACGATAGGGGGATACAATGAAACAGCATCGGTTGTCGTTTGAATTGGAAATGGTTGTAGAACGCGCATACGAATGCATCAAGCTAACTGGACGGCTCGCCTATGATACGCAGCTCGCGGCGGAACAAAAGCTGGCGACGGCGGTGGCTGCTGTCAAGCGCCGCCTTGTCGTTGTCGACGTGAGCGGCCTTCGATTTTTGGACAGTACTGGATTAGCGCTCCTTGTCCGCTTTTTTAAGCAAATCGTCAGCGAAAGCCGCGTCATGGCCATCGTCGTCCGGGATAACGCCGCTATAGAAAAGATTTTGCTGATGGCCAAGCTCGACCGGCTGTTGCCGATCGTTGGCGATGAACAACAGCTGTTGTCCCTTGCACCGCCAAGCTCTTTCGACCATATTAGCCAGGAGGCGCTTTATTCGGCATGGCGTCAGCGTTCGTCATAGACATGGCTCTCATGCCGAATCAACTGGAAGGTTTCACATTTCGCTGGCCCAAAAGCGTGTCGTCTATTTTTCCGACTGCTGAAGGCAAGGTGTGATGGAAGACTGAATAACCCCCTGCTTCACAGACCCATGCATGGGTCTGGAAGCGGTGTTGTTCAGTCACCCGCCAGTCAGGCATCTCGATCGAAACGACTGAACAGACCAGTTGTTCCCCTATTGCCGCCGATGGCCCCCGAGCGATGAGACATTCGTTCGGGGGTTTTGTTCCTCTTGGCCGGGAGCATCCCTGCTTCTGCAAATGCATTCTCATTGTCAAATAAATATTTCGGGTTTAGAATAAAATTATACACAACGATGAACGGCGGCTGGGCCCCGCGATCGGAATGGAGAGGAGAGTGGCGCAGACATGGGGCGGGTGCTTATCTATTTGCGGCCATACTGGAAGTGGATGGCGTTGGCTTGGTTGTTTATGTTGACCGAGCTCATCATCGAGCTTTGGCAGCCGCTGTTGATGGGGAAAATCATCGACGATGGTGTCATGAAACAGGATGTTGCGGCCATTTTCACGTGGGGAGCCGTGATGCTCGGGGCGTCGCTGTTGGCGTTTGCCTCGGGCATCGCCAACTCATTTGCTGCTGCCTACGTCGGTCAGGAGTACGGATTTGCGCTGCGGACGGCGCTGTTTGCCAAAATCCAATCGTTTTCGCTTGCGCGCATCGAGCAGTTGGCGCCGGCCTCGCTCATCACCCGGATGACGAACGATGTGACCCAAGTGCAAAACATGTTGTTTATGAGTTTGCGCATCGCCTTGCGTGCACCGCTTCTGGTCGTCTTTGGCGTCGCGATGGCGTTTGTCGTCCATGCTCGTCTGGCGTTGGTTTTAGCGGTCGCGGTTCCGCTTTCCGCCGCTTTTTTATTGTGGGTTGTGCAAAGGGCAGCGGCGTCCTTTTCCGCCGTCCAACGGGCGCTCGATCGAGTGAATGGCGTGATGCGTGAAAATTTGGCCGGCATGCGCCTCATCAAAGCATGGATGAGAAAAGAATATGAAGAGGAGCGATTTGCGGCGGCGAACAATGCGCTCATGGAGCGGACGATGGGCGTGCTGCGCCTCATCGAGACGATCAGCCCGGTGTTGTTGGTTTTGATGAACACGGCCATTCTCGCTCTGCTGTTTTTCGGCCGCCTGGATGTTGAGTCCGGGACGGCGAGCGCCGGGCAAGTCGTCGCCGTCGTCAACTACGCGACGCGGGCGACGGCGGCGTTGTCGATGTTTACGTTTATTACCATGGCGTTCTCGCGGGCGCGCGCCTCGGCCGCCCGCCTCGCTGAACTGCTTGAGGTGCCGGAAGAGCGAAGCGGGGAGCACAGAGCCGATGGACCGATCGTCCGGCGCGGGGAAATTCGCTTTGAGCACGTTTCGTTCCGCTATCCAGACAGCGAACTTGACGCGCTTTCTGACGTATCGTTTGTCATCCACGCGCAAGAAACGGCGGCTATTTTAGGGGCGACTGGTTCCGGCAAATCGACGCTTCTTCAGCTCATCCCCCGGCTGTATGAACCAGGCGCCGGGCGAGTGTTGATCGACGGCATCGACGTGCGCGAGTTTTCTGTCGAACAACTGCGAATGTATGTTCGTTTTGTTCCGCAGGAAGTGCTGCTATTTTCCGGAACGGTCGCCGACAACCTTCGCTTCGGCAAGATGACAGCGACGATGGAAGAGATTGTGCAGGCGGCTCGTGATGCGCAAATTCATGAAACAATCACTCGGTTTCCGGATGGATACGACGCACTGATCGGTCAAAAGGGCGTCAATTTATCAGGCGGGCAAAAGCAGCGGCTGTCGATCGCCCGCGCCTTGGTTGGGCAACCGCGCATTTTGCTTTTGGATGACAGCACAAGCGCGCTCGATGCAGAGACGGAAGCAAAGCTGCTCGCAGCGTTGCGGCGGTATGCGTGCACGACGGTGATAGTGACGCAAAAGGTGAGCACAGCGATGGCGGCGGATACGATTTTGCTTTTGGAAGACGGCCGCCTGATCGCGCAAGGAAGCCATGAACAACTGCTGGCGGCAAGCGAACTGTATCGACGCATCGTCGCCACGCAGGAAGGAAAGAAGGGATCGATTGATGTCACTACGGCATAGTCCTCACGGAGCGCGTTTGGGAGCAAGTCCGCAGCGGGCAAAAAACAGCGTCGGCACCTTGCGGCGGCTCTGGGCATTTATCGCTCCGCAAAAGCGAAAGCTGTTTGCGGCTATGGCCATGGTTGTCGTCAGCTCAGCGCTGGCGCTCGCCGGTCCGTACGTCATCGGCTGGACGGTCGATGTGTACATCATCGAGCGGAGGACGGACGGTTTTTTAGCGACGCTCGTTTTGCTTCTTGCCATTTATATGGCCCTTGGCGCGGCGACGTTTTTGCAAAACTATTGGATGATCGATGTCGGCCAGCGGACGGTGCATGCGATCAGAGAGCGGTTGTTTCGCCATTTTCATGAGCTGCCGATTTCGTTTTTTGACCGCCGCCAGCAAGGGGAGCTGATGAGCCGGATTACAAACGACATCGACAATATGAGCCAGACATTTAACAGTACTGTTGTTCAGGTCGTCTCGAGCACGTTGACTTTGATGGGCGCTATCGTGGTCATGCTTTCACAGAGCGTTGTGTTGACGATCGTAACGCTTGTTGTCGTGCCGCTGATGTATGTGGGCATGCGCTGGATCACAAACCGGACGCGGGTGCGTTTCCGTGAGCAGCAACGGGCGCTCGGTGAGATGAACGGCTTTATCGAAGAGGTCATTTCCGGACAGAAAGTCGTGAAGCTGTTTTCCCAAGAAGAGCGGATGGAGTCTGAATTGGCGCGCAAAAACGCCGAGCTGAAACAAGCCGGGTTTTGGGCGCAAACGTATTCCGGCTTCATCCCGAAGCTGATGAACTTTTTAAACAACGTAAGCTTCGCCCTCATCGCTGGCGTCGGCGGATGGCTGGCGGCCAAAGGAGCGATATCGGTCGGGACGATCGTCGTGTTTGTCGAATACGCCCGCCAGTTTACCCGACCGCTCAACGATTTGGCCAACCAATGGAACACGTTGCTGTCGGCGTTGGCTGGCGCTGAACGGGTGTTGGAAATTTTGGATTTGCCGAAAGAAGAGGAAGACGAGCGGGAAGCGGCGGCCTTGGACCGGCTTGATGGACGCATTGAGTTTCGTCAAGTCGTCTTTTCTTACGACAAACAGCGCCCGGCGCTCGACGGCGTCACCTTTTCCATCGCCCCAGGAGAGACGGTCGCGCTTGTCGGCCCAACTGGAGCCGGTAAAACGACCGTATTGCAGCTGTTGACCCGCTTTTACGATCCAGATCGAGGAGTGATTTTGATCGACGGGCGCGACAGCCGGACGATCAAGCGGGCGAGTTTGCGCCGGCATATGGCATTTGTGCTTCAAGATACGTTTTTGTTCGCCGGAACGATCCGCGACAACATTCGTTACGGCCGGCTTGAGGCGACCGATGAAGAAGTCGAGGAGGCGGCGCGCCAGGCGAACGCCCACTCCTTTATTATGAAGCTGCCGGACGGCTATGACACCGTTTTGGCCCCAGGAGGCGGCGGAATCAGCCAAGGGCAGCGGCAGCTGTTGGCCATCGCTCGGGCGATGATCGCCGACCCGGCCATTTTGATTTTGGACGAAGCGACGAGCAACATCGATACGGTGACCGAAGTGCGCATTCAAGAAGCGCTCGCGCGGCTCATGAACGGCCGGACGTGCTTGGTCATCGCCCATCGGTTGAACACGATTCAACATGCCGACCGCATCCTTGTGCTCAACGACGGCAAAGTGATCGAGCAAGGGACGCATGAAGAGCTGTTGGCTGTAAAAGGATTTTATTTCCAGTTGTATTGCCGCTATTGGAAACGCAGTGTGCATGCGGCCCGATGAGGAATGCGCCTGCCCGGCGACGCCGCTCTCCCGCTGAACCGAAAACGAGCGCCCCGATCGTTGAACAAAGCCATGTGTCGCGAGGGTCGACGATCAGGGCGCCTTTCTATCGCTATGTGAAACGCCGGCTTGTGTCGGGCGTGTCTTGCCAGCATAGGCTTAAGGACGCGTTCGCTCGGAGAGGCGCTTTTGAAACGCTTCGCGCCAGCTTGCGGATAAGGCCGGATGGCTGGCGATTTGCTTTATGGCGGCGGCATTGTCCCGCTCATGATAGTAAATGTGATTGATATACGCGATGGATAGCGCCCCCGCGCCCCGCTCGACGAGAACGAGCGGCGCGCCTGGAGCGACGACGCCCTCTTTGAGAACGCGAAAGTAAAACCCGCTTTTTCCTGTCTGGCAGACGGCTTTCGGCAAATCGGGCAGCTGATGTTTGAACGCCAATTTGGAGCACGGCTGGCGCGGCTGTGACACTTGTACGAGCGCCGTGCCGGCAGCATAAATGTCGCCAAGACACACATCGTCTTCCGTCAAACCGAGAAGCGTCCAGTTTTCTCCAAACGCCCCCGCCGTAAACGGGCGGCCGTATCGCTCTTCCCAATAGACGAAATGCTCGGACGGATAGGCGCAAATCGTTTTATCTTCTCCTCCGTGATGGACGAGGTCGGCTTGTCCATCTCCAGCCAAGTTTTGTTTGCCGACTGCAACGGGATGAGCGACCGGCGTTTTGTCAATGCCGGTTGTGATCCGCTGGCCGCCGATGTGGAGCGTTTTCGGCTTCCCGACATTAATGGAGAGAATCTGCATCGCGTTCACCCCCATACAGCGTCGGCGATGAGCCGGAAACTCGCGAGTTTATCTTTGAAGTCGTATGTAATCGTCACGAGCATGATTTCCTCTGTTTCATACTTTTCGCTCAGCCGATACAGCTCGTCTTTGACGCGCGCCGGACTGCCGACGATCATCCGCTTCCGATTGTCTGCGATCCGTTTGCGTTCATACGGGCTGTATGGGTAGGCGGCTGCTTTTTCCGGACTCGGCGTGCCGTTGACGGCCATCCCTTGTTCGATCATGAGGAGCGTCAAGTCAAGGCTTCCCGCGATCCATTCCGCTTTTTCATCCGTTTCGGCGCAAATCGCAAATACAGCCACGAGTGTACGCGGCTCGTCCAAATGCGGCGATGGGGTAAACCGGTCGCGATACAGTTGCATGTACTCTTGGCCGCCTTCGCCGTTAATAAATTGCGCGAAGGCGTACGGCAGCCCTTTTTCCGCCGCCAGCTTCGCTGTTTCCGAACTGGATCCGAGCAGCCAAACGTCTGGAGGCGATTGCACAATCGGCGTCGCCTTGACGCCATAAAGCGGGTGGACGGGCGGAAGCGCATCGTGCAAATACCCAAGCAAGTCATCGATTTGCTCCCGATAGCGGTCCGCTGAACGCGGCCGGCCGTCTTGGAGCGCCATCGTCGCCCGCGGCATGCCGCCAGGCGCGCGGCCGATGCCGAGATCGACGCGGCCGGGGGCTAGACCCGCCAACACGCGGAAGTTTTCTGCCACTTTATAGGCGCTGTAGTGCGGCAGCATCACTCCGCCTGAGCCGATGCGAATGCGCGACGTTTTCGCCCCGATGTGTCCAAGCAGCACTTCTGGAGACGAGCCGGCGAGGCTGTTCGCGTCGTGGTGTTCGGACACCCAAAAACGCTTGTAGCCGAGCTCTTCGACAAACTGGGCGAGCCGGACCGTGTTTTCAAGCGCTTCTTCCGCGGTCATGCCTTCGGCGATGGGCGATTGATCAAGAACGCTGAGCTTTAGCGGCATGATCATTTCTCCTCCCTCTCGAAATGTTGATGTATCAAGGCTTTCTTTTCCTTGCGGTTGAACGCTCTCCCACCTACGCTAACGCGTAGAAGTGGGGGTCTTCTCGGCGCGAGATGATAAAAATGGTTAGTTCTTATTATGGGATGTTTCGTTTCTTGTTGTCCATTGATTTGCTTTTGCCATCCGACGGCAGCCAGCCAAAAAAAACAGTCCGCCGTTTCAGCCGGCGGATGGCGGCAGACGCCGAAAGAGGATGACATTCTACAAGCGGATCGGGTTTTTTGGTTCAGCGGCTTGGCGGTCGATTTTTTGGCTGCGCCCCCTCCCGGAAAAGAACGAGGAAAACAGTTGTTTGACGCTGTCAACGATAAAGGAGCATCGTTCATACAGCGCTTCTTTTAAGCTGTCGAGCTGGCGGGTCACTTTGTATTGCGCCGCCTCTTGCGCTTCAAGCCGCTCGATGACGGTCTGGTGAAAGACGTGCTGCAACTCGAGCTGTTCCACTAATTTTTGGTACAGTTTGTCTTGTCCTTCCAGGCGGGCGGCCATTCTTTCGGTTGTTTGTTCCCGCTCAGTCGATTGCCGCTCAAGCCGGTGCATCGCTTCACTTTGCACCATCAACGCTTCGATGACCGCTTGGCGCGCTGTTTCTTCTTTTGTAAACTGCTCCTCCCATGCGCGCCGCTGTTCGTGCTCCATCTGCTCGTGAGCGTTGATCGATCGTTCAAGGCGGGCCAGCGTTTCGGCGAGCTCCGCTTGTTCTCGTTGTCCGGCAGCGAGCAATTGCTCAAGCCGGTCGAACGCTGCCGCCCATTGCTTGCTTTGCTCCGCCTGCAGGTTTTGCCCGGCATTAGAGGCATCAATGAAGCGCGAAACGGTTTCAGTTAGTTCGCGATACAGTTCCGTTTGCTCGGTTTGGCTTGCCGCCACCATCCCCTTGAGGCCGTCCAGCGCCTTGACGAGACGCCCGCTATGCTCGGCTTGTTCCGTTTGCCCGGCGGCAAGCGAACGCTCAAGCCGAGTCAAGGCATCGGCGATTTTCTCACGATCATCGGCTTGCTGCTTTCGTCCTTCCTCCACCGCCAGCTTGAGGCGAAGGAACGCCTCGGCCAACTGTTCAAGCAGCTGGGTTTGCTCTTCAATCATTTGTTCCGTTTTGGCGCGTCGGTAATAAAACACCGAATGCGAGGAGGGAGGCGGAGTTGCACCGTACACGCGCGGGGTCATCTGTTTGTTCATGTAAATCAATGGGAAAAGCCTCCTTTCCGTTCGTCTATGTGGCATCATATGCCGCTGCCGCTCGGTCGGTTTGGGCGGTTTATTTGTGGCGTTCCGCTCTCTTTTGGTATAATAGAAAGAGAAAAAATGGAAGAAAGGGTGTTAGGTATGCCAGCTGTCGAATCGAATATGTTTCCGCTTGGCAAACAAGCGCCCCCGTTTGCCCTCACGAATGTCATCGATGGCAACGTCGTTCGTCTTGAGGATGTGAAATCGGACGCAGCGACTGTCATTATGTTCATTTGCAATCATTGCCCGTTTGTAAAGCATGTACAGCACGAGCTTGTTCGCCTAGCAAACGATTATATGCCCAAAGGGGTGTCGTTTGTCGCCATCAACTCCAACGATGCTGAACAATATCCGGAAGATTCGCCCGAAAACATGAAAAAAGTGGCTAAAGAGCTTGGCTACCCGTTCCCATACTTGTATGACGAAACGCAAGAAGTGGCGAAGGCGTACGACGCCGCCTGCACCCCGGATTTTTATATTTTCGACCGTGAGCTGAAATGCGTTTACCGCGGCCAGCTTGATGATTCGCGGCCGAACAACGGCATTCCGGTGACCGGGGAATCGATCCGCGCCGCGCTGGATGCTTTGTTGGAGGGCCGTCCGGTGCCGGAAAAGCAAAAGCCGAGCATCGGCTGCAGCATTAAATGGAAGCCATCCGCGTAAACTGTTGCTTGACTTCTCGTTGTCGAACGGATATGATGAAGAAAGCGTCATTCGTTTGCCGCGGGATCATCGCAAGCCGTGCCGTTGCCGCTCATGGAGCTGGCGCGGCTTTTTCGTTGTCCGCTGTCCGCTTGACAAATTCACACTGGCGCCGCCACGGAGCGGCAAGGATGGATGAGAGGCAGGGCTTCCATTGTTTTTGTTTTCTTCTTCAAGTTTTCATAATCTATGTTATGTAAACAAAAGGAGAAAAGTGAGATGGCGGAAAGACGATATCGAGTGTTTGTGTATGGAACGTTGCTGACCGGCGAGGACAACCATTGTGTTGTAGCTCCTTATGTTCGCGCCGTATGCCCAGGGAAGGTGAACGGCCGTTTGTACAGCGTCGGCCCGTACCCTGCGCTTGTGCTCGGAGAAGAAGGGGAAGTGGAAGGGGAATGGTTGACGGTGACGGAGGAAGGGCTCAAAGCGATGGATGAGCTTGAAGACTACGCCGAAGGACGGGACGATAACGAATATGAGCGGATATGGGTCCGCGACGCCCACCAGCCGATCGAAGGGTACGTCTACGTTTACTTGCCGGAAAAAGCCGCCGGCCTGCCGATCATTTCGTCCGGCTCGTGGCGTCGGCGTGAGGAGAAAACGTAACATCAATAGTGGATAGAAAAAGTCGGCCGAGGAGACGATTATCTCCTCGGCTGGCTTTTTTTGTATAAATATTCGTCTAATTTGAAACCGTTTGCAAAAAAATTCATTATAAAAATACAGAAAAATTGATAAAAAAGTGTTGCCAAACGGCTTCTCTTTTTCTATAATAAAAGCATGTTAGAAAAATAAACGCACGAATGTGAGGTAATGTAACATGTCAAAGCCGTTCGTTTCCTCTACACAAACGGAGTTGTTGGAACAAATCAAAGAGAAGATCAAAGAAAAAAACGTTGAGCTTCTTCATTTGCAGTTTGTCGACATTGAAGGGATCTTAAAGCACGTGACCGTGACGGCTGAACAGCTTGATGATGTCGTCGAAGGGAAAATCATGTTTGATGGTTCGTCGATCAAAGGCTTCTCGCCGATCAACCGTTCCGACTTGTATCTTCTGCCGGATTTGAATACGTTTGCTGTTTTGCCGTGGACGGTCGAGGAAGGCTATGCGGAAGCGCGCTTTCTCTGCTCGGTGACCAATCCGGACGGCACGCTGTTTGAAGGCGACCCGCGCAACGTGCTGAAAAAAACGATCGAGCGGGCGGCGGAAAAAGGATATACGATCTCGGTCGGTCCGGAGCTGGAGTTTTTCCTGTTCAAAGCCGATGAAAACGGCAATCCGACGCTCGAGCTCCATGATGGCGGCGGTTATTTCGAACCGTCTCCGAAAGACTTGGGCGAACGCGTTCGCCTTGAAATTTACCGCGCCTTAAAAGCGATGGGCTTTACGATTGAAGCGTCGCACCATGAAGTGGCGGAAGGCCAGCATGAGATCAACTTCAAATATGCCGATGCGCTCGGTGCGGCTGACAATGCGACGACGTACAAATGGGTTGTCAAAACGATTGCCAGCAAGTTCGGCCTCCATGCGACGTTTATGCCAAAACCGGTGTTTGGCATCAACGGTTCAGGCATGCATGTCAACATTTCCCTCTTCAAAGATGGGGAAAATGCGTTCTTTGATCCGAACGATGCGAACCAGTTGTCAGAAACAGCGTACCAATTCATCGCGGGCTTGCTGAAAAACGTAAAACACTTCGCGGCGGTTACGAACCCGCTTGTCAACTCGTACAAACGGCTTGTGCCAGGGTATGAAGCGCCTTGCTACATCGCTTGGTCCGCTTCCAACCGTTCGGCGCTCATCCGCATTCCGGCCAAACGCGGCGTCGCGACGCGCGTTGAGCTCCGTTGCCCGGATCCGTCGGCCAATCCGTATTTGGCGTATGCCATCATCGCTGCCGCTGGCCTTGACGGTGTCGAAAAAGGTTTAACCGCTCCGGCGCCGATTGATGAAGACATCTTCCATATGTCGGAAGAACGACGTGCGGAGCTTGGCATTGACAACTTGCCGGAAAACTTGGGCGAGGCCATCGCTGCGTTCGAAAGCGGAGAAATCGGCCGCGCGACGCTTGGCGAGCACGTATTCAACGAATACGTCGCGATGAAAAAAGACGAATGGAACAGCTACCGCACGGCGGTCCACGCTTGGGAAGTCGAGCGGTATCAAGGGAAGTTCTGATCGAAAGCCAGCATCCAAAAGGTGTCCCGTCGCCATATTCGGGGCGCCTTTTTTCTGCAGGCGGCTGTTTGTCTTTATGGACGGCCGCGCGGCGCCTTCCGTCCGTCGGCCGCCAAGCCGTCGGTGTTCGCAACGTCATCTTGCGAGCGGGGACTAAAATAAATGATCGCATTTTTTATTTTTTTAAAATTCATAGTTGACATCTATGAATAATGAGATTTAAATTATAAGTAACGCGCTCAACCATTGCAAACGGAGGGAAACCAATGAAAAAACTGATCGTTTTTGTGTTTGTAGGATTTATCGCCCAGCTGATTGACGGCTCGCTTGGAATGGCGTATGGCGTCACGTCGTCGACGTTGTTATTGACGTTCGGCATTGCTCCGGCCGTCGCCTCGGCGTCCGTTCATTTGGCGGAAGTGGTGACGACGGCGGCATCTGGCGCTTCCCATTGGAAGTTCGGCAACGTCGACCGCCGCATGGCCTTTAGGCTCATCATTCCCGGGTCGGTCGGCGCGTTTGTCGGAGCATGCTTTTTAAGCAATTTGCCGGGAGATTTGATTAAACCATATGTATCCTTGTTTTTGTTGGCGCTTGGCTTTTACATTATTTATCGATTTTTAGTGTTGAACGGCCGCGCGCCGTCGACGCCCGGAAAACAGTGGTCCAATAAGCAGCTCGTCCCTCTCGGATTGGTGGCTGGCTTCCTTGATGCGACCGGCGGTGGAGGATGGGGGCCGATTGCGACGCCGGTGTTGTTGGCCAATAAAAGCATGGAAGCGCGCAAGGTGGTCGGCACCGTCGATACATCCGAATTTGCCGTCGCGCTGTCGGCGACGCTAGGATTCGTCATTTCGCTTGGTTGGGAGCAAGTGAACTGGCACTGGGTGCTGACGCTCATGGCTGGCGGGGTCGTCGCTGCACCGATCGCCGCTTGGCTTGTGCGCAAACTGCCGTCCCATTTGCTTGGAGTGTTGGTCGGCGGGTTGATTATTTTGACGAACGTCCGCACGCTCCTGCACGCTTGGGAGGCGCCTGCGCCGGTGTATCCGACCGTTTATGGCCTCATCGTCATCGGTTGGGCCGCGGCGGTATGGCTGGCGATCCGAAACGGGCGGAAAGGAAAGGCGACTGGCAGGGAGTTGGCGTCGTAAGCATTAGGGGGCGCTTGGCAAACGACAGTGTCTTTCCGTTGGCGGCAGCGTTGGATGCGATCGGGTTGAGCATCAGGGAGCTTGTTCGTGCTGCGGAGGGCAACGGTCGACAGCGCCTGCCCTCAAAAATAGCGCGCGGAGCAGTTGTTGCCCCGTTGACGACAGTTGAAACGAGAAGGCGGCTCTTGTCCTCTGGGCAGGGGCTGCTTTTTTATCTTAATTAGGCGAGAAGACTCCCACTTCAACGAAGCGAAGCGGAGTAAGTGGGAGATGAATCGCCTTAACTATATTTTGCTGAAAATAGGATAGATTCAGTAAAATATAGTATTATAGTTAGATGGGAGGTGAAAACATGTATTTTTGTATCAAACAACAGCTAAATGGTTTGACCAAAGAAGAATACTTGACTCTTCGAGAACTGTGCCATATTGCCAAGAACATGTACAACGTCGGATTGTACAATGTCAGACAATACTATTTTGAACACAAGGAATTTCTTAATTATGAGAAAAACTATCATCTTGCAAAAACTAACGAAAACTATAAGCTGTTAAACAGCAACATGGCACAGCAAATTTTAAAAAAGGTCAATGAAGCCTTTAAATCTTTCTTTGGTTTGATCAGTCTTGCCAAACAAGGAAAATATGACCACAAGGCTATCAGTATTCCAAAATATCTTAAAAAAGATGGCTTTCATTCACTGATCATTGGCCAGATTCGTATAGACGGCAACAAATTCACGATACCGTATTCTCGCCTATTTAAAAAGACTCACAAGCCTATCACGATAACGATTCCGCCTGTGTTACTGGACAAAAAGATTAAGCAGATTGAAATCATTCCTAAGCATCATGCCAGGTTCTTTGAGATTCAGTACAAATATGAAATGCCTGAAGATCAAAGAGAATTAAATGACCAAAAAGCACTGGCAATTGATTTAGGATTAAACAATTTTGCCACTTGTGTCACATCAGACGGCAGATCATTCATCATTGATGGGCGGAGATTAAAAAGTATAAATCAATGGTTTAACAAAGAAAATGCCAGACTTCAAAGCATAAAAGATAAGCAAAAAATCAAAGGCACCACTCGTAAACAGGCTTTGCTTGCTATGAATCGCAATAATAAAGTGAATGATTATATCAACAAGACTTGCCGTTACATCATTAACTACTGTATTGAAAATCAAATTGGCAAACTTGTCATTGGCTATGCGGAAACATGGCAACGCAATATTAATCTAGGAAAAAAGACAAATCAAAACTTTGTCAATATTCCTCTCGGTAACATAAAAGAAAAACTAGAATATCTTTGTGAATTTTACGGCATTGAATTCTTGAAACAGGAAGAATCATATACGTCTCAAGCCAGCTTTTTTGACGGCGATGAGATTCCTGAATATAATGCCGACAATCCAAAAGAATATAAGTTCAGCGGCAAACGTATTAAGCGCGGCTTGTATCGAACAAAGTCTGGCAAACTAATTAATGCTGATGTCAATGGCGCATTAAACATCTTAAAGAAAAGTAAAGCTGTAGACCTGAGTGTCTTATGCTCTAGCGGCGAAGTGGACACGCCTCAAAGAATAAGGATTGCTTGAAGCAGTCAAACTTCTTTGGAAGCCCCCACTTCAAATTTTCGCTAGAAAATTAAGTGGGGGTAGTTCACCAACCCCTGTAGCGGGAAGCCGGTTTCTATGTTAAAATATTCTGCATCATCAACCAAAGGGGGAGAGGGAATATGGCACAGCCGCTTGATCTCGGCCGCCGCATTTCACTCATCGATTTGTATGATTTGCGCATGCCGCAGCGCACCGGTACATATGTGCTTCACGAAGAGAACTTGGCGATCGTGGAAACAGGGCCAAGCCCGTCGGTGCCGCATTTGCTTGCTGGGTTGAAAGCGCTTCATATTGATCCGTCTGATATTCGCTATATCATCGTCACCCATATTCATTTGGATCATGCGGGCGGCGTGGGGTTGCTTCTTCAGCATTGCCCGAATGCGATGGTTGTCGTCCATCCGAAAGGGAAGCGGCATTTGGCTGATCCATCGCGCCTCATCGCTGGAGCGAAGGCGGTGTACGGCGCGCAGTTTGAGTCGCTCTTTGATCCGATTCTTCCGGTGCCAGAAGAGCGATTGATCGTGAAAGAGGACGGGGAAACGTTGGAGTTGAGTGCGGAGCGGACGCTTGTGTTTTATGATACGCCGGGGCATGCGAACCATCACGTTTCGATTTATGATTCGTACAGCCGCGGCGTGTTCACCGGCGATACGATCGGCGTTTTTTATCCGCAGCTGCAAGAAGCGGGGCTTACGTTTTGCCTGCCTTCAACATCTCCGAACCAATTTGATCCCGAGGCCATGGAGCAGTCGGCGGCAAGACTTGAGAAGCTGAGACCGGAACGCATTTATTTTGGCCATTTTGGCATGCTGGATGACCCACAGGAGGCGTTCCGCCAGCTTCGCGTTTGGCTGCCGAAGTTCGTGGCGGCGGGAAAAGAAGCGGTCGACCGTCATCCGGAAGCGCCGGCTGCCGAGCAGGCGAAAATGGCAGCGCACCGGTTGCGCGGCGAAGTGATGGCGTTTCTTGATGATCATGGCGCTCCATCTTCGTCGTCGGCGCATGCGGCGATCGAGCTTGATTTGCAAGTGTGCGCGATGGGGTTGATCGATTATTGGCAGAAACAACGGTGATCATTCGATTGGCCTGGCCGATTCGGCTGGGTTTCTTTTTTTGACGGGAAAGCGAAAATTGGAAAAACGGGAAAAACTGTTTTTGTGTGTGTTCGGTTTTTAGGCGGATCATTTCGTGAAATCGCGGTGTATATGTTAGAGTGGAAATAAGCGATCCTGATTCCTGTTGGAAAGAGCGTCCATGAGCAAGGGGGAACGGAAGAGTGAAACAGAGGCGGTCCGTCATGCATCACATTGGCGTCGGGTTCATCATCGCATCGTTCGTCGTTTGGGTCATTCCGCCCATCGCGCCATTTTTACCGTTTTCGACTGCGGCCAAAGCGTCGATCGTTGCGGTTGCCATTGTGGCGGCGGAAATCATGTTTTGGATCGGGGCGCTGTTGGTTGGAAAGGAAGCGGCGTCGAAGCTGAAGAAGTATTGGGATCTGAAACATTGGCGAATAAAACGGCGGTTGTCGGATCAAACCAATGATGGCGAACAATGCCAAGACGGATCGCGAGAGATGACAACGATGAAGAAATGAGGTGGTTGCATGCGACGGAGCACAGTTGCGCTTCTCATAGCCGTTGCCGCCCTGTCCGGAGTGCTTTGGCTTGGCGGCCTGGCATTGGCGGTGCAAGACCAGTTTTTTTCGGCCGCCAAGCCGCCGACGAAAGAACAACGGCCGCCGACGGCTGAAACAAGGCAACATGACGAGAAAATGGATATTGTTGCTCTTGGCGATTCGTTGACGAGAGGAACGGGCGATGAAAGCGGAAAAGGGTATGTCGGCTATATGGTCGATGAGCTTCGCCGGCAAACGGATAAGCCGATCCGTGTGACGAACTTGGCCATCCGCGGCCTTCGCTCTGACGGACTGCTTCGCCAGCTTGGCCAGCCTGAGATTCAGCGGCAAGTCGCCATGGCGGATCTTATTGTGATGACCATCGGCGGCAACGACTTGTTTCAAGGCGGGGAAGCGTTGAAACTGGATCGAAAGCAGCTGAATGAGGCGAAACGGCGATATGTAGCCAACCTAGACCGCATTTTCGCCGCGCTGCGCCGCTTCAACAGCGAAGCGGTCATTTTTGCGATCGGTTTGTACAACCCGTTTGGCGATTTAGACGATGCCAAATGGACGTCGGCGGTTGTGCGCGATTGGAATTTTGCATCAGCGGAAGTGGCGGCCCGCTATCCGAACATCGTCGCGGTGCCGACGTTTGATTTGTTTGCCCTCCATGTCAACGACTATTTGTACAGCGACCATTTTCATCCAAACGCGGCAGGCTACAAGCGGATTGGAGAGCGCGTCGCCTCGCTCATCACGTTGACGGAGGAGGGTGAGCAATGACCAAACAGGTGACGTTAGCGGTCAAAGAGCTGCGGAAAACGATTCGCGGCAAGGAAATTATTAAAGGCATTTCGTTTGAGTTGCATGAGGGGGAAGTATTCGGTTTTTTAGGGCCGAACGGCGCGGGAAAAACGACGACGATCCGCATGCTCGTCGGGCTCATTCGGCCGACGTCGGGGACGGTGGCGATTTGCGGGTATGATCTTCACCGCCAGTTTACCGACGCGATCCGCCAGATCGGCTGCATCGTCGAAAACCCAGAAATGTATCCGTATTTAACAGGCTGGGAAAACCTTGAACATTTCGCCCGCATGATGCCGGGAATTGGTGCAGATCGGATCATGGAAGTGGCGAAGCTCGTCGGCCTTGAACAGCGCATCCATGACCGAGTGGGCACGTATTCGCTCGGCATGCGGCAGCGGCTCGGCATCGCTCAGGCGCTGCTTGGAAAGCCGAAGGTGCTCATTTTGGACGAGCCGACCAACGGCCTTGACCCGGCCGGCATTCGCGAAATGCGCGCCTTCATCCGCTTTTTGGCGGAAACGGAAGGGTTGAGCGTCCTTGTTTCATCGCATTTGTTAAGTGAAATTCAATTAATGTGCGACCGCGTCGCCATTATGGCGAAAGGACGGCTCTTGGCCGTGGACACGGTTGAGCGGCTGTTAAACCAACAGGCGCGCGTCGTCTGGAAAGCCGCTCCAACGGATCGGGCGCGGGCGCTGTTAGCGGCGGAAACCGAGGTGTTGCGCGCCGATGAAGAGACGATCGTCACGCCATATGAGCCGTCGAGACTAGCCGCTTGGAACGCCAAGCTTGTCCAAGCCGGCGTCTCGGTTTCGGAAATTGAACCGCGGCTGCCGACGCTCGAGGACTTGTTTATCGAGCTGACAGGGGGCGAAACGATTGAGTAAGCTCGTGTATAATGAAATGTTGAAAATCGTCCGCAAAAAGCGGCTATGGGTGATCGCCGCCATCATTGCGGTGCTCGTCGCCTTGTTTACATACGCCCAATACCGCGAGACGGAAGAGTTGAGAAAACGGCTTGGCACGACCGACTGGCGGACGCAGCTGCAGCAGCAAATCGTCGATTTGCAAAACCGCTTGCAGTCGCCGAGCATGTCTGAGGAATGGCGGAAATACTTGCAAATCCGCCTCAAGCAGCAGCAGTACTACTTAGAGCACAACATTAATCCGTCCGCCCCTGGAGCGCCGACGTTTATGCGCACGTTTATCGAAAACGCCATCGACTTGTTTTTGCCGCTTTTAGTGATGGTGGTTGCGGCCGATTTAGTGTCGTCCGAGGCAAGCGCTGGAACGATCAAGCTGCTTCTCGTTCGGCCGGTGAAGCGGTGGAAAATTTTGTTGAGCAAATATATCGCGTTGCTCCTGTCGGTGTCGCTCATTATGCTGATGGCGGCGGTGCTGTCGTATGCCATCTCCGGGCTCGTGTTTGGATATGGCGGCTTCCGTCTGCCGCTATTGACCGGATTTGTCCAGCAAGGAGAGGATCTCAATACAGCGAATGTCCACATGATTCCGCAATGGAAATACATTTTGATCGAGCTCGGGCTGGCAGCGTTTGTGAGCGTTGTCGTCGGCACACTGACGTTTATGTTTTCCGTGCTGCTTAGGAGCACGGCGGCGGTGATGGGCATCATGCTGGCAGCATTGATTTCTGGCGCGATTTTGTCGAACATGGTGTCGTCGTGGCATTCGGCAAAATATTTGTTTATGGTCAATTTGCGGCTGACGGATTACATAAAAGGAGCGGCTCCGCCGATTGAGGGGATGACGCTTGGCTTTTCGATGGCCGTGCTGGCTGTCTGGGGGCTTGCAGGGCTTCTTGTCGCTTTTTTTGTCTTTATGCGGCGAGATGTCTATTGAAAACGGCAGAGCGGCGAAAACCCGAGGGGGTGTTCCCTCGGGTTTTTCAGTGAAAGGGGATGAAATGCCTATCTATTCGGCTGCTTGTCGTGAACGCCGGCGAGTCCAAGCGCGTGATGGCCCCGCAGCAACTGCTCCACGGCCGGCCATTGCTGTTCATCGCAACGGATGAGAAGCACGATATCAGCGCCTGTGCGGCTTTGACGGTGCGTGGATTTTCGGTTTACCCACCATTTGAGCAAAATGCCGATTCCGATGCCTGAAACCGCCCCGATAATCCCCCAAATGATCGGACCCCATGCCAACACATAGCCGTAAATCGCCCCTAGCAGCATCAAGCACGTTCCTAAAATCGCCGCCAAGTCAAGGAAGCTGAACCCGTTGGCGTGATGGAGCGTATCAAGCAGGCGCGGCGGTTCGGCAGAGCGGTTGAGCGGGACTGCAAAAATCTGATGTTCAGCAATCCCTTTTTCTTGAAGCGCTGAAATCGCCAGTTCAACGAATAGGTGGCTCTCGAAAGTGGCAATGACAATCATGAAACGCCTCCCATCAAATCGGCCATGCGAACCGTTTCGGCTGAAAGCGGCGCCGCAAATAGTGGGCTAGTTCTTTTTCAAACAACTTGTTGTATTCGACCGCTGATACGTAAGCATCGTAAAAGATGAACGAATAAATCGATGGCAGATAAAGCGCCCACTGCATATCGATGATCTTCGTTGCACAATCGAATCGGCCCGTCAGCGTGTACGTAATCGCTTCGGGCAAGTGGGCGAAATACGATACCAAAATGGTAAAGGTGAAGATAAACAGGCCGGTGATCACTTTATGGACATACAAATGGCCAAGGCCCGGGGCGAGCACCGACCAGACCAGCGCCAGCCAAGGCTCGCGCTTGTCCAAATAATTAATATCCCATATTCCCATTCGGATGGAAGAGATCGGCGCATCTTCGCGGTCGGCGAGCAAATACAGCTTGTTCATGTCGACTGAGCCGCGGTAGCTGTCCCAAATGCTGTACATGTAGATGGCCACATAAAACATGAGCCATCGTTCGTCAAGAACGGCTTTTGCCTTTTCAAAATCGCCAAGCAGCGAGTATAATATACCTGTATTGATACGGGCTTTTGTGTTGATAAACAGCTCCCAGAGGATTAACATAAAGGCCGTGGCGTAGCGTTGCTGCATCAAATTGCCGAAACCCGGAAACGAAAAGGAAAAAAAGGCGACGACAAGCGGATGACGCAAATGGAAATGGGTGGTTGTCAATTGCGACAAATGCGCCCGTTTGCGCCGCGCCGGCGGAATGAGTTTCACAAAGCGCCCCCTTTCCTTTACACGGTTGCTGTGTTTTTAGTATAGGAAAAAAGGAGCGGCAGCTATGCAGGTCGTTTCAGAAAAAAGATAAATTTTCATCCGTTATGGCGAAAAAAAGATAAAAAAACTATTGACTTTCCTTTGAGGTTCATATAGAATATGAATTGTCGCAAGGTAAACCAGCCTATGTCGGGAAGTAGCTCAGCTTGGTAGAGCACACGGTTCGGGTCCGT
Organism: Geobacillus thermoleovorans; assembly: GCF_001610955.1. GTDB lineage: Bacteria > Bacillota > Bacilli > Bacillales > Anoxybacillaceae > Geobacillus > Geobacillus thermoleovorans. The sequence goes on from NZ_CP014335.1 coordinate 1,587,990, forward strand.
GAGGTCGCAGGTTCAAATCCTGTCTTCCCGACCATTATAGACATGGGGCCTTAGCTCAGCTGGGAGAGCGCCTGCCCCGCACGCAGGAGGTCATCGGTTCGAATCCGATAGGCTCCATTTTCATACGGAGGAATACCCAAGTCTGGCTGAAGGGGGCGGTTTCGAAAACCGCTAGGGGTGTCACAGCCCGCGGGGGTTCGAATCCCTCTTCCTCCATTTCTAATATCCGATCCTGTCAAATTGTAAATCATGAAACCCTTGATACGACTGCGTTGGCAGTCGTTTTTCATTTTTTGGGAATCCTTTTGACTTTTCTTCAAATCTTTTAACATGTTCAGCGTCTTATCATCAATCGTAATCGTTCGTTTCGAATCGAAAACACCGTCTCGATGGCATCTTTTTTTGAATTTATGTATATACTATGTATATACGAAATGAAAGGAGAGAGGTATAATGGAATTAAACAAACAGAAAGGAGTGTCAATCATGACAATAACAGTTCAAAAATGGGGAAACAGCCTTGCGGTTCGTATCCCAAGCGTGATTGCTGAACGTTTAGCGCTTCATCAAGGATCAGAAGTGGAGATGATCGTTGAGAACCAAGCGATCAAGTTGATCCCGAAAAAGAAAAAGCCGACATTGGAGGAACTTTTGGCTAAAATCACGCCGGAAAATCGCCATGCTGAAATTGATTTTGGAACAGAAGGGAATGAATTGTTCTGATGCAAGCGCCGGATCGTGGGGATCTTGTTTACGTCAATTTCAATCCACAAGCAGGGCATGAGCAGGCAGGAAAAAGGCCCGGCATCGTTCTATCACCAAAGCGGTTCAATCAATTGACAGGGTTTGCGGTGCTTTGCCCGATCACCCGGCAACAAAAAGGATATCCATTTGAAGTGGAATTGCCATCAGGCTTGGCCGTTGAAGGCGTGATTTTAACCGATCAGGTCAAAAGTTTAGATTGGCGCGCCCGACAGCTTCAAATAGTAGGACGGGCGCCCAATGAAGTTGTTTCGGATTGCTTGGATCTGATTCATACTTTTCTTTCGTGAAAGGCCATTTATATTGGCCTTTTGTTCACTTTTAGCATACTTTTTGCGTACATTTTTGCCCTTCACGCTCCTTGAGGCGGGAGACTTCCTTCGGATATTTTGTTAAAAAGGCAGAATCGAGCAACGAAAAGAAGGCGGATTGTCCCGCCTTTTTGCATGGATTGACACACTGGAGATTATTTTGCACAAATTTTGCACGTGATGAACGAGCATGTCCATTCATCCTTGTATCAATAGTTTTATGGTGGGATTGGAATCCCTCTTCCAACGTCCACCTGCCGAGTGCCGGCAGGTTTTTTGTTTTTTGCGAGCGGTATGGCCGCCATTTTTCAGGCAGATGACTTGCCTGTTTTTCGTTGAATCCGGTACGATGAAGGAGGAAACGGTTTGCCGATTGAGCTGCACTCCTTTCGGCAACGGCCGGGATTGCGCAACATAAGGGAGGAGAGGTTATGGCGATTCAACGCCGCATTCGTCGCGTGAAAACCGTGCAAATGACCACCAACAGTCCGATTCATCGCAGCGGTTCGGTGCTTGAGCCCGGGAACTGGCAAGAGTATGATCCGTTTTTGCTGCTGATGGAAGATATTTTTGAGCGAGGAACGTTTGACGTCCATCCGCACCGCGGCATTGAGACGGTCACGTATGTGATCAGCGGCGAGCTTGAACATTTCGACAGCAAAGCCGGCCACAGCACGCTCGGGCCTGGAGATGTGCAATGGATGACGGCCGGCCGCGGCGTCGTCCATAAGGAAGACCCGGCGTCCGGTTCAACCGTGCACAGCCTTCAGCTATGGGTCAACTTGCCGAGCGCGTACAAAATGACCGAGCCGCGCTACCAAAACTTGCGCTCCAAAGACATGCCCGTGCGCAAGGAAGAGGGAGCGACGATCCGGGTCTTTTCCGGGTCATCGAAAGGCGTCAAAGCGCCGACGAAAAACATCGTTCCCGTCACGATGGTGGAAATGATTGTCGAACCGGGAACAACGGTCGTGCAAGATTTGCTGGGGCATTACAATGGGTTTTTGTACATTCTTGAGGGGAGTGGCGTGTTCGGTGCCGACAACATCGAAGGAAAAGCCGGGCAAGCGCTGTTTTTCAGCCGCCACAACCGCGGCGAGGAAACGGAGCTAAACGTGACCGCCCGCGAAAAACTCCGCCTTCTTCTTTATGCCGGCGAGCCGGTGAACGAACCGGTCGTCGCCTACGGGCCGTTCGTCATGAACACTCCGGAACAAATCCGCGAGGCGATTCGCGATTACCAGGAAGGGCGGTTTGGGCGATAATGGAAGGGAAAGAGCCGATTCGTTGTATGGCTCTTTCTTTTTTGTTATCATGTTCACAAAAAGAAGCCGTTGGGCTGTTCAAGGAGGACATAGTCATGAACCAAGTCATCGAAACGATTCTCCAGCACCGTTCGATCCGCCGGTTTGAAGACAGGCCGCTCACGGATGAACAAATCCGCACGATCGTCGAATGCGCCCAGGCGGCATCGACTTCAAGCTATGTTCAAGCGTACTCGATCATCGGGGTGAAAGATCCGGAGAAAAAACGGAAGCTCGCCGAGCTGGCGGGAAATCAATCCTATGTCGAGCATAACGGCCATTTCTTTGTCTTTTGCGCTGATTTTCACCGCCATGAGCTCATTGGCGAGCTAGAAGGAAAAGACGTGCTTCCATCGCTTGAGAGTACGGAAAAGTTTATGGTTGCGCTGATTGACACGGCGCTTGCGGCGCAAAACGCCGCCATTGCCGCGGAGTCGATGGGGCTTGGCATCTGCTACATTGGCGGGCTGCGCAACAACCTGCCGGAAGTATGCCAACTGCTTAACATACCGAAACGGGTCATTCCGCTGTTCGGGCTTGCCGTCGGCTATCCTGCGCAAACGCCGGATCCAAAGCCGCGGCTGCCGTTTGAACACGTTTATCATGAGGACGAATACAACCAAGACCGCGCCCGATTCCTCGAACAATTGCAACGCTACAACGAAACGGTTTCGGCGTATTATGAGCAGCGGACAAACGGCCGCCGCCGCGACACATGGACCGGGCAGATGGCCGATACGCTCAGCCGCCAAGTCCGGATGTACATGAAGGAGTTTGTGGAAGGGAAAGGGTTCAATTTACGGTAGCCTCTCTTCGTTCGGAAGAGGGGTTTTTCTTGCAGGCGATTCCATTTGTGAGAAAACTATGCCAGCCCGTTGGACATTGGTTTTGGTGATTGATTTTGTCTGGAGTTTCAGCTATACGTTATGGCCTCGAAAAGAACCGAAGGCGAGACTGGCAAAACCAAGAGGTTCGTAGGAAAGGAGAGAACGAGGATGGACCAAATCCGGCAACTGGCGCAATGGATCAAAGAGGCGAATACGATCGCCGTCCTGACCGGGGCGGGGATGAGCACGGAATCCGGCATTCCTGATTTTCGCAGCGAAAACGGCCTTTACGCCCAAGAGGACAATGTCGAATATTATTTGTCAGAGTATTATTACAAAAAAGATCCGGTTGATTTTTGGCGTCGATTCAAGCGGATGTTTTCATTAAAAATGATGGGCGGCTTTGCCCCGAATGACGGGCATCGGTTTCTCCGCTGGCTTGAGGAGATGGGCAAGACGGTGACGATTTTGACGCAAAATATTGACGGGCTGCATACGAAAGCAGGAAGCACGAATGTCATTGAGCTGCACGGCACGCTGCAGACGGCGACATGCCCGTCATGCGGCAACAAGTATGATCTGTCGTTTATCAACCGTCACGAGGTGCCGCGCTGTGAAAAGTGCCAGACGATTGTCAAACCGGATGTCGTTTTGTTTGGCGGGCTCGTGCCGCGCATGGAAGAAGCGTTTGCTGCGGCGGCCGCCAGCGATTTGCTTCTGGCGATGGGAACAAGTTTGGAAGTGGCGCCCGTGAATCAAATCCCGTTTTATGTCGCCGCCGAATCGCCGGCAACAAGGAAAGTATTGATCAACAAAACAGCGACAAGAATGGACGGGATGTTTGACCTTGTCATTTATGGCGGAATCGGGGAAACGGTCGCTAGCGTGCGCAAGCAAATACAGGCGGAATAGATCGATAGATTCCATGCCAACGGGAGAACGCATATGGCGTTTTCCCGTTGGACGAAAATCAAAAAAGGTATTGTACTTTTCAGAACATTCGAATATAATAAAGATAACATACCAACCGGTTGGTATTTTGATGAGTGGAGTCGAGCATAAAGGCGTAACGGAAAAGGGAGGGGACCATCATGTATTTGCGCTTAACGGACGAGCAGCGCATGGTGCAAAAAGCGATCCGCAAGTTTGTCGAAAAAGAATTGATGCCGCTCGAAAATGAAGTATTGCGCAATGAGCGCGAAGGGAAGCCTGGGCTCCCGCCCGAAAAATTAAAAGAGCTGCAGCTCAAAGCGAAGGAAGCGGGGTTTTGGGGGATCAACACGCCGGAGGAATACGGCGGCGCGAATTTGGGCCATGTCATGCAGGCGATTGTGTTGATGGAAGTGTCGAAAACGCTTGTTCCGTTCCAGTTTGGCGGATCGGCGGACAACATTTTGTATTACGCGAATGAAGAGCAAAAGAAAAAATATTTGATCCCGACGATCAACGGCGAGAAAAAATCGTGCTTTGCCATGACCGAGCCGGGAGCAGGATCAGATACGCGCAACATTAAAATGACGGCGGTGAAAGACGGCGACGAGTGGGTGTTAAACGGGGAGAAGACATTCATTACCGGCGGCAACGACGCTGATTTTGTCATGGTGATCGCCATCACCGACAAAGAGCGTCACCAAGCCTCGAACGGGCGTGAAGGGGTGACGTGTTTTATCGTCGACCGCGAGATGGGCTGGCGTTCGGAACCGATACATACGATGGGACCTTCCACTCCAGCCAGCTTAATTTTCGAAAACGTGCGCGTGCCGGAAGAAAACATTTTAGGCGAGCTGCATCACGGCTATAAGCTTGGGCTTGAGTGGATCGGCTACGCCCGCTGGGTCGTCGGCGCCCGTGCGGTCGGAGCGGCCGAGCGGCTTTTGCAAATGGCCATTGACTATGCGAAGGAGCGTGTCACATTCGGCAAACCGATCGCCGAGCGGCAGGCGATCCAATGGATGATTGCCGATTCGGCGGTAGAAATCGAAGCAGCGAAATGGCTTGTGTTAAACGCGGCCTTTACGCTTGACCAAGGGGAGGACAACCGCCATTTAGCCTCGATGGCGAAGCTGTTTGGCGCGAACATGGGCAACCGCGTCGTCGACCGCGTCATGCAAATCCACGGCGGCATGGGCTACACGAAAGAAATGCCGATCGAGCGCTGGTATCGTGAAGCGAGATTGTGGCGCATTTACGACGGCACGGATGAAATTCAGCGCCTCATTATCGCCCGCAATTTGATCAAAGGGCACGTCAAGCTTGGACAGTTCATCTAAAAAAATGAAAGCGTTATCGAAAGGGAGGAGAACACGATGAGCCAACGGTTTGCAGGAAGAGTGGCGTTTGTGACCGGAGGAAGCCGCGGCATTGGCAAGGCGATTGTCACCCGCTTCGCGGAAGAAGGAGCGAAAGTGGCGTTCATTGATTTAAACGCAGAAGCCCTTGAAGCGACGGCTGCGGAGCTACGGGAAAAAGGGTATGACGTTTACGCCAAGGTGGCGAGCGTCACCGACCGCGAACAAGTAGAAGCGACGATCCAAGAAGTGGTCGATCGGTTCGGTTCGCTCGATATTCTCGTCAACAACGCCGGCGTCATCCGCGACAACTTGCTGTTTAAAATGACCGATGACGACTGGCAAACGGTGATGGACGTCCATTTAAAAGGCGCGTTTTATTGCGCCCGCGCCGCGCAAAAATATATGGTCGAAAAAGGGTACGGGCGCATCATCAACATTTCGTCGACGTCAGCGCTCGGCAACCGCGGCCAGGCGAACTATTCGGCGGCGAAAGCCGGCATCCAAGGATTTACGAAAACGCTGGCGATTGAGCTTGGCAAATTCGGCATCACGACGAATGCCGTCGCCCCTGGGTTTATTGAAACCGATATGACGAAAGCGACCGCCGAGCGGCTTGGCATTTCGTTTGAGCAGCTCATCCAAGCGAGCGTCGCCAACATCCCGGTCGGGCGCAGCGGCCGTCCGGAAGACATCGCTCATGCGGTCGCCTTTTTCGCCGACGAACGGTCATCGTTTGTCAACGGCCAAGTGCTGTATGTCGCCGGCGGTCCGAAATGCTGAAAACGAGGAGGACGGGGCATGTACCAACATGACATCGGGAAACGGTCAGCGAAAGTGAAAAATGTCGTTGAGCGCGGAGCGGTGAAAAAGTTTGCGGAGGCGATCGGCGATCCAAACCCGATTTATTGGGACGAAGAGACGGGGAAACGGTCGCGCTACGGGCGCAACATTGCGCCGCCGACGTTTCCGCGCGTGTTTGACTACGGCGTCATTGAAGGGCTGAAATTGCCGTCCAAAGGGCTCATCCATGGCGAACAGCACTTCCATTATGAGCGCCCGCTGTTTGTCGGCGAAGAGCTGTATTGCTATGCGGAAGTGAAAGATTATTACGAAAAACAAAGCAGCATGGGCCTGCTCGGCTTTTTGGTCATCGCCAACAACGGCGAAGACCCTGATGGGAATCTCGTTTTTACTTCGACCTCGACGATCATGATCAACGAGGCGGTTAGAAAGGCGATGAGCGTATGACGAGCATCCGCAAATGGCAAGTCGGAGAGTCGCTTCCCGAAGTAACGCTCGCACCGGTGTCCCGGCTCGATTTAATCAAATACGCCGGCGCATCAGGCGACTACAACCCGATTCATACGATCGATGAAGAGGCGAAAAAAGCCGGCCTGCCGGGCATTATCGCCCACGGCATGTGGACGATGGGCAATCTCGCGAAGCTGTTTACGCCGTACTACGAAGAAGGGTTTGTCCAAGACTATTTCGTCCGCTTCCAGTCGATGGTGTTTTTAAACGATGTCATCACCTTAAAAGCAACGGTGAAGGAAAAAGACGAGAAAGCGATCCGTTTTGCCGTCGCTGCCGTCAACCAGCAAGGAAAAGAAGTCATTAAGGGCGAAGCCGTGTTTTCTCTGTATGAGTGAAACAAGGCAGCGAGCCCGGTAACATCGAGAACGCCCAGTTGCCGGGTTTCGTACTACAAAGGGGATGAGGAGGAGTCAGGATGAGACGAGATGCCGTCATTGTGTCTGCTGTACGAACGGCCATCGCCCGCCAAGGGGGCGCTTTGGCGACGATGCCGGCGCATATTTACGGCGCGGAAGTGATCAAAGAAGCGATGCGGCGGGCGAATATTGGTCCGGAGCATGTCGATGATGTCATTATGGGCAACGTCCTAAGCGGCGGCGGCAATATCGCCCGGCTGACCGCGCTGCAAACCGGATTGTCGCTCGAGCTGACGGGAGTGACGGTGGACCGGCAGTGCGGTTCGGGCATTAACGCCGTCAATTTAGCGGCGCAAGCCATTTGGGCCGGCGACGGAGATGTGTATATTGCCGGCGGCGTGGAAAGCATGAGCCGCGCGCCGTATTTGATGGACCGCCCGGAAAAACCGTACAGCTCGACGCCGCCGAGCTTTCGAAAGTCGCAGCTATCGCCGAAAGAAATCGGCGACCCGCCGATGGGCATCACGGCGGAAAACTTGGCCAAAAAGTACGGCATCAGCCGTGAAGAACAAGACGCATTCGCCTTGCGCAGCCAGCAGCGCATGGCGCGCGCCATGCAGGAAGGGCGATTTGACGAGCAAATCGTGCCCATTGCCGTGCCGGTGAAAAAAGGGGAGCCGTTCATCTTCGATACGGACGAACATCCGCGGCCAAACACAACCATGGAAGCGCTCGCAAAACTGCCGCCGGCGTTTTTGGAAGGCGGCACGGTGACGGCCGGGAACAGTTCTGGATTGAACGACGGAGCGTCGGCGCTCGTCATCATGTCGCGGGAAAAAGCAGAGGAGCTTGGCTTAAAGCCGCTTGCCGTCATCCGCGCCCATGCGGTCGCCGGAGTGGATCCGAACATCATGGGCATTGGCCCGGTGCCGGCGACAAGAAAAGTGCTTGAAAAGGCGGGGCTGACGCTTGATGAGATGGACATCATTGAAATCAATGAAGCGTTTGCCGCGCAAGTGATCGCCTGCGACCGTGAGCTTGAGATGGATCCCGAAAAAGTGAACATAAACGGCGGCGCCATCGCCCATGGCCATCCGCTCGGCGCGACGGGAGCGATTTTGATCACAAAAGCGGTGTATGAACTGAAGCGCTGCGGGGGGAAATACGCGCTCATTACCGCGTGCATCGGAGGCGGCCAAGGCATCGCGACGATTATTGAGAGAGAATGACGCATTGGAGACCGTGGAGGATGAAAGAAAGATTAAGGGAAGTCGCCATTGAGTTGTTTGAACGCAAAGGATTCAAAGAAACGTCGGTGCAGGAAATCGTCGAAGCGATCGGGGCAACGAAGGGGGCCTTTTACTACTATTACAAAAGCAAAGAGGAGTTGCTATGTGATATTTGCGTTTCCTATCTAGATGATTTGCTTCGGCAGCAAGCCTGCATTGTCCAAGATCCCGAGAAAAGCTGCACGGAGAAATTGCGGGCCATCGTCCATATGGTCATCTGCAATATCCGCACACGGAAGAAAAGCGCCCGCATTTTCTTCCGTGAAATGCGGCATTTGGCTGATGACCATTTGACGGAAATCCGCGCCAAGCGGCGGTTGTTTCGCAAGCGGTATGAACAGCTGGTTCGAGAAGGGATCGCCCGCGGGGAATTCAAGCCGTCGCTTCATGCAGAAATGATTACGTTTGGCCTGCTTGGCATCACCAACTGGAGCTATTATTGGTTCCGGCCTGACGGAGGCATCTCTGAAGAAGAACTGACGGACATTTTCGTTGATTTCATTTTGCACGGCATAAAGGCGCCAAGAGCTGGAGAAAGCGGTCGAAATGAGGCGGAGCCAGGCAATTCGGGCGGCCAGACCGAATGAAAGATCGGCCGCTGCTTTGATGGTCTGGCCAAACGGCAAACAAAAAGGGGGGATCGGGATGGAGCTATTCATCCAGCAGCTGTTAAACGGGCTGACAGTTGGAAGCGTTTACAGCCTTGTCGCGTTAGGTTTGACGCTTGTTTATGGCATTTTGCACATTCCAAACTTTGCCCACGGCGCGTTATATATGATGGGGGGTTATGTCACGCTCACTGCGATGACGAAAGCCGGGCTGCCGTACGGGTTGGCCGTTGTCGTGTCGATGGCCGCGGTCGGGATGCTCGGTGTATTGATGGAACGGCTTGTGTTTTATCCGCTTCGCGACGCACCGCCGCTCCATGACAAAATTGCGGCGATTGGCATTTTGTTGTTTTTGGAGGCATTCGCCCAGTTCGTCTGGGGGGCGGACTACCAGACGATGCCAACCCCATACGGCGACGTTGTCAGCATTTTCGGCTTGACCTTGACGGTTCAACGCATCCTCATCATCGCATCCGCTGTCATCATCATGATCTTGCTTTACCTCTTCTTGAAAAAGACGTTCATCGGGGCTTCCATCATCGCGATGGCGCAAAACCGCGAAGGGGCGAATTTGGTCGGCATTAACACGAATAAAGTCGCCATGCTGACGTTTTTCCTTTCCGGCAGTTTGGCAGCGCTCGCCGCGTCGCTCGCTTCGCCGATCAACCTCGTGTTTCCCGGCATGGGCCATCTTGTCATCTTGAAAGCGTTTGTCATCATCATTCTCGGCGGCATGGGAAGCATTCCAGGCGCCATTGTCGGCGGCTATATTTTGGGATTCAGCGAAAGCTTGGGAGCGACGTATGTGTCGAACGACTACAAAGACATTATCGCTTTTGCCATCCTCGTCATCATTTTAACGGTCAAACCGAACGGACTGTTTGCCAAGGAGGGACATTGATGGCTGTATTCGCCAACCGGCGCTTATGGATCGCCGTTCTTGCGGCGCTGGCGCTTGCCTTTCCGTTGCTTGTCACCAACAGCTATTACTTGCACATGATGACGATCTCCTTCATTTGGATGATCGCTGTTTACGGGCTGAATTTATTTGCTGGCTATACTGGTTATTTGTCGCTTGCCCACGCCGGGTTTTTTGCGATTGGCGCGTATGCGCTTGGCATTTTGACGGTGAAAGCCGGCGTGCCGTTTTGGTTGGCTTTCGTGCTTGCTTGTTTGTTCACCACGTTGCTTGGGGCCGTCATCGGGCTTGTTGCGCTGCGGACGAAAGAGCACTTTTTCGCCATTTATACGCTTTGTGTGGGCTATATTATCTATTTGATCATTGACAAATGGGACAGTTTAACCGGCGGAGTGCGCGGGTTTATCGGCATCCCGGCGCCGGCTGACATCGGTCCGCTCTCGTTTCAAACGCCCGTCGCCCAATATTATTTGGTGTTATGCTTCTTGGTTGCGGTCATCTTCACCATGTACCGCCTTGTCTATTCGTTGACCGGACGGACGTACATCGCCATTCGCAACAGTGAGGAGCTCGCGTTGACGCTTGGCATCTCGACGATGAAAAACAAACTCGCCTCGTTTGTTCTCTCGGTCTTTTTTACATCGCTTGCCGGAGCGCTGTACGCATCGTTCATCCGCTTTCTTGGCCCGGACATTGCGTACGTCAGCGTCATGTTCGACTTTTTAACGTATTTGCTTGTCGGTGGGATTGGCACGCTCGCCGGTCCGGTCGTCGGGACGTTGCTGATTACGTTTCTGTCCCAACAATTGCAGTTTTTGCAAGATTACCGGATGTTGATTTTCGGTCCGGTGCTGACGTTGCTCATCATCTTTTACCCACACGGCATTGCCGGGGGGGTCATCCGTTTGAAAGCAAAGCGTGAAGAAGCGCGCCGTCTCGATCCAGAAGCGAACCGAGTTGCTGCGGAACTGGCCGTCTCGAGCCAAGGACGAGGCGAGCGGCACGCAGAGGAGGGATAACGATGCTTTTGCACGTTGAACGGTTGACGAAGCGGTTTGGCGGGCTTCTGGCGGTCAACGATGTCACCTTTTCCGTCGAGCAAGGGAAGATCAACGCCATCATCGGCCCAAACGGAGCCGGCAAATCGACGTTTTTCAATTTAATCAGCGGCTTGTACCGGCCGACGTCAGGGACGATTACGTTCAAAGGGCGCGATATTACCCGCCTGCCGGCAAACGAACGGGCGAAGCTCGGCATCGCCCGCACGTTTCAAACGACTCACTTGTTTGAACAGGCGACGGTGATCGACAACGTCATCATCGGCCATCGTCTCCGCACGTCATCCAACTTATTTGATGCCATTTTGCGCACGAAACGGCACCGCCGCGAGGAACAGGCATGCAAAGAAAAAGCGATGGAAGTGCTCGACTTTGTCGGTCTAACCCATGTGGCGGATCGGATGGTGGCCAACTTGTCGCAGGAGCAGAAAAAGCGGGCGGCGTTCGCGCTTGCCTTGGCGACCGATCCGGAGCTCGTGCTGCTTGATGAACCGGCAGCCGGCATCAACCCGGATGAAACGGAAGGGCTTGAGGAGTTGATCGTCAAAATGATAGAAGGCGGCCTGACTGTTTGCCTGATTGAGCACAAAATGTCGATGATCATGAAAATTGCCGACCGCATTATGGTGTTAAACTACGGAGAAAAAATCGCTGAAGGAACGCCCGAGGAAGTGCGAAACAACGAGGCGGTCATTCAAGCGTATTTAGGAGGGAGCGCCATTGCTTGAAGTTGCGAACGTATCCGTCCGCTACGGGAGTTTTACGGCCATTCGCGATGTGACGTTTTCCGTCAAGCGAGGGGAGATCGCCGTTTTGCTTGGCGCCAACGGGGCCGGGAAAAGCACATTGTTTCGCACGATCAGCGGGCTGCACAAACCAGTGCGGGGGGAAATCCGCCTCGATGGCGAGCGCATTGATTCGCTGCCTCCTGACCGCATCGTCGGGCGCGGCGTCGTGCAATGCGCGGAAGGGCGCAAACTGTTTCCGCGCATGAGTGTATACGAAAATTTGCTGATGGGCGCTTACGTCCATCGGAAGGACAAAGAAGGCATCCGCCGCTCAATCGAACATGTATACGAACTGTTTCCGATTTTGCGCGACAAGCAAAACGCGCCAGCCGGGTCGTTAAGCGGCGGCCAGCAGCAAATGCTCGCCATCGGACGCGCCTTAATGTCACGTCCTGCGGTGCTCTTGCTTGATGAGCCGTCAATCGGACTCGCCCCGTTGATTGTCGAGCAAATGTTTGCGACGATTAAGCAAATCAATGAGGGAGGAACAACGATTTTGTTGGCGGAACAAAACGCTCATGCGGCGCTGTCGATCGCCCATCGAGGCTATGTGTTTGAAAATGGAACGATCGTTGCCTCAGGGACGGCGGAGGAGCTGCTCGCCAACGACGATGTCCGCAAGGCGTACATTGGTGCATGATAGGCCTCATCCTTGTCCATCAGCGAAAGCAAGGAGAGGAGATGGCACTGAAAGGGGGTGAATAACGGGTGTGCTAAATATTATCTAAATATTCAAAATAATAGATCGTCAATAGGGGGGAGTAGAATGAAAAAAAGAAAATGGTCAATCGCCGCTATGATCGCGGCCATCATGATGTTGATGCTTGCGGCGTGCAACAATTCGCCAAGCAGCAATAACGCCAACGGCGGAAACAATAGCGGAGGAGGCAGCGGTGAAACGGGCACGGTCAACATCGGCTACAGCGGCCCGCTGAGCGGCCCGGCCGCCTATTATGGCCAACGGACGTTAAACGGCTTGAAAATGGCGGCCGAGGAAATCAACAACAGCGGCGGCTTTGAGGTGAAAGGAAAGAAATACAAAATTAACCTCGTCCCATTAGATGACAAATATTTGCCAAACGAAACGGCAGCGAACGCCAAACGCCTTGTGCAAGAGCATCATACGCCGATCATTTTCACGCCGCACAGCGGTGGCGTCATGGCGCTGCAAGTGTTCAACCAAACGGACAATTTCATCATCGCGGCGTATACGAGTGAGCCGAAAATTACACAAACGGGCAATAAGCTGACCGTGCGCATTCCGCCGCGCTATGACGGCTACATCCCGACGTTTACCGATTATGCCATGAAGCATTTCGGCAAGAAACTGGCCGCCTTGCCGACGGCGACGCAATACGGGAAAGACTGGACAGAAAAACTGTTGCCGTATTGGGAAAAACAAGGCGGAAAAGTCGTCTACAAATCATCGATTGACTTTACGAAAGACACCGACTTCTTTACGATCGTGACGAATGCATTGAAAGAAAAACCGGATGTGTTGTTTATCGGGGGCGCTTCGGAGCCGACGGCAAAAGTGGCGAAACAAGCGCGCGAACTTGGTTTTAAAGGCGGCTTTATCATTATGGACCAAGCGAAACTCGATGAGATGAAACGGGTGACGGGCTCTTATGACATGCTTGAAGGTTCGATCGGCGTCATGCCGCTTGTCGAGTCGGATCAACCCGCGGTTCCAGAGTTTGTGAAAAACTATCGGGCAAAGTTCAATGAAGATCCGGGATCGGAAGCCGCTTACAACTATTTGGCGCTTTACGCTTTCGTCGAGGCGATGAAAGCCGCAGGCACCGTCGATGACCCGCAAGCGATCCGCGAACATATGAACGACGGCTTGAAAAACATTCCAGACGAAAAGAAAGTGTATAACGTCCCAAGCATCGGCGACGATGGCGGATTTGAATCGGAAATCGTCGTGGCCGCGGTGGAAAATGGAAAAATTGTGCCGATTGAGTTAATAAAACAATAATACACCATGCAGACTGACAAGCAGAGGCACCTTATCATCGGGCTTTCAATGGGAATGCTCTTTGCATGAGCCCTGAAGTGTGCATCTTCTCAAGGATCCGTAGATGGAGCGGTATATGGATGGGGCAATAGAGAGGCTGTCTGAAAAGGTCATCGCACGACTTTTTCCAGACAGCCTTTTCCGTTTTCGCATTATGACGTTTTTTGATTCGTTAATGATAGGATTGCCGCCTGGCAGAACTGTTTCGGGTTGATCAATTCTTATTGTGCATTTCTTATCATAGAAAACTATGTTCTAAATAATCAAAAAAAACAAATAGAAAAATTTTCAATAATGCGATAAAATAAAACTGCTCTGCCACATGATGAATCTAATCACAGGAGGGGAGAGACCGACCATGCGGGAAATGGCCCTCGGCCTTGCCGCCTCGTTCTTTTTTGCCGTTACGTTCATATTGAACCGGTCTATGGAACTAGCTGGCGGGAGTTGGACGTGGAGCTCGTCACTTCGTTTTTTCTTTATGGTTCCGCTGTTGTTTGTCATTCTTCTTGCCCGCCGCAATCTCGGTCCGGTTTGGCGCGACATGAAGCGCCATCCATGGACATGGATCGTCTGGGGGACGGTCGGTTTCGGCCTGTTTTACGCACCGCTCACGTACGCCGCTGCGTACGGGCCAGGGTGGCTTGTAGCCGGCACATGGCAGTGCACGATCGTCGCCGGCGTCCTGCTTAGCCCGCTGTTTACAGAACAAATCGAAACGCAAAACGGAACTGTGTCCGTGCGCCGCCCGATTGAAAAACAGGCGCTTTTCATTTCATTTTTTATTTTGCTCGGCGTCGTGCTCGTTCAGTTCCAGCAAGCAGGCCATCTCACATGGGAAGAAATCGCGTTGGGGATCTTTCCTGTGCTCATCGCCGCCTTTGCTTACCCGCTGGGCAACCGAAAAATGATCGAACATTGTGCCGGACGGCTTGACGCGTTTCAACGCGTATTCGGGATGACGATCGCCAGCTTGCCGTTTTGGTTCGTCGTGGCGCTGATTGGATGGGCGACAGCCGGAGTTCCTTCGGCTGGGCAAACGGCGCAGTCGCTCATTGTCGCTATCAGCTCGGGCGTTATCGCGACGACGCTTTTTTTCATCGCCACTGACTGGGCGAAAGGAAATGAGCGGAAGCTGGCTGCTGTTGAAGCGACGCAATCCGGAGAAGTGATTTTTGCCGTTATCGGCGAAGTGCTGTTATTATCGGCTCCGTTTCCGAACGGCTGGGCGTTTGTCGGCTTAGCGGTCATTGTGGCGGGGATTTGCTGGCATAGTTTTGAGTCTGCAAAGACGGTGAACCGGCCGGCCCCACCCGGTTTCAGCAGCCTGGCGTTCCTATCGCGTGGGGGAAGAGCAGTGAGGATGATCCTATATGCGCTGCTGGCCTGCCATGCGGCTGTGATTTATTTCTGGATTAGCGACTGGGACGTGCTTATGACGCCCGTGGGTCTTGTCGTATGGGTCGGAGGGGTTGCTGTCAGTCTCGCCATCCTTCACTTTCGCCCCAATATTCATCCCAAGCTGCGGTCTATGCTAACAACCATGACGGCGGCTTCGGTGCTCGCCGCTGTCTGTTCATTGATCATCGAATGGGCGGTGCGCTCGATGCCGTAGGAACACTTGGTCAGTCGTTGCGGCCGTCAGCGGCCCGGAAGGCTTCTGGAGCAATCCGGCGGCCGACGGCATACATGATCGGCGCGCCGATGGCCATGACGACCAACTCGCTGATGGCCGTCGTCAGCCATGTGAGCCAAAACGGAAAGCCGAGCGCCAGTTTCAATTCGAAGGCGATAATGGCCATAGTCACAGTAAATGACAGCGTATTGACGGCCATGCGCGCCCAAACGTTTCGGACATACCGCATAGAGACGATCGTGATGAGCAGCGCCAACACCGACTGGCCAACGCCGAATACAAGATCATACGCGACAATCGGCGAGAAAAACAAATTGGCAAAAAAGACGCCAAGCACGATGCCAACAGCGTATGTTTTGCGGAACACGACCAAGTGATTCAATATTTCTGACACGCGAAACTGAATATTCGTAAAGCCAAACGGCTGAATGAGCGTCGTCACCGCGATATACACGGCGGCGATCAAGCCATTTGCCGCTATGATCCGAATGTTCATAACGTCCTCTCCTCGCATTGATGATAATATGATTGTAGCACGACAAACGAATGAACGAAAAGGAAGTGAATCTCGTTGACCTTGACGGATCAACAAGCAACAAGCCGGCGGCGATCGGTTTGGGAAGTCGGAAAAACAGCGCTTCTCCTCGGTTTAACGTCATTTGGTGGTCCGGTCGCTCATCTCGGCTATTTTTACGAAGAGTACGTCAAACGAAAAAAATGGATTGACGAGAAAACGTATGCCGATTTGGTCGCTTTATGCCAATTCCTCCCTGGTCCAGCGAGCAGCCAAGTCGGCATCGGCATCGGATTCATGCGCGCCGGCGTTTGGGGGGCGTTGGCAGCTTGGCTTGGTTTTACGCTGCCGTCAGCGGTCGCCCTCAGCCTGGTTGCTGTTTGGCTGCAACACCATTCTTGGGGTGACGCCGGCTGGATGCACGGCTTGCTGTTGGCGGCCGTGGCGGTCGTGGCGCAAGCTGTATGGGAGATGGCGCGCAAATTCGCCTCTAGCCGCCTCGAGGCAACGGTCGCCATCACAGCGGCGGCCGCTGTGCTTCTTGCGCCGGGCGCGTGGAGCCAAGTAGCCGTCATCGCCGCAGCGGGGGGCATTGGCGCTGTTGGAGTGCGAAAAAATGTCGCACCTTCTTCGTCTGCGGCAGGCATCCCGCCTTCCATTCGTCGTTCCACCGGTTTGACGTTGCTTTCCTTGTTTGCTGTGTTGCTTGTTGCGCTGCCGCTCATTCGTACTTGGATCCACTCACCGCTTTTGGCGCTGTTTGATAGCTTTTACCGCGCTGGGGCGCTCGTGTTTGGCGGCGGTCATGTGGTGTTGCCGCTCTTGGAGGCGGAAGTGGTGCCGCAAGGGTGGGTCACCGCCAATCAGTTTTTAGCCGGCTACAGCGCCGCCCAAGCCGTCCCTGGGCCGCTGTTTACGTTTGCCGCGTATATTGGAATGGCGGCGTTGGGCTGGAAGGGAGCGCTAGTGGCTACCACAGCCATTTTTCTTCCATCCTTTTTGCTCGTTCTTGGCGCGTTTCCGTTTTGGCACTGGCTTCGCCGTCATCCACGCTTCCAAGCGGCGCTTGCCGGCATTAACGCCGCTGTCGTCGGGATGTTACTTGCGGCGCTGTATGATCCGATTTGGACAAAAGCGGTGAAGGGACCGGCCGATTTGGCGTTTTCCCTTGGGGCTTTTCTTCTTCTTGTTGTGTGGAAGTGGCCAGCATGGGCGGTCGTCCTTGTTTCGTTCGTCGGCGGATGGCTGCGCGCTTGGCTCGGCTGATCTCCCTAAGCACCATGATGGCGGCTTTTCATTATCGTCCGAAAATGGACAACGACGTGTTTGGCTTTGCCGTTGCAATAGCCGGCAGATGCAAATAGATGCATAGATCGATCAACAGCAGCGCCAGCCAAGAGAAACGCTATGAGAAAATGGATGGTCACAATAGCAGGCGGGAGGTCAAACCAGACAACAAGGGGCCGAGTGCGATCTGCGCCGCAAGCAATCCAGCCGCCGCCGACCGTCGTGGCGAGCACGATGGCGTCGATCGTCAACCTCGTTTCCTTAACGGCCGGCGCCAGTGTATTAGTGATGAGCTTGATCAAATGGTTTTCGTTTGCATGGAAGCGATACCGAGGCGGCAGAAACAAAAGAGCGCCGGCATGGCATAGGGCTGTGCGCTGAAAGGAAAGCTCGCCGCCTGATCCGCAGGCGTATATAGGCAAAAGGAGGGGGAGCCGATGAAGTGGGTATGGATGCTGCTCGCTCTAACGGCCGGGATGGCTGTCTCCGTACAGGCAGGAGTGAACGGCGGCCTCGGCAAGCGGGTCGGCGTGTTAGAAGGGGCATTCATTTCCTTTTTGATCGGGACGGTGGTTCTGTTTTTAGTGCAATTGTTTTTAGGCAAGGGAGAATTGCTTGCCATGTTTTCTGTGCCGAAATGGCAGCTGACGGGCGGCATTCTCGGCGCCTTTTACGTGTTTGTCATGGTGCTGATCGTTCCGAAAGTCGGCGTCGCCAATTCATTGATGGCCGTGGTCGCCGGACAGCTCGTGATGAGTTCGATCATTGATCACTTCGGGTTATTCGGCGGACAGCGCATTCCGTTTGACATGACGCGCCTCGCTGCTATAGCCTGTTTGTTTTTGGCGCTTTGGCTTTTTTTCCGCAAATGAACAACAGGACTGGCCAAGTTGGTTTAGTTTTCCGTGATCCGCTCATACTAACAACAGCATGATCGACTTGGCGGCCGCGCAACAGGCGCTAAAGACCGCACAGGCTCAATATCCATTTCTTTCCCGCCAGGTCCGCGAGCTGGCCGCCTTCCTATCGAAAATCAAAAGAGAAACCAACATCGACGAACTGATTCGCTTGTTGAAACAAGATCCTCGGGCGAAAGGGGCGTTTTTAGCTCACCCGGTTGACGTCAAAACGTTCCGCCTTTTCCCGCTGCCGAACTATGGTTCGGGCATGAATCCATTTTACACGGTGCTGGCCATATGGGTAGGATGTTTGTTGCTTGTTTCCGTCTTGTCGACGGATCCTTCTTCGTTTTCGGAAGCGAATGAGCGGGAAAGATATGCCGGACGGCTGTTGACCTTTTGGACGCTGAATGCTTTGCAGGCGATGGTCGTGACAGCTGGAGCGGCTTTCATCTTGCCGAATATTTTCGTCCGTGAGCCGGGATGGTTCATGACGTTCGGCCTTTTGTGCAGCTTTGTCTTTATGGCGGTGGTTTTTTCGCTTGTTTCCTTGTTCGGCAATGTGGGAAAAGCGATGGCGATTGTGTTGCTCGTCTTGCAAATTGCCGGAGCGGGAGGAACGTATCCCGTTGAGCTGATTCCTCCGTTCTTTCAGCAATTAAACCCTTGGCTGCCGTTTACCTATGCCATTGATGTCATGCGCGAGGCGGTCGGCGGGATCGTATGGGAAAATGTTGAGCATGATGTCAAGCGGCTTCTCTTGTTTGCCGTTGCCGCCCTTTTGGCCGGACTTTTGTTGAAAGGCTCATTAAACCCATGGATGCGCGTGCTGAAGGAAAAAGCTGTTCAAAGTGGTTTGTTTCATTGAAAATTGTCTGTTCTCTTTATGGAAGCATCTGTTACAATAGGGACGAGAGCGTTGCTTCATTCTCAATTGCCCCGTAGGATCGACGTCTCCCAAGCATTGTTCACTGTTGCTTTTGCGCGATGGGAGAGCGCTCGATGGCGGGGAAAAGGGGAGAGAATCATGTCGATCCGTCGACTGCTTGGTTTTGCGCTCATTTTTTTGGCGATTTCGATGTTTATCGAGCAAATGTGGTGGATCGGGGGAATTTGTTTCTTGATTGGAATTGGAATGACTGCGAAGAGTCCAATCGATCGAAAGTGGAGGAAAAAGAAGCATATATGGTAAACATCGAGAGTGATATGAATCAAACAAGGGTCAGACAGCATGATGTGCAGTTGATGAAAAAAGCAGAACAGTTTATCACGATAAGCTATCGGGAGCTTGGAAAAAGTGAGCAAGAAATGAAGCGGCGGTTGAACGAAATCCGTTGGGAAGTGGAACAAACCGGCACATACAGCCATACGTACGAAGAGTTAAGCTATGGGGCTAAGATGGCTTGGCGCCACAGCAACCGTTGCATCGGCCGCTTGTTTTGGCAATCGCTCTATGTCATTGATGCGAGAGAGGCGGTTACCGTAGACGAGGTTTTTTCTTATCTATTCCATCATATTGAGTTTGCGACCAATGGCGGGAAAATCCGGCCGACGATCACAATCTTCCGTCCAAATGGGGAAGTGCGCATTTGGAATCATCAACTGATTCGTTATGCCGGTTATGAAACCGAAGAAGGGATCATCGGCGACTCATCCTCCCTCACTTTCACCCGCGCCTGTGAACAGCTTGGGTGGAAGGGGGAAAAAACGCCTTTTGACGTGTTGCCCTTGGTGATCCAGGTAGGCAGCCAGAAGCCTGTTTGGACACCGATCCCTAAAGAATTGGTGCTTGAGGTGCCAATTGAACATCCGGAGTTTCCGTGGTTTCGCGATCTGCAGTTAAAATGGTACGCGGTCCCGATTATTTCAGATATGTGTCTAGAAATTGGCGGCATTCGCTATATGGCAGCACCGTTTAACGGGTGGTACATGGGTACGGAGATTGGAGCCCGCAATTTTGCCGATGATTATCGCTACAACATGCTTCCGAAAGTGGCCTCTTGCATGGGGCTTGACACCAACTCCAACGCATCATTATGGAAAGACAAGGCGTTGGTCGAATTGAATATCGCTGTTTTGTATTCCTACAAAAAGGCGGGCGTCAGCATCGTTGACCATCATACCGCCGCGCGCCAATTTCAGTTGTTTGAACAGCAAGAGAAAGCAGCCGGCCGCCATGTCACCGGCGATTGGACATGGCTGATTCCGCCTCTTTCTCCGGCGACAACGCACATTTTTCACCGAACGTATGACAACACGACCATGTTGCCCAACTTTTTCTATCAGGACCGTCCATACGAACAACAAAGGGGAGAGGAACAATGACCGTCATCATCCGCATGCGCGATGTGTCATGGGCAAGAGGAGGGCGCATGATTTTGCGTGATATCAACTGGGAGGTGAAAGAAGGCGAGCAATGGGCGATTCTTGGCCTAAACGGCTCCGGGAAAACATCGCTTCTCAATATCGTCACCGGCTATCAGTACCCGACGCGCGGGGATGTTGAAGTATTGGGCTATCGGTTTGGACAGGCGAGCTTGTGGGAATTGCGCCGGCATATCGGGTTTGTGAGCAGCTCGCTTGATCAGTTTTATGATACCTTGCAAGCCGAAACAGTCGAAGATATTGTCATCAGCGGCAAGTTTGCAACGATTGGCCTGTACGATGCCGTCACTGAGGACGATCGGTCCAAAGCGCAATCGTTAATCGAGTCTTTCCGCCTCGAAGCTGTCCAAGAAAAGCGGTACGCAACGTTGTCGCAAGGAGAAAAGCGAAAAACATTGATCGCCCGAGCGTTGATGGCGAATCCGAAGCTGCTCATTTTGGACGAGCCGACGGTCGGCCTTGATTTATTGGCCCGCGAAGAAATTTTAGCATTGATCGGACAGATCGTCACTCAGCCGTGCCATCTCTTATACGTCACCCATTATATCGAAGAAATCGTCGACTCCATTACCCATGTCTTGCTTTTGCAAGACGGGCGCATCCTTGCGGCTGGCCAAAAAGAGGAAGTGTTAACCGACGAGCGGCTTTCAGAAGCGTTTCGCCTTCCGATCCGCGTTCATTGGGAAGACGGCCGGCCGTGGGTGTCCGTCCATCGGTAGGGCGGCCGTTGGCAGCCGTTCCTAGGCCGACTGCCTCAACATACCGTGCACCCAAGAAGGTCAACCGCTATTTTTTGATAGACCGCATTGGTCCAGCCGAACCCTTTTTGCGAAGGGTAGCGGCCGATGGTGCGGATGCTCATGTCGACCACATTATATTTTTCGTACATGTTGCCAGTTTCCAAATACACTTTGGTGCAAAGCCGAATCCATCGCCGGGCGATCTCTTGCGCTTCAAGGTCATAGCCGTAGTTTTGCAACCCTTTGATGACAATCCAGTGAAGCGGGGCCCAGCCGTTCGGAAAATCCCATTGAAATCCGGTTTGGACATTGGAGGCAGCCAATCCGCCGGGTTGAAGGAACAAAGGTAAATGCCGGACGACTTTTGCTGCTTGCTGTTTAGAGGCCGCCCGAGCCCATAACGGATAAAAAGCAGCCAACGAATAATAGCAGTGCTGCCGCCCGTTGAGGAAATGAAAATCAAAATACATGCCAAACGACTCGTTCCATAAATATTGATTCATCAAGTCTTTTCGCCGCTTAGCCGCCTGCTCCCATTGTTCCGCTTCGCCGTTTAAAGCTAAAAGGCGGGCAAACGCCGCTAAATCGGTTTCGTACTTATAAAGCAAAGCGTTGAGATCCACCGGAATGAAATAGCCGCATTGCCGGTGAAAACGGCCTGTATAGTCCCAACCGGACTCCGCCTCGACCCTTTCATGCCAAAACGCAGGCGGGATATACATTTCGTCAAAATGGAGATACGCCTCCCCCTTTACCCGCAGCATCGACTCAAGCCGATCGTAATATTTATTGAGGCCGATCTGGGGATGATAGTGAGTGGTTTCGTCCATCCAGACTTCTTTGTATTCGATTTTGGCCCATTCGTAAGCGGAGCGGAGCCACTCTTTGTCTCCGCGCCATACCTCCTCGATCATCGACGTCAATAACGGAGGCTGGGAACGGCTTAAGTGGGCCAGTTCGGAACTGTTTGGAATGATTCCAAACGTTTTCAACTCGTAAAAGAAGTTGTTGACGATGTTGCGGGCGAGTTCGTGCAGCCTTGAAATGTTCAGTCCCAATATAATGAAATAGCTGTCCCAGTAAAAGAGCTGCTGGTACACCCCGCCGGGAACGACGTATGGAAACGGAAGGGAAAACAGTTCTCCTTTGGAGTAAGGCGAGCTTGTTTTGACCAATTGTTCCCACCGTTGGTGAATGGAAGAAAACACATGCTCTACGGCTGGATCCGGGCAAATGACCGTGATGTCCGGAAGCTCAATCGGCAACGGCTGTCCCTCCATGGGAATGGTCTATATGGCTATGTATATGGCCAAAACGACCCGGTCATGCCGCCAATCGAGTGCACGGCGATGGCAGAGGAAGAAAACGGAAGCCGAGCAACAAGGGCCACCGAACAAGGACGCCCTTGTTGCCACTTTTTCAAAACGCGCGGTCAACCGGCGGAAAATCAATATCATCCGCCGTTTGGCGGCTGTCAGCTGGCGTGACTTCCATGACCGGCGGCCGACCGTTTTCAAAACCGCGGGCGATGTCGCGAATCGGGCTCATTTCATCGGGAACGCCAATTCCCGGGGTATAGCGCGGCAGGCTGGAAGTGGCGCCGCGTTCTTCCCAAGGCTCTCTCATGAATCAACACCTCCATATTCTCAGTATGGCCATTGATGGAGGCCGTATAAATGGAAATCAAATCCTTTCCCGCCAATTTCTTTTGTGGAGCCCTGTCATCTGTTGTAGGCATACTATGGATGACAATATGGGCAACAGGAGGGAAGGAACTCAATGCAGTTCGGGAAAGATGCGATCGAAGCGATTTGGCGCCGCCAGTGCGGAGCGTGGGAGCGGAGCGATGCGGCATGTGTCCAATCATTTTTGGTGGAATGTTTACAACATGACCTTGATCCGCAAGACGGGCTCAATTGGATCATTGAGCACCGCACCCAGCTTTCTGACGCCGATGCAGTGGTGGACGCGGCACTCCGTTGGGTGAATGAACATACGTCCACTGGCTCCCCGGTGTCAGGAATCGGAGCGGAACAACAAGAGTGAGGCGGCGAACAGGAAAGGGCGGAACGAAGGATGGTATGGGTCATCAAAACAAAACACGAAAATGACCAAGGGGAGACGGTGGGGCTGGAGCTTGAGAGCGAAGATGGCTGGCTTGACGCCAACGTCCGCTGGGACGGATGCATGGAAATTCACTTGTACTTGGTGACGGAGGAAGGCCGCGAACTGAGCGATACGCTCCATACGTGCGATTTGCAGGGGCTGATCGAGCGGTTGCAGTCATTGGATTCCGTGTGTCGATCGTTCTTTTTCCAAATTTCAGGACAGGGGAGCTGATGAAGGCCGAACCGCCGGCAGCGCCGCTGACCTCATCGATGAATGAACGAGGAGCCAAAACCGAGGCTCCTCTTTTTTCCTGAACGGCATGGTGTTCATTGAAGGAAGGAGACGCGTTAGGAGGGGAAGCAGGCTCGATTGCCGTTGGCTTCGTCTTTGTTTGGAAGTGCAGGCTTTTCCGATTAGGGGTATAAAAATGTTTAAAATATTCTAAATGTGATGTATAATAAAAGAAACAACATACTAACCGGTTGGTATATCGTCTGTTGAAAACGGATTCAGAAGCGGATCGAAAGGTGGGAAGATCATGAGGCTAAAAGGAAAAGCGGCGATTGTCACCGGCGGCGCGAGCGGCATCGGCCGGGCGACGGCGATTCGCTTTGCGGAAGAAGGCGCCAAAGTGGCGGTGAGCGACATCAATGAGAAAGGAGGGGAAGAAACGGTCCGCCTGATTCGGGAAAAAGGAGGGGAGGCGATTTTTGTCCAAACGGACGTAGCCGATTCCAAGCAAGTGAGCCGCCTTGTCCAAACGGCGGTTGATGCCTTTGGCGGCCTACATATTCTCTTTAACAATGCCGGCATCGGCCATTCGGAAGTGCGGAGCACCGACTTGTCTGAAGAAGAGTGGGACCGGGTCATCAACGTTAATTTGAAAGGAGTGTTCCTTGGCATCAAATACGCGGTGCCCGTGATGAAGCAATGCGGTGGCGGGGCCATTGTCAACACATCGAGCCTGCTTGGAATCAAAGGGAAAAAGTACGAATCGGCCTACAACGCCTCGAAGGCCGGGGTGATTTTGTTGACGAAAAATGCGGCATTGGAATATGGGAAGTTTAACATTCGCGTCAATGCCATTGCACCGGGGGTCATTGATACGAACATCATCACGCCGTGGAAACAAGATGAGCGCAAATGGCCGATCATTTCGAAAGCGAACGCCCTCGGCCGCATCGGGACGCCAGAGGAAGTGGCGAACGCGGTGTTGTTTTTGGCGTCCGATGAAGCGTCGTTTATCACCGGCGCGACATTGTCGGTCGACGGCGGCGGGCTGACGTTTTAGACGTCGGACGGCTGATACGGGGCAACGGATGAAAACAAAGGTCGCACAAACGAGAGGGGAGAGGAAACGATGCGTTTTGCCAATACCGTCGCTGTGATTACTGGAGGGGGAAGCGGCATTGGCCGGGCGACGGCCGTCCGCCTGGCTCAGGAAGGGGCGACTGTCGTGCTTGTCGGCCGCACAGCCGTCAAACTGGAAGAAACGGTGCAAGACATCACGCGTCTTGGGGTGCCAGGGGTGGCCGATCGGTTTGCGGCCGATGTCACGGACCGCGAACAAGTGCGCGCCTTGGCCGCATACGTCCAAAATCGGTACGGCGACTTGCATGTGCTCGTCAACAATGCCGGCATTTCGACCCATACGAAATGGCTCGAGCTCACCGAACAAGAGTGGGATGATGTGCAGCGCGTCAATATGAAAAGCGTCTTTCTTGTCTCGCAAACGCTCGCTCCGCTGATGATCGAAGGGGCAAAACGCGAGCGCGCCAATCGGGCGATTGTGAACGTAGCGTCATTGTCCGGCCATCAGGCCGGGGCGGAAATTCCGCACTACAGCGCGGCGAAAGCAGGGGTCATCAACTTGACCAAATCGCTCGCTTTGGAGCTGGCGCCGTATGGCATCCGCGTCAATTCCGTTTCGCCTGGCTTTGTCGAGACGCCGCTTACCGAACGTGGACTGCAAAATGAGCGGTTTGTGAAAGCCATCGAGCGCAACACCGCCTTAGGCCGGGTGGGAGCGCCGGAAGAGATCGCCAACGTCATTGCGTTTCTTGCCTCTTCGGAAGCGTCGTACATGACCGGCTCTGATGTGTTGGTCGATGGCGGATGGCTCATCAAATGAAACTGAAAAGTCCAAAATGGAAAAGGAGAGGAAAGGAATATGGAAACCTCGCATTTGCTTGTGGAACAATCCGGTTCTGTATTATGGTTGACGCTGAATCGCCCGGAGCGGCTCAATGCCTTCAGCCCGGAGATGATTGCCGGACTGACGGATGAAATCGAACGCGCCGCGGCGGATGATGCCGTCCGCGTCATCGTCTTATCCGGCGCTGGGCGGGCGTTTTGCGCCGGCGGGGATGTGAAAACGATGGGGCAGTCGAGCGCCCCGCAGGCGTATGAGCATATCGGCCGACTCAACCGGCTCATTTTGGCGATGAAATCATGCGAGAAACCGATCATGGCCGCCGTGCACGGCGTGGCGGCCGGAGCTGGGTTCAATTTGGCGCTGGCTTGCGATGTGATCCTCGCGGCCGAAGACAGTCAATTCATTTTGAGCTTTGCGAAAGTCGGCCTTGTCTCCGACGGTGGCGGGTCGTATTGGCTCCCGAGGCTTGTCGGTCCGCATTTGGCGAAACAGTTTTTCTTCACCGCCGATCCGATTTCAGCCCGTCGCCTGTATGAATTGGGCGTCCTAAGCGAGGTCGTCCCAGCTGAGAAACTGCGCGAGGCGACAGAATCGCTCGCCTCGAAGCTGGCGGGTGGGCCCACGAAAGCCATCGGAAAACAAAAACGGCTGATTGAACACGCGCTGACCGCGACACTCGAGGAGATTCTCGAAGAAGAGCGTCTCGTTCAAGGGTTGATGGTGGAAACCGAAGACCATCGCGAAGGGGTGACGGCGTTTAAAGAGAAACGGAGCCCGGTGTTCCAAGGAAAATAAGCGAGTGGCAGTGCCGAAAGAGCGTTGCGCCCTGTTTCTCCATCAGCGGGAGACAGGGCGTATTTTGTTTTCACTTCGCCTCAAATGAAACAGCCCCCCCTTTCCAAATGGGGAAAAGGGGTGGTTGGTCGGGGAGCGGTGCGATCAAACGTCAAAGCGCCCCTGCTTGATTCCGGATGGGTTCTGCGAGCAACTGATCCACGTCGTCGATCAACTCGTCAACATGGTCATACGGCGCATCCAGCTGCAGCATTTTCCGCAAGATCCTGCGGGCGTTCGAGGATAAGTCAAGTTCTTCTTCCCAGCTTTTTTCCTCGTCACTTATCGGTTCATAGGCAGAATACAATAAAAACAAGGTGAAGTGTCCAAGGGCATAGAAATCGCTTCGTGGATGCGGTTTGCGCCGCAGCCGCTTTTCCAGCGGGTCGTCATCGCGGAAATCCACCGGTTCGCCGATGCGGCAGGCCAAGCCGAAATCGATGATCGCCACCGTTCCATCGCGCCAAATGATGTTCGGGATGCGCAAATCGCGATGGACGATGCCGAAAGCATGGACGTGCCGGACGACCTCAAGCACCTCCTTTAACAATCGAAACGCCTCTTGTTCCGTGTACTTGGCTTCCAGCTTGAAAATCCGGTCTTCCACCGTTTCTCCGTCGATATACTCCATCACGAGATGCGGCTGTCCGCGCTCCACAAACCGATCATACAGCCTCGGAATTTGCGGGTGGCGCAGGCGGGCGAGCACGTCAGCTTCGCGCCGAAGCAAGCGGCGGCCGTCTTCTCCTTTTGTCCGCCGCGCTTGTTTGATGACGACAAGACGGCCTGTCAGGTGATCGCACCCTTTGTAGGCGATGCCGTAGCTTCCCATCCCGAGCTCTTCGATGACTTCATAGCGGCCATGAAGTATAGTTCCGTTCCGATGCGGCCGGTCAAACCAGCGGGCGATGAGCGGATGGCGTTCGAACAAACGTTTCATCAGCTGCCGAAGAAGCTCGAGAAAAAGCTGCCGCTGTGATGTTTCTTTTTGTAATGGTGATGGCCGTACTGGGACGGGTGATGGTGCGAGTGATACGTCGGGTTGTAATAATGGTGGTCGCTGCTGCTGTAATGTTTATGGTAGTGCGACGGATGATGGGGATGGTCGAAAAGTGCTTTTAGCCATTTTTTCAACATCGCGATCGCTCCTTTGCGATAGATTTACCTATATATACGAGGCAATGAGAAGGAAGTTTCAGACTTCAAAGATGAAAAAGAAACCGCCAGGGGCATTAGCCCCTAGCGCGGTGTGGCAACCTCATTCCTTTTTTTCGTTCAACGCCTGCTTGAGCAGCTCCCCTAAACTCGTGCCAAACGATTCGTTGGCCGGGCTGTATTTTTTGAGAAGCGCCCGTTCGCTGCCTTTTGCGGCGATGCGTTTGGTCTCGTCCGCTTTTTCGACAATATTGCACGGGCGGCATTGGAAATACATCCCTGCTTTTCCTTCATGCATTTCCATGCGCCGGTGGCATTGCGGACAGCGGCGGTTCGACAGTTTCGGGTCGCGCCGGCGGCGGTAGCGGCACGCTAAGTTCGAGCAGACAAGCATCCGTCCGTCTTTCGTTTTCCGCTCTTTTAAAAGCGCACCGCATTCTGGGCATGTGAGATTTGTGAGGTTTGGCGCTTTGTATACCTGCTCGCTCTGCTTGATTTCGGCGACAAGCGTTTCGGTTTGCCGGCGGATGTTGGCCAAAAATTGTTGTGGATTTCCTTTCCCGCGGGCGATCGCCTCCAGCTCCCGCTCCCAGCGGGCGGTCAATTCCGGCGATTTCAGCTCTTCATTGACGAGCTCAATCAGCTGTTTCCCTTTTTTCGTCGGATAAAACCGTCCGTCTTTTCGCTCGACTACTTCGGTTTCAACCAGCCGTTCGATGATGTCCGCTCTTGTCGCCGGCGTGCCGAGCCCGTATTTCTCCATTTGCGCGAGCAAATCGGCTTCCGAATAACGGGCGGGCGGTTCGGTGAACGATTGTTCCCTCTCAAGCTGCACCGATGGGAGCGTCTGACCTTCTGCGAGGTGTGACAACGTCGGTTTGGCATCCGTTTCTTCTTTGCCGAGAACCGCTTTAAATCCGAAGTTCACAACCGCCGTCTCCTTGGCGACAAACATTTCGCCGCCGATGTCAAAGACAGCTGTCGTCGTTTCGGATTCATACGGCGGGAAAAACAGCGCCAAAAAGCGACGGGCGATGAGATCATACAGCTTGCGCTCATCAGTCGACAGCCTGCTAAGGTTGAGCCGCTCATCCGTTGGAACGATGGCGTGATGATCGGTCACTTTGTCATCGTTAAATACCCGCTTGGCTGCTTTGGCTTTGCCTTTGGCAAGGAGCGGAGCGATGACGTCCTCATAACCGGATTTCATCGCCAACAACCGCTCGGTCATCGTCGCTTCCATATCGCTTGGCAAATAACGCGAATCGGTGCGCGGGTACGTGACGAGCTTGTGTTGTTCATACAGCCGCTGCAACACCGAGAGCGTCTTTTTCGCCGAAAAGCCAAACCGCTTGTTCGCATCCCGCTGCAGCTCAGTTAAATCATACGGCAGCGGGACGGGCTCGCTTTTTCGTTTCCGCTTGACTGACACGACGCGCGCCGGTTGACCGTCAAGGCGGGCGATCAGCTGCTTCGCTTCGTCTTGGTCAAACAGACGATGTCCTCCATGCCGCTCCCATACGGCCGTGATGGAACCAATCTTCGCCCGAATCGTCCAATATGGCACGGGAACGAACGATTGGATCTCGCGTTCGCGCTCGATGATCATCGCGAGCGTTGGCGTTTGCACGCGCCCGGCCGAAAGCGGATCGTTGTATTTTGTCGTCAAGGCGCGCGAGACGTTTAACCCAATCAGCCAGTCGGCTTCGGCGCGGCAGACGGCCGATTGATACAGCCGGTCAAACTGCGCCCCGGGCTTGAGTTGGCGGAAGCCGTCGCGGATGGCGCGGTCGGTTTGCGACGAAATCCATAGCCGCCAAATCGGCTTCGTCCAACCGATCATCTCTAAAATCCAGCGCGCCACAAGCTCCCCTTCACGGCCCGCGTCGGTCGCGATGATGACATCTTTCACATCCGGTCGTTTCGCCAACCGTTCAATGGCGCGAAACTGGTGGCTCGTTTGCCGGATGACTTTCAAGCCCATTTTCTTTGGGATGATCGGCAAGTCCTCCAGCCGCCATGTTTCGTATTTCCGGTCGTAGTCTTCCGGCATCTTCAGCTCAACTAAATGGCCGAGCGCCCAGGTGACAATATGCTGCTTTCCTTCAAAATAATGTTTATGCGCTTGCTTGCAACCGAGCACGCGGGCGATGTCGCGAGCGACGCTCGGCTTTTCCGCTAACACGAGCGATTTCATCGATAAACCCCTTTCTGTCGTCTCCACATGAGCACAGTCTGCTTCTTAGTATAAAGGAAGAAGGAAAAAGACGCATCCGCCAAGGTTTGTCTCCTTGGCAGGACAAGACGCCTTGGCGCGGCGCAAAGCCGCATCTCCACACTTTCTGCACATTTGCCAAATAAAATAGTAAAATTGAAATGACACTCGGGCTTGATGGATGAGGAGAGGAATCCGTGCGAAAACTGTCATGGAAACTCGGAATGCTGTTTTTTGCCTTTGTCTTGGCCATTGAAATGGTGCTGTTCGTTTCCCTCTACGCTACGCTCGTCCATGCGCGCATCGAGGAAGAATTCGCGCAGCTGTTGGCGCGGGGAAACAGCCACCGCAACGTCTTGGAGAAAAATAACGATCGAACGACGTTGGCGCATGTCGTGATGATGGAATCAGAGGCGGAAACCGATGTCGCCATCACTGACGCCCGGCGCCGGATTGTATCGGCTTCTAGCGGCATTGTTCCGTTTGCCAAGCGCATCATTCCTTTAACGAACGGTCGCCATATTCCCCGCCGGGGAATGATGGTCGAAACCGACTGGAAGCGGGCATCGCATATCGCCGCCGTCAGCCCGATTCAAATCAGGGGTGAAACAAGAGGATATGTGTATATGTTTCAAGACACCCGCTCGATCCGGACGATGGTGTATAAACTGAAGCATCATTTTATCGTCGTTGGCGTGCTGTCGGTGGCGATCACCGTGTTGACCATCGCCTTTTTCTCCCGCGCCATCACGATGCCGCTCCTTCGCATGAAACAGGCGACCGAGGCGCTCAGCCGGGGGGATTTTTCCGTCCGCCTCGAGATGAAAGGCAACGACGAGCTGGCGCAACTCGGGAGAGCGATTCAAACGCTGGCCAACGATTTGGCGTATTTGAAACAAGAGCGGAGCGAATTTTTAGCGAGCATCTCTCATGAATTGCGCACGCCGCTGACGTATGTGAAAGGATACGCCGACATTGCTAGGCGTCCGCATCTGTCTGAGGAGCAGCGGGCGAACTATATGGCGATCATTTACGAAGAAGCGGAAAAGATTGAAAAGATGGTCAAAGATTTGTTTGAATTAGCCAAACTGGAGCAACACTCGTTCCAGATTGAAAAGCAGCCGACGAATCTTTGTTCGTTTTTGACAAAATTGTGTGAAAAACTGCGCCCCGCGTTTCAGGAAAAATCGCTGTCGCTTGTGTGCCAGTGCCCCGGTTCGGTCATGGCCGCGATCGATCGACAGCGGTTCGAGCAAGTGATGATCAACGTGCTTGACAATGCACGAAAGTACGCGTTTTCCGGCACGACGGTGGCCGTCGCCGTTCACCTTCAAAAGCAAGGAATCGTCATTGCCGTGTCCGATGAAGGAACCGGCATTCCGCCGGAAGATGTGCCCCGGATTTTCGAGCGGTTTTACCGGGTTGACAAATCGAGGTCGCGGACAAGCGGCGGGACCGGACTCGGTTTGGCGATTGCCAAAGAAATCGTCGAGGCGCACGGGGGAACGATCGCCGCTAGAAGCGAACAAGGAAAAGGAACGACCATCCTCATTACGCTGCCGGAGGGATAACGATGTATACCTTGCTGTTGGTTGATGATGAAGAGCGGATGCTTGATTTATTGGAATTGTATTTAGCGCCGAACGGCTACCGCTGCGTGAAACGGCGTTCGGGGGCGGAAGCCATTGACTATTTGCGGCGCCATCATGCCGATTTGGTGCTGCTTGATGTCATGATGCCAGAACTCGACGGATGGGAAACGTGCCGCCGCATCCGATCGTTTTCGAATGTGCCGATCATGATGGTCACCGCTCGCGATGAGACGGCGGATATTGTCCAAGGATTGAAAATCGGAGCGGACGATTATGTGACGAAACCGTTTGACGAGGCGGAACTGCTTGCTCGCATTGAAGCGGTGCTGCGCCGTACAGCCGGCGGTCGTTCCGCCATTCGCGCGGCCGGGCTTGTATGGGACGAAGAGGAACATACGGTCCGCTACGAAGATAAGCCGATTGCGTTGACGCCGAAAGAATTTGCCATTTTGGGACTGCTGTTAAAGCACCCGAATCAGGTGTTCAGCCGAGGGCAAATCATCGCATCGCTATGGGGCTATCTCGCTGATACGGAAGAGAGGACCGTTGACTCCCACATGAAAAACATCCGCGAAAAATTGCGTAAAGCGGGGTTCCCAGCGGACGAATATTTGCAGACGGTCTGGGGCGTCGGCTACAAATGGGAAGGGCGCAAGTCATAACCATTTTCGGAAAGAGAGGCGTTTGGGCCAAATGGAAGAACGGATGATTGAGTTCCTTCAAGCATACGGCGGAGCGGCGTACTTCTTGAGTCTAGCCTGTAATGTGGCGATCAGCGTGCTCGGGGTCGTACCAAGCACCTTTTTGACTGCCGCCAATTTGACCGTTTTCGGATTTTGGCCCGGCTTTTGGGTGTCGTTTGCCGGCGAGGCGCTCGGAGCGGTCGTCTCGTTTGTCTTGTATCGAAAAGGACTTCGCCGATGGAGCCAAACCACATGGCTTTCCCATCCCAAGGTGAAACCGTTGCTTCATGCCAGTGGCAAGGAGGCGTTTGGGCTCATTTTCGCGCTTCGACTGTTGCCGTTTGTGCCATCAGGGGTGGTAACGTTTGTCGCCGCCATCGGCCGCACGTCCTTCCCCGTCTTTGCGGCCGCCAGTTCGCTCGGCAAGCTCCCAGCTTTATGGATGGAAGCGTATGCTGTCGATCAGGTGATCCGCGTCACGTGGCAAGGAAAACTCATTCTTGCTGTTTTATCCGGAGCCATGTTTTTGTTTATTTGGCGGAAGATAAGGAAAAAGATTCCTGAATGAAACAGAGAAGCGGAAACAGCAGGCTCCCGCTCCCTCTTCCGTTTAAGGCGGTGGAAGAGACTTTGTATACTTAAAAACAGGGGAAATCCGCTGCGGCCATCTGCCGTCTTCCTGCGTTCAGGGCTCATCGGTTCCTCTTGCACCACAGCCTGCAGCTCCACAGACCGGCAAACCTCGCCTTTCCATCACATGTTTACATGCACGGTCGCCACTTTTTGCACGATCAAGGCCATCTCCATAAAATCTGCACAAATGCCGGGTATGCTAACAAGGCAAGGAGGGTGAAAACGATGAAAAAATTAAAAATGTTGCTAGGCACAACTTCGGTCATGGCAGCGCTCTTGCTATCCGCCTGCACCGGTGCAGACGACAACAAAGCGCCAAAGGAAAATACGGCTTCTCACACCGGTCATGAGGGAATGAACCACTCGGGTTCAGGAGAGGTGCCGGCTGGATTGAAGGAAGCGAAACAACCAAAGTATCCGATTGGAAGCCAAGTCATCATCCATGCGGATCATATGCCGGGAATGGATGGAGCCAAGGCGACTGTCACCGGTGCCTTTGACACGATCGTCTATACGGTCACATACACTCCAACCACGGGCGGGAAACCAGTGAAAAACCATAAATGGGTCATCCATGAAGAAATCGAAAACGCCGGTGACAAACCGTTCCAGCCGGGGGACGAAGTCGTCTTGAATGCCGACCATATGGAAGGGATGAAAGGCGCGAAAGCCATCATCGACTCTGCCCAACAAACGACGGTGTATATGGTCGATTACATCGATACAGAGACCGGCGAACAAGTGACCAACCATAAATGGGTGACCGAAGATGAACTTTCGCCGGCGAAATAAGGAATGGACCATCCACGCAGCGAGGGAGTTCCGAAGCGGCGAGACGCCCCTTTTGTCCATTGCACGACAGGGAGGGCCTTAGGGGCATCCCTGTTGTTTTTAAGGTCATCAGGTAGAATGAAATCAAAAGTCTGTTGGATGACAGAAAGAATGAGCGAGAAAATCCGCCTTTTCCGGCGGAAGGGAACATGAACAGGGAGAAGGAAACGATGAAAGGGTTTTGGCTGGGGGCATTGTTGTTTTGCCTCGGTTGGTTCGTATACGGGGCTGCGATCCGTTTGTATCGTTTATGGGCCGAGCGGCGAGTGGATGAGCAGGCGCCGATCTTAGCGTTCGGCATGGCGGTTATCGGCTGGCGGGCATGGGAGGAATGGCGGGGGATCAGCCGGGGACGACAAGAGAACAGGCGCCGGCCATAACGGCACGAGCGGCCTGTTTTTTGTGCACTCTTGTTCATGCAGATTGTTCGTCGATGTTCTGTTCCGGCAGCCGGCGCTGTTTTTCTTTGACCGCCCCATACATCGCCAGAACCGCCAAGATCACTAGGCAAAGAACCGACCCGATTCGATGATCATGCTGGAATAAAAAGCTCACCCAAATCGCGCCGAGCGACACGACGGCGATGAGCGTCGTGTACGGAAATCC
This sequence comes from Geobacillus thermoleovorans, assembly GCF_001610955.1. Taxonomy (GTDB): domain Bacteria; phylum Bacillota; class Bacilli; order Bacillales; family Anoxybacillaceae; genus Geobacillus; species Geobacillus thermoleovorans. Next base: position 1,622,111 of record NZ_CP014335.1, read on the forward strand.
TTTGACGCGGAAAAACGGATTCGTGTCGTAATGCGGCCGCAGTTTGAGTTGGGCCGCGCCGATCATCATCCAGACGATCAGCACCGTAAACCCAGGGATTGTCATCAGCTCGCCGATGATCCGCCCCGGCGCCAAGTACGCGCCAACGACCCCTAGAGCGATGCAGACGGCGACCATTCCCATCCCGTAAAGCGGAACCCCGTGTCGCGTCGTCCGCAACAAGCGGCGGCTCGCTTCTCCTTGCTCAGCCATGGAAAAGAGCAAGCGAGACGTGGCGTACACCCCGGTGTTGGCTGCCGATAAGACGGCCACAAGCAAAACAGCGTTCATCACATGGGCGGCGCCCGGAATGCCAGTGGCCTCGAGCACTTGGACGAATGGGCTGTTTTCCGCCGATACGGCGCTCCAGGGCATGATGCCGCAAATGATGGCGATCGGCAACACATAAAAGCCGATGACCCGCCATATCGTCGTTTGGATCACCCGCGGCAGCACCCGGTCGGCGTCTTTCATCTCCGTCACCGCTACACCGATCAGCTCCGCCCCGCCGTATGAAAACATGACGACAAGCAGGGCGCTGATCATGCCGCCGATCCCATGCGGAAACCAGGCGTCGTACGTCGCATAACGGCTCCATGGGTTTCCGTCCGCTCCTTCGATCACTCCCAACCACATGCCGACCCCAAGCAAGATGAACAGCCCCAGCGCCGCCACTTTCAACCCAGCGAGCCAAAATTCTGTTTCCCCATAGTAGCGAACAGGAAACAAGTTCAGCACGATGATAAACAGCGCGCAGCTAAGAGCGAGCAGCCAAAGCGGCACCGCCGGCATCCAATAGCGCAAAAAACTGCCTGCCGCCAGCAGCTCGACGACCGTGACCAACGTCCAGTTCGCCCAATACAGCCACCCGACGAGAAACGACCAGCGAAATCCAAACGCCCGGCGGATCAAATGCTGAACGTTTTCACCCGGATAGGCGATGGCCATCTCCGCTAAGGCGGCCATAATGAGAAACAACAGCGCGCCGCCGAGGAGATACGTAAGAATAACGCTCGGTCCGGCCATGTGAATCGTATCAGAGCTCCCTTTGAAAATGCCGGTGCCGATCATGCCGCCGAGCGCCATCAACTGCACATGGCGAGGCAGCAGCCCTTTTTGCAATGAGGGGCGGGAATGTTCCATACAGCAACAACCTTTCTCACACGAAGTTCATTTCATGATGTGCTTTTTTGCTTTTACGCTTTTATGCAATTAAGCAAAAAAGATAGTTTTAGAATATAATTGTTTTGTTTTTCTGTCAATGTTTCGCAAAAAACATGTCGTTAATGTGGAAATGTTTTGTTATACTGGAAACAGATTTTGAACTCGCCAAAAGGAGATTGGTAGGATGCTTCGCAACAGCGGTAAACCGATTTCGGAAAAAGCCATCACCGTGTGGCGTTGGACCGGAGCGTTGGGGACATTGGTTTCTGGCGCCGTCATTGGCGGAATGGCGTGGGTGCTGGCGCGCTTTCATGTCCCGAAATGGTGTTTGGGGATGTTAGCCGGCATCTGGTTGATTGAAGTGGTTCTATGGGTGGGATGGGTGCCTGTGCTTCGCCAGCGCCGTTGGCGTTACGCTATTCGCGAAGAAGAAATCGACATTCAGCGCGGGGTCTGGTCTACGAAGCGAACGCTCATTCCGATGACCCGCGTTCAGTATGTCGATGTGCGGCAAGGCCCGCTCCTTAAGCGGTATGGATTGGCTTCCATCGCGGTGTTCACGGCGGCGGCCGCTCATGAAATTCCCGCTCTTCCGATGGAAGAAGCAGAACGGCTTTGCTGCTTGATTGCGGAGTGGGCGAAGGTGGCGGATGACAATGACGCGTAAAGCAAGACGCCGCCTCCATCCGATTGCCATTATGGCCGGGCTAGGAAAAGAATTAAAAAATATGGTCGTTCCTCTTCTAGTCATCATGGCAGCCGGCAGTCGCCATGGGTTTTCATGGACCGATATTCTTGTGCCGTTGGCCGCCCTCATTTACACGCTGGTCATGGGCGTTCTTTCTTGGCTTCGTTTTACATATGAGTGGGATGACACTTGCTTGGTCGTTGAAGAAGGGGTGTTTGTTCGCAAAAAACGTTCCATTCCGTTGGAGCGCATTCATGGGATTTCGGTGACAGAGGGAATCTGGCAGCGGATGGCGGGGGTCGTCCAAGTGCATATTGAGACGGCGGGCGATGCCCTCGGTGAAGCAGAAGTGACGCTTCGGGCCATATCAAGGGAAGAAGCCCGCCGCCTGCAACGATGCGTGGAACAGGCGAAACACAAGGCGGAAAACGCTTCCCATCCGGAACCACTCGCGAACCGCCCACATCCTGTTCTGTTTACCTTATCGATGAAAGAAGTATGGGTCGCTTCGTTGACAAGCGGTGGGGCGCTTGGCGTGGTCGCCGCTTTATGTGCGTTTTTGTCGCAATTTAGCGACTTCATTCCGTATGAGGCGCTTGTCCGTGATATTCAGTCGACATGGAACGGACATGGACGATGGTATATTGCTCTATTGATCTTGTCGATTCTCTTGGCCGCCTATGGAGTGGCCATCGTGCAAAATATGATCCGGTACGCTTCGTTTGTCGTGCGGAAACAAGAAGACACGATTGTGATTGCTCGCGGATGGTTGGAACGAAAAGCGGTGTCCGTCCCTGTTGACCGCGTCCAAGGCGTCGTTATTCATGAGAATTGGCTGCGCCGTTTTTTCGGATACGCCTCTGTATCCATTATTCATGCCGGCGGAGCGCTCGATGGCGGACCGTCAGGGGAAGTCGTTCTTTGCCCGCTGGTCAAAAAGCATCGCATCGTCCCCATTGTTCAGGCTTGTTTGCCCGAGTATCGCCTCGATGTGCCATTTTGTCCGCTTCCTCAGCGTGCAAAAAGTCGATATATGCTTCGCCCGCTTTATTGGTTGACGATTCCGGTTGGAGTTGCCGCGTATATGGAGCGTCCATGGGGAGCAGGGCTTTTGTTTGTGTTGCCGCTTGCTCTGTGGATCGGGGCGCGGCGCTATCAAGCGGCCGGCTGGGCGCTTTCCTCGAAGCAGCTGTCGCTCCGCAACGGCTGGTTTCGGCGAACGACCGCGCATTTGTTAAAGCGTCACGTCCAATCGTTGGAAATCGCAACGACATGGTGGCAAAGAAAAAAACAGTTGGCGACAATCTCGGCTTCCGTCATGCCGGTCGGCACCCGCTCCCGTGTCGTGGATGTGGATGAAGAAGATGCCGCTTCGATCTATCGCTGGCTGCAAGGGGAAAAGGGGGACCAAACATGATGAAGGCCTTTCTTCACGGGCTTATCCTTGCGTTTGGACTCATTTTGCCATTGGGGATGCAAAACGTGTTCATTTTGACCCAAGGAGCGGTCCAGCGGCGTTGGCGGCATGCCTTGCCGGCGGTGCTGACGGCGTCGTTGTGTGATACGTTGTTGATTTTCCTCGCCGTTTTGGGCGTCTCGCTCGTTTGGCTTGGTTCCGCTTGGCTGAAAACAGCCGTGATGGGGGCTGGCATTCTTTTTTTGCTGTATATGGGCTGGAGTACATGGAAGAGCGAGCCTTCAACAGGCGAAAGCGAAGCGGCGGAACGGTTTCCGCCCCGCAAACAAATCGCTTTTGCCGCCTTGAAAGCGACCTGAGTTGTTCCCAACGAACAAATGATCTGCTAAAATAGGAAACAACGAAAGAAAAGAAGGGAAGAAAGATGCAAACGGAGCGCGAATCGCATGGGCGGATCATTTTTCATGTAGACGCCAATTCGTTTTTCGCTAGCTGTGAGATCGTCCGTGATCCATCGCTTCAGAAAAAACCGGTCGTTGTGGCAGGAGACCCGAAAGAGCGGAAAGGAATTGTGCTGGCGGCCAGCTATGTAGCGAAACAACAGTTTGGCATCTATACGACGATGCCGCTTTGGGAAGCGAAAAAACGCTGTCCATCGCTCGTCGTGCGGCCGCCGGATTTCGCGTTATACCGCGAAGTAAGCCGTCGCTTGTTTCAATGCTTACAGCGTTTCTCGCCCGTATTGGAGCGCGCCTCCATTGATGAAGGCTATTTGGACATGACCGGGCGGACGCCAACGGTTCACCCGCTCGCTTTGGCGCACCATATCCAACAAGAACTGCTTGAGCGGTTGTCGATTCCGGTGAGTATTGGCATCGCCCCGAATAAGTTTTTGGCGAAAATGGCAAGCGACATGAAAAAGCCGCTTGGCATCACCGTGCTGCGCAAGCGCGATATCCCGTCTGTGTTATGGCCGCTTCCGGTCGAACAGATGCATGGCGTCGGCGACAAAACAGCGAAGAAGCTTCATGCGCTTGGCCTCCATACGATCGGCGATCTTGCCAAAGCTGACCGCGAGCGTCTTCGTCAGACGTTTGGCATCTATGGTTTGCGCCTTCAAGAGAAAGCGAACGGCATCGACCCGCGTCCGGTTGATCCAGTGGCGGCGGAAAAGAGAAAATCGATCGGACACTCAACAACGTTGCCGTACGATATGGATGAGGAACAGAACTTGCTCGTTGTCTTGCGCCAGTTGGCTGAGTCTGTCAGTGCAAGGATGAACGAAAAGCGGGTTGTCTCGCGGACCGTTCAACTGACCATTCGCTACTACGATTTTCAAACCATCACTCGTAGCCAAACCGGAATGGATCCGTTATGGGATGCGGAAGACATCTTTTCCTATGCTGTACGGTTGTTCCAAAAGCATTGGGACGGTCGTCCAGTGCGGCTTCTTGGCGTCGCCGCGCTCCATGTGTTTGACCGGACCGGGGCCGTGAAGCAGCTCGATTTGTTTCATTATGAAAAGGAGGTGAAAATGGAACCGCTTTGGAAAACGGTTGAACAGCTGCAGGCGAAGTTTGGCGCCCGTGCCTTGCAGATAGGTGTTGAGCCGCTTTCATCCGACAGGCAAACGAAAGAGGGGGAAGAACGTTGACGATCTCAATGATTGCCGCGGCTGTCGTGATGCTTGCAGGCCTCATCGGCACGCTCGCGCTGTCGGGGCGGGGGGACGAACAGTACACATCAGCAACCAAAGGCAATCTCACCCGCCTAGTGTTGATTTATGCCGGGTTGGCCCTTGTGCTAGCGGCGGGAATCGGGGTATATCTAGTGTTATAACAAGCGAAAGACGATGCCCGCCGTCGAGTTTAGATGCCGCGGCACCATTTAGAGACAAACGGTTATGGACAATCGAGCCCTGGTGACAAAGTAGCCATCGGTTCATCTCAGGCAGAGCGTCGCTCTCTTCGACATGGGATGAACCGATTGGCTTTGGTTGAGTGAAAAAGTCGGCCTACGGCTTTCCGTCAATGAGGGGAAGCACCTAGGTATTGGAAGTGCCCCTGCGTTTGTGGTGTGATGATCCTCACTCCGACGGGATGGTTTTTTGGGGTAAAATGGATGGTAAACGGAACAACCATGGAGGATGTATGGCCCACTATGTTTGGATGATCATTAATGCGCTGTTGGTGATCGGCACGGCGGTTTATATCTGGCTGTTTCGCCCGAACGACTCAGCTGCGGTGCTGGCAGGAAAATGGCTGGCACAAGTGGCGGTGCTGCTGTTTTTGGTCAATGTCAATATGTATTTTATCTTCCTTGTCATCCGCAAAACAAAAATCCGGAAGGTCAAAGTCACGTTAGCGCGGATAGCAAGAAGCATGATGAAAGCCCACATCCCGCTCGCGGTTGTCGGAACGAGCTTGATTGTCTTTCACGGAGTGGTGATGGCATGGAAACTCGGAGCGGTGATCGGTTTTGGCCATGGGAAACTGGTGACCGGTTATGCAAGCCTCGCGATGTTGGCCATCACCTTGTTTGCAGGTGTCCTTCGGCGGCAAAAAGCGTCAGGGTGGAGAAGAACGTTTCATCTTGTCTCTGCCTTGCTGTTTGCCGGTTTGTTTCTCCTTCATCTATTTTGGCCGATCTAATCACGTGTAAGGGAGAGAGAAAACGTGGGTGACTTGCTTTCTTTGCTGACGGAATACCGCCATCGCCAAGTTGTCGTCAACTTCTATGAAGAAGACGAGCTGGTGGCGCGTGACGGGTTTTTCTTTGATGGCATCGAACGATCAGACGGTCTGCTATCTTTCATCAAAGATGGGCGCATTCGCTGGTCCATTCGGTTGGATGACTACCCAAGCTATGAGATCGTACACGATTTCCCGAGGCGTTATCGGTTTTATGGCCAGCATCGGGCTGTAGAGCTCTATTTCCCTTCTTAACGGTGTCCGCTTTAGGAGAAACCGGTCATTCATCTCCTCATTTTCACGAGGAGATGAATGACCGGTTTTTGACTATATATCATGTAAGTGGTTGAAATGTTTTTATACTTATTACGATTATACCAGGGCATCGTATATTCTTTCCGGCAGGCAGTGGTTGTCCGTTGAGCGGTACTTTCATAAGAAAATAGCGTATGATCAAGCTATTTCTGACGCAAGGCATCCACCCCCGTTGCTGCAGTCACTGGCTTCCGCATCGTAAACGTCAGCTCCGGATCAAGCACGGCTAACGCCGGGCGGAGAGCGGCATCTTTTAGCGTCAATTGAATCGTCAACGATGTTCTTAGTGCTGCGTTTGCCTTTTTCAGCTAGCGGCGTTTTTCATGAAACAAGCCATCGTCTTTTATATATTAAAAAATAACTGAATTCTAAATCAATTGAAACATAAATTAATAGTGGCATACCTTGGACTGGTATAGCAACACAAATAAAAATAATAAAAGGTATCTTTTATTATTTACTATCAAATATAAATTTAGTATAATTCTAATGTACAAATCATTATCATTTTTGACTGGCAACAAAACAGTTAGAAATGGTAATGATGGAATTTCTATTTTTTGTTAATTAAGGGAAAGGAGAACAGGAGAATGGAAAATCAAAATCGTCAGAATGCAGCCCAATGTCCGTTTCACGGAAGCGTAACGAATCAGTCTTCGAATCGAACGACGAACAAAGACTGGTGGCCGAACCAGCTGAACTTAAGCATTCTCCATCAACATGACCGAAAAACGAATCCTCATGATGAAGAGTTCAACTATGCTGAGGAGTTTCAAAAACTAGACTATTGGGCGCTCAAAGAAGATTTGCGCAAACTGATGACGGAAAGCCAAGACTGGTGGCCGGCCGATTATGGCCATTACGGGCCGTTGTTTATCCGCATGGCCTGGCATTCAGCTGGCACGTACCGCATCGGCGACGGCCGCGGCGGCGCTTCGACCGGCACGCAGCGCTTTGCGCCGTTAAACAGCTGGCCGGACAACGCCAACTTGGATAAAGCGCGGCGGTTGTTATGGCCGATCAAAAAGAAATACGGGAACAAAATCTCTTGGGCCGATTTGTTCATTTTGGCGGGCAATGTCGCTATTGAATCGATGGGTGGAAAAACGATTGGATTCGGCGGCGGCCGCGTTGACGTCTGGCATCCGGAAGAAGACGTTTATTGGGGATCGGAAAAAGAGTGGCTCGCCTCTGAACGCTATTCCGGTGATCGCGAGCTCGAAAACCCGCTCGCCGCGGTGCAAATGGGGTTAATCTACGTCAACCCAGAAGGGCCGGACGGCAAGCCGGATCCAAAAGCAGCGGCGCGCGATATTCGCGAGACGTTCCGCCGCATGGGGATGAACGATGAAGAAACGGTCGCCTTGATCGCCGGCGGTCATACGTTCGGAAAAGCGCACGGCGCCGGCCCTGCCACGCACGTCGGTCCCGAGCCGGAAGCCGCCCCGATTGAAGCGCAAGGGCTGGGATGGATCAGCTCTTACGGAAAAGGGAAAGGGAGCGATACGATCACAAGCGGCATTGAAGGCGCTTGGACGCCGACGCCAACCCAGTGGGATACGTCGTACTTTGACATGCTGTTTGGCTATGACTGGTGGCTGACGAAAAGCCCAGCCGGGGCATGGCAATGGATGGCGGTCGACCCGGATGAAAAAGACTTGGCTCCGGATGCCGAGGATCCGTCGAAAAAAGTTCCGACGATGATGATGACGACCGATTTGGCGCTTCGGTTTGACCCGGAATACGAAAAAATCGCCCGCCGATTCCATCAAAATCCAGAAGAATTTGCGGAGGCGTTTGCCCGGGCATGGTTCAAGCTTACCCATAGGGATATGGGACCGAAAACGAGATATCTCGGTCCGGAAGTTCCGAAAGAAGATTTCATCTGGCAAGATCCGATTCCAGAAGTCGATTACGAATTGACAGAAGCGGAAATTGAAGAAATCAAAGCCAAAATTTTGAACTCCGGACTGACGGTCAGTGAACTTGTGAAAACAGCTTGGGCCTCGGCCAGCACGTTCCGCAACTCGGATAAGCGCGGCGGAGCCAACGGCGCCCGCATTCGTCTCGCGCCGCAAAAAGACTGGGAAGTGAACGAACCGGAGCGGCTCGCCAAAGTGCTGTCCGTCTACGAGGACATCCAGCGCGAACTGCCGAAAAAAGTAAGCATCGCCGACTTGATCGTCCTTGGCGGCAGCGCTGCGGTGGAAAAGGCAGCCCGCGACGCCGGCTTTGATGTCAAAGTGCCATTTTTCCCTGGCCGCGGCGATGCGACACAAGAGCAAACCGATGTCGAGAGCTTTGCGGTATTAGAACCGTTTGCGGACGGCTTCCGCAACTATCAAAAGCAAGAGTACAGCGTTCCGCCGGAAGAACTGCTCGTTGACAAAGCGCAGCTCCTTGGGCTGACCGCCCCAGAAATGACGGTCTTAGTTGGCGGTTTGCGCGTGTTAGGCGCGAACTATCGCGATCTGCCTCATGGCGTCTTCACCGACCGCATCGGGGTGCTGACCAACGACTTCTTTGTCAACTTGTTGGATATGGACTATGAATGGGTGCCGACAGACAGCGGCATTTATGAAATCCGCAACCGGAAAACCGGCGAAGTGCGGTGGACGGCGACCCGGGTAGATCTCATTTTCGGATCCAACTCCATTCTTCGTTCCTACGCGGAATTTTACGCCCAAGACGACAACCAAGAAAAATTTGTCCGTGATTTCATCAACGCTTGGGTGAAAGTCATGAACGCCGACCGCTTTGATCTGGTGAAAAAAGCAAGGGAATCGGTCACCGCTTAATAAAGGGAAGAAAAACAAGGCAGAGGGAGAAGATTCCCTCTGCCTCGTTTTTGTAGAATACCAAACGGCTGCATAGGCAAAGAAAATCTTCACCGTAAAAACTGATTTTGCGAAGAGCTAGGGGAAATATTACTAAATAGCTGTAGATGAGCAAATTCACTGACATAAATTGACAACTAAACAAAAAAGGAGACATGAACCCGATTCCTTGGTTAGAATAGATGTACCACCAACTATCCACAAGGAGGTTCATGTCTCATGAATAGATTAGCACATCACCAAGGAATCCACAAGTTTTTCTTCACGCTGGGGTTGACGCTGCAGCTTTCCAAACCGGTCATCAAGCATCTCATTCATATTGTCGATGCCTTGACCACCAAGGGATTCTCGGGAACATTGACTGATATTCATTACTGGAGCTTTCATCCGAATCATCGAACGACGCTCCGTCACTTTTTCACGAAAAGCCCTTGGAACGAGGAAAGGCTGCTTGGGAAGCTTCAAGAGTGGATCCTTTCCCAGGTCGAACGACTGGCCAAACGGAAGAATCAACCCCTTTTTGTTTCGATTGATGATACGATTTGCCAAAAAACAAAGCCTTCGTCACGGGCTGTGCACGCCATTCAAGGGTGCGACTGGCACTACTCGCATAAAGATCATCAATCGGTCTGGGGGCATTCGCTCGTTTGGCTGATGGTGCACACCTTCACGCAGGCGTTCCCATTTGCGTTCCGCCTGTATGACAAGAAAGCGGGAAAAAGCAAGATCGACCTGGCGATCGAGATGCTTTCCTCGCTCAAGGTGAAGCGGGCTCAGCCGGTGTATGTGCTCATGGATTCGTGGCATCCGTCTAAGAAGCTCATCGAAGCCTGTCTGAAACAGGGATTCCATGTCATCGCGATGCTCAAGACGAACCGGATTCTCTACCCGAAAGGCATCGCCATCCAAGCCAAGCAGTTTGCCCGCTATATCGAGTCCAAAGACACCCGCCTCGTCACGGTGGGGCAGGAGCGTTATCGCGTGTATCGCTATGAGGGGGCCATCCATGGCCTCGATGACGCGGTGGTGCTGCTGGCTTGGAAGGCGGATCAGCCGCTGACGCCGGAACATCTTCATTGCATCTTGAGCACCGACCGGGAACTCGGGGACGAAGACATCTTGCGTTACTACGCCCAGCGCTGGACGATCGAGTGCTTTTTCCGGCAGGCGAAAGATCAACTGAAGCTGGATGGATACCGCGTTCGCCACATTCGGGCGGTGAAACGGTATTGGGCGGTGGTGCTGTTGGCCTGCGTGTACAGCATCGCCGAATCCCGACAAAACCTCTCCACCGGGCTGGAGCTTCTTCGGTCGCGGAAAGACCACAGCGTCGTCGAGTTCATTTATGACGCTGCAAAGCAAGATATTCCCATTGATGTGATCAAAAAACAGCTCCGTATCGCGTAAGGGGTACCCTGTTTGTCTCTCTAACCATGGAAATTATTGTAATGAAAAATGCTCATCTACAGAAAGTTAGATAAATTATCTAAGCAGATGCAGAAAGGAATCTTCGCTAAAAATTTCAACCATCCTGCGAATAAAAGAAAAAAAAGTTTAAGGCAACAATATTCCATTAATCAAATAATCAAATAGATTCTAACTTCCTGCATCGGGATAACGCCCATGCCGCCTCGCATAACGCGGATTTAATATGAGGATTACCCTTTACCGTTCGTGTACTTTTGCGTTTTCCAGCGCTTTCGTGATTTCCCGGGGCCACCCCAGCCCAAGAAGCGAGGCGCTGCGGTGTCGGGAACTGTCCCATATCCACTCCGATTTCGGCGATGATGACGGCGGCGGTTTCCTTTTTCACTCCAGGAATCGTCATCAGAAGATCCACTTCCTGTTGATACGGTTGTAAGAGATGGTCGATGCGTTGGTCCATCTCCTGAATCAAGCTTTCCAAATACTCGATGTGCTTCCACGATTGGCGAATCATGAACAACTCATGTTCGGTTAATGTCCCAAAGAGCGATTCCTGAATTTGTTGCTTTTTCCCTTTCATTCTTCCGTGAAGGCAAGCGTCGATATCGGCTTCTTCGATGTACCCCTGTTCCATTAAACGGGTCAAGAGTTTTCGGCCCGATACTCCGAAGATGTCGGAAATCACCGTACCCAGCTTGATATTGGAACACTCCAATACTTTATGAATTCGGTTTTTTTCCGCAATCAATTGACCCACCCACTTTTTGCGTAAACGGGTCAAGTCCCGCAATTCTCGAATTGGCGCGGGTGGCACAAAACTCTTTTCAATCAGTCCATAACGCAATAATTTAGCGATCCATTCCGCATCGGATACATCCGTTTTTCTCCCTGGGACATTCTTGATTCGCTGAGCGTTGGCCAAGGTAATGTCAAAGTAGTCCTCTAAAATGTTAAAGACCGGTTTCCAGTAAACCCCCGTACTCTCCATCGCTAGATGAGTGATTTCTCGATCCTCGAGCCATTTCAGGAGGCGAAACAAGTCTTTGGTAAACGTCGAAAACGTTTCGATCTCCTTTTGAATGTGGTCTTCTTCTCCCCAAAGCGCACAAACGACAATCGTTTTGGCATGAACATCTAAACCTGCGCAACGATGATAAAGCACATCCATGATCCGGACTCCTTCCATTGATGAATTCGCAAACAGTGAGTCCACTTGTTCGTTAGGCATTTTTCTGTTCGTAGTCACCTTTTCCAAATGAAAAGGGCTTACAATGGGTGGAACACCAAATGGACTCAAACAGTTTTTTGTACAGGGTCGAACCACCATTAAAAAGCACGTCTTTCCAAACTGTTTGCGTTCATCCTCCATTATGGAAGGAGAGATGGATTTTCATGCCTGGGTGGGGAGTAAAATTTACTCATGGATGTTTTTTGTGATTTATTTTCATTCATTAATTAGAGCGGGAGGTTGTGAATATTTTTAATTTTATATGGACAATAAGAACGTTTGTTCCTATAATATATTTTAAATAAAAATAAATATGAAAGGGGTTTTAAAGATGACAAGAAAAAATATAAAACGAACGTTGGAGATAAACGAAATTATAAAACTTTATCTTGAAGGTGCTAGTACCACCGAAATTGCAAAGCTTTCCAATGTGTCCCCAAGATATATAAGAATGATTTTGTCTGATCATAATATTGAAAAAAGGCCGTTTGGTAGTTGGAAGCGTAAGTATAAGTTAAATGAAGATTATTTCAAGACTTGGTCTAAAAATATGGCTTATATCTTAGGTTTTTTTATAGCGGACGGTTTTGTCTCCAATGATTTTCAGACGATCGGATTCGCGCAAAAAGAAAAATATATTTTAGAACAAATCAGAGACGAATTAGGGTCTAATCAACCACTTTATCAAAATAAGCAAACCGGTGTTTATATGTTATATCTCAATAGCAAAGTTATGAAAAACGATCTAATGGAGATACATGGTATCACACCAAATAAATCATTGGATATAAAATTTCCGTATGTTCCAGAAGTGTATTTAAATCATTTTATAAGAGGCTATTTTGACGGTGATGGAAATATTTATTCTCGTGGCTATTTAGTCAGTTTTGTTGGCGGTTCTCTCGATTTCATGACGGTATTAGAACATCATCTAAAAGCGCGAGGATTTGACGTGTACTTAACCAAAAAAGAAAAACATATTCGTTTATATATGAGCGGCAGAAAAACGATTAAGGAATTTTATGACTGGATTTATCACGATAAAGGATTATATTTAAAACGCAAATTTGAAGCGTTCCCAGATAAAAATATGGATGCAGAAACATTGCAAAATGCGAAATTAAAAAGAACAAAACAAGCTGTTGCAGCAAGAAAAAAAGCTTTTATCGATGAATATCGAAAAAGCTATTGCGTTCATCAAGCATGTGAAACAGTTGGAATTACATTAGGAACTTATTTTAGATGGTTGAAACAAGACAAACAATTTAGCGAAGAATTTTATCAAATAAAGAAAGAGTAGTGGTAATCAAACGCCACTCATATATTTTTTACATTTTAGTAGACATAATATAAATTATAAGAAGTTACGAAAGAGTCTGTTTCGATAACAAGTAGTCTCATAATAGTGAGACAAAACAAAAAAACGCCCATCGACACGCCCACCTAAAATAAAATAAAAACGCGCAGCCTCTTGATTCTCATTCAAGAAGCTGCACGTTACCCACTGCGCGTCGGCAGCTGCAGGGACCGCATGATCTCATCCTTTCTCCTTTCGTTTAGGCAATATCCGTTTGACGATAGCGGACGCCTTTATACCGAACGCGAACTGGCACGCCTTTTTCTTGCTTATGTTTCACCAGAAGCCGTTGGGCTTTTGAAAAGGCTTCCATCATCCCAGATGCCGGAATGGCCTCTTCCCACACAATCGTTTTCCCTTGGACTGTGTAGAAGGAAAAGACATACTGTTTCACCGTCTTCACCTCCCTATTATTATTATAATCAAAGACTGTTTTTCCTAAACACAAAAACTGTTACAATTATGTTAACATTTTCTCTTCGGCGTTTCCGCAACAAATAAAGGTGTCCCAATCCTTCCTAAAAGAGATCGGAACACCTTTTTCTTTTTGCGCATATGTGGCTGTTGGACCTTGCGGGTTGTGATGACCTTGCCGGTTAGCGCCGCAATCCGATTTAGCACAGTTCAGTTTCTTAGAAAAAGAAAACCGGCATCATGATTCAATGCCGGTTTGTTGCTTGTATTGTTTGACGGCCGCTTTATAGTCGGCTTGAATGGCATCTTTGTCTCGTCCGAGCCGAACGCTTAAAAAGTCGAGCACGGCTGCATCATGGGCAAGGCCAGCGGCAAACTGCCGCTTCAGCCAGCGTTCGCCGGCGATTTCCTCTGGGAACGTATGGGTCTCTCCCCCATCGGCATACACGTTCCAACCTTGAGCGGTTTTACGACTCAGCCACCATTGGCCATGGTGATTTGTCCAAAACACTCCTTCGGCCTCGTCTTTTTTGTTCAATTGGTTTTGTTCCGCATCACCGTATACCGGCAGAAGCGGGAACGTCTCGACGACAAACAGCGGAAATGTTGTATCATCGATCAAACAGCCGGACGCCTTGGGATGGCCGCCGCCACCGAATTGCAGGGCAAACTCAGCGACGTTGACGTCATCATGAATGGTGCGAAAGCCAATATGTTTCGTCCCCATGTTGACTAAAGCGATCAAGTCAAGATGAGGATAACGCTTGGATAACGCATTGCCCAATTCCGACAAATGGCGCTCGGCAAAGACGACGCCGATGCAATAGTCACCAAGCCAGCGCTGAACAAGCTGTTTTTGCTTTTGCCGAATGTAACGCTGAATTTTCTTCTCTTCCATATCGAGAAGCAGCTCTTCCGTCTCGGTCAAGGAGAACGGTTCTCTGGAGGCGAGCCGCTCGCTCATCGTCTCCCAAAAGCCGTCAAGCCCGAAAATCGTCAACAAATCATTCAGCCGCTTCGCTTGCAAATTCCCATTCTCTTCCCATTCCCACGTGTCGTATTGGCGGACGAGCTCGACGAACCCATCTAGCGTTTCATTAGGTGCGAGTTTTCCCTCGCGGACGAGATAGTCGTAAAAGAGCGAGGTGGCGCACGTCTTTTTGCCATCATCCCTCACCGGCACCACCTGTCCCCACGGGTAGTCATTGAAATGAAGCGCCGTCACGTGGTGGTCGATCACTTGCACATGGCCGCCGCGCGCCGCCCGTTCGGCGAGTTGCTGTTCCACTTCCTTGCCGACGGCCAAGTCGGTGATAAACAACATGGCGCCGTTGGCCTCGTCGCTTTGCAAGAATTGGATGACCCGTTCATCCAAATTGCGATAGGAACAAAACGAAATGTTCACCTCGGCAAACGCCAGCTTCGCGAGCAATCCGCAACCGATGCCGTCTAGATCGCTGTCAGTGAATAATTTGATCATGGGGTCCCACCTTTTTGTCACAAACTTTTTTGCAACCACGTTTTCAAGAGCGGCAACAGCCGATCCGGCAACTCGCTCACATGCGGAACAAAGACGCGGAAGCGACCATAGATGTTTTCAATCGTCCGCCGCGTTGACTCATCGTCGGCCCCGTGGCCTAAAAAGAGATTGACGACCTCAATGCCGCGGCGGCGCGCTTCGGCGACTGCTTCGTGCGTATCGATGATGCCGTTTTGTTCATATCCGTACGCGGCGGGTTCGCCGTCAGAGAAGACGAGCAGCACTTTTTGTGCTTCCGGGCGCTTGAGGAGCTGTTCGGTCATCCAGCGAATCGCCAATCCATCGCGATTATCTTCATGCGGCTCGAGCTGCAGGATCGCCGGGCCGCTCGACGGCTCAAGCGAGCGATGGAATGAGACCGCCATCTGCAAATAGTTCGGCTGACGCGAAGCGGCTGCTTCGTTCGCATCTTCCCAAAATCCGACAATTTGGTGCGGCACGCGCAACGTTTTCAGCACCTCATGGCAAAGAACGAGCCCGGTTTTCGTCTCTTCCATTTTGTCATGCATCGAAGCCGAGCAATCGACAAGCAGGCCGAAGACTGCATCAAACCGCCGCGTCGGCTCGCCTTTTTTGTAAAACAAGCGCGGCCGCTCATCAGTGAAAAACGACACCAATTGTTTGCGCAGCCGACCGACGGGCAAGTTCGTGCGCCAAGCGGAGCGCTTGTGTTCAAGCCATTGTTCCATGATGCGCACAAGCCGTTTTCGGTACGGCGCCACCGCCGCCTGTTTGGCGCGGTATTGCTCAAGATGCGCGAGGTTTGGCGACGAAGGAAGAAGCACAAGATCGGCTTGGCGGTTGGCCTCGCCATACGGCGCACTGTTTCCAGCCGGCGGCTGTTCGCTGAAGGATGCTTGCGCTTCCAGGCCATACTCGTTTCGCGCCGTCGGCCGAGACGTTCCTTTCACGACGGCCAGCGCCTGATCACCGTCTTCACCCGGCCTCGCCTTATCGCTGATGATCTCGGTGCGGCTGCCTCGTTCGAGCTCAAAGCGGAGAAAGCTTCCACCCGCCCGGCTCGTTTCCCGATGCCACGTTGGCAGCACTTGCCGCTTGGCCTCTCCATCGGCCTCTTGAAGGGCATCGCGGTTTTCCAATGGGTTGGTCCGTTTGAGATCTTGAAGCGTCATCGTTTTCTCGTCCGCATCATCCTCAACGATTGGCAGCGATGTATAGGCATTGACCATATCATGAGGCAGCACGTCCTTCATCAGTTCCACAACGGCGAACGCCCAGTCCGCCACCTCGGCTGTCGAGGAAGCATCAAAAAATTGCGGCCATAACGTTTCAAGGCGCGCCTGCACCGCTTCATCCGCCATCGGAGCCAGCGGCGCATCATCAAGCGGCGAATCGGCCGTGAGCCGCAAATACATCCCCGCCAAAAACTGATCAGCCCAAGCGCCGCGCGTTCGATTCGCTTGCCATTGCTGAGTGAAGTAGCGGCGGTACAAGCGGCGGCGCGTGCGGAACCATCGCTTCATCCCGGGACGTTCCCGCTCACAGACGGCTTCCAAGCGAAGATCTTCAGCGAATGTAAACAGCTGTTTGGAAAGCTTGGAGAGCGGTCGGGATTCCACCGCATGTCGGAAGGCGCGAACCGCCAATCGGTCGGTGTGCCGATACGTGCCGATGATGCGCAAGCCGACGTCGCTTTTCATTGCCGTTTCCCGCTCCAATGGTGGATACCCATCCCAAAAATGGCTGACGTAAACGACCGGCTTGACACAATGCACGCCGGAATGGGCGGCGAACTGGATGGCAACGTCGCGGCGGCGCATGAGCGTTTGGGCGAGGTCAGAAAGCTGCATGACCAAACTCGAGTCGACCGTTCGGTCATTGAACATCATAAACCGCTCCATGCCGAGCCTCCTATTCGTCAAACCACGTTTCAGCGATGTTGCGCACTGCGGCCCGTTCCCGTTCATCGTCGAGCTTATCGACGATGCTTCGTTCAATGGCCCGCAATGGCGGCATGTACGCCGCCAAATCGCACGCATCCAACAAAGCGCGCACCGAAGCCGCTTCCTCGGCGATTTGTCCGTTTCGCACCTGCACAAGCAGATCAGCCGACAGGGCGACGAAACGATCGATCAACGTTTCATCCGTTAATGTAGTTTGCGCCAACAATACCGATTTTAATGTTTCTCCTTGCACATACGGCACATTGATGACGACAAACCGGTTTTTGAGCGCCTCATTGAGCGGTACGGTGCCAATATAGCCTTCATTGATCGCGGCGATGACGCCAAATGTCGGTTTCGCCTGCACGAGATCGCCGGTGAGCGGATTCGTGAGCCGCCGCCGGTAGTCAAGGACGCTGTTTAAAATCGGCAGCGTCTCTGGTTTCGCCATATTAATTTCGTCAATATATAGCAAATGCCCTTTTGTCATCGCCTGGATGACTGGTCCGGGCACGTACTCGATCACCGCCTGGCTGTTTTTGTGCACGATCGTCTTAAAACCGAGCAATGCTTCGGCGTCTAAGTCCACGGAACAGTTGATGCTGTGCATCGGTTGACCAAACAAAGCGGACAACGTTTCAGCAAGCCGCGTTTTTCCCGATCCGGTCGGGCCTTTTAAGAGCACGTTTTTCCCAAGCGCGAGCGCAATGGCGGCATCGTGCACGATCGCCTCATCTGCCGCCTTGTACCCGCCCGCTCCAATCAACGCGCGATCCGGATCGCGGCGGAACAGTTCTTTTCGCTTTTCCATTTCTTTCGTGACCGTCAACGGCCATGTTCCCATCTTCTGACTTCCTCTCTGTGGCGATCTTCCCCTCTCATTCTACTAGATCGCCCGGCGGGACGCAAAACAAAAGAACTAGACCATAAATATATTATGTAAATATAACAAAGAAAAAACGAGGCGCTCTCAACCGAAGTTGTCCTCAATCGCCTTGCGAATGAGCGCCGCGCACCGATCAAGCTCCGCTTTGAGCTGGCGTTTGTACAGCTTCGCCTTTTCCTGTCCGCCCTCGGCGAACCGATAGTAAACGACTTCTTGGTACTTCATTCCCTCTTTTTTCTGTTTCACTTGTTTTAAAATGCCGTCTTCGATCAAATCGTGCAGCGCCTTATACACTTCGGAGTGGTTCGGCCGGTAGCCGAACGGCTTGAACTCTTGGCGCAATACATCAAGCAGCTTCAGCCCGTAGAGCCGCTCCTGTTCGGTGAGCGTAATCAAATACAATTTTAAAAACGCACGTTGTTTTAACAGAAAACCGCTGGGCGTCCGTTTTTCTCCCATAGGCTTTTTCCCTCCTTCCCTACGGATGAAATTTCGCTCTTTGGGCGGCCAAATCCTGCTTGTCTTCATTATACCATGCGGGAAAGGAAAAATCCTCTCCCGCTTGGGTTCAATAAAACACGATCGTTTTGTTTCCGTGGATGATGACCCGGTCTTCCAAATGCCACCGAAGCGCCCGGGCGAGCACCGTTTTTTCGATCAGTCGGCCGATCCGCTTTAAGTCGTCCGGATGGTGGCGGTGGTCCACGCGGGCGACGTCCTGCTCAATGATCGGCCCTTCATCCAAATCGTCGGTGACGTAGTGCGATGTGGCGCCAATCAATTTGACGCCGCGCTCATACGCCCGCTCATACGGACGCGCGCCAATAAAGGCGGGCAAAAATGAGTGGTGGATGTTGATGATCCGTCCCGGGAATTCAGCGACAAACGCCGGCGACAAAATTTGCATGTAGCGGGCAAGCACGATGGTGTCGATCTGATAGTCGCGAAGCAGACGGATTTGTTCGGCTTCGGCGTCCGCTTTCGTTTCTTTCGTCACCGGAATATGCACATAAGGGATGCCAAATGACTCGACCGTCTCGCGCAAGTCGGGGTGGTTGCTGATGACAAGGGCGATGTCGGCGATCAGCTCTCCCGCCTGCCATTGCCAAAGAAGTTCAAGCAGACAATGCTCGGCTTTGGAGACAAAAATCGCGATTCGCCGAATGTCGTTGTGCAGCCGAAGCTGCCAACGCATCTCAAATTCAGCAGCGATCGGGGCAAACGCCGCTTCGATCTCTTCTTTTCGCTCGGCGATGTTTGGACAGTCGAACTCCAAGCGGAGAAAAAACGTCCCTCCCTCAGGATCGGTCGAATATTGGCTCGATTCAACGATATTCGCCCCTTGTTCGTACAGAAACGACGTCACTGCCGCGACGATGCCCGGGCGATCTGGGCAGGAGATAAGGATTCGAGCGCGCTGCTCGTAACCTTGCAAAAATGATTGCCAGCGATGTTGGCGAAATGTCGTCATGCGTTGTCTCTCCCTTTTCTTGCTTTTCTTGCAATTCATCATACAAAAAATTCATGAACTTGCCAACAGGGAAGATAACAAAAGAGGGTGTCCCAAAAGGATCGGGACACCCTTTCTTATTACCGTATATAGGTATAAAACAATCATTAAGAAACAATATGTTGTGTTTTGTTAAGAAAAATGACCCTTTTGGGTCATCCCCCTGGCAAGCGAAAAACCTCTCTCAGTCTTTCGTCAAATCGCCGGCCGGGCCGAAAAATTCGTAATGGATGTGCTCCTCTGGCACACTCCATTGTTTTAGGGCACGATAGACGGTTTTCATAAACGGCATCGGGCCGCAGAAATAAAAGTCTGCGTCTTTCGTCGGGATCACGGATTGCATCCATGCGAGGTCGATCCGCCCTTCTTTGCCAAAATGTGGATGGCGGCGATCCTCGTCGGATGGCGACTCGTAACAAATACGGTAAGAAAATGACGGGCGTTCCGCCAACATCCGAAGCTCCTTATCAAACGCGTGCACGCGGCCATTCAAAGCAGCATGCAAAAACGCCGCTGGGCGGGTCGGTTGGCGGATGGCCAACGTATGCGCCATGCTCAAAAGCGGAGTGATGCCGACGCCGCCGCTGATGAACACAACCGGCGTCGTTTTGGACAAATCAAGCGTAAAATCGCCGGCTGGAGCGCTAAGCTCGAGCACGTCGCCCTCTTGGACATGATCATGCAAATAGTTGGAAACAATGCCGGCCGGCTTGTCCGCTGTAGCTGCTTCCCGTTTGACGCTGATGCGGTAATACCCTTTTCCAGGTGCATCCGATAAGCTGTATTGGCGAATATGCGTATACGTCTCGCCCGGAATCGACAGTTTGACGCTCACGTATTGACCCGGCAAATAATCACTGATGGCCTTGCCGTCTTCCGGCTCCAAATAAAACGAAGTAATGACGCCGCTTTCTTTCACCTTTTTCACGACGACAAATCGGCGAAAGTCACGCCAGCCTCCGTGTTTGGCCGCTGCCTCATCGTAGAGCTCTTTTTCCACTTGAATGAAAACGGACGCAATGGCTTCATATGCTTCCGTCCAAGCCGTGATCACTTCGTCGGTGGCGGCGTCGCCGAGCACGTCTTTGATCGCCAGCAACAAATGCTTTCCGACGATCGGGTATTGTTCTGGTTTGATTCCTAAGCTGCGGTGTTTATGGCCGATTTGCCGCACAACCGGCAAAATAGCATCAAGCTGGTCGATATAGCGCGCTGCCGCATACACGGCTGCGGCCAAGGCACGTTGCTGCCGCCCTTGCTTTTGGTTGGCGTGGTTGAAAATATGGAGCAGTTCCGGATGATTGGAAAACATGAGTTCATAAAACCGCTTCGTAATTTGTTCGCCATGTGTTTCCAAGACAGGCACCGTTGATTTCACAATTTCAATCGTTTTTGGATGCAATTTCGTTGTCGTTGTCATGATTTCATCCCCTTGTAAAACATGTATTTTTAATACATCTTTTATTCAACCATGAGCACTGCGAAAAAACAATATTTCAAATACATCTTTAATAAATTGTTCACAATTCTCCGTTCGAATCAGGTGTGGTACAATGGGATCAAGAATGTCGCTTAAAGGTTGTGAATCACGATGCAGTTGACGAACTATACGGAATACGCCTTGCGCGTCCTCTTGTTTTTAGGCGCGCTTGATGAAGAAGAAAAAACGAACATCAAAGACATTGCCGCTGCCTTTTCCATTTCAGAGCATCATTTAAGCAAAATCGTCTATGAGCTTGGCAAACTCGGCTACATTGAAACGATCCGTGGGCGCAACGGTGGAATCCGCCTTGCGAAACGCCCCGCGGAGATTGTCATCGGCGCGGTTGTTCGCGAAACGGAGGAAAACTTGTCGCTTGTCGAGTGTTTTGCCGCCCACGGCAATGAGTGCGTCTTAACGCCGGTATGTCGGCTTCGCTTCGCACTTCACGAGGCGTTAGAGGCGTTTTTGCGTGTGCTGGATGCGTATACGCTCGCCGATTTGCTTGAAGACCGAGCGTCGCTTCGTTCTTTATTGAAAGAGCGGCGCGGTTGAGAAAACTTTCTGGCTATAAGCTGGAGAGTTTTTTGGCGTTTGGCAGGCACACGATCACTAAGCATCGCTCTACGGAAGGAAGACGCGGGATGATGCGAAACCAATGGCGGCCTTTGCGCGGGATGTGGCGGCAAGAACGATCATCAGTTGGAAAAACGAAACCAGTCGTCAAACATGGGCGGCGGGATGAATACGTCCGGCACCGGCCGATCACATCCCCTTTGTTTGCCACAAGACGAAGAATATATTAAGATTAGAAAGGTGTGAAAACATCTGCATGACTAAAGGAGGTCACAATGAAACACGAAGGAAGCGCTTTGCCACCTTACTTGCATATGGACAATGGAGAGCTTTGGCTCACCGAAGATGATCGCGACAACTTAAAAATCAGCTATCGAATCAAAGAGGTGATTTTTGCCGAGCCGTCCGAGTACCAGCATGTGATGATTTTGGATTCGTACGATTTTGGCCGCATGCTCGTACTCGATGGCGTCGTGCAAACGACCTCGATTGACGGCCATATTTATAACGAAATGATTTCGCACGTGCCGCTGCAGTTTCATCCGGAAGCGAAGCGGGTGCTCATCATCGGCGGCGGCGACTGCGGCGCAGCTCGTGAGACGGCGAAATACGCTCATCTTGAAGCCATCGATATGGTGGAAATCGACGAAAAAGTCGTCCGGGCGTGCAAAGAGCATTTGCCAGCCGTCTCCGGCAACTTATCGGATCCGCGCGTGCGGTTTGTTTATGATGATGGCGTCGTGTTTGTGCAAGAGAAAGAAAACGTCTACGACGTCATTATGATCGACTCGTCTGACCCAGTCGGCCCGGCGGAAGCCTTGTTTTCACCGGAGTTTTACGCCAACGTCCATCGCGCGTTGAAAGCAGACGGGCTGATGGTCTGCCAAAGCCAGTCGCCGATTTTCCACTTGGATATTTTGAAACGGACGTACCGCAATATTCGCGAACTGTTCCCGCATGTGCTTGTGTACACCGCGGTGGTGCCGACGTATCCAGGCGGACTGTGGAGCTTTACGATCGGCTCGAAACGGCCGCTCGATTTTCCGGCGCAGACAACCATTCCAAACGACACGAAATACGTCAATGATGCGGTCTTTCGCCAATGTTTCGCCTTGCCCGAGTTTTTGCGCTCGGCGCTTGAGGTGGAATAACGGCTTGGCATGGAAAAAGCTGTCCCTGCTTTGTGAGGGGACAGCTTTTTTTGTGTCATTTGAGTGATCTTTCTATTATTCCACCCGCTTTCTTGTTTCATTGCGCCGGTGGGTTGTGGGTCAGTGCCCGCTTAGCAAGCCATTGAAACGTCAAGTCATCCGCCGGCGGGTTGTGCAATCCAGCACGGACGTCACGGTAATGCCGCTGAAGCGGATTGTCAGCAAACAAGCTTTGTCCGCCGACAATGCGCATCGCCCAATCGACGACTTCAAGCGCGGTATTGGTGGCGACCAATTTGGCTGTTGCCAACTCCTCTTTCATCGCCATCCGTTTTTCCGGATAGCGATCCCATAAGTCGGCGACCGCGTACAGGAAATGGCGCGCATGGGTGAGGCGCCATTCCATTTCAGCGATTTTCCGCTGCACTTCGGGTGTTAGGGCGATTGGGTGAGGCAGGGTATTAGGCTGGTACGTCTTGGCAAAGCGAAGCGCCTCATTGCGCGCCGCAATGGCGATGCCTAAGTAACAAGCCGGCACGTGCAACAGCCATCCTTGCGCCGGAGCGGCTTCGTTCGCTTCTCCAAGCGTCTCTACGAGCGCCTCTTGGTCGACTTCGACTTCTTCAAGAACAAGATCATCGCTGCGCGTCGCCCGCATGCCAAGCGTGTTCCACGTCGGCTCGATGCGGATGCCTGAAGCAGACATCGGCACGAGAAATTCACCGACCCGACCGTCTTCCATCGTGGCGGAAATCAATACGTAATCGAGCGCAGGGGCTAACGATGCAAATGTCTTTCGCCCCCGAAGCACCCAGCGGCCATGGCGAAAGACGGCCGTCGTTTCCGGTTTACCGCCGCGCGCCGGGCTGCCAGTTGTCCGTTCAGAGTGGGCGCTGTTGATGAGCGCGTGGCGGCAAACGACTTCATTCGCCAAACGGGCGAGAACGGGCTCCGGCCAGCGGCGGAGCAAAAATAAACGCATGAGAATGCTGGCGTGCCAACCAAACGACAATGCCGTTGCCCCAGAGCCTTGGGCGATCGTTTCTTGCACGAGCACAAGCTCATAAAGCGATGCCCCTTGGCCGCCGTATTCAGTCGGGACGGTCAAGGAAAGGAATCCAGCCTCTTTTAAATCGGCAAAATCGGCAAATGGAAACGTTGCCTGTTCGTCATCATGCGCTGCCCGTTGGACAAATCGTTCCGCAAGGCGGCGCGCTTGGTTGTACAATTGTTGCTCCCGATCGGTCCGCACAAGCAAATGGTACAATTCGTTCATCGGTTCTCCCCTTCTTTTGGTCAAGATGCCTTTATTGTACCGAGTTCTGGCTAGGACTGAAAACAAAAACGCACGGGAAAATGACCGTCCTTGCTCTCGGAAGCTTAAAAGAGAAAGAAATGCCGAATGTACCGATCATCGTCACGGTGGACGAACTCATTTTTCCCAGCATCGTACTCGTATTCCTCCTGCCAGCGGCGGCCATAGCGGGCGATTTGACGGACGGCGCGGATGATCGCATACACTTCTTCGTTCGTCATCGTAGGATGGAGCGACAGACGCACCCATCCTGGTTTGGCAAGAGGATTGCCGTTTTTGACTTCTTGAAGCAGCGCAGCGGATTGTTCCTTGTCGATGCCAAGCAAATAGTGGCCGTATGGTCCGGCGCAGGAACAGCCGCCGCGCGCTTGAATGCCGAAGCGATCATTCAGCAGTTTGACAACAAGGTTGTAATGCAATCCATCTATGACAAATGAGATGATGCCAAGACGGTCGTCCCGATGTCCTTCAAGCACGCGGACGCCGGGAGTGCTTTTTAGCGCCGGCAAAAGAAGGGAAACAAGTTCCTTTTCGCGGGCGCGCATCTGTTTTACGTTCATTTGCTCTTTCAGCTGGATGGCCAACGCTGCCTTGATGGTTTGCCAAAACGGCGGTGTTCCGCCATCTTCGCGTTCCTCAATGGCTTGGATGTATTCATAGTTCCCCCACGGGTCAGTCCAGTACACCGTCCCGCCGCCGGGGTGATCCGGAGCGTGCTGATGATAAAGCCGGCTGTCAAAGATGAGCACGCCGGCGCTTCCCGGCCCCCCGAGAAACTTATGGGGAGAGAAATAAATGGCATCAAGCTGCTCCATTGGGTCGTCCGGATGCATATCGATGCGGACGTACGGAGCGGAAGCAGCAAAATCAACAAAGCAAAGGCCGCCATGCTCGTGCATGATTTTCGCCAGCTTATGATATGGGGTTTCCAACCCCGTGACGTTCGAGCAAGCAGTAAATGCACCGATTTTTTGCGGCCGATCTCGGTAGCGCTCCAGCAGCTCGCGCAAATGGTCAAGATCGACATCCCCGTTCTCTGTCGGCCGGACCGCCACGACTTCCGCGATGGTTTCCACCCATGGCAATAAATTTGAATGGTGCTCCATATGGGTGACAAAAACGACTGGCCGCTCCTCATCATGAAGGGACAAGCGGCGCTTCCACCGTTCCGGTACGCGCAAGCCAAGCAGACGCTGCAGCTTGTTGACGGCGCTTGTGGTCCCGGCGCCTTGCATGATCAAGACATCGTTTTTCCCGGCATGAACGTGCTGTTTGATGATTTCTTTTGCATAGCGATAGGCAAGCGTCGTTTTCGTTCCGGTCACATTCGATTCCGTATGCGTGTTGCCGACAAATGGACCGAGCTCATGCGTCAGCTTCTCTTCAATCGGCCGGTACAGCCGCCCGCTTGCCGTCCAGTCGGCGTAAATAAGCCGCTGTTTGCCAAACGGCGTAGAAAACGGATGAAAGCGGCCGATCGTTCCATCGCGAAACGGCTGAAAATACGTCTCAAGCTCTCCGCGGCATGTATACACCGCATTGCCGATCACAGCGTGAATGGCCATGTTGATTCCCCCTTTCCGCCATTTCGTCTATTTACAAAGTATGTCGCCTTCGGTGGTTCGGTCCAAAAAACGTGGGAAAGTTGAAAATGAAAAATCCGCCGTACAGGCGGATGATATTCCACTCCCTTTTTTACTCCTTTTTTTTGCACGATAACGGCGAAATCGTTTCCCCCACGGACGGCGCAAGGTATTCGGCAAGCATGGTCCGCAAGTCATCGGGCAATGGTTCGCTCGTTTGGGTTTGGAAATTAAAATGGACGACCGCTGCCTCTCCGATGGCGATCAGTCTTCCTGTTTCCTCTTCCATGATGCGATGAATGCATTGAAAGCTTTTATTGCCGATCCGGGAGACATTGGTTTCCACGCGCAATCGTCGTCCGAAGAATCCTTGGTTGATAAAATCGCACTTGGTGGAAGCTAAAATAAAATGCCAGTCGTCCGTTCGCCCGCCGTAACGCAATTCATCAAACAGGCGGGTGCGCGCTTCTTCTAAATAAATAAAATAGCTAATGTTGCTTAAATGTCCGAGCGCATCAGTTTCACAAAAGCGTGGATTGACGGTAATGATGTGCGTCTTCATTTCTCCCTCTTCCTTTCTTGCCTTTTTTTGCCCCTTTCGCCCACAATATTCGTTTGGGTGAGCATGGGGCGGGAGCAAGTTTGATTTGTAGCTACCAACTAGTCAGTATGTTGTTTTTATCATACTCCGATTGATTGGGATATGCAATTGTTTTTTTGGGTTATTGATTATTTAGAACATTGTTTGTGACATGAAATATTGTCGCGAATCCAGTACGTTGCACGAAAGGATGAAAATCTCTTTCAATTAAGTTGAATTTTTGGTTTACACTTCGCCGATTGCCTGACACATTAGATTGCATCCGCATGTATCGAAGTGCAAATGGTAACGAACAATTGGAACCTATATAGTTTTGACATTTTCAGGGTAGATAAAAAAGCCCGGCGAGGGCAGACGGGGCGTCTGCGGTCAACCGGCCCAAAGCGGCAAAAGAACGTATCCTGCAAGCGACACGCCGGCGCAAAGGAGAGAGAGGCGCAATTTGTATTTCGCATAGCTCATCAAGTCCATATCCATAATGGCTGCCGTTGTAATCGTCGTATCGCCAAGCGGCGAAGCAAAGGCGCCAAACGTCCCGCTCGCAAACACGGCGCCGACTGTCACCTCGAGCGGCGCCCCGGTCGCATGGGAAAGCGTGACGCCAAGCGGCATCAAAATGCCCCACGTTCCCCATGAAGAACCGATAAAGTATGATAAAAACGATCCGACCAAAAACACGGCCGCTGGCACGAATGCCCCCGGCAGCCATGTGCCGAACGTCGACGACACGTACTCCGCAAATCCGAGTTCCCCCGCCACCGCCGAGACCGCCCATACGAGAACGAGCATGCCGATCGGCGCCATCAGCTCGTTTCCTCCGGCAAAAAAGTGGTACGTCAACTCTGAGAGCGATTGTCGGCGCCACAAATAAAACATCATCGACAAAAGGATGGTCACAAACAGCGCCAACAGCATCGCCCATGTCGCATCGGCCGCGGAAAACGCCTCCCACCAATTCTCTGCCCCGCGTTTCCTCCCGTCGTACACGAAAAAGGCAAACGTCAGCGCGATTAACAGCGCCAGCGGGACAAACAAGTGCAACGGCTCCCCGTTGATCAGCGCCAGCTCCTTGCGCAATCCGAGCCCGTGCAGTGTATTCGTTTCCCCTTCTCCTTTTTTCGCCCGCGGTTTGCCGATCCGGATGTTCAACATCGTCGTCAACACCCCGACGGCCAGAGCGACAATCGCAAACAAGTTGTACGGCAGGCTGCGCAAAAACACGTCATACGGCGATTCGTGAATGTCGTTTTGCTCAAGCGCCGCGGCGACAACAGAAGTCATAAAGCCGACGAACGCTGTCGCCGCTGGCAAAAGCACGATGATCGGCTCGGTCGAGACGTCGATCATGTACGCCATGCGGCGGCGGTCGATGCGAAACTGGCGAAGGACCGCTTTCATCACTGGTCCAAGGAGCATAATGCGAAACATCGGCATAAAAAACGTCACCGGCACCGTCAGCCAAACGAACAACAAAATCCCCCGCTTCGAGCGGATGCGGCCGGAGAGTCTCTCGACAAACCCTTTGATCCCGCCGGTAATTTGCATCATGCCGACAAGCGAACCGAACAAATACAAAAACGCGGCCACCTTCATATGCTCCGGATCGGTCAGGGCGTGAAGAACAGCGGAAACAGCGCGCTCAATCGCGCCGACAGCCGACCACTCAAGGCAAAACGCTCCGACGAGCAATCCGGCCACGAGGCCGGGCAAAATTTCTTTCAGCCATACCGCCAACGGAATGATGAGCAGAAAAGGCAACAGCGACCACCATGTTCCTTCCACGTCGGCGCCTCCTTTGCGATGATGTTGTTACCAAGAAGGATAGCCATAATGCAGTTTTTTTATGATTTTCATTGATGATTTAGAACATAGTTTTATTTATAAAATTTATGTTGCCCGCGCAAACAAAAAAAGCCGCGCTGCAGTTTGCAGCGTGGCCCACATTTCCATCCGCCCCGGGCTGACTCCCAAACAACCTGGGGCACAGAAGGCGTTGTCATTTCCGGCGCGCAAAATCGACAAATCGGAACTTGTCGAGCCGGTGACGCGATTCCGTGTATTGAAACAATGCAGCATTGCTTAAATACACATAGTTTTTGACGACAACGACGCGGTCATCGCCATGCAAATCCAAATAGCGCCGGTCTTCGTCCGTCGCTTCGTCGACCGATATTTCTTTTTTCGCAAAGCTGATCGGCAAATGCAGCTTCGTTTCCAAGTATTCATAGATCGAGTCTTCGCAAATTTCTTTGGTCAATAGCGGCACATGCTTTTTCAGAAAAAAGTCTTTATCCAAAATAATCCGCTCTCCGCCGATTTCCCGGACGCGCACGACTTTCCACACTTCGTCTTTGCCTGAGGCGCGCAGATGCTGCCTGAGCTCGCGATCCGGCTTGATGATCGCCAGTTCATGCACGATCGTCCGCACCGGCTGCTTCATCGTCTGCGCCAGTTCTTTAAAGCTGACCAATCCGGATACGGGAAAGTCATATTTGCCGACGTCAAGGACGATAGATCCTTTTCCTTTCATTTTTTGGATATAGCCGTGCTCGGACAACAAATGGAGCGCTTTGCGAATCGTCTCGCGCGATGTCTCATACCGGGCGGCCAGCTCGTGTTCCGATGGCAGCTTGTCGTACGCCTTCCATTCTCCGCGGCGGATGCGGGAAATGAGGTCATGGTAAATGGTTAAATATTTGTTTTCATGCATAAGAATCACCGCTTGTATTGTATCACGACCGGCGCAAAAGATAAACAACCGATTCGTATGGGCGCAGCTGCATGCGGCGAAAATCGGCCGGCGCGTCCGAATAATTGGCAAGCAGCAGTTCTCCCGTATAGCCATCGGCTCCTGCTTCTTTCGGCAGCGTGAACGTCGTTTCGATTGGATAAAAATTGTTGACAACAAGCAGCTTTTCTCCATCGCCATGACGCATATAGGCGAAAATATGCGGATCGTCCGCAAGCAGTAGCTCATAGCGCCCGGTCGTAATGAGATCATACTGTTTGCGCAGCTCAATGAGCCGCTTATAGTGGTAGAAAATCGAGTCGCGGTCGGCGAGCGCCTGTTTCACGTTAATGCGCCGGTAGTTGTCGGCGACGCGAATCCACGGCGTCCCGGACGTGAAACCAGCATGCGGGCTGTCGTCCCATTGCATCGGCGTGCGTGAGTTGTCGCGCGATTTTCGCTGCAAAATTTCCATCACTTCTTGCTCGCTTTTGCCTTGTTCTCGCAAAATCCGGTACATGTTGAGCGACTCAACGTCGCGGTAGTCGCGAATATCGGTGAATTTCGGATCGGTCATGCCGATTTCTTCGCCTTGGTAAATATAGGGCGTCCCTTGCATCAAATGGATCGTCGTCGCCAGCATTTTCGCTGACTCTTTCCAATACGTCCCGTCATCGCCATAGCGCGACACGATGCGCGGCTGATCGTGGTTGCACCAAAAGAGCGCATTCCAGCCGCCGCCTTCATACATCCGGACTTGCCATTCGGACAAAATGCGTTTTAAGGCAAGGAAATCAAATGGGGCGACTGCCCATTTTTCTCCGTTCGGGTAATCGACCTTCAAGTGGTGAAAGTTAAACGTCATATTGAGCTCGTGGTTTTCCGGGTTCGTGTAGCGGATGCAATGATCGATCGTCGTCGACGACATTTCCCCGACCGTCATGACGTCATATTTCGAAAACACTTCGCGGTTCATCTCTTGCAAAAACTCATGAATGCGCGGTCCGTCCGTATAAAAGCGGCGCCCGTCCCCCGGCGGCACCGAACCGTCATCATCCGGGAAGCGCTGGTCTTTTGACAACAAGTTGATGACGTCAAGCCGAAAGCCGTCCACTCCTTTTTTGAGCCAAAAATGCATCATGTCATAAATGCGGCGGCGCAGCTCTTCGTTTTCCCAGTTCAAGTCCGCTTGTGTCACATCGAACAAATGCAAGTAATATTGGCCGGTTTGTTCGTCGTATTCCCACGCCGAGCCGCCGAATTTCGATTGCCAGTTGTTCGGCGCTCCGCCGTCCGGCTTCGGGTCGCGCCAAATGTAAAACGAGCGGTATGGGTTCGTTTTCGAGGAGCGCGCCTGCTGAAACCATTCATGGTCGGTTGAGGTATGGTTGACGACCATGTCCATCACCAGCTTCATGCCGCGCGCATGCACTTCGTGAAGCAGACGGTCAAAATCGTCCATCGTTCCGTATTCGTGATGGATGCGGAAATAATCGCTGATGTCATAACCGTTGTCGCGCTGCGGCGACGCGTAGATCGGCGTCAGCCAAATGACATCGACACCCAATTTTTGTAAATAATCAAGCTTCTCGATCACGCCCGGCAAATCGCCAATGCCGTCTCCATTCGTATCGTAGAAGCTTTTCGGATAAATTTGATAAACGACCGCTTTTTTCCACCAAGGGGTTGTTGACATCTCTCTTCACCTCGTTCGTCGGGATAAAAAACATACCATTGGCATCGGCGGCCAATGGTACGGGCGGGAAATAAATGATTTCGCACATCGTTCTCTTGCTTCCACACACGGCAATCATGAGCGGGCGGCTTTACGCACTTTCCCAAAGACAAACGTCAGCGCAAACGGCACCGCAATCGCGATCGCCATGCCGATAAAGAACGGCGTCCACTTTTGCGGCACGATCGACAAGAAACCCGGCAGGCCGCCGACGCCGATCGACGGGGCCATCACTTTATTGATCGTGATGAACATGCCAGCGATTGCCGCCCCTGTCATCGCTGCGATAAACGGGAAGCGAAAGCGCAAGTTGACCCCGAACATCGCCGGTTCCGTGATGCCTAAATACGCGGAAACAGCCGACGTAAACGACAAACCGCGCAGCTTTTCCTCCTTCGCGACAAACATCATCGCCAACGCTGCCGAACCTTGGGCGATGTTTGACATGACCAAAATCGGCCAAAGGAACGTGCCACCGGTATTGGCAATCAGCTGCAAGTCAACCGGCAAGAACGTATGGTGCATCCCGGTGACGACAAGCGGCGCATACAACGCTCCATACAACAATCCTCCAAGAGCCGGAACCGTGTCAAAAATCGTGACAAACAAGTGGGTAATGGCATTGCCGATCGCAAATGTGATCGGCCCAATGGCGATGAACGCCAAAAAGCCCGTAATGAGCAACGCAAGCGGCGCGACAAGCAACAGCTGAAACGCATCCGGAATGCGCTTGCGCAAAAACAGCTCCAGCTTCGCCAGCACGTAGGAAGCCACCAGCACCGGCAGCACTTGTCCTTGGTAGCCGACTTTTTGCACTTCAAAGCCGAACAAGTTCCAAACTGGAATCTCTCCTTTTTCTTTCGCCGCTCCCCAGCCCCAAGCGTTGAGCAAATCTGGGTGGACGAGCATCAAACCAAGGACAATCCCTAAGAGCGGGCTGCCGCCGAATTTCGTCACCGCCGACCAGCCGATCAAACCGGGCAGGAAGACGAACGCCGTATTGGCGATCAAGTTGATCATGTTCGCCAAATCGGCCCATTCTTTGTGCACCTCGACAAACGATTTCCCTTCGTAAAAAATGCCTGGGCCTGTCAAGACGTTGTTAATCCCCATTAACAAACCGGCCGTCACGATTGCCGGCAAGATGGGAATGAAAATATCAGCCAGCGTCTTAATCGCGCGTTGCAGCGGATTGAGCTTCGCTTCCGCAGCGTCTTTAATCTCCTGCTTTGTCGCCCGGCCGATGCCCGTCAGCTCGATGAGGTCGTCATACACTTTATCGACAAGCCCTTGGCCGATGACGACTTGAAACTGGCCGTTTGCCGAAAACGACCCTTTGACGACATCGATGCGCTCAAGCGCTTCCTTATTGACTTTTCCTTCCTCTTTGAGCGCAAACCGAAGCCGCGTCACACAATGCGTGGCGGCGACGATGTTTTCTTTGCCGCCGATGGCTTCAACGATTTGCGCGGCTGCTTGTTGGTATGCCCCCATGATGAACGCCTCCCTTTTCTTTCCTTAACAACGACCGCTATAGCGTTAAATCGCTTTCAGCAACCGGTTGCAAACAAACTTGTATATACAACCTGAATTCATTTTATCTTGTATATACAAGTTTGTCAACATCTTTCGATGACCTTCTTCATTTTTCGACAATAGTTGTTGTTTTTTTACTAACTTCCACTTCTTTTGTTATGTTTTGTCAAGCGGCAGGAAAATCAACGACCGAGTAGGAAAATAAAACATAACGCAAATCAATGCCAAAAGACGAGAAAGGATGAGGAAATGCGATGAAAACCTATACACTCCGCGAAGCAGCGAAAAAAATCGGGGTCACCGCCCGCGATTTGAAACAATGGGAAAAGCAGTTCGCCGGATCGATTGCCGTCCCACGCACAACCGAGGGGGCACGCATGTACACCGACGAGCTGATCGACCGGTTTCGCCATATCCGCACTTGGCTTGAGGACGGCCGCCATCCGCGCGAAGTGGCTGAAATGATCAGGCAAATGGACGGACAACCGGCAGAGCGAGCCAACGAGACAGCCGCTCAAGTGGAAACAGCCGTCATGGAAGGGGAAATCATCGATGTGCCCCGCCTGCTGCATCAAGGGATGCCATACATAGCCGAGCAGTTGGCGGCCCGCTTAAAAGACGATATC
The DNA here is from genome assembly GCF_001610955.1 of Geobacillus thermoleovorans. Taxonomy (GTDB): domain Bacteria; phylum Bacillota; class Bacilli; order Bacillales; family Anoxybacillaceae; genus Geobacillus; species Geobacillus thermoleovorans. The sequence continues at coordinate 1,654,856 of NZ_CP014335.1, forward strand.
GTCGACGCCTTGAAACAGGAAACGACAGCCACGGTCCGGCAAGCGATGGATGAGGTGAAAGGCCGCCTTGACTACATCGAGGAGCAAACGACGGCAGCTGCCGAAACGGTGCGCCGTTCACTCCGCGATTACGAGGACGCATGGCAGCAAAAAACGGAACAGCTGCATGAACATTTGGAAACGGTCGTCGCGTTCTGTCAAGAGGAAAAAGTAAGACAGGAAGAGGAGCGAAAACAGCTCGAACTGCGCATTTTAGAACGGGAAAAAGCGTTTCGCGAGCTCGTGTTGTCGTTTCGGCAAACCGCTGCCAGCACCAGCGCTGCTCGAACACGGGCAAATAAATGGTGGAAGTTTTGGTGAAGACAATTTTGGCATCAATGTGACAAGGGCACCCGTTTTGGATGCGCCATACCTCCGTCAAAAATCAAAAAAGGGCCCCGCCAAAACGCGGGCCCCTTTTTGCGTCATATTCGGCGGCTCTCGGCCGCATGTCGTTTGATGGCTTCGATCAAGTGCGCTTCTTCTTGTTTGGTGACATGGAGGCGGACGCCATAATAGTAGGCGTGGACAAACGGTCTTTCCCAGACAAGCTGCCCCCGCAGCGTAAAGGGGGCAGCGTTTAGCCAAAACGAGATGTCAACCAGCGTTCCCCCTGTTGAAAAGGGAAGGCGGCCTTCCGTTTCGATTTTCATCCCGTGCGGACTTAGATCGTGAATGTAGACGCTGCGCTCGCCATCGGCTGTGCGCAGTTCGGCCGGGAGCGGCCGGCCAAACTGATGCCGGAACGGTTCTTGACGCTTAAACCTCATCCTTCTTCCCCTTTTCCAAGCAGCTTCGCCGGCTCTTTCCAGACGTCCACCACCGGCCCGGCTTCGTCAGTGTCAACGACAAACGAACCCGTGCTGTAGCGGTCGGAGAGACGAAGGGAAGCGGCTTCGATCGTCTCGACCACCCCTTTTTCCGTCCGCAATCCGACCATTTCCTCATCGCTGCTGACAAAGACGGCGCCGACAACTCGGTGCGGGTTGGATTTCACTTCGCGCACAATCACAACGCCGCGCTTCGCCCGTGATGACGGCTCAAACTCGCTCATCGCCACTTTTTTCACCGCTCCGCGCTGCGTCACGACGACGAACGAGCCCCCCTCTTCTAGGCGAACGGGACACGCAGCGGCGACAAAGTCCCCTTCCTTCAATTGAATCCCTTTCACGCCAGCCGCGCGCACGCCAACAAGGCTGATCTCCTCCTCGGCAAACAAGAGCGCATGTCCATCATGCGTCGCAAGCCAAAGATGGCCGCATCCATCCGTCGCGTAGACGGCGATGACGTCATCATCCTCTTTCACATTAACGGCCACAAGCGGGCGGGTGTAGCGCTGCACTTGGTATTGAGCGAGCTCCGTTCGCTTTACGAGCCCTTGTTTCGTCACAAAGATGAGCTGCTCCCCGGTGTTAAAGGAAGAGACTGGAACAGCGGCGACGAGTTCATCGTCGCGTTCAAGCGGAATGAGATGGGAAATGTGGTGGCCGACCTCTTTCCAACGGATATCAGGGAGCGTATGCACCGGGCAGTATAAATAGTAGCCGCGGCGGGTGAAAAGCAAGAGCACATCGGTCGTATTCATCTCGAGCTGGGCGAGCAGCCGATCCGTTTCCTTCATGCCCATGTCTTGACCGTTTGAGGCGCTGTATGAACGATAGCTCGTCCGCTTCACATATCCTTCTTTTGTCACGGTGACGATCACGTCTTCCGCCGGAATGAGCGCCTCCACCTTCACTTTCAGCTCTTCAATCTCCTCTTCAATCACCGTCCGCCGCTCATCGGCATATTGCTTTTTCATCGTCTTCAGCTCTTTTTTGATGACGCCAAGCAGCTTCTTTTCATCTGCGAGAATCCCCGTAAGTTCCGCAATTGCTTGATCCAGTTCTTCCGCTTCTTGACGCAGCGCCGTGATGTCGGTGTTCGTCAACCGATACAGCTGGAGCGTCACGATCGCCTCGGCCTGCGCTTCGGTGAATCCGTAATGAGCCATCAGCCGTTCTTTGGCGTCGCGCTTGTCGCTTGAAGCCCGAATTGTCGCAATCACCTCATCCAAAATGGAAAGCGCCCGAATCAAGCCGTCGACGATGTGCTTCCGCTCATTCGCTTTTTTCAGCTCAAAATGCGAGCGGTTGGTGACGACCTCTTTCCGGTGGGCGATGTAGGCATCCAACAGCTCCGGCAAACTCATCAGCTTCGGCCGGCGCTCATGGATCGCCACCATGTTGAAGCTGTACGGCACTTGCAAATCCGTATTTTTGTACAAGTAGTTGAGAATCGCTTCCGCATCGGCGTCTTTTTTCAATTCGATGACGATCGACAGCCCGTTCCGGTCCGTTTCATCGCGCACATCGGCGATGCCGTCGAGCTTTTTGTCGAGGCGAAGCTCGTCAATTTTTTTCACTAAATTCGCTTTGTTCACTTCATACGGCAGTTCCGTGATGACAATGTGCTTTTTCCCGCCTTTTCCCTGCTCGATGGCGGCTTTGGCGCGGATGATGATTTTCCCGCGGCCGGTCTCATACGCCTTGCGGATGCCGTCTTTCCCTTGGATGATGCCGCCGGTCGGAAAATCGGGGCCAGGAAGAACCGTCATCAGCTCGTCAACAGTGCAATCCGGCCGGTCGATCCGCATCAAGACGGCGTCGATCACCTCGCCAAGCGCATGCGGCGGAATGTCGGTCGCATAGCCGGCCGAAATCCCGGTCGAGCCGTTCACCAACAAATTCGGAAACATCGCCGGCAGGACGGTCGGCTCATCGGTCGTATCGTCAAAGTTCGGCACAAACGGAACAGTTTCTTTGTCAATATCGCGAAGCAATTCGGCGGCAATCGCCGACAGGCGCGCTTCCGTGTAGCGCATCGCCGCCGGCGGGTCGCCGTCGATGCTGCCGTTGTTGCCGTGCATCTCCACCAGCACGTTGCGCAGCTTCCACTCTTGGCTCATCCGCACCATCGCTTCATACACCGATGAGTCGCCGTGCGGATGAAAGTTGCCGATCACGTTTCCAACCGTTTTCGCCGCCTTGCGAAACGGTTTATCAGCCGTGTTGCCATCGATGTACATCGCATATAAAATACGGCGCTGCACGGGCTTCAACCCGTCGCGCGCATCTGGGAGCGCCCGGTCTTGGATAATGTATTTGCTGTAGCGGCCAAAGCGGTCGCCAAGCACGTCCTCTAACGGCATTTCCAGCAATCGTTCTGCCATCGTCATTCTCCTTTCCTAACACATCAGCACCAAAAAGGCGGCGCCTTTTCACGCCGCCATCAGCCGATCCATCCCGGTTCCTCTTCGAGCCCGAAGGCGACGTGCGTTTCGATCCATTTGCGGCGCGGCTCGACTTTGTCGCCCATGAGCGTCGTCACCCTCCGTTCGGCGCGGGCCGCATCTTCAATGCGCACGCGGATGAGCGTACGCGTCTGTGGGTTCATCGTCGTTTCCCATAATTGATCGGCGTTCATTTCGCCGAGCCCTTTATAGCGCTGAATCGTATAGCCGCGGCCCATTTTTTTCGTAATTTCTTTCAGCTGCTCGTCCGTCCACGCATATTCGACGATTTCGTTTTTGCCGCTTTTTTTGCTGATTTTGTAAAGCGGCGGCAAGGCGATGTACACTTTTCCCGCTTCAATCAGCGGACGCATGTAGCGGTAAAAAAACGTCAAAAGCAGCACTTGAATATGGGCGCCGTCCGTGTCGGCATCGGTCATAATGATCACTTTGTCGTAGTTGACATCATCGAGCGAAAAGTCAGCCCCGACGCCGCCGCCGATGGCGTGGATGATCGTATTGATTTCCTCGTTTTTCAAAATATCGCCAAGTTTCGCCTTTTCCGTGTTGATGACTTTTCCGCGCAGCGGAAGCACCGCCTGGAATCGACGGTCGCGCCCTTGTTTCGCCGAACCGCCCGCCGAATCGCCTTCAACGAGATAGAGCTCATTTTTTTGCGGATTGCGCCCTTGCGCCGGCGTCAGCTTGCCGCTTAAGAGCGCCTCTTTCCCTTTCCGCTTTTTGCCGCTTCTCGCCTCTTCGCGCGCTTTGCGGGCCGCTTCACGCGCCTGATAGGCCCGGATCGCTTTCTTAATGAGCATCGCGCTTACGTCCGGGTTTTCTTGCAGAAAGTACATCAGCTGCTCGGACACCACCGCATCGACGGCCGAACGCGCTTCGCTCGTTCCGAGCTTTCCTTTCGTCTGCCCTTCAAACTGCAGCAAGTGCTCTGGGATGCGCACCGAAACGACCGCGGACAACCCTTCGCGAATATCGGTTCCTTCCAAATTTTTATCTTTTTCCTTGAGCAAACCGACACGGCGGGCGTATTCGTTAAAAACGCGCGTCATCGCCGTTTTCGCACCCGCCTCATGCGTGCCGCCGTCTTTTGTGCGCACGTTGTTGACAAACGACAGCACGTTTTCCGAATAACCGTCATGAAACTGGAACGCAAACTCGACTTCAATGCCGTTTTGCTCGCCAGCAAAATAAACGACCGGGTGGAGCACATCTTTCTCCTCATTCAAATAGGCGACAAACGCTTCAATTCCGTTTTCATAGTGGAACACCTCGCGCATGCCGGTCCGTTCGTCAACGAGTTCGATTTTCAGCCCTTTTAACAAAAACGCCGATTCGCGCAGCCGTTCACTCAATGTTTCATAATCGAAGACTGTCGTGCTGAAAATCGTTGGGTCCGGCTTAAATTGAATGATGGTTCCGGTTTTGTTCGTTGTGCCGATTTTCTCTAGCGTCGTCACCGGTTTGCCTCCATGCTCAAACCGCTGCCGGTAAATGAAGCCGTCGCGATGAATCGTGACGACCAGCCATTCTGATAAGGCGTTGACAACCGACGCCCCGACTCCGTGCAGGCCGCCGCTCGTTTTATAGCCGCCTTGGCCGAATTTGCCGCCGGCATGAAGCACGGTCAAAATGACTTCCGGCGTCGGCTTGCCGAGCTTATGCATCCCGACCGGCATGCCGCGCCCCTCATCCAAAACCGTGATGCTGTTGTCTTTATGTATTTGCACGAAAATGTAGTTTCCGTATCCGGCCAACGCCTCATCGACCGAATTGTCAACAATTTCATAGACAAGATGATGCAAGCCGCGGCTGTCGGTGCTGCCAATGTACATCCCCGGCCGCTTCCTGACTGCCTCGAGCCCTTCCAACACTTGAATGGCATCTTCGTTATATTCGTATGTCGCATGCTTTGCCACAAGGCCACCCCTTCCTACAAAAACAAGAACACCTGTTTCTATTGTACCACAAACTTCCCGACTGTCCATTGCCTTTTGACATCCCCCGACAAATTCGGACAAGTGCGACAAAAAAACGAAAGGACCATCTCGAACAAGATGGCCGTTTCATGGATTAAGATTAAGCACGCTTGGTGAGCGCATGTTCCACTTTAATGCAGCGATCCATAATGACCGTGTAGCCTTTTTCTTTCAAAAAGCGATACGCCTCCTCATTGACGACGCCAAGCTGCGCCCAAAACACGTCGGCATCGATTTGCACAAACTCGCGGGCCAGCTCGGGCAAATGCTCAGAGCGGCGGAACACATCGACGATGTCGACATGGCCTTCGATATCGGTTAGTTGATCAACCGCCGGAATGCCTTCCCACTCATCGATCATCGGATTGACCGGAATGATTTCGTATCCAGCGTCTTTCATCGCTTTCGCCACCATATACGACTCGCGCTCCGGATTGTTGGACAACCCAACGACGGCAATCCGTTTCGCCTTGCGCAAAATTTCACCGATTTCTTCCCGGCTTGGGTTGACAATGGACATCGAGGTCTCTCCCTCCTTTATTCTCCTTTTTGCTGTACTATATAGATGCAATTTAAAGCTTTAACATTTTTCGTTTTTACCGATCATTTCATCCGACTGTCGAGTGACCGAACAACACCGCTTAAAGACCCATGAATGGGTCTTTAAGCGAGTCGTTGTTCGGTCTTCCGTCACGCCTTAGCGTGACGGAGGCAAGCCTATGGCTTGCCTTCGACAGTCAAAAATGGATGAGCCACTTTTCCGTCAAGGATATGTGAAACGATTTCGTTGCATCTATATAGTTTCGCTCCAGCCAGATCAAAATCCTGCCCAGCCAATAGAAAAAGGAAAAAATCATCGATCTTTTTTGCACAGCGCCCACACCCCCTAGGCCGGCCACAACAGACGCAAACTTGAACATCATATTCATCGCCTACGCATCGATCCGCTTTCTCGTCCGCATCCAGACATTCTGTTTGCTGGCTGTCCGAACATGGATGGCCTGCTGCCAGTTATTTTATGTTCCACCCGGCGTACACCCCAGCTAAAAAAACGGTAGTCATGGCAATCGCATGGACGATCATCCATCCCCACCGGCCGTAGCGGAAAGAGGAAGCCGCAAGCGGAGAGCGCGCTTTTTGGGGGACGATTTTTCCGCCCATCCACTCAAAGAAAAGCAAATACAGCCACCAGGCGGTGTATGAATCCCACACATCCCACTGTTCCTTATAATCAATCAGAGGGAGCGGCGATACAAGAGCAACCAACTCGAACAACATAATCAACTGCACCATCGCAAAGTAAAACGGCAACTTCCATGCCCAGCTTTCCGGACTGTACTTGACTCCAAACAAAACGAAAAACGGAATGACGGTTGCCATTTCAACGAGCGGAATCGGTGTATAAGGAACGAGCTTAACAGGGAAGGAGTAAAAGCCTGCATAGACAAACGCAAGGCAAAGAACGATGCCTGTCACCGCACTGAATGCATACAAAACCGCATATCTCCGTATATGCCGTTTGGCGATCCAAAAACTTCCCGCTATACTCAACATGACCGCTGCCAGTTCCACCGTCCAAACAACAGGAAGAGAAAACGTCATCATCGATCCTCCCTAACCCATTTCCCACTCCCTAAACGCTGTCTCAGACAGCACTGTTAGTATAATCCAAAGTGTGGAATTTATTCCGGCGCCCTCACCGGCTTTCCACCCCATCAAGCTGTCTAGCATGGCTTAACAAATGTGCTTCGTGCAAATTTATTATTATTGATGAAAAAAGGGGGTGTCCCAAAAGGACTGGGACACCCTCTCTCATCGCTATATATAAGCACCAGCCGCTTCTCTGTCACACTATATATTGTGTCTTTCTTGAGGAGAGATCGCCTTTTGGGTCAGCCCCTTTCATGGATCGGACTGCATCAAACTTTCAAGAATCTCCGAAAAAAGAAATCATTGCGCAACAAACGCTAAAATTTTCCCGAACGAAAAATCGAGTAAAGCAGCCAACCGAACAGAAAAGCGGACGCGCCTAATCCGATTTCAACAGCAGGAATCTTCCACAGCAGCGTCGACGGCCGCCCGAGCGAGGAAGCGATCATCAGCCCGGCAAGGACGATGCTCAGCGAAAGAAGAACGATGCTAAACGACAGCCGGTTCGTAATCTGATCGAGCTTCTTTAGCAGCGTTTCCAAATCAGGCGCCGTGATTTCCAGCCGAAGCTTGCCATGCCGCATCATTTTCGTCCATTCCTTTACGCTGTCCGGCAAGCGAAGCAGCCATTCACCGTAGTCGAAAATCCGTTTCCACGCCGTTTCCGCTACACGGTCAGGCCGAAGACGCTCTTTCATCAGCTTTCTCCCAAACGGTTCGGCCACATCCATGATGCGAAACTGCGGATCAAGCGTCTCCACGACCCCTTCGACCGTCAACAGCGCTTTCCCTAACAGCGTCAAATCGCTTGGGATGCGAATGCCATGGCGAAATGCCACCGAAAGCAAATCCTCGACGGCTTCCCCAAGACTGATCTCACCGAGCGGGACGCGGTAGTATTTCTCCCGCAACTCGTCAATATCATCGCGCAATTTTCCTTCATCGACTCCGTCAGGAACAATTCCTAAACCGTAAATCGCACCCAACACCCCATCCGTGTTTTGCCGCATTAAGGCGATGATGAGTGAAGAAAGATGATGTTTGACATGAGGTCGAAGGCGGCCCATCAAGCCAAAGTCAATGAAGGAAAGCGTTCCATCGTCAAGAACAAATACATTGCCAGGATGAGGGTCGCCATGAAAAAATCCATGCTCAAACATTTGTTTAAAGGTTGCTTCAGCCAAACGCTCGGCGATCGTTTTTAAGGAGTGGCCGTTCGCTTTCAACCGCTCGATCTCCCCGAGTTTGATCCCTTCGACATATTCCATCGTGAGCACTGTTTTCGTCGTATAATCCCAAAACACCCTCGGGACATACACCGACGAATCGCCGGTAAACTGCCGTGCAAACCGTTCCGCATGGCGCGCCTCGACTGTATAATCCAGCTCCTGCCGCAATGAGCGCACCAATTCATCGATGATCTCAGACAATTGGTAGGTTGCCGCCCAATCGAGACGGCGTTCCGCCAGCACGGCCAAATCTTGCAAAATTTCCAGATCCGTCTCCACCCGCGCAGCGATGTGCGGGCGCTGCACTTTCACCGCCACGGCCTGTCCGGAAGGAAGAACCGCCCGGTGCACTTGTCCAAGCGAAGCGGCAGCGAGCGGCATTTCCTCAAATGAACGAAAGAGTGTTTCCAGCGAACTTCCAAACTCCGCTTCGACAATCCGGCGGACATCGGCAAACGGAAACGGCGGAACTTGGTCTTGCAGCTTTTCGAGCTCACTGATGATCGGAGCGGGAATCAAATCCGGCCGTGTGCTAGCAATTTGCCCGAGCTTCACGAACGTCGGGCCGAGCTCCTCGAGCACAAGGCGGAGCCGCTCCCCAACCGTTTTTCCTTCCTTTTTCCCTTGCTCCGCTCTCCATCGCGGCGGCAACGAAAGAAACGACGAAAAGCCGAGCTCATCGACGATCATCCCGAATCCGTGCCGAAGCAAGGAGGCGGCGATTTCGTGATACCTTCCGATATGGCGCATCCGTTTTCCGATCATCGAGACATCTCTCCTAAGGCGGCAAAAAGCGAGCGGACAGGCCGCATCGGTTTACTGCCCGCTTTGTTCCTTTTCTTCAAGACGGCGGATTCGCTCCTCGAGCTGCCGCACGTCTTCTTTCGTCGCCAAGTCGAGTTTATCGATCACCTGCTTGATTTGCTCGCGTACAAGCCGCTGCACTTCCGTTTTCCGCGCTTCGGTCTGCTGTTTCCATTGATCGATCACTTCCTTCGATTCGTCAAGCGACAATTCCCCTTTTTTGACTAACTCGTCAATGATTTTTTCCACTTGTTCTTTGCTTGCAATCGCCAATCCCAGCCCGAATGCCAATCCTTTCTTCAAAATGCTCATTCGTTTGTAGCCTCCTTGTGCCATTGTGTTTTCCTTATTGTACCATTCTTTGGCGATCCATGTCGAGCTAGACGGCAGCTCTTTTGTATAGGAGACAGGTCGATGCGGCATGCTATCGTTGGACAACGATTCAAAGGAGGGGTTTGATGGCCGACGAACCATTGCATTACGGAGAAGACTATCATTTTATTCACGCGACATCGGCAGCAAGCGGCCTCGGCGTCAGCGTGCTGCCCGATTTGTACTGCCATACGATCCAAATCGTGAACATTTGTCTTGTCGGCCGCCCGGACGACCACGCGTTTGTATTGGTCGACGCTGGCATGCCGGGATCAGCCGATGACATTGTTTCAGTCGTGGAAGACCGCTTTGGCAGCGGCAGCCGCCCGCAAGCCATTGTTTTAACCCACGGCCATTTTGACCACGTTGGAGCGATTGTTGAGCTTGTCAAGCATTGGAATGTCCCGGTGTATGCCCATCCGGCTGAACTGCCGTATTTGACTGGAAAGGCGAGCTATCCTGAACCTGACGCTTCCGTCGAGGGCGGCTTCATCGCCAAAATCTCGCCGTTTTTTCCGAACGAGCCGATTCAATTAGGCAACCGCGTCCAGCCGCTCCCTGCGGACGGCACCGTTCCGCACTTGCCGGAATTTCGCTGGATCCACACACCGGGGCACACGCCAGGCCACATTTCGTTATTTCGGCCGCGCGACGCCGCTTTAATCGCCGGCGACGCGTTCGTCACCGTCCGCCAAGATTCACTGTATAAAGTGTTGACCCAACAAATCGAAATCAGCGGCCCGCCGCGCTATTATACCATCGATTGGCGCGCCGCCCGCGAGTCGGTGCGCAAGTTAGCCGCACTCTTTCCGTCAGTCGCCATCACCGGACACGGTGCTCCTGTCGCCGGCAAAGAGCTGCGTGAAGGGTTGACAAAACTCGCCCGTGATTTTGACCGTATCGCTACCCCTGATTATGGGAAGTACGTCCATTAGGCAAACGGACTATCGTTCCGTGAACGGCTTCTAGTTTTGTTTGAAGCGGAAGTTTCTCTGCTAAAACCACTTTCAAGTAAAAACCAAGGGAGGGTGTCTGAACGGGGGCACCCTTTCGTTGACATGTGAAAGTCAGAGGATTCTCCATGGAGATGGTAGAGCACATTATGCCTTTAGCGACAACGCAAAAAAGACGACAAGAATCATTCTTGTCGTCCATCATAAGTGATGGGCCTAAGTGGACTTGAACCACCGACCTCACGCTTATCAGGCGTGCGCTCTAACCAGCTGAGCTATAGGCCCGCTTATAAGAAATAAAAATGGAGGGGGACGGATTCGAACCGCCGAACCCAAAGGGAGCGGATTTACAGTCCGCCGCGTTTAGCCACTTCGCTACCCCTCCGTAATCGTGATGCCGACTGCAGGACTCGAACCCGCAACCTACTGATTACGATTCAGTTGCTCTACCAATTGAGCTAAGTCGGCATAATTATGATATAAATCGTGGCTCATTGTTCATTTGTTGTGTCCCTTTCTCTACCAGCCAATTCGAAGAAGCTGGGTGCGTCGGGACAACTCGAAGCAAATTCGACGATGCAGATGCTCGTCTCTACCAATTGAGCTAAGTCGGCATAAAATAAATGCAAGAAGGTGGCTCATTGTTGTGCTCTGTGCCTCTTCCTCTACAAGCTGTTTCGAGGAAGCAGGATGCGTCGAGGCAACTCGAAGCCGACTCGACGAAGCAGGTGCTCGTCTCTACCAATTGAGCTAAGTCAATATTTATGGCGGAGGAGGAGGGATTCGAACCCCCGCGGGCTGTGACACCCCTATCGGTTTTCGAAACCGACCCCTTCAGCCAGACTTGGGTACTCCTCCATAGCTGTTTGGAGCGATGCGGTCGAGAGGACTTGAACCTCCACGGGGTTGCCCCCACTAGGCCCTCAACCTAGCGCGTCTGCCATTCCGCCACGACCGCATACAATGGAGCGTAGGGGATTTGAACCCCTGACCTCTTCGCTGCCAGCGAAGCGTTCTCCCCCTGAACTAACGCCCCATGATGGTGGAGTATACTGGGATCGAACCAGTGACCCCCACGCTGTCAACGTGGTGCTCTCCCGCTGAGCTAATACTCCACGTTGTTTGCCTAGCAGCGACCTACTCTTGCAGGGGCGCTGGCCCCAACTACCATCGGCGCTGGAGGGCTTAACTTCCGTGTTCGGGATGGGAACGGGTGTTTCCCCTCCGCTATCACCACTAGGCAATGGCGACGATTTCTATTATAAAGCAATCCAAAAGTTTGTCAAGTTTTTTTGTATCTTTATATTTCAGTTCCTTCAGAATCGGAACGACAATGTAAAATTTACTATAAAAAAATGAAAGAGTCAACCCTCTTTTTCATTTTTTTCGATCTTCACTGTCCCTTTCTCTAAAGTTCTTGTCATCCCCTTCTTTATACGCGTATAATAAAGAAGAAGGAACGTACAATAAAGCAGGGCATTGGCGGCCACCAATGCCCTGTCCATACACAGCCGCTGCAAGAAGCGCAGTGGCCCAAGCCTCGGGCATCGTAACCTACCCTCGCCTCGGCCTAGCAGGGTGGGTTACTTTTTGTCTTTGGATACGGCGATCACCGCGACGATGAGTGACGCAAACGCAATCATGAGCGTCAGCGCGTCGGCAATCGACATCATCAGCACCACCCCCTTTCGTTCAGGGAGTGGCCACTGCCCACCCTGCATATGGCTGTGCATGTTTCATTATACCATCAAATCAAACAAATGCGAATATACATTCGCGTCCTCGTTGAAAATTAGGAATGTTTCCCTACCCGAGGTATCCCCCCACCTTGCCTGTTACTTCGCGCCGCATCTTCACGGCCCCTTCCTCTCTGGTTCTTATAGCCCGCTGAAACTCCGACGTTTTCATCAAGCGCATAAAATCCGCGTTTTTCCGAATAATGATCATAGACGAATCTCGCTGTTCCAAGGAGGAAAAAAGGTGGAACAAGCAAGGCAAACCCGCATTCATGGGCTGTTGTTGCTGATCGTCGCTGCTGTGTTCGTTTGGTCGGCCATTCGTCCAACCAGCTATGCGGTGTGGGCGCTTGAGGTCGCCCCAGCGCTTGTGGGGCTTGTGATCGTGATGGCCCTGTATCAACGCTTCCGGCTGACAACGATGTCGTATGTCATCATCGCCATGCTGGCGGTCCTCATGTTGATCGGCGGCCATTATATTTACTCCAAAGTTCCTTTTTTTAACTGGATCAAAGATGCGTTCCATTTCGAACGCAACCATTACGACCGGTTTGGCCATTTCCTCAAAGGGACGTTCGCCATCGTCCTAAGGGAGATTGCGCTGCGGAAAACGCCGCTGTCGCGCGGCCCTTGGCTTTTCACGATCGTCACAAGCATGTCGCTCGCCATCGCCGCCCTGTACGAAATCATCGAATGGCTCGTCTCCATCATCTCCAAAGGAGGAAAGGCATCGAAAGACTTTTTGGGCACACAAGGCGATATTTGGGACACCCAATGGGATATGGTATGCACATTGATTGGGACACTGATTGCCCTATGGCTGCTCTCAAGGTGGCACGACCGGCAACTTGCGCGGTTGGATCAGCCCCGTAGCTAGGCGCTCGTAAAACAGCGGCTTCTCTTTTCAAGAGAAGCCGCTGTTTTCAATTCACCTTATACAAATAAATCGTCCACGCCGACTCATCGGACGTGAATACACGGTCCAACACGAGTCCATTTTCCGCCGCATTGTCAATCGGAACCGCCGAGAAAATATAGCGGCCGCCCATTTTTTTCAACTGTTCTGTATTCAGCTGCAAGTTCTTCAGCCGTTTTTTCGACTGTTTTGTAAACATATACCGTTTTCCAAGTTCTGCTGTAAAAATATAGAAGCGCCCGCCCCATTCGTCAAAATATGTGCGGATCGTTTTGCTTTTTTCCAGTTCACGTTCAATGATTTTGCGGAACTCGTATTTGTATGACAGCGGATAAAAGTTGTTGTACGTATCGAGCGTGTAAAACCCGTTGTATTGGGCGATGGCGGGGTGAATGCCGATGCTGACGACGCGGTAGTCGGACACCGGGAGCCCGATGTATTGCTTGATTTCTTGGAACTGTTTTTCCGCGTAAAATTGCTTCACCGTCGGCTCGTAGCGGAAGACGATTTCTTCGTTAATCAAAAACACCAAGATCACTTGGGCCGCTAGCAGCCGCTTCGCCCACTTTTCTCCTTTTTCGCTGTATTGCCATACGATTTTCAGCGCCAGCGCAAACTGCACATAAATGACAAGCGGGCGCAAAAAATGAAAGCGGGCAAAGTTAAACGTGTCCAAAAAATGAAACCGCTCGGTAAGCGGCAGCCACCCTTTATAAAACCAAAATGCATACCACGCCGACAGGGCGAAATTCAGTCCGAATAGGAAAAGAAATAACCGTTCTTGCTTCCATCGTTTTTTCATGAAAACAAGATACAAGGCCATCAACCAGGCCGGCAAAATAAAAAAGGTATGCTCGGTCATGACGTGATGGTGGCCGAGGATAAAGTTTTTCCACGTCAAGCGGACGCAATGCCAAAACGACAACCGGGCATGGAAGTACTCATCCCGGCTTGTCGGCTCGTCTTCCCATAAAAACGAGTACACAAGCCGGTACTCGACAAGCAAATACAACAGCGTCATGTAAGCGATGGAAGTCAAAAAGCGGATGTTCCACCCCTTCCCGCGCAGCACATCCAAAAGCCAAAGAGTGCCCATGGCGGCAAGAAAGAAAAAGAACCCGAGCACAAAGCTGGAATAAAACGGGAGAAGCGTGAGCGCGACGTAATGTTTCCACTCCCCCTCGCCTTTCCGGATGCTCAAAAACGCCCAGAGCGCAAGCGGCATGCCGAGCGTGCTTAACATCCCCGACGGCCAAAACAGCGTCAGCGCAAATGCGAGCGCCACGCCGATGCGAACAGCCATCCAACGCGGTTCGGGCAGGAAATGCGTTTTCAACAACAAATACATGCCCAAAAATGCCACCACCCTTGTGATCGTTTGGCTGAGCGCATAAGCAGTCATCGTGGGAAATAACGTGTGCAGCCAGACGATGCCGGTCAACTCCGAACCGAGGGCATTTCTTGACAACTTGCCGTTGGCGATTTGCGGAATCTTCGCGTCAAGCGGCCCGGTGATTTTTCCGCTTTCGGAGAGCACCTTATACCAAGCGATATTGGAATCCAAATTATCGTGGACGCGAATATGGGCGTTCTCGCCAAGGAGAAAGAGCGGGGACACGTAAAGGGCGATGAGGCAAAGTGCCAAAAGGAAGAGCCATCGTTCTCTTTGTTCGGCCATCGGCATCACGCTCCCGTTTCCAAGTTTCTATTGGATACGGTGTGCAATGAGAAGAAAATTATTCCTAAGGACGGTCGAAGAGGGTGGTGATTTATGAAAAGGGGGGCTGCGCGTTCTTCTCAGTCTCCTCTTCATTCGCATTTTTTGCCCCTTCTATTTTCTCTATGCACACCTATCTTAAAATATTAAGGACAACTTATGGTAGATAGCTTCCCCACTACAATACACAATAGAAAACAGCGGCCTCTCTCTTACAAAACCGCTGTTTACACCTGCTTCTACACCCTTGACTTTTCCTTTAATCCTATCAGATGGTCCTTCTCTTCCCTCCGGCTGAAAATCGCCGCGAGGATCGCTTCGGATATATATATATTGTTGTGCCACACGCTGAAAATCGCACTTGGAACAGCCGCCAAGGGTGAAAAATTCGCTGTGGCAATTGCCACGCTCAATCCGGAGTTTTGCATTCCTACCTCCATGGCGACCGCTTTTTGTTTAGCCAAATCCATGCCGAGCAGAAGGGGCAGGCTGAAGTCAAAGGCAACTGGACGAATCCCCCTTAACAAATTTGCCCGCCAACCGCTTGGATATCTTCTTCACGTTCGACCGTCACGTCAATGGCAATCCGCAGTCCTTTCACAATCGTTTCTAACGCCATGCTAGGCTGTCCTGGATGCCGGGCTGCTTGTTCCGGCAGATACGGAATATGGATAAATCCGGCCCGAATGGGCATCTTCACTTGGGCAATATAATGCATCAATCCGTAAAACACATGGTTGCAGACAAACGTTCCCGCTGTATAAGAGACAGAGGCTGGTATGCCGTGACGCCTCAACTCATGGACAATCGCTTTGACCGGCAAAGTTGACCAATAGCCAACAGGCCCGCCTGGAACAACGGGTTCGTCAATCGGCTGATGACCTTCGTTGTCGGGAATGCGGGCATCATTGATGTTCACCGCTATCCTTTCAACGGAAATATCGGCTCTCCCTCCCGCCTGTCCGACGCAAATCACAATATCGGGATCCACTTGCTTCATTGCATCATGCAAGATTTCTAATGATTGGCCAAATACGGTTGGAATCTCCCGAACTTCAACGATATACCGATCGTTTTTCCATCCGGCTGCTTGCTTGGCCGCCTCCAGCGATGGATTCACCGTTTCTCCTCCAAACGGATCAAATCCGGTCACGAGCACTTTTTTCATCGTATCTTCAGTCCTTTCCCGTTATCGGATTATAAATCCATGAGAGTGACCACATACATTGCAGCGATGTTGAACGCCAACAGAATCAACGCTGTCGGCACTTGCACGCGAATCACGTGGTTTTTGTCTTTCAAATCAAGCAAGGCGGCGGGCACGATGTTGAAATTCGCCGCCATCGGCGTCATCAAGGTGCCGCAGTAGCCGGAAAACATCCCGAGGGCGGCCACATGATTCGCATCGACGCCAAATTGTTTGATCAGCAGTGGAACAGCGATCCCCGCTGTCATGACCGGAAACGCGGCAAAAGCATTGCCCATGATCATCGTAAACAAAGCCATGCCAATACAATAGGCCACCACAATCCAAAACAATGAATGAGTCGGAATGATGTTTCCTACCAAATTGGACACAGCGGTGCCTACCCCAGCAGTCGTAAAAATCGTCCCTAGCGTTGCCAGCATCTGCGGCAAGAGGGCGGCCCAGCCGATTGATTCAAGCAGCCTGCGCGATTCTTTAACTGCCATAAACGGAGTGGTCCGAGTCATCGCCATGCTGACGAGCAAAGCAACGAACGTCGCTAGCCCGAGAGACACAAGAGTCACGTTTTTCGGATCGAAAAGAAAAGCGTTTCCAACCTTGACATTTTTCAGCCATGTCACACCGATGACAGTCAAAACCGGAATCAACAAGGCCGGAATGAACAGGCGATGTTTCAATCGATCGCGATGTTGTCTTCTCTCTTCCGGCGTCGCCTCTTGGTAGCTTCCGAGCTTCAATCCCCCGGTTCCGACAATGGCCACCATGATAAGCACAAGCACTCCGGTGTAAAACGGGGGAATGATGCTGCCGAACAGCAGTGTCACACCATAAAGGAAATAAAACAACCCTGATGTGAAGCGCTTCGGGTTTTGACGATCGGCAAAGGTCCACAAGCTTCCCAACACAACCACAATGCCTAAAAATATGTACACCGCTTCAATGGACAACCACATTCACTCTCTCCCCTTTCCATTCTCCCGATGAAAGAGCTTGTGAAGCGAGCGGTCCAGCCGATGCAGGCGGATGCTGTGAACGATCAGCGCGGCCACGGCCGTTGGGATCGCCCATAACGCCATATGCAGCGGATCAGAAGGAATGCCGTTTTGATCAAAAAATCCTTTCATCAACAAAATCGCTCCGATGGCGATGAACACATCCTCGCCAAAAAACAACCCGATATTGTCCACCGCTGCGGAATGAGCGCGAATGTCATCCCGGACATGATCCGGCAGTTTTCCGTATTTCGCTTCCGCCGCTCCTTCTGCCATAGGAGCGACGAGCGGACGAACCATTTGAGCATGGCCGCCGATGGAAGTAAGCCCAGCCGCTGCAGCCGCTTCCCGGATGATCAAATAAGCGGTCAAGATTCGTCCTGTTGTCGCGGCTTTGATTTTCGCCACGACACTTTCTGCCTGTTCACGCAATCCAAAACGTTCCAAAATGCCGATGACGGGCAATGTGGCGATGAACACCGCCATATACCGGTTGGTCGTAAACGCTGTTCCAAATTGTTCAATAATGTCATACAGCGATTGATGGGCGAGCAATCCTGTCGCCAATCCAGCCGCTGTCACGACAAGAAGTGGATTAATGCGAACAATGAAGCCGATGATGACGATCAACACTCCAATGAGCACCATGTTTCTCTTCTCCTCTCCAGCACATTTTACGGCAAATGTTAATACAAATCGTTACGTCGTTCACCCCACTCTATTTCTTAGTCGGCATCCCCCTCTCCTCCATCTGTCGTTCCACATTTCGGAACAATAGTTTCAAATTTGTTATTATCATTATATAATTGAGAAAAATTAAAAATCAATAAATACTTACCGAAAATTTACTTTACAAAATAAAACATCAACTTGACCGAACCCGTCATGATACATCAAGCCCCCTCTTCGTTGCATCCCTTGCCCCTATTTTGTATCATGAATAATTAAGAGAAATTTAGCAGAAAAAGGAGGTGCCAACCATGACCAAACAACTCCCTCCCGGCCAATTCGAAACGGAAAAATGGCCGATTTTGCATGAGGGCGATGTGTACCAATTCGATGAAGCGACGTGGAATTTCCGATTGTTCGGCGATGTGAAAGAGGAAGTGTCGCTTTCGTATCAAGAAGTGATGCAGCTGCCGAAGACGGTTTCAACCATCGATATGCATTGTGTCACAACATGGTCAAAATTCGACACGACGTTTGAAGGCATCGCCTTCCGCGAGTTTTTGCGCTTTGTGGAGCTAGATCCTGATGTGAAATACGTGAAAATTTACGGATATTTAAACGGCGACCGGTTCGGCTATTCGGCGAACTTGCCGCTTGAAGCGCTGATGGGCGATGATGCCTTGTTTGTCTATCGATGGAAAGACAAGCATCACGACTGGCAGGACATCTCGCCGAAGCACGGCTATCCGCTCCGTTTCATTCCGCCGGCGACGTTTTACTTATGGAAAGGGGCGAAATGGGCGTCCGGCATCCGCTTTATGAAAAAGGACGAGCCGGGCTACTGGGAAGAGCGCGGTTATTCGATGACCGCCAATCCGTTTAAAGAGGAGCGGTTTGCCGAGTGGGTGCCGCGGATTCGCTTTTGACAAAGCAAAAAGCGAGGGGTCGGAAATCCCTCGCTTTTTGATCATCAAGCGGCTTGGCGGGATGCCGCTTGTTTCTCAAGCCAAGCACGAAGACGCCAAAAGAGAAGCTGAAATACGATGGCCGCCATCGCTCCTTTGACGGCGTTAAACGGCAAAATCGCCGATACCACCAACGCCTTCGCTTCCGGCGCGCTCATCTGCGGAGCGCCAAGGAAAAGCGTGTACGCCGGCATAAAGACGTAGTAGTTGAGCACGCTCATGACGAGCGCCATTGTCACTGTTCCCGCCGCCAACCCCAGCAGCAAGCCTTTTTTCGATGCGGCTTTCCCATAAATATAGGAAACCGGCAAAATAAACGCCGCCCCAGCGGTAAAGTTGGCGATTTGGCCGATCGGAACGCCGGTCGCACTGCCGACAAAAACATAGTTCAACACGTTTTTCAAGAGTTCGACCGCCACGCCGGCGAGCGGGCCGTACAACAGCGCGGCGACAAGCGCCGGGATGTCGCTGAAGTCGACAAGCAAAAAGTTCGGAAACGGCGGCAGCGGAAAGTTGAGCATCATGAGCACATGCGCCATGGCGCTCAACACTCCGATGCCGACAAAGGCGCGGATGGAAATGCGTTTCATGTTTGTTCTCCTCCCCTTCTCGTGATTCATCCTCACAAGAAGAAGGCTGCCGCCGCGAGCGCCAACAAAAACTCCCTTAAACCGAACGAGGCTTAAGGGAGAAAAAGGGTGTGCGCAACTAGACGTTCGCATGCGCCAAAACGAACGCCGGCAAACCTTCATCTTCTCCCATCCAGACTATACTGTCGGCTCCGGACTCGCACCGGATCCTGCCTTGCGGCTCGCGGGCTGAGAGGCCAAGCGCCTCATCACCGCCGGTCGGGAATTTCACCCTGCCCCGAAGATGAATCGCTTATCCGTTTTTTATTATTCCGATGAATTTAGTATACAATTCCTTTTTGGGTTTGTCTACGATTTTTTGCTTGCGGCTTGATTATTCCCGCATCGGAAGCGAATCTCCCGGTTCGAGCACCGGTGGGGCGACTTGAACCAAATCGGCGTATTTCAATCCCGTCCCCGTGTTGAGCACGACGACCTTCTCCCCATCACGAATCCAACCGCTCTCGCGCAACGTTCGTGCCGCCGCAAACGCCGCCGCTCCTTCCGGGCAAATGAACGCCCCTTCCAGTTTCGCCACCATCTGCTGTTGGGCCAAAATCGCCTCATCGCTGATCGCAATGGCGCAGCCGTTCGTCTCATACACCGCCTCAAGAACAAGAAAGTCGCCAAGCGCTTTCGGCACATTGATGCCAAACGCCACTGTATGGGCGTTCGGCCAAAACTCCGATTCACGTTTTTTCTCCTTCCACGCCTTGACGATCGGCGCGCAATGCTCGGCCTGCACAGCGACCAGCCGCGGCATGCGGCCGTCCACCCAGCCGAGCGCCTGCAGTTCTTTGATCGCCTTGTAAATGCCGATCAACCCGACGCCGCCGCCGGTCGGATACAAAATGACATCCGGGAGCTGCCAAGAGAACTGCTCGGCGATCTCCAGCCCCATCGTTTTCTTCCCTTCAATCCGGTACGGTTCTTTCAACGTCGACGCATCGTACCAGCCGTATTCGCGGATCGCTTTGGCGACGATTTGCCCGGCATCGC